>NZ_PXYH01000006.1 GCF_003012795.1 Zobellella taiwanensis
AGCAGAAGATAGCCAGCATGAACACAGACTATCTGGATCAGGTCTTGGCAGCGGGGCTGAGGGCAATGGCGGCGCAGTGAGCATGAACACCTTGGTTTTTTAACAAAATGTTCACGCTCTCACCCTGGTGGTGCAACTGGCAGTGTTCGGGGCGTTTGCGTTCATGGTGGTACTCCTCCAGATTGGTAGCGAAGCTCAAAGCTGCCCACTCTCGGCTGGCTGGGAAGCGGTCATGATCTTCCCTTGAAGGCCCGCAGCAGCCGCGTCACAGACAGGACAAACAAGCCGGTCAGCGTGAGGGCTGCAATACCCCAGTGCTCCCCGATGAACGCGCCGGCCGTCGTGCCGGCTAGCACAATGGCGAGAATCGGCAAATGGCAGGGACAGGTGAGCACGGCCAGCGCGCCCCACAAGTAGCCGGTGATCGGTTTGTGCGTCTCAGACGGCAAGTGCTCTGGGCTGTTCATGGCAGACTCTCCGCGTGCTGTGCCGGTTCGGTTGGCATGGCGGCCAGTTGCATTTCGAGGCTGGCCAGGGCCTCGCGCCGACGCTCGACGAGTTGCCGCAACACGGCAAGCTGCGCAGACGCACCGTCACCGTCCGCAGCATCCAGCGCCCGGCACAGCCGCGCCAGTGCGTCCAGGCCGATACCCGCTTCGAAGGCAGCCCGTACAAAGCGCAGCCGTTGCAACGCGGTGTCATCGAACAAGCCGTAGCCGCCCGTGATGCACGCGACCGGCCGTAGCAATCCGCGCAGCAGGTAGTCGCGCACGATATGCACGCTCACCCCGGCATCAAGGGCCAGCCGGGACACTGTGTAGGCGCTCATTGAACACCTCCTTTTCCTCATCCGGCGCAGCACGAAAGCTGCTTCACGTCCTTGCTGAAGGTCTGCGCCGCGAGCTTCAGCCCTTCGACCATGGTCAGGTAGGGGAACAATTGGTCGGCCAGTTCCTGCACGGTCATACGGTTGCGAATGGCGAGCACCGCCGTCTGGATCAGTTCACCCGCTTCCGGGGCCACCGCTTGCACGCCGATGAGCCGTCCGCTACCTTCCTCGATGACCAGCTTGATGAAGCCGCGTGTGTCGAAGTTGGCAAGCGCACGCGGCACGTTGTCCAAGGTCAAGGTGCGACTGTCGGTCTCGATCCCGTCGTGATGTGCTTCCGCCTCGCTGTAGCCCACGGTCGCCACTTGCGGGTCGGTGAACACCACGGCCGGCATCGCGGTCAGATTGATGGCGGCGTCGCCGCCGGTCATGTTAATGGCCGCACGAGTGCCGGCCGCTGCCGCCACATAGACGAACTGCGGCTGGTCGGTGCAGTCGCCGGCCGCGTAGATGTTCGGGCTACTGGTGCGCATGCCCTTGTCGATGACGATGGCCCCCTGCGCATTGACGGCTACCCCCGCCGCTTCCAATGCCAGGCTGCGCGTGTTCGGTGTCCGGCCGGTGGCGACCAGCAGCTTGTCGGCGCGCACTTCGCCCTGTCCAGTGGTCAGCACGAATTCGCCGTCCACATGGGCGACTTGGCTGGCTTGCGTATGTTCCAGTACCTTGATTCCTTCGGCACGGAAGGCGGCTGTGACGGCCTCGCCGATGGCAGGGTCTTCGCGGAAGAACAGCGTGCTGCGCGCAAGGATCGTGACCTGGCTACCCAGCCGGGCAAAGGCTTGCGCCAGTTCCAGCGCCACCACCGACGAGCCGATCACGGCCAGGCGTTCGGGAATGGTGTCGCTGACCAAGGCCTCGGTCGAAGTCCAGTAGGGTGACTCTTTCAGGCCCGGAATCGGCGGCACGGCCGGGCTGGCACCCGTGGCGACCAGGCAGCGGTCGAACGCCACCACACGCTCGCCGCCATCGTTTAAACGGACGGCAAGGCTCTGGTCGTCCTTGAAACGCGCTTCACCATGCAGCACGGTGATGGCCGGGTTGCTGTCCAGGATGCCTTCGTACTTGGCGTGGCGCAGCTCATCGACGCGCGCCTGCTGCTGGGCCAGTAGTTTGCTGCGATCAATCGCAGGCACAGTCGCCGCGATGCCACTGTCGAATGGGCTTTCACGGCGCAAATGGGCGATATGGGCAGCGCGGATCATGATCTTGGACGGCACGCAGCCGACATTGACGCAAGTGCCGCCGATGGTGCCGCGCTCGATCAGCGTGACGTTCGCACCTTGCTCGACGGCCTTCAGCGCCGCCGCCATCGCGGCTCCGCCGCTGCCAATAACGGCGACGTGCAGTCCGTCCCCATCACCACCAGCCTTGTCGCCACCGCCCAGCCTTCCCAGCGCCTTGCCAAGCAGTCTGCCCCGCGCTGAAGTGGATGGGGCATCGGCGGGTGTGGCCTTGTAGCCCAGGCCGGCCACAGCGGCGGTCAGCGCCTCTGGCGAGGTGCCGGGATCGGTGGCGAGTTGCGCGGAGCCTTTCGGGTAGGACACGAGCGCCGACAGCACGCCCGGCACTTTCTCCAGGGCGTCCTTGACATGTGTCGCGCACGAGTCGCAGGTCATTCCGGTGATATTCAAATACATTGCATCGTTCCTTTTCGTTTCGGCAACTGCCAATGCAGTTAGCCGTGTTTGGGTGGTAGTTCGCAGCGGCGGTTGGCCGGTGAGAGCAGATCCCAGATCGACACCCCGATCATCAAGGCCAGACCGACATAGAGGAGGTTCGCCGTCCACCAATTGCCAAAAAACAAGAGCATGGCCGCCAGCACGATGGCTGGGCCGACCATCCCGAGCAGGCTGCGGTACCATTGCCGATGACTCAGCCAGCCCAGTGCATTCGCCAGCAAAGCCACGACTGCGAACAGCGGCAGCAGCTTGGAGATAAACAACCCTTCGTATTCCTGTAGAAAGCCAAGGCCGATGGCCGCGCCCAGGCTGGCGATAGCCGGGAAACAGGCAGCGCATCCCATCGCGGAAACAACGCTGCCAAGCGCGCCAGCCTTGTCGGCAATGCGTGTAATCAGTCCCATGATCGCCAGGTTCGGACTCAGTGGCTCATTGCTTAACGCTGGACGGGTAGCCCGCATCGCCAGTGGCCTTGATCAACTCATGCACACTGGTCTTGGTATCATCGAAGGTGACAACCGCTTCGCGTGGTTCGAAGGTAACGTCAACTTTATCAACGCCTTCAATCCTGGAAATCGCCATTTTGACGGTGATCGGGCAGGTGGGGCAGGTCATGCCGGGTACGGACAGCGTGACGGTCTGGGTCGCGGCCCACACGGGGGCAACAACGGCAGCGAGGGCGAGGGCGGCAAACAGTTTTTTCATGATGAACTCCTGTGATTAATAGAAAAATGGCATGACGTAGGGAAATCCGAGCGCGACCAGGACCAGCGCGGCCACGATCCAGAAAATGAGCTTGTAAGTAGCTCGCACTTGGGGAATCGCGCAGACCTCACCCGGTTTGCAGGCTTGCGCCGGGCGGTAGATGCGCCGCCAGGCGAAAAACAGCGCGACCAGCGCTGCGCCGATGAAGATCGGGCGATAGGGTTCCAGCACCGTCAGGTTGCCGATCCATGCCCCGCTGAACCCCAAGGCGATCAAAACCAGCGGCCCCAGGCAGCAGGCCGACGCAAGAATGGCGGCCAGCCCACCGGCGAAGAGCGCGCCGCGCCCGTTTTGTGGTTCAGACATACGCTTGTCCTTTCAAATTTGGTTTGGATAGCTTAAGCTTACTTCCGTAGTTATGTACGGAGTCAAGCGATATGCAAATTAATTTTGAGAATCTGACCATTGGCGTTTTTGCCAAGGCGGCCGGGGTCAATGTGGAGACCATCCGGTTCTACCAGCGCAAGGGCCTGCTGCCGGAGCCAGACAAGCCCTATGGCAGCATTCGCCGCTATGGCGAGGCGGATGTAACACGAGTGCGGTTCGTGAAATCGGCCCAGCGGCTGGGCTTTAGCCTGGACGAAATTGCCGAGCTACTGCGGCTGGAGGATGGCACCCATTGCGAGGAAGCCAGCGGCCTGGCCGAGCACAAGCTCAAGGACGTGCGCGAGAAAATGGCTGACCTGGCGCGCATGGAGGCCGTGCTGTCTGAGTTGGTGTGCGCCTGCCATGCGCGAAGGGGGAACGTTTCCTGCCCGCTGATCGCGTCACTACAGGGTGGAGCAAGCTTGGCAGGTTCGGCTACGCCTTAGCGTGCTTTATTTTCCGAATTCTGAGACGACCCCTACCTGAACAAGCGCTACCGCTGCATTCTGACCAACATTGAGGAGCGAACCCTGCTCGACCTGCTGGCCACCCGCCGCCAGGACGTGGTGACCAACTACCTGATGAAGCTGAAAGACCGGCAGAAGGTCGAGATCGTCAGCATGGACATGTGGAACCCCTACCGGGCAGCGGTCAAGGCTGTGCTGTCCCAGGCCCGTATCGTGGTCGATAAGTTCCATGTGGTGCGCATGGCCAACGATGCCCTAGAGAGAGTGCGCAAGGGCCTCAGAAAGGAGCTGAAACCGTCCCAGAGCCGGACTCTCAAGGGAGACCGGAAAATCCTGCTGAAACGCGCTCACGAAGTCTCAGACCGGGAGCGCCTCATCATGGAGACTTGGACAGGCGCGTTCCCGCAACTGCTGGCCGCCTACGAGCACAAGGAGCGCTTCTACGGCATCTGGGACGCCACCACACGGCTCCAGGCAGAAGCCGCCCTGGACGAGTGGATAGCCACCATCCCGAAGGGCCAAAAGGAAGTCTGGAGCGATCTGGTCAGGGCAGTGGGAAACTGGCGCGAAGAGACCATGACCTACTTCGAGACGGACATGCCCGTCACCAACGCTTACACGGAGTCCATCAACCGACTGGCCAAGGACAAGAACCGTGAAGGGCGCGGTTACTCCTTCGAGGTGATGCGGGCACGAATGCTCTACACCACGAAGCACAAGAAGAAGGCACCGACTGCGAAGGTCTCTCCTTTCTACAAGAAAACCATCGGTTACGGACTGCCGGACTTCGCAGAGGAACTCAACTACGGAGTCGATCTATCAACCATCTGAGGGTGGTATCAGATTGATGGGGTGAAGGTGCCCCATCAACCATTAAATCCGTATACCCTTAATTACAACGATATGGCGGGTTAGATTAAGCATGGCAACATGCCTGCGTTGAAAGCAGAATGACGAGCGAAGAACCTACGCCAGAGAAAGCTGTTACCTGCCCGTGTCGAGGGTGTAGCCCATACCCCTGATGGTATGGATAAGCCTTGGCTCAAAGCCATCGTCAATCTTGGCACGCAGCCGGCGAATGGAGACATCAATCACATTGGTGTCGCTGTCAAAATTCATGTCCCATACTAGGGACGCAATCAGTGAGCGCGGCAGCACTTCTCCCTGCCGGCGTACCAGCAGTTCCAGCAGCGCAAATTCCTTGTTGGTCAGGTGAATGGGAGTGTCGGCACGGCTTACCTGACGGCGGGGCAAGTCCAGCACCAGATCGGCCACCTGCAGTCGGTGCTCCTCCCGGCGGGGCGTACCCCGGCGCAACAGGCTGCGCACCCGGGCCAGCAGCTCGGCAAAGGCAAAGGGCTTAACCAGATAGTCATCGGCGCCCAGTTCCAGGCCGCGTACTCTGTCTTCCACACTGTCCCGCGCGGTCAAAAACAGTACTGGCATCTGCCGGCCCTGCTCCCGCAGACTCGCCACGATGTGCCAGCCGTCCAAATCCGGCAGCATGACGTCCACTACCACTAGATCGTAAGGTTCGGCGCAGGCCTGGTGCAGGCCATCGAGGCCGTTGCGCACCAGATCTACCACCAGGCCCGCCTCGCGCAGGCCCTTTTGCAGGTAATTGCCGGTGCTTTCTTCGTCCTCGATGAGCAGCAGTTTCATGGTTAGCTCCGTGGGGTTGGTTACCCCGATGATGGCGCACGTTAGCTCTGTTCTCAAGCCCGCTATAGCGGGCTGCTGATTGTCTCGCCAGAAGATGGCAATTTTGTCATCTTCTCGTCATGTTGGCTTCAGGTGCGCCTATCTATGCTGTCTCTATGACAGTAGGCAATTTAGGGAATGTGATGACACAGCCAAAAAACACGCTCAATCTGCCTCGGCGGCGCTTTGTGCAGGGACTGGCCGCAGGCGGCGTGGTGCTGGGGTTGGCGCCGATGCTGGCCTCAGCTCGCTCACCCGTGCCGGCTACCGTGACCGGCCATGTGCCCACGCTTACCGGAACCGAATTCGATCTGGTGATCGATGAAACCCCGGTCAATTTCACCGGCAAAGCGCGCATGGCCACCACCATTAACGGCTCTATTCCGGGCCCCACCTTGCGCATGCGCGAGGGCGATACCGTTACCATTCGCGTCACCAACCGGCTCAAGGAGCCTACCTCCATTCACTGGCACGGCATCATTCTGCCCTTCGAAATGGACGGCGTACCCGGTATCAGCTTTGCTGGCATTCCGCCCGGCGAAACCTTTACCTACCGTTACACTCTGGAACAGAGCGGCAGCTACTGGTATCACTCCCACTCGGGCATGCAGGAGCTGACCGGCATGTACGGTGCGCTGATTGTGGATCCGGCCGATGCCGATTCAATCAAGGCCGATCGGGAGCATGTGGTGGTGCTGTCGGACTGGACCGACGAAAATCCCATGCGGGTATTCGGCAAACTGAAAAATCAGGGCGATTACTACAACTTCAACCAGCCGACGGTGGCGGATTTTTTCCGCGATATGGCCAGTGGCGGTGTGGGGGCGGCGCTGGAAAAGCGGCAAATGTGGAATGAAATGCGCATGAGCCCCAGCGATCTGGCGGACTTGTCTTCCGAGACCCTGACTTACCTGATGAATGGCACCACGCCTGCCGGTAACTGGACCGGGCTGTTCAAGCCCGGGGAGCGGGTACGGCTGCGCTTTGTTAACGGCGCCGGCAATACCTTTTACGATGTGCGTATTCCCGGTCTGAAACTCACCGTGGTGCAGGCCGACGGCGTGAATGTAGAGCCGGTGGAGGTGGATGAATTCCGCTTTGGCCCCGGTGAAACCTACGATGTGCTGGTGGAGCCCACCGCTGAGGCCTATACCCTGTTCGCCCAGGCCATGGACAGAACCGGTTATGCCCGGGGCACCCTGGCCACCCGCGAAGGGCTGAGTGCGGCGGTGCCGCCACTGGATGAACCTCAAGCCCTGACCATGGCCGACATGATGGGCAGTATGGACCACGGTGCCATGAATGGCATGGCGGGCATGGACCACGGCGCCATGAATGGCATGGCGGGCATGGACCACGGCGCCATGAATGGCATGGCGGGCATGGACCACGGTGCCATGAATGGCATGGCGGGCATGGACCACGGTGCCATGAATGGCATGGCGGGCATGGACCACAGTGCCATGAACGGCATGGCGGGCATGGACCACAGTGCCATGAACGGCATGGCGGGTATGGACCACAGTGCCATGGCTGGCGGTCTGGCGGCGGCCAGCAAGGCAGTCCGTCATGCCCGTACCGAATATGGCCCCAGTGTCGATATGCGAGTAGACATGCCGCGCACCAACCTCGATGACCCCGGCGTGGGCCTGCGCAATAACGGCCGGCGGGTACTGACCCTGGCGGATCTGCGTACTCCCGGTGGCCCCATGGACCCGCGTCCGCCCGAGCGGGAAATTGAACTGCACCTCACCGGCAACATGGAACGCTACACCTGGTCGTTCGACGGCGTCGAGTTTGGCGGTTCCACGCCCATTCACCTGAACTACGGTGAGCGGGTACGCGTTATTTTGCACAACGACACCATGATGACCCACCCCATGCACCTGCACGGCATGTGGAGCGAGCTGGAAAGCCCGGACGGCGAGTTTCTGTGCCGCCGCCACACCATACCGGTGCAGCCGGCCCAACGCATCAGCTTTCTGGTGACCGCCGATGCCCTTGGCCGCTGGGCCTGGCATTGTCATCTGATGTTCCATATGGACGCGGGCATGTTCCGCATGGTGGTGGTGTCATGAGCAAACAGACAGCAGTGATGAAACATGTATTGGGCGTGTTGGCGCTGACCGCCCTGCCGGCCCTGGCTCAAATGGACCACGGCGATATGCAAATGCAGGGCGGGCAGCCGCCGGCCGATGCTCGGGATCCTCATGCTTACTCCGGTGGTTTCAGCCTGGACGAAGGCCCTTATGCGCTGCCGGGGCCCCGCCAGCTTAAACTGGCCGACGAGCACTGGTTTTACGGTGTGCTGGCCGACCGGCTGGAGCGGGTGGACGACGGCGATGACCAGGCACTGGCTTACGAGGTTAACGCCTGGGCTGGCCGCGACTACGACCGGGCGGTGGTGAGGGCGGAAGGCGACATTGAACACGGCAGGCTGGCGGAAGCCAGCACCGAGCTGCTGTGGCGCCATGCCCTGACCGGGTTCTGGAACAGCGATCTGGGGGTACGTTACGACACCGGTCACGGCCCGGATCAGGGCTGGCTGGCCGCCGGTGTGTCGGGGCTGGCACCCTACTGGCTGGAGCTGGACGCCACCGCCTACCTGGGCGACGACGGTCAGACCGCGCTGGCACTGGAGGCGGAATACGAGCTGTTATTGACCCAGCGGCTGGTGTTGCAACCGGCCATTGAACTCACCGCTTATGGCAGCAACGATGCCGAGCGCGGTCAGGGCCGGGGGCTGTCGGATCTGGTGGCCGGTGCCCGATTACGCTATGAGATAACTCGGCAGTTCGCACCTTATGTGGGCTGGGAATGGCAGGCTGCCTTGGGTGATCGCGCTGATCAACTCAGAGAAGAAGACGAGGCTACTCAGGAACATCGCTGGGTAGCCGGGGTCAGGTTCTGGTTTTAAGCTGCAGACAATATTTTTTATTTATCAGGAGCAATATCCATGAAAACCACGTTGTCCGTTTTAATGCTGTCCTTGTTGCCCGGCTTGGCGCTGGCCGCCGGTGAGCACGGCCACCATGAGGGCCATAATGCCGCCTCCATGCAACAGAGCATGCACGGGGTGGGTCGCCCCGGTCAGCCGGCCGAGGTCAGCCGTACCATAGCAGTAGACATGGGGGATGACATGCGCTTCATCCCGGCTGCCATTGAGGTAAAGGCGGGTGAAACCGTGCGCTTTTTTGTAAAAAATGCCGGCAAGCTTAATCACGAGCTGGTGCTGGGCAACCTGGCCATGTTGAAGGAGCATGCCGACATGATGCGTGAAATGCCGGGCATGCAGCACGCCGAACCCAATATGCTGAGCCTCAAGCCCGGTCAGAAAGGGGGACTGGTGTGGCATTTTGATCAAGCCGGCACCGTGGACTTTGCCTGCTTGATCCCGGGGCACATGGAAGCCGGCATGACAGGTCAGGTTCAGGTCGTACAATAACCAGCAGGCCCGCTTCAGCGTTTTAAGGGCTGAATTGCTAACAACAGGAGACAGAATGTGAGCAAAACATCGGACTCATCCCGTTGGGTGCTCTGGCTTGGCGGGGGCCTGGCCCTGCTGCTGCTTGCCATGATCGCTGGTCACTTTCTGATGGGCGGCAGTCAAATGTGGGGCGACATGCCTCATGGCCGGACACTCTCGGCGCAGGGGCAAGCCACCTACGGCGAGTATTGCGCCAGTTGCCATGGTGCTGACCTCAGAGGCACCCCAAAGGGGCCACCCTTTATTCACAAGGTATACGAGCCGTCACACCACGGTGACGAGGCCTTTTACCGGGCCGCCGCCAACGGTGTGCGTGCCCATCACTGGCGCTTTGGCGACATGCCGCCGGTGGAAGGCATCAGTCGCGATGAGGTGAGCGACATTATCGGCTATGTCCGTGAGCAGCAACGGCAGAATGGCATTAGATGATCGGGAAACGGCCCCGATGGTGGCCGTGTGATGTCGGCTTGAGCCGGTGATATCAGGTCAAACACTCTGCAAAGTCCATGTGCCGTAAGCCCTTGCATGTTGAACACAGGAGCAGTCTGCACATCTAAAGAAACGGACCCTTGGTTTTACCTTTTCATTCTCAAGGAAACCAGATCATGGCGAAAGCGGTACGACACCAGGACAAACACGGCAAGGCGGATGCTGAAAAGCAACGTTGCCATGATGGCATGGAGCAGCAACAGGAGCTGTTGATTCAAGGAGCCAGCTGTGCCGGCTGTGTCAAAAAAATTGAAGCGGCCTTGCAAAGCGTGCCTGGTGTCACCCATGCCGAAATGAATTTTGCTCAGCGTACTGTCAGTGTTGAAGGGGCGGTCGACGCCAGCATCCTGATCAAGGCGATAGAGCAGGCCGGCTATGGCGCACAAACTCAGTCTGCAGACAGCGATGACGACGCCCTGGAGGAAAAAGAAAAAGCCGACCGTGCCTACTACAAACGCCTGATGCTGGAAATGACCATTGCTCTTGGCCTGGGTGTGCCCTTGATGATTTATGGTCTGCTTATCGGTGAAATGACCGTCACCACAACATCGGAACGCATTGTCTGGCTGCTGGTTGGCCTGCTGACACTGGGAGTGATGATCTTTTCCGGCAAGCATTTTTATGTAGGAGCCTGGCAGTCCTGTAAAAATCATTCTGCCAACATGGATACCCTGATTGCTCTGGGCACGGGCACAGCCTGGCTGTATTCGATGGTGGTGGTGTTTTTCCCCCAGGTCGTACCCGACATGGCCCGCCATGTTTATTTTGAAGCGACCGCCATGATTATTGGCCTGATCGATCTGGGGCTGGCACTGGAGCTGAAAGCGCGGGGGCGCACTTCAGAAGCCATTAAGCGCTTGATTGGCCTTCAGCCCAAAACGGCGCGTGTCATTCGCGATGGCAATGACATGGATATTCCCATCGAGCAAGTTAGGTTGCATGACCTGGTTCGAGTGCGTCCTGGAGAGAAGGTGCCGGTGGACGGTGAAGTCATTGAAGGTCATACCGCCATTGATGAATCCATGCTGACCGGAGAGCCCATGCCGGTGGAGAAAAAGGAACAGGATGAGGTGGTGACGGGCACCATCAATAAAACGGGGGCGATTGTGTTCAAGGCGACCCGGGTCGGTAAGGACACGGCTCTGGCGCAAATTATCGGCATGGTAAAACGGGCCCAGAACTCCAAGCCGCCCATTGGCCGGCTGGCGGATGTGATTTCGGCGTATTTTGTCCCTGTGATCATGATGATTGCCATCGTCAGTGCATTGGCCTGGCTGAATTTTGGGCCTGAACCGGCGGTGGCCTTTGCGGTGGTATCGGCGACCACGGTATTGATTATTGCCTGCCCGTGTGCCCTGGGTCTGGCCACGCCCATGTCGGTGATGGTGGGCGTTGGCAAGGCCGCAGAAGCGGGGGTATTGATCCGCAACGGCGAAGCTCTGCAAACTTCCTCCAAAATCACCGCCATGATCCTGGATAAAACCGGCACCATTACCCTTGGTGCCCCCAAGGTGACGGACATTGTAACGGTGGACGGGGTTGACGAGGCCGGGGTGTTGCAACAGGTTGCCAGCCTGGAATCCGGCTCTGAACACCCCCTGGCCCTGGCTGTGGTCGAGTCGGCCAAAGAGCGCGGTATTAAACCCTTGGCCGTTACCGGATTCAACGCCATTGCCGGTCACGGTGTCGAGGCGGTTGTCGAGGGTAAAAACCTGTTGTTTGGCAACGAAAAGTTAATGAAGGATCAGGGTGTTGCCCTTGATGACTTCGTTGACAAGGCGCAGCAGCTGGCGGCAGAGGCAAAAACACCCATGTATTTTGCCGTGGATGGCAGGCTGGCGGCACTCATTGCCGTGGCCGACCCCATCAAGGAAGACTCCATTGCGGCTATCAAGCGTCTGCAACATAACGGTATTCGTGTGGTCATGCTGACTGGTGACAACCGGGCCACGGCCAGGGCCGTGGCGGAAAAGGCCGGTATCAAGGAATTTTTCGCCGAGGTTCTGCCGGAGGACAAGTCCAAAAAAGTACAGGAACTGCAAATGCAAGGGGAGGTGGTCGGCATGACCGGTGACGGCATCAACGACGCGCCGGCATTGGCGATGGCCAATGTGGGGTTTGCCATCGGCACCGGCACCGATGTGGCGATTGAGAGTGCCGACATCACCCTGATGCGCGGTTCACTGCATGGACTGGCCGATGCCATTGCCGTGAGCAAGGCGACATTGCGTAACATCAAACAAAACCTGTTTGGTGCCTTTATTTACAATATTGCGGGTGTGCCCGTTGCCGCCGGTTTGTTATACCCATTCTTCGGACTTCTTTTAAGCCCGGTCATTGCGGGGGCCGCCATGGCGTTTTCCTCGCTGACGGTGGTCACCAATGCCAACCGCCTGAGACTGTTCAAAACTCGGGAGCACTAAGGAGGAGGGGGAATGATTTTAGTTAACGTACTTGGCGTTTTGCTCATTGCCTTGATTGTCTGGTGGTTTTGGTTATATCAACCCCAGGCAACCGACCTGGGCGCAAGCGAACTGACCATTGTGGTGGAAAATGGCACCTATCAGCCGGCGCGGATCCAAGTGCCGGCCAATCAATCCGTGGTCTTGAGTTTTTTGCGTAAAGACTCGTCCCCCTGCTCCGAGACGGTTTTGTTCCCGGCGTTGAAGCTCAGCGAGACCTTGCCATTAAATAAGGTTAAGAACATCACACTGCCGGCGATGCAGGAGGGTGAATATGACTTTCATTGCCAGATGCAAATGTACCGAGGCCGGCTTCTGGTGGTGTGAGGGATAAAGAAAGATCTGCAATGGAGTCAGGTGCGAACCTGTCGGTTTGAAACGCCGTTATCGATGTGATTGAGCTGAGGTATGCCATGAATAAAAAACCGTCATTCTTGTCGACGCCCAGAGGGTGGCTCATTTTAGGTGTGGTTGCTTCACTCACTTACTTCTTGTTGGTCGAGCATAAACAGCACCTGTTTATCTTTTTACCCTATCTTATTTTTTTGCTGTGTCCATTAATGCACCTGTTTATGCACAGAGGGCACAAGCATGGCGAACATCACCATCATGACCCTGGTTCCGATGAGAGCAAGGAAGAAGCTTATCGTCGGGGGTTGGAGCAGGGGCGTCGAGAAGCTAAACACAAACCAGAGGATTAACATGTAGTTGGAGGGGTAATAGTAATTACACTGCTACAAGAGTTTCGATGTTATTTGTACTGAAACACAGTTACTCATATCAGGAGAAATATCATGAAAAAGTTAATTTTCGCTTTAACCCTGTCCTCCCTGTTCTCAATGCCTGCAATGGCTGAACAGGATAACCATCATCAGCAAGGCCAGAATATGCCCTTTCAGGGGGATATGATGATGAACCATGAGCAGATGATGACGATGCGTGAACATATGCGATCGGCTGCTGACACCATGATGCAATTGCAGGGAGAAACCGATCCCGAAAAACGTCAGGCTCTGATGCAGGAACACCTGGAACAGATGCAGGAAGGCATGCAGATGATGGACATGATGCATGAGGGTAATGATGACCAACTCCCAATGCCCAACATGATGGATATGTTGCAGCAGCGCATGAACATGATGAACGAAAATATGGATATGACGAAGATGATGATGGACCAGATGCAAATGCATGAAAGTGAACAGCGGCGTGAGTAAATGCACAGGGATGAATGATCTAAGGGGGCAGGGACTCTAGCCATGTTTAAATGAAAGGAGGGTTAGGTATGGCGAATCATAGAGCAGGGATTAACCCGGGGTTTTTGACAACCCATACCTTGAGTCTGACTGAAATGAGTCGGGCCAATATGGATGCCATGCTGGCGGAGATTGAAGCGCAGCACTGGGTTGACACGCTGGCGCTGGATAGTAAAACGAAAAAGCTGAAGGTTGCTTATGAGGCATCATCTCATAACATCGATGATATTATCGACATCATTGAGCAGCATGGTGCGGCGCTAAAAGATAGCTGGTGGAGTCGTACAAAACTTGGCTGGCAGCGGCAAACCGACGAGAACATTAAAAATAATGCAAAGCATGAGCCGCATTGTTGTAATAAAGCCCCACCTGGCCATTGAAATAATGTATCAGCCCATGCCGTCGGTTATATGCTGGCATGGGCGTATGAAAAACAACGTTTGCTTGCAATTCATTCCTGGCCGGCGGGAAAGCGCATGGTAAAGCAGGTTTCCTGCTCGTCGGAGTGTACCGACAGGGTGCCTCCGTGGCTGGTCACAATGGCTTTGGCGATGGCCAAGCCCAGTCCAGAGCCTTCGGTCATCTGCTGGCGGGCGTGATCCGCCCGGTAAAACCGGTCAAACAGCCGAGGCCATTCCTCGGGAGGAATGGGGGAGCCCGGGTTGGCCACCTCCACAGTCACGGCGCTGTCATTGCCGTTTACACGAATACTCACTTCTTGGTGTGCCGGGGTGTAACGAATGGCATTGGTCAGCAGGTTGCTGATGGCCCGTTGCAGCATGGCCCTGTCTCCCCACAACCGGGCATGGCCCAGGCGTTGCAACCGCACCTGTCGTTCACTGGCCAGCGGCTCGAAAAACTCGATCAACTCGTCCACTTCTTCCGCCAGATCCAGCGATTGGCACTGTATGGCTAATTGTCCCTGCTCCGATTTGGCCAAAAACAGCATCTCATTGATCATTCTGTTCAATCTTTCGGCGGCTTCCAGGTTGGCATAGAGGGCTTCCCGGTAGTCATGGTCCGAGCGGATCTGGCTCAGGGCAACCTGGGTTTGCAGTAGCAGGCCGTTCACCGGGGTGCGCAATTCGTGGGCAATGTCGGAGGAAAAGGTGGTGAGCCGCTGAAAGGACTCTTCCAGCCGATCCAGCATGTTGTTAAAGGCGTGAATGGGCCCATGCAGCTCGACCGGAGCACCGCTTACCGGCAGCCGGTGATCCAGCTTGTTGGCGGTGACTTGCGTGGACAGCCTGGCCAGGGAACGTAGGGGCTTGAGTCCGGCGCGCGAGGCCATCCAGCCCAGCAAAATTGAGATCAAGGCAATGCCGCCGGTCAGCCAAAGCAGGCCGTTTTTGATGTCATTGATAAAATGCTGGTGGTAGCGGGTGTCGAATATCACGCGGATCATCACTGTATCCGGCATCTCCGACACGGATGTCCGGGGCGGCAGAGCAAAAGGAGCTGATATGCTGCGGTAGTGAATGCCGTTTTCTTCCCAGCTTTCAATCACAGGCCCAGCATTGACGTCTGTGGCCGGAGGTCGGAATAGCTGACTGCCCGCCAGCAGTCGCCCCTGGGGAGTGGTGATCTGCAACCTATGGTCGCCATAGCCGGCCAGAGCGCTATGCAACCTGGATTCCAGCCTGGCCCAGTCCGGCTGGCCATTGTCCAACTGGGTAGCCAGCAGGCTTTTCACCAGTACCATTTTGCCCCTGAGATCGGCCTCGTCCTGGCGGGCGAAGTGCTGCTCCAACGACTGTATCAACACCATGCTGACCAAGCCCCAGATAGCCAGCATGGTCAGGCTGAACATCAAGCTCAGGCGTGCGGTAAGGGAAAGATGATTGCGCATGGTATGCCGCCCGGTTGAATGATCCCGATCGTGATCTATAAAGGGAATGCGATGTTAGCAAATACAGGAAGCACATCACTTGATTTTTTATACAATAGTTATCTTTGTAGTATGTTAGATTTCAATTCTTGGCAAAAAAAAGCGACTCACCGTCGCTTTTGAAGTTTATCTACCCAAACCACTCCCGCAGCTTGCGGTCGGCTTGCCGCTCCACCTCGGCATCCACGTACAGCGAGATGGTGACCAGGGCGGCGCTCAGCACCGCCAGGTCGTCGCTGTAGCCAATCACGAACACAGCATCCGGAATGGCATCCAATGGAACGAGGAAGTAGGCCAGGGCACCATAAACCACCGTCTTGGCCCACAGCGGGGTCTCCGGCTTTTGGGCTGCGTAGTACAGGCACAGGCAGTGGCGGATCACTTCTTTACCTGCCCGGCGCAGGTTGGCCCTGAGCTTGCGCCAGAACCGTTGCTCGTTGAACTGGGGCTCCAGCTCATTCGGGTTGAACTCCATGGGGACTCCTTGGGTTAAATCTGGCCGCGCTCTGCCAGAGACACGCAGCCTTCCAGGCCAACAACCACATGATCCAGAGTGCGGATATCTACCAAGTTAAGCGCATCGCGCAGGCGCTGGGTAATAGCCACGTCCGCCCGGCTGGGCTCGGGATCGCCGGAAGGGTGGTTGTGCACAAAGATGGCGGCGGCTGCGTTGCAGGTTAAAGCCAGCTTGACCACTTCCCTGGGGTAGACGCTGGCGGCGTCGATGGTGCCGCGAAACAGCTGTTCGAAGCGCAGAATGCGGTGCTGGTTGTCGAGCAGGACCACTGCAAAAATTTCGTGCTCGCATTCCTGCAGCAGGGTTTGCAGCGCCTCAAAGGTTTTGCTCGGGGCGTCGAGCACTCGGCCCTTGGCCAGCCGCCGGCGGGCCAGCTTGTGGGCCATGTGGAGAATGTCGGCCTCGGTCACCGGACCGGGAGCCAGGTAAGTGCCGGACTGCTCACCGGCTACAAAGGTTTTATTGCTCATGGGATCCTCCAGGCATAAAAAACGCCGCTCAGTGGCGGCGCGTAAAAGGGGTATTTATAACCAGGGCGTGAGGGCTAGAAGCGTTTCACTTCCAGATAAACTGAAACGCCAGCAATGATGATTAACAGCCCCCAGGCAAGCCATTCAATCCAGGGTTTGTTCATTCTGAGTCTCGTTTCTACTTGGTTGATGGAACGACAGTGCCGAGTTTGTTGGTCAGGCGAGTGGCCTTGACCAGGTTGGCGGGTTTGTTTTCAGGCTCTGACTGTTCGGTTTGCTCCGGGTAGAACTCGTCCAGCAACAGCGGGACTTCATCTTCACCATCTTCAAACTGGCCGTTGTGCAGCAGTTGCCTAGCGGTGTGTTCCAGGCTGGCAATGTCTACGCCGGACTGCCGATAGTGCTCGGCCTCCTGCAATGCCGTGCTGACAGCTTGCGCCAGGGTGTCCTCGTCGCGCAGGGTCAAGTCCACGTAATACACCGGAGTGCGGTAGGACTGGGTGGTGCTCTTGGCCCTGAGCTTGAGTTGCAGCGCCAAGTGCCGGGTATGGCCACCGGTTACCGCCTCAAAGTAACGCAGCCGGGCCGCCAGGGTTCGCACCGAGTTATAACCCGTGGTGCGAAAGATAAAGCTGCCCAGTTCGTCGTTCTGGCCTTCCACCTGCAGATTCAGGCGGCCATAAAGCTTGCAGCCCTGCTCATGGGCAAAGCGGCAATACTCCGGCCCCGGGCAAGTCACTTCTTCCATTCCTCCTTCATTCACGCGTTTGGCGGTCTCGCCATTGCCCACGCACAGCGGCCGCCCGGTACTACGATCAAAGGCGCTGTACTCGGCCCGCAGGTTCAGCTCACTGTCGTTGAACAATACCCGCACCGGGATTGCCCGGATCTTGCCGTTGGCAGCGCCCTCCGCGTAGCGCTGGTGCAGCGGGTGCAGCAGCCAGCCGTTGCGGCTCTGGACCTGGGTGGTGAGGGTAAAGCTGTCGTCCTTTTCCGGCAGCCACTTGTCGTTTTTGTTGACCAGCTTTCCAATGCTGATCCGCCCGATAATGGGTGGCGTGATGGCCAGTCCCTTGATCATGACTTGCTCCTTTGCAGTTGCACAGTAAAACGGCGTGAGCCGGGCACGGTTTTGCTGCACTGCTGCAGCCATTCCGGATGGGAATGGCTGAGCTTTTCCATATCGGGCACCACCCGATCACGGCTGCGTTTCCAGCTGATCTTTCCTTCCTGGAATACCGCGCCGCCGGCGTCGCCCAGGGCGGCTTGCAGTTGTTGCTTGAGCCTGGCCTCGCGAGCTTCGGCTTCTTCCTTCTTCTCCTTGGCACTGAGAAAGTGGCAGAACAGGGTGTTCATTTCCGCCGACTCGGTCAGATCCAGTACCGGTGTTTTGTCTTCGGGGTAGATCGATTGCAGGGCCTGGCCGGCGTCTTCCGAACCGTCCGGCTCCGGTTGGGTGTCGTTGACCACGTGCTGCCAGAACACGGTCTCCCGCTGGATCAGGTCGGCAATTTTGTCGTCGTCCCGATTAATGCGGTAGATACGAAAATCCTGCCCGGCAATCAGTACCGCCACATCGGCCCAGGCATGGCCGGTGACGGCCAACTGATGCAGTACCTGGCACTGGTACGCGAGGGGGATGCCCTGCTCCCACTGGGGCGCGGAGTGATAACCGGCGGTCTTGATCTCCAGGGTGCCGACGCCATCCGGGTGGCCCAGTACTTCCCGGTCCAGGTTGGCGAGCATGAAGGGATGTTCCGGGTGCTGCAGCACCGCATTGACCCGACGCACCTTGAGCTTGGTGCGCTGGGCGTAGACGTAAGCCAGCACCGGCTCCAGGGTGGTGCCCCAGAATACCGCTTCGTTGTTGCTTAAGTCCGGTGCCGGACGACGGCCGGTTTTCTCCAGCCACAGTGACAAGGGGCTCTTGTAGGGGGACAGGCCAATGGCCACCGCCGCATCGGACGAGCCGATACCGGACTGGCGCACTTCCAGCCATTGTTGGTGAGTGAGGGCCTTGGTGTCGGCCAGACGCAGAGCTTGAGAGTAACGAGTTTTCATGGTGAGTCTCCTTAAACGCATAAAGGCCCTGCTGGCAAACGCCAGCAGGGCCTATGTGGGTTGTGTGGGTAATAACGTCAGGAAAGCAGGGCCATGGCCTGGCCGTAAGCTTTTTGTTTCAGTTGAGCGCCGAGTCCGAACCAGGCGGAGTCGAGCCGGTTGTCCTGACTGCGGGCACGGCGATGGTGGTCCACAAACTCGGTCATGGCGTTCACTAGGCCCCAGGCGGTGTTCTTGCTGGAAGCCAGGTCAGCGCCCATACCGGCACCGTCGTACAGGCTCAGCAGTTGCTGCATGGGTTTGGAAGGCAACAGATCGCTATCGGTGGCGCAAGGGTCGTCCAGCACTTCAGCAAAAAAGCGGTGCGCTTCTTCTGGTGAAACCGGACGTTGGCTCATGGCCTTCAGGTCGCGCATGAAGGTATCCCAGCTCGACAGGCCCAGCCCCAGAGCTTCTTTCACCTGCTTGGGGTCAAACACGGTGGAATGGGGCACCTTGATGGCTCCGGCTTTCTGGTTAACGGCTACCTGCAGGGTGTTGTTGCATACCACCCGCACCGAGGTGAACTGTGCCGTGGTACACAGGGTGCCGTCGCAACTGGTGGCCAGCAGCAGATAGCCCTTGATGTGGTCGTTTCCCTTGAGCTTGTCCGCCTGGCCGGTTTTGGCCAACGCCCACAGTTTACGGCCGCCCTTAAGCACGCCGGCGGTTTCCAGCTCAAAGCCACCGGCCTGCACCAGGTCTTTATAGAAATGCAGTACTTCCCTGGGCTGCACCACCTTGTAACGGTTGGACACTACCGACAGCGGAGCCAGGGTATCGGAGCGATACAGTACCTGAGCGCCATCGTGACTGCGAAGGAACAGGCCGTCATCGGCGGCGTTGAACATGACATCGCTTTGCTTGATGGACCAGTCCATGCCGGCCTCTTTTAGCCAGACCGACAGAGGCTGCTGGCGGCTGAGCTGATTGCCCAGGCCATGCCAGGGCGTTTGGCCCACGTAGGCCATGGATTCGATGAGGTGAGACATAATGAATACTCCATTGATGCCTGATCAACGCAGGCTGAGAAAAGGCGGTGTTGTTCTACCGAGATCAATGAAGTGATATAGGTTTATAAATTTTTACAATCGAGTGTGATTTGTATTTTTATTCAATATCTAACGGTGCAATTTGTGCTGAGGATGCGTGGTGCTAAGTGATGAATAGGGAGTTAGAGGGGAGAATCGGCCAGATCGTGAGCCCGGATTTTGTGTAGGTTGAATTGTAGGTTTTTATTTTTTGTTTTAAAAATCCTTTATAAATCAATGCTAATACACCCATGCATCATTGGCGTATGCTGGGATTTGTCTTGACTCATAAGCGAAATCAACACCTTAGTATCTTGAAATATGAAGGTTCGGCAATGACGTTGGCGACTTTCGGCCAGGAGCGGCATAATACCAGCATATTAAACCCAGCACATGTCCGGAGGCCGGGGTTGCGGGATTCCATACTGGCACAACAACTTGGCGAGGCGCTGGCCGCGCGGGGGTGGCGGATCACCACTGCCGAATCCTGTACCGGCGGTGGCATCGCCGCCGCCATTACCGATATCGCCGGCAGTTCAGCCTGGTTTGAGTGCGGATACGTTACTTATTCCAACGCCGCCAAAAGCGAAATGCTGGGGGTGTCCGCCTCGCTTATTGCCCACTACGGGGCAGTAAGCGAGGCGGTGGTCGTGGCCATGGCCAGGGGGGCCTGTGCCGCCTCCGGCTGTGAGCTTGGGGTTGCGGTCAGCGGTGTGGCCGGGCCAGGCGGGGGCAGTCCGGACAAGCCGGTGGGCACCGTCTGGCTGGCCTGTTATCTGGCCCCGGCAGATCGTCTGCATTGCCACCTGCTCCGGCTGGATGGAGATCGCCTTGCCGTGCGCCGGCAGGCGGTGATTGCGGCCTTGCAGGAGTGTCTGGCACTGCTGGCGGAACACCAGACTTGATACTGTACGAATAACCAGTATACTCAACCTATTATCTTGATACGCATCAGCACTTCAGCGGAGCACCTCATGGATCAGAACAAAGAAAAAGCCTTGGCCGCCGCCCTGGGTCAGATTGAAAAACAGTTTGGCAAAGGTTCCATCATGCGGTTGGGCGATAACAAGGCGTTGAATGTTGAGGCCATTTCCACCGGCTCCCTGTCGCTGGATATCGCTCTGGGCATCGGCGGCCTGCCCACCGGTCGTATTGTGGAAATTTACGGTCCGGAATCCTCGGGCAAAACCACCCTGACGCTGCAGGTGATTGCCGAGGCCCAACGCCAGGGCAAGGTCTGTGCCTTCGTTGACGCCGAACACGCGCTGGATCCGGTTTATGCGGGCAAGCTGGGCGTAAATGTGGACGATCTGCTGGTGTCCCAGCCGGATACCGGCGAGCAGGCCCTGGAGATCTGCGACATGCTGGTGCGCTCTGGTGCCGTCGACGTCATCATCGTCGACTCGGTGGCGGCACTGACGCCCCGTGCCGAGATCGAGGGCGAGATGGGCGACTCCCACGTGGGCCTGCAGGCGCGCCTTATGTCCCAGGCTCTGCGCAAACTCACCGGTAACATCAAGAGTGCCAATTGCCTATGTATCTTCATCAACCAGATCCGTATGAAGATAGGTGTCATGTTCGGCAGCCCCGAAACCACCACCGGCGGCAATGCCCTTAAGTTCTACGCCTCGGTGCGCCTCGATATCCGTCGCATCGGCGCTATCAAGGAAGGGGACGAGGTGGTCGGCAACGAAACCCGGGTCAAGGTGGTCAAGAACAAGGTGGCGCCGCCCTTCAAGCAGGCCGAATTCCAGATCATGTATGGTGCCGGCATTTCCAAGGAGGGCGAGCTGATCGAACTGGGTGTCAAGCACAAGCTGATCGAAAAAGCTGGTGCCTGGTACAGCTACAAGGGTGACAAGATAGGCCAGGGCAAGGCCAACTCCATCAAGTACCTGCAGGAGCACAAAAATATTTCCGACGAGATAGATCAGCAGTTGCGCCAGCTGCTGCTGACGCCGGCGGTACGTGAGGACAACGGCGAGCGGGACTACGAGACCGTGGCCGAGCTGGACTCCCCGGAGGGTAATGACGATTTCTGATGAACAGGCCGGGATTTTCCCGGCCTGAATGATTAAGGGCCGGCCATGGAACCGAATCCGACTTCTGCCTCCCCTTGGGATACCGCCCTGAGGTTGCTGTCACGCCGGGATCACGGCCGGCGGGAGCTGGCTCAGAAACTGCGCCAGCGCGGCTTCGAGCCGGAACAGATCGAGCAGGTACTCGATCGGCTGGAACAACAGCACTGGCTGGAAGAGAGCCGTTTTGCCCAGGTGCAGGTGCGTCAGCATCTGCTTAAGAAGCACGGCCCCCGGCGTATTCGCGCCGAGCTGCAACGCAAGGGCGTGGCCGGTGCCGATATCGAGGCGGCTCTGGCGGCAGAGGCCCCCGATTGGTTCGAGCTGGCCGCGCGCTGCTACCTGGCCCGCTTTACTCCGGCCGTCCGGCTGGAGCTAAAGGAAAGGGCCCGGCGGGTGCGTTATTTGCAGGCTCGCGGATTCGAGCCCGAGCATATCCGCCATGCCCTCGACAGCTTCCCCGACTGAATATCCCCATCCCGCCGCAAGGCGCGTTTTACATTGGGCCGGATAACTTTTAAATTATCCCGGTTAACGCCTATCGCATCCCCAATTTGACAGGATTATCCATGCAGATGACCACATCCGAGTTGCGCACCGCGTTCCTCGAGTATTTTCGCCAGCAGGGCCACCAGGTGGTGGCATCCAGCTCGCTGGTGCCCCACAACGACCCCACCTTGCTGTTCACCAACGCCGGCATGAACCAGTTCAAGGACCTGTTCCTGGGCCTTGAGCAGCGGGCCTACAACAGGGCGGTGAGTTCCCAGCGCTGTGTGCGCGCCGGCGGCAAACACAATGACCTGGAAAACGTGGGCTATACCGCCCGTCACCACACCTTTTTTGAAATGCTGGGCAACTTCAGTTTTGGCGACTATTTCAAACAGGATGCCATCCGCTTTGCCTGGGAGTTCCTCACCGGTGTGGTCAAGCTGCCCAAGGACAAGCTCTGGGTGACCGTCTATGCCACCGATGACGAGGCCTTCGATATCTGGGCCAAGGAAATCGGCGTACCGACCGAGCGTATCGTGCGCATCGGCGACAACAAGGGGGCGCAGTACGCCTCCGACAACTTCTGGACCATGGGAGACACTGGCCCCTGCGGTCCCTGCACCGAGATCTTCTACGATCACGGCCCCGAGATCTGGGGCGGCCCTCCCGGCAGCCCGGAGGAGGACGGCGACCGCTACATCGAGATCTGGAACCTGGTGTTCATGCAGTTCAACCGCCATGCGGACGGCACCATGGAGCCACTGCCCAAGCCGTCGGTGGATACCGGCATGGGCCTTGAGCGGATTGCCACCATATTGCAGGGGGTGCACTCCAACTACGAGATCGACCTGTTCCAGGCCTTGATCAAGGCCGCCGCCGGGGCCGTTGGCACCCGGGATCTGGACAACAAGTCCCTGCGGGTGATAGCCGATCATATCCGCTCCTGTTCCTTCCTGATCGCCGACGGCGTCATGCCGTCCAACGAGGGCCGGGGCTATGTGCTGCGTCGCATCATCCGCCGCGCCGTGCGTCACGGCCGCAAGCTGGGTGCCGAGCAGGCGTTTTTCTATACCCTGGTAGGGGCCCTGTGCGAGCAGATGGGCGATGCCTATCCCGAGCTGAACAGCCAGCGTCCGGTGATTGAAAAAGTGTTGCGGCTGGAAGAGGCGCAGTTTGCCCGCACCCTGGACCGGGGGCTGCAACTGCTGGAAGACGCTATCGGTGAACTGGGCGAAGGCAAGGTGTTGCCCGGCGAAGTGGTGTTCAAACTTTACGATACCTACGGTTTCCCGGCGGATCTCACCGCCGATGTGTTACGGGACCGGGATATCAGTATCGACGAGGCCGGTTTTGAAGCCCTGATGCAGCAGCAGCGGGAGCGCGCCAAGGAAGCCTCCAATTTCGGCGTCGATTACTCAAAGGCGATCAAGGTCGACGGCTGCACCGCCTTTACCGGTTACGAGCACCTGGCCCAGCCGGCCCGGGTAACCGCCCTGTTCAAGGACGGTGAACCGGTACCGGCGCTGATCGCCGGTGAAGAGGGTGCCGTGGTGCTGGATACCACCCCCTTCTACGCCGAGTCCGGCGGCCAGGTGGGCGATGCGGGCGTGATCAAAATGGACGACGGCCTGTTCGTGGTCAAGGACACCCAGAAAGCCGGCAACGGCATACTGCATCTGGGCTATCTGGAGCTGGGCACGCTGGAGGTGGACGAAACCGTAACCGCCGCGGTCGATGGCCAGCGCCGCCAGGCCACTGCCCTCAACCATTCCGTCACCCACCTGTTGCATGCCAGCCTGCGCAAGCTGCTGGGTGAGCACGTGACCCAGAAAGGCTCTCTGGTGGGGCCGGACCGGCTGCGCTTCGACTTTTCCCACCTGGAAGCGATGAGTGCCCAGGAAATTCGCGAAGTGGAAGACAGGGTCAACCGGGATATCCGCGCCAACCACGCGGTGTCCACCGAACTGATGGAACTGGACGCTGCCAAGCAGGCCGGCGCCATGGCCCTGTTTGGCGAAAAATACGACGACGAAGTGCGGGTCGTGACCATGGGCGATGCTTCCGTGGAGCTGTGTGGTGGCACCCATGTGCGCCGCACCGGTGATATCGGCCTGTTCAAGATCCTGTCCGAAAGCGGCATTGCCGCCGGTGTGCGTCGTATTGAGGCAGTAACTGGCGATGCGGCCCTGGCCTACCTGCACCAGCTGGATCACGAGATCTCCCAGGCGGCCAGCCTGGTCAAGGGAGATCTGTTCTCGGTCACTGCCAAGGTGCGTCAGGTGCTGGATCGCAGCCGCCAGCTGGAAAAGGAAATCGAGCAGCTTAAGGCAAAGCTGACCGCCCAGGCCGGGGCTTCCCTGCTGGAACAGGTGATTGACGTTAACGGCACCAAGGTGCTGGTGGCCAAGCTGGAGGGTGTGGATGCCAAGTCCCTGCGCGGCTCCCTGGACGATCTCAAGGCCCGCCTGCAGTCCGGTGTGGTGGTGCTGGCGACCGTGGCTGACGACAAGGTCAGTCTGATCGCCGGGGTCACCCAGGATCTTACCGACAAGGTCAAGGCCGGCGAACTGGTCAACCTGGTGGCTCAACAGGTGGGTGGCAAGGGCGGTGGCCGTCCCGACATGGCCCAGGCCGGCGGAACCGAGCCTGCCCGGCTGCCGGCGGCGCTGGCGTCCGTTACCCCCTGGCTGGTCGAGCGGCTATAATTTTATCCGCCAGGGGAGAGCCGAAGTGAACCAAAGAGGCCTGTCGATGACAGGCCTCTTGATTTTTCTCTTTGCTTACCCCATCTCATGCCAAGGGAAGGCTAGGTTTTTCGGCGCCTTTATCGGATAATGAATAACATTTTTTACTAATACATCTTGTTAACAGGAGCATTCATATGCTGATTTTGACTCGTCGCGTAGGGGAAACCCTGATGATTGGTGATGAAGTAACCGTGACCGTGCTGGGCGTCAAGGGCAACCAGGTACGTATCGGCGTCAATGCCCCGAAAGAGGTTTCCGTGCATCGTGAAGAAATTTACATGCGTATACAGGCCGAGAAGGGCTCCGAGCAGGAAGGTCAGTACTAAGGCATTGGGGGCGTTTTTTGTTCGGTCTGGGTGCTTTTAACTCATTGTGTTTAAAGACTGTTCGAACAAAAAACGGATTGGAAAAAGTGTTTGACTTATTTTCGCCGGACAGTAATATACGCCCCGCAAACACGGTGAGGTGGCCGAGAGGCTGAAGGCGCTCCCCTGCTAAGGGAGTATGCGGCTTATACCCGCATCGAGGGTTCGAATCCCTCCTTCACCGCCATTTACGCATCCGTAGCTCAGCTGGATAGAGTACTCGGCTACGAACCGAGCGGTCGGAGGTTCGAATCCTCCCGGATGCGCCATATTGTACAACACAGTTTTTTTAGATAAGCATCCGTAGCTCAGCTGGATAGAGTACTCGGCTACGAACCGAGCGGTCGGAGGTTCGAATCCTCCCGGATGCGCCATCTAAATCCTGAAACCAAAAATTTGCATCCGTAGCTCAGCTGGATAGAGTACTCGGCTACGAACCGAGCGGTCGGAGGTTCGAATCCTCCCGGATGCGCCATTTTACAAAAAGCCGGTCTCGTACCGGCTTTTTGCTTTTCTGCGTTTCGCAAGTTCCCGCACTGTTTTACCCAGTTGTTGTATTTTTGTATGCAAACCACATTTATATTCTTTATGTTGAATAATTATTCTTATTTGATGGCTTTAAATGTGGAAAATTCGCTCTGGCTCACACTTTTTTTGTAATATTTACAACAAATTTGAATCGGCAACATTGCCAAGGCGGCCCCAAGCTGGGTATTCTCTTGGCCGGATAGTAGACAGCAAGGAGCATGCTGATGAATAACGTTTCTGAACAACTGCTTGAGGCCGCATCCCTGATGGGACTCGGCATGGCATTCGTGTTCGCTTTTCTTTCCCTTGCCATACTGGCGATCACCGTGATGTCTCGGCTGGCGGCGGAAGCCGCTCCGGCCCCTAAGGTGGCTGTGCCGGCGTCATCCGCCCCGGGCCTGAGCCCGCAAAAGATGGCGGCCATCGGCGCAGCCATCAAGCAATACAAAAACAATAACAAGTACTGAGCCCGGCTCAGACATGGACTAACTGAAAACGGAACTTAAAACGGAGCTTCGTCATATGACCAAACCTCTTGCCATCACCGACGTGGTGCTGCGTGATGCCCACCAATCCATCCTGGCCACTCGCCTGCGCCTGGAAGACATGTTGCCGATAGCCGCCAAGCTGGACGATATCGGCTACTGGTCCCTGGAAACCTGGGGCGGTGCTACCTTCGACGCCTGCATCCGCTACCTGGGCGAAGATCCCTGGGAGCGCCTGCGCGCCCTGAAAAAGGCCATGCCCAAGACCAAACAGCAAATGCTGCTGCGTGGTCAGAACCTGCTGGGCTATCGCCACTATGCCGACGACCTGGTGTACAAGTTTGTCGAGCGGGCGCGCACCAACGGCATGGACGTGTTCCGCATCTTCGACGCCATGAACGATGTACGCAACCTGGAAACCGCCATCAAGGCGACTGTGGCGGTAGATGGCCACGCTCAGGGCACCATCTCCTACACGACCTCGCCGGTGCATACCCTGGAGATGTGGGTCGACATGGCGAAAAAACTGGAGGACATGGGCTGTCACTCCATCTGCATCAAGGACATGTCGGGCCTGCTCAAGCCCTATGAGGCCGAAAAGCTGATCAAGAACATCAAGGCGGCGGTCAAGCTGCCCCTGGCGCTGCACTGCCATGCCACCACCGGCCTGAGCCTGCCGACCCATATGAAGGCCATCGACGCCGGCATCGACATGCTGGACACCGCCATCTCTTCCATGAGCATGACCTACGGCCACTCGCCCACCGAGACTCTGGTGGCCATGGTGGAAGGCACAGATCGGGATACCGGTCTGGATCTGGTCAAGCTGGAAGAAATCGCGGCTTACTTCCGGGATGTGCGTAAAAAGTACGCCAGGTTTGAAGGCAGCCTCAAGGGCGTGGACTCCCGCATCCTGCTGGCCCAGGTGCCCGGCGGCATGCTCACCAACATGGAGAGCCAGCTCAAGGAGCAGGGTGCGGCCGACAAGATGGACGAAGTACTCAAGGAAATACCGCGGGTGCGCGAGGACCTGGGCTTTATCCCCCTGGTGACGCCGACTTCCCAGATCGTGGGCACTCAGGCGGTGATCAACGTGCTTACCGGCGAACGCTACAAGAGCATCACCAAGGAAACCGCCGGTGTGCTCAAGGGCGAATACGGCGCCGCGCCGGCGGCGGTCAATGCCGAACTGCAAAAGAGGGTGCTGGATGGCGCCGATCCCATCACCTGCCGTCCGGCGGATCTGCTGAGCGACGAACTCGACAGGCTGACCACCGAATTCCTGGGACTGGCCAAAGAGGAAAAACTGCGGGTCGCTGCCGACGAGGTGGACGATGTGCTGACCTATGCCCTGTTCCCGCAAATCGGCCTCAAGTTTATCCGTAACCGCGACAATCCCGCCGCCTTCGAACCGGCGCCGGGCAGCGAGCCCGAGCCGGTTGCCGCCCCGGCAGCTGCCAAGGCCACCGATAGCGCGCCCGAGGTGTATGCGGTCAAGGTCGACGGCCAGCTGTTCGAAGTGGAAGTGGGTCCGGCCGGCAGCATCAGTGCCGTACGCGAGGGTAGTGCGGCGCCGGTTGCCGCACCCGCACCTGCTGCCCCGGCAGGAGCTGGAGAGGCAGTGGCAGCGCCGTTGGCGGGCAATATCTTCAAGGTGGTGGCCAGGAAAGGCAGCCAGGTTGCCGCGGGTGACGTACTGGTGATCCTGGAAGCCATGAAGATGGAAACCGAGGTACGTGCCGCCCGTGCCGGCCTGGTGGCCGATGTCATGGTCAAGGAAGGAGACGCCGTTGCCGTCGGCGATCCCCTGGTCAGCCTGGCTTAAGGAGCGGACATGGAGTCTTTACTGACACTGTGGCAGGAAACCGGCCTGGCCAACTTCCACTGGAAACAGCTGGTGATGATAGCGGTGGGTCTCGGCCTTATCTATCTCGCCATCGCCAGGGGCTTTGAGCCCCTGTTGTTGTTGCCCATCGGCTTTGGCGGCGTGTTGGCCAATATTCCCAATGCGGGCATGGCCGACCCCGGCGGCCTGTTGTATTACGTCTATGAAGTCGGGATCGGCAGCGGCGTCTTTCCGTTGTTGATTTTCATGGGCGTCGGCGCCATGACCGACTTTGGGGCCCTGATCGCCAATCCCAAGACCCTGTTGCTGGGGGCGGCGGCCCAGTTCGGCATTTTCGCCACCCTGTTTGGCGCCATTGCCCTGAACTTCCTGCCCGGCTTCAATTTCACCCTGGCGGATGCCTCGGCCATCGCCATCATAGGGGGGGCGGACGGCCCGACCGCCATCTTCCTGGCGTCCAAACTGGCGCCGGATCTGCTGGGGGCCATTGCGGTGGCGGCCTATTCCTATATGGCGCTGGTGCCCATTATCCAGCCGCCGATTATGAAGCTGCTGACCACCAAGGAAGAGCGGGCCATCAAGATGGACCAGTTGCGCCATGTGAGCAAACGGGAGAAAGTGCTGTTCCCGCTGATGGTGCTGACCCTGACCATCCTTTTCCTGCCATCGGCGGCACCCCTGATTGGCATGTTCTGCCTGGGTAACCTGATGAAGGAGTCCGGGGTGGTGGACCGGCTGTCGAAAACCGCCCAGAACGAGCTGATCAACATCGTCACCATCTTCCTCGGACTGGCAGTGGGCTCCAAGCTGTCGGCAGAGATGTTCCTGACCCTGGATACCCTGGGCATACTGGCGCTGGGCGCAGTGGCCTTTGCCATCGGTACCGCCGGCGGTGTGCTGATGGCCAAGCTGATGTGCAAGCTGTCCGGCGGCAAGGTCAACCCGTTGATCGGCGCGGCCGGGGTGTCGGCGGTCCCCATGGCGGCCCGGGTGGTGAACAAGGTCGGCCTGGAAGCCAACAACCAGAACTTCCTGCTGATGCATGCCATGGGCCCCAACGTGGCCGGCGTGCTGGGCTCGGCGGTGGCGGCCGGTGTGCTGCTGGCCCTGGTAGGCTGAGCAGAAGACTGAGCTTTAATCAGATACAAGGCGCCCGCGGGCGCCTTTTTATTGTGTGGCTCGGGACGGGACAAGGGCATGGTTCAAGTGGAGCGCAGGCGGCTTGTCTGCATTCGCGCCGCAAGGCACTCAAGTCTCCGCTGCGGCTGCGCGCCGCCGGGCCGTCATTAGGCCCACAAAAAAGGGCTGCCGATGGCAGCCCTTGCGTGTTCAGGGAGAGGCTCAGGCCAGGTCTTCCAGGCCGACAATCAGCCAGGGCGCGTTGGGTTGGGTGAGATCCCGCTCCAGGTGCCAGACCTCGCGGATATCCTGCTCTACGCCTTCCTGACTGTCGCGGTAGCGGCCGCTGAACTTGAGGCTGACCTGGGCCTGGTAGGAGGTGTGGTCGGCACGAACCAGCTCGGCGTCCACAAACATCACCTCGGTGTGCTGAGCGCCGTTGAGCGCGGCGCGCTCACGGCTCAGCTCGGCAAACAACTCGGGTGACAGGTATTCGCGCATTTTTTCCAGATCGTTCCCGTTCCAGGCGTCCTGCAGGGTACGGTAGTGCTCGCGCGAGCCTTGCAAAAAGGCCTGCAGATCAAATCCCGGGGGCAGATTGAAGGGTACCTCGCTGGCGCCAAAACCGGTGCCTGCGGAAGCCTGGGGCGCAGGACGCGGAGCTTCGAACTGCTGGGGGCCGTTATAGGCGGGCTGGCGCTGGGTGGCCTTGTTGCCACGCAGCGCGCGGAACAACATGACGGCGCCAAAGGCCAGACCGGCAATCAGCAGGAAGTCCATGAATTGGAAGCCTTCGAAGGCGCCTGAGCCGAGCAGGTAGGCAAACAGGCCGCCGGCGAGCAGGCCACCGAGCAGGCCGCCCATCAGCCCCGACTTCTTGGGTTGCTGCTGGGTCTGGCCGGTGTTGTTGCGGTTGACGTTTTGCTGGGCTGGCTGGCTGGGTGCGGTTTGGTAGGATTTGCCGACCGAACGGCTGCCGCCGCCCATTTTACGGGCCTCGGCATCAAAGGCGGTGGTGCCGAGACCGACCGCGAAAATCAGGGTAAAAAGAGCAAGAAGTTTGCGCATACGGGGTTTCCTTGGGTTACAGACAAGCAACATCCTAAAGCAGGGACATGTTATGTCAACTGGTGATTAAGCGTCCAGCAGCGGGCCGCGGCTGGAACGTTCAGGGAAAGCGTTTCTGGTGGCCGAACAGCAGGAAGCCAAAGCCCACACGATTGACCTTGTGGTCGTAGTCCACCAGGCTTTCGCCATAGCCGTGATAGAGCTGAACATAGCCGCGCACTTTGTCCAGCCCGATGGGAAAGCTCCAGTCAAGCTGGCCGCCGAAGTGGCCATATTCCGGATTGCCTCTGCCGATCAGGGTGAATTCATGATCCTGATGGCGATAGATGGCGGTCAAATCCAGGTGTCCCATATAGTGGTGGATATCCGGATTGTCGTCGTCGGCGCTGTTTTCCGGAATGCGCCAGAACGGACGGGCCAGCAGCCGCCAGTCGCCCTGCTCCCATTCGGTTTCGGCATACACCCGGTTCCAGGAACGGGACAGGGGGTCGGAGCGGCCGTTGGACTGGTGCTCCACGCCGAAGGTATTGCTGATGTTGGTCCAGCCCAGCAAGCGGGTGTCGTTTTCGAACTCTATAAAAAATTCGGGCTGATAGTTGGTTTCCCGGAAAGGGGAGGACGCGTCCTGGTTATAGGCCTGCCACAATGATTGCTGGGTATAGCCGAAGTAGAGATCGCCGTTGTCGCCGAACAGGTTGTCCACCAGCCCGAGCTTGATGCTGAACTGAAACTTCACTTCCTTTTTATCCTGGTCGGCGTTGGGTTGCAGCGCTTGCCAGCGGTCCTGGTTCAGCGAGGCGTTGTAGGTCAGTGGTAACAGGTAGTTGCGTTTGTGGGCCAGCAGCTTGAATCCCTGGCGCAGCTCGCGGCTGTCGGTGGCGGCGGCAACCGGGGTCCCGTCGCCGGTGGTGCCGGTCTGGGGGGCGGCTATCGCGGTCAACGGCAGCAACAGGACAAGGGATAGGGCCTTCTTCATGGTTCATCCTCCGGGTGTGGAGGCGCCATTCTACCTACCGGAGGGCAAGAATGGGACTTTCAGTGGCCGGACAAAATCCCGATAATGGCCTTTTGGCAAAACCGAGAGACAACCGATGACCGAAAAGACCGCCGCCAAGACCGACAAGGCCGTGGCCCAGCTCAAGATGCCGCCCCACTCCTTCGAAGCGGAACAATCCGTGCTGGGCGGCCTGCTGCTGGACAACAATGCCTGGGATCGGGTGGCGGAGAAGGTATCGGAGCCGGATTTCTACAGCCGGCCGCACCGGCTGATCTTCCAGGCCATGCAGCGGCTGAGCCAGGCCGGCAATCCCATCGACCTGATCACGGTGCAGGAAGAGCTGGAGCGGCACGAGGCGCTGGAAACGGTGGGCGGCTTCTCCTACCTGGTGGAGATCGCCAAAAACACCCCCAGCGCCGCTAACATCGGTGCCTATGCGGACATAGTGCGCGAGCGGGCCGTGGTGCGGGAGATGATCTCGGTGGCCAACGAGATCGCCGAGGCCGGCTTCGATCCCCAGGGGCGCAGCTCCGCCGATTTGCTGGACCTGGCCGAGACCAAGGTGTTCAAGATCGCCGAGAGCCGCACCAGCGCCAACGACGGGCCCCAGCCGCTCAGGGTGCTGCTCGAAAAGACCATAGATCGCATAGAAGATCTGTTCAAGAATCCCCACCAGGGCATTACCGGGGTGTCCACCGGATACACGGATCTAGATAAAAAAACTGCCGGACTGCAGTCTTCGGACCTGATTATAGTGGCGGCTAGACCCTCTATGGGTAAAACCACTTTTGCGATGAATCTTTGTGAGCATGCTGCACTGACAAACGACAAACCTGTACTCATTTTCTCCTTGGAGATGCCTTCGGAGCAGATTATTATGCGGATGCTTGCCTCCCTGGGGCGTATCGATCAGACCCGCATACGCACCGGGCAGCTGGATGATGAAGACTGGGCCAGATTGTCCTCGACCATGGGCATGCTGCTGGAAAAAGGGCAGCTCTATATCGACGACTCTTCCGGCCTGACGCCGACCGAAGTCCGTTCCCGCGCCCGGCGCGTGGCGCGCGAGCACGGCGGCATCAGCATGATCATGGTGGACTACCTGCAATTGATGACGGTACCCAGCCTGTCCGACAACCGGACCCTCGAAATCGCCGAGATCTCCCGCTCGCTCAAGGCCCTGGCCAAGGAGCTGCAGGTGCCGGTGGTGGCCCTGTCCCAGCTCAACCGGAGCCTGGAGCAGCGCGCCGACAAGCGGCCGGTGAACTCGGATCTGCGGGAATCGGGCTCCATCGAGCAGGACGCCGACCTTATCATGTTTATCTACCGGGACGAGGTCTACCACGACGACAGCCCGGACAAGGGCATCGCGGAAATCATCATCGGCAAGCAGCGTAACGGACCCATAGGCAAGGTGCGGCTGACGTTCCAGGGGCAGTTTTCCCGCTTCGACAACTACGCCGGACCGGATTTCGATGATGATTATTAAGGAGCAAAGATGGATGCAAGAGGGGCTGTGGCCCGCATCAATCTGGAGGCGGTCAGGCACAACCTGCGGGTAGCCAAACAGCTGGCCCCGGGTGCCAGGGCCATCGCCGTGGTCAAGGCCAATGCCTACGGCCATGGCGACCTGACGGTGGCCGCCGCCCTCAAGGACGAGGCCGAGCTGTTCGCGGTGGCCCGCTTCGAGGAAGCGCAAAAGTTGCGGGCCGGCGGCATCCGCCAGCCGATACTGCTGCTGGAAGGTTTTTTCAACGTCGCCCAGCTGGAATATGCGGCCCGGCACGACTTTCACATCTGCATTCACCAGTTCGCCCAGCTCGAAGCCTTGGAGCGCACGCCCCTGGCCAGGCCGGTCACCGTCTGGGTGAAGATCGACTCGGGCATGCACCGGGTGGGCTTCGCCCCCGAGCAGGCCGACGAGGTATTCGCCCGCCTGGCTCGGGTGGCCGCCGTGCTGCAGCCGGTCAACGCCATGACCCACTTCGCCCGGGCCGATGAGCCGGAGCAGCGGGCCGTGACCGAGGCCCAGATCGCCCGCTTCCAGCAGGTGACCAAGGGCCGGGTGAAGGCCACCGCCCTGTGCAATTCCGCCGGCGTTATCGCCTTTCCCGAGGCCCATGCCGACTATATCCGCCCGGGCATCATGCTGTACGGCATTACCCCCTTCGGCGACCAGCAGGGCAGCGACATCGGCCTGCGCCCGGCGATGGACTTCACCACCACCCTGATCGCGGTGCGCGAGCACAAGGCCGGCGAGCCGGTGGGCTATGCCGGCTCCTGGGTAAGCCCCAGGGATACCCGCATCGGGGTGATAGCGGTGGGCTACGGCGACGGCTACCCGCGTATGGCGCCTCCCGGCACCCCGGTGCTGGTGAACGGCCGGCGGGTGCCCCTGGCGGGCCGGGTGTCCATGGACATGGCCACCATCGATCTGGGGCCGGACGCCACCGACAAGTTAGGCGACGAAGTGCTGCTGTGGGGCCAGGGCCTGGCGGCGGAAGAGGTGGCCCGCCATGTAGGCACCATCGCCTACGAACTGGTCACCCGCATGACCGCCCGGCCCAGGCTGGAATATATCGGCGAGTAAGAGGCAGCCAGGCTGCCAAGGTTTTCGCGCCGTCAAGCAGGCCGGTCCCGCAAGGGGCCGGCCTTGTTTTTAGCGTACGTTCAGCACCGTTTCCTGCTCCCGGCGGCGGAACCAGGCCAGCAACGCCAGGGCGGGGATGTTCATCAGGATGCCGTAAAGCAGGGCCAGCATCGCCAGGGCGTCCGAGCCGAGCTGGGTGTAGGCCACCAGGATGGCGGTGGCGCCGTTCTGGATGCCTACCTCGAAGGCCAGGCTGCGGGAGCTCGCCTCCGGACACCGGGCCAGGCGGGCCACCAGGTAGCCGCAGGCCAGGGCCAGGCTGCACAGCAGCAGCATGGCCAGGGCGGCGGTGCTGAACAGGGAGGGCAGTTGCTTGAGGTTGCGCGCGACCAGCGCCAGCAGCACCAGCATGAACAAGAAGCTCACCCCCTGCTTCAGCCTTGGCTGGTGGCACTCGACCCAGCGGCGGTACCGCCCCCGAATGGCCATGCCGACCAGCACCGGCAGTATGCAAATCAGTGTCAGTTGCACCATGGTACTGCCCAGGGGCAGGGCCAGTTCGGTGCCGCCCTGGCCCAGCCAGTGCAGCTGGGTGGCCACCGCCAGCGGCATCCAGAACGGCGCCAGCAGGCCGACGAAAGCGGTCAGGCTGACCGACAGGGCGGTGTCGCCCTCGGCCAGGAAGCTGAACATGTTGGAGGTGGCTCCGCCGGGGGCGGCGGCCACCAGGATGACGGCGGCGGCGACAAGGGGCGGCAGCGCCAGCGCCCAGATCAGCAGCCAGGCCAGCAACGGTAGCAACAGCCACTGCATTCCCAGCCCCAGCAACAGCGGAGTCGGCATACGCAACAGGCGGGTAAAGTGGCGGGGCTCCAGGGTCATGCCCATCACCAGCGTCATCAAGGCCAGCATCAGGGGCAGAAACAGGGTGGTCAGCATATCGGCCATGGCGGTCGTCCGGGATAAATAAAACGGAATACTACCATAGAGGTATTTCGGCTGGCTGATCCAGGTCAGTTTTGGCCGCCTGACAACAGGAAAACACCCCCTGGCCCGGGATCCACAGCAGGTACAGCCAGGGAGAATCGGGTTGCCAGCGGGGAAAGGCGATTTCCAGCCGGTTGTCGGCATAGCGATACAGGGACGTATCGAGTCGGATATCGCTCAGCAGCAGTACGCCGAGCAGTGCCAATAACAGCCATTTCAGCAAGGTGCCCATACCGCCTCCGTTGGTCCGGCATGGGCTTAACTATATCAGTCGCCCGTGTTTTTTTCCGCGCGGCACTGGCGACATTGGCCATGGGCCTCGATCGACTGGCTGGTAATGCCAAAACCGTGCCGCTCCGCCTGAAGATTGAAAGCCTGGTTGATCGCCTCGTCATGCAATTCGATCACCAGGCCGCAATGGTTGCAAATCAGCAGCTGCATCGGGTGGTGTTCGGCGAAGTGGTCGCAAAACAGGAAGGCGTTGAGGGATTCCACCTTGTGTACAAATCCCTGGGACAGCAGAAAATCCAGCGCCCGGTATACGGTGGGAGGTTTGGCGTTGGGTTCCAGCTCGCGCAGCCGGTCCAGCAGGTCGTAGGCGCTGACCGCCCCCTTGTGTTCGGCCATCAGGGTAAACACGTGGCGACGGGTGGGAGTAAAGCGGACACCGCGCTGTTCGCATAGCCGTTCGGCTCGCTCAAGCTGATGTTGAATCGACATAAAAGAAGATCATCCTCAATGGCTACTGACGGGCATCTTAACACAGCCTGATCCCGCTTCCTCGGATCAAGGTCGAGTCTTTGGCATCCCTCTCGGGCCAGGGGAACCCCGTGACCCGACCATCGCCTTGCCCGGGGCGGGCGGTGGTCAATTTCCCGAAGCTGCCGGACTCCTGATACACTATCGCCTTGTCTTTTTTGACGCTCACTATGCAGCGGTAGCGTATGACGCCCGCCGCCGTTTTGTGCTTCTCCACTGTAAAGCTGGCCATGCTTCCTCCATCGGCCATCCCATGTGCGCGGGATACTCAGTGAGATGCCGTAGCCCGAACAATGCCTGAGAACAATGCCCAATGACCGAGATTGTAAGAGATTCAAATTCAAGGAAAAACCAGAGCGAAGCCGCTATGGCTGGCGGTTTCAGCTCTGGCCGGTTTTCTGTTGCCCCTATGCTCGACTGGACCGACCGCCACTGCCGCTATTTCCACCGGCTAATGAGCCGCCATGCCCAGCTCTATACCGAGATGGTCACCACCGGCGCCATACTGCACGGCAAGGGCGATTACCTGGCGTTCAGCCCCGAGGAGCATCCCCTGGTACTGCAGCTGGGCGGCAGCGATCCGGCGGCCCTGGCCCGTTGCGCCGTGCTGGCCGAGCAGCGGGGATATGACGAAATCAACCTCAATGTGGGCTGTCCCTCGGATCGGGTACAAAACGGCCTGTTCGGCGCCTGCCTGATGGCCGAGCCGCAGCGGGTGGCGGCCGGGGTAGCGGCAATGAAGGCCGAGGTGGCGATACCGGTGACGGTTAAAACCCGTATTGGTATCGATGATCAGGACAGTTACGATTTTCTCCGTACCCTGGTCGATGCCCTGGTGGAGGCTGGGGTGGACGCCCTTATCGTGCATGCCCGCAAGGCCTGGCTGAAGGGGCTGAGTCCGCGTGAAAACCGTGAGATTCCGCCGCTCGATTACGATCGAGTGTACCGTCTTAAGCAGGATTATCCCGGCCTGACCATCGCCATCAACGGCGGGATCAAGACCCTGGCGGAGGCTCGCAGCCATCTGCAGTGGGTGGATGGCGTCATGCTGGGCCGCGAAGTCTATCAAAATCCCTATCTGCTGGCGCAGGTGGACGCCGAGCTGTTCGGAGATCTCCGGTCGGCGCCGAGCCGCCACCAGGTGATCCGCGAGTTGTTGCCCTATATCGAGCGGGAACTCGCCGCCGGTACTTACCTGGGCAACATTACCCGCCATACCCTGGGGATTTTCCAGGGACTGCCCGGAGCCCGGGCCTGGCGGCGGCACCTGAGCGAAAATGCCCACAAGCGGGGAGCCGGGGTTGAAGTGGTGGAGGCGGCCATGGCCCGGGTGCCCGAGCCGGAGCTCGACTATAGTTAAGGCAACTTTCAGCGACCTGAAGGAGCCATCCCATGAGCCAGCATGCCCTGAACATAGAGTTTCCGGAATACGCCGATAAAATCCTGCTGCTTAAACAGCAGGACGAGGAGTTTGCCCGCATGGCGAACGAATATCACAAGCTGGATCATCAGATTGCCGGGCTGGAGTCCCGCAACATGCCCATTTCCGATGAAGACTTCGAGCAGCTCAAGATGCTGCGCCTGCAGCTGAAAGACCGGATCTACCGGCGTTTGCTCAACGGCCAGGGCTAGCGAAACCTTTTCCTGACCCGTTATTGATAGTTTTTATCAATCAACGGGATTTGTACAAACAGGTTCAACAAGCTCTTCAATGGGGGCATACTGAGTCCACCAGTAGCCCTCAGGAGAAGCATGATGTTGAACAGCAAAGAAGGACAAGCCGTCCCCCAAGTGACCTTTCGTACCCGCCAGGGTGAACAGTGGGTCGATGTGACCACGGACCAGATTTTCAAGGGCAAGACGGTGGTGGTGTTTTCCCTGCCGGGGGCCTTTACCCCTACCTGTTCCTCTACCCATTTGCCGCGCTACAACGAGCTGGCACCGGTGCTGTTCGAGAACGGGGTTGACGATATCGTCTGCGTCAGCGTTAACGATACCTTTGTGATGAATGCCTGGCTGGCCGATCAGGAAGCGGAGCACATCCGTGTGATCCCGGACGGCAACGGCGAATTCACCGACGGCATGGGCATGCTGGTCGACAAGCAGGATCTCGGCTTTGGCAAACGCTCCTGGCGTTATTCCATGCTGGTAAAGGATGGCATCATCGAGAAGATGTTCATCGAGCCCAACAAGCCCGGTGACCCCTTTGAGGTTTCCGATGCGGATACCATGCTGGCCTATATCAACCCCGAAGCGGCCAAGCCTTCCGCCATCACCGTCTTCAGCAAACCCGGTTGCCCCTACTGTGCCCGGGCCAAGCAGATGTTGCTCGACCAGGGGATGCGCTTTGAGGAAGTGGTGATCGGCCAGGACGCCACCAGTATCAGTCTCAAGGCGGTGTCCGGGCGCGCAACGGTGCCGCAGATCTTCATCGACGGCCGCCATATCGGCGGCAGCGACGAGCTGGCGCAATACCTGGCCTAATTAAGCCGGTGGCGGGCCGGGTGCCGGGGAGCCGGTACCCGGCCTTTCTATTTTTGGCCGGATGGGGGACTATTGGATGCAACAATCCGCGTTGGGGTACACAGGTGAATTTACGGGATCTTGAATATCTGGTGGCGCTGGCCGAAGAGCGCCACTTTCGCAAGGCGGCGGAAAAATGTTTTGTCAGCCAGCCCACGCTCAGCGGCCAGTTGCGCAAGCTGGAGGAGGAGCTCGGCGTGTTGCTGATGGAGCGGACCTCGCGCCGGGTCCTGTTTACCCCGGCGGGGGAGGCCATTACCGCCCAGGCCCGGCGGGTGCTGGCGGCGACCAAGGAGTTGCGGGACATAGCCCGAACCTTTACCGAACCCATGTCCGGCGAGCTGCATATCGGCTTGATCCCAACGGTCGGGCCCTATTTGTTACCCTACATTATTCCCGCGCTCAAGCAGCATTTTCCCGAGTTGCACATTTATCTCTATGAAGCCCAGACCCAGGTCTTGCTCAAGCAACTGGCGGATGGGGAGCTGGACTGCCTGATCCTGGCCCGGCTCGACAACATGGACAACTTCGGTGCCCTGCCCCTGTACGATGAACCCATGCTGCTGGCCCTGCCGGCGGATCATCCCTGGGCCGGCCGGGGCAGCATTGCCCTGGGCGAGTTGAAGGGCGAAAAATTGCTGATGCTGGAAGACGGCCACTGCCTGCGGGAGCAGGCCATGGGGTTTTGTTTTGCGGCCGGAATTGGCGAAGACAGCCATTTCCAGGCCACCAGCCTGGAAACCCTGCGCAACATGGTGGCGGCGGGCTCGGGGCTGACCCTGATCCCGCGCCTGGCGGTCAGCCGCCACAATGGCGAGCTGGGCGTAAAATACTTGTCGGTGACGGATCCCGAACCCAGCCGCAACATCGCCCTGCTGTATCGGCTGCACTCGGTGCGCCGGCCCTGTTTCAATGAAATGGCCAAGGTCATCGGCGAACTGGTGCGGAACCTGTTATAGCGCCAGGCCCCGGCATCAGAACAGCTCGTCGGTAATGCTGGTGCCGCCAAACTGGGACGTTGAACCCGGCCGGCCGTAGCGGCTGGGCTCAGTGCCTTCCACGAAATACTCGCCGATGCCGCCGTTGCTGGCGCGCAGGCCGCTGCCGCTGTCGATACTGACACTGACGATCCCGGGCGGTACCGCTCGTTCCCGCACCGGGAAGGGAGCCAGGGCCGCCTTCATGTACTCGCTCCAGATAGGCAAGGCGGTGCTGCCACCGAATTCGCCGCCCGCCACCTGCTCGGGCCCCAGGTTGGGGTTGTGGGCGGTACGGCCCAGGGGCCGCCCGAAGTCGTCGAAGCCAACCCAGGCGGTGGCCACCCGGTCGGGGCTGAAACCGGAAAACCAGGCATCGCGGGAGTCGTTGGTTGTGCCCGTTTTGCCGGCGATGTCCTTGCGCTCCAGGGCCCGGCCGGCGCGCCAGCCGGTGCCGTTCCAGCGCCGTCCGTCGCTCGCGCCGCCCCAGATGGCGGAACTCAGGGCTTCGGTGATGAGGAAGGCGTTTTCCTCGCTGACGGCCCGCTCCCGCACCGGCTGAGCCTGGTACAGCAGTTGCCCCTGGGTATCCTCGATGCGTGCCACCACATAGGGGGTAACCCCTGTGGCCGCCATTGGCAAAGGCGGCGTAGCCGGTGGCCATTTGCAGCGGCGTGGCCGAGGGCGACCCCAGGGCCAGGCTCTCGGTGGCCGGGATATCGGCGGTATTGAAACCGAACTGATTCAGCCGTTGCATGGCGTTGGCGATGCCGGTATCGCGCAGCAGGCGGATGGACACCACGTTTTTGGAGCGGGCCAGGGCCTCGCGTACCCGAATGGGGCCATCATAGACATTGGGAGAGTTGCGCGGTTTCCAGGCGTTGCCGCTGCCCGCGTCCCAGTGGTTGATGGGGGCGTCGTTGACCATGCTGGCCAGGGTAAAGCCGTGATCCAGGGCGGCGGAGTAGATGAAGGGCTTGATGTTGGATCCCATCTGCCGCGCCGCCTGTTCGGCCCGGTTGAACTTGTTGAGGGTAAAGTTGAAGCCGCCCACCAGGGCGGTGACGGCACCGCTGGCGGGTTCGAGGGCCACCAGGGCGCCGTTGATTCCCGGCAACTGGCCGAGCATCCAGCCTTCTCCCTGAGGCCGAACCCAGATTTGCTCGCCGGGCTTGAGAATGTCGGCGGCGCGGCGCGGCGCGTTGCCCTGGCGATTGTCGGCAATGTAGCGCCGGGCCCATTTCAGGCCGTCCCAGTCGAGCTCGGCCTCGCCCCGGTCACGGATGATCACGGTGGCGCTGCGTTCGGCCACGGCGGTGACCACGGCTGGCTCCAGCGGCCAGTAGCGGGGTTGCTCGTCCAGATGCTCGCGGATGCGCTGTCCGTCCCAGGCCGGGGCGCCTTGCCACAGGCTGGCCACGGCTCCCCGGTAGCCGTGACGCAGGTCATAGGCAAGCAGGCCATTGATCAGCGCCTGGTTGGCGGCATGCTGTTCGTTCGCCTGCACCGTGGTATAGATGTTGAGTCCGCGGGTATAGGCCTCATCGCCGTAGAGCGACAGGGCGAACTGGTGGGCCATTTCCGCCAGATAGGGGGCGTTGAGGGTGATTTCGGCGCCGTGGTAGCGGGCGGCCACCGGAGCGGCCATGGCTTCGTCGTACTGGCTGCGGTTAATCTTGCCGGTTTCCAGCATGCGGCCCAGCACTATGGCCCGGCGTTCGCCCGCCCGGCGCGGATTGCTGATAGGGTTGAGGACTGAGGGTGCCTGGGGCAGGCCGGCGATCATCGCCATTTCCGCCAGGGTCAGCTCGGCCAGCTCTTTGCCGTAATACACCTGGGCGGCGGCGGCCACCCCATGGGAGCGGTGGCCCAGGGGGATTTTGTTGAGGTAAAGCTCAAGAATTTCATCCTTGCTCAGCAGGGTTTCGATATGCAGCGCCAGGAAAATTTCCTTGATTTTACGGGTGACCGTTTTTTCCCGGCTGAGGAAGAAGTTGCGTGCCACCTGCTGGGTGATGGTGCTGGCACCCTGGCGTTTTTCTCCCGTGCTGATCCAGATGATGGCGGCCCGGGTAATGCCGATGGGATCTATGCCCGGGTGCTCGTAGAAGCGGGCATCCTCGGTGGCAAGGAAGGCATCGATCAACAGCGGCGGCATGGCGTCTATGGTGACGGGATTGCGCCGCTGCTCGCCGTACTGGGAGATGAGTTCGCCGTCCTGGCTGAAGACGCGCATGGGGATTTCCAGGCGAACTTCCTTGAGGGTGGATACGTCCGGTAATTCCGCGCGGATCTGCTGATACAGCACAAACACGGCCACCAGGCCGCAAATACCGAGGAACAGGACAAAGGATAACAGGCGAACCAGCCATTTGAGCATGAAGTGAGAACCCGATAAATCATTTTTTGACCAATAGCGGGCAAGTATATCCTGTGTCGGCAACCATGTTCGAGTGCTTTGTTTTTATCGGACGGGATTTGCCTCAGCCAGCTTGAGTCCGTCTATCCTTACAGGGACTCATAAAAATACAGACATGGATGCCTATGCGGAGCCTCTTCGGTAAAAAGGATGTGCGCTGGATGGTGGGGGTGGACTTCGGCGCCAGCAGTATCAAGGCGGTGGCGCTCAAGGGGCGGCCAGGCCACTACCAGCTCGAGGCCATGGCCAGCGTGCCCACGCCCAGGGGCAGTATCGTCGATCATCAGCTGCAGGACGTAGCCCAGGTAGTGGTGGCGCTCCGCCAGTTGCGTCGCCAGCTGAACAGCCGCTATGGCGAGGTAGCCACCGCCGTGACCGGCAGCAGCGTGACCACCAAGGTGATCCTGGTGCCGCGCAGCCTGTCGGCGGAAGAGCTCGAAAACCAGGTGTTGATCGAGGCGGAGCAGCACATTCCCTTTCCCCTTGAGGAAATCAGTCTCGACTATGAAAGCCTTGGCGTCAGCCCGAGCCATCCGGAGCGGGAAAGCATCCTGCTCAGCGCGGCCCGTACCGAAAGCATCAGCACCCGGCTGGCGGCCTTACAGGAGGCCGGCTGGACCACCCGGGTGGTGGATATCGGTGTGCATGCCCTGGCCCGGGCGGTCAATGCCCTGGTGGCGGCGGAACAGGCCCACAGCAGCCTGCTGGGGGTGGTGGACATTGGTGCCGAATGCCTGAGTTTCGCGGTGCTGGAGGAAGGGGAAGTCATCCACAGCCGGTTGCAGAACTTCGGTGGCGCCCAGTTTACCCGCGAGCTGTGCAAACTGACCGATATGCCGGAAGAGCAGGTAGAGCAGGCCAAAGTGGGCAATACCCTGCCCGAGGCCTTGCGCCACGATGTCGAGCAGCAGCATATCACCGCTATCCTTCAGCATATTCGCCGCAATATTCAGCTGTTTTGCAGCAGCTCCGGCAACAAGCCGCCGGCGGCCATTTTCCTCAGCGGTGGTGGCAGCCAGGTGCCGGAGCTGGCCCCTATCCTGGAGCAGGAGCTGAGCGTTCCCGTGCTGCAGCCCAGGCTGGATCGCCTGTTCGAGGGCAGGGCCGGTCCTTTTCCCGACGGTGCCGCCTACCTGACGGCCCTCGGCCTTGCCCTCAGGAGCTTTACCCCATGTCCAACATAAATCTGCTGCCCTGGCGGGAGGGCTTGCGGGCCCGGCAGAAAAGGCAGTTTCTGCTGTTGCTGGCGGGAGCCGCCGCGCTGACCCTGGCGTTGATGCTGGCGATCAACCTGTGGATCCACCGGCTGATCGCCCATCAGCAGGAGCGCAACCAGTTCCTGCAGACCGAGACCGTCCGCCTTGATCAGGTGCTGGGCGACATCCGGCTGATCAAGGAGCAGCGGGCCCAGTTGATCGAGCGCATGCGGCTGATCGACGGTTTTCAGCAGCGGCGCAATTTCTCGGTGCGGCTGTTCAACCAGATGCCGGCACTGGTGCCGCCCGGGGTCTACCTCAGCGAGGTCAGCGTGGCCGGTGACCGGCTTGAGCTGAATGGCAAGACCGAGGCCTATCCCAGGGTGGCGAGCATGATCCGGGCCATGGAAGCCACGCCCTGGCTGAGTGAGCCGCGATTGAGCTCGATTTTCGCCAGCGACAGCCAGCCCATCAGCCTCAGCCAGTTTGCCATGCAGGTGAGGATACGCACACCGGGAGGCCAACCATGAACTGGCAGCAGGTCAATGAACTCGACTTCGACAATGTCGGCCAGTGGCCCGCCGGCGCCAAGGCGGCGGCCATAGGCGTGCTGTGCCTGGCCCTGGCCGGGCTGGTGGGCTATTTCTTTATCCGGGACAGCCTGGCACAGCTCGATCGCTCCCGGGAACAGGAAATTCGGCTCAAATCGGCGTTTGAGGAAAAGGCCCGGCAGGCGGCGGCCCTGCCCGCTTACGAACAACAGTTGATGGAACTGCAGGCCCGACTGGAAACCGAGCTGCGCAAGTTGCCCGACAACCTGGAAATCGCCGGCCTGCTCGACGACATCAGTTTCATCGCCACCGACAACGGCCTGCGGCTGGAGCGGATCAACTGGGAGCCGGAGCGCCCGAGCGAGTTCTCTACCGAACTGCCCATGCGCATCATCGTCACCGGCGACTATCATCAGCTCGGGCGGTTCGTGGCCGATGTGGCGGCGCTGCCGCGCATTGTGATCATCGACAGCTTCAGTCTGTCGCGGGCCGGGGGAGGCCGGTTGAGCATGAGCATGCTGGCGCGCACCTACAAATACAACGAACAGGAGGCGCGATGAGGCGGTGGGCGGCGATGGGCCTGCTGCTGTTGCTGACGGCCTGCATGGACAACAGCGATCTCGGCCAGTATGTGGCCGAGGTAAAAGCCAGGCCCGCCAGCCCGCCGGATCCCATGCCAGAGGTCAACGACTATGTGCCCGAGCCCTACCGGCCCGGTGCCGAGCGCAGCCCCTTTGTCGAGCCGGTGCCGGAAATGGCCCGCCCGTCGGCCCCGACCCAGGCCGACTGCGTTCAGCCGGATCCGCAGCGGCCGCGGGAGCCGCTCGAACGCTACTCGCTCGACAACCTGTCGCTGCGCGGTACCCTGGCCGACGAGCGCGGAATTCGGGCGCTGGTCCGTGCCCAGGATGGGGTGACCCACAGTATCGGGGTGGGGGACCGGCTGGGGCTAAACCAGGGGGAGGTGCTCCGTATTGGGCCCGACGCCCTGGTGTTGCGGGAATACCTGGCCGATGGCAAGGGCTGCTGGGAACAGCGGGAAACCACCCTGGAACTGGCCACCACACAATAATAATGATGGCAGGGAGTGCGTTATGGGCAAAGGGATGAAAATGAACGGGCTGGCCGGGCTGGTGCTGGTGATGCTTATACAGGCCGTGCCGGCGTGGGCGGCGACCCTGGAGCAGTTCAGGGTCAATCCGCTGACCGGGGAGCAACTGCTGCTGGAACTGGAGTTTGACGGACCCGTGCCCGCCGTCAGTGAACTGCTGCGCCAGCAGCCCGACCGGCTGGTGCTGCAGTTGCCCGGCACGGTATCGGCCCTGGCCCAGAACCTGATCCCGATAGAGCGCCAGGGGGTGGGAATGGTCGATATCCGGCGGATCGGGACCAACCTGGAAGTGGCGGTCGGCCTGGACCGCCGCCAGCCCTACCGTATCAGCACCGAGGGCAACCGGTTGCAACTGCTGCTGGGCGAGCAGGTGGCCGGCCAGGACGGTGCGGGCGCGAGTCTGCCGCCGGGGACCATTAACATCCTTACCGGCGTTGACTTTCGCCGGGGTCATGACGGTCAGGGTCAAGTATTGATAAGCCTGGGCCAGTCCACGGCGGCGGTCGACATGCAGGTACGGGGCAACCGGCTGGTGGCCAGCTTCCACAACACCCATATTGAGGATGACCAGTTGCAAACCTACGATGTCACCGATTTTGCCACGCCGGTACGCCAGGTTGCGGCGAGCCGGGAGCGGGATAGGGCGCTGGTCACGGTGGAAACCGACGGTCCCTTTGAGTATCGCTATGACCAGTCGGAGAGGATGTTCGTACTGGAAGTGTCCCGTCCGGCGGCGCCGGCCTCGGCCGCCCCGGACACCGGCAAACGCTATGGCGGCAAGCCCATTTCAATGAATTTCCAGGATATCCCTGTGCGTACCGTGCTCCAGCTGATCGCCGATTTCAACAACTTCAACCTGGTCACCACCGACTCGGTGCAGGGCAATATCACCCTGCGCCTGGACGGTGTGCCCTGGGAGCAGGCGCTGGACACCATATTGCAGGTGCGCGGCCTGGACAAACGGCTGGAGGGCAACATATTGCTGGTGGCACCGGCGGCGGAGCTGGCGGGCCAGGAGCGGCAACAGCTGGAAAACCGCCAGGCCCAGGAGGTGCTGGCCCCCCTGGTCACCGAGTTCCTGCAGGTGAATTATGCCAAGGCGGCGGATATCCAGGCATTGCTTGTCGGGGAGGGCCGGAGCAGTACCCATCGGGATGGGGCACCGGAGAATGAAAGGGCTACAACCAGCTCAGCGGGGCGTTTGGTTTCCGAACGGGGCAGCGTAGCGATTGATGAACGCACCAATATTTTAATGATAAAAGACACTCGGGAAAGCATTGAAAATATTCGTCGCCTGCTAGGGTTGCTTGATGTCCCTATAAAGCAGGTGGTCATAGAGGCGCGGATGGTGAGTGTCAGTGAGGGGCTGGATGAGGCCTTGGGCATCAGGTGGTCTTACTTCGACAGCAATATGGGCAATGACAAGATCCGTGATCTGGGCTTTAACGTCAATCTGCCTATTGCCAATCCGGCGGGAACCTTGGAACTGCAACTGGCCAAGCTGTCCGATGGCCGCATCCTGGATCTCGAGCTGCAGGCGCTGGAGAAGGAAAACCGGGCCGAAATTATCGCCAGCCCCCGGGTGGCGACCTCGAGCCAGCAGCAGGCAGAGATCCGGCAAGGGGTACAGATTCCTTATACAACAGTTGATGATAAAGGGGTGGTTAAAACTGCGTTTGCCCCTGCCGAACTCAGCCTGACGGTAACGCCCTTGATCACCCCGGACAACCGCCTGGTGCTCGACCTGGAAGTCACCCAGAATACGGTAGGAGCCCTGGTGTCTGTGGCGGGAGGAGGGCAGGCCCCTTCGATCAATACGCAGTCGGTCAAGACCCAACTGCTGGTGAACGACGGCGAAACCCTGGTGCTGGGCGGTATTTTCCAGCAGCTTACCCAGAGCGGTGTGACCAAAATACCCGTGCTGGGCGATATCCCCGTGGTCGGTAATTTGTTCAAAAGCAGGGAGGAGAAACATGAGAAAAGGGAACTGCTGATCTTTGTGACTCCTCGTATTGCTCAGTAAGGTCGACGTTTTTCTGATCACCTGTTCACGATCTGGGTTACTCGACCAAAGCTTACTACTCCGCCGACAGGTTGAACCTATCCATGGGGGCTCCGCCTCTTTCCTTGGCGCGAAGGGTCGGTGGAGCGGTCCCCTTTGTTCTTTCTAACGCTTCAGTGTTTCCTGTTGGCGCGACCTTCAGACAACGATGGAGCCAGGAAGAGGCAACAGGGATTGCCTCCGCCGACCGTCACATGCCAGGGATGGCATGTGCCGAGCGCCACAGGGATGTGCTCGCAGCGTGTCGGGGGAGGTGGCCCTGTTGCCTTTTCTCTGAGCTACAGCAGACAAGACTCGTGAAGATTGTAAACAGGCACTAAGATGTACTTTTTCCCCGGCTTCGGGCGAGGCAAAGGATTTTGTAAGCGGGGCAAGCGAAGCGGTCACATACTTTTTACCTGATGTGGCCCCGCGGAGGGCGGTGATGGTCGATGTCCAAGCGGCGTTGCCCTTGCCAGCGTCCGGCGCAGTTGCGATAATCCGGCGTCCAATTTCAGAAAGTTAAGGTTAGGTTCATCGTCGACCCTGCGGTGTTCGTGGGGCGCATTTGTTTGTGAGAATTTCGTGTAACATGGCTGAGAAACGCAATATCTTCCTAGTAGGGCCCATGGGTGCGGGCAAGAGCACCATCGGCAAATACCTGGCGCAGCAACTGCATATGGATTTCTACGACTCCGATCATGAAATCGAGCGTCGTACCGGTGCCGACATCAGCTGGGTATTTGATGTAGAGGGCGAAGAAGGCTTCCGCCAACGCGAAGAAAAGGTCATCAACGACCTGAGCGAGCTGCAGGGCATAGTGCTGGCAACCGGCGGCGGTTCCATCAAAAGCCGGGAAAGCCGTAACCGGCTGTCGGCCCGGGGTATCGTCGTCTACCTCGAAACCACCGTCGAGAAACAGCTGGCCCGGGTGCAAAAAGACAAGCGCCGCCCCCTGCTGCAGACCGAAGAGCCGCCCCGGGAAGTCCTCGAGCGGCTGGCCGCAGAACGCAACGAACTCTATATGGAAATTGCCGACTATGTGGTGCGCACCGATGAGCAAAGCGCCAAGCTGGTTGCCAACCAGATAGTCGAACTGATCGGTCTGTAAGTAACAGGAGCCCCATGGAAAGGTTAACCGTGAATCTGGGCGAGCGCAGCTACCCCATACTGATTGCCGAAGGGCTGATGTCCCGTCCCGGACTGCTGCGCGATGCTGTCCGGGGCAGCAAGGTGCTGGTGGTGACCAACGAAGTCGTTGCGCCCCTCTACCTGGATAGCCTGGTCGCCAGCCTGGCGCCGCTCGCAGTGGATACTCTGGTCCTGCCCGACGGTGAACAGTTCAAAACCCTGGACACCTTTAACCAGGTCATGAGCCGGCTGCTGGCGGGCAACCACGGTCGCGACACTACCCTGATCGCTCTCGGCGGCGGTGTGATTGGCGATCTGACCGGATTTGCCGCCGCCTGCTACCAGCGTGGCGTGCCTTTTATCCAGGTGCCCACCACCCTGCTGTCCCAGGTCGACTCCTCGGTCGGCGGCAAGACCGCGGTCAACCATCCCCTGGGCAAAAACATGATAGGGGCTTTCTACCAGCCGGAATTGGTGTTGATTGACACCCTCTGTCTGCAGACCCTGCCGGAGCGGGAGTTCGCCGCCGGCATGGCGGAAGTGATCAAGTACGGCGTTATCTGGGATGCGGGCTTTTTCGCCTGGCTGGAGCAGAACCTGCCCCGGCTGCAACGGCTGGAAACCGACGCCCTGGCGCATGCCATCCGCCGTTGCTGCGAGATCAAGGCCGAAATGGTGGCCTGCGACGAACGCGAACACGGGGTGCGGGCGTTGCTCAACCTCGGCCATACTTTCGGCCATGCCATAGAGGCGGAGATGGGCTATGGCAACTGGCTGCACGGCGAGGCGGTGGCGGCGGGCACCATGCAGGCCTGCCATACCGCCCGTCTGCGCGGCGCCATGACCGACGCCGAGGTAGAGCGGGTTGGCGCCCTGCTGGCCCGCGCTCACCTGCCGGTGCAGGGGCCGGCCGAAATGGCCCTGGAGCACTACCTGCCGCATATGTTGCGCGACAAAAAAGTGCTGGCGGGCAAGCTGAGGCTGGTTCTGCCCAGGGGCATAGGGCAAGCCGAGGTGGTGGATGACGTGACCGAGGCGCAACTGTCCCGGGTGCTGGCGCCGGAGCGCCGGCAGCCGGAAGGCCGGCCGTGACCGAGACGGTCAGGATCCCCCTAGATTCCCAGCAGCGGCTGCTTGAACGGCTGCTGCACCTTTCCCGTCTGAATACCGATCTGGTCCTGCTGACCGGCCCTTCCGGGGCCGGTAAATCCTTCCTTGCCGGCCTGCTGGCCGAGCAGAGCGATTTGTTGATGCCGGCGCGGCTCGATGCCAGGGCGCTCGATACCAATGCCCGTTTTCGCGACACCCTGCTCGGACACTGGTTTGCCGGCGCCGTGTTCGACGCCGATGATGCCCTGTACGATTCGATGTCCCGCTTGTTGCCGGGCGGCCCGGGCAAGCGCCTGCTGGTGGTGGACAACGCCCCCTGGCTGAACGAGGTGCTGTTGCAGGAACTGGCCGGGTTGTACGCGCTGGCCGAGCGGGATCGTCCTTTCATGCTGTTGCTCGGTCACGCCGACTGGGCCCGGGAGGTTCGTCGCCAGTTGGACGATGCCCACATCGGCCCGGTGCTGGAGGTTGAAGTTCCCGAACTGAGCGAGGAAGATAGGCAGCAGTTATGGCAGGCGTTGGGCCGCCGGCCGCCGGCCGATGCCCCCGCCGTGCGTTATCCCGGTGACCTGACCGGTACTATGGAGCCGCCGATGAGAAAACCCGTGTATCAGCAATGGCTTGAGCAAAAATCGGTTAAGATTCTGTTGACCGCCCTGATCCTGCTGGGCCTGGTGATCCTGATCGTCAGCCTGCTTGGCGGGCGGGAGCCGGCCCGGTCCGGCCCGGTCCGGCCCATGGCCGACACCGCCCTGCCCGAGCCTGCGCCCAGTGTGCCCCTGGTGCTGGCGCCAGAGCCCGCCGAACCCGCTCCCGCCGAACCGGTGGCGGATAATGCCCCGGTGCGGGACTGGCCGGCAGCGCCCCTGCCCGAGTCGCCGCGGGTCGATACCCGGGTGGCGGACAGCCCCGACGACAGCGACAAGGAAAGGGTCGTGATCGAAGACGAAGTGGTCAGCCGGTTGCTGCAACGGGAGCGGGGCAAGGAAGCACCGGCGGTTGAACCGGTACGTCCGGTGGCGCCGGCTCCGGTCAGTCCCCTGTCGGTCCTGATGCAAAAACCCGCCGGGCGCTACACCCTGCAACTGATGGCGGGGCGCGAGCGAAGCCTGCTCGAACCCTTGGCCGAGCGCCACCGGCTGAGTCCTGCCTGGGTCTATCCGCGCAGCATCAACGGCCAGAACTGGTTTGTGCTGGTGTATGGCGACTTCGAGAGCCCGGAGCAGGCCAGGCGCGCCATCGGCGGCCTGCCAGCCGAACTGCAGGCGGCCAAGCCCTGGCCCAAGCCCTTCGGACAGGTGCAAAAGGAAGTCAAACCATAGTCATGGGGGCGGCTTGCGGTTACAATGCGCGCCCCCTGCAGCGGCTCGGCAACACAAGGTAATGATGACTAAAACTCGGGCATTCCTGAAATGGGCCGGCGGCAAGTACGGCCTGGTGGAGAGCATCAACCGTCGCCTGCCCGAGGGCCGGGTGCTGGTGGAGCCCTTTGTGGGGGCGGGGTCGGTGTTTCTGAATTCCGATTACGACGCTTACCTGCTGGCGGATATCAACGCCGATCTGATCAACCTTTACCAACTGCTCAAGACCCGCCCCGAGGCCTTTATCCGCGACGCCGCCGGCCTGTTTATCGAGGCCAACAACGACAGGGCCGTCTACTACGCCTTTCGGGCCGAGTTCAACCGGGAGCCGGATCCGTACCGTCGCGCCCTGCTGTTTCTCTACCTGAACCGCCACGGTTACAACGGCCTGTGCCGTTACAACCAGAAAGGGGGCTTCAACGTGCCCTTCGGTGCCTATAAAAAGCCCTATTTTCCCGAGCGGGAGCTGTGGTTCTTCGCCGAAAAGGCGCAGAAGGCCACTTTTGTCTGCCAGGGCTATGCAGAGGTGTTCGCCGCCGCGTGCGAAGAGCAGGTGTTTTACTGCGATCCGCCCTATGCGCCCCTGTCCACCACCGCCAGCTTCACCACCTATGCGGCCAACGGTTTTACCCTGGACGACCAGGCCATACTGGCGCGGCTGGCGCGGGAAACCGCCGCCCGGGGGGTGCCTGTATTGATCAGCAACCACGACATCCCCCTCACCCGGGAGCTGTACCGGGATGCCCAGCTCGACGTGGTGGCGGTCAAGCGCACCATCAGCCGCCATGGCCACAACCGCAAAAAGGTGGACGAACTGCTGGCGCTGTTCCGGTAAGACCCAGTTCGGCCCCCTGAGGGCTGGCGATGTGGCAGAGGACAGTGCGCCAATACCCTCAAGCCTAGCGCAGCACCAGCCTGACCACTCCCAGCAGGAGCAACACGAACAGCAGTATGGCGGTCGCCCCCAGCCCGATATAGGGCCAGGGACTGCCCCTGAACTGCAATTGCCGGTTTTTTTCCGACTGCACACCGAACAGGGCGGCCACTACCGCCTGCAGCCTGTGTTTCCAGCTCATAACCCACCTTTTCCGCCAACGTCTGCCAAGCATAGACGCCTTGCTAGAGAATCACCGGGCGCTGGGGTAGAATCGGGGCGTTTTTTGCGCTTAAGGGAACCCCCGATGAAAGACTACCTGATTGCCCCCTCCATCCTTTCCGCCGATTTCGCCCGCCTGGGCGACGATGTGGCCCGGGTACTGGACGCGGGCGCCGACGTGGTGCACTTCGATGTGATGGATAACCACTACGTGCCCAACCTGACCATAGGCCCCATGGTGTGCAAGGCCCTGCGCGACTACGGCATTCAGGCTCCCATCGACGTGCACCTGATGGTCAAGCCGGTAGACAGCCTGGTGCCCGAGTTCGCCAAGGCCGGGGCCTCCATCATCACCTTCCACCCGGAAGCCTCCGAGCATATCGACCGCACCCTGGGCCTGATCCGGGAGCAGGGCTGCCAGGCCGGCCTGGTATTCAACCCCGCCACCCCACTCAGCTACCTGGACTATGTGATGGACAAGGTGGACGTGATCCTGCTGATGTCGGTCAACCCCGGTTTCGGCGGCCAGTCCTTCATCGCCGCCACCCTCGACAAGCTGCGCCAGGCCCGCCGCCGCATCGACGAGAGCGGTCGCGCTATCCGCCTGGAGATCGACGGTGGGGTCAAGGTCGACAATATCCGCGATATCGCCGAAGCCGGTGCCGACATGTTCGTGGCCGGCTCCGCCATCTTCAGCCAGCCCGACTACAAGGCGGTGATCGACCAGATGCGCGCCGAACTGGCCAAGGCCCATGGCTGAGTTTGACCTGATCCAGTTCGATCTGGACGGCACCCTGATCGACAGCGTGCCCCAGCTGGCGCAGGCGGTGAACCGCATGCGGGTGCAACTGGGCTTTGGCGAGGCCGGCGAGCAGGCGGTGCGCCACTGGGTGGGCAACGGCGCCGACATGCTGGTGCGCCGGGCCCTGGCCGACGCCCTCGGCACCGAGCCCGGTGATGAGTTGCGCCGGGCGGCGCGTACCGCCTTCGATGTGGCCTACGACCAGGTGGCCGACCAGGGGCTGGTGTTCTACCCCGGGGTGCTCGATACCCTGGCGGCCCTGCGCCGGGCGGGCAAGCGGCTGGCCATCGTCACCAACAAGCCCTACCGTTTCGTGCCCGCCATTCTGGCGGCGGCCGGGCTGAGCGAGCAGTTCGAGCTGGTGCTGGGCGGCGACAGCCTGCCCGAGAAAAAACCGAGCCCGGCGCCCCTGCTGCACGTGTGCCGGCAACTGGACGTGGATCCGGCTCGCACCCTGATGGTCGGCGACTCCGAGAACGACGTGCTGGCGGCCCAGGCGGCCGGCATGGCGGTGGTGGGCCTGACCTACGGCTACAACTACGGCCGGGATATCGCCGACAGCGGCCCCGACTGGGTGCTGAGCGACTTTGCCGCCCTCGCCGATATACTGCTAACCGATTGACAGAGAACCGACAACCATGGCTAAACCGATAGTACTCAGCGGCGCCCAGCCCTCGGGCCAGCTGACCATAGGCAACTACATGGGCGCCCTGCGCCAGTGGGTGAAAATGCAGCAGGACTACGACTGCCTGTACTGCATCGTGGACATGCACGCCATCACCGTCCGCCAGGATCCCAAGGCCCTGCGTGCCGCCTGCCTGGACGCGGCCGCCCTCTACCTGGCCATCGGCCTTGAGCCCGAGCAGAGCACCATCTTCATCCAGTCCCACGTGCCCGAGCACGCCGAGCTGGCCTGGGTGCTCAACTGCTACACCCAGTTCGGCGAGCTGTCGCGCATGACCCAGTTCAAGGACAAGTCCAGCCGTTATGCCGAAAACATCAACGCCGGCCTGTTCACCTATCCGGTACTGATGGCGGCGGACATCCTGCTGTACCGGGCCAACCAGGTACCGGTGGGCAACGACCAGAAGCAGCACTTGGAACTGACCCGGGATATCGCCTACCGCTTCAACCAGCTCTATGGCGAGGTGTTCACCGTGCCCGAGCCCTTTATCCCCGAAGACGGCGCCCGCATCATGAGCCTGCAGGAGCCGACCAAGAAGATGTCCAAGTCGGACGACAACGCCAACAACTTCATCGGCCTGCTGGAAGATCCCAAAACCATCGCCAAGAAGCTCAAGCGGGCGGTCACCGACTCGGAAGATCCGCCCGTGGTGCGCTTCGATGTGGAGCAAAAGCCCGGCGTGTCCAACCTGCTGACCCTGATGTCCGGCGCCAGTGGTCGCACCATTGGCGAGCTGGAACAGCATTTCGAGGGCAAGATGTATGGCCACCTCAAAACCGAGACCGCCGAGGCGGTGCTGGCCATGCTGGAGCCCATCCAGCACCGTTTCCATGAGTTGCGGGAAGACGAAACCGAACTGCGTCGGGTACTGACCCTGGGGGCCGACAAGGCCCGGGCAAAAGCTGTACAGACCCTGGAAAAGGTATATGATGTCATCGGCTTCGTTCCGAAAAGCCGCTAAATACCAAAAGGAGCCGCCCGGCTCCTTTTTACATTATCCGAGTGGACGCATTCTTATCGATGAGTGAGCACATGACCCTTGATCGGGATCTGACCGACAAGCTGTACTGGCTGCGCAAGTTTCGCATGGCCAAAAACGACAAGACCTTGGAACTGATGGTGTCCAAGGCCATCGACGACCACCACCAGCATTCCGCCGTGGTGGCCGCCATCTATCTGGCCGAATGCCAGCGCGAGCGGGAAATGGCCCAGGGGCGTTTTCTCGACCACTAACCCCCGTCTCCTCCTTTAGGGCTGAGGTCAGCGCTCCAGCCCGGGCAGGTGGCGGAACAGTGCCAGCGCCTCCGGATTGGCCAGGGCGCCGAGGTTTTTCACCGGTTCCCCGTGCACTACGTTGCGCACCGCCAGCTCTACCGTCTTGCCCGAGCGGGTTTTGGGGATGTCGGCCACCGCCAGGATTTTTGCCGGCACATGGCGGGGCGTACACTGGCGGCGGATCCGCTCGCGGATGGCCTTTTCCAGCTCCTCGGTCAGTGCTTCCCCCGGGGCCATCTTCACGAACAGCACCACCCGAACGTCGTTCTGCCACTGCTGGCCGATCACCACTGCATCCTGGATTTGTTCGAACTGGTTGACCTGGCGGTAGATCTCGGCGGTGCCGATGCGCACCCCGCCCGGGTTGAGCACGGTGTCGGAGCGGCCGTAGAACAGCATGCCGCCATGTTCGGTCTGCTCGACGAAATCCCCGTGGTGCCAGACCCCGGGCCAGGTGGCCCAGTAGGCGGCGTGGTAGCGGCTGCCGTCCTCGTCGCCCCAGAACCCCAGCGGCCGGTTGGGGAAGCTGTTGCGGCACACCAGCTCGCCCCGCTGGCCGACCAGGGGGCGGCCTTCATCGTCGAATACCCCCACGTCCAGCCCCAGGCCGGGGCCCTGGCATTCGCCCCGGTACACCGGGCTGATGGGATTGCCGAGCACAAAGCAGCCGCAGATATCGGTGCCGCCGGAGATGGACGCCAGCTGCAGATCCCCCTTGATATGGCGGTAGACGTAGTCGAACTGCTCCGGTGCCAGGGTGGAGCCGGTGGAGCAGAGGGTGCGCAGGGCGCCGAGGTCGTGGCGCTCTGCCGGGTGGATGTGCTGCTTCTCCAGCGCCTCCAGGTACTTGGCGGAGGTGCCGAACAGGGCGACCCTTTCCCGTTCGCTCCAGTCCCACAGCACCCGGCCGTCGGGGACAAAGGGGGAGCCTTCGTACAGCAGCAGGGTGGCGCCGCTGGCCAGGGCGGACACCAGCCAGTTCCACATCATCCAGCCGCAGGTGGTGAAGTAGAGTACCTTGTCGCCGGCGCGGATGTCCGAGTGCAGCTGGTGCTCTTTCAGGTGGTTGAGCAACATGCCGCCGGCGCCGTGGACGATGCATTTGGGCTTGCCGGTGGTGCCGGAGGAATAGAGCACGTAGAGCGGCGCATTGAAGGGCATGGGACGGTAGCGGGGCGACCGGCCCCGGTGGCGTTCGAGCAGCTCGGGCCATGACAGGGCGCCATCACTCGGGGCCAACGAGTGCCGGCCGATATAGGGGATCTGCACCCAGTGGCGCACGCTGTCCAGCGCGGCGACTATCTCCCTGGCCTTGGCGCTGGTGTCGTGCAGCTTGCCGTTGTAGCGGTAGCCGTCGGCGCTGAACAGCACCTTGGGCCGGGTCTGGCCGAAGCGGTCGATCACGCTGTCGACCCCGAAGTCCGGCGAGGTGGAGGTCCAGATAGCGCCCAGGGCGGCGGTGGCCAGCATGGCGATCACCGTTTCCGGCAGGTTGGGCAGGTAGCCGGCCACCACGTCGCCGGGGCCTACGCCCTCGGCCTCTAGCCAGGCGCGCAGGGCCGCCACCTGGGCTTCCAGCTCGGCCCAGCTCAGCCGCCGGTGTCCCTGGCCCTCGGCCTGGAACAGCAGGGCATCTTCCCGGGCAAAAAGATGGGCATGGGACAACAGGTTTTCGGCGAAGTTGAGCCTGGCCCCGGGAAACCATTGATCCTGCTCGGGGCTCTGGCCCCGCTGCAGCAATACGTCTCCCTTGTGGCCGATCACGCCGGCGAAGTCCCACAACCGGCTCCAGAAGGCCTCGGCGTTGTCCACCGACCAGGCATGCAGGGCGGCGAAATCCTCGATGACCAGCCCCTGCTCCCGGTTCAGCTCGTCGATAAAGCGCCAGAGCCGGCTCTGCTCGATACGGGCCCGGTCGGGGCGCCAAAGAGGCAGGGATTCGCTATTCATCGGACCTCCGGTGATCGGGATGGGCGTTGGCAAAGGCTTCCAGCCGCTGGCAGGCGGTGTCTATGGCCACCAGCCGCGGGTAGGGGGCGAGATCCAGGCCGAAGCGGCGGGCGTTGTAGAGCTGGGGCACCAGACAGATATCCGCCAGGCCCGGGGTGTCGCCGCAGCAGAAAAGAGAGCCGCTTCCCGCCAGCTGCCGCTCCAGGGCGTCCAGGCCCAACCGCAGCCAGTGGTGGTACCAGGCCAGTTTTTGTTCCTCGCTTGCGCCCAGCTCCCGCTCCAGGTATTGCCGCACCCGCAGGTTGTTGAGCGGGTGGATGTCGCAGGCCACCTGCAGAGCGAGCGAGCGGGCCCGGGCCCGGGCGAAGGCGCCGGCCGGCAGCAGGGGCGGTTCGGGGAAGCGTTCGTCCAGGTATTCGATGATGGCCAGGGACTGGCCGAGCAGGCCCTCGCCGGTATCCAGGCTGGGCACCAGGCCGGTGGGATTGAGAGCGTGGTAATCCGCGCTGCATTGACGGCCTTCCCGCAGGTCGACGGGGACGGCCTCGACGGTTTGCCCCTTCAGGTTGAGCGCGATCCGTACCCGGTAGGCGGCGGAGGAATAGGGGTAGTCATAGAGTTTCATGTTTCACCACCCGCTGGTCGATGGCACCGAAGATGGAGTGGCCGGCTTCGTCCAGCATCTCGATGCGCACCCGGTCGCCGAACTTCATAAAGGGGGTGGTAGCCTGGCCCTGGTCGAGGATCTCCAGCATGCGCCGCTCCGCCAGGCAGCAGGAGCCGGTGCAGCGGTCCACATTGGAGACGGTGCCCGAGCCGATGATGGAGCCGGCGCAGAGTGCCCGGTTGAAACTGACGTGGGCCACCAGCCGGGCGAAGTCGAAGGTCATGTCGGTGCCGGCGTCGGGCTCGCCGAACAGCTCGTCGTTGAGGTGCACCCGCAGCCGGCGGTGGATCTTGTGCCCCCGCCAGTGCTCGCCCAGCTCGTCCGGGGTCACCGCCACCGGCGAGAAGGAGGAGGCGGGCTTGGACTGGAAGAAGCCGAATCCCTTGGCCAGCTCGTGGGGGATCAGGTTGCGCAGGGAGACGTCGTTGACCAGCATCAGCAGCTTGATGTGCTCGCCGGCCCGTTCCGCCGGGGTGCCCATGGGCACGTCGTCCGTTACCACCGCCACCTCGCCCTCGAAGTCGATGCCCCAGGCCTCGTCCGCCAGGCGGATATCCTCGCGCGGGCCGATAAAACCGTCGGACATGCCCTGGTACATCAGCGGATCCGTCCAGAAGCTGGCCGGCATCTCGGCGCCGCGGGCCTTGCGCACCAGCTCCACGTGGTTGACGTAGGCGCTGCCGTCGGCCCACTGGTAGGCCCGGGGCAGGGGCGAGGCGCAGGCGGCCTGGTCGAAGGGGAAGCTGTTGGCGCAGGCGCCCTCGTTCAACTGCCGGTACAGGGCCTGCAGCCCGGGTTCGGCCTCGGCCCAGTTGTCCAGCGCCGCCTGCAGGCTGGGGGCGATGGCCCCGGCCCGCACTGCCCGGCTCAGATCCCGGGACACCACGATCAACTGGCCGTCGCGGCCCTGTTTGAGAGAGGCTAGTTTCACAATAATCTCCTTAAAAATGTTATCGGCTATCATTCTTGCCTTGCGCTTAATCATATTCGGGCTACCTGCTGTAACCGTAGCCAAGAGACAACAGGGACGCCTCTATCCAGTCCCGACACCGTCCGATGATGGTGCCAGCAGGCAACAGCGGGGCGATAGATAGGACAAAGGGCGCTGCTCCGCCGGCCCTCCGCGCCAGGGAGGGCGCGGCGGAGCCTCCAGGGACGGATTCACGGCGTGCCGGAGGAGGAGTGCGCTTTGGCCGATGTTTTGCCTGTTCAAAAGTCAACAAAAACTTGTGACCAAGGGTCAGGCTTCCCGCTATCAGCCCTTCACCTGCCAGGAATTCACATAATCCGGGTTTTCCACCCCCTCGGGCAGCTCGGCCACGTCCAGCGGCAGCCGGGTGTCGATCATCACCGCCACTTCGTCGGTCTCGGTGCGGGCATGCCTGGCGCCGGCGGCGAAGGCCTTGGGGTGGGGTCCATGGGTGAAGCCGCAGGGGTGCAGGGTGATCATACCCGCCGCTATGTTGTCCCGGCTGAAGAAGTTGCCCTTGTGGTAGAAGATGACCTCGTCGTAGTCGTCGTTGTTGTGGTAGAAGGGCACCTTGAGCGCGCCCGGATCCGACTCTATGGGCCTGGGCACGAAGGTGCAGATCACGAAGCCGTTGGCGACGAAGGTGGTGTGGGCCGAGGGCGGCAGGTGGTAGCGGTGGCTCATCAGCGGGCGGATGTCGCGCCAGTTGAGCCGGAACACGGTGAGATCGCCCTTCCAGCCCCGGGCGTCCAGCGGGTTGAAGGGAAAGGTGATGCGGTTCATCTGCTCCCTGGCCTTGAGCCGCACCTGCCATTCGCCGGCCCGGGCGCTTTGGTCCCTGAAGGCGTCGTCGATGCGCGGGTATTCCAGCACCGCCGGGTCGAAGATGGCGTGGGCGCCCACCAGGCCGCGCTCGGCGTTCAGGTAGGAACCGTTGCTGGCCTCGATCATCAGCAGGGTCACCGGCTCCTCGATCTCCAGCCGCCAGGTGGTGGAGCGGGGCAGGATCAGGTAGTCGCCATCCCCGAAGGCCAGCCGGCCGTAGTCGCAGTAGAGCCAGCCCTTGCCCCGGTGCACGAACAGGCACTCGTCGCCGTCGCCGTTACGTACCAGGTGATCCATGGAGCGTTCGCTCTTCCAGAGCCGCACCTTGACGTTGGCGTTATGCAGCAGGGGGGCGGCATCCCAGGGGCTCTGGCCCGGCGGCGTCAGCCGGTTGGTATCGAAGGCGCGTGGCCGCAGGGGGCCTTCCCAGGCACTCCAGCCGGTGGGGGCGTGCTCATGGTACATATGGGTGGCCGGGCCGAAGAAGCCCTCCTTGCCGATTTCCCGCTCGAAGGTGCCCGCCGGCATGTCGCAATGGGCCTGGCGCGAGGTGTCGCCCTCGCGGATGGGGAATTGGAACCAGTGACGCATCAGCCTGCTCTCCCTGAGGTGATTTAGTTGCATATGTTACTAATATCCACGGAGGAGATGGATGTTTCAAGTGCTATTGTTAAAATATAGTAAATTTTACGGTTTTTATCGGAACCCTATGGGGTTAACTTGCCTTCCCATAAGAAAAAATAGTTACAATTCTCTCATTTCACCGTCGTTGCCAAAGGATCTTGCATGGCAGAAAAGAAAATCCATTTCGAGCTGGACGATTTTGTTCCCTACAAGCTGATGCGGGTGGCGGAGCTGGTGGGGACAGGACTGGCGGCCTTTTACCGGGAGGAATTCGGCATCAGCCGGCCCGAGTGGCGTTTGCTGGCGGCCATCGGCCACCGGGAACAGGTGATTGCCCGGGAACTGGCCGAGCTGACCTGCATGGACAAGGTCAAGGTATCCCGCGGGCTGCAGGGGTTGGAGCAAAAAGGCCTGATCGCCCGTCGCCCCCTGCCCGAGGATCAGCGGGCCGCCCTGGTCTGCCTGACCCCGGCCGGGCAGGATCTGTACCAGCGCATGGTGCCCCGGGTACTGGAGTGGGAGGCCCGCCTTATCGACTGCCTGTCGGCCTCCGAATACCGGGACATGGTCAATGGCCTGGATCGTCTTATCACGCGGCTGGACGAACTGTAGCCCGAGTTTTTTCCTGTGCCGGATCCGGTGCCCGCCGGTTTCGGCTGCTACAGTAAGCAGAGATTTTTGCGCTGCAGCAAGAGGTACATCATGACTCGGGCCAGACCTGATAATACGTCCTCCCCAATGCCGCCGGGCTCCGTGCCACCGGACTGGCACCAAGTATCGCCGGAGCAGGTCGAATCCCTGCTGGGCACGTCGTCCGCGGGATTGAGCCAGGATGAGGCCGAGCGCCGGCTGGCCCGGGTCGGCCCCAATCGGCTGGCTCGCCAATCGGCCCGGCCCTGGTGGCAGCGCCTGCTGCGCCAGTTCAACAACCTGTTGATCTATGTGCTGCTGGGGGCCGTGCTGCTGGCGGCGGCAATGCAGCACTGGCTGGATGCGGGGGTGATCCTGGCGGTGGTGCTGTTCAACGGTGTTATCGGCTTTTTGCAGGAAGGGCGTGCCGAGCAGGCGCTGGACGCCATCCGCAACCTGCTGTCGGCCCGGGCGGAGGTGGTCCGCGACGGTCGCCGGCTTACCCTGGAAACGAGTGAACTGGTGCCCGGAGACCGGGTGCTGCTGACCGCCGGCGACAAGGTACCCGCCGACATCCGCCTGTGCCAGGCCAGTCAGCTGCAAATCCAGGAGGCGGCCCTGACCGGCGAGTCTCTGGCCGTCGACAAGGATCCTGCCCCGGTGGCGGCCGATGCCGAACTGGGCGATCGCCGCTGCATGGCCTATTCCGGCACCCTGGTCACCCGGGGGCAGGGCTGGGGCCTGGTGGTGGCCACCGGCGGCGACACCGAGCTGGGCCGCATCAACCGCCTGCTGTCGACGGTGGAGCAACTGACCACGCCACTGCTGCGCCAGATGTCGCGGCTGGCGGCGGTGCTGACCCTGGTGGTGCTGGGCATGGCGGTGCTGGTGTTCGTGCTCGGCCTGTGGCGCGGCCAGGATCCGCAATTGCTGTTTATGGCCGTGGTCAGCCTGGCGGTGGCGGCCATCCCCGAGGGGCTGCCGACCATTCTGACCGTGGCCCTGGCGATTGGCGTGACCCGCATGGCCCGGCGCCACGCCATTATCCGCCGGCTGCCGGCAGTGGAAACCCTGGGCGCGGTATCGGTGATCTGTTCCGACAAAACCGGCACCCTGACCCGTAACGAAATGCAGGTGACCGAACTGCGCCTGGGGCCGCGGACGATGACGGTAAGCGGCCAGGGCTATGATCCGGCCGGCATCATCCAGGACGGCGCGGGCGAGGCAGCGCCTTCGGCGGCCCTGTCCTCGTTGTTGCTGGGGTGTGCCCTGTGCAACGACAGCCAACTGACCGAAGCCGGTGGACGCTGGCAGGTGCAGGGCGATCCCATGGAGGCGGCGCTGCTGGCGCTGGTGCACAAGGGGGGAGGCGATCCCCGGCAATGGCGACGGGAATACCCCCGGCTGGCCGAAATCTCCTTCGACTCGGCGCGCAAATACATGGCTACCCTGCACCGCACTCCTGCCGGCGAGGGAGTGTTGTTGCTCAAGGGGGCGCCCGACGTGCTGTTGCCCCTGTGTACCCTTCAGGCCGATGGTGCTCCCCTCGACGAGGCGGATTGGCAGGCACAGGTGGCCAGCCTGGCGGGCCGGGGGCTGCGGGTGCTGGGATTTGCCCTGGCCGAGGCGCCGGCCGGGCTGAATTGCCTGGGACCGGACTTGCCACTGGTGCGCTGGCGCCTGCTCGGCCTGGCCGGCCTGATGGATCCGCCCCGGGCCGAGGCGGCCGATGCCATCGCCCGCTGCCATAGGGCCGGCATCCAGGTCAAGATGATCACCGGCGATCACGGGGCCACGGCTTCCGCCATCGCCGGCCGCCTGGGCCTGCACAACGCCGCCGAGGTGCTGACCGGGCGCGATATCGAGGGGCTCAGCGACGCCGAGCTGGGCGAGCGGGTGGCGGAGGTGAATGTGTTCGCCCGCACCACGCCCGAGCATAAACTGCGCCTGGTGCAGGCGCTGCAATCACGGGGCGCCGTGGTGGCCATGACCGGCGACGGGGTCAACGACGCGCCCGCACTCAAGCGTGCCGACGTGGGCGTGGCCATGGGCCAGGGCGGCACGGAAGCGGCGAAGGAGGCGGGGGATATGGTGCTGACCGACGATAATTTCGCCACCATCACCCGGGCGGTGCACGAAGGCCGCATCGTGTACGACAACCTGAAAAAGGCGGTGGTGTTCCTGTTGCCGATCAACGGCGGCGAATCCCTGTCCATCATACTGGCGCTGCTGCTATCGCTGACCTTGCCGATAGAGCCGCTGCAAATCCTGTGGGTGAACATGGTCAGCTCCATCGGCCTGGCCATGGCGCTCGGTTTCGAGGCCGGTGAGCCGGGGGTGATGCGCCGCCCGCCCCGGGATCCCGGGGCGGCCATGCTGTCTCCTTTTCTGGTCTGGCGTATCCTGCTGGTATCGGCGCTGTTCACCGCCGGCATTTTCGGGGTATTTCTGTGGGCCAGGGCCCAGGGCCTGGGCGAGGCCTATGGCCGGACTATGGCGGTCAACACCCTGGTGGCGATGGAGGTCTGGTACCTGTTCAGCGTACGCTACCTGTACGGAGGCTCCCTGAGCTGGCGCGGCCTCAGGGGCACGGGGCCGGTACTGCTGGCGGTGGCCCTGGTGCTGGTATTGCAACTGATGTTCATCTATAGCCCGCCCATGCAGCACTGGTTTGGCAGTGTCGCCCTCTCCCCCTGGCACGGCCTGTTGACGGTGCTGGTCGGGCTGCTGGTATTTCTGATCCTGGAGCTGGAAAAATGGCTGATAACACGCTGGAACATAACTACCGGCTGACCCTGGTGCGCCACGCCAAGTCGAGCTGGGCGTCGCCGGTGCCGGCAGACCGGCTGCGCCCCCTTAATCAGCGGGGGCGGCGCGAGCTGCCGCAGATGGCGGCGCGGCTGGCCGGACGGCTCGGCTGCCCCGGGCGCATCCTGGTCAGCCCGGCATTGCGCACCCGGGCTACCGCCGAGGCCTTCGTCGAGGCCCTGGGCTGTCCGCCGGAGCGGGTCCGGCTGGAGGAAGAGCTCTACGAAGCCGATGGCGAGCGGCTGCTGGCGGTGCTGCGGCGACAAGCCGCCGATTGCCGCCACCTGATGGTGGTGGGGCACATGCCCGGCCTGGGCGAGCTGGCCCGGACCCTGTGCGGCGGACCTGAGGACAAGTTCCCCACCTGCGCCGTGCTGCACATGGGCTTGAATATAGCACAATGGTCCCGTTTGGAGCCTGGCTCGGGCCGGCTGTTGTGGTATGCCACACCCCGTTCGGAGGGGCTTCGCCAGGACTATGCTTAAGGGTCGAGACCTGAGCGAGAGAATGCCATGGCGTTTGAACTTTGCCCGGCGCAGCCACTGGATCTGGCGCTGCGCGAGGCGGCCCGGGAGCTGCTGGAGCGCTCCGCCCGTTCGCTGGCCCGGGAGCCGGCGGCGAAGGCCGTGCACGACAGCCGCAAGAACCTGAAGAAACTGCGCGCCCTGTTGCGCTTGATCGCCGGCCCGTTGGGGCATCGTTTTCGTCGCGACGACCGCGGCCTGCGGGACATCGCCCGGGCCCTGGCGCCGCTGCGCGACCTGGAGGTGCAGCGCCGGCTGCTCGGCCAGCTGTCGGCGCGCCATCCGGCCCTGGCCGGGGCCAGCCAGGACCTGGCCGCCACCCTGCCGGCCCCGCCCGGGGCGGACAGGATCCTCCGCCACTGCGCCCTGGCCCTGCTCGATGCCCGCGAACGAGTGGCGCGCTGGCCACGGCTGGCGCCGCGTTTTCGGACCCTGGTCGGCGGCCTGAGCGCCGTTGGCCTGCAGGCCGGCGAGATGCCGGCGGCGGCCGGGCAGGACGGAGAAGCCTGGCACCAGTGGCGCAAGGCGGTCAAATATCATGGCTATCAACTGCGCTTTTTACGTCCCCTGGGGGGCGACGGGCTGGCTACACGTCTGCGTCGGCTCGGCGAACTGGGCGAATGCCTGGGGGAGGAGCACGATCTGGACCTGCTGGCGGGCCTGTTCCTGGCGCGGATGCCTGGACCGGCCGGCGCCGTCCTGCCGGCACTGCGGGAGCCGCAACGGGTGTTGCGCCAACGGGCGCTGGCGCTCGGTGCCGAGCTGTTCGATCCGGCCACGGACTGGATGGCGGAGCTGCGGGCCGGCTGGCGCCGGGGAAGGACCTGACTCAGCCCAGCGGCAGCAGGATGGCCGTGAGCTTCCAGTCCACTCCGCGCCGGCTCAGGATGAACTCCGCCTGCCTGCCGTCCCGGTCGGTGACGGTCACTACAAAGGTGTCGAACGAACGGTAACCCATGCGGGCTTCATCGAAGGGGCGCCTGCGCTCGCCGGCCGGTTGCCCGCCGTCCCCGCCGGCGGACGGCGTGGGCTCGGGGATGCCGGGCACCGGGGTTTCGCCGCGCATCAGCCGTTCTATGCCGGCTGGGGTGGCATAGGTATCCACCAGGCCATCCACCACCACATTGGCAAAGGCGGCGCCCAGGGCGGCAAGGGGATTGTCCCTCAGCTCTCCGCCCAGTTCCCGCTGCATGCGGGCGTTGAGCTGGTCCTTGAGGCTCTGGCGCACGCTGTCGAATTCCACGTACCCGGCCAGGGCCCGGCTGTCGCGCCGGTCCACGGCGTCGGCGATGCGGTAGGCAACCAGCCAGGGGGCGGCCACCAGGTAGCCCAAGGCCAGCAGCAAGAGCGGCGCCGGCAGGTATCTGAGTCTGAACATGAGGCTCTCCAAACGGGGAATCCCCCAAGGCTGCCTGCGGAGCGGCAGGCTGGCAAGGGAAAAACGCCGGGCAGGGGCCATACTTAAGGCAGTCCCCCCCCACAAAGGAGTCCTATCATGCTGGAAGCACACGGAATGGAAGTGGAAATGCACCGCCAGGACGCACATACCCTGGCCCTGACCATCAGAATTTTCGGCGACATCGCCTACGACGACTTCAGGCAAATGGAGCAGCGGCTCGAGCAGCAACTGGCCGAGATGGACAGCCCGCGCATTCGCGCCCTGGTGGACCTGACCGGTTTCAGCGGCTGGGAGGCCCGGGCCTTCTGGGAAGAGATCCGCTTTACCCGCCGCCACGGCGACGACTTCAGCAAACTGGCGATAGTGGGTGTCAACCTCAAGGAAAAAGTGATGGCCAGGCTGGTGGACTGGTTCATGCTGAGCAGCCGGGTCGAATACTTCGAGCGACTGGACGAGGCCCGCGCCTGGCTCGACAGTGACGAGCCCTGAACGACCCCTTTCGTCGCGCGCCGTGGGTGGCGCGCTGCGTCCCGGCCCGGCTTCCGGCACCGGTGCCGGGCGGGCTCTTGAGTTCTGGCCCAGACCTGTCAGAATCCTTGGCCGTCGTTGTTCCTTCTTTATTCAGGGTTTTCAAGATGCGCAAATATCAAACCGGTCTGCCCCTGCTGGCGGCACTGCTGCTCGCCGCCTGCTCCGCTCCCTCGGTCCACCGCCAGGCACCGCCCGCCGATATCGAGGTGGTCCGTGGTCCCACCAGCATAGTGGGCGGCAACGCCAAGGGGGAGCAGGACATTACGGTGCGAACCCCGCACCTGGCCTTCGCCATTTCCCTGGGCGAGGCTGAGGGACAGAAGGGCGCCCTGGTGGATCTGGCGCTGGTGGAAAACGGCCTGTTCGGCGCGGATCGGGTCGCCTCCCTCGATTTCGTCCCCGGCGAGGGGGAACTGCGCCTGGTCGATGCCCGTATCCTGGAGCACAAACCCGAGCGCCTGGTGATCGAGCTGACCCGGGAATGGAACGGCAACACCCTGATCAGCCGTTACGAGGTGGCCCGGGACGACGCCGGCATCCGCCTGAGCAGCCGGTTGCAGACTCCGGCCCGGGAAACCCTGTTCGCCGGCTACCGTCTGCTGCGCAACGAGCCGGGCAGCCACGGTTCGCCAAGCTACAATGAAGTCCCGCGCATGGTGCATACCCACTGGACCGCGGCCCAGTTGCAGAACGAGCTGGGCATCCTCTACGAGAGCGACGACCTGCGCCGCCCCCACAAACCCGATCAGAAAAGCGAGTTCAATGCCTGGCTCAACGCCGGTTCGCTCGGCTCCCTGCTGGCCGACAAGGAAATGTATGCCGGCGCCGGCCGGGCCGAGCTGGGCCTGCTGGAGCTGACCCCGCTCACCGCCGGGTTCGAGGCCCAGTTGCAGGAGCTGCGCCAGCGCTGGAGCCGGGGCGAGAAGGTTTATCTCAGCGCCAACCCGGTGCTGCGCGGGCCGCGCCAGAATACCGGCAAGCTCTATGCCTACACTCCCAAGGGCCGGCTGACCGCCGACTATGCCAGTGCCGCCGCCAAGGGGCACAGCTTTCTGAGCTTCGGCCCCGAGGTGTTTCCCATCACCACCAACTTCGGCGGCACCGCAGCCCCCTTCAGCGAAAGCCAGGTGGAATTCCGCTCCGAGGTGGGCCTGGCCCGTGCCGAGGTCTGGCTGGATGGCAAACAGGTCGCCGGCTGGAGCATCAACGGTGCCAAGTGGTTCCGGACCGGGGTGCCGGTACCGCCCAACCACACCTGGATGCAGTGGGTGGTGGAAGATCGCAACGGCAACCGCGCCTATTCCAATCCCATCTGGATCAAATAACCCGGTGCCGGCGGGGCGAGCAGGTCTCGCCGGCAAAAATGATAACGATTCGCTTTAACGTCTGTGGGCTATTGGGTACTCTTGACACCCTGTTTTTGTCCGAGATGTTTCCATGTCCCATGCTTCCAGTTTCCGGGCCCTGGCCCGACTGCTGCGCTACGCCGCCGGCTACCGCCGGCGCATAGTGGCGGCCACCGCCTGCTCCATCATCAACAAGCTGTTCGATATCGCCCCCGAAATCCTGATCGGCATCGCCATCGATGTGGTGGTCAACCAGGAGCAAAGCTTCGTGGCCGGGCTCGGCTTTGTCGAGGCCAGGGACCAGATCCTGGTGCTCGGTGTGCTCACCTTTCTGATCTGGGGCGGCGAGTCGCTGTTTGAATACCTCTACCAGATCCTGTGGCGCAACCTGGCCCAGCGGCTGCAGTCGGATTTGCGCCAGGATGCCTACCAGCATCTGCAGCGGCTGGATATGGGCTTTTTCGAAGGCAACAGCTCGGGCCAGCTGGTGTCCATCCTCAACGACGACGTCAACCAGCTGGAGCGGTTTCTCGACGGCGGCGCCAACAGCCTGATCCAGGTGTTCGTGACCGTGGTGGCGGTGGGGGCCGTGTTTGTGGTGCTGTCGCCACAGATTGCCCTGCTGGCCTTTACTCCCATTCCCATCATCATCTGGGGTGCCTTTTATTTTCAGCGCAAGGCCGGTCCCGTGTATGCCGAGGTCCGTGAAAAGGTGGGCGAGCTGGCCGCACGGCTGTCCAACAACCTGGGCGGTATCGCCACCATCAAAAGCTTTACCGCCGAGGCGCGGGAGGCCGGCCGCCTGCGCCAGGCCAGCGAAGCCTATGTGGAGGCCAACCGCAACGCCATCCGCATCAGCTCGGCTTTTATCCCGGTGATCCGCATGGCTATCCTGCTGGGTTTTCTCGCTACCTTTATCCTCGGCGGGCTCAAGACCCTGGACGGCAGCCTCAATGTGGGCGCCTACGGGGTGCTGGTGTTCCTGACCCAGCGGCTGCTGTGGCCCTTGACCGGCCTGGCCCAGGTGATCGACTTGTTCGAACGGGCCATGGCCAGTACCCGGCGTATCCTCGATCTGATGCGGGTGCCGGTGCAAAACGATGACACCGGCGAGCCCCTGCCGGCGCCGGTGCGCGGGGAAATCCGCTTTGAGCGGCTCGGCTTTCATTATCCCGCGAGCCGGGTCGGGGTGCAGGACATCAGCCTGACGGTGCCCGCCGGCACCACCCTGGCGCTGGTGGGCGCCACCGGCTCCGGCAAGTCCACCCTGATCAAGCTGCTGTTGCGCTTCTATCAGCCCGACCGGGGCGCCATCTACCTCGACGACCGGCGCATAGAGCGGCTGCGGCTCAGCGACCTGCGCGGCAATATCGGCCTGGTGAGCCAGGAGGTGTTCCTGTTCGAGGGCAGCATTCGCGACAACATCGCCTATGGCCGGCCCGAGGCCGGTGTTGCCGAGGTGGAAGCGGCGGCCCGGCTGGCCGAGGCCTGGGAATTTATCGAACGGTTGCCCCAGGGGCTGGAGACCCCGGTGGGCGAGCGGGGCGTGCGGTTGTCCGGCGGCCAGCGCCAGCGGCTGTCCCTGGCCCGGGCCCTGCTCAAGGATCCGCCGGTGCTGATCCTGGACGAGGCCACCAGTGCCGTGGACAACGAAACCGAGGCCGCCATCCAGCGCTCCCTGCGCCATATTGCCCACGGCCGGACCCTGATCCTGATTGCCCACCGGCTGTCGACGGTGGTGCAGGCGGACCACATAGTGGTGATTGACCGGGGCGAGATCGCCGAGCAGGGCAGCCACGCCGGGCTGCTGGAGCAAAACGGCCTCTATGCCGCCCAGTGGCGGGTACAGACCGGCATGGCGGACTGAACAAAGGGCGTGGTATCGCCATGGCACCGGTGGTTGTCGCCGGTGCCGGCCTCGCCGACAAAACGCGTTAAAAATAACACCTGTTCTTATTACTACTACGTTATTTAAATAAAATCAGTAACTTAGCCTTGTGCTCGTTTGAAAAAAACGGCATTCGCGTCTATCATACCTTTCTGCATCCAAGGGGAGAGAGGGATCATGAAAGGCGACAAAAAGGTCATCGAATACCTGAACCAGGTGCTGAGCATAGAGCTCACTTCCATCAACCAGTATTTCCTGCATGCCCGCATGTTCAAGAACTGGGGACTGGCCCGGCTTGACGAACGGGAATACAAAAAATCCATCAAGGACATGAAACAGGCCGACGCGCTGATCGAGCGGATCCTGTTCCTGGAAGGGCTGCCCAACCTGCAGCACCTCAACCGGCTGCGCATCGGCGAGCATACCGCAGAGATGCTGGAATGCGATCGCGACCAGGTGGCGGAACAGCTGGTGGTGCTGAAGGAAGCCATCGCCTACTGCGAATCGGTGCGCGACTATGTTTCGCGCGAACTGCTGTGCGAGCTGGAGGAATACGAGGAAGCCCACCTCGACTGGATCGATACCCAGCTCGATCTGATCGGCAAAATCGGCATTGAAAACTACCAACAGTCGCAACTGTAAGGGGACGAGAACATGAAAGGCAATCCCAAGATTATCGCCGCGCTCAACGATCTGCTCGCCGGTGAACTGAGCGCCATGGATCAGTACTTCATACATTCCCGCATGTATGACGACTGGGGCCTGCACAAGCTGTTCGAGCGTATCGATCACGAATTCGAGGACGAGAAGGGCCATGCCTCCAAACTGATTGAGCGCATCCTCTTCCTGGAAGGCACCCCCGACATGGTCACCCGGGTACCGCTTAATATCGGCAAGGACGTGCCCGCCATGCTGCAGAGCGACCTGGACCTGGAATACAAGGTGATCGAGGATCTGCGCAAGGTCATGGCCCTGTGCGAACAGGAGCAGGACTACCAGACCCGCGACATGCTGCAGGTACTGCTGTCCGACACCGAAAACGATCATACCTACTGGCTGGAGCAGCAGCTCGGCCTTATCCGGCGCATCGGACTGCCCAACTACCTCCAGTCCCAGATGTAACCCCTCAGCGCCCGGCCTGCCCGGGCGCTGTGCTATCTGCCTCCCAGCAGGGAGCCCAGCAGGCCGCGGGCAATACGCCGGCCCAGCTGACTGCCGATGCTGCGCAAGGTACTCTTGGCCACGCTTTCCAGCAGTGAATCCCGGTTGCCGGCCCTGGCGGACGGCCGGGGTTGTGGCGCCGCCGCCGGCTGTTGCGCCAGCCGCCGCTCTAGCAGTTCGAATGCGGACTCCCGATCCAGCAGCTGCTCATAGCGCCCGGCCAGGGGGGACTGGGCCAGGCGGGTTTGGCGTTCTTCGGCGCTGAGCGGGCCGATGCGGGATTCGGGCGGACAAATCAGGGTCAGCTCCACCGCCGTGGGAGCGCCCTTGTTGTCCAGCACCGACACCAGTGCCTCGCCCACGCCCAGGGTGGTGATGGCGGCCAGGGTGTCGAAGGCGGGGTTGGGCCGGAAGGTGCGGGCCGCGGCCCGCACCGCCTGCTCGTCCCTGGGGGTAAAGGCGCGCAGGGCATGCTGTACCCGGTGGCCGAGCTGGCCCAGTACGGTGTCCGGCAGGTCGAGGGGATTCTGGCTGATAAAGTAGATACCCACCCCCTTGGAGCGGATCAGGCGCACCAGTTGCTCTATTTTTTCCCGCAGTGGCCGGGGCGCCGACTGGAACAGCAGGTGGGCCTCGTCGAAAAAGAACACCAGCTCCGGCCGGGGCGGATCGCCCAGCTCCGGCAGGGTTTCGAACAACTCGCTCAGCAGCCACAGCAGGAAGGTGGTGTACAGCCGGGGGCTTTGCATCAGCCTGGTGGCGTCGAGAATGCTGACCACGCCCTGGCCGGAAAAGTCCCGTTGCATCAGATCCCGCAGGTTGAGCGAGGGCTCGCCGAAAAAATGTCCGCCGCCGTCCTGTTCCAACACCAGCAAGCGGCGCTGGATGGCGGCCAGGCTGTTGGCCGGCAGGTTGCCGTACTGGCGGCCGAGCGACTTGCCGTTATCGGCGACCCAGCCGAGCAGGGCACGCAGATCCTTGAGATCGAGCAGCAGCAGGCCCTCGTCGTCGGCAATGCGAAAGCAGCTGTACAGTATGCCGGTTTGGGTGTCGTTCAGCTCCAGGATATGGGCCAGCAGCAGTGGCCCCAGCTCCGAGATGCTGGCCCGCACCGGGTGGCCCTGGCGACCGTAAAGATCCCAGAACAGGGTCGGCGTGGCCCTGGGCTGGTACTGGTCCCGGCCCAGCAGGGCAAGCCGCTCGGCGATTTTTCCGCCCGGGCTGGCGGGGGCGGCCAGCCCCGACAGATCGCCCTTGACGTCGGCCATGAACACCGGCGTGCCGGCGCGGGAAAAGCCTTCCGCCAGGGTCTGCAGGGTGACGGTTTTGCCGGTGCCGGTGGCGCCGCTAATCAGCCCATGGCGGTTGGCCATGGGCAGGCGCAGCGCCACCGGCTCCCGCTCGCGGTTACTGCCGAGGTAAAGCGATGTGGTGTCCATGATGAGTCCCGGTTGAGAACGGATAGCCCAAAGCTTAGCCGATTTGCCGGGGTTGGCGCGGGGGAGAAGCAGGCTCCCACGGCGAGCGTGGGAGCGATGGGGATCAGTCGAGGGTTTGCAGGCTCTGCTGGTAGCTGTCGAAGGTCTTGCTCACCGAGGCGGCGGCACCGCCGGTCAGTTTGCTGACCGCAACGATGGCGACGGAGGCGAAGATAAAACCGGGCACGATTTCATAGATATCGAAAATGCCGCCGGAGATCTGCTTCCACACCACCACGGTAATGCCACCCACCAGTACCCCGGCCAGGGCGCCGTTGCGGTTCATGTCGCGCCAGTACAGGCTGAACAGCAGAGCGGGACCGAAGGCGGCGCCAAAGCCGGCCCAGGCGTAGGACACCAGGCCCAGGACAGTGCTGTCGGGGTTGAAGGCCAGCAGCAGGGCGACAATGGACAGGGCGATGACCGCGAAGCGGCCCACGTTGACGATGCTCTCTGAGCTGGCATCGGGTTTGAACACCCGCTTGTAGAAGTCTTCCGCCAGGGCGGAGGAGGACACCAGCAGCTGGGAGTCGGCGGTGCTCATGATGGCGGCCAGGATGGCGGCCAGCAGGATGCCGGCGATTACCGGGTGGAACAGGGTATTGACCAGCACCATGAAGATGGTTTCCGGATCGGCCAGCTCGCCGCCCTGGACCTTATGCACATACAGCAGCCCGACCAGGCCCACCATGACGGCGCCGGCCATGGACAGGAAGCTCCAGGTGACGGCGATGCGGCGGGCGGTGGTGAGATCCCTGTTGCTGCGGGTGGCCTTGAAGCGCGCCAGGATATGGGGCTGGCCAAAGTAGCCCAGGCCCCAGGCGGCGAGGGAAATGATGGCGATGGCCGACAGGGGTTCGCCCTTGGCGTCGTTCCACAGGGTCAGCAGTTCGGGGTTGAGGCTGTGCAGGTCGGCATTGAGCTGGCCAAAGCCTCCCTCCATGGCGGCGAGGGGCACGAACAGCAGGGCGGCGGCCATCAGCAGGCCCTGCACCAGATCGGTCCAGGACACGGCCAGAAAGCCGCCGAACAGGGTATAGGACACGATGCACAGGGTGCCGACGATCACGGCGATGCTGTAGTCCAGGCCGAACACGGTTTCAAACAGCTTGCCGCCCGCCACCAGGCCGGAGCTGGTGTAGAACAGGAAGAACAGCAGGATGAAAAAGGCGGAAATGGTCTGCAGCAGCTTGGAGTTGTCCTCGAACCGGCGCGACAGGTACTGGGGAATGGTGAGGGCGTTGTCGGTTTCGATGGAATAGGTGCGCAGCCGCTTGGCGCAGAACAGCCAGTTGGCCCAGGTGCCCAGCAGCAGGCCGCCGGCCAGCCACAGGGATTCGAGGCCGGCGGCATAGGCATAGCCGGGCAGGCCCAGCAGCAGCCAGCCGCTCATGTCCGAAGCGCCGGCGGAAATGGCCGACGGCCAGGGGCCGAGGGAGCGGCCGCCGAGGAAGTAGTCGGACGAATTGGCGGTGCGCTGGTAGGCATAGTAGCCGATGGCCAGCATGCCGAGCAGATAGACGATAAAGGTGCCGGTAATGGCAAAGTTGGATTCAATCATTCCCTGTTTCCTCCGGGATGGCTTCCTGTATTGGCGGTGCGTCATAAGGCGCCGGGCCACGGAGATTGGACACCGTGGTTACGCTTTTGTTACGCAAACAAGGATAGTAGGAGGAAGCGGCGCCGGGGTCTTTTGCTTTCCTGCGTTATTTTTTAGGAAAACTCCGGTACCGGCTCAGCGTCGCCACTTGCGGTAACGGGAAGGAGACAGGCCGAACCGGCTCGAAAACACCTGGGTGAACAGGCTCTGGCTGGAAAAGCCGCAATGCTGGGCGATACAGGCCAGGCTGTGCTGGCTGTCGGCGAGCAGGCGCCGGGCCTGTTCCAGGCGTTTTTCTAGCACATACTGGTAGGGGGACAGCCCGGTCTGCGCCTTGAACAGCAGGTGGAACTGGCTTTCGCCCAGAAAGGCGCAGCCGGCGAGCTGGGCCACGGTGATTTTGCGCTCCAGGTGCTGGGCGATGTAGGCGTCGATCACCTCCAGGTTCAGTCGCTTGGCCCTGGGTTGCCGGCGGGGAAAGGCCATGTGCCGGTGCAGGGCGCACAGCAGGGTATGGGCGCAGGCCTGGCCGAGCAGGTGATCCTCCGGATTGGCGCGCATCTCCTGGCTCAGCACCGACACCAGTTGCCTGGCCGGGGGCGCGAGCTGGAAGTAACAGGGTTTGTCGAACAGCCCGGCCAGGCGTTCCTCCTGGCCAGGGGCCACCGGCTCCTGGCGCAGGGGCAGGTTGACCACCAGAATGGCGTTGCTGCCCCGCCCGCCAAAGGCATGATCCCGCTCGGCAGACACCAGACAGCCCTGGCCCGGCCCTACCAGGTTGCCCTGGCCGGCAATATCGAACTCGGTGCGGCCGTTCAGGCCGATGACGATCTGATTGTAGTGGTGCTGGTGATGCGCCATTTCCGTGGGCAATGCCATGATTTCAAAAGGCTTAAAAGCAGGCATGGGGTTTTCCTGAGGTTGGGCCGACGTTCACAAAAACGCCAATTGTACACCCCAAGCCGCCCGGGCTCCACGGCATCGGCTTACCCCAGCCGTTCCACCAGAAAATCCACCAGCAGCCGTACCTTGGGGGTGAGGTGGCGGTTGTGGGGATAGAGCACCCAGACCCCGTCGTCCGGCAGCCGGTAGGGGTCCAGCAGGCTGACCAGCTCGCCCCGGGCCAGCTCCTCCTGCACGTAATAGTCCGGCAACTGCACTATGCCGAGCCCTTTTATGGCCGCGTCCTTCAGCGCCAGGCCCGAGTTGCAGTGCCAGCCATTGCCCAGCCGGAAGCTCAGGGGCTGGCCCCGCACCACAAAGCGCCAGTGATCCACCGTGCCCGCCAGGCACTTGTGCCGGCCCAGCTCGGCCAGGGTGGTGGGCGTGCCGTGGCGCTCCAGGTAGGCGGGCGCGGCACACAGGTACTGGGTGCGTCGGGCCAGTTTGCGGCACATCAGCGAGGACGAGTCCAGGGTGCCGAGGCGGATGGCCAGGTCGAAGCCTTCCTGCACCAGATCCACCGTCTGGTTGGTCAGCACCATGTCCAGCTCCAGCGCCGGGTGCAGCAACAGAAAGTCGTTGACCAGGGGAGCCAGGAAATGCTCGCCATAATAGACGGGGGCGGTAATGCGCAGCCGGCCCACCGGGTTGCCCTCCATCGCCGACACCAGCCGTTCGGCCTCGGCCAGCCCGTCCAGCACCTTGCGGGTATGGTGATAGTACATCTGGCCCACTTCGGTCAGCCGCAGTTTGCGGGTGGTGCGATACAGCAGCTTGGCGCCCAGCCGGTCTTCCAGCTGGCTGAGGCGCCGGCTGACATGGGCGACAGACACCTCCAGCCTGCGGGCGGCGGCGGTGAAGCTGCCGGTTTCCACCACGCAGATAAATTCGTTGATACCATCCCAGTGAACCATTATTACTCAGCTGTAAAAATCATTTGCCGTGCTGAGGATTATCGTTGATGAAGGCTGTAATACAATACCGGCACAGGCAGCGCCTTGCGGCGCGGCTGAAGGCTTACCATGGAGCGCGGGCGGACCGTCCGCTCATTGCCGCATAGCGGCAACCTTCATGCAAGACGAAACCGAACACCAACAGGAGCCAACCATGGACATGATTAAAACCCGCGCCGCCGTGGCCTGGGAAGCGGGCAAGCCGCTCAGCATTGAAGAAGTGGATCTGATGCCGCCCCAGAAGGGCGAGGTGCTGGTGCGCATCGTCGCCACCGGTGTTTGCCACACCGACGCCTACACCCTGTCCGGCGACGACGCCGAAGGGGTGTTCCCGGCCATCCTCGGCCACGAGGGCGCGGGTATAGTGGAAGCCGTGGGCGAGGGGGTGACCAGCCTGCAGGTGGGCGACCATGTGATCCCGCTGTACACCGCCGAATGCGGCGAGTGCAAGTTCTGCAAATCCGGCAAGACCAACCTGTGCCAGGCGGTGCGCGCCACCCAGGGCAAGGGCCTGATGCCCGACGGCACCACCCGCTTCTCCAAGAACGGCCAGCCCATCTACCACTACATGGGCTGTTCGACCTTTGCCGAGCACACCGTGGTGCCCGAAATCTCCCTGGCCAAAATCAGCAAGGAAGCGCCACTGGAAAAGGTGTGCCTGCTGGGCTGCGGCGTGACCACCGGCATGGGCGCGGTGAAGAACACCGCCAAGGTGCAGCCGGGTGACACAGTAGCCGTGTTCGGCCTGGGCGGCATCGGCCTGGCGGTGATCATCGGCGCGGTGCAGGCCAAGGCCGGGCGCATCATCGCCATCGACATCAACGAAGACAAGTTCGAGATCGCCAAAAAGCTGGGCGCCACCGACTGCGTCAACCCCAGCAAGTTCGACAAGCCGATCCAGGATGTGATTGTGGACATGACCGACGGCGGCGTGGACTTCTCCTTCGAGTGCATCGGCAACGTCAAGGTGATGCGTTCGGCCCTGGAGTGCTGCCACAAGGGCTGGGGCGAGTCGGTGATCATCGGCGTGGCGCCGGCCGGTGCCGAAATCTCCACCCGCCCGTTCCAGCTGGTGACCGGCCGGGTATGGAAAGGCTCCGCCTTTGGCGGTGTGAAGGGCCGCTCCCAGCTGCCAGGTATTGTGGAGCAGTACCTGAACGGCGAGTTCGAGCTGGATACCTTCATCACCCATACCATGGGCCTGGACGACATCAACCACGCCTTCGATTTGATGCACGAAGGCAAGTCCATCCGCTCGGTGATCCTGTACGACAAATAAACGAAAAATAGCGTTAAGCTTTCAACGTGATATGGAGCGTGGGCGACTCGCCCGCAATTTGGCGCGAAGCGCCAACATTAAGTGCCCTGAGGGGCACTGATGCAGGCGGGCCGCCTGCGCTCCAGGCCTTCTTTTCAGCCGATTTTTCAAGGATCCCTCGATGCAACTGGTACAAGAGCAAAAATGCTTCGGCGGTCGCCAAATCCGCTACCAGCATGAATCCCAAAGCCTCAACTGCAGCATGCAGTTTTCCGTATTTCTGCCGCCCCAGGCCGAACAGGGAGCCGTGCCGGCCCTGTACTGGCTGTCGGGCCTGACCTGCACCGACGAGAACTTTTCGTCCAAGGCCGGCGCCCAACGTATGGCCGCCGAACTGGGCCTGGCGCTCGTCATTCCCGACACCAGCCCCCGGGGCGAGGGCGTGGCCGACGATCCGCAGGGTGCCTACGATCTGGGCCTGGGGGCAGGGTTTTACGTTAACGCCACCGAAGCGCCCTGGAACAAGCACTACCGCATGTACGACTATGTGCTGAACGAGCTGCCGGCGCTGGTGGAAGCCGAGCTGCCGCTCAGCGGCAAGCGCGCCATCAGCGGCCATTCCATGGGCGGCCACGGCGCCCTGGTGCTGGCCCTGCGCAACCCCGAGCGGTTTGTGTCGGTGTCGGCCTTTGCGCCCATCTCCAACCCCACGGATTGCCCCTGGGGCCACAAGGCCTTGAGTGCCTACCTGGGTGAAGACAGAGCCGCCTGGGCCGAGTACGACACCAGCCTGCTGCTCAAGGCAAAAGGCTGTGCACTGCCCATGCTGGTGGACCAGGGCGAGGCCGACAACTTCCTGGCCGAGCAACTCAAACCGCAAGCGCTCAAGGCTGCCGCCGAACATGTTGGCGCCGAACTGACCCTGCGCCTGCAACCGGGCTACGACCACAGCTATTACTTTATTGCCAGCTTTATCGAAGACCACCTGCGCTTCCACGCCCGCCACCTGGGCTGCTGAACCTTAAAAAGGGGTCGGAGTCATTTAAAAATTGACTCCGACCCCTTTTTATATTTTTTGCCCTCTGTGGCAGATGCGGGCGGGCGGCCCGTGCGGCAATAAAGCCGGCGCCCAGGGCGAGGGCGTAGCCGGCTTCCCAGCCGAGCGAGAGCAGCACGCCCAGGCACAGCAGTGCAGAGATGGCGGCTAGGGCGCGCCAGAAGCCTGAAAGCAGTTTTACCCCGGCGATCATCGCCAGCAAATACACCAGCACAAAGTTGCCGTTGGCGTAGCGGATCAGGGTGTCCAGCGGCAGCCGGAACAGCCAGGCGGCCAGCACGCACAGGGCGCACACGCCAATCACCCAGGCCAGGGCGCGCAGCGGGGCGCCGTTGCGGTTAAGGCGGGCCAGGCCGGCTGGCAGCTTGCCTTCGTCCGCCAGGCTCCACAGCAGCCGGGCAAAGCCCTGCACATAAATGTTGATGCTGGCAAAGCAGGCCAGGTAACCCACCAGGGCCGCGGCCCAGCGCCCGCCCTCGCCAAACAGCCGGGCCATCAGGGTGGGGATGGAGGTGGTGTTGGCCAGCTCGCTACCATATACCCCAAAGCGCAACACCGCCAGGGCGCAGGCCAGGTACACCAGCCCGGCCAGCAGCATGCCACACAGCAGCGCCAGGGGAAAATCCCGCTTCGGGTTTCTGAATTCCTCTCCCATGTGGGTAAAGGCTTCGAGCCCCACAAAGCACCAGAACATCACGCCCAGGGCGGCGGGCAGCAGGCCCCATTGCACTTCATGCAGGGGCGGCAGGGCCGGGGGTGCTGCCAGCAGGCCGCCGGCCCACCACACGGCCAGCAACAGCAGCACTATGGCCAGGGCAATCAGCACCTGCACCAGGCCGGAGGCGCGGGTTTTGCGGCTGCCCAGCAGCAGCATCAGCCCCAGGGTGGCCAGTTGCACCAGCAGGTCGCCGGCGGCGGAAAGGTCGAACAGGGCATGCCAGAAACCGGCGGTCAGGGTGAGGGCGGCGGGCAGCCCCACCGGCAGCACCGCCAAAAACAAAAAGGCGGCCAGTTTTTCCATGGGGGCGCCCAGGCCCCGGCCAATCAGGTGGGGCGCGCCGCCGGCGTGGGGAAAGCTCTGGCCCAGGCGGGCAAAGCTGAAGGCCACCGGCAGCACCAGCAGCACCAGCCCCAGCCAGGCCCATACCGAACCCGGCCCGGCAATGCTGGCAGCCACCGCCGGCACGACAAAAATGCCGGTGCCCAGCAGCGAGGTGGCCATCATGCCGGTGCCGTAGGCCAGGCCCAGCTCTTTGTTTAAACGCCCCATTTTGTTTCAAATCCCGTGTGCCCGAATTCTGATATATTAGCGCCAACAACCAAAATCCCGAGCCGGCAGAACGACGGATAAAGGCAACGCTTTGCCGGTTTCTGCCGTGATTTGGCGGGGAGAGCAGAGAGGCAGGGGTGGACAAGTTCGATCAACACATAGTGGCGCTGCTGGTGGCCAATGCCCGCATGGCGGTGGCCGCCATTGCCCGCGAGGTCAATCTGTCGCGTTCGGCGGTCTCGGAGCGTATTCGCAACCTTGAACAAAAAGGCGTCATTCGCGGCTACCACGCTCGCCTGGGGGCCGCGCCCGCCCAGGTGCGCGCCTACATGGAACTCCATTACCTGGTGCATCGCTGCGAACAGCACGCCGCCCGGCTGAGGAATATTCCCGAGGTGCGCCAGGCCTTCACCATCAGCGGCGACACCGACATCATGCTTTATGTGGAAGCCGCCACCATGGCCCGGCTGGAGGAAGTGCGCAGCCACATCGAGCGCCTGCCCGACATCAAAACCGTAAAAACCCATATCATCCTGTCCGAACTCATCCACAACCCGGGGTGAACATGCAGATATACAAGGCCCACTGGCTGGCGCCCTGGTTCAATCATCCTTTCCTGGCTACCGAACTGACCGCCGCCGGCCCCGTGCTGCACCTCAAGCATGAGCGCCACGCCCTGGCCTGGGATGAACTGAGCGCGCCGCCCCGGCTGGAAGCCGCCCGCCGCCTCTACCGGCTGCGGTTGTTGTGCACCCAGGGCAACATCGAGCTGGGCTGGCTGCCCGGGGCGGTGGCCAGGCCGCTGGCGGAGGCCGTTACCCTGGGCTGGTTTCAGCATCATGGCGAGCGGGTGCGGCCCCTGGCGGAGCATTGCCTTTCGGTGCTGGAGCAGGGGTATTTGCGCCATTCCCGCTGGCGCGAGCTCAAGGCGCGGGTGGCGGCCGAGCCGGTGGACTGGTCCGCTTGCCCGCCGCCCGGGGCGCTGGACGACCGCACCCGGGCCGCCTTTGAGCTGGTGGCCACGTTGCAGGGGGCGGACGAGTCCTGGCTGGAACAGTGCCGCCGGGAATATTGCCGCCAACTGCTGGCCGAATACGCCGCCCTGTTCGACGGCCTGGAGGCCCATCCGCTCACCGAGGCCCAGCGCCTTGCCTGTGTGGTGGATGACGATCACAACCTGGTGCTGGCCGGTGCCGGTTGTGGCAAAACCAGCGTGATGGCGGCGCGCAGCGCTTTTTTGCTGGCTTCTCGCCAGGCCCGGGCCGATGAACTGCTGCTGCTGGCCTTTGGCAACGAGGCGGCGGCAGAAATGGCCGAGCGGCTGGCCAGCCGGCCCGAGACCACCCCGGTCAAGGTGAGCACCTTCCATGCCCTGGGGTTGATGATCCTGGCCCGGGTGGAGGGACGGACACCTTCCTTAAGCCCGCTGGCCCAGAATGACAAGGCCCGCCAGGGCGCCTTTGCCGCCTGGCTGGAGCAGTTGGGGCAAGACGACCCGGGGTACGGCGAACGGTTGCTCGACTGGCTGCGCCGCCACCGCTTCCAGGTGGTGCCCCGGCCGGATTTTATGCGGCTGGCGCGGGAATGGATGCCCCTGGTGGCGGCGCTCAAGCTCTACGGCGAGCCGGACCCTGTTGAGCTAACGCCGGATCAGGCCGAGCAGCTGGCGCTGGTGCGGCCGCTGCTGCACCGCTACCAGGCGCAGTTGGCCGAGCGGGGCGATATCGACTTCGACGATATGATCGAACGGGCCGTCGAGTATGTGCGCCGGGGCCGGTTCGAGGTGCCCTGGCGCCACATTCTGGTGGACGAGTTTCAGGATATTTCCCGCGCCCGCGCCGGCCTGCTGCTGGCCCTGCGCGACGCCGCACCCGGACTTTCCCTGTTTTGCGTGGGGGACGACTGGCAGGCCATTTACCGCTTCAGCGGCGCCGATGTTTCCCTGACCACCGGATTTGCGCAGGTGTTCGGGGCCAGTGCCGTGACGGCGCTTGACCGGACCTTCCGCTTCAACAACCGTATCGAGCAGGTGGCCAGCCGCTTTGTCACTCGCAATCCGGGCCAGCTCGCCAAGCGGCTTGCCGCCCAGCGGCACAGCGAGGGCCCCTGTGTGCACGTGTTGCCGGTGGACCACGACAGCCAGATGGACGCGGTCAGCCGCTTGCTGGCGCAAATCGCCGCCCAGCGGCCGGAGGCTTCCGTATACCTCTTGGCGCGTTTTCGCTTTGCCCTGCCCGATGCGTCCCAACTCGCCGGCTGGCAGCGGCGTTTTCCGGGACTGACCCTGGAGGCCCAAACCCTGCACGGCGCCAAGGGCAAGGAGGCGGACTGCGTGATCCTGCTGGGCCTGAGCCGGGGCAAATACGGTTTTCCACCGGAAAAAAGCGGCTCCGAACTGCTCGACCTGTTGTTGCCGGAACAGGAACCCTTTCCCCACGCGGAGGAGCGGCGGCTGTTTTATGTGGGGCTGACCCGGGCCCGGGACCAGGTATTCCTGCTGGCCGACCGGCAGATCCCCTCGGTGTTCGTCAAGGAACTGCTTGACGGCGGCTACCCCGGCGTCAGTCGCTGGAGCTAGACAGTGTGTGCCGCTCCCGGGAGTCGGCCTTTTGCGGACGGGCCGCCCGTGCCTCAGATGAGGTGGGCGGCTTGGGAGAGAGTTATCTGAGTCGTTGTTGCTCGCGCAATTTGCGACCATGAAACACATAACCAATCAGGTTGAGCAGCACCTGCGCCGCCAGGATGCTGGTGGTTCCGGTATGGTCGTAGTCGGGAGCTACTTCGCATAAATCAATGCCTACCACTTCTCCACCAAAGGCTACTCCCTGCAGGATTTCCATTACTTCGTAATAGGTAAAGCCGCCATGGCTGGGAGTGCCGGTGCCCGGTGCGATGGAAGGATCAAAACCGTCGATGTCGATGGTGATATAATAATTCACGCCCTTGGGGATCAAATCCAGCACCCCCTGCACGCCCAGGCGGCGCACGTCCCGCACCGACAAAATGGTGGAGCCCGCATCCTGCGCCGCCTGGTGATCGGCCCGATTGGACGAAGACACGTTGCGAATGCCCAACTGGGTCATGCCGGTAATAAAAGGTTGCTCCACGGCTCGGCGCATGGGATTGCCATGGCCAAAACGCACACCATGGCGCTCGTCAACAAAATCCAGGTGAGCATCAATCTGGATAATATGAATGGGCCCGCGACCTTCAAAAGCGCGGATGCAGGGCGCGTTAACCGAGTGATCCCCCCCCACAATCACCGGCAGGGCGCCGGATTCCAGGATCTTGCGCACACCATACTCAATGTTGGCATGGCTCTTTTCGGTATTGGTGTGCACCATGTCCGCATCGCCAATATCAACGATTCTTACCCCGTCCAGGTACATGGTGTCTTCTTCATAGCTGTAGGCACCGCCATGACCGAACGAAAACAGGGTAGAGGCCTCCCGTACCGCACGCGGCCCCATACGGGCACCGGAACGCCATTGGGTGCCGCAATCAAAGGGCGCCCCCATAAAGGCCACATCCGCCTTCAGATTGTCCCAGTCTTCACAAATGGGGCTTTTGGCAAAGGTACAAAACCCCACAAAAGGCAGATTAAGGCGTCCTTTCTCATAACTGTTTTCACTCATGGTCCATCTCCTCGCTGGCATCAGCCCATGCCGGGCCGGTAGCTTACATGCCGGTTCAACAGGCACCGGCCTTCCTTTCGTCAGCGAGTATGGCAAAGCCAGTTTCATCAAAAAATGTAAATTTTCATATGTTCACTTTAAATAAAATAATGAAAAAGTCAGCGCCCGACGGTCTGTATTCCCAGGCTGGTAATCAAGTCCTCCACAAAAATCCGCACCACCTCCTGAGGAGCCGGTCTGGCCCGCATTGCCAGGCTGAACTCGGAAAGCCACCTCAGTTCGGGCAATGCCAGCTCTTTCATTTCACCGCTTTCTACCCAGGAGGCGGCATAATGCACCGGTAAAAAACCAAGAAATTGACCGCTGCGGATTAACATGGCCTGCGCTTCCATATTCGACACAAAAGCCGCCCCCAGATAAGGGCGTACCGTCTGCATTTCAGCCTGCTGCACATAGGTCCGGCTGGAAATGGGATAAGCGCCCACCCGCTCAACCGAGAGCTCGGCAGGCTCGGCGTCATACAGCGGATGGCGACGGCCACAATAAAAGCGGTGTTCTTCGGTATACAGCGGTCTATAGCTCAGCGCCGGATGGCGCTTTTGAAAAGGCCCTATCGCCAGGTGCAAATTGCCGTTGAGCAGCTCGCGCTCCAGCTCTTCCGGCGGCAACACCGCCAGCCGCAACGATACCTGGTTACTGCGCTTAAAAAATCGGTGGATAGCGTCGGGCATCGGTACTTGCGTATTGGTAATGGTGTTGTCTACCAGCCCTACCCGTAACGTGCCGGTCAGCTTATTGCGTAAAGCGCCCAGCTCCGCTTCCAAATCCGAAAAACTGTTCAGCATTTCCCGGCAGCGCCGGTACACCAGCTCACCCTTTTCGGTCAGGCTAAAGCCACTGCGGCCACGGTGGCAAAGTGAAAAACCCAAACGAATCTCAAAATCCCGGATATGGGTGCTGATAGCCGGCTGGCTCATGCCCAGTACCGATTCGGCCCCGACAAAACCGCCGTACTCCACCACCGCACAAAAGGTCTGCATATGTTTCATTGAGTACATGGGTTCCATTCCGATTGTTACATTAATTTTTCATAAGTATACATACAAAAATTTATATTTTTGGATGAATAACCCTCTGCAATACTGGCTTTGAGAAGAACGGAATCATCTTCGGCCCACACCGGCCGAGCTCACCAATAGCAGGAGACGATGCTATGAAACCTCTGAAACATACCCTTAATACCCTGGCACTGAGCACCATGCTCACCCTGACACCTGCCCTGGCCCAAGCCGAAGAATGGAAATTCGCCCTGGAAGAAATCCCCGGCTCCATCATGGATGCCTACGCCCAGGAATTTAAAAAACGTATAGAGGGACAAACTCAAGGCGAAGTGAACGTGCGCATCTACCATCTGGGCTCGCTGGGCACTCCGACTGAACTGGTGGAGCAGACGGCCGACGGTATTATCCAGTTTACCAACGTCTCGGTCGGCAACCTGGGCACCATAGTGCCGGAATCCCAGATCTTCTTGCTGCCCTATGCCTTCCCTTCCGACTCCACCGCCATGGCCGACTTTCTTGGCAACAGTCCGCTAATCCGGCAGGAGTTGGCCAAGGACTACCGGCAGCGTGGCCTGGAGCCCCTCAGCTTCTATTCCCAGGGGCCACAGGTATGGACCACCAACAAGCCTATCCATACCCCGGAAGATTTCAGCAACTTCAAGATGCGGGTCATGGTATCGCCCATCCTGCTCAAGGCCTACGCCGATATGGGCGCCAGCCCCACCCCCATTCCCTTTGGCGAAGTCTATGGCGCCCTGCAGCTTAAGCAGGTGGATGGCCAGGTTAATCCCATTCCCGCCATAGAAGAAATGAAGTTCTATGAAGTGACTGATTACCTGATTTGGGCCGGTGAACAGGAACTGGTGACCAATGTGCTGGCGGGCAGCGACTGGTACGACACCCTCAGTCCCGAGCGCCAGCAACTGATTGAACAAACCATGGCCGATATGCAGGGCTTTATCCGGGACGTGGTAGCCACTTACAACCAGGAAAAGCTGGAGCGTATTCAGCAGGCCAAACCCGGCATAGAGCTGATTAAACTGACCGAAGCCGAACAGGCCGCATTCAGGGCCCGCACCGGCAATACCCACGCAGCCTACACCGAGATCACCGGCCGGCGTGGAGAGCAGCTGCTTGAGCAATTACAGGCGGAATTGGCCGCGCTCTGACCCGTCATTGCCGCCCCAGCCGGGGCGGTTTTGCTTTGTGCCAGCAGGAGACCAGCCCCATGCCACGCATCATCACCACGCTGCTCAAACAGCTAGACCACCTGACTGCAAAAGCCGAAGCCCTGATTTTGGCCGGTGCCATCCTAATCATGGCCGGCAACACCATTGCCAACGTCTTCGGCCGCTACGTGTTTTCCCAAAGCCTGTACTTTACCGAAGAGCTGAACGAATTCCTGATTGTTGCCGTCACCTTTATTGGCTTGGGCTACATCACCCGCAAGGGGCGGCATATCCGGATGTCGGCCATTTACGACAGCCTGCCGCCGTTGATGCGCAAAGCCACCATGATATTCATTGCCCTGAGCAGTGCCGCCATGATGTTTTTGCTGGCCTGGCATGCCCTTGGTTATGTTGAGCGTCTGGCTGCCCGCGGTCGGGTTACCCCGGCACTGCAGTTTCCGCTCTATCTCACTTATATCTGGGTGGTAGTCGGGTTTGTCCTGGCCGGGCTGCAATATCTGCTTGCCCTGCTCAAAAACTTCAATACCGGAAACCAGGTATACCTGGCGCTGCATGTGGTTGACGAATATCAGGATCCGGAGCTGGAGCAGTTGCAGCAGCAACTCAAGCCCCCGGCTCCGTCCGCCCGCTTCAAGGAGGAGCCCCAATCATGACCCTGATGATGCTGAGCATAATGCTGCTGTTGCTGCTGGCCGGTTTTCCCATGATGATGCCGCTGCTGGTGGCAGCGGTAATGGCACTGCTGGTGTACCTGCCGGATCTGAACCCGCAAATCCTTATCCAGCAGATGATAGGCGGCGTCAAACCCGGCGCCCTGATTGCCGTGCCCCTGTTTATCCTGGCGGCCGACATTATCACCCGCGGGCACTCGGCCGATCGCCTGGTGGACGTGGTCATGCGATTTATGGGCCACTTTAGGGGCGGCATGGCCATTTCCGTTACCTCCGCCTGTGCACTGTTTGGCGCCGTGTGCGGCTCCACCCAGGCCACCGTCGTCGCCGTTGGCGGCGCCATGCGCCCGCGCATGCTCAAAGCCGGCTATAACGACAGCTTCAGCATGGGGCTTATCGTCAATGCCGCCGACCTGGCCTACCTGATCCCCCCGTCCATCGGCATGATCATCTACGGCGTGATCTCCGGCACCTCCATCTCTGCCCTGTTCCTGGCGGGCATTGGCCCCGGCCTGCTGGTGATCGCCCTGTTCAGTCTGTACTGCGTATGGTACGCCCATCGCCACCAAATTCCGGTTGAACCCAAAGCCAACTGGCGCGAACGCCTGGTGGCATTGCAGCGAGCCATCTGGCCCCTTGGCTTTCCGGTGATAGTGGTGGGCGGCATTTACGGCGGCATTTTCAGCCCTACCGAATCGGCGGCCATCTGCGTGCTGTACGCCCTCATCCTGGAGCTGGTGGTGTTTCGTTCCATTAAACTGCGCGACGTTTACGAGATTGCCTTATCTACCGGCGCCATTACTGCCGTGGTGTTTATCCTGGTGGCTGCCGGGGCCGCTTTTTCCTGGATACTGTCGTTTGCACAAATTCCCCAACAGCTGATCGCCGCCCTGGGCCTGGAGCAGGCCAGCCCGCTCACCGTGCTGCTGGCCATCAACATCGCCTTTTTTATCGGCTGCATGTTTGTGGACTCCATTGTGGTTATCCTGATCCTGGTGCCCATCTTTGCCCCGCTGATTGCCGGCAGCGGGCTGGATCCGGTGCTGGTGGGCGTGCTGATCACCCTGCAGGTCGCCATTGGCGCCGCCACCCCTCCCTTTGGCTGCAACATCTTTACCGCCGTGGCGGTATTCCAGCGGCCCTTTGTGGAAGTGATCCGCGGCGTGCCCGTGTTCTTGTTGCTGCTGTTGCTGGTAACCGCTCTGCTGATCCCCTTCCCGCAAATTGCCTTGTTCCTGCCACAACTGGCCGCGGGATAATCATGAAAAGCAAAAGACAGGCGGCTCGTCTGCCTTTTGCATACAGCGCCAACCCTGAACCGGGTTTTGCGGAGGGGCTGTCTGCGCCCCAACAGCCCCCCAATCGGTGCCGGAATTGCGCCAACTCCCGTTTAACGGAGTGTCATTTTTCGTGGAGGGGCTCCACCCTCAGCAGGGTTATCATGTTCTATTCAGCAGCGGCAGCACCGTGGTGTGTTTGAGCTGGTCGAGCAGGATATTGGAGCGGATGTTGGACACCGTTTTCAGGTTGAGCAACTGGTGCATCATAAAGTCGGACAGGCTCTTGAGATCGCTGGCCACCACCTTCAGCAGGTAGTCGGCGTCGCCGGTGACGCTCCAGCATTCCAGCACCTGGGGAAAGTGCTGGATGGCCTGGTGGAATTCATCGGCGATGCGCTCGCCGTGCTTGCCCAGGGTCACGCTGATCAGCGCGGTCACGTGCAGCCCCACCTTCTCCGGGTCCACCTGGGCCACGTATTTCTGCACCACCCCCAGCTCTTCCAGCTTCTGCCGCCGGCGCTGGCACTGGGACGGGGAGAGGTGGATGAGTTCCGACAGCTCCACGTTACTCAGCCGGCCATTCTCCTGCAGCGCCTGCAGCAGGCGGGCGTCCTGGCGGTCCAGTTCGATTTCGTGCGCCTTTCTCACGGTGATCCCTTCTCCGATGCAACATTCGAGCAAAAAACTAAACTTTAATGTAACAACTTGCAAACAAAATGTGTGGGCATTGCCTTATGCTGTTGCCATTGCGTTTAAGCATGAATCAATGGAACAAGGCGATTAAGGAGAAGAATCATGATGTCTGAAGCGATTTCACCGGAAAAATCCTCTTTGTGGGACAACCCCCTGGGCACCGACGGCTTCGAGTTTGTGGAATACGCCTCCAGCGAGCCGGAGCAACTGGCGCAACTGTTCGAACGGCTGGGCTTTGTCGCCATCGCCCGCCACCGCAGCAAGAACGTGACCCTCTACCGCCAGGGCGACATCAACTTTATCCTCAACGCCGAGCCCAACAGCCAGGCGGAGCAGTTCGCCCGCCTCCATGGTCCCTGCGCCAACGCCATGGCGTTCCGGGTGAAGGACGCGGCCCGGGCCATCAAGCAACTGGCCGCCAACGGCGCCAGGGTGGTGGCCTCCGGCGCCGGTCCCATGGAATTGCAGATCCCGGCCATCGAAGGCATCGGCGGTTCGCTTATCTACCTGGTGGACCGCTACGGCGAGCAGAGCATCTACGACGTGGACTTCCGCCCCATTCCGGGCGTGGACCAGCACCCCCAGGGCGTGGGCCTGACCTACATCGACCACCTCACCCACAACGTGGCCATGGGCAACATGAGCCTCTGGGCCGGTTTCTATGAGCAGCACTTCAACTTTCGCGAGATCCGCTACTTCGACATCGAGGGCAAGCTGACCGGGCTCAGGTCCCGGGCCATGACCAGCCCCTGCGGCAAGATCCGCATTCCCATCAACGAGTCCGCCGACGAAAAGAGCCAGATCGAGGAGTTCCTGCACCAGTACAAGGGCGAGGGCATCCAGCATATCGCCCTGGGTACCAACGACATCTACCGCACGGTGGAAACCCTGCGTGACGGCGGCATGAGCTTTATGACCACCCCCGACACCTACTACGAGAAGCTGGACGCTCGCCTGCCCGGCCACGGCGAGGATCTGGCCCGGCTGCGCAAAAACCATATCCTGATGGACGGGGCGCCGACCCAGGGCCAGGGACTCCTGCTGCAAATCTTTACCGACACCGTGATCGGCCCCATCTTCTTCGAAATTATTCAGCGCAAGGGCAACGAAGGCTTCGGCGAGGGCAATTTCCAGGCCTTGTTCGAGTCTATCGAGGAGGATCAAATACGCCGGGGCGTGCTGAAGGCCGAATAATCTCTAATTTTTTACCACAGCCATTTTTTCAATCGGGAAGATGGTGGCAAAATAGCAGGACATACTGTCAGCCATTCTTTACACCTTTAGCTGGGGTGGCTGACGTTGTCCTAATACAGCTAAAGGAGGAGAAGCTGTGTCTGTGGTGGCAACCAATGTTCAGGGTAAAACGAGTGCCGGCGTGACCCCGGCCCTGTGGTCCAGCCGTTTTGTGTTTATCATGGCGGCGGTGGGCTCGGCGGTGGGCCTCGGCAATATCTGGAAGTTCCCCTATATCACCGGCCAGAACGGCGGCGGCGCCTTCGTGCTGGTGTATCTTGTCTGTGTCGCCATCATCGGCATCCCCATCATGATGTCGGAAGTCATGCTGGGCCGGCGCGGCGGCAAGAGCCCCATCGGCACCATGGGCGCGGTGGCGGCGGCCGAAGGGCGCAGCCGGAACTGGGCCGGGGTCGGCATCATGGCCACCCTGGCGGCCTTTTTGATCCTCTCCTTCTACAGCGTGATCGCCGGCTGGACCATGCCCTATATCGTGGAGGCGGCCAAGGGCGGCTTTGCCGGCATGGCGGCGGAGGATTCCGGCGCCATGTTCGGTGGCCTGCTGGCCTCGCCGGGCCAGTTGCTGCTGTGGCACTCGGTGTTCATGGGGCTGACGGTGCTGGTGTCCGCCGGCGGCGTCAAGCACGGCCTGGAGCGGGCGGTGTCCTGGCTGATGCCGGCGCTGTTCGTGCTGCTGCTGATCCTGGTGGGCTACGCCATGACCACCGGCCACTTCGGCGAGGCAGTCTCCTTCCTGTTCAAACCCGACTTCTCCAGCCTGACCGCCGAATCCGTGCTGGTGGCCCTGGGCCACGCCTTCTTCACCCTGAGCCTGGCCAGCGGCGCCATGATGGCCTACGGCGCCTACCTGAAGAAGGATGTGTCCATCGCCCGGACTTCCTTCACCGTGGCCATCATGGACGTGTGCGTGGCCCTGCTGGCGGGGCTGGCCATCTTCCCGGTGGTGTTCGCCCACGGCCTGCAGCCGGGCGAGGGCCCGGGCCTTATCTTCGTGACCCTGCCGGTGGCCTTCGGCCAGATGCCGGGCGGCGGCTTCTTCGCCACCCTGTTCTTCGTGCTGCTGCTGTTCGCGGCCTGGACCTCCTCCATCTCCATGCTGGAATCCCTGGTGCGCTTCCTCGAAGAGAAGGGCGTGGGCCGGGTCAAGGCGGCGGTGGGCGGCGGCCTGGCGGCCTGGCTGGTGGGCATTACCACGGTGCTGTCGCTCAACCTGTGGGCCGATTTCGCACCCCTGGCCATGTTCGAACGCTTCGAGGGCAAGACCCTGTTCGACCTCTACGACTACCTCACCGCCAACATCATGATGCCGCTCGGCGCCCTGCTGACCGCCATCTTCGTGGGCTGGGTAATGAAGCCGGAGCACTCGGCGGCCGAGCTGGGCGGGCAGTGGCATGCCCTCTGGCATGCGGTGGTGCGCTACGTCACCCCCATCGGCGTGCTGGTGATCTTCTATTTCAACCTGTTCTGACCTTGCGGGTTTCAAACGAAGCCATGAGATAGCGGGCGGGTACCGTTAAGCAGAGCCTCTGTCCTTATGGCGAGTCTGCGTACGGTGCCCGGCCGGTATGCACATTACTTAACTTCTCCCTGATATGTATTAATGGCCTTTGCCGGTCAGGGATCCCTGTTGCCTGTAAAACGGAGTAATCAACGGATGAAAGCACTGCTTCAGCAATTTGAACGGAAAAACCCGGAAATCGTGTTCGAGTGGCACGACAGCGAGACCGAGGCCAGGGGCTGGGTGGTGATCAACTCCCTGCGCGGCGGGGCGGCCGGCGGCGGCACCCGCATGCGCAAGGGGCTGGATCGCCATGAGGTGGAATCCCTGGCCAAGACCATGGAGGTGAAGTTCGCGGTGTCGGGTCCGGCCATCGGCGGCGCCAAGTCGGGCATCGACTTCGATCCGGCCGATCCGCGCCGGGACGGGGTGCTGGCGCGCTGGTTCAAGGCGGTGGCGCCGCTGCTGAAAAGCTATTACGGCACCGGCGGCGATCTCAACGTGTGCGAGGTGAAGGACGTGGTGCCCCTGACCGAGCGCCACGGCATCTGGCATCCCCAGGAGGGGGTGGTCAACGGCCACTTCAAGCCCACGGTGAGCGAGCAGATCCGCAAATTGGGCCAGCTGCGCCTGGGGGTGGCCAAGGTGGTGGAGGACGGCCGTTACAGTCCGGACGCAGGACGCAAGTACAAGGTGGCGGATCTTATCACCGGCTGGGGCCTGGCCGAGTCGGTGCGCCACTACTACGGCATCTGGGGCGGGCAAGTCGCCGGCAAGCGGGTCCTGGTGCAGGGCTTCGGCAACGTGGGGGCGGCAGCGGCCTGTTACCTGGCCCAGCAAGGCGCCCGCATCGTCGGCATCATGGATGCTTCCGGCGGGGTGATAGTGCCAGAGGGGCTTGGCGTCGAGCAGGTGCGGGCGCTTTATCTTGGCCGCCAGGGCAACCGGCTGGCGGGCCCCGGAGTGGTGAGTTTTGAACAGGCCCAGGCCGCCTTCTGGCAGCTCGGGGCCGAGGTGTTCCTGCCCTGCGCCGCCTCCCGCCTGGTCGGTGCCGATCACCTGGCGGCCCTGGCGGACAACGGCGTGGAGCTTATCGCCTGCGGCGCCAACGTGCCCTTTCGGGATCAGGAAATCTTCTACGGCCCGGTCTACCAGCAGGCGGACGAACGGCTTAGCGTGATCCCGGATTTTATCGGCAACTGCGGCATGGCCCGGGCCTTCGCCTTCCTGATGGAAACCGAACAGGAGATCGCCGACGAGGCCATCTTCCGGGACGTGTCCGAGCGCATCCGCCATGCCCTGCAACGGGTGCACAACCACCGCAGCCGCACCACCGGCATCGCCGCCACCGCCCTGGAGCTGACCCTGAAGGAACTGATGGGCGAGCGGGCCGGTTAAATCCGGAACCGGTTCACCAGTAGGTTGAGCTGCTCCGCCAGCCGCGCCAGTTCGGTGCTGGATGCGCTGGTCTGGTTGGCCCCGGCCGAGGTCTGCACCGACAGATCGCGGATGTTCACCAGGTTCTTGTCCACTTCCCGCGCCACCGTCGCCTGCTCTTCGGCGGCGCTGGCGATGGTCTGGTTCTGCTCGCTGATCTGCACGATGGCCGCCGCTATCTGCTCCAGCGCCTCGCCCGCTTCCTGGGCTATCTGGCGGGTCAGCACGGTGCGCTCCGTGCTGCTCTTGATGGCGCCCACCGTGGTGCTGGTGTCGCTCTGGATGGCGTGCATCATCGCCTCGATTTCCTTGGTCGACTCCTGGGTCCGGTGCGCCAGGGCCCGCACCTCATCGGCCACCACCGCGAAACCGCGCCCCGAGTCCCCGGCCCGGGCCGCTTCTATCGCCGCGTTCAGCGCCAGCAGGTTGGTCTGCTCGGCGATGGCGCGGATCACGTCCAGCACGCCGCCAATGTCCTTGACCCGCGCCGCCAGGCTTTCCACGCCGTGCATGGTCTGGGTGATCTCCCGCTCCAGCTCGGCCACGGTGTCGATGGTATGGTTGACCTTGCCGCGGCCCACCTGGGCCTTGTCGTCGGCCAGGTCGGAGTTTTGCGCGGTGGCGGCGGCGTTGCGGGCCACCTCTTCCACCGCCGCGGTCAGCTCGTTGACGGCGGTGGCGGCCTGCTCCAGCTCATCGCTTTGCTGTTGCAGGGTGCGGGTGGACTGGTCGGTGACCACGCTCAGCTCCTCGGCGGTGGACGCCAGCTGGCTGGAAGAGTCGTTGATGTCGAAAATGGTCTTTTTCAGCTGACTTTGCATCTGGGCCAGGGCGCGGATCATCTCGCCCATTTCGTCCCGGGCCCGGTCGCCGAATTCGGTGGTCAGGTTGCCGCCGGCAATGGTACGGCAGACCTCCAGCGCCTTGCGGATGGGACCGAGCAGGCTGCGGCTGAACAGCAGGGCAAACAGCGCCACCAGGGCGGCGGCCACGACGATGGCCACGCCCATCAGCAGGTTGGCGGCGGAAATCATCCCGTGGGCGCCCTCGGCGGCCTGATCCGACCTTTGCTGCTGATAGGCGCCCAGCCGGTTGAGGGTGTCGGTGACCTTAAGGCCCAGCTCGTTGAAGCCCTGGTGGCGAAAACGCTCGGCGCCGGCCAGGTCGCCGCCACTGATCATGGCGGACAGTCGCTGGTGCAGGCTGTCGTATTCGGCCTTGGTGGCGGCCACTTCGGCGAGCAGTTGCTTGCCGTCCGGGGTTTCGACCAAGCCTTCCATCTTGCGCATGTTGTCGGCAAAACTGCCGTCCAGTTCATCCAGCCGGGTCAGGGCGCTGCTGCGGCCCTGGGCATTTTCCGCGTACAGGGCGTTCAGGGTGTACAGGCGGATGAGCAGGAAATCCCGGCGCAGCTCGCCGACGGTAATGGCCGCCGGCATGCGGGTGTCGGCCATGGTACCGACCACCTGGCCGATGCGGCCGAACTGGATCATGGCGATAATGCCGAGGGCGATGGTGATCAGGCCGAGCAGGCCAAAGGAAAGTGCCGAGCGTTGTCCTATCGTCAGTGTTCTGAGCATGGTGTGCGCCTTGTTATCAATGGGGGGTCTCACCCAGTATATCGGCCGGGGGGCACCCTTCCATTAGCGGGAGGTCTAACTGCGGGCCCGCCTTACAATCCGTAGCGCTCTATTTTTTTCAGCAGTCCCTGGCGCGACAGCCCCAGGGCCTGGGCGGCATGGGTGCGGTTGTTGTCGTGGCGGGCCAGGGCCTCGCTGATCAAGGCGATTTCCAGGGCCCGTACCTGGGCCTCCAGGCTGTCGCCCGTGGCCTGGGCCCGGGAAGGGCCCTCGGTGCGGGCATCGGGATAGAGCAGGGCAATGTCGTCGAGAGTGATGACCCCGCCCCGGGCGATGGCGGCCACGCTGTCCAGCGTGCTTTTCAGCTCGCGCACATTGCCCGGCCAGCGGCGGCGGATAAACCAGTTGAAGGCGTCGCTGTCCGGATGCAGGGGCGGGCGGCTGCCCCCGCCGGCCTGCCGTTCGAGGAAATGGCCGACCAGCAGGGGAATGTCTTCCGGGCGGTCGTCCAGGGGCGCCGTGGTGATGGTCACCCCCTTGATGCGGTAGAACAAATCCTCGCGAAACTCGCCCTGGGCCACCTTGTCGGGCAGATCCGCGTTGGTGGCGGAGATCACCCGCACGTCTATGGTTTCGAGCCGGCGTCCGCCCACCGGGTAAAAACTGCCTTCCTGCAGCACCCGCAGCAGCTTGACCTGCATCGCCAGGGGCATTTCGCCGATTTCGTCGAGGAAGAGGGTGCCGCCGTCGGCCAGCTTGAGCAGGCCGTCCCTGTCCTTGTCGGCGCCGGTAAAGGCGCCCCTGGTGTGGCCGAACAGCTCGCTTTCGAGCAGCTCGGCGGGGATGGCGCCGCAGTGCACCGAAATAAAGGGGCCGCCGGCGCGCTGGCTGAGATCGTGGATGGCGCGGGAAATCACCTCCTTGCCGGTGCCCGAGGGGCCGGTCACCAGCACCCGCACATCGGTGGGGGCGATGCGTTGTACCAGGGCGCGGATGCCTTCCATCGAAGGGGAGGCGCCAATCAGGGCCTGCAACGGGCTCTGGCGGCCGATGCGGGTTTTCAGGCTGTTCAGCTCGCGCACCAGCTGGTGCTTGGTGATGGCCCGGCGGATCACCACCGCCAGCAGATCCGGATCCATCGGCTTGGCCAGCAGGTCCCAGGCGCCCTGGCGCAGGGCTTCCAGGGCCAGCTCCCGTTCGCCGTGGCCGGTGAGGATGATCACCGGCCGGTCGGTGAACTGGGGCAGGGCGGCCAGGGTGTGGCGGGGATCGAAATGGGGCGGCAGGGACAGGTCGAGCAGGATGAGATCGGCGTCGAATTGCTGTAACTGGCTGCGTAGCCCGTTGAGATCGGCGCCGGTGCGGACCTCGTAACCCTCGGCCTCCAGCCACTGGGCGCCCAGTGTGCGAAAGGCGGGCTCGTCGTCGACCAGCAGGATGCGGGCGGGGGTCATGGGGTGTGCTCCTCGGGAAAATAGAGTTCAAAACTGACCGGCCAGCCCAGCTCGGCGCTGTGACGGATCTGGCCGCCATGGGCATCCATGATGCGCTGGACAATGGCCAGGCCCAGGCCGCTGCCGCCGCTGCGGCGGGTGACGAAGGGGCGGAACAGCCGGTCGCGCAGATCGGCGGGAATGGCCGGGCCGTTGTTGTGCAGGCAGAGGCTGCCGGGCCTGTCGCCCGCTTCCAGCAGCAGCCGTCCGCCTTCCTGGTTGCGCACAAAGGCCAGGGCGTTGTCGATCAGGTTGACCAGCACCTGCTGCAGCCGGTAGGGGTCCGCCTGCAGGGTAAAGCCGGGCGGCAGCCGGTAGTCGAAGCGGGCCTGCTGCCAGTCGAACTGGGACTGCAGGCTGTCGAGCAGGGGCGCCAGGGCCACCGGCCGGCGCTGGATCTGCAACTGGCCGGCGTAGGCCAGCATGTCGGAGATCAGCCGGTCGGCGCGTTGCAGCTGGTGCTGGATCATGGTCTTGCGGCTGGCCTCCAGCCCGGCGGTGGCCATGGCAATGATGTTGAGCGGATTGCGCAGCTCGTGGGCCATGGCCGCCGCCAGTCCGCCCAGTTCCACCAGGTGCTGTTCCGACAGCCGCTTGCGCTCGGCTTCCGCCAGTTGCAGGGAGCGCTCCAGCAGGCCGCAGCGCGTCGCCAGCAGGGAGGCGAACACGTCGGCGGTCAGGCGCATGCCGGGGGTGACGTCGTCAAAGCCCAGCAGCCTGAACTGCCAGCCGCCGGGTTGGTGCAGGCACCACAGCTGGAGGCCAGGGCCGGGCTCGGGCAGGGGCGGCTCGGCCAGCAGGCGGACCCGCACCGACTGGCCCATCTGGCGGCTGAGCAGTTGCTCGGCTTCCCGGGCCAGCTCCTGCCAGCCAGCGGCGTCGCGCAGCCGCGCCAGCCAGGTGTCGAGCAGTTGTTCGTCGAGCCGGCTGCCCGGGTAGATCAGCCGTTCCACCAGCTTGTTGAGGGGGCGATAAAGGGCCAGCATCAGCAACAGCAGCAGCATGGAGTAAAGCCACAGCTGCCACTGGGGCACATTGGCCAGGGCCTGCATGCCAAAAGAGCCGGCCATGGCGCTGAACAGGGCGATCAGCCCCAGCACCAGCAGGGTCAGCAGGGTCCACAGCAGGGCCCGGTTGGCCCAGGCATTGACCTCCAGCATCTGGTAGCGCACCACGCCGTAGACCAGCAGCAGCACATAGCTGGGCAGCAGCAGCATGGGCCAGGGATACCAGAGCAGGCCGAGGGAGGGGAAGATAAAGCTGGTGGCCAGCCACAGGCCCCAGGCGCCGGCGGCGAACATGGCGGCGATGGAGCGCTTGCGGTTGCCCCGGTGGCGGGTAAACCCCCACAGCAGCAGGGTATGGGCCAGCACCCCGACGCTGATGGTATAGCCGATGTTGAACCAGCCGCTGCCCTGGAACACGAAATAGTGGTCAAAGGGGCCAAAGGCGATAATGCCGCCGCCGCCGAACCAGAGGGTGACTCCGCTGACCAGCACCGCCGCCAGGTAGAGCAGGCCGCGGTGGCGCGCCAGGCGATCGAGCCAGGGGGTATGGCCCGGGCCCTGGTTGACGAAGCCCACGGCAAAATCGAGGAAAAAGGTGGGCATCAGGGGGTTGGCGAGGATCAGGGCGATGCCGAGCCGCTCCCAGCCGTGGAACACCGCCACGTGGCCGGCGCACCACAGCGCCATCATCACGCCGAAGCCCGCCAGTGCCTTCATGCTGCGCCGGCGGCGGGCGCGCCAGAACAGCCAGGCCGACACCAGCAGGGCGCAACCGCTGGTCAGCAGCATCATGAGTTCAAAGGCGAGATCGAGGGCCATGGGCGGCATTCCGGCTGTCAATATTGTTTACAGTTGGTGGCCGAAAGACTGTAAACCCTGTTGTCGGTTTGGGCAAGTTTTTGCGCCTTGTTTGATCCAGGGCAAGGCGGGGCGCGGTTTTCCGCACGCTGGCATGGTTCCTGCTTTAACCGGGTATCAACCTAGCGAGTGAGCCGATAATAATGAACATGACCGCCTTATTGATTGAATTTTCTGCTATTTTTATTGTCCTCCTGTTGGCGGGGCTGCCGGCTGCCGTCAATCGCCACCTGTCCCGCTAAGGAGGAAGCATGGAGCTCGATGCCGCCATACTGTCGCGAATACAGTTCGCCTTTACCGTCAGTTTCCACATCATCTTCCCGGCCATCACCATCGGCCTGGCCACCGCCATCGCCATCTGGGAAGGGCTCTGGCTGAAGACCCGCAACCCCATCTACTTCCAGCTGGCCAAGTTCTGGATCAAGCCCTTCGCCATCACCTTCGGCATGGGGGTGGTCAGCGGCATAGTGCTGTCCTACGAATTCGGCACCAACTTTTCCGAGTTCTCCGAAATCACCGGTCCGGTGCTGGGGCCGTTGATGGCCTACGAGGTGCTCACCGCCTTCTTCCTGGAGGCGGGCTTTCTCGGGGTCATGCTGTTCGGCTGGCAGCGGGTGAGCGAACGGTTGCACTTCTTCGCCACCTGCGTGGTGGCGGTGGGTACCTGGCTTTCCGCCTTCTGGATCATCGCCGCCAACTCCTGGATGCAGACCCCGGCCGGTTACGAGATAGTGAACGGCCGCTTCGAGGTGGCCAGCTGGCTGGAGGTGATCTTCAACCCCTCCATGCCCTACCGGCTGGTGCATATGCTGCTGGCGGCCATGCTGACCGCTACCTTCGTGATCGGCGGCGTCAGCGCCTGGTTCCTGCTCAAGGGGCGCGACCAGGCCTTCGCCCGCAAGGGGCTGTCGATGGCGCTGTGGGCGGCGCTGATCCTGGCGCCGGTGCAGGCGCTGGTGGGCGATTTCCACGGCCTCAACGTCAAGGAGCACCAGCCCGTCAAGCTGGCGGCGATGGAGGGCATCTGGCCCGAGCGGGAGGCCGGCGTGCCCCTGCTGCTGTTCGCGGTGCCGGACATGGACAACGAGACCAACCATTTCGAAATCGGCATCCCCAGGCTGGCGTCGCTGATCCTCACCCATGAGTGGGACGGCGAGCTGCAGGGGCTCAAGTCGGTGCCTGCCGACGAGCGCCCCAATGTGCCCCTGGTGTTCTATTCGTTCCGGCTGATGGTGGGCCTGGGCGTGCTGATGATAGGCGCCGCCCTGTGGGGGCTCTGGCTGCGCCGCGGCGGCCGGCTCTATGAACACAGGCCCTTCCTGCGGCTGATGAACCTGATGATCCCCTCCGGGGTGCTGGCCACCCTGGCCGGCTGGTACGTGGTGGAAATCGGCCGCCAGCCCTGGCTGGTGCAGGGGCTGGTACGTACCATGGAGGTGGTGTCGCCGCTGCCGGCGGAGCGGGTGCTGTTTTCGCTCACCCTGTTCGTGCTGACCTACAGCCTGCTGTTTTGCGTTTATCTGTATTTCATGGCCAAGCTGGTGCGCAAGGGGCCGCCGGACATGGCGCACCTGGAGCAGCACCTGATCGGCATACAGGCCCCCGGCTACGCCCTGGCCTGGGTGAAGAAGCTGCAACACGACAAGGCGGAGGCATAACATGGATCTGGCACTGTTCTACTACCTGCTGCTGGGCTTCGCGGTACTGATGTACGTGGTGCTCGACGGCTTCGATCTCGGCCTCGGCATCCTCTATCCCTGGTTCAAGAGCGAGGCGGAGCGGGATCATATGATGCGCTCCATCTCCCATGTGTGGGATGGCAACGAAACCTGGCTGGTGTTCGGCGGCGTGGTGCTGTTCGCCGCCTTTCCCGCCGCCTACGCGGGCATACTGGCGACCCTGTACACCCCCATCATCATCATGCTGATCGGGCTTATCTTCCGGGGCGTGGCCTTCGAGTACCGCTTCAAGTCGCACCGCTCCAAGCCCTGGTGGGATCTGTCCTTCTTTCTCGGCTCCACCGTCGCCACCTTCTGCCAGGGCGCCATCCTCGGCGCCGTGGTGCAGGGGGTGGAGGCCGGCCCCGGCGAGCTGGGCGCCCTGGAGTGGCTGTCGCCCTTCGGCATCTTCACCGGCTTTGCGCTGATGGTGGCCTATGCCCTGCTGGCCTGCTGCTACCTGGTGATGAAAAGCCGGGACGACATCATGGCCCGCGCCGCCCACCTGGGGCGCCGGCTGGTACTGGCGATCATGGCGATACTGGTGGTGGTGAGCCTGTGGACCCTGCTGGCCAATACCGAGGTGCGCACGCGCTGGCTGGACGGCCTCAACTTCCTCTGGTTGTCGCCCCTGCCGTTGCTGAGCGCCCTGATCGGCTGGCTGCTGTACCGGGATCTGGACGGCGAGCCCCACGAAACCCGGCCCTTCTGGCTGGCGGTGGGATTGTTCATCCTGGGCTTTGCCGGCCTGGTGGTGGGGCTCTTCCCTTATCTTATCCCGCACCAGCTGACCCTGTGGGAAGCCAGCGCGCCCGACTCCAGCCTGCTGTTCCTGCTGCCGGGCATCTTTATCTTCCTGCCGCTGATCTGCGCCTACACCCTGTGGGGCTACCGTATTTTCTCCGGCAAGGTCGAAGACTTCGAGGAGGGCTACTGATGAGCAACAAGCGTCGGGGCTGGCTGTGGTTTGCCGGCCTTTACCTTGGCGGCGTATTGGTGCTCACCCTGGCGGGCATGGCCATTCGTCTGCTGCTGGGCTGAGGTCCGGGCCGGCCGGCGATTCTGTGCGCCGGCCGGCAAGGGCGCGGAAAAATCATTGACCCGTGCCGGCTCTGCTGATTATAAGGGGGCTCGCCGCCGATACCGGCTCCGTCGCCAACCACCGGATTGTTATGCCCCACCTGCCCCTGCCCGACAATGAAGCCGAACGCCTCGCCCGCCTGCACCAGCTGCAGCTGCTCGATACCCCGCGGGAGGCGGCCTTCGATCAACTGACCGAACTGGCCGCCCGCCTGCTGGAGGTGCCCATGGCGCTGATTTCCCTGGTGGACAGCGAGCGCCAGTGGTTCAAGGCCGGCGTGGGGCTGGATTGGTGCGAAACCGCCCGCGACATCGCCTTCTGTGCCCATGCAGTGGCGGCCAACGAGATGCTGGTGGTGGAGGATACCCACAGGGATCCGCGTTTTGCCGACAACCCCCTGGTCCGGGGCGAGCCGGGCCTGCGTTTTTATGCGGGTGTGCCCCTGTGCCTGGAGCCCGGGGTGGCGCTCGGCACCCTCTGCCTGCTCGACACCCGGCCCCGGCGGCTGGACCCGGAGGGACGGCGCCAGTTGCGGATGCTGGGCCAGCAGGCGGAAGCCCTGCTCCGGCTGCACCTGCAGCACCGGCTGCTGAGCGATCAGAGTCAGCTCAGCGATCATCGCCTGGCCCGCTACCAGGCCATTATCAAGGGCGCCGCCGCCGGCATAGTGCGGATTGATGCGGCCGGCCTTATCCGGGAGGTGAACGATTTTGCCCTGGCGCTGCTCGGCTACCGGCGCGAAGAGCTGATTGGGCGCAACGTCAGTGTGCTGATGCCGGAGCGCTGGGCCCGCCACCACGACGATTATATCCGCCACTATATGACCGGTGGCGAGGCCAGGGTGATCGGCCGGGGGCGGCGGGTCGAGGCCCAGCACAAGGACGGCCATCCCATACCGGTGCACCTGGCGGTGGGTGAGGTGGCGGATCCCCAGCATCCCCAGCGGCGGGAGTTTATCGGCATTCTGACCGATTTGAGCGAAATCCAGCAGGCCACCCGCCAGATGGAAAAACAGCAGCGGCTGCTGAGCGTGCTGCACAAGGGGCTGACCGACTACCAGGCGCTGATGTCCGGCAACCGGCTGTGGGCGTTCCTGCAGCAGGCGCTGCGCGAGCTGACCGGCAGCGACTATTCGCTGATCGGCGAGGTGCTGCTGGTCGAGCAGCGGCCGGCGCTGAAAATCCATGCCATTACCGACCTGTCCTGGAGCGAGCAGTCGCGCCGGCTGATGCGCCAGCTGCAGGCGGGGGAAATGCTGCTGACCAATCCCGACAGCATGCTGGGCCGGGTCTTTGCCCGGGGCGAAACCGTGCTCAGCAACCGAATGGGCGAGGACCCGCGCCGGGGCGGCTTTCCGCCGGGCCATCCGCCGCTGCACAACTACCTGGGGGTGCCCATCCTCGACAACGGCCAGGTCATCGGCATGTATGCCATCGCCAACGGCGAAGCGGACTATGATGAGAACCTGGTGGCCTGGCTCGAACCCTTTACCTCCACCTGCGCCCTGCTGATCAACCTTTACCGCCAGCTCAACGAGCGGGAGGAGTTCACCGAGCAACTGCGCCAGGCCCGGGATCAGGCCGAGCGGGCCAGCCGCGCCAAGACCGAGTTTCTGTCCTCCATGAGCCATGAGCTGCGCACCCCGCTCAATGCCATCATGGGCTTTGCCCAATTGTTGCTGAGCAACGGGCGCGCCCCTCTCAGCGAGCGCCAGCAACGCCAGGTGGACCAGATTTACAAAAGCGGCGCCCACCTGCTGGCGTTGATCAACGAGGTGCTGGATCTGGCGCGCATCGAGGCCGGGCGCATCAATATGTCCCTCGAGCCTATCCGCCTGGCCGAGGTGGCGGGGGAAGCCTGCGATATCCTGGCGCCCATGGCCGGCCAGGCCGGGATTGAACTGAGCCTCGAGCTGGACGGCACGGCAACGGTGCTGGCCGACTACACCCGGCTCAAGCAGGTGCTGATCAACCTGGTGTCCAACGCCATCAAGTACAACCGCCCCGGGGGCCGGGTGTGGCTGGGGGCCCGCCGCGAGGGCGAGTGGCTGCGGGTGGCGGTACGCGATACCGGCAAGGGCATCAATCCCCGCTACCTGGACCAACTGTTCCAGCCCTTCAACCGGCTGGGGGAGGAAAACGGCGCCATCGAGGGCACCGGCGTGGGGCTGGCGCTGACCAAGAGCATAGTGGAGCAAATGCAGGGCCGCATCGGGGTGGATAACCTTCCCGGCGAGGGCTGCGAATTCTGGTTCTGCCTGCCCCTGGCGGCGCCGGTTCTGCCTGCCGCCGTGGCCGAAGCCCCGGCGGGCGGACGTCCTGCGCCGGGTCGCCGGCAACGGGTGCTCTATGTGGAGGACAATCCCGCCAACCAGCGGCTGATGAAGGAACTGTTCGAGGATCTCGGCTCCTTTTGCCTGGAGTGCGTGCACTCGGCGGAGCTGGCCTTTGAAGTGGCCTGTGCCAGCCCGCCGGCGCTGATCCTGATGGACATCAACCTGCCCGGCATGGACGGGGTGGCGGCGGCGGGACTGCTGGGACGCCATCCCCTGACCCGGCGGGTGCCGCTGGTGGCCCTGTCGGCCAATGCCATGCCGGAGGACATCCGCCGGGCTCGCCAGGCCGGTTTTCGCGACTACCTGACCAAGCCCCTCGACATTCCCCGGCTTCTGGCCCTGCTCGAGCAACTCGCCGGGGAGCCCGGCTCATGACCCGGCTCGCCTATCCCGACGCCCGCATCCTGGTGCTGGACGACAACCCGGTCAACGTGGAACTGCTGAGCTGTCTGCTGGAGGACAACGGCTACCGGCGGGTGGAGGGCGAAACGGATCCGCGCCGGCTGGCCCGGCGGCTGGCGCAGGACCGGCCCGACCTGCTGTTGCTGGACATCCGCATGCCCCACCTGGACGGCTTTGGCGTGCTGGCCCGGTTGCGGGAAGAATGGGCCGAGCTGGCGCCGCCGGTGATAGTGTTGACCGCCCAAACCGACAAGGATACCCGTTTCCGGGCGCTGAGCCTCGGGGCCCGCGACTTCCTGCCCAAGCCCTTCGACCAGTTCGAGGTGCTGCAGCGTATCCACAATGTGCTGGAGGTGCATTTCCTGCTGCAACAGCGCAGCAGCCGGGCCCGGCTGCTGGAAGATCTGGTGGAACAGCGCACCGCCGAGCTGCACCGCTTGTCCCTGGCCGACCCGGTTACCGAGCGGCCGAACCGCCGGGCCCTGCTGGAAAGCCTGCAGCGGCGGCTGGGCGGACGGGAGCGGATCCTGGTGTATTTCATCGCGCTGGAAGGCATGGACGACATTGCCCGCCTGCACGGTTATGGGGTGGCCGATGCCCTGAACCGGGCCCTGGGCGAGCGCCTGGGCGGTTGCCTGGATCCGGCCGGCATCGAATTCGGGGTGTGGAGCAGCACCGAATGGCTGGTGCTGGAACCGGCCCCGGCCGACCCGGAGCGGCTGGCCAGGCGGGCGCGCGGCTTGATTGAACAGCTGACCCGGGCCTTCGAGATCGAGCACCTGCTGCTGCACCTGGCGGTACGGGTGGGGGTGAGCCACAGCGGTTTCGAACACGACTCCGCCGAGCGGCTGGTACGCCTGGCGTCCCTGGCCCTGCCGGCGGACAACAACCGCTGGCAGTTGTACCAGCCGGCCCTGGAGGAGCGGCTGCATGCCCTCAACCGCTACCGCCAGGCCCTGCGCCACGCCACCGACAACGACGAACTGTTCCTGGTGTACCAGCCCAAGGTGGACCTGAGTTGCGGTCGGATCACCGGTGCCGAGGCGCTGCTGCGCTGGGTCAATCCGGAGCTGGGCTTTATTTCGCCCGCCGATTTCATTCCCATCGCCGAGGCCAGCGGCGACATACTGCGGTTGGGAGACTGGGTGATCGACGCGGCCATCGGTCAGTTGGAGCTATGGCGAGACCAGCGGCTGGTGGCGCCGGATTTTCGGGTGGCGGTCAACGTGGCGACCCTGCAGCTGATGCAGCCGGGCTTTGCCGAGGCACTGATCCACCGTTTGCGGCGCAGCCGGCTGCCGCGCGGCGCGCTGGAAATCGAAGTGACCGAGTCGGGACTGATGCAGGACGTGGAGCTGGCCCTGAGCCAGCTGCGGCTGCTGGCGGCCGAGGGCATCGACATCGCCATCGACGACTTCGGCACCGGCTATTCCTCCCTCGCCTACCTCAAGTCGCTGCCGGTGTCGGTGCTCAAGATAGACAGGGCCTTCGTCAACGACCTGGACACCGATGCCCAGGGCCACCAGCTGGCCAAAACCGTGGTTCATCTGGCCCGCAACCTGGGCTGCACCACGGTGGCGGAAGGGGTGGAGCGTGCCGAGCACATCACCCTGCTCAAGGAAATGGGCTGCCTTATGGTGCAGGGCTACTGGTATTCGCCGCCGCTCCGGCCCGAGGCCTTTATCGACTACTACCTCCGGCACCAGGCCGGGCTGGCGGACTGAGCGCCGGGCACCGGCCGGGTGTTAAATATAGTTTACAATGAGAGGCCGATCCTGTTCTCCGCTCCCGGCCTGTGTTAACTAGCTGTTCCGAATAGTAGATCACTGTCGGCAGCGACCGGGTTCGACTAAGCAGATCCTCCGTGCCAGGGGGGGGCACGGAGGGTCTGCGTGCGGGTCCCGGTCGCTGTAGCACTATTAGGATCAGTTATTTAAACGGGCTGGCCTGGTATCGTATTCTTCACGGTTTTTACCTCGATATTTGACAAAAACAGCCAGGATGCGCTTAGCTGTTCAGAATTTAGAGCATGCGTGAGGTGACCTGGATGGTGCATATATCTAACAAGCCGGTGGTCGGCGTCATCATGTGTCGGCAGCAACTGGGGCCGCACCCGGCCATGACGCTGCAGGAAAAATACCTCAGGGCGGTGCAGGACGCCGGCCTGCTGCCCTTTCCCCTGGCCCAGGGGCTGGCCGACGACGAGCCGGCCCTGGAGCAGGTCCTGGCCATGCTCGATGGCCTGCTGCTCACCGGCAGCTACAGCAACATCGAGCCCCATCACTACGGCGAAAGCGGGGAAGAGCCGCTCAACGATCCCGGGCGGGACCGCCTGAGCCTGCGGCTTATCGCCGCCGCGGGCGAGCGCCGCCTGCCCTTGTTCGGCATCTGTCGCGGTTTTCAGGAGATGGTGGTGGCCAGCGGCGGCACCCTGCACCGGCGCCTGCACGACATCGGCCTGTTCGACGCACACCGGGAAGACAAGCAGCAGCCCCTGGCGCGGCAGTACGCCCCGGCCCACGACATCCTTCCCGAGGCGGGTGGCCTGCTGGCCCGGCTGGCCGGCCCCGGCCGCCGGCCGGTGAATTCCCTGCACATGCAGGGGGTGAAGGCGCTGGGCGCGGCGGCGCGGGCCGAGGCCCGGGCGCCGGACGGACTGATAGAAGCCATCAGCCTGATTGATCAGCCCTTCGCCCTGGGGGTGCAGTGGCATCCGGAGTGGCAGAGCCGGGACAATGCCCTGTCCCGCGCCCTGTTCGACGGTTTTGCCGAGGCCTGTCGCCGCTACCGGGCGGCCAGGACGGCGGCATGAACGAGGCGGATCGCCACGGCCAGGAGCTGCCGGGCCGCCGGCTGGCGGCCATTCGCCGGCGGCTGGGCCTGAGCCAGCGCAAGGTGGCGCAGCTGTCGGGGCTGACCCACGGCGCCATCTGCACCATAGAGCGGGACAAGGTCAGCCCGGCGGTGAGCAGTCTGCAAAAGCTGCTCAAGGTGTACGGCATGTCGTTGTCGGAGTTTTTCGCCGAGCCCGCGCCCGCCCGCCGCAACAAGGTGGTGATCGAGCCCGGGGAGCTGATCGAAATCGGTGGCCGGGGCCTGTCCTTCAAGCTGGTGCACAACGGCAACCGCGCGCGTGCCCTGGGCTTTTTGCTGGAAACCTATGCCCCCGGCGCCAGCACCGGCGGGCATCTCAAGCATCTGGGCGAGGAAGTGGGCACAGTGCTGGAAGGGGAGATAGAGCTGATCGTGGATGGCGAGGTCTACCGGCTCGGTGCCGGGCAGAGCTATGTGATCGACACCGGGCTGCCCCATACCTTTACCAATGTATCGGATCGGGAATGCCGTATCGTCAGCGCGCATACCCCGGCCAACCTGTAAGGAAGGCGGAGAAGCATCATGGATTACAAAGACAAGGCATATTGGCAGGCAAGGGCGGCGGCACTGCCCATCGAGGCCCGGCTGTTCATCGGAGGCCAGTACCGGGACCCGGTGGCCGGCGAGCGGTTTGCGGTGATCAACCCGGCCGGCGACACCGCCCTGGCCGAGGCCGGCCGGGCCCGGGAGGCGGACGTGGACATGGCAGTGGCCGCGGCCCGGTCCAGCTTTGAATCCGGCGCCTGGTCCTGGGCGGCGCCGGCCGAGCGCAAGCGGGTGTTGCTGCGCCTGGCCGACTTGATGGAGGCCCACCGGGAAGAGCTGGCACTGCTGGAAACCCTGGACACCGGCAAGCCCATTCGCCACAGCCTGCGCGACGATATTCCCGGCGCCATCCGCGCCATCCGTTGGTATGCCGAAGCGGTGGACAAGGTGTATGGCGAAATCGCCCCCACCGGCCCCGAGGCGCTGGCGCTGATCAGCCGGGAGCCCATCGGGGTGGTGGCGGCCATTGTGCCCTGGAACTTCCCGCTGTTGCTGGCCTGCTGGAAGCTGGGGCCGGCGCTGGCGGCGGGCAACTCGGTGATCCTCAAGCCGTCGGAAAAATCCCCCCTTACCGCCATCCGCCTCGCCGCCCTGGCCCGGGAGGCAGGCCTGCCCGACGGCGTGCTCAACGTCTTGCCCGGCTTCGGCCACGAGGCGGGCAAGGCCCTGGCCCTGCACCAGGACGTGGATTGCCTCACCTTCACCGGCTCCACCGGGGTGGGCCGGCTGCTGATGGAATACGCCGGCCGTTCCAACATGAAGCGGGTCTGGCTGGAGGCGGGCGGCAAGAGCGCCAACATTGTGTTCGCCGACTGCCCGGATCTGGCCAAGGCGGCCCGGGCCTCCGCCGCCGGCATCTTCTACAACCAGGGCCAGGTGTGCATCGCCGGGACCCGGCTGCTGGTGGAGGCGGGCATCAAGGACGCCTTCCTGGCCGAGCTGAAAAAGGCCGCCGCCGCGTTCGAGCCCAAGGATCCCCTCGATCCCGAGTCCACCATGGGCACCCTGATCGACAGCGACCACCACGGCAGCGTCTGCCGCTATATTGCCGAGGGGCTGGAAGAAGGCGCCGTGCTCGGCCTGGACGGCCGGGATCTGGCGGGCAACTTTATGGGGCCGACGGTGCTGGAGCAGGTCAATCCGCACATGACGGTGGCCAGGGAGGAAATCTTCGGCCCTGTGCTGGCGGTGACCGCCTTCGACAGGGAGGAGGACGCGGTGCGCCTGGCCAACGACAGCAAGTACGGCCTGGGGGCCGGGGTCTGGACCTCGGACCTGGCCCGGGCCCACCGGCTGGCGCGCAAGCTCAGGGCCGGCTCGGTGTTTATCAACAACTACAACGACGGCGACATGACGGTGCCCTTCGGCGGCGTCAAGCAGAGCGGCAACGGCCGGGACAAGTCCCTGCACGCCCTGGAAAAATTCACCGAACTCAAGACCACCTGGCTGGCACTGGATTGAATTGTCGCGCCCATCGACCGGGCACCGCACGCAGACACGCCGTGAACCCATCCCTGGGGGCTGTGCCGCGCTTCTGACCGCCAGGGATGGCGGGAATGCCGGAACGGCAGGAGCATTTTTCGGCCCTGGCGCGGAGGGTCTGCTTAGCGGCACCCGCTCGCGGCCTTGGGTGAACGGCCATGCAGAACAGCTATTCAAGGGAGAGGTTTTAAATGGAACACGTCAACAGTTACTACGCCGCCTCGGCCAACCGGCACGAGCCCTGGCCGCAACTGACCGGGGATATCCGCTGCGACGTTTGCGTGGTGGGCGGCGGCTACACCGGGCTGTCTACCGCCCTCTTCCTCACCGAGGCAGGCTTTGACGTGGTGCTGCTGGAGGCCGGCCGCATCGGCTTTGGCGCCAGCGGGCGCAACGGCGGCCAGATGGTCAACTCCTACAGCCGGGATATCGACGTGATCGAGGCCCGCTACGGTCACGACACCGCCCGCATGCTGGGCAGCATGATGTTCGAGGGCGGCGACATCATCCGTGACCGCATCGAGCAGTACGGCATTCGCTGCGACTACCGGCCCGGCGGCATCTTCGCCGCCCTCAACCGGCGCCAGCTGCACGAGCTGGAACACCAGAAGGCCAACTGGGAGCGTTATGGCCACCGGCAACTGGAGTGGCTGGACGAGCCGCGGATACGGGAAGAGGTCGGCTCCGGGCGTTACGTTGGCGGCCTGCTCGATCACTGGAGCGGCCATATCCATCCGCTCAACCTGGCCCTGGGCGAGGCCGAGGCCATCCGCCAGGGGGGCGGGCGCATTTTCGAGCAGTCGGCGGTGACCCATATCCAGTATGGGGATCCGGCGGTGGCGGTGACCGCCGGCGGACGGGTCAGTGCCCGTTTTATGGTGCTTGCCGGCAACGCCTACCTCGGCAACCTGGAGCCCAGGCTGTCGGCCCGGGCCATGCCCTGCGGCACCCAGATAGTGACCACAGAGCCCCTGGGCGAAGAGCGGGCGCGGGAGCTTATCCGCAGCCTGTACTGCGTGGAGGACTGCAACTACCTGCTCGATTATTACCGCATTACCGGCGACTTCCGGCTGCTGTACGGCGGCGGCGTGGTGTACGGCGCCCGGGATCCGGATGACATCGACCGCCTGGTGCTGCCCAAACTGCTGAAAACCTTCCCCGGGCTCGAGGGGGTGAAGATAGACTACCGCTGGACCGGCAACTTCCTGCTCACCCTGTCGCGCCTGCCCCAGTTCGGGCGGCTGGAGCCGAACGTCTACTATATGCATGGCTACAGCGGCCACGGGGTAACCTGTACCCACCTGGCGGGGCGGCTGCTGTCGGAGGTGCTCAAGGGCCAGGCCGAGCGCTTCGACGCCTTCGCCCGCCTGCCGCACCTGCCCTTCTTCGGCGGCCGCCGCTTCCAGGTGCCCTTTACCGCCATGGGTGCCGTCTACTACAGCCTGCGCGACAAGCTAGGGGTGTGACCGGAGCCGGAAGCCAGGGCGCCATATCGTTTAAACATCAAGCGGCCAGGCCTGTGCTACCCCTGCTACTCTCGTCGGCGGCAAACGACGTTTGCAGATTGGGTGGAGCGCGGGCGGCCCGCCCGCCAAGAAACATCATGCTGCTCAACTTTTACATTGATCGGTGCTCCAGGACCCATTTCAATGGGCCTCCCCGCGTTGGCGCCGGGTTTGGGTCAGGGAGTGGGTCTTTCCTCCCCAAGCGGGTATAGTATTAGAGCTATTACTCAATCCATGGACGCAGCCGGGATGCGCCAGGCCCGAGCCGGGACGGCTTTTCCTTATCCTGAGAGGTGTTTATGAATCGACTGACTTCCCTGGCCCTGGTGTCGGCCTTGTCCCTGGTTGCCCTGAGCGGCTGTGCCGGTGTGGGCAAGCCGTCGCCGCAGCCCGGCCTGACCGGCACTGAGTGGCAGGTGCGGGATCTGAACGGCATGGACGTAAGCGGCGAGCTGCCCGGCAGTGTCGGCCAGGCTGCCGGCACCCTCCATTTCGGCGAGGACGGCGAACTGTATGGCCGCGCCTTTTGCAACGGCTTCCGGGGCGGTTACCGGCTCGAGGGAAACAAGCTCGAAACCACCGGCATGGCCGGCACCATGATGCTGTGCACCCCGGTGCAGATGGAGCGGGAGCAGGTCATGCTGGATATCCTCGGCAACGGCCGACGCATCGAGTTCACGCCCAAGGGGGAGCTGGTGATCCACGCCGAGGACGGCCGCACCCTGACCGCCCGCTAAAACAATAAAAAGGGGTCGGAGTCAATTTAAAATTGACTCCGACCCCTTTTTATTTAGTTTGCCAGCAGGGTATCGGTCCTGGCGGCCATGATAAAGTCGTTGCGGTGCAGTCCCTTGATGGCGTGGGTCCACCAGGTGACGGTGACCTTGCCCCATTCCAGGGTGATGGTGGGGTGGTGGAATTCGCTTTCGGCCAGCTCCGCCACCTTGTCGGCGAAGGCCCAGGCCAGCTTGAAGTTCCTGAATTGGTATTCCCGCTCCAGCTGCAGCACCCCTTCCCGCGCCACCGGCGTCCAGTCGGGAATGTCCTTCATCAGGGCCGCCAGCTCCTCGTCGCTGACCCTGGGGGCATCGGCACGGCAGGCTTCGCAGTGTTGTTGGGCAAGTACGGTCATGTTCACTCCTTAACTGGCTTGTTGTTGTTTGGGTGCAAAGGTGGGGGCGAACAGCCCCAGGGCCTTGGCTTCGTTCACCCTGGCCATGATGTCCATCTCGGCGATATGGAACAGCTCGTCGATGGAGTCGATCACATAATAGATGGGCTGCATGATGTCGATGCGGTAGGGGGTGCGCAGCACGTCCAGGATATTAAAATGGCGAAACTCCGGCACCGGGGACTCACAGGCGTAGCGGGTCTCGCCGGGGGAGGAGAGGATGCCGCCGCCGTAGATGCGCCGGCCGGCCGGGGTGTTGAGCAGGCCGAACTCCACGGTAAACCAGTACAGCCGGGCGAGGAAACGCCTGTCCTCGGCGCCGGCGTCCCGTCCCAGCTGGCCGTAGGCATGGGTAAAGCGGGCGAAGGCCGGATGGGTGAGCAGGGCGCAGTGGCCGAATATTTCGTGGAAGATGTCCGGCTCCTGCAGGTAGTCCAGGTCTTCCCGACGGCGAATAAAGGTGGCCACCGGAAACCGTTTGCTGGCCAGCAGCGCGAAGAAACGGTCGAAGGAGATCAGCGCCGGCACCCGGCTCACCTGCCAGCCGGTGGCGGGCTCCAGTACCTGGTTGATGTCGTCGAGCTGGGGGATGCGATCCCGGGGCAGACTCAGCCGGGCCAGGCCGTCCATGTATTCGTCGCAGGCACGGCCGGCCACGCAGGCCAGCTGGCGTTCGATCAGGGTCTGCCAGACGGCGTTTTCTTCGGTACTGTAGTGGATGATGCCGTCCGGCCCCGGCTCCCGGGCCACATATTGGGTCGCTTTCATCTTGCTCCCTCCTCAGGCTGTGATGGCCTCCAATCTAAAGAGCCCGTCCCCGATTGAGAAGCAAGGGGTCGGCCCGGGGGTTCTCCTTTATGTAACAATAAGTTTACATCAGCCGCCGCCATCCGCCCTTGCCTGCCGCACCCGGAACACCTCGGACAGATAGGCCAGGTAGCCGGCATCCTCGCACATGGCCTTGCCCGGGCTGTCCGACAGCTTGGCCACGGACTGGCCGTTGCAGCGGGTCATTTTGATCACCATGCTCAGGATCGGCAGGTCTACCACGTCGTTGGTGAGGTGGGTGCCTATGCCAAAGGCCGGGCGGCACTGGCCGGCAAACCGCCGGTACAGCGCCAGCGCCTTGTCCAGGGTCAGGCTGTCGCTGTATACCAGGGTTTTGCCGGCGGGATCTATCTTCAGCCGGCGGTAGTGGGCCAGGGCCTTTTCGGTCCAGATCACGGGGTCGCCCGAGTCGTGGCGCAGGCCGTCGAACAGCTTGGCGAAGTACAGGTCGAAGTCGCGCAAAAAGGCGTCCATGCCCACCACGTCGGTCAGGGCGATGCCGAGCCGGCCGCGGTATTCGTGTACCCAGGCTTCCAGCGCCGCCTTTTGGCTGTCCACCAGCCGGGGGCCCAGGGCCTGGAAGGCCTGCAAGTATTCGTGGGCCATGGTGCCGATGGGCAGCAACCCAAGCCGGCGCGCCAGATCCAGGTTGCTGGTGCCGGCAAAGCTGTCGGGCAGGCGGTGGGCAAACTGCTCCACCACCTGCCGATGCCAGCGGCGGGAAAAGCGGCGGCGGGTGCCGAAGTCGGAAAAGCGAAAGCCCGCCCGGTCCGGCGCCTGCTCCACCAGGGCAATTTTGTGCTCCAGCCGGCGGCGGGCCTGATCCCAGTCGGGCGCCGGATAGTGGCGGCGGCAGTAGACCTCGCTGATGATGGCCAGCAGCGGCACTTCGAACAGTATGGTGTGCAGCCAGGGGCCGCGGATCAGGAGTTCGAGCTCGCCGTTGCGGCAAGCGAGGTGGATAAAGCGGCGATCGAGCCGGAACAGGCGCAGGAAATGGATGAAATCGGACTTGATGTAGTCGAGCCCGGCCAGGTAGTCCAGCTCCGCCTGGTCCAGCCGCAGGGTACAAAGGTGATCGATTTCCCGCGCTATCTCTTCCAGGCAGGGGCCGAAGTCGATGCCCGGGGTGCGGCAGCGGAAACGGTATTCCACCTCGGCGGCCGGGTGCTGGTGCAGCACCGCCTGCATCATGGTGAACTTATAGAGGTCGGTGTCGAGCAGGGAGCGGATGACGGGCTCAGTCATGGGCGGGCTCCAGTTCGCCGCTGTCGCGGATGAAGCGGGCGCCCTGCTGGATCATCTCGGCGATGGCGTGGCGGCTGGTGTCGTCGGCCACGCCACGGATGGCGGCCCGGTTGACCACCACCTCAAACCCCGCCGCCAGCAACTGGAGCACGGTCCGGCGCACACAATAATCGGTGGCCAGGCCGCCCACCAGCACTGTGCTGATCCCGCGGGTGCGCAGAAATTCGATAAGGCCGGTACTCAGGCGTTCATCCAGGTCGTGGTAGCAGGCGCCGTAGGGATGCATGTCGGGCTCGATCCCCTTCCAGACGAAAAAGTCGTAGTCGGCCGGATGGGGCAGGCCGTCGAGCAGCTCGAAGCCGCGGGTGCCGGGCACGGCGTGGCGTGGCCAGCGGATATCCATGTGCCGGCCGGGCAGGGGGCTGAAGGCGGGGGAGGTATCATCGGCCACCCAGTGCGCCTTGGGCGAGTGGGCGTCCTTGGTGCCGATGCGGCAGCCGGCGAAGGCGGCCTGGCGGTTGAGTTCGTCGGCGATGCCGTCGCCGCCGGCCACCGGCAGCTCGTCCGGGCAGGCCGGGGTAAAGGTATACTGGGCGTCCACATCCAGGCTGGCGACGCATTCTCGGGCGGGCAGTTTCATCCGCCACCTCCTATGGTTAAGTACGGGCCCGCGGGCCTTGCATAGCTCTGTTGATCTTGTTTTGATTGAGTCTACTGACAATTTGGTTCAGTATCGCCCCTTCCGGGGTATCTCCCCCATTATCAGCCAAAGGTGACCATGATGAGCGACCTCCACCAGCAAAATTACCAGCGTTTTATCGATCAAGTGAAAGCCGACCGGGTGATGTGGGGGCTGCGCTTCGGGGACGAGTGGGTGGTGTGCGACTCCACCGAATTCGAAGATACCGAAGTGATGCCGGTATGGTCCACCGAGGCGCAGGCCAGGGCCCAGTGCGTGGATGAATGGGCCGATTACGAGCCTTTCGAGATCACCCTGGCCGAATTCCTGGAAATCTGGGTGGAAGATCTGTCCGAAGACGGCGTGCGGATCGGTCCGAACTGGGACGAAGAGCTGGACGGCATCGAGCTGGACGTGCTGGAACTGGTCAAGGATTTCGCCTGATCCTGCGGGGCGCCTCGCTCGTTGGCCCCCGCCCGCGCGGCGGGGGCCGTTCAATCCCCCCAATGGGCCATCCCGGCCCTGAACTCGGCCAGCGGCAGCGGCTTGGAAAAATAGAAGCCCTGTAGCCGGTCGCAGCCGCGCTCGGTGAGATCCCGGCGTTGCGCTTCGGTTTCAATGCCTTCGGCCACCACTTCCAGTTGCAGGTGACGGGCCATGGTGATCACGCCCTGCACTATGGCCGCACTTTGCGGATGGTCGGTAATGTCGGCGATAAAGCTGCGATCCAGCTTGATCTTCTGGATGGGCAGGGTTCTCAGGTAGCTGAGGCTGGAAAAGCCGGTGCCGAAGTCGTCGATGGCGGTAACAATGCCGAGCCGGCGCAGGCGGTGCAGGGTGGCGATGGCCTGCTCGGTGCCCGTCATCAGCACGCCCTCGGTAATTTCCAGCTCCAGCCGCCGTCCCGGTATGCCGTGCCGTTCGAGCAGGGCGCCCAGCTCTTCCACAAAACCGGCCCGGTGAAACTGCAGCGGAGAGATGTTGACCGCCACCGTCAGGTCGTCGGGCAGTTGCCGCAGGTCGCGGCAGGCCTGCTGGAGCACCCACTGGCCGAGGGGGATGATCTGCCCGGTCTGTTCGGCCAGGGGGATAAAGGCGGCGGGCGGGATCAGTCCCTTGTGGGGATGGCGCCAGCGGGCCAGGGCCTCGGCGCCGCGCATGGCCCCGGTGCGGGCGTCCACCACCGGCTGGTAGTGCAGTTCGAACTGGTTGTGCTGCAGGGCTTCCTGCAGCTCCCGGCGCAACAGGACATACTGGCCGTTGCTGCGGTTGCCGTCCCCCTCGTACCAGTGCCAGGTATTGCGCCCCTGGCGCTTGGCCTCGAACATGGCCTGGTCGGCGAAACGGATCAGATCGGCCGGGTGCCGGTGGCGGGCGGCGTGGGTGGCGATGCCGAGGCTGGCGCTCAGCTGCAGCCGGTGGCCGGGCAGCTCGAAGGGGGTGGACAGCAGGGACAGCAGCTGTTCGGCGCGGCGGATCAGTGTCTTGTCGTCGAGCCCGGGCAGCAGCAGCACGAATTCGTCGCCGCTGAGGCGGGCCAGCAGTTCGCCGGGTTCCAGCACGCTCTTGAGCCGGTTGGCCACCGCCAGGATCAGTTCGTCGCCCACATGGTGGCCCAGGTTGTCGTTGACCGGCTTGAAGTCGTCAAGGTCGATGTAACACACCGCCAGCGGGCTGTGCCGGCGGCGGCTCAGTTCATCGTCATGGGCCAGGCGGGCCTCGAACTGGCGGCGATTGGGCAGCCCGGTCAGGTAATCGTGGCCGGCGTAGTAGGCCAGTCGTTCCTCGTTTTCCTTCTGGCGGGTGATGTCCTGCTGGATTTCCACAAAATGGGTGCAATTGCCCTGCTCGTCCCGCACCGGGCTTATCACCAGCCGGTTCCAGAAGGCGGTGCCGTCCTTGCGGTAGTTGCGCACCGTGATCTGCAGTTCCTGCTGCTGGCGCAGGGCCCGTTCGATGCGGTCGGCGCTGGCCGGGTCCGGATCCGGCCCTTCGAGAAAGCGCGGATTGCGCCCCAGCACCTCCTCGCGCCGGTAGCCGGTCATGGCAAGGAAGGGGCTGTTGGCGTAGACGATGGGATGGTCGGGCTGGCCGGCATCGAGGATGACCACGCCGTTGGTACTGGCCTCTATGCCGCGCTGCAGCAGCCGCAGTTGGGATTCGTCCCGCCGGCGCCGGCCGATGTCCCGGGCAATGCCGTAGACCCCGAGTACCTGCTGGTTGACGATGATCGGCAGCTCGGTGACCTCCACCAGGCAGAATTCGCCCCCGGCCCGCACCAGGGTGATTTCGCACTGGCGCGCCCGGCCCTGGCAGACGTCGGCAAAGGCGGCCTCGGCCCGCGGCCGGTCGGCGACGGTGACCAGTTCGCCGTGGTGGCGCCCGGCCAGCTCGCCGGGGCTGAAACCGGTGAGGGCGGCAGTGCCGGGATTGGCGCTGACGAAGCGGCCGTCGAGGTCCAGCTCGAACACCGCGTCCGGATGGTGCAGGAACAGGGAGCGGTAGCGTTGCTCCTGCACCTGCAGGCTCTGCCGGTCCTGGTCGCGCATGACCGCCAGCGCCACCAGGGCGGCGGCCCGGTCGACCAGTTCGTGATCGGCCGCCCGGGGCCGGGCCGGCTGGCCGTGATAGATGGCAAAGGTGCCGAGCAGGCGGCCGTTCCGGGTCAGTACCGGGGTCGACCAGCATGCCTGCAGCCCCTCGGCGGCGGCCAGCCGGTGAAAGCCGTTCCAGCCCGGGTCTTCGGCGATATGTTCGGTGACGACCAGGCGGCGGTGGAAGGCGGCGGAGCCGCAGGTGCCGATGCCCGGCCCCACCGGTATGGCGGCCAGGGCCCGGGCGTAGTCGGCGGAAAAGCCCGCGCCGGCGGCGAAGGCGAGCTGGTGGTGGTCGGGGTGGTAGAGCATGACGCTGCAGCGGGAACCGGGCAGCTGCCCTTCGATCATGGCGGTAATGGCGGCCAGGGTCCGGGGCAGGGGGGCGTGCTGGGCAATCATGTCCTGGATGCCCTGTTGAGCTTCAAGCTGCTGCTGAAATCGGTTCATCGTAAGGGTACTGCCGCCGGAGGTCGCAAACGGGGTCAAGGGCAGTAAAGCAAAAGCCACCTGGACTGTAAATGAAATGTTTTGCCGTTGCGACCTTGGTCTGAGAAGGGCGCCGCCTTGTCGTCCCCGCACTGTCGGCTAGATTGAATGGGGGACGGCCGGCGCGTTCACGTCGGCCCAACAGTGGCATCAAAGGAGCCCAACCATGAGTAAATTGCTGGTACTTTATCATTCCATGTACGGCCATATCGAAACCATGGCCGAGGCGGTGGCCGAGGGTGCCCGGAGCGTGGCCGGAGTAGAGGTCACCGTCAAGCGGGTACCCGAAACCATGCCCGAGGAGGCCTTTCGCGCCGCCGGCGGCAAGACCGATCAGTCCGCCGAGGTGGCCAGGCCGGCGGAGCTGGCCGATTACGACGCCATCATCTTCGGAACCCCGACCCGCTTTGGCAACATGAGCGGCCAGATGCGCAACTTCCTCGATCAGACCGGCGGCCTCTGGGTCAAGGGGGCCCTGGTGGGCCGGCTGGCCAGCGTCTTCAGCTCCACCGGCACCGGCGGTGGCCAGGAAATGACCATCACCTCCACCTGGACCACCCTGGCCCACCACGGCATGATCATTGTGCCCATCGGTTATGCCACGCCGGAAGTGGCGGATATTTCCCGGGTCGGCGGCGGTACCCCCTATGGCGCCAGCACCATTGCCGGCGGCGACGGCTCGCGCCGGCCCGACGACCGGGAACTGGCCATTGCCCGTTATCAGGGAAAAACCGTGGCGACCCTGGCGCACAAGCTGTTTGACTGAAAAATCCGGCGCCCCTACAGGGTCCAGCTCAGTTGCCGCCAGCCCCGGCTGGCGGCAATGTCCGCCAGCGGCGCGGCGGCGTTGACCACCGCCGCCTCGTCCACATATTCCAGCAGCGGCAGGTCGTTGTGGGAGTCGCTGTAGCCATAGCTGAATGCGGGGCTGAGCCCCTGCCGTTCCAGCCACTGGGTCAGCCGCGTCACCTTGCCCTGCCGATAGCTGAATACTCCCCGGGCGCGACCGTTGTAGCGGCCCCGCTCCAGCTGCGCCTCTATGCCGATGGCCTGCTCCACCCCCAGGGAGAGGGCGATGGGCGCCACCAGGTATTCGGCGGTGGCGGAAATGATCAGGCAGCGGTGCCCCTGGCGGCGGTGCCAGTCCAGCGTGGCCCTGGCCTGGGGATAGACCAGGGGCGCTATCTCGTGCTCGATAAAACGGGTAACCAGCGGCGCCAGTTCGTCGGGGCGGCGGCCTTGCAGGGGCGAGAGGGTCAGGGTCATGTAGGCCTCCATGTCCATCTCGCCTTGGTAGTAGTCCGCCATCAGCCGGCGCTCCTCGGCCAGCAGGGCCTCGGATACCCGCCCCTCGCGGGCCAGGAAGGCCAGCCACAGGCTGGCGGAATCGCCGGCAATCAGGGTTTCGTCCAGGTCGAAAATCGCCAGTGCCATCAGGCCACCTCTTTCAGTTCATCACGGGGAAACAGCAGCTCCACCCGGCTGCCCACCGGCAGCAGTGCCTGCGGGCCCCGGTTGAGGGTATCCACTTCCAGGGTGGCATGCTCCAGCCGTACCCGATAGCGGATCACATTGCCCAGCAGCCGGTGCTGCTCCACCTCGGCGGGCAGCGGGGCCGACATGGCCGGGCCATAGTCCCGCCCGGGCTCGCGGATGTAGATGGCCTCGGGACGGATCGCCAGTTTGCCCGCTATGTGCAGCCCGAACAAGGCCTGTGCCTGGGCCGGACCGAGCAGGTTGTAGCTGCCCATAAAGCCGGCCACGAAGTCGCTGGCCGGGCGGGTGTAAACCGCCTCGGCGGTGTCGGCCTGCACTATGCTGCCCTGGTTCATCACGAAGATGCGATCGGACAGGGTCAGCGCTTCTTCCTGATCGTGGGTGACGAAGACGGTGGTCAGCCCGAGCTGCTGCTGGATGGCGCGGATCTGCTCGCGCAGCCGTTTGCGGATGGGGGCGTCGAGGGCAGAGAGCGGCTCGTCCAGCAGCAGGATACGCGGGCGCACCACCAGTGCCCGGGCCAGGGCGACGCGCTGGCGCTGGCCGCCCGAGAGCCGGGCCGGATGATGGTGCTCGCGGCCGGTCAGGCCCACCAGCTCCACCGACTCCGCCACCCGGCGGGCGATCTCGGCCTTGTCCAGTTTCTGCATGCGCAGCCCGAAGGCGATATTGCCGGCCACCGTAAGGTTGGGGAAGAGGGCGTAGCTCTGGAACACCATGCCGATGCCCCGCTGCTGGGGTTTGAGCCAGGTGATGTCTTCCCCCGCTACCCGGATCCGGCCGGTGTCGGGGGGGATCAGCCCCGCCAGGCTGCGCAGCAGGGTGGACTTGCCGCAGCCCGAGGGGCCGAGCAGGGTGATGAATTCCCCCTGGCGGATATCGAAGCTGATATCGCTGAACACGGGGGTGTCGCCAAAGGATTTGGCGAGGCGGGCAACTTCCAGATAAAACATCAGGCTCTCCGGGATTGCAGGCGCAGGGCCAGCCAGGTGGCGGCGCCGATAAACAGGAAATAGGACATCACCATGGCGCTGGTAAAGTGGCCGCTGTTGGTGCGCTGGCTGTACAGGTAGACCTGCAGGGTTTCGAAGCGGGTGCCCACCAGCATGTTGGCGAACACGAACTCCCCGAACAAAAAGGAAAAGGCCAGGAACAGGGCGCTGAGCAGGCCGTTTTTGATGTTGGGCAGCACTACCTGCAAAAAGGCGCGGGTGGTGCCGGCCCCCAGCAGGTGGGCGGCGTCCATCAGATCGCGCAGGTTCACCGCTTCCAGGTTGTTGGCCAGGGACCGGTACATAAAGGGCAGGCCCAGGGTGAAATAGCAGCACACCAGTATCCAGGGGGTGCCCACCAGCGGCAGGGGGCCGCCGGCGTAGAGCTGCAGCAGGCCCACCGACGACACCACGGGCGGCACCGCGAAGGGCAGCAGCACCAGCAGGTTCATCAGCCCCTTGAGCCGGGGAAAATAGTAGAACACCACGAACAGGGTGGGCAGGATCAACGCCAGGCTCAATGCCAGGGCGGCGGCGCACACCAGCAGGGAGCGGCCGAAGGCGGCGAGGAAACGGCCGTCGGACCAGAGCCTCTGGTACCAGTCCAGGGTAAAGCCCCGGGGCAGGATCTGCGCGCCCCACTGGGCGGAGAGGGAATACACCAGGGTGATGAGGATGGGGGTGGCGAGCAGCGCCACCAGGGTCCAGACCGTGAGCCGGGCGGGCAAGGGGGGCTTATTCATGGCGACTCCGGGCGATCAGCCATTGGTTGACGGCGGTCACCAGCACCAGCAGGGCCATCAGCAGCAGCGACAGGGCGGCCGCCAGTTGTGGCTCGAGGAAGATATCCCCCGCTACCAGGCCGGCGATCTGGATGGTGACCAGGTTGTAGTTGCTGGTCATCAGCGCATAGGTGCTGGCGTAGGCGCCGAGGGCGTTGGCCAGCAGTATGATAAAGGTACCGAGCAGGGCCGGGCTCAGCACCGGCAGCGCCACCCTGAGCCAGTAGTGCAGCGGGCCGGCCCCGAGCAGGGCGGCGGCCTCGCGCCAGTCGGCCTTGATGGCGTCGAAGGCCGGGTAGAGCAGCAGCACCGCCAGGGGGATCTGGAAATAGGTGTAGAGCAGGATAAGGCCGGCCCGGGAGTACAGGTGGAACTGTTCGATCAGGCCCAGCTCCCGCAGCAGCAGGGTGGCGGCGCCGTTCATGCCCAGCAGCACGATAAAGGCGAACGCCAGGGGCACGCCGGAGAAGTTGCTGGCCATGGTGGTGAAGGCCACCACGGCGTCCCGCAGCCGGCCGGGCACCTGGCGCAGCGCCGCCGTGCCCGCCAGGGCGATGCCCAGCCCGAGCAGGCTGGACCAGAAGGCCAGGTCCAGGCTGTTGGCGAAGGACTGGCGGTAGAAGGGCGAGCCCAGGATCTCGCGGAAGTTGGCCAGGCTCCAGTCGCCGCCGGCCTGGAAGCTGTGGATCAGCACCCAGGCCATGGGGGCGAGCTGGAACAGCCCGAACGCCAGGGCGAAGGGCAGCACCAGGGCGAGCGGCAGCAAGCGGCGCCAGGAAGCGGGTTTGGCCGACGTCGACGCCGTCACCTCACCAGTCTGGCTGTCAGCCTGGCGGGCGCGGCCAAAGGGCCAACTCCGCCGACACGCCGCAAGCACATCCCTGTGGGCTCGCACATGCCATCCATGGCATGTGACGGTCGGCGGAGCCGTTCCCTTTGTCCGCTCATCGGACGCTGAGGTGCTTGGCGGAAATTCCGCTACGTTTTTATCGGCATCCCGCAAGTTGCCGGAAATAGCTTGTTCATTCATTTCAGTAACTCTCCGCAGACCGGCTTGTCGTGCGCAAGGCCCAGCAGGCTGGCGAGGGTGCCGCACAGTTCGAGCTGGCGGGGGCGGGCGTGGCGGTCGTGACTGAAGGCGTCGCCCAGCACGAACAGCGGCACTTCCCGTTCCTCGGGCAGGGTGCCGCTGTGGCTGTGGTCCCGGTTCATGCCGTGGTCGCTGGTCACCAGCACCTGGTAGCCCTCGGCCAGCCAGCCCGGCAGGTAGTCCGCCAGCCAGAGGTCGAGGCGGCGGGCGCTGTTGCGGTACTGGCTGGAGTCCAGGCCGTGCTTGTGGCCGGCGTCGTCCACGTTCATCGGGTGGACCAGCAAAAAGTGCGGATCAAAGCGCCGGCGCAGCCATTCGGCGTCCAGCAGCAGGTGGCAGTCCGGGTAGTCGTCCCTGTGGTAGAACACCCCGTACTGGATGGCCAGGCGTTCGTCCTGGGTGAAGCGATCCCGCACCGCCTGGTAGGGGGCGCGGTTGTACAGCTCGCTCAGCCAGTGGTAGGCCGCCGCCGCCGTGGTCAGGCCGGCGGCGCGGGCCAGGGTGAAGATGCTCTGCTCGCGGCTGGTGCGCACCACCTGGTTGTGCACCACGCCGTGGTCCACCGGCCGGGTGCCGGTGAGGATGGTCTCGTACAGGGGGCGGGACACCGCCGGCAGCTCGCACTGCAGCTTGTAGCCGGTTGCCCGTCCCGCCTCGCACAGGCCAAGCAGGTAGCCCAGGCTGTGCTGGGCTACCTCATGGGCCAGACCGTCGATAAGGACCAGTATGACCTTGCGCATGCTTACCTCTGCTGATGCATCAGCACTTCGCTCTGCCACTGGCGCGGCAGCCGCTTGGTGCTCTGTTCCCAGGCCTCGAAGTCGGCGATGGGGCGGGCCTTGGCGTACATGTCATTGGGCAGCAGCTGGGCCTGCACGTCGGCGGGCAGGGTCACGCTGGTGCGGATGGGGCGGGCATAGCCCCGGGCCAGGTTGATTTGGCCGGCGTCGCTCAGTATGTATTCCCGGGCCAGCTTGGCGGCGTTGGGGTGCTTGGCGTACTTGTTGATGATGGTGGCGTAGCCGGAGATCAGCGAGCCGTCGCTCGGGATCACCACGGTGAAGCGGTCGCGGTCGATCTGGTCCCGGTAGTTGAGGGCGTTGAAGTCCCACAGGATGGCCATTTCAATCTCGCCCTTTTCCAGGTTGGCGATATTGGTGTCCACCGGCGACAGCCGGCCCTGTTTGGCCAGGTCGGCGAACAGCTCCAGGGCCGGGGTGAGGTTGGACTCGTCCCCGCCGAGGGCGAAGGCGGCGGCCAGCACGGCGCTGTTGGCCTGGGCGGCCACGCCCACGTCGCCCACCGTGACCTGGTAGTCGCCGTCCCGCAGATCGGCCCAGGAGGCGGGTGCCTTGGTGACCAGCTCGTTGTTGACGATAAAGGCGATGGTGCCGGTATAGCCCAGCACCCAGTGGCCGTCCTCGTCCTTGGCCCAGGCCGGGATTTCGTCCCAGGTGCTGGGTTTGTAGGGCTGGGTCACGCCCTGCTGCAGCGCGATGGGGCCGAAGGCGGCGCCCACGTCGCCGATGTCGGCGGTGGCGTTTTCCTTCTCGGCGGCGAACTTGGCGATTTCCTGGGCCGAGCTCATGTCGGTGTCCTGGTGCTGGAGGCCGTATTGCTCGCCCAGATCCCGCCAGGTGTCTTTCCAGTTGGCCCAGGAGTCGGGCATGCCGACGCTGTTGATCCGGCCTTCGGCCCGGGCCTTGGCTTCCAGTTCGGTGAGGTCGGCGGCCTGGGCGGTGGCGCTCAGGGCCAGGGTAATCAGACTTGCGCTAAACAGGTGTTTCATCAGTTCCAATCCTCTGGACTAGGTCAGGTTCGGAACTCATGCTAGGCAGCAAATGTGACACTAAGGCGACACTTTGGTGGCAGTTAAATGCCATTTTGATGAAGTTTTGCACGATATCCCTGTCATTAGCCTGTCACGGCCCGCTGGCAGGCTGGCGTGATTCGTTACTGGACTAGGCCATGACAGTGGAGTTGCAACCCAAAACCCAGACTGCCCTCATCACCGACACCCTGCGCCGCCAGATTGCCGGCGCAACCCTGGCGCCGGGCGCCAAGCTGCCCGCCGAACGGGAACTGGCGGCCCTGTTCGAGACGACCCGTATCACCGTCAAGGAGGCGTTGTCGATACTGGAGGCGGAGGGACTGATTTACCGGGAGGAACGGCGCGGCTGGTTTGTGTCGCGCCCGCGCCTGGTCTACAACCCGGCCAGCCGCTCCCATTTTCACGCTCTGGTGGCGGCCCAGGCGCGCCGCGCCGAAACCCGGGTGCTGGCGAGCCGCTGGGTGCCGGCGCCCTGCGAGCTGGTGGCGGAAATGGAGATTGCACCCCTGAGCCGGCTGTTTCGTTTGTGCCGGGAGCGACGCATCGACGGCCGCGCCGTGCTCTATGTGGAGCACTTTCTGCGGCCCGAATGGTTTCCCGGCATAGAGCGCCAGGATCTGAGCCAGTCCCTGACCGAGCTGTACCGGCGCGAGTACGGGCTGGAGTACGGCCGTTCCCGCTTCGATATCTGCCCCACCGCGGCCCGGGGGGAAGCGGCCCGGGTGCTCAACCTGGCGCCGGGCAGTCCGGTGCTGGCGGTGACCCGCATCAATTACGACCAGCACGGCCGGCTGCTCGATTGCGACCGGGAGATCTGGCGCCACGACGCGGTGCGTATCCGCGTCGACAGCCAGCACCGGAGGGAGTAAGGGCCGGGCGCTAGAGCGGGGCGTCCTCGGCCTGGGGCAGGGCGCGCAGGCCGACGGTGGTGACGCGGTTGCCGATCATGCCCCTGACCTGCAGGCAGACGTTGTCCAGCACCAGGCCGCCGCTGTCCTTCAGATCCTCGGCCAGATCTCGGCGCAACAGCTGATCCAGGGTCAGTTGCGGCTCCACCGCCAGGTCGATGCCGTAGGAATGGCGCAAGTCCTCCACCCGGGTGCTGCCCTTGAGCCTGAGCTCGGTGTCGGGCAAATCCAGGCGCGGCGCCTCGGCCACCTGGGCGAAGACGCAGTCCACAAAAGGCCGGGTTTCGGGCTTGAGCACCACGAACAGGTGATCGCCCTGCTGCAAGCGGGTGGAGCCGCGCGGCGGAATAACGGTGGTACCGCGGGTGATCATCGCCACCACGGTATCGTCGGGCAGTGCCATCTGGGACAGTAGCCGGCCGGCGGCGCGGGGGTGCTCGCCCAGGGTGTATTCCACAATGTCGGCGTCGATGTCGCCGACGGCGGTGATCTCCAGGGTGGCGGCGGGGGCTGCCGGCGGCGGCTCGGTCAGGCCCAGCCGACGGGCCACCAGGGGCAGGGTGGAGCCTTGCAGGGTGGCGGAGATCAGCACCACGAAGAACACCACGTTGAAGATGAGATCGGCGTTGGGCAGGCCGAACATCAGCGGGAAAATCGCCAGAATGATGGGCACGGAGCCGCGCAGGCCAACCCAGGACACCAGGGCGATTTCGTTGCGGCTGAAGCGGAACAGCCGGAGCATGGGCACCACCGCCAGCGGACGGGCCACCAGGATCAGCACGGCGGCAATCAGCAGCCCCTGCCACCAAACCTCCAGCAGGGATTCGGGATAGACCAGCAGGCCGAGCACCACGAACATGGTGATCTGGCTGAGCCAGGCCAGGCCGTCGTGAAACAAAAAGGTGCCGCGCTGGAACACGAAGCGGCTGTTGCCGAGCACCACGCCGGCCAGGAAGACCGCCAGGAAGCCGCTGCCGCCAAGGTTGGCGGCGATACCGAAGGCCAGCAGGCCGCAGCTGGCGACCATCACCGGGTACAGGCCGGAGGCCACCAGCTGGATGCGGTTGATCACCCGTACCGACACCCAGCCCACCAGCAGGCCGACCACGGCGCCCAGGCCCATTTGCATCACGAACAACTGCAGCAGGCCAAGCCCGAAGGGCATGTCGTTGACCAGCACTTCCAGCAGGCCCACGGTCAGGAAGATGGCCATGGGGTCGTTTGAGGCGCTTTCTATTTCCAGGGTGGACTTCAGCCGTTTATTGATGTGGATGCCGGCGTTGCGCAGCAGGGAAAAGACCGCCGCCGCGTCGGTAGAGCCGACGATGGCGCCGAGCAGCAGGCCCTCGAGCAGGGGCAAATCGAGGATATAGGCGGCGGCCACGCCGGTGACCAGGGCGGTCACCAGCACGCCCAGGGTAGCCAGCAGCGAGGCCGGGCGCCACACCATCTTGATGGAGGACACCGGCGTTTGCAGGCCGCCGTCAAACAATATCATCGCCAGCGCCAGGGTACCCAGGGCATGGGCGGCCTGGGGGCTGTCGAAGGCGATGCCGCCGATGCCGCTTTCCCCGGCCAGCATGCCGGTCAGCAGGAACAGGACCAGCACCGGCAGCCCGAGGCGGGCCGACAGCTTGCTGGACAGAATGCCAAACAGGATCAGGATGGCGGCGAGCAGTATCAATCGGTCGATCGCGAACATGGTGTCATATCCCGTTGTTATGGTTATTACTGGGGCAGGTAAGACCATTATGTTATATCAAGCACGCCCGGCCGTGCACCGGAAAAGGCGGCCGGGACGGTGGGAAAGTGGCTTGTCCGGGCTGGCCGGCTATGGCCTAATGACCCCCTTCATTGCCGCCTGCGAGTGCCCATGACCCCGCTTTCTCCCCATGCCGCCTACCTTGACGCCCTGAATGCGGGCTTTCGTGACGACCCCGCCCAGCGCCGGGCCGTTGCCGCGCTGGAGCTGTGCCATCGCCAGCTGCAGGCGGGCGAGGCTGCCGGCGGCATTTACCTCTGGGGCCCGGTGGGCAGGGGCAAGACCTGGCTGATGGATGTGTTTTTCCGGAGCCTGAGGGTGCCGGCCCGGCGGCTGCATTTTCATCATTTTATGCGCTGGGTGCACCGCCGCCTGTTCCAGCTCACCGGCACCGAGGATCCCCTGGCCCGGCTGGCGGCGGAGCTGGCCGCCGAGGTCCGGGTGCTGTGCCTGGACGAGCTGTTCGTGAGCGATATCGGCGACGCCATGCTGCTGGGCCGCCTCTGGCAGGGGCTGTTCGCCGAGGGCCTGGTGCTGGTCACTACCTCCAACCAGCCGCCCGAGGGACTCTATGCGGAAGGCTTCAACCGGGAACGTTTCCTGCCTGCGGTGACCGCCATGGCCGAGCGGATGCAGGTGCTGTGCGTGGATGGCGGCGAGGATCACCGGCTACACCCGGGCCAGGCCCGCCGCCGCTACTGGGTGCGCTCGCCCGGTGTGCTGGCGCCCTTGTTCCGGGAGTTGGCGCCGGCGGCGGACACGGAAGAGGTGCTGGCGCTGGGGCACCGGCGGATCCCGGTGCTGGGCTGCCGGGACGGCGTGCTTTGGTGTCGCTACCAGGATCTGTGCGAGCAACCGCTGGCGGCGACCGACTTTATCCTGCTCGGCGACCGGTTCCGGCATATCCTGCTGGAAGGCCTGCCCCGGCTGGACGCGGGCACCAGGCTGCAGGCCATCGCCCGCGGCACCGAAGACGGCGCGGCCCAGGTGGCCGCCGGCGAGCGCCGGCTGCCGCCCCTGTCCCGCCAGGACGACGGCGTGCGGCGCTTTATCGCCCTGGTGGATGAATGCTACGACCGGCGGATACCGCTGTGGCTGGAAGCGGACGTGCCGCTGGACGAACTCTACCGGGACGGCGCCCTGGCCTTTCCGTTCCGCCGCACCCTGAGCCGGCTGCGGGAAATGCAGCTGGCCAGGTTTGGGCTGGCGGCAGAGAGCGGTTAAATAACGGTGCCGAACGGTAGATTGCGACCGGCTTCCGCTAAGCAGAGCCTCCGCGCGACAGCACTATTGGGAACGGTGATTTAACGTACCAGCAGCAGAATGACGGACAGGCTGACAAAGGCGGCTGCCGTGGTCAGCAGCAGGGTGCCGGCGGCAAAGCTGCGCTGGCCGTACTGGCCGCCGATGATGGGATAGATGCTCATCATCGGCATGGCGGCCATCAGGATCACCGCCAGTTGCAGCTGTGGGTCGAAGGGGGGCAGCCACCACACCATCAGTGCCACCAGCAGCGGGTGGGCGACCAGTTTGCCCACCATGACGGTGCCCATGCCGGCCAGGTTGCCCCGCACCGGGCTGCCCACCAGGGAGCCGCCGATGACGAACAGGGCCACCGCCGCCGAGGCCCGGCCCAGCAGTTCCAGGCTGGTGGCCATGGCCTGGGGCAGGGCAAGGTTGAGGGCCGAGGCCAGGATGCCGGCGGCGATGGCCAGCACCAGGGGATTGCGCAGTACTCGTGCGGGCAGGCCGAGCAGGGCCTTGCCGAAGCTGCCGCCCTGGCCGCGGTGGGCGTTGAATTCCAGCACCGCCAGGGCCAGCGGGATAATCAGCAGGTTTTCCACCAGCAGCGCCAGGGCAAAGGCGCGCGCCGGCGGCTCGCCAAACACCTGCAACAGCACCGGATAGCCGAAAAAAGCGCTGTTCGGTACCACCATACCCATGGATTTCAGCGCTCCCAGCACCGCTTCGTTGTTCAGCACCTTAAGGGTCAGTATCAGTCCCAGTATCAGCAGCAGCAGCGAACCGCCGGCATAGGCCAGCATATAGCCGGGCTCTATCACCTGGCCTACGCTCAGGCCCGACAGGGTATGGAAAATCAGCGCCGGCATGGCGAAATAGAGCACGAACCGGCCCATGCCCGGCACCGCCTCGGCCGGCATCAGTCGAAAGCGCACGGCGCCGTAGCCCAGGGCGATCAGGATAAAAATGGGGGCGGTAATGGCAATGACGGCCAGCATGGCGACTTCCTTCGGGGGAATAGGTGGTAAATCCGGCCAGAATAGCACCCTTCAGAGGGAATTCAGTTCCCGCAATTAAGGAAGGCAATTGCTGCCAGTGGGCCATCGGAATGGCTCCGGCCGGGGTAGGCTCCCGTTGGGGGTGCTCAGAATGCGCTCGGCCCCGCCTTGCTTGCTGCTCCATCGCTGCAGCCTGCCCTTAATCAGCTCGGGCAACATACGGAAGTAGTCAACAAAGTTGCTTTTGCCTGCGCCGTTGGCGCCAATCAACACATTAAGCGAGCCCAGCGGTAGCCGCTCCAGATGGCGAATGGACTTGAAACCGCTGATAGACAGATGCTTGATTGTGCTCATTTGGCTACCCGGTGGCTGTTGTATGCCTGATTATGCCCGATCTCCGCCGCTCAGGTGGTGGCCCTGTTGCTGGGATAAGTGGCAATTTAGTTGCTTTTATCTATTATGGATAATTATTGCTGATATATAAAAATGGATAAAAGCATGAGCACTGTTTATCTGCGCCCGGAACTGGCCGAACAAATGGCCAGCCAACTGCTGAACCCCGGTGTGCTGGACGAGGGGCTGCGCTCCGGGTTGTTCTTGTCCGGCATGCGTCGCACCGGCAAGACCACCTTTTTGCGCCACGATCTGATCCCGGTGCTGGAGGCCAAGGGCGCCCTGGTGATCTACGTGGATCTGTGGAGCGATACCCTGGTCAGCCCGAGCAAACTGCTGCATAACGCGCTGAAGCACACCCTGGCCGAACTGCAGTCTGCCGGCTCCGGCATGCTGCAACGGCTGAAGCAGCGTAAGGGTGCCGAAGTCAGTGTGATGGGATTTAGTTTCAGCTTCAATATCGACCATATCGGTCAGGCAGAGGGGCCGACCCTGGCCGAAGTGCTGACCAGCCTGGTCGAGCAGGCCAGGACCGATGTGGTGCTGGTGGTGGACGAAGTACAGCAGGCCATGACCACAGAAGACGGCCGGCAGATGCTGTTTGCCCTCAAGGCAGCGCGGGATGCCATCAACCCCAGGCCTGGCACCCCGGGTCATTTCCTGTTTATCGGTACCGGCTCCCATCAGGCTCAGGTCAGCGAGCTGACCGCCAAACGTAACCAGGCGTTCTCGGGAGCGGTATCCCTGTCGTTTCCCCTGCTGGATGAAGGCTATGTCTCCTTCCTGCTGGCGCGGCTTGCCGAGCAGGGGGAGGACACACTGCCATCCCTTGCCGTGGCGAATCAGGCCTTTCAGTTGCTGGGACACCGGCCGGAAGAAATGCTCAAGGCCCTGCGCCAGTTACTCAGTACCCTCAAAACCCAGGGGGGAGACCCGGATGCGCTGTTGCCGGTGATCGCCGGGACCCTGAGATCCATGGCGGCGGATATGGAACTGATGAAGCTGGAGCAACTGGGGGAGCTGGCCAAGGCTGTTTTTGCGCGTATTGCTGAACGGGACGACGGCGCCAAGGGCCTGTTTTCGGCCGATGCCGCCGCCGGCTATGCCAACCGGCTGGGGAGGGAGGTCAAGGTGGAGGAAATCCAGCCCGTGCTCAACGTGATGGTGGCGGAAAACCTGGTGATGCGCACCGGCCACGGGGTGTACTCGGTGGCCGATCCCTTTGTGCAGGAGATATGGCGGGAGCGGCTGGATATGTGGTTGTAATCACCAGGAAAAGGGGGTGGAGTATTGAAATCTTGGGTGCATGCCAGCGCTAACCCGAGGTACTTATCAGTGCCCCCTTGCGTCAGGGGGCAACCTCGAAAAATTCGAAAAGGCGCTCGGCGTAAGGCTTGGCATTGCCCACCCTGGCCCGCAAACGGGGCAGGCCGGCGCCGATAATCAGCAAGGGCAGGCGGTCTTGCGCGCAGCGGTGCAGAGCACTGAGTAAAGCCTGTAGCTCCACTTTCGGCATATCCTGCAGTTCGTCAATGTACATCAGCAGGGCCGTTTGGGCTGCTCTGGCCGCCATTCCCACCTGCTCCAGCAGAGCCGTCAAACCTCCCTCCAAGTCCCCGTTGTCGGCCAGGCCCGGCTCGGGCGCTAAATCCAGGCCTACTTCAATATCACCAAACCTGGTGTTGAGGGCGGTGGCAAAGCCCGCCAGCGCCCTAAGCCCTTGCTGGGCGGACTCCTTTACTGGACCTACCTGGATCAGCCGCAACAGGGCCTGGCGCAGTTGGGGAGCCAGCAAGGCGGGCAGGGAGCGGCTTTCCGGTGTTTCGATACGAAGGAGGTGAATGCCTGCTTTTTCGGCATCCAGCCTTAGCTGCCCCAGCAACTGGGTTTTATCTACTCTGCTCGGCTCCAGCAAAAGCATGCTCTTGGCGGGGCGCCCCAACCGCAGGCGGGCAATGGCGATGCGCACCGCTGCCCGCAGACAGACCCCGATCCGCAACGTTGCGTCCCTCTATAACCATTCTCCCCCTATAGGGTTATTTTTTAGCCACCTCGGTCAGGACCCGTAGCGCCGATTCCAACAGGGATGATGGCTTCAATTGCAGGTCGGGGTTGCCGCATTGGGGGCATCGCTCCGGCAGCCCCATGATCACGTCTCCCATGGGAGGCAGACTCTTCTTCCACCCGCATTGGCGGCAAAAAGTGGTCAGGGGAGGCAGCTTGGTCGGCATCTCGAATCCTTTTGAATAGGGCCATGGCGTAAAGTGTTTTGTTGATAAAAACCAGTTTGACATGGCAGGCGACATTCAACGTCGCCTGAAGGGCTTTGATTTGTTGCGACTATGCCAGGGGATAGCTCACCCCTATAGGTGTTTCCCCGATATGGCGACATGATTTGTCGCCCTGTCGTAGATACTGGCTTGCAAATACCGATCTTGGAATGCTCAAAAATTGATTAAACAAGCAGTTCCAACCTGCAACCCCGGCATTTTACTTTGCATTTTCATATTCGCTGGGCAGAATGCCAGTAAACAACAACTGGAATACGTGTTTTTTCCAAGCCTTGCACGCCAATCCAGATAACAAAAAAGAGAACACGCACTCCTGGCCCTCTGTTCGTGGCCAGGATAACTAATATTAATCAGACAAAAGCCTGTTAGCGTTCACTCGCCACTTTGCCCCCCACCAAGTCCATCAGCTGATTGTAGTTGGTGACGACATCGTACTTCACGTTTTCGCCCGGGCTCTGGCCACTGATTTTGTCGAAGAAACGGCGGGCGCAGTCGATCTTGCGCTCTTCTATGCCTCGTAGCTCCAGGGTAGACAGACTGCCCTTGGTCTCGGCGATGAAGTACACATGCTTCACGCTGCCTTCTTTAAAAGCGATGGCCCAGTCCGGGTTGTAGTCGCCCACCGGGGTGGGGATGAGAAAACCACGGGGCAGCTTGGCGTACACCACAACGTCAGGATTGGTATCCAGCTCGGCTACAAAGTCACGCTCTATATTGGAGTCGGTGATCACGTAATCGTAGATATGGTTTTTCAACTGGCTACCGGCCAGCGAGAAGTCTTGCCGGCTTTGGGCGGCGGTGAAAATATCCGTATCGTAGCGGTCGTCGGTTTCATCGTAAGAGAGCTTCTCGATAATCACCGAGGCCTTCTGCTCTTTGATTAGGCGGGTAGCTTCCGCCAGAAAATGCTCCGGATTCTGTTTGAACTGACTAAACACCGCAGGCTGAATTTTACTCAGAATGGCGGCAATGGTTCTGCGGGTCAGGTTGGTATCTGTGGCCAGCTTGCCCACCAGATCGTATTTAACGCCAGAATAAGCGCTGGCACTGTGATACTCGCCCTGAGTGTTGGAAAGCTCAAACCCCTGGCCCGACTTGAGCTGTTCGTCGGTCAGGTTGTCCCGTTGCACGCCGGCCTGAATGATGTACTGCAGGGGAGTAACCTTCAGCTCCTTATCGAGCACGCGAATACAGTTAGTAATCAACTCGCTGGAGTCGAAGTCCACCTTGTAAACGGCCTTTTTGTTGATCCGTGCCCAAAGCGCCTGGAATTCCTTTTTTTGGAAGTTGTCATTGAGCGGGTTGGTTTTGGGCTTACGGCCGTCACCTATATCCGGCATGGCGGCAGTGCTGAACACGCCGTCGATAAGGGTCAGGATCTGCTCTCGATAGGGCTCAAGTTCTGCCGGCAGTGGTGCCAGGCTGCCTTCGGCCTTGGCCGAATGATAGGCCGGAGTGATGGCGTCGTTATCGTCGGTATAGTCGTTTTTCAGCAGGTATCGATAAATCTGCCGGGCCATGTCGGCAGTCACTTCAACCTTGCCCTGGTCGGTGGTCATGACCTTGCCGGTAAAGTAATCCACGTCTGCCTTGCGCGGGCGGGCCGACAGGGACTCGCTGATTTCCCGTTGCAGGTTACCGACAAAGTCCTTGTAGCTTTCGCTGGCAATCACCGACAGCACATTGATGTTGTGAACGGTGGCGGGATGATCCTGGCGGTCGCCGTGCTGGTTGACGCACAGGCGCAGGCCCCGGCCCACTTCCTGACGGCGGGATATGGTGTTGTCGCTGTGCTTGAGCATGCACATCACGAACACATTGGGGTTATCCCAGCCTTCGCGCAGTGCCGAGTGAGAAAAAATAAAACGGGTGTCTTCCTCGAACGACAGCAGCTTTTCCTTGTCCTTCAGGATCAGATCATAGGCATCCACATCATCGGACAGCCCGGCGTCCTCGCCTCGGGCCTTAACGCTGGGGTCTTGCAGGCGCTTGGTTTTTTTGTCGATGGAGAAATAGCCGTTATGGGTGCGATCCGGGGTGATTTTCTCCAGATAGGCCCGGTAGGCATGGTTATCCAGCGGCAGCCCGGACAGGTACTCGTCTTTTATCTGCTGGTATTCCTGCTCAAAGATGCGGGCATATTCACCTTTATCGTCTTGTGCTTCGTAGTCCCGGTACTTGGCCACTTCGTCAATAAAGAACAGAGACAGCACCTTGATGCCTTGGGCGTGAAGCACCTGCTCTTTCTCGAAGTGCGCCCGAATGGTTTCGCGGATCTGAATGCGCCGAATGGTGCCTTCGGTCACATCGCCGGTGGCTTCACCCGCCTGCAGCACATGGCCGTTGGTAAACTCGACGGTATCGCTGTTGGCATCTATCTGGCTGACCACAAAACCACGGTACTGCTCCAGCTCATTACTCTCGTCAAACAGGTTATCGCCCAGCTTCAGCCGCTTGATCACGCGCTTGATGCCGGATCCCTGACGGACTTCCATGTCCACCCGGGCCACCGGTGCCTTTTTGGAGATCTCGATGGACTCCAGGTACAGGTAAGCAGTGGTGCCGGCCAGGCCCCTGACGGAAATGCCGCGTACGGCAATTTTCTTGACCAGCTTCTGGTTGTAGGCATCCAGCGCATCCAGCCGGTGCACCTTGTGGTGCGTGGTTTTATGGGTGGCGGAATAGCGCAGCACCATCAGCGGCTTGAACTTGGCCAGGGCGTCGAGGGTTTTCTTGCCTTCCATTTTCTGCGGTTCATCAAGAATGAGAATGGGGCGGTTGGCGCTGATCACATCGATGGGGCGGCGGGACTGAAAATCATCCAGTTCTTCGTAAATGCGGCGGTTATCCTTGCCCGAGGCGTTAAAAGCCTGAATGTTGATCACCATCACATTGATGCCGCTGTCGGACGAAAAGCTTTCCAGCTGGTGCAACTGCCGGGAGTTGTAGATAAAAAAGCGCGCCTTTTTACTGTAGCTTTCGGCAAAGTGCTCGGAGGTGATCTGCAGTGATTTGTACACCCCTTCGCGAATGGCGATGCTGGGCACCACTATGATGAACTTGGTCCAGCCATATTTCTGGTTCAGTTCAAAAATGGTCTTGATGTAGCAATAGGTCTTGCCGGTGCCGGTTTCCATTTCGATATCCAGGTTGATATCGGAGCCGGGATGATAGCTGGCCGGCAGCGTCTTGCCGGTATGATCCTGATAGACCTTGAGCCCGGGAGAGAGCGGCAGGTTCTGGCTGCTTTGTACCTGGTGAATGTTTTCCAGCAACTGCTGTTCGCTCAGCACCAGGTCGGCGTTTTTGAAGCCATCCTGATCGGACATGTTCCAGCCGGCCTGGCCGTGTTTGTTGGTGGATACACCGGGGTCGATACGGTAGTTCACGTTTGAACTGAGCGGCTGGCCCACAAAGCAGTCCACCACCGAGGCCACCGCCTGGGTCTGATAGGGTTGAACCTTGAATTTCAGCTTCATGCCTGACCTCCGACCAGGGTTTCAAAATGGTTTATCCAGCGATGGAACAGCGGGCACTGCTCCCGCATGCGGGCAATGCCAATCTGTTGGGCAATGCTGATGCCCTGGGTGGTTTTGGCAAACTTGCCGGTGACAGACCAGTTATTTAAGCGCTTGGACGGGGCGGTTTGCGGGCTGTTGTTAATGGCCTCTGGCTCGCCGCAACCCTTGACCACGGCGGCCACCTCCGGCTCGGCCACTCCCAGCGCCCGGGCCAGAATGGCCGGCTCGCTGAACAGCAGGGCCTCAAACTCGTGCAGGGCCACAAAGGGCACAAAGCGGCGTTCGGCCTGCTGGGCGGAAAACAACTCTGACACCAGCTTGGCAGTGGCCTTGTTCAGGCACTCGGCAATGTCTGCCGGTCTGGCCTGGGGGGTGACAGCATCCAGCCCCGGCCATTCCCGCAAGCCGTAATAATCCACAAAGGTGGTGACATAGGTATCTGGGCGTTGCTTGAGGTGGGCTTCCAGATCACGGCGCACCCGCTCAAAGCGTACATCCCCGCCTTTTTGGCCGGGCTTGGATACCTGAGTAGCGCGCATAAAAATCATTTGATTGGCGAGATAGGGGGCCAGCACCGACTCAATAAAGATCTGCTCGGTCTTGCCCTCGACAATGACGACCACCTCGATGTAATCACTCATACACCGGGCCTCCGGCGATCACGTTCTTGATCCAGAGTTCGCCCAGCGAGTAGCTTTCCAGCCAGCTGGCGTAGTCCTGTTCGTTCAGGCGCTCAAAGGTGGAAGCGCCGTCCTGGCGTTTGACCACCACTATGTCTTCTACCGCAAATTGATCGAGCAGGGCCGGCGATTGGGTGGCCACAATCACCTGAGTGCGGGTGGCGGCTTGCTGAATCAGCTCCGCCAGGATCACAATGGCCGCCGGATGCAGGCCCAGCTCGGGCTCGTCGATAATAATGGTGGCGGGCGGATCCGGCTGCAGCAGGGCGGTGGCCAGGCAAATAAAACGAATGGAGCCATCGGAAAGGTGATAGGGCTGCATGGGGTAGTCGGAGCCCTTTTGCCGCCAGCTGATGTTGACCTCTTCCTTGGCTCCACTGGTTCTGGGCTGCAGAATAAAGTCGTCAAAAAAGGGCGTGACCAGGCGCACGGCATCCACAATGGCTTGATAGTCGCTGGTGTGGTTAGCCTTCAAATTAAGCAAAAAAGGACCGATATTGGCAGCATCGGTACGCAGCACTCGATTATCCTGCACGATCTCGTATTTGCGCATGGCGGCGGTGCTGCTGGTATCGTGAAAGTGATAAATCTGCCAGGAGGCAATGGCTTCAAAGACCGGACGGGAGTATTTGGCATCGGATGTGTTTTGCTCAACTTCCGCCACCATTCTGGACTTGCCATCGTCGCTGTCGCCCAGCAGCCACCAGCCGTTTTGGCTATGGCTGTAGTAGCGGGCTTCGTCTTCAATGGCGCAGCCGTCACTGGGAGTGGGCACCAGGTTAAAGCGAAAGCCCCGGCTGCCAAAGCGGGTTTCAAAGGTCATTTTCTGGGTGACCTTGTTGCCGTTGAACAGCAAATCAGTGGCTCCGCCGTTGTCGCGTACATAGCGGTTAAGGGTGCCGTCCATCAGGGCGCGCAGCATTTTAAAAAACGACAGCATGTTGCTTTTGCCGGCCCCGTTGGCCCCCACAATCACGTTAAGCGGGCGCAGTTCAAAGTCGTTCAGCTCGCGAATGGACTTGAAGCCACTGATGCTCAGCTTGTCTAAGGCACTTTTCATCACGACTCCTTAAATAGCCCGCACGTCGGTGCCGGGGGCCAGTTGCTTGAACATTTGCTCGGCGTTGATTTTAAGGCTGTCGGTGGCAAAGCCGTCATCCCGGAACACCACCCGCAGCGGGGCTTGCTCGGCCAGGGCCTTGAGCAGATCTTCGGTGATATTGCGGTCAAAACAGGCAACAAGGGCACCATCGTCCACGGTGTAGACGGTTTTGCTGCACAGAGAGTCTTTGCGAATGGGTAGTGTCAGGTCGATGCCCCAGTCCAGCAATACCTGGAACAGCAGGTCCTCTTCGGTGCGGTCCGGCTTGATATTGTCCACCAGCAGATCCAGGTTGCCCTGACTGAGTGCATCGGGGGAGTAGTAGATATCTGCCATATTGCTGGTATCGACCTTGAGCACGCGAAAGCCCAGATCCTGCTGATCCGCGTTTGGTTGTTCGCGCAACTCCGCCGCTACATTGCGAATTCGGGTCAGGCCCATCTCGAAAATGGAGCCCATGCCGGGTTCCGGCTTGGGCAGCGGCTCGGGGATCTGCACCCCAATAAAGCGGCGGTTGCCGCCGTCTTCGCTGTTTTGCTTTAGCACCGCATGGGCGCTGGTGGCGCTGCCGCTGAAGAAGTCCAGTACGATCTCATTGTCCTGAGGGTTGGTAGCCAGTTGTAACACTCGCTGGATCAGCTCGACCGGTTTAACTGAATTAAAGACGTTTTCGGTATGCTGAAAGGGAACATACTTTAGCAGTGTTTTTTTGGCGTCCTGAGTGTGCCCCACTTCCTTATAAAACCAGAGGGTTTGGGGTGTACGACCGGAAGAGACTTCGGACAGAAAGCGCTTTACCGCAGGAACATTATTGCCATCCTCTCCCCACCAAATTCTGTTATCCGCATTAAGCTCTTTAAACTTTTTTTCACTGAAACGCCAGTACATGCCTCTGGGAGGACCTTCAATCACTCTTCCTGAAGGACATGCAATGGAATAAATTCCTGCATCGTAGCGATTTCTCGCCGAAAGATCGGCTGACTTCCAAGGCCCCCTGGGATCGTTATCCGGGTTTTTATAGCGGGCTTCCATTTCCGGTGTTCTGGGCAAGGGGTTGGGACGCCATGCTTTCTTGTTGCGAGCGTAAACCAGCACATAGTCGTGATCTTCGGAAAACCAGTAAGCGGTGTTTTTGGGGGAGTAGACCTTTTGCCAAATCACCTGAGTGACAAAGTTGTCTTCTCCAAAGGTTTCGTTACATGCCTTTCTCAGGTTATCGACTTCGTTGTCATCGATGGAGATAAAGATAACGCCATCGTCTTTTAACAGATTGCGGGCAAGACGCAGGCGCGCATAAATCATGCTGAGCCAGTCGGAATGAAAGCGGCCATTGGCTTCGGTGTTGGCATTGAGCCGGGCACCGGACTCATCGGTCTGGTTGGAGCGCTTCAGGTAGTCACTGCTGGCTTCACTGTAGTCATCGTCATAAATGAAGTCCCGGCCTGTGTTGTAGGGGGGGTCTATGTAGATCAGTTTGACCTTGCCCAGATAGGTCTCCTGCAGCAGTTTTAATGCATCCAGGTTATCCCCTTCAATAAAGAGGTTCTGGGTGGTGTCGAAGTTAACACTGTCTTCCCGGCAGGGGCGCAGGGTCTTGGCGATGGGGGCATTGGCGGTCAGTAGTGCCTGGCGCTTACCGGGCCAGTTGAGGTGGTAGCGTTCCTGAGGGCCTTCCACGATGGAGCCGGACAACTCCTGCTTGAGCAGATCAAAGTCCACCGCCAGATGCAGGCTGTCGTCCGGGGTGCGGGACTCGGTGACGCAGTTGGGAAACAGCGCCCGAATTTTTTCAATGTTCTGCTGAGACATGTCGGGGCTGTGCATCTTCAGTTTGTCCATTTCTCATCCACTTTTATAGGCTGTAGTTATCTTGCATCAAGGCTCGGGGGGCTTCAGGATGCGCCGGCTCCCTCGGTCTGGCTCAGGGTGCTCTGTTCGTGTTGCAGGGCCTTAAGCTCTCGGTGAAGCTCGACCTTCCGTTTGAATTGTTTTTCAGTGCCGATTTTTTTACGCAGCGCGGCCATCTGCTTGTCCAGCTTGCGCAGGCGGCCCAGCCGGACAATGGCCTCGTCCATGCTCTCGCCAGCGATGGCCGGAATGGGCAGCAGGCTAACCAGCAGGGCCTGATAAAGCCGCTCGATGTTAATGGCGGCGGGCAGGGCGCTGCGGGGCGCGGTTGCCGGAATCCAGCCTGAATCCAGGTATTCCGAACGTACCCAGCTGGCGGCATCGGCGGCGCTTTTGCGCTTGTAGGCCGCCAGATAACGCAGCTGCTGCCGGTCTTCCCCCAGAGTACGCTGCAACTCAAAAATAATATGGCCTTGTCAATGGCGGCCACCACCTCTTCGGACAGGGTTTCCCCTTTGAGCTTGAGGGTGAACACCTGGATTTCCGTTACCGCTTCGGTCGCGGGCAAGTTTACCGTGTTGGGCGCGAGTTTGCAGGCCCAGATGATCTGCTCCAGCTCTCCCACAAAGCGGGCCTGCAGGGCACTGTTCACGGTAGCCTGTTGATAGAATTTGGTTTTGGGGATCACCTTGTCAAAGCGCGTTGGTGGCGGAAACTGCCAGCTACAAGACGACAGAGCCTGGGTCATGAGTGGGCCTCCTGTGCCTGCACCACAATAAAGGCCAGCAGCTCAAAGTCGTCCAGGCCCTGAATGCGGTTAACCAGGGCTGAGGTGCTGCCGCCGCCAAACAGGCTGTCGATGTCTTTTTCTTCCTTCACGGCCATCATGCTGCCAATGGCCTGACTGAGCAGCTCGGAATAATTGGCCATGTTTTGGCCGTCTTGCGTTGCTTCGTTGAAACGCCGGCACAGGGCATCGATGGGCTCTTGCTGGCCCTTGCAGCAGGTGCGCAGCAGATCGAGCAGGCGTTTTACGTCTATGTGGCTGGCGAGGGTATGCCCCTGCTCGTTAACGTACACCAAGTAATAGGGATGCAGCCGGTTTTGCTGGTCGGTAGTCACGCTGTTGTTGAGGTTGCGCAGCGCAAAGATCACGCCGGGCTCCAGCCCCAGTGCCGGGTTGGCCGGCACCAGGGCGTGCATGCCGCTGGGCTGGTTAATGGGCTCGCCGTAGTGTTTGACCATGGCGAGCAGGTCCATGCGAAACTCGTTCAGGCCCAGATCGGTGATGGACACGCCGGTTTTCAGATCTTCCAGCTCAATCACTTCTTCCTGCAGGCGCTTGAGTTGCTCCTTGCGGTAGGCCACGTCGTTGGCCTGGCTGCTGAGCACGTTGTCATCGCCGGTGGCGGTCACGTCCACTATGGTCATGCGGCTTTCAACCCGCTCCTTGAGGTTGATGTATTCATCCAGAGAAATATCGGGCCAGTAGTTCACCAGCTGAATGCACTGATTGGGGGAGCCGATGCGATCCACCCGGCCAAAGCGCTGCACAATGCGCACCGGGTTCCAGTGAATGTCGTAGTTGATAAGGTAGTCGCAGTCCTGCAGGTTTTGCCCTTCGGAGATACAGTCGGTGGCAATCAGCAGGTCTATTTCGGCCGGCTCGTCGGGCAGCACGCTGACCTTTGATTTGGACTGGGGCGAAAACAGGGTCAGCACTTCCTGAATGTCGTAGCCCTTGCGGCGGGTTTTAAGGGTGGTTTTGGGCAGCCCGGTGCCACCGGTGACCATGGCGGCATGAAGGCCGTGGCTGCCGCGCAGCTCCGGTGCCAGCTGTTCATACAGGTAGCTGGCGGTATCGGCAAAGGCGGTAAAGATAATGACCTTGCGGTTGCCCGGGTTGATGGGGTTGGCCATTTTGTGGGCGAGCTGGGCCTTGAGCTGCTGCAGCTTGGCATCTTCGGCGGGTTACCTTTTGCATGGCGGCGAGCAGGCCCGTTATCAGTTCCTGGTCGCCCTGCATGTCCTGCTGCCAGGAGGTGAGATCCATGTCGGTGAGCTTGATTTTGATTTTGTTGCCAATTTCCATGTCGTGATAGGAAGGCAGCTCGTCTTCATCCGCTTCTATGGCATCCAGCGCTTCCGCCAGGCTGCTGACCTCGGTTACGCCGTCCCGCCGGTAGAACTCGTCGATTATTCCCAGTAGTCGCTGGTGGTTGTCTTGCAGGGATTGCAGGGTACGGCGAAAAGCTTCTACCGAGCTTTCCAGTCGCTTGAGCAGGTTGGTGGTCATCAGCGCCACCAGGCTTTTTTCCCGGTCGGCTTGCTTAAGCTTGCCACGGCCACCTTCTACTTCGGTGTCGTACAGCTCTTCGTATTTTTTTAGCCGGCTGGGCAGTATGTAGCTGACCGGGGCATAGATGGACAGCTTGAGTTGCCTGAGCTGTTCAAAGATCTGGTTAAAGCCAAGCACGTCGTCACGGGTGGTGAGCGGGCAATGGTAAGACAGTGGTTTGAGCCGCTCGGGAAAATGACCGATGTCGGTGGTGTCGTAAAAGCTCTGAATGTGCTTGCGCGAGCGGGCGATGGTGACGCTGTCGAGCAGTTCGAAAAAGTCGAAATCCAGCGCATCCAGTATGGCCTTGGCGGTTCTTTGCTCCGGCTCCAGTTTGGACCAGTTATTAAACACGGCCTGGGCCTGGTTGAAGATTTGTTCGACGCTTTTGGTGGTTTTCAGGTGTTTGGTCAGTTGGCTGGAATCGCCTTCGTAGGCCAGTGCCAGCTGGTTGCGCAAGTCGGTGAAACGGTTGTTGACCGGCGTGGCGGAGAGCATCAGCACCTTGGTTTTGACCCCGTCGCGGATGACCTTGTTCATCAGCTTCTGGTAGCGGGTTTCCCGGTCCTTTACCGCGTCGTTGTTGCGAAAGTTGTGGGATTCGTCGATTACCACCAAGTCGTAGTTGCCCCAGTTGATACGATTGAGCGAGGTGCCGAAAGACTCGCCACTGGTGCGGCTGAGATCGGTGTGGCAGAGCACATCGTAGTTGAACCTGTCTTTGGCGAAGAGGTTGGTTGTGAGATTACGGTTATAGTTCAGCCAGTTGTCGGCCAGTTTCTTGGGGCACAGCAGCAGCACCGACTTGTTGCGCAACTCGTAGTATTTGATCACCGCCAGGGCGGTGAAGGTTTTGCCCAGCCCTACGCTGTCGGCCAGTATGCAGCCGTTGTAGCTTTCCAGCTTGTTGATGATGCCGGTGGCGGCATCTTTCTGGTAGTTGAACAGCTTGTTCCAGATCAGGGTGTCCTGATAACCGGTTCTGTCGTTGGGCAGTACATCTTCATTGAGGTCGTCCAGAAACTCTTTGAAGATGTTGTACAGCATGATGAAGTAGATTTTTTCGGGCGAGTTTTCCTTATACACCGACTCAATGTGCTGGCAGATGGTATTGGTCACGTCCTGCAGTTTGTCCGGGTCGCTCCAGATTTGATCGAACAGCGTCAGGTATTGGGCGGTGAACTCGGGTTGCTTCATTTTGTGTACAAAATTGGAAACCGCGTTACCTTGCTGGTAGCCCAAATCGACGGCGGTAAAGCCGTTGATGGGAGCAAACAGCGTGCTCTCGGAGCCCCCGGAAACCACGGCGAAGGGCTGCATGGGGGCATGGGTGCTGTTCGATTTGAAGGTGGCTTTTTGCCGCATCCAGTTAGCGCATTCCCGGGCAATGGCCTTTTGGGTCAGCTTGTTTTTAAGGTGAATTTCAAAGTCGGTGCCATACAGGCTTTTTTCACGGCCAGCCTTGGGAATGAAAAACTCCCGCTGCTCTTTTCTCAGCTTGTCGGTGACGTTATCGGCAACAAAGGTAGGGGAGGTGAACACAAACTGCAGCGACTCGATGGCCGACAGCTCTTTTTTGAGCGCTTCATAGGCGTAGATGGAGAAGCAGGACGCCGCTATTTTCAGCCTGGAGCCCGGTGTGAGCGTGCCCTTCAGCTCATCACCCAGCAGGTGATTGATGTTGTCGATGATGTTCATGGCTTGTCCATCCTGCCTGTATCCGGCGTATTACGCTTTTTAGGTCAATGAGTTATCGTAGCCAACTTTTTGTGTCAAGAACAAGCTCAAGAGGGCATAATTCATCATTGATCCAAATCTGAAGATGGCCAGTCCGGTGTTGAGCCAAGACGGAAGCATGTTTTGCCTGAAATTTAGTCAAATTATGCTTCCGCCTGATATAGATAATGGTTGCCTTCGTCTGCCATGAGCTTATCCAGAGGTGATCTCAAGATAGCTTATTTGTGGCTTTTATATGCTTCCAGATACCATTCATATAACTTTGTTTGTATTTCTTCTTCAGCCAAGTGAAGAGGGGTGAACTCTGAGAAAATATAGGATTTCTCTGAAAAGAAAGGGTAGCTTATTTCTGTACCATCAGGCTCTGCATAGCTAAGGATTGTGTCGCTTGCTAAATCAATAAATTCATTTTGTGATAATTTTTCACCTTCCATATCCTCAGCCATTGCCGGTAGTTCGATGTCGTTACGCTCACGGCTATGATCGAATAATAAAAAGTCAGCAAGTGCATTTAAGGATTCTTCGTCCCAGAATCGATAGCGCATATATTTTTCTTCATAGGCGTTGGTGACTGCATTAATAAACTCGTACGACATCAGGTTGATTGATGGAATATTAAGGTTATATTGTTCATAGTCATCCCAATTGTATCTTTTATTAATGTCCTGTCTAAGTCCCAACACATTTTGCATAATGAGTTTTTTGGATGCAGCAGTGGCACTGCCTCTTAATACGTAAGCGCTCACCTTCTCATTCTCCACCGTTTCCAGTGCTTTTTCTATTGCTGCTGAAATAATATATTTTTTTATCTTTGGTATGACTGAGTTGGAAATCCAGCCTATGCCGAAGGTAGGGCGGTCAGTGCTACCGTAGATTACACAACTGGGAATGCCAGGAGTGAGTATTATTTCAAGATTTTTTATGGTTAAGTTTAATTTGGTGTTGTTTAAGAATTGATTTACACCCTCCCTGATTTCCTTCAATCGACTCTCTCTTTCCTCTATTTCCCACTCTTCCAGACCATCATTGTAGCCATAAAAATCTGGGTGTTTTTTGCTGTCTTCCATATTTTTACCTTGTGTGTTTTTAAAGTTAGTGAATTGTTTTATAAAGCAGGCTTAGGTGACAATAAGCACGCTGGCTCTTGTCCCCGGCTCGTCAATGGTAAAGCGGGCGGCGTAGGCGACTGTTGGCTGGGTAAGGATTCTCTCATCAAAAAAACGGATGATGGTCTCAAAATCTTCCATGCGGTTGGCGTGCTCTATGGAAAGCGAGGCGACAATATATATCCCCTTTACTTCTCCCAGGTTTTCTATCCCCTGAAAATGAGTCGATAGATAGCTTTCATCAATTTCTGCCGCATCGGTGTATGGGCTTTCATAAAAATGAATGTTCTCGCCTTTGCTTATAACGGTCAGCAAGTCCATCAGGTCCACGCCAACGAGAGAGGGCTTGTTGATTGACTCGATCAAATCGAATACACAGTTGCGATAGGCACCATCATTTTTTACTTGAATGGTTTTCAGGCTACTCTGGTCGGCGGGTTGTTCCGACAACACCACGCAGGCGTTTGCCTTTACCAGTTGGTTTTGGTGCCGGCACAGCCAGTCCTCCGGCGGCGCTACCAGCATCAGCAGATCGCTGAATTCCACGGCTTGTTCCAGGGCGTCCGGCGCAAAGAAGGTGGCTACCTCCTGTGGTCCGTTCAGGCCGTGGGTGAAGTCGATAATCCCCACCTGGTGCGGCGGGGTGTCGTATTGTTCAAACATAAAGGCTGGCCTTGGGTTGGTGGTGGGATCAGTAGCGGTATTCGCACTCACTCAGGTCGCCCAGTACTGTTTGGGTGCTTTGAGGCGAGGGGGCAAAGCTGGCGACTTTTTTCTGGTTTACGTACACATCAAACTGGGCGGCACCTTGAATGGCTTCCCGGAACGAGTACCAGGCGTTGTCGCCATTGCGCCAGCCCAGGGAGTCGGGCATCCAGTAGGCCTTGCCGTCGATCAGCAGTTCAAGGGTGTTGCTATCGCTGGGAGACAGATCCTGGCCGTTGGCCAGGGTAAAGTTAACGCCGGTTAACTCGCCGTTTTCGCTGTAGCCAATATCACAGTTGATGGTAAAAACATCACCCTGTTCGTTTTGTATGCTGTTGGACGATATGCCTTGTCCGAACTCGGAGTTCCAGATATTGGGAATGGCTTGGGCCGAAGTGGCAGCCAGCAAAATGGCAGAAAAAATAAGCTGTTTGATGTGAGAGTTCATATATGCTCCTTTTATTTCATGAGTCCGAATATTTCATTTTTACTGTCGACTTAATCATTTTTAGCCTTTTGAAAACCAACGCGTACAAATGGGTGGCCAAAGCTTCGTTCTTTTTCGATGACTTTTCCTATATATAAATTTCTGATATGTTGATCGGCTTTTCTTCCAATGAATTCCCATCTTCTGTTTTCTTTGTTTCTGGATATGGTTCTGGTAAAATATTCTTGAGTTCCTGCTTTAACCCAGCCGTGTATCTCATATACCTCTTTTATTATTCCATTGTAAGTGGCGTAACCATATTTTATGGATTCATCTCTTGGTATATTATGCCAGATGCCTCTTGTAGACTCAAAAAGTGCCAATTCACTCATTCCTGACTTATACGTGTCATTTAATAAGAATGCCAGCCCTTGATGTTCTGGTTGGATGATTACTGTTTCGCTGGAGTATAGATTGTGAATTTCATCTATAGTCATTCTGCCCATGTTTGATTCACAGCCTCTGATTTTGTTTTTGAGTTCCCCAACACCAAGTAGATCAATGCAGGTGGACTCAATTAGTGCTGCTGATTTCTCATCAAGTCCATGGCGCAATATATCAATGGCTATTTTTTGTTTTTTTATAAGATCTTGAATGAAAGCGTTTTTCTCCTGGCTTTCATCTTCTTTTAAATGTTGCAGGCATCGATCCCCCTTTCCTCTTCCAATGTAGAATGGTTTTCTCTCTGTGCCGTTTATTTCACATAAGGCATAAACGTAATTGCTTATCTGGCGCAGTGTTTGATTATATTTTTTGTCTTCTTGCATGTTGATTCCTAAAGTAGTGGTTTGTGGGTGTGGTTGATGATAATAGGGGCTTTAGCTGTTTCTTTTTAATTTTTTAACAATTAAATGAGAGTTCATGTTGATAGACCCTATCTTTAGTTGGAAAAAAGTTTAGGCATATGCCGCCAGCATTTTACTGGCTTGCTCGGCGATGGCCTGGCGCCAATGGGCCGGCTCCAGCACTTCCACCCGGGCGCCAAAGCCCACCAGCCACCACTGGGTTTGCTGATCGTTGGGCACGGTGGCGGTGAGGGTGACCCAGCCATCCTCGTCGGGGGCGGAAAGCTGTTGCTGTTCGCTGACCGGGGTTTCCGCCAGTGTCCAGGCCACGCTGGCATCGATTCTGGCCACCAGTTGCACCTGTTGCCGGTCCAGCGGATAGCCGAAGGCGCCGTCGGCAATATAGTGTTCCACGCTGAAGGTGGGATGCGGCCGAAACGGCGCTTCGCTCGGTGCCAGTTGCTGAATGCGGTGCAGGGCGAACTGGCGAATGTCTTCATAGTCGTTCACCGTAGCCAGCAGGTAGCTGACGCTATGGCGCACCACCAGCCCCTGGGGATGCAGGGTGAACTGTTTCACTTCCTGTTTTTGCCGGCTGAGGTAATGCACCTCTATCGCCTGGCGCTGGAGCAGGGCATCGCTGATGCCCTGCCACACGGGCGGGGCGATGGCCGCCGGCAGCAGCGCCTTGCCGTTGGGAATGGCGCGAACCTGGCGGGCCCAGTCGGCAAAGCCATTTTCCCGCAGGCCGTCCAGAAACTTGCGGGCGTCGTGAAACTGGGGGCTGAGCTTGTCTACCGCTATCTGGGGCAACAGGCCCTTGAGGTATTCCTCCGCCAGCACCAGGGTCAGGGCGGTGGCGGTGTCCATGGCGGGCAGGGTGCTTTTGAAATTCGGGTCGAACGACCAGCGGTAGGGGCGTTCGCTCTGGTCGCAGATAAGCGGGTAATGACCCGATATTCTTTCCAGATCCCGCTGAATGGAGCGAAGGTTGACGTTGAAGCCCTTTTCTTCCAGCAGGGTTTGCAGGGTGGTGGTGGCCTTGAATTGGGGCGCGCGCGGGATCAATTGCAACATGGCAATGTAGCGGAAAAGGGTGTCCATGAGTGCTCCTGTTGGGGTGTCGGCATCCTGACGGAAACGCCAGCATACCCCATAAAGTGTCGTTTGTGTCTGTGGTTTGCGGGCCCTTCGCACCACCCGCCAGGCCGGTGTGAACGGCCTCAGTCGCCGGTGGCTACAAAGCCGATGGGCCTGGACTGCCCCCTGGTTTTCAGGGCATGTTCCTGCTCCAGCCCGGCGAGCAGGTTTTCCGGGCTCGGGCGCTCGCCCATCACGCCATGTCGGCGCAGCACGGCGGCGAAATCGCCCGGGGTCAGTTGCTCAAGCCGGCTCAGGGCCGGATGCAGGTGGGCGGCATCCTGCTCCCGGAATTCCCCCTGCAGTTGCTGGCCCAGTACCGTATTGAAATACATCCAGGCCTGCTCGGGGCTGAAATAGCCAAAGCCTATCTTGAAGTCGAACCGGCGCAGGGCGGCCGCGTCCAGGTGATCCATAAAGTTGGTGGCCATCACCAGAATGCCGGGATATTGCTCCATTTGAACCAGCAATTCGTTGACTTGGCTCACTTCCCAGTTGCGCACCGCGCCGGCGCGGCTGGCCAGGAGGCTGTCGGCCTCGTCAATCAGCAGGATGCCGCCACAGGCCTTGGCCTCGGCAAAGGCGGCGGCCAGCTTTTGCTCGGTGCCCCCCACATAGGGGTCGAGCAGGTCGGAGGCCTTTTTGGCGACCAGGGGTCTTTCCAGCGCGTCGGCCAGGTGGCCCGCCAGGGCGCTCTTGCCGGTGCCGGGGGGACCATACAGACACAGCCGGCCCATGCCGCTGCGTTTCAGCCCCCGGATGATGGGCTCCAGGGCGGTGTCGGTGGCGCACAGCGCCGGGTTGAACAGGGAAGGCTGGCGCTGCTGATTCAGCCGCTTCCAACGATAGCCGAGGGCCTGATACAGGTTGGCCAGAATGTCTTCCATAGCGCTCTCCACGTTTTCCGCCTTGCGATATCCGAGTTTTTTTACCACCCTGGCCGCCCGTGCCAGGTGCGCCGGCTCCAGCCTGCGCTGGCTGGCCAGTTGTTCCAGCCAGGGCTCGCGCACATTCAGCCCCCCAAGCAGCCGGCGTGCCATGCCCAGGCGTACCTCCGCCGTCAGCTCGGGCATGGCCAGCATCAGGTCGAAACGGCGGAGGTAGGCCGCCTCCATGCACGACACCTCGTTGCTCAGCCAGAGGGTGGGGCGGGGGTTGCTTTCCAGCAACTGGTTCACCCAGGCCTTCTGGCCCTCGCTGGTCTGCTCGTTGAACACGTCCTCCACCTCGTCGAACAGCACCAGGCTGTGGTTATCCTGGCGCAACACCTGCTGGCACAGCTGGTAGCGGGCGAAGCGCTCGCGGCCGTTGAGCGCCTCGCCGCGCGGGTCGGCGAATTTCACCTCGTGCAGGCTCCAGCGCAGGCGAGCGGCCAGGGCGCGGGCCAGCTCGGTCTTGCCGGTGCCGGGCGCGCCGTAAATCAGCACGTTCACTCCGCTTTGCCGGCCCCCGGCCCGGCTCAGGTAGCGCAGCAGGCGGTCGATAAAGGGCTGCAGGTGGGCAAAGTCGTCCAGCGTCAGCTGTGCCGGCTGCTGGCTGTTGGAAAAGGTGGTCAGCAGGCTGCGAGGCCCGTTTTCCTCATACAGCAGAATGTCGTCCAGGCCGCGCATCAGCTCCAGGCCGTTGCCATGGCGCTCGGTTTGTACCAGGCCACAGGCCAGCAGCGTCATCCCCGGTGCCAGTGCATGCGCCACCTGGCGGCGGGGGCGGCCGAGGGCGGTGGCCAGCAGGCCGATAAGCTGTTGGCCGCCCATCCAGTGCTGGTGAAACAGCTCCAGGGTGTTGGTCAGCACATTGTCCTGCTGCACCAGCACCAGAAAGGCCAGCACGTCGAGTTCGGCCTCTTCCAGTGCCAGGCTGTCGCCCAGCTGGCGCAGATTGCTCGCCAGGGGATCGGGAACCGGAATGGCTCGGCTTTCCTGCTCCGCCAGCAGGGTTTTCAACAACCGGATCACTTCTGAAGGGACCAGTTCGGAAGCGTCCAGCCCGGGCTCCAGGGATTGCAGCAGTTCGTCCAGCTCGTGGCGGCGTTTGCTCAGGGCCAGTCGGGCTCCGTCGGCCAGCACCAGCAGGCGCAGCGCCCACAGCAAGGGCAGCGGCGGATGGGGCGAGGACGACTGGGCGCAAGACCGCCGGCGCTTGCGCGGATGGTGGTGAAGGGTGTGCAGTGGTGGCATGGCTGCTCCTGATCTGGGGAGGAGTCATCAGAGTACGGAGGCGGGCGACATTTTGTGTCGTTTGGGTTGGAGCCCTGCCTTCCGACATGCTCCGGTGTTGCGGTTTATTATGTTGGGTAATAACCGAGTAGGTTATGTCTTTATTTCGTTCATCCATCTTAAGCTTTTTACAAGGTTTGCTGCGCATCGGAAACTGCGCCGGTAATGTGGTACTGGTGCCATATGCTTGGGCGTGTGCATCTTGTGCATCTATCTAGGGCAAGAAGGTCACCGAAGTTTGACGCCAACGGGATAGATGCGAAAATGCCGCATCCTCATGGGTGCTGTTGAGGCCTCGGTCCTGGGTATCAAATGAAGTTGCGGGTATCGGAGCGGGTATCAACGCAGTATTAGGCTTAATGCCATCAATAAAATCAAAGAGATAAGTGCAGTATGCTGCTGATGATCGATAACTACGATTCCTTTACCTGGAACCTGGTGCAGTACTTCGGTGAGCTGGGCCAGGAGGTAGTGGTGCGGCGCAATGACGAGATTGCCCTGGACGAGATCGCCGCCCTGGCGCCGGCGGGGCTGGTGATTTCCCCGGGGCCCTGCACGCCCAATGAGGCGGGGGTGTCATTGGCGGCCATTACCCGTTTTGCCGGCAGTCTGCCCATTCTCGGCGTCTGCCTGGGGCATCAGGCCATTGCCCAGGCCTTCGGCGGGCGGGTGGTGCGCGCCAGGCGGGTGATGCACGGCAAGACCTCACCCATCCGCCACAGGGGGTTGGGCCTGTTCCGGGAGCTGCCGGACCCGCTGACCGTTACCCGCTACCATTCCCTGGTGGTGGAACGCGACAGCCTGCCCGAGGATTTTGAACTGACCGCCTGGACCGAAACCGAGGCCGGCGCGGTAGACGAGATTATGGGCATGCAGCACCGCCACCTGCCGCTGCACAGTGTGCAGTTCCATCCCGAGAGTATCCTCACCCAGGGCGGCCATCGCCTGCTACAGAATTTCCTCGAACTGATTTGAGTCCCTTTTCGGTGCCATTCGCAGCCCATTAGCTATTCTGTTGCCGGCCCCTACTATTAGTTTTACTTATCGGGGCTATCAGTGTTTTTCGTTCGTCAGTCGCCGCCGGAGCGGGAATAATGCCCTTTCCGCCGGACGGCAGAGGCTGTGGTAAAAATTTTTCGGTTGCCCTTTTATGCATGGCAGGTGGCGTGCCGGTAGCCGGACCGGCGGTTTGATGCGAGCTTATGCAATATAAATGACTATATTTTTTACGTGGGCAATATAAATAACTGTAAAGTTGCGCATGTATAGAGACAAGTTATTGTTGTTTTGCAATAATACTCGCGTGTTTACATGGATTTAACTTATATCGCAGAGCATGCTGCGGTATCTGGAGGAGCAAAGCATGTCTGATATGGCTGTTACCCGCGAAATGTTCGACCAGGTCATGGTACCCAACTATGCCCCCGCCCAGGTGATCCCGGTGCGCGGCAAGGGTGCCCGTGTGTGGGATCAGCAGGGTCGGGAATTCATCGACTTTGCCGGCGGCATCGCGGTCAACTGTCTTGGCCACTGCCATCCGGCGCTGGTGTCCGCCCTCAAGGAGCAGGGCGAAAAGCTCTGGCACCTGAGCAACGTCATGACCAACGAGCCGGCGCTGCGCCTGGCCAAGAAGCTGGTCGACGCCACCTTCGCCGAGAAGGTGTACTTCTGCAACTCCGGCGCCGAGGCCAACGAGGCGGCGCTCAAGCTGGCCCGCCGTTACGCCATCGATACCCATGGTCCGGAAAAGACCCAGATCATCGCCTTTACCCAGGGTTTTCACGGCCGTACCTTTTTCACCGTGACCGTGGGTGGCCAGGCTGCCTATTCCGATGGCTTCGGCCCCAAGCCGGCCGATATCGATCATGTACCCTATAACGATCTGGATGCGCTCAAGGCCGTTATCTCCGATCGCACCTGTGCCGTGGTGATGGAGCCGCTGCAGGGCGAGGGCGGCATCATCAGCCCGGAGCCGGCCTTCGTCAAGGCGGTGCGCGAGTTGTGCGACCAGCACAATGCCCTACTGGTGTTCGACGAGGTACAAACCGGCGTGGGCCGCACCGGCGCCCTCTACGCCTATATGGACCTGGGGGTAACGCCCGATATCCTCACCAGCGCCAAGGCCCTGGGCGGTGGTTTCCCTATCGGCGCCATGCTCACCACCAGCAAGATTGCCGCCGCCTTCAAGGTCGGCACCCACGGCTCCACCTATGGCGGTAATCCCCTGGCCTGTGCGGTGGCCGAGGCCGCCTTCGATACCGTCAACACCGATGCCGTGCTGCACGGTGTGCGCGAGCGGGAGGCCTGGTATCGCGAGGGGCTGGAGGCCATCAATGCCAAGTACGGCTGCTTCAAGGAAGTGCGCGGCAAGGGCCTGCTGCTGGGTTGCGTGATGAGCGAGCAGTTCCAGGGCCGGGCCCGGGATTTCCTGCTGGCGGCGATGGAAGAACAGCTGATGGTGCTGATCGCCGGCGCCAACGTGGTGCGTTTTGCGCCTTCCCTGGTGATCACCAAGGACGAAGTGGCCGAAGGCCTGGCCCGCTTCGAGCGCGCCGTGGCCAAGGTTGTGAACGGATAACCCCTTCCGGCGACAGGATTTCAGGACGGGGCAGGGTTGCCTCGTCCTGGTCGCCAATTTTGTAATAAGGAGTTCTGCATGTTGGTGATCCGACCCATAGAGCAGAAAGATTTCCCCACCCTCAAGCAGATCGCCATTGAGTCCGGCCATGGCTTTACCTCGCTGCCGGTCAACGATGAACTGTTGCAAAACAAGATAGATCACTCCCTGGCGTCCTTCGCCAGCCGTCCGGCGGGCAAGGGCGAGTGCCTTTATTTCTTTGTGGCGGAAGACAGCGATACCGGCGAAGTGCTGGGCACCACCGCCCTGGATGCTGCCGTGGGCCTGTCGTCCCCCTTTTATACCTACCTGCTGGGCAAGCAGGTACACAGTTCGCGCAAGCTCGGCATCTACAATGTGGTCGAAACCCTGACCCTGACCAACGACTACACCGGGGTCAGCGAGTTGTGCACCCTGTTCCTGCGGGAGCCGGCGCGGGTGGGCCTGAACAGCCGGCTGCTGTCCAAGTGCCGCTTTCTGTTCCTGGCCGAGTTTTCCGAGCTGTTCGACCACCGTATCCTGGCGGAAATGCGCGGGGTGTCGGACGAGGGCGGCAACAGCCCGTTCTGGAGCTGGCTGCAGGAGCACTTTTTCTCCATGGACTTCCCCACGGTCGATTACCTGACCGGCATCGGCCAGAAGGGCTTTATTGCCGACCTGATGCCAAAATACCCGATCTACGTCAACCTGCTGTCAAAAGAGGCGCGGGCGGTCATCGGCAAGACCCACGACAAAACCCGGCCGGCCCTGCGCCTGCTGGAGGAGGAAGGCTTTTCCTGGCGTGGCTATGTGGACATTTTCGACGCCGGCCCCAGCGTGGAATGCGAGGTCAGGCAAATCCGCTCCGTGCGCAATAGCCGGCGGCTGACGGTGCAAACCGGCCATCCGGTGCATGCGGGCAAGTACCTGATCAGCAACACCCGTTTCAATGGTTTTCGGGCGCTGATCGGCGATATGGCGGTCAATGAAGAAAAAGCCCAGGCGGTGATGACCCCGGAGGTCGCCCGCCTGCTCAAGGTGGAGGACGGGGATACCGTCCGGGTAGTGGAGATGAAACTGAATGACTGACGCTGTGCAATACATCAACGGCCATTGGCTGGCGGGCGAGGGCGAGCCGTTTGCTTCCCTGGATCCGGCCAAAAACGAGGAAATCTGGCACGGTGCGGCGGCCGGCCCCGAACAGGTGGAGGCGGCCATTGCCGCCGCCCGCCGGGCCGCCCCGGACTGGGCCGGGCGCCCGGTCGACGCCCGCCTGGCCATTGCCAAGCGTTACGCCGAACTGCTCAACGAGCACAAGGACGCCCTGGCCCGGACGATCGCCCGGGAAACCGGCAAGCCCCAGTGGGAAACCCTCACCGAGGTGGCGGCCATGGTCGGCAAGGTCGGTATTTCCGAAAAGGCCTATTTCGAGCGCACCGGCACGGTGGAAAACCCCATGCCCGGCGCCCGCGCCTATGTGCGCCACAAGCCCCACGGCGTGGTGGCGGTATTTGGCCCCTACAACTTCCCCGGCCACCTGCCCAACGGCCATATAGTGCCGGCGCTGATCGCCGGCAATACCGTGGTGTTCAAGCCCTCCGAGCTGACCCCCCTGGTGGCCCAGGAAATGGTCAGGCTGTGGGAGCAGGCCGGCCTGCCCGCCGGGGTGCTCAACCTGGTGCAGGGCGAGGTGGCCACCGGCAAGGCGCTGGCGGCTCATCCAGGCATCGACGGCCTGTTTTTCACCGGCTCATCGCGCACCGGTAACCTGCTGCACAGCCAGTTCTCCTGCCAGCCGGGCAAGATACTGGCGCTGGAAATGGGCGGCAACAATCCCCTGGTGGTCACCCGGGTGGAAGAGGTGGACGCCGCCGTACACACCATTATCCAGTCCGCTTTCATTACCTCCGGCCAGCGCTGTACCTGCGCCCGCCGCCTGCTGCTGCCCCAGGGCGAGGCCGGCGACCGTATCCTGGCGCGCCTGATCGAGGTGACCAAGGCCATCCGGGTCGGCCGGTACGATGCGGATCCCCAGCCCTTTATGGGCTCGATGATCTCCGAAAAGGCGGCCAAGGCCATGGTGGCGGCCCAGGCCCATTTGCTGGCCCTGGGCGGCGAGTCGCTGCTCATGCTCAAGCACCTGCAGGCCGGCACCGGCCTGGTGTCGCCGGGCATCATTGAGGTCAGCGCCATCCGGGATCTGCCGGACGAGGAATACTTCGGCCCGCTGCTGCAGGTGATCCGCTACACTGAACTGCCCGCGGCGCTGGACATCGCCAACCGCACCCGCTACGGGCTGTCGGCCGGGTTGCTGTCGGATAGCCAGGACGACTGGGACTATTTCTTCCGTCATATCCGTGCCGGTATCGTCAACTGGAACAAGCCGATCACCGGTGCTTCCAGCGCCGCCCCCTTCGGCGGCATCGGCGACAGCGGCAACCACAGGGCCAGCGCCTATTATGCGGCGGACTACTGCGCCTACCCGGTGGCCTCGGTGGAAGACGACAGGGTGACCATGCCGGCCAGCCTGTCGCCCGGGTTGCAGTTTTAACGCCCGGGGCGAGGGAGGAGAGGGGCCGCCCGGCGGTCCCAGGTCCCGTCCGGCCCAGGGCCGGGCGGGTTGCGTGAATATAGGGATGATCCCATCAATAAGGAAAAAGAGCATGCACACTTCGGTCAACGCGCTGTTTGGCGCCCTCTGGCAGGATTATCTGAAGATGACCCCCAGCGCCCTCGACATCCACGCCCTGCTGGGCGGTGGCAGGCCCATCATCAACGATCACGTGGCCTTTCGTACCTTCCGCCATCCCAGGCTGGGGCTCGACAAGCTGGCCGCCCACTTCCTGGCGCTGGGCTATGAGCAGAAGGGCGAATACCATTTCGAGGCCAAAAAGCTCTACGCCCGCCATTACGAGCATCCCACCGACGCCACCGCGCCCAAGGTGTTTATCAGCGAATTGCTGCTGGAACAGTGCTCCCCCGGGTTGCAGCGCATCGTGGCCGGCCTGATCGACCAGGTGGACGAGGGCCTGCCCGCCCAGACCGGTTTCCTTTATTCCGGCGCGCCCTGGAAAGTCTCTTATCACGACTACAAGACCCTGCTGGAAGAAAGCGAATACGCGGCCTGGCTGGCGGCCTACGGCTTTCGGGCCAACCACTTTACCGTCAGCGTCAACGAGCTGGAGGAGTACGACAGCCTGGAAGAGGTGAACAGCGCGCTCAAGAACGCGGGCTTCCGGCTCAATGCCGTGGGCGGCGAGATCAAGGGCTCGCCCGAGGTGCTGCTGGAACAGTCCTCCACCATGGCCGACACCGCCATCGTCGAGTTCAGCGACGGCAAGGCCGAGTTGCCGAGCTGCTTCTACGAGTTCGCCCTGCGCTATCCCCAACCCGACGGCAAGCTCTACTCCGGCTTTGTCGCCGCCTCGGCGGACAAGATTTTCGAAAGTACCAACGTCAAGGGATAACAGCGGGAATACCCGCGGCTTGCCGACAACAACAAGTGCCCCCGGCCGGCATGAACCGGCCTCCTGCGGGGATGGCGCCTGGCGCCATCCCCGTCTTTTTAGAAACTGAGCTGCAGCTCGGCCCACCATTGCCGTCCCGGCTCCGCAATCCGTCCGGTCTGCGGATTGGCCCCGGCCATGTCGATTTCCTGCTTGTTGATGAATTCGCTGTAGTCCTTGTCGAACAGATTGTCGATGCCGGTGGCCAGCGTGAATTGGGGTGTGATTTTCCAGCCGGCGTTGAGGGAGAAGACGGTAAAGCCGGCGGACGGTCCCTGGTCCTGGCCGACAATATTGCCCTGGCCCTCGGCAAAGCGGTGCTGGGCGGCGACGTTGCGCATCAGCAGGGCCAGCTCCTGGCTGCCGTTGTCGTAGCCCAGGCGGGTGTTCAGCTCGAGCGGCGGAGTCTGGCCCAGGGGAAGATCGTCGCTGGTATTCTGGCCATGGGTATAGGCCAGGCTGGATTCGATGGACCAGTCGGGGCTGAACTGCCAGCGGATTTCCGCCTCGCCGCCCAGGCGACGAGCATCGATATTGCGGGCCAGGGCGTGATCCCGGTTGTCGACCAGAATAAAGTCGTCCACCCGACCGGCGAACAGCGACAGAGAGCCGCTCAGCTGGTCCTGACGATAGAGCAGGCCGGCATCGAGCTGGCGGTTGGTTTCGGTATTCAGGGCGCCGTTGCGGTTGCGTTCCCAGAAATCCGGCGCCCGCTCGGCCTGGCCGTAGCCGGCGTACCAGGTCCAGGCTTGCTGGCGGTGTTCCAAGCGTACAAAGCCGGCGTGCAACCGGTAATCCTGCTCCTTGAGGGGGTTATCGATGGCGAGCGGCTCGAAGCGGGCCCGGGTATGATCGAGGCGCAGGCCGCCGATCAACTGCTGCTTGTCGTTCAGTTGCCAGTGGTCCTCCACGAAGACGCCGAGGTTGTCGAAGGACTGGGTATCCCGGTAGGGCTGGTCGCGATAGCGGTCAGCGGCGGCGGCCGTCATGCCCATGGCCATGCGCGAGCGGTGGTCGTCCTGCATCCAGTCGACTCCCAGTTGGGTATGGTGAGCGCCCAGGTTCAGCTCCGCCAGCAGCCGGGCGGTGTCGGTGGTTCGCTCGGGGTTCATGGCTTTGTACATGCCGCTGACCGGACGCAGGCTGTAATTGTCCATCACATGGTCGATCAGGCTGTGGCCGTATTGCAGTTGCACCTTGCCAAGCCAGGGGGTAATGGCCTGGCGCTCCAGCCTGAGGCCCCAGGCATCCCGGTCGAACTGGCTGCCGTCCAGCGCCCGGTCGGCATAGGCGGCCTCGCCCCGGCTGCGATCGTAGGACAGCTCCAGCAGGCTCAGTTCGTCCGGGGTCAGCCCCAGTTGCAGGCTCTGGCTGCGCTTGTCGTAGGCCGAGTGCACCCGCTCGCCGCTTCCATCCCGATAATCGTCGGCCTGGTTGTGGTTGGCGTTGAGGCGCAGGTATCCCAGCTCGTTGCCCGCATCCAGCCCGGCGAAGGCATCCAGGCGGTCGGCGCTGCCACCGGTCAGGCCGCCGTCCAGGCTGAGTGCTCCTTCGCCGTAATAGCGCGGGTGGCGCAAAAACTGTACCGAGCCGGCCACCAGGCCGGGTCCCTGGGTGACCGTCTGCGGCCCCTTGGTGATCACCACCTCGTCATAGGCGCGGGGAAAGATATAGGCGGTGGGTGGATCCATGCGTCCGCCGCAGCCACCGAGCACATAGCTGTTGTCGCTGGTAATGGCGAGCCGGGAGCCGCCCAGGCCGCGGAACAGCGGGTCGCCCGCCATGCCGCCTTTACGGGTGATGTTCATGTTGGGCACGGTTTTCAGCAGGCCGGTGCCGTCGGCCGCCGGAATGGGCTGCACCGGCGATTGGGGATCCAGGCTCAGCCGGTTGGGGTGGACCAGTGGCGAGGCGGTGATGATGATGCTGGTGGCGGTGCTGATCGGCGGCTCGCTCTGCTCGGCGCGTACGCCGTTAAGGGCAAGCAGGGGTAGGGCGAGGGGAACGAGATAAGCCTGTTTCATGGGGTTGCCGTAGGTTCTGATCGGTGGAAAGACGGGTAAAAAGAAGGCCGCCGCCGGGCAAGCACCGGCGGCGGCCCCGGTCACGACTGAGCAAGCGAGGGCGCGACCACGGGCCAGACTCTACGGCCGCCGGGCCGGCGCGACAATGCGGCATATTGTCGCAGGGTAGGGTTTGATGTCGGTCAAGACGGGCGGGCGCCGGGCGGGCATAATGGTCCATTTCGAGGGAATGGGATGGAAACCGACAAGGCCGCCGGCCCCCTGTTCAGCAAGCTGCCCTTTGTGCAGACCATGCGCTGGCTGTTCTGGCTGGCGCTGACAATATCCCTGTGGCTTACCGATCATTTCCTGCTGCCGGTGCTCGGCCCCGAGCTGTGGCGGGTGCTGCTGGCGCTGGGCCTGGTCAACGGCGTGACCACCTGGCTGTGCCGGCGCTGCCCCGGGTGGCGCGGCTGGGGCGTGGCCGGCCTGCTGTTCGATATTCTGGCGCTGACCCTGGTGGTGGCCTTCAGCGGAGGGGTGATGAACCCGGTGGCCTCCCTTTATCTCTTTCCCTTGCTGATTGCCGCCCTCACTTGTCGGGCCCGCGTTGCCTGGCTGCTGGTGGCCGTTGCCACCGCCTGCTATCTGTCGCTGTTCCGCTGGTACCGGCCGCTGACGGCGGACGGCCACCCTCATCAGGGGGCGGGCGAGCCGCTGTTCAACCTGCACCTGGTGGGCATGTGGCTGACCTTCGGCCTGTCGGCGGTGCTGATTACGGCGGCGGTGTCCTGGTTGATCCGCCGCCTGGCCGACAAGGAACGGCAGTTGCGCCAGGCCTACCAGAACCAGCAACAACAGGAGCGCTTTTTGCTGCTGGGCATGGAATCCGCCTCGGTCGCCCACCAGCTGTCGACCCCGCTCAATAACCTGTTTTTGCTGGCCGAAGAGTTGGAGCAGGAGCCGGCCCTGTCTGCCGAGGGAAAGGCTCATCTGGACACCCTTCAGCGGCAACTGCTGCTGTGCCGGGACGTTCTCTGGCAGCTCAAGCACAGGGCCGAGGCCCCCGCCGGGCCGGTGTGGCTGTTCGACAGCCTGCGTGGCTACCTGGCGCGCTGGAACAACCTCAGGCCGGACGTCCATTGTCAGTGGTACGACGAGGGGCTGAGGCAGGATTATCGGGTGTGGCTGGACGAACCCTTCTGGGCGGCCCTGCTCAATATTCTGGACAATGCCGCCGATGCGGGCGAAAACCGGGTGGAGCTTTACACCACCGTGATCGACGGCCGGCTGCTGGATATCGGCATCCATAACCGTCAGGGCCACCTGAGCGAGGAGCAGTTGCGCCGGGCCGGGCTCAACCAGCAGGAGTCGGCCAAGCCGGCGGGGCTGGGAATGGGCGTGTGGCTGGCCCATGCCACCTTCTCCCGGCTGGATGGCAGCCTGACCCTGCGCAATCACGCCGAGGGCGGCGTTTACGCCCGCATCCGCCTGCCCCTGCGCCTGGCCGGCGAGGGCAGCCCTTGCCCTGTATCGACGGGAGGCGCCGATGCGGCATTTTCTGCTGGTGGATGACAATGCCACTTTCGCCACCCTGCTCGGGCGCAGCTTTGCCCGCCGGCAACTGGCGCTGTCCTGGGCCGAAACCGGCGAGCGCGCCCTGGCCTGCCACCCGGCGCCCGAAGGCATCATCCTGGATCTCAACCTGGGCGAGGAAAGCGGCCTGCAATTGTTGCCGGCCCTGTGCCGGCGTTTTCCCGGGGTGCCGGTGCTGGTACTCACCGGTTATGCCAGCATCAGCACGGCGGTGACCGCGGTCAAGCTGGGGGCCACCCAGTATCTGCCCAAGCCGGCGGACGTGGACACCATTCTTGCCGCCTTCGAGGCGCCCGACATTCCGGTGGCCCCGCCGCCGGAGGAGCTGGTTGCCTTTCGGCCATCGGTGCGCAAGCAGTCCTGGGAATATGTGCAGTTTGTGCTTCAGCAGCATGAGGGCAATATTTCCGCCGCCGCCCGGGCGCTCGGCATGCACCGGCGGACCCTGCAGCGAATGTTGCAAAAAAAGCCCGCCCCCCGGTAAAGTCCGGGGTGTCATCCATCCATCCAAGGAAGCGCAAGCAATGAAACTGGCATTTATCGGACTGGGGGTCATGGGTTTTCCCATGGCCGGACACCTGCGGCAGGCGGGCCATGAGGTGTGCGTGTATAACCGCAGCCCGCAAAAGGCGGCCGACTGGGTGGCGCGTTTTGGCGGCTCCCGCGCCGACACCCCCGCCGAGGCGGCCCAAGGCGCCGACCTGGTGATGCTGTGCGTGGGCAACGACGACGACGTGCGCGCCGTGGTGTATGGCGAGCAGGGCGCCCTGGCCGGAATGAAGGCGGGCGCCCTGCTCATCGACCACACCACCACCTCGGCGGAGCTGGCGGAGGAGCTGGCCGGCAAGGCCGCCGAGCGCGGCGCGCGCTTTATCGACGCCCCCGTTTCCGGCGGCCAGCTGGGGGCTGAAAACGGTGCCCTGACGGTGATGATTGGCGGCGCCGAGGCGGACGTGGCCGAGGCCGCGCCGGTGCTTGCCGCCTACGGCAAAAAGGTGACCCGGCTGGGCCCGGTGGGATCGGGCCAGCGCTGCAAGATGGTCAACCAGATCTGTGTCATCGGCGCCGTGCAGGGGATCGCCGAGGGCCTGATGATCGCCAAAAAGGCCGGGCTCGACATTGCCACCCTGATCGAGGTGCTGGCCGGGGGGGCGGCCCAGAGCTGGCAGTTGCAAAACCGGGCCCAGACCATGGCCGAGGGCAAGTTCGACTTTGGGTTTGCCGCCCAGTGGATGCACAAGGACCTGGGTATCTGCCTGGATGAAGCCAGGCGCCAGGGGCTGACCCTGCCGCTGACCGAGCAGGTGCACCAGGTCTACGAGGCATTGCTGGCCGAAGGCCTTGGCCGCTGTGATTCCACCGTGGTGATCAAGGCGCTGGAGTCCTGACATGGGCCGCCTGCTGCTGGTGCTGGGAGACCAGCTCAGCACCGGGCTCGACCTGCTGCGCGAGGCGGATCCCCGCCAGGATACCCTGCTGATGGCGGAGGTGGCGGAGGAAGCCCATCAGGTGGTGCACCACCGCCAGAAGCTGGTGATGTTTTTCAGCGCCATGCGCCACTTTGCCGCGCGCCTGGCCGCCCAGGGCTGGCGGGTGCGTTATGTTCGTTACCGCCAGGGGCTGGCGAGCCTGCCGGCGGCCATCGCCCAGGCACTGGCGGAAGAGCCGGCAACGGCGCTGTGGTGGACCCGGCCCGGCGACTTTCGCCTGGCCCGGGCGCTGGCCGCCTTTGGCGAACACCTGCCGGTGCGCCAGTTCGAGGACAACCGTTTTATCGCGCCGTCCGGGTTCTTTGCCCGCTGGGCCGGCGGCCGCCGCCAGTGGCGGATGGAGTATTTCTACCGGGAGCTGCGCCGCCATACCGGCCTGCTGATGGAGCAGGGCCGGCCGGTGGGCGGGCGCTGGAATTACGACACGGACAACCGCAAGCCCTGGCGGGGCGAGCCGGCACCGCCGGTATGGACGCCGCCGGCCACCGATGCCCTGACCCGGGAAGTGCTGGCGGAGGTGGCGGAGGATTTTGCCGACGGCTTCGGTGAGTTGGCCTCCTTCGACTGGCCGGTGACGCCCGAGCAGGCCGAGGCCTGGCTGGAGCGGTTCCTGGCCGAGGGGCTGCCCGGGTTTGGCGATTATCAGGATGCCATGGCCGAAGGGCAGCCGTTTTTATTCCATTCCCGGCTGGCGGCGGCCCTCAACCTGGGGTTGCTGTCGCCGCTGGCGGTGTGCCAGCGGGCGGAGCAGGCCTGGCGCGAGGGACGCTGCCCGCTCAATGCCGCCGAGGGCTTCATCCGCCAGATCCTCGGCTGGCGTGAATATGTGCATGGCTTTTATCACTGGCAGGGGCCCGGTTATGGCCGGCTCAACCACTTCGGCGCCAGCCGGCCGCTGCCCTCCTGGTACTGGAGCGGCGCCACCCGGATGCGCTGCCTGAGCCAGGCGATAGGGCAGATCCGCCGCTTTGCCTACGGCCACCACATCCAGCGGCTGATGCTGACCGGCAACTTTGCGCTGCTGGCCGGGCTGGCGCCGGAGCAAGTGAATGCCTGGTATCTGGGAGTCTATGCCGACGCCCTGGAATGGGTGCAGTTGCCCAATACCCACGGCATGGCGCTGTTTGCCGACGGCGGCCTGCTGGCCAGCAAGCCCTACGCGGCCGCAGGCGCCTATATCCAGCGGATGTCCGATCACTGCCGGCACTGTCCTTACCAGGTGCGCCGGCAAACGGGCCCCGGTGCCTGCCCTTTCAACAGTCTTTACTGGCACTTCATGGCCCGCCACCGGGACCGGCTGGAAGGCGTTGGGCGGCTCGCCTTGGTGTATGCCAACTGGGATCGCAAGACACCCGCCGATCGCCAGGCCATCCTCGATTGGGGGGAGCGGCTGCTGGGCTCGCTGGAACGGCTGTAGCCGCCACGACCCGCGGCAGAAGCTGGCCGCCGGCGGTCTGGGGGCTATTGGCGGCACCGCGCCGGCTCGGCTATGCTGAGGGCGTCTCGGGCCTGGCCCGGGCCTCTCCTTGCGGTTATGTGATGTTTTCCGCAGTTTACGCACAAAACAACGGCACTCGATGCGGGGCGCCAAGACAAAGGCTTTGCTTGAGCCCGAAATTTGAATAGAGTGGGCAACCGCTTAATGCCAAGTGAGAAAGGATACCCTATGAACAAGACTCAGCTTGTCGATGCAATCGCCGCCAAGGCGGATCTGAGCAAGGCTCAGGCCAAGGCAGCCCTGGAAGAAGTACTCAACGGTATCACTCAGAGCCTGAAAGAAGGTGATCCGGTTCAGCTGGTCGGCTTTGGCACCTTCAAGGTGAATCATCGCGCCGCCCGCACCGGCCGCAACCCGCAAACCGGCCAGGAAATCCAGATTGCAGCGGCAAACGTGCCCGCCTTCGTGGCTGGCAAGGCGCTGAAAGACGCGATTAAATAAGCTTCCCCCCCAAACCCGGCGCCGCCGGGTTTTTTTCATCTCTTCTTGCTCCTTTGATCCCCTGGTTGTTATAACTGAGACAGGCTTGCCGCCCGTGGAGGATGTTATGGAAATGAACGCAATTCGCCAGGTCGCGATTCCCTGGGCGGGTGCCCGGGGGCTGGCCACTGGACTGATGCTGACCGAGCTGCACCAGGATGTATGGAGCGGCAGCCTGGAGCTGGCCATGGGCATTCCCACCAATATCGACACCCCGCCGCAGGTGGTTTATTGGCTCAGTTTTGGCCACCTGTTCGGTTATCGGGTGCTGGAAGGGGCGGACGTGCTCGATTTTCTCCATGACGAGGGCGACACCGACTGCCAAATCCAGTTGATTACCCCGTCGCGTTTCCTGACCTGGTTCCACCAGGAAACCCAGGGCTCGCACCTGGAAGAGGATATCCAGCACTATCGCATTGCCAGCTGGGATTTTTGCGTCGATATACTGGCGGCCCAGCCGCCGGACGTCTGTATCAAAAAGGAGTGATATGAACGGTTTTATCCTGGTCGCCCACGGCAGCCGCCGGGCGGCCGCCAACGACGAAATCGCCGCCTTTGCCACCTCCCTGGCCGAAGGCCTGGGCGACAGGTATGCGGTGGTCGGCCATGGTTTCTGGGAGCTGGCCGAGCCCAGCCTGGAGCAGGCCATCGATGCCCAGGTGGCGGCCGGCGCCACCGACATCCGGCTGTTTCCCTATTTCCTGGCCCAGGGCAAGCATGTGGTGAAGGACCTGCCCTCGGTGCTGGAGCAGAAGCGGGAGCAGTATCCGCAACTGAGCATCACCCTGCTGCCCCACCTGGGCGCCCTGCCCGGGTTTGCCGACTGGCTGGGTCGGCAGCTGTAAACCGCCGCCAAGGCGCAAAAAAAGAGGGGCCTATCCGGCCCCTCGGTATTATCCTTCCAGCTTACGCCTGCTGTTCCCGCTCGATGGCGCGCCAGGCGATGTCGTTGCGGTAGAAGACGCCATCCCATTCGATCTGGCGGGTTACCCCATAGGCGTTGGCCTGGGCCTCGGTCACCGTATGGCCCAGGGCGGTGGCGCACAGCACCCGGCCGCCGGAGGTGACCAGTTCGCCGTCCTTGAACTTGGTGCCGGCGTGGAACACCTTGGTGCTCTCGGTTTCGGCGGGGATGCCGGTGATGACGTCGCCCTGGCGATAGTGGCCCGGGTAGCCGCCCGCCGCCAGTACCACGCCCACCGAGGCGCGCGGGTCGAACTCGGCGGTCACTTGGTCCAGCTCACCCCTGCAGCCGGCCAGGCACAGCTCCACCAGATCCGACTGCAGGCGCAGCATGATCGGCTGGGTTTCCGGGTCGCCGAAGCGGCAGTTGAACTCGATCACCTTGGGCTGGCCGCTCTGGTCGATCATCAGGCCGGCGTAGAGGAAGCCCTTGTAGACGTGGCCTTCTTCCGCCATGCCGCGCACCGTGGGCATGATCACCTGCGCCATGATGCGGTCGTGGATTTCGGGCGTGACCACGGGGGCGGGGCTGTAGGCGCCCATGCCGCCGGTGTTGGGGCCGGTGTCGCCGTCGCCGACGCGCTTGTGATCCTGGCTGGTGGCCATGGGCAGCACATGCTCGCCGTCCACCATCACGATAAAGGAGGCTTCCTCGCCGTCGAGGAATTCCTCAATCACCACCCGGCTGCCGGCGTCACCGAAGGCATTGCCGGCCAGCATGTCGCGGACCGCCGCCTCGGCCTCTTCCAGGGTCATGGCGACGATCACGCCCTTGCCCGCGGCCAGGCCGTCGGCCTTGACCACGATGGGCGCGCCTGTTTCGCGCAGATACTCCAGCGCCGGCTCCACCTGGGTGAAGTTCCGGTAGTCGGCGGTGGGAATGCGGTGCCGGGCAAGGAAGTCCTTGGTGAAGGCCTTGGAGCCTTCGAGCTGGGCGGCGGCGGCGCTGGGGCCGAAGATGGCCAGGCCTTCGGCCTCGAAGGCGTCGACCACGCCGGCCACCAGCGGGGCCTCGGGGCCCACTATGGTCAGGCCGATCTGTTCCTGCAGGGCGAAGGCCAGCAGATCCTTGATGTCGGTGGCGGAGATGGCCACGTTGGTGAGGCTGGGCTCGAGCTCGGTGCCGGCGTTGCCGGGGGCCACGAATACCTGGCTTACCTTGGGAGACTGGGCGGCTTTCCAGGCCAGGGCGTGTTCACGACCGCCACCGCCGATAACCAATACCTTCATGGTCTGTTCCTTAAACTGTTAAAACGAAACCTGTGGACACTGAGGGTAGACCAAAGGGGCGGCCCCGACAGCATTCGGGGCTGCCGGGGAAGGGGCTTGCAGGCGGCTGCATCGGTCGGCAAGAGGGATGGGGTGACCTCTAAGCCGACCGTTGGCGCCAGGGATGGCGCCGCCGAGCCCCCAGGGGCGAGCTTGCTCGCTGGCACCAAGCTTTTTGCCTGACCGAACTTCCAGTGAAAGTTCGCAGCAGGCAAAAAGCGCCGGTGGCAACGATAACGGCGAGTCGGCGTGAGGTTGCCCCATCCCGACCGTCGCCGCTTTCCGCAACCGCCTCCCACTGGCCCCTGTCAGTGCCGGAAATGGCGCATGCCGGTAAACACCATGGCCATGCCGTGCTCGTCGGCGGCCTGGATCACTTCTTCGTCGCGCATGGAGCCGCCGGGCTGGATCACACAGCTGATGCCGGCGGCGGCGGCGGCGTCGATGCCGTCACGGAAGGGGAAGAAGGCGTCGGAGGCCATCACGGATCCTTCCACCTGCAGGCCTTCGTCGGCGGCCTTGATGCCGGCGATCTTGGCGGAGTACACCCGGCTCATCTGGCCGGCGCCCACACCTATGGTCTGGCCGCCCTTGGCGTAGACGATGGCGTTGGACTTGACGAACTTGGCCACTTTCCAGCAGAACAGCAGGTCTTTCAGCTCGGCTTCGGTGGGCTGGCGCTTGGAAACCACCTTGAGGTCGGCCAGGTCCACCATGCCCTGATCCCGGTCCTGCACCAGAATGCCGCCGTTGACGCGCTTGATGTCGAGGCCCTGAGTGCGGCTGTTCCACTGGCCGCATTCCAGCAGGCGCACGTTCTTCTTGTCGGCCACGGCGGCTTTCGCCTCGGCGCTGATGGACGGGGCGATGATCACTTCCACGAACTGGCGATCGATAATGGCGCGGGCGGTGGCCTCGTCCAGCTCGCGGTTGAAGGCGATGATGCCGCCAAAAGCGGAAGTGGGGTCGGTCTGGTAGGCGCGATCGTAGGCTTCCAGCAGATCCTTGCCCAGGGCCACACCGCAGGGGTTGGCGTGCTTCACAATCACACAGGCCGGCTCATCGAATTCCTTCACGCACTCAAGAGCTGCGTCGGTGTCGGCGATGTTGTTGTAGGACAGTTCCTTGCCCTGCAACTGGATGGCGGTGGCCACGGACGCCTCATCCACGTTGTTTTCCACATAGAAGGCGGCGCTCTGGTGGCTGTTTTCGCCGTAGCGCAGATCCTGCTTCTTGGTGAACTGGTAGTTGACGGTGCGCGGGAATTTCGAGCCCTCGGCGGCCTCGTGGTAGGCCGGCACCAGGGTGCCGAAGTAGTTGGCGATCATGCCGTCGTACTGGGCGGTGTGTTCGAAGGCGGCGATGGCGAGATCAAAGCGGGTGGCCTGGGTCAGGCTGTTGCCGTTGGCGTCCAGCTCGGCCAGCAGGCGGTCGTAGTCGCCGGCGTTGACCACTATGGCCACATCGTTGTGGTTCTTGGCCGCGGCGCGCACCATGGTGGGGCCGCCGATGTCGATGTTCTCGATGGCGTCTTCCAGGGTGCAGTCAGGCCTGGCCACGGTGTTGGCAAAGGGGTAGAGGTTGACCACCACCATGTCGATGGGCGCTATGCCGTGCTCGGCCATGATGGCATCGTCCTGGCCGCGGCGACCGAGGATGCCGCCGTGCACCTTGGGGTGCAGGGTCTTGACCCGACCGTCCATCATTTCCGGAAAACCGGTATAGTCGGACACTTCGGTTACGGCCAGGCCCTGGTCGGCCAGCAGGCGGGCGGTGCCGCCGGTGGACAGCAGCTCTACGCCGCGGGCCTGCAGGCCACGGGCGAAGTCGACGATACCTTGTTTGTCGGACACACTCAGCAGAGCACGGCGAATGGGTCGGGCAGTTTCCATTATGTTCTCGTTCCTTTAACGATCAATCGGGGGGTTTGGTAAAATCGGCGCTGCCGCCGGCTTTACCAAACCGCCTGGCGTGCCAGAACGGAGGCGGCATATTCTACTGTATTTTGTGGTGTCTTGTTTGACTATTTGCTTTGGTGTCAAGAGGTTTTATGTGTAACAAAACCCGGGTGGGAACAAGGGAGTAAGGGATGTTTCGGATCGGTGAACTGGCCAGGCAGTTCGGCATCAAGGCCGACACCCTGCGTTTTTACGAGAAGGAAGGGTTGCTCAGCCCCAGCCTGCGTACCGCCGCCGGCTATCGGCTGTACAGCGAGGAAGACCGCAACCGGCTGCATTTTATTTTGCGCTGTAAGCGGGTCGGGTTTTCCCTGAAGGATATCGACGAACTGCTGTCGCTGCGGATCAGCCGTTGCGAGGTCGCTTGCCGGGAGGTGAAGGCGGTGGCCGATGCCAAGCTGGCGGACGTGGAGGAGCGGATCCGCGAGCTGGAGCAGTTCCGGCACTCGCTCAGGCTGTTGTCGGACGCCTGCTGCGGCGGCTCGGAAAGCGCCGAGCACTGCTCCATCCTCGAGGCACTGGACGGTAGGCTGCCGAACACCGAGAATAACGCCCGTTAACGCCCCCTGAAATGGCCGCCTGTCGCGGCCTGTCTTTGTGTGCCCCGCTCTCATGGGGCAGCCGTGCCGCCTGTGTTCCTGTTTGGCGCTATTATCCGAGCGCCCACGGGCGCCTGCTTTCATCTGTTTATCACGGGAGACGTCCATGCGACACCACCTGGGCTGGGGACTGAGCGTGACTCAGTGGTTTGTTTTTCTGTTGGCCAACGCCCTGGCCCTGCCGATAGTGCTGGGCCAGGCCTTTGGCCTGACCACGGCCGAGGTGGCCGGGCTGATGCAGCGCACCCTGTTGCTGGTGGGCCTGAGTTCGGGCCTGCAGGCCTGGCTGGGCCACCGTTATCCCATCGCCGACGGCCCTGCCGGATCCTGGGCCATCGTCTTTGTGGTCATGGCCTATATCGGCCGGGAGCAGGGACTGGACAGCCCGGATACCCTGCGCCTGCTGTCGGGCGGGGTGCTGGTGGCGGGCGTTATCATGCTGGTGCTGGGGCTGGCCGGCCAGGTGCACCGGTTGTTGTTTTTGTTCACCCCCCTGGTGACCGGCTGTTTCATCCTGCTGCTGGTGATCCAGCTGTCCGGTGTGTTTGTACGCGGCATGGTCACGGATCCGGCCACCGGCGCCATGAGCCTGCCGGTGCTGCTGATTGGCCTGCTGGTGTTCCTCGGGGTGCTGCTGTGCTCCTTCAGCCGCCACAACCTGCTGCGTACCTATGCGGTGCTGGTGGGCATCGGCGCCGGCTGGCTGGCCTTTGTCCTGTTCGGGCTCGCTCAGCCCGCCGGGGCCGCCCCGGCGTCCGGCCTGCAGTGGCCCGAGTTGTTCGCCTGGGGCGCGCCCCGGCTGGATGCGGGCATGCTGGTGGTGGCGGTGCTGTTTTCGCTATTGCTGTTTTCCAACCAGATAGCGGCAGTTACCGCGGTATCGGCGGTGGTGCGCGAGCGCGATGCCGACGGCAACCGGGTGATCAACCGCAGCAGCGCGGCGTCCGGGATCAGCCACCTGCTGGCGGGCGCCGGGGCCACCATAGCGGTGGTACCCTTGCCGGTGACCGCCGGTTTTATCCAGCTGAGCGGCGACGACCGGCGTGCGCCCTTTCTGCTGGCCTGCGGTTTGCTGGCGCTGGTGTCGCTGTTCCCTGCGGCGCTGGGGGTGCTGTCGCTGCTGCCGGCGCCGGTGGCCAATGCCGCCCTGCTGGCGACCTTTATCAAGCTGGTGAGCCTGGCGTTCCAGTTGCTGACCCGCAAGGCCATGGACAACAGGGCCAGCACCATTGTCGGTGTGGCCCTGCTGCTGGGGGTGGGATGTATGTTCCTGCCGCCGGAGCTGTACCGACACTGGCCCGGCCTGGCCCAGTACCTGCTGGGCAACGGCCTGCTTACCGGCACCCTGCTGGCGTTGGCGATGGAACAGCTGTGGCCGAAAGGGAAGGGGCATTAATCAAGCAAGAGAGGGACGGGTTGCCCCGGATAAACCGGGGCCTGCAGAATTCCAGTCCCCGGCTTTTTACCGCACCACCAGCACGGCGCACTTGGCGTGGCGCACCACTTTGGAGGAGTTGGAGCCGAGCAGGTAGGTCTCGGCTCCCGGCCGGGAGGCGGGCATGATGATAAGGTCTGCCTCGTGCTTTTTGGCCCGCGCCAGTATGGTGTCGTACACCACGCCATGGCGAATCCACAGCCGGCCCCGGTGCTCGGCGGGGATCTGGGCCTGCATGAAGTCCGCCATCTGTTGTTCCACCGCCTGGTCCAGTTTGCTGATAAGCTCCCGGGAATACAGCGGCGCCGCCGCGTGGTGAATGCGTGCCGAGTTGACGTAGAGCAGGTTGATCCTGCCCTCCGGGTGGCAGAGCCGCAGCGCCGCCTCCACCACCTTGTCGTACAGTTCCTGGTGTTCGAAATCCAGGGGCAAGAGTATTTGCTTGAACATGAATCGTTATCCCATCAGCTTGTTGGGCAGCCAGGTGACCAGTTCCGGCACCAGCATGCACAGGATCAGCACGCCCAGCTTGAGCAGCACGAACGGCAGAATCGACTTGTAGATATCCATCATGGTCACCCCGGGAGGCGCTATGCCCTTGAGGTAGAACAGGGCAAAGCCGTAGGGCGGGGTCTGTACCGCTATCTCGATGTTGAGGATCATCAGGATGCCGAACCAGATGGGATCATAGCCCAGGCTCACCGCGATGGGGGTGAACAGGGGGGCGCAGATCAGCACGATGATCATCTCGTCGATGATAAAGCCGAGCAGCAGCATCACCACCTGCATCATCATGATGATGACGATGGGCGGCAGATCCAGGCCGGCGGCAAAGTCGGCCACCATGCCCTGTACCCCCATCAGCAGGTGGAAATTGCTGAACACAGAGGCACCCAGCACTATCCAGATGGCCACGCTGACCAGCAGCGCGGTTTCGATGCCGGAGCGTTTCATCATGCTGAGCTTGAAGCGTTTGTACATCAGCGCCAGCAACAGGGCGCCGACCACGCCGATGGCGCCGGACTCGGTGGGAGTGGCGATGCCGCTGATGATGCTGCCCAGCACCACCACGATAAGCAGCAGTGCCATAAAGCCGTCGCGCAGGGTGATAAAGCGCTCGCGGGCATCCTTGGGCACGTCCAGGGCATGGCCCATGGGGGCCCGGCTGGGATTGAGCCGGCAGGAGATCACCACGTACAGCACCAGCACGGTAATGGAGATCAGCGCCGGCACCAGGGCGGCGACGAACATCTTGCCCACCGAGGTCTGGGTGGTGGAGCTGAACAGTATCATGGGGATGCTGGGCGGGATCAGTATCCCCAGGCCGCCGCCGGCCATGATCACCCCGAGCGCCAGCTTCTTGTCGTAGCCGCGCTCCAGCATGGGGCGCAGGGCGATGCTGCCCGAGGTCATGATACCGGCGCCGATGATGCCCACCATGGCGCCGATCATGGAGCAGACGCCGATCACGCTGATGGCGAGCGAGCCGCGGATACGACCGATGATCAGCTGGCTGGCCTTGAACATGGCATCGCCGATGCCGGAACGGGTCAGCAACTGGCCCATGTAGATGTAGAGCGGTATGGCCAGCAGTACAAAGCTGAACAGGGTACTCTCTATGGTGGTGGGCACTATGTTGAAAATGCCCTCGCCCCAGGTGGCATAGCCGAGCAGCATGGCCACGCCGCCGAGCGCCAGGCCCACCTGGGCCCCCATTACAAAGGAAATCAGCACGCCCACCAGCAGCAGGGCGGTAATCAGTTCAATACTCATTATTCTTCGTCCTCTGACAGCAGGGACTCACCGGTGATCAGCTGCCAGCCGTCTTTGAGCATGTCGGCGGACAGTTGCAGCAAGAACAAAAGGGCGGCGGCGGTGACCATGACCCAGAAGTGGCCGATGGACGGACCCCACTCGGACTGGCGGGTATAGCCGAAATCGATGGCTTCCAGCGCTTTCTCCCAGCTTTTGCTGGCGATAACACACAGGAAAAAGCCGCCCAGGGTGTTGGACACCAGGTCGAACAGGTTCTTCATCCGCTGGGATACCGCCAGGTAGACGATATCCACGTTGATATGGGCCTTTTTCAGCTGGGCATGGGCTCCGCACAGGGCGCCGATGTAGCCGAACAGGAACAGGGAAACGTCATAGGCCCAGAGGGTGGGGCTGTCGAGTACATAGCGGGAGAACACCTCGAAGGCGATGGTTCCCGCCAGTAATGGCAGGGCCAGGGCGATGGTATGGCTGACGGCGGAGACCAGCAGCCCGACCCCTTTGCACCATAAACAAAGCAGTGTTTTCATCATGCATCCGTAGATTGAAAGCAACTGCCCCGCGGTTGCGGGGCAGGTCAGGGATGGGTTACTTGAGCATCTCTACCAGCTGGGCGCTGTATTTATCGGTTTTGCCGTAGTGTTCCCACACCGCCTCGGCGGCCTGGCGCCACTGGGCCTTGTCGGCGTCGGAGGCCTCGGGGCTCCACTGCATGCCGATTTTCTCCATGTCGGCGACCGCTTCCTGCTCCCACTGGGCGGACTTTTCGGCCTGCTGCTCGGCGTGCCACTTGGCGGCGTTGCGCACCACTTCCTTCAGATCGTCCGGCAGCTTGTTCCAGGCGTTCTTGTTCACCAGCACCGGCAGGGCCTGGGCGCTGGATACCGGCAGCGGATACATGTATTTGGCCACTTCGGCGAAGTTGCCGTCGCGGTGGTCGATCAGGTTGGAGCCAATGGTGCCGTCGATCACGCCGGTGGCCAGGCTGGTGTAGGTTTCCCCCCAGGCCAGGTTGACCGGAGAGGCCCCCAGCTCGCGGAAGAAGCGGCCGTAGGCGCCGGGAGCGCGGATTTTCAGGCCCTTGAAGTCTTCGATGGACTCGATTTTCTTCTTGGTGATGACATAGACACCGGGCTGGAAGTAGGGATCCAGCCACACCAGGTTGTGGCGATCATAGGCTTCGGTCAGCACCTCGCCCCAGCCTTTTTCGTGGAACAGGGCGTTCAGGTCTTCCAGGCTGCCGTCGGAGCCCGGCAGGCCCACCTCGACCACGCCGAAGGGAATTTCACCGGCATGCATGGGCTGGAAGGGGGCGGCCATGTCCAGCAGGCCGGACTTGGTGGCACCGATAATACCGGTGGTGTCGACCCCTTCGCCCGCATACAGCATGTTGATCTTTATGCGGCCGTTGGAGTCGGCTTCGATCTTGTCGGCAAAGGACTGGTAGACGTCGCCGAAGGCGGTGCCGCGGGAGTAAAGGTTGGTGAAGCGCCAGTTGAAATCGGCTGCCATGGCTTCCATGGTGGCCCCCATGCCGGCAACGGCAATCAGGGAGGCGGCGATTTTGGTACGGGCGGAGCTCCATAAACGAGTCATAGTGTTAGTCCCTTGTGTTATCACATTCCATCTCTTTGAGTCGGGCTCAAAGTCTGTTTTGGTCTTTTTGGCCCTTTGGGCACATGCAGTCTGCGATAGGTTAATCTTTGGTTAAATAAAGAATGATGCATGTTTGGTTTGATACGACTCAAACATAAAGCCAAAACCCCACCATGGGGCAGGGGTTTGCACCATGGTGGTGCAAACCCCGCCGTCCGGGCCGGGATTTTGTGATGGGGATCATGGCCGCTGGTTCAGAGCCGGTTGATTTGATTGATGATTAATTGCAGAAACAGCTCCTTCAGCCGGCTCTGGCGGCCGTGGCTGCGGGTAATGGCGGCAATCCCCAGGTAGTGGCTTTTTTGCTCCGGCAGCAGCGCCTTGAGGCGGCCGCTCTCGACCCAGCGGCGGGCAAAGCTTTCGGGCAGGAAACCGACATACTGGCCGGACAGGATCAGTGCCGCCCTCGGCTCGTAGTGATAGGCGCGCCCGGCCAGTTGCATGCCCGCCAGCTGGGCGGTCACCTCCGGATTGGTGTAGATGCCGGGATGAATGAACTTGTAGTCCCCCAGCCGGGCCCGGACCACGTCGTCTTCCGCGTAAAACAGCGGATGGCGGTTGCTGCAATAAAGAAAGCAGCGCACCTGGTAAAGGTGGCGGTAATCCAGCCCTTCCAGGTCCCGGTGGTAGTGCACGAAGCCGATGTCCGCGTCCTCGCTCAGGACCCGCCGCTCGATCTCGCCCATATGGGCCACGTCCACGCTCACACTCACGTCCGGTGCCAGCTCGCCGAGGGCGGCGAACACATCGGCCATGGGAAAGTCGTCTTCCAGCCAGATGTTGTCGCCCGACACGATCTTCAGCTCGCCGGTGAGCTGTTCGTGCAGTTCGTTTACCGTGTAGCGGAACTCCTCCAGCCGGGCGAACAGCCGCTTGGCGGACTCGTAGATCACCATGCCGTCGTCGGTGAGCGCAAAGCCCGAGCGGCCACGCCGGCACAGCTTGAGCTTGAGCCGGTTTTCCAGGTTGGCCATGTGCACGCTGATGGTGGAGCGGCTGATGTTGAGCTCGGTTTCGGCGGCCGAAAAGCCGCCGCACTCCACTACCGTCTTGAACAGTTTCAGCAGGCGAATTTCATAATCACCGATTTGTCCCAGTACGGGTCTGCTCACTTGGTTCAAAGTTTGAGGTTCCTCAATGTGTATGTTGATACGTGATCATTTATAGGACTTTGATCCCAACGCTAACATGGTATCAGACATTGACCCATGTCGGCGCGGTGCCGCTCACAGGAACAGGCGCACCGTACCGCGAGGCCGGCGAGCCCATGCCGGTACAGGGACAGGCCCGCCCGGCGGGCGAGGATGGAATCAACACCGAGGCTTAGCCAATATGAGTATTTCTGCAGTAAACAGCACCCTGGTCCGGGAAAGCGGCTACATCAACGGTCGCTGGTGCCAGGCCGCCAGCGGCGCCACCATTTCCGTATTCAATCCCGCCAACGGCGATATGCTTGGCCGGGTCCCCGACATGGGCGTGGACGACACCAAGGCCGCCATCGACGCGGCCAGCCAGGCCCTGGCGGCCTGGAGCGCGACCGGTCCCAAGGAGCGTGCCCGCCTGTTGCGCAACTGGTTCGATCTCATCATCGAACACAAGGAAGACCTGGCCCGGCTGATGACCCTGGAACAGGGCAAGCCGCTGTTCGAAACCCGGGGCGAGGTGCTCTACGGCGCCTCCTATATCGAGTGGTACGCGGAGGAAGCCAAGCGTGCCTATGGCAAGGTGTTTGCCGCGCCCACCGCCGACAAGCGCGCCCTGAGCATCCAACAGCCCATCGGCGTGGTTGCCGCTATCACCCCCTGGAACTTTCCCAACGCCATGATCACCCGCAAGCTGGCCCCGGCGCTGGCGGCGGGCTGCACCATAGTGGTCAAGCCCTCGGAAGAGACCCCCTTCTCCGCCCTGGCGCTGATGGCCCTGGCCGAGCAGGCCGGCATCCCCGCCGGGGTGATCAACATGATCACCTCCAGTCAGGCGGCGGCGGTGGGCCGGGTGATGACCGACGACAGCCGGGTACGCAAGCTGTCCTTCACCGGCTCTACCCGGGTGGGCAAGCTGCTTTATGGCCAGAGTGCCGACACCGTGAAGAAACTCAGCCTGGAGCTGGGCGGCAACGCGCCCTTCATTGTGTTCGACGACGCCAACCTGGAGGCGGCGGTGGCCGGCGCCGTGATTTCCAAGTTCCGCAATGCCGGCCAGACCTGCGTGTGCGCCAACCGCATCCTGGTACAGGACGGCATTTACGATGCCTTTATTGCCCGCTTTAAGGCGGAAGTGGAAAAGTTCGTGGTGGGCAACGGCCTGGCCGACAACACCACCCTGGGGCCGGTGATCAACCGGGCGGCGATAGAAAAAATTTCCGCCATGGTCGACCGTGCCCAGAGCCAGGGTGCCGAGCTGGTGGTGGGCGGCAAGCCCCATCCGGCCGGCGAGCTGTTCTACAGCCCGACCATACTGGCCGGGGTGACCCAGGACATGGAGATTGCCCAGCAGGAGATCTTCGGCCCGGTGGCGCCGGTGATCCGTTTCAACGACGATGCCGAAGCCATCGCCATCGCCAATAACACCCCCTACGGCCTGGCGGCTTACTTTTATACCGAAAGCCACAGCCGTATCTGGAAACTGGCCGAAGCCCTCGAGTACGGCATGATTGGCATCAACGAAGGCATTCTGTCGAACGAGATCGCCCCCTTCGGCGGGGTCAAGGAGTCTGGCCTGGGGCGTGAAGGTTCCGCCGAAGGCCTGGCGGATTACATGGAAACCAAATACCTGTGCATGGGCGGCATCCGCTGAGCAGGACCGAGGAGAAACCGAAATGAGCAAGAATCAAGCACTGCAGCAACGTAAAGATGCCGTCTTCGCCCGGGGCATGGGCAACATGGCCGCCGTGTATGTGGACAAGGCCAAAAACAACGAAATCTGGGACGTGGAAGGCAAACGTTACATCGACTTTGCCGCCGGCATCGCCGTGGTCAACACCGGCCACAGCCACCCGCGCATCCAGGCCGCCGTGGCCGCCCAGCTGGAGCGCTTCAGCCACACCTGCGCCATGGTCACGCCCTACGAGAGCGTGGTCGAGTTGGCCGAGAAGCTGGTCGAGCTGGCCCCGGGCAACAGCCCCAAGAAAGCTATTTTCGTGACCACCGGCGCCGAGGCGGTGGAAAACGCGGTCAAGATTGCCCGTGCCCATACCAAGCGCAGCGGCGTCATCGCCTTCAACGGCGGTTTCCACGGCCGGACCAACCTGGCCATGGGCCTGACCGGCAAGGTCGCCCCCTACAAGGACGGTTTCGGCCCCTTCCCGGGGGAGATCTACCACCTGCCGTACCCCAACGCCTATCACGGGGTGACCGAGGCCCAGTCGCTCAAGGCGCTGGATGAGCTGTTCCACTGCGACATCGAGCCGGGCCGGGTGGCCGCACTGATCATCGAGCCGGTGCAGGGCGAGGGCGGTTTCTATCAGGCGCCGCCGTCCTTCCTCAAAACGCTGCGCGCCCTGTGCGACCAGCATGGCATAGTGCTGATTTGCGACGAAATTCAGACCGGCTTTGCCCGCACCGGCAAGCTGTTCGCCACCGAATACGCCGGCATAGAGCCGGATCTGATGACCATGGCCAAGGGCATCGCCGGCGGTTTCCCGCTGGCGGGCGTGGTCGGCAAGGCTGACATCATGGACGCCGCCAACCCGGGTGGCCTGGGCGGCACCTATGCGGCTTTCCCCCTGGCCTGCGCCGCCGGCCTGGAAGTGCTGAAGATCATCGAAGAAGAACAGCTGTGTGCCAAGGCCCTGGCCCTGGGCGAGCTGATGAACAAGCGCCTGTCCGAGCTGCAGGCCAAGTATCCCCGCCATATCGGCCAGGTGCGCAACCTGGGCGCCATGGTGGCGATGGAGCTGGTGCACGATGGGGATGTGGACCAGCCCAACCCCGAACTGACCAAGGCGATGGTGGCCAAGGGAATCGAGCATGGCGTGATCCTGTTGTCCTGTGGGGTGCGAGGCAACGTGATCCGTTTCCTGCCGCCGCTGACGTCGCCGCTGGAGGTGGTCAACGAGGGGCTGGATCTGCTGGAGCAAGTGCTGGCGGATCTGATTTGAGTCAGTGAAAACGTCGATGTCATAACCTTTTGGCGGGCCATCTTGGCCCGCTTTTTTGTTTGCCCGGCGAAGCCGGCAAACCCGGCCATCTGAAAGAAGATGGCGTCACCCCGACTGAGGGGAAGACAATCCGACTGGCAAGGGCGCCACTGGCCAACGGTGGGGTCTGAAGGAAGCCATAGGAAGTTAACGGTACACAACGCAAGTGAACCTGCTTCGGCAGCCCAGGTGGGTTAGCGTGCAAAATAGCGCGACGCCCGATACTCAGTCAGACCTGTGCTGTGTTTGAGGGTGGCATCGTTAACAGGGAGCCGGTGCAGTAACCGGGGAAGCCTGACACCGGATCCGGCGATGCCGGAGGCTGTGGCGCAAGGTGAAAGCCGAGGCCGCAGTCGGTGCGAGGTGGCAGATGACGCCGTAGTAGTGAGGAAGTTCCGGCCTGAGATGCCTGGTAACAGCGTGGAGGACAA
>NZ_PXYH01000007.1 GCF_003012795.1 Zobellella taiwanensis
GTCCAAGAAGGGAGAAATCGCGACGGTCCGGGACATGCTGGATATGCTCAACCTCAACGGCGCCGTGGTGACCCTGGATGCGCTGCACTGTCAGCGGGAGACCCTGGAAAAAATCCAGGACAAAAAAGCCCATGTCGTGGTGCAGGTTAAACACAATCAGCCCACGCTACGCAAAGCCGTCCAGTCTCAGTTCCAGACGGTCTTCGACGCCCGCAAAGAGAAAGTGGTCGTTGAGCACAAGGAAACCGGTCATGGTCGTAAGGAAGAGCGCTATGTCTTTCAATTAAAAGCAAAACTACCTGCAGAGCTGGCAGAAAAATGGCCGACTATCCGCAGTATTATCGCCGTTGAACGGCACCGCACCATCGATGGCAAAGGGACGGTGGATACCTCTTACTATGTCAGCTCCATGTCGCCCAAACATAAGCTGCTGGGGCACTACATCCGCCAGCACTGGCGGATAGAAAACAGTCAACATTACGTTCTGGATGTGGTGTTCAACGAAGACGCCTCCCGGATTGCCACTGGTGACGCGGTCGAAAACATGGCGTTGTTCCGGCGCTTCGTGATGAACATCCTCAGGCAGAGCGAATGTGGCTCACCGAGCCAGCGCAACAAGCTGAAGCGAGCCAGTTGGAACGACGATTATCGGGCCCAATTATTCTTTGGTTAAATTTACAGCAAAGTGTGCTCCCGCCCTGGCCCGCAGCGACCGGGTTTCGTTAAGTAGGACTGCAGAGTAGTGGAATATACCGACCGTTTACTACTTGTGCTCCAGAGTACGGCAGCACACCAGTTCAGCCACCTTGGGCATGTTTTTCCGTAATCTATTTGGTTGGGCCGCTGTGACCGTTGGAGAAAGTGGTTGCAGAGTGGCTCATCAGGGGATGCCCATGCTCGGACTCTGTAGTTTCTGTAACTTTCCAAGCCGAGCACTCAGTTGCTCGACCATGCCAAGAGCTGAAGTGGTCAGAGGCCAAGTTGTCAATGTAGGTCATATCGGCCCCGTTGTTTTGTGCATACACAAAAACACGTTATCTGCTACTTTGACCCCCGGTCAAAACAGGGTCTGGGTCACGAAATGGTCACGGTGTGGTCACGAGGGGTGATTTGACAGGTTGAGCAAGGGGGATTTTACTAAAGGCAGAAAAGCAAAAAGCCCTTAGCTATCAATCAGCTAAGGGCTTCTTAAATGTGGCGGAGCGGACGGGGCTCGAACCCGCGACCCCCGGCGTGACAGGCCGGTATTCTAACCAACTGAACTACCGCTCCGGTGCTCGGCACATTGCCTTTGAGCGATGTGGATAGTAAGCCGGGCCGGCCATGGGGTCAAGGGTAAACAACCGCCTTTTGAACCGTCCGGATATTTTTTAGCCTCAAGCGACTAAAAAGCATGCTTTATCCTTTTCCGGACCGCCGCCGGCGCCACCACAGGAAGGCCGCCACCGCCAGCAGCAGGGCCGCCGCCATCCCTGTACCCAGCTGGATAATGGGGTTTTTCCACCAGGGCTGCACCGCCGCCGGGGTCTTTCTGGCCACCGCCGGCGCGGCCACCCGCACCACCTGCTCGGGCAGGGCTATCTGGATTTCTCGGCCGGTCACCGTGGTGGCGAAGGCCCGTCCCTGAAAGCGGTAGTTACCGGGCTGGATGGCGGGCGGCAGGGTGATGCTCTTGCCCCGCCCGGTCACGTCGGCCCTTTGCTCCAGGGGATTGAACAGCTGGCCGATAATCTCCAGGCTGTCCGGCTCCAGGTTGCTGTCGAGGGCCAAATCGATGCGCCACTGGCGTTCGTCGCTGGGAGTGCTGAACGACAGGCTCAGGGGCATGGGATGGATCAGCACTTCCTGCTCATAGGCCCGTGCCAGTACCCGGTTGGTGGCCTGGGCCTGGAACAGGTAATTGCCCGGGAGGGCGTCGACCACCACTTCGGCGGTCAGCTTGCCGTCGCCCGGGTATTCGTCCAGCCCGGTACCGTCGTCGGCAAAGGCGCCGATGTGGATTGGCGCCTGCTCAAAGCGCTGCTCCGGCTCGGGCGCGCCGGCGGCGGGGCTCAGCAAGCGGGCATCGAGTGACAGTCCGTCCAGGTAGTAGGCCGCGTCCACCACGGTGTCATCGTGCTTGAGCCAGGCACCCAGCTTGACCACTTCGTTCTGGAACAGCACCGGGGGCAACGGCTCCAGCTCCAGCCGGAACAGGCTGAGCAGGGAAATACCCCGCTCTGCGTTGACTTTGCCGGTAGCCTGCCAGGGGCCGGGCGTGGGCCGCCACAGGGTGATGATGTCGCGCGAGGGGGTGGACACCCAGCTGATGTTGTCCGGATGGCGCTGCTGGTAGTACTTGCTGCCGTCGGGGCGGATCAGGACCACAGGGGCACTCGGCGTTTCCCGCTCGATAAACAGGGTAATCTCGCGGATAGAGGGATCGATGCGGAAGGTATTGTCGAGCCAGCGGGCGTGCTGCTCCTGGGCCAGGGCCGGAGCAGCGGCCAGCACGGCAAGGGCCAGCAGCCGGCTTATTGCGCGCGCCATAGGCAGTTGCCCCCCTTTTTCTGCACCAAATCGAGCCGTCCTTCGTGGGCCTGCAGTTCCGCCTCGCCGGCGCGGATCACCCGCAACGGCGGTCGGCCGGCGGCCAGCCGGCGCAACTCGCCGCCGTTGCCGCCGTCCTGCTGGCCGGTGTCGGTTTGCAGGTTCAGCTTGGTCTGGCCACCGGTCATCATCAGGTAGACGTCGGCCAGGATCTCGGCATCGAGCAAGGCCCCGTGCAGGCTGCGGTGGCTGTTGTCTATGCCGTAGCGGTCGCAGAGCACATCCAGGTTGTTGCGCTTGCCCGGAAACAGACGCCGGGCCAGGGCCAGGGTGTCGGTGATCCGGCACAGCGCGGCCATCCGCTCCGGGCGCCCCATCAGCTGCATTTCATAGTCGAGGAAGCCGACGTCGAAGGGCGCGTTGTGGGCAACCAGCTCGGCGCCTTCGATAAAATGCAGGAATTCATCGACCTTGTCGGTAAAGGACGGCTTGTCGGCGAGGAAATCGTCGGTAATGCCGTGAACCTGGATGGCTTCCTCGTCCACCTTGCGATCGGGCTTGAGATAAACGTGGAAGTGCCTGCCGGTCAGGCGGCGGTTGATCACTTCAACACAGCCGATTTCAATCACCCGGTGGCCCAGGTAGTGGGGCCCGGTGTCCATGTTCATGCCGGTGGTTTCGGTATCCAGTACAATTTGCCGCTGATGGCTCGACTCGATCATCGCTGTCTCCTGTGCACAGTGGTCGCCAGTATAAATAACTGATCCGCCCAGGGCCATAGCGGCGGCGGGCTGGTCCCTCCCCCGCCCCTGTGGCAGACTTGCGCCACGACGCAGATGAAAAACGGATACACATGAAACAGGTTCAGCTTTATACCGACGGTTCCTGCCTCGGCAACCCGGGCCCCGGCGGCTATGGCGCCGTGCTGATTTACCGCCAGCACCGCAAGGAGCTGAGCGGCGGCTACCGCCTGACCACCAACAACCGCATGGAACTGATGGCCGCCATCAGGGGACTGGAAGCCCTGAGCCACGGCTGCGTGGTGGATCTGACCACCGACAGCCAGTACGTCCGCCAGGGCATCACCCAGTGGATCAACGGCTGGAAGCGAAACAACTGGAAAACCGCCGCCAAAACCCCGGTCAAGAACGCGGACCTGTGGCAGCGGCTCGATACCGCCTGCCAGCAGCACCAGGTCCACTGGCACTGGGTCAAGGGACATTCCGGCCATCCGGAAAACGAACGCTGCGACGAGCTGGCGCGGCAAGCCGCCCTGCACGACTGCGACCGGGACGACAGTGGTTATTCGCGCTGACGGGCCATCTCCGGCTGAACGAGGGTATTGGCCACCGGCCGGCGTTCGCGCACCGGGGTGAGCGGGAAGCGGCGTTTGCGCGCCAGCAGCACATATACCGCCGCCGGTGAGGGGCACAGCTGGTGCGGCCGGTGGTCCCAGCCGGGCCACCGGCCGCTAAACCCGATATAGTCTCGCTCGATCACCTCAAATCCCAGCAATTTCAGCCAGTCCTCCACCCGCCCCGGCGCCAGCATCTGGCGCCAGGGCGGCAGTCGGCGGCGCCAGCCCGGCCACAGCCGGGCCAGGCCGGCGCTGCCCCAGGGATTAAAACCGGTCAGCAGCAGCCAGCCGTCGTCCCGCAACACCACTTCGGTTTCGCGCAATACCGCATGGGGATGGAGGCTGTAGTCGAGCACATGGGCCAGCAGGCAGGCATCGAGGCTGCCGGGGGCGAAGGGCATGGCGGTAGCATCCCCCAGCACGTCCATGCCCGCCGCCGGCTGCTGGGCCATGACCACCGCCTGGCGGATGCGGCTGCGCTCAAGCGACAAGGCCGCACTCAGGGCATCCACCTTGAGCAGGTTGAACCCGAACAGGCCGGGAGCCCAGTCATCCAGGCGCTGCTGTATCCGGGTTGCGATGAATTCGCCCCGCGGCAGGCTGCGCCAGCCGTCGGGCGCTGTACTGGCTGTGTTCATGGCGCCTCTGGTAAGCTTTGGCAAAATCCGTTTTACGCAGGACATCTTGATGATGCTTAACGTTAGTCCCCTCAGCGCCTTTAACGATAACTATATCTGGCTGATTAGCAATGGCCGCCAGGCCGCCGTCGTCGATCCGGGCGATGCCGCTCCGGTGCGGACCGCCCTGGCCGAACGCGGCCTGGAACTGACTGCCATCCTGATCACCCATCATCACCGGGATCACACCGGCGGGATCGCGCCCCTGCTGGCGGACTGGCCGCAGGCACAGGTGTTCGCGCCCGCCGCCGAACCCCTGCCGGTCCCCGGGGCGCGGTCGCTCGCCGATGGCGAGCCCCTGGTCTTGCCCGGTATCGGACTGGAGCTGGCCGTCCTGGCCGTGCCCGGCCACACCCTGGGCCACCTGGCCTACCACGGCCAGGACATGCTGTTTTGCGGCGATACCATGTTTTCCGGCGGCTGCGGCCGGCTGTTCGAAGGCACCCCGGTGCAGATGCACCAATCCCTGGCGCGGCTCGCCGCCCTGCCCGGCCATACCCGGGTCTATTGCGCCCATGAGTATACTCAGGCCAACCTGGCGTTTTGCCATGCGGTGGAGCCGGACAACCCGGAGCTGAAAAAATACATGCAAAAGGTAGCCAAACTGCGCCAGCAGGGTATCCCCAGCCTGCCGACTTCCATCGACCAGGAAAAGGCGGTCAATGTCTTCCTGCGCGCCCATCTGGCGGGGGTCCGGGCCCGGGCGCAGCTGCAGGCGATGATGGAGTTAAATGAAGACCACGAGGTGTTCGCGGCACTTCGCCGCTGGAAGGACGATTTTTAACGAACTTGATTAAGCTGCTCACAAAGCATACACTGGCCGCCGTTTTTGTGAGACGCAGACACCATGAGAAGACTCTGTATTTTATCCAGTGCCTTGCTCCTGGCGGGCTGCCAGGCGATGCCGGCCGATTCGGCGCGGCATCCCTATGGCCATCAGGAAACAGGTGGAGGGCAGGCGCACAGCCAGCTCTACCCGAAAGCAGCGGCCTATTCGTCGCTCAAGGTACACAGCAAGGCAGCCGACGGCGGCCGTTACTACAGCAAAGTACCGCACTCGTCGGATAACCGGCGAAACCCGCAGCACGCCGAGGCGGCGCAGCCCAATCTGTGGCTGGCGCTGGCCGATCAGATGCAGCTCGATGTTCCCCTGGATCATCCCAGGGTGGTTGCCCAGCGCAACTGGTACCTGAAACACCCGGCCTATATGCGTTCCGTATCCGAACGCGCCAGACCGTTTCTCTATCTCATCAAGGAAGAGATAGAGAAACGGAACATGCCGATGGAACTGGTACTGTTGCCGGTGGTCGAGAGCACCTTCGATCCCAAGGCCTATTCCCGCGGCCACGCCGCCGGCCTGTGGCAGATGCTGCAGGGCACCGGCAGGAACTTTGGCCTGCATTACGACAGCTGGTACGACGGCCGTTACGACATCATGGCCTCGACCCGGGCGGCGCTCGATTACCTTGAATACCTGCACGACTTCTTCGACGGCGACTGGAGCCATGCCCTGGCCGCCTACAATTCGGGAGAAGGCCGGGTACAAAAGGCGATCAAGGCCAACCGTCGCCAGGGCAAGCCGACCGACTACTGGTCGCTGTCGCTGCCCAAGGAAACCCAGAACTACCTGCCCAAGCTGCTGGCCCTGGCGGATATCCTCAAGCATCCCGGCCATTACGGCATGGACGTGCCCGAAATCCCCAACCGGCCGCAATTGGCGGTGGTCGAGGTGGAAGGCCAGGTGGATCTCAACATGGCGGCCGATCTGGCAGGTGTGAACCGGGGCCAGTTGCGGGCACTCAACCCCGCCTTCAAGCGCACCGCCACCTCGCCGGCGCGCAACGCCGAAATCCTGGTGCCGGTACGCCATGCCCAGAGCTTTGAGCTGGCCATGGCCGACCTGCCCGAGCAGGATCGCAAGTCGTTCCAGCGCTATCAGGTGCGCGGCGGCGACAACCTGGGGCTGATCGCCCGCCGTCACGGCACCAGCGTCGACGCCATCCGCCAGGCCAACAACCTGCGCGGCACCACCATAAGGGTGGGCCAGACGCTGATGGTGCCCAACGCCGCCCGGCCGGCACCGGCCACGGCAGAAGACGGTGTTTACCTGGTGCAGGCCGGGGATTCCCTGTCTGCCATCGCCAGCCGCTTCAGCGTCACCATTTCCGACCTGCTGCGCTGGAACCGGCTGTCCGACCAGCACAGCCTGCGCGCCGGCCAGAAGCTGATCGTTTCGGTCAATTCCGGCTGAGGCCAGCGGGCCTGACGCACACAAAAAGGGAGCCGTCAGGCTCCCTTTTTGTGTTCTCCCCTCAGTGGCCGGGCATCCGGAAACCGGCCCGCAGGGGGCCGTGATCCGAGGCCTCGGAACGGGCGCTGTCCACCCATTCCAGCTCCAGCCCGCGATAAAAGATGCCGTCGAGGGCATAGCCCAGAAAGCGGGTGCGCACATCCGGCTCGGGCACCGCCTCGGTCAGCCCCTGGGCCCGGGCCCAGTCGTTGAGCATGCGGTTGCGGCGGGCATTCCAGCGGTTGAAGTCCCCCGCCACGATCACCGGGCCGCCGTGCTCGGCCACTTCCTTGCCAATCCGGTCCAGCTGCGCCTGGTAGGTCCGCCCGCGCAGGGAAAAATTCACTGCATGCAGGTTCACCACCAGCAACTGCTCGGCCGCGCCCTCCAGGGGATAGCGGCTGAACAGCAGCGACTTGGGAACCCGGGTTGCCGGCTCCGCCACCCGCTGGGCACACACCTGGGTCACGTCGCCCGGGGCCGCGGTCAGCACCCCGTTGGGACGTTCGCGCCAGCTGAAGGCCGCCACCTGGAACCAGTGCAGATCCCGCTCGGACAGCCACTGGTACAGGGCCGGCTCGCCGCTGGCTTCCTGCAGCAACAGCAGCTCGGTCTCTTCGGCCCAGCGCGCCAGTTCCGCCTGCCAGTCTCCCTGCTGCTTGTAGATATTCCAGCTCAGCAGGGAAAACCGCGCCGGCAGGGCCCGGAAGTCATTCAGCCCCGGATACAGGCACTCGCCGGCCGACGGCGCGAAACGATCGCTGTGCAGCAGGCCGGCAGGCACCTCGATGCAGCCGGCCAGCAACAGCGCCGCCGCCAGCGCCGTTGCCCTAGTCCCGGTGCTGGACCGCACGGGGGCGTCCGTCCTGATCGATGGCCACATACACAAAGCGGCCCCGGGCCACGCAATAGCGCGGCCCGTTTTCCGGCATCAGTACCGGCTTGACCCAGACCTCGACCTGGATGGTGATAGAGCTGCGCCCGACCCGCACCCGTTCGCCATAGCAGCAAACCACATCGCCCACCTGTACCGGGCGGGAAAACACCATTTCGTCCACCGCCACGGTGCACACCCGGCCCAGGGCGATTTCATTGGCCAGCAGGCTGCCGCCCAGATCCATCTGCGACATGATCCAGCCGCCAAAAATATCGCCGTTGGCATTGGTGTCGGCCGGCATGGCCATGGTGCGCAGCAGCAAATCGCCCCGGGGGCTAGGTTGTTCAGACATGTTTACGAGATTCTCCCATCGGCAATGAAAGTGGCATAATAATCAGCCTTATCCATGGCCGCAATTTGGTATCCAAAAACCCATGAAGGTGATCGTCGCTTCCCTCAATCCAGCCAAGCTGGACGCCGCCCGCCAGGCCCTGGCCCTGCTCTTTCCCGAATACCCGCCCGACATCGCCGGCATGGCGGTACCCTCTGGGGTGGCAGCCCAACCGATGAGCGACGAGGAAACCCGCCGCGGCGCCCGCAACCGGGCCCTGGCGGCGCAACGGCAAGCACCGGGAGCGGATGTGTGGATTGGCATGGAGGGCGGTATCGACCGGGTGGCCGGTCGCACCCTGACCTTTGCCTGGCTGCAGGTACTGGGACCGGGGCTGGACAACGCCGCCCGCAGCGCCAGCCTCACCCTGCCGGCCGTGGTGGCCGAAGCCCTGGCCCGGGGCGAGGAACTCGGCGATGCCATGGACCGGCTGTTCCGGCTGACCAACTGCAAGCAGCAGGGAGGCGCCATCGGGGTGCTCACCGGCAACCTGCTGGATCGGCGCAGCGTCTACCGCGATACCCTGCTGCTGGCGCTGGCGCCGCTGATCAGTCCAGCGGTCTACGCGCTGCCAGCCACGCAAACCAGTCGCTGACTCCGTAGTCCATGCCCAGCCAGCGGCACAGGGCATTGCCGTCGATGGTTTTGCCCTCGCCGCCGCCGTCAAACTCGGGCGGCGGCAGGCCGCGCAACCGGGCCGCCCGCTGGTAAAAATCCCGCCGGGAGGGATGATGGGGGGCACTGACGTTGAGGGTGTCCGGCCAGTCCTCCCGCGCCAGTATGGCGGGAATAAAGCCCAGCAAATCCTCCAGCGCCACCAGGTTGACCGGCTCATCCCCTCCCTCGAAGCGGCGCCCGGCCAAAAAACGGCCCGGATCGCGGCTGCCGCCCACCAGCCCCGACAGGCGCAGCACCAGCACCCGGGCACCGCTGTCGCGCACCGCCTGCTCGGCGGCCAGCATGCGCTCGCCCCGGGCCGAGTCGGCAGCGGCATCCGGCTCGCGCTTCACGCCGCTGCCGCCGTAGACCGAGGTGGCGCTGGTAAACAGTATCCGCCGCACGCCTCCCGCCACCGCCAGCCGGGCCAGGCCGCCCAGGGTGGCCGCATAATCCGCCACCTTGCCCGGCGGAACACAGAGGAGCAGGGTATCCGCCGCCAGTGCCGCCGGCCAGCAGGGCGGCAAGGGCTCGTTAAAGTCCCATACCAGGGCCGCAATACCGCTTTCATTCAGCCATCCGGCCTTGTCGGCCCCGGTGGTCGTGCCGCAAACCCGGGTGCCGCCGGCTTGCAGGGTCCGGGCCAGAGGCTCCCCCAGCCAGCCCAGGCCGAGGATGGCCACGCTGTTGTCAGTAGGCATGATTCAGCTCCGCCGGTTTGAGGAACATCTTGGGCTGGCCCAGCATGTCCTGGTAGATGACCGAAAAGGCCAGCACATTCTGTACATAGCCACGGGTTTCCCGATAGGGAATGTTTTCGACCCAAACGTCCAGCGGCCGGCTGCCGCTCTCGCTCAGCCAGCGGTTAATCCGGCTCGGGCCGGCATTGTAGGCGGCAATGGCCGGGATCCGGTTGCCCTGGTAGCGTTCCAGCAGCTCCTTGAAATAGCTGGATCCCAGTTGCACATTGACCTCGGGGCGATAGACATCGGCCGGCTGGCGGAACTGGGTAATGCCGTGCTTGCGCGCGGTTTCCTTGGCGGTGGCCGGCATCAGCTGCATCAGGCCGCCGGCGCCCACCGGCGAGCGGGCCTGCTCGTAGAAGGCGCTTTCCTGGCGGGCAATGGCAAACAGGGTGGACTCTTCCAGGTTGAGCCGCTGTGCCTGGCGACGGAAAATGTCCCGGTAGACCACAGGGAAACGCAAATCCAGCTGATCCCAGGCCTGGGCCCGGATGCTGGCCAGGATGGACTTGTCGAACCAGCCCCGGTTCAGGGCCAGGGTACCCAGCGCCAGGCGGCTGTTGTCGTCTACCTTGCCCAGCAGGTGATACCACTCGCTGCGGGCCGCCGCCTTGTCGCCCAGGCGCAGCCATTCCGCCACCCGGGCCAGGGCCGGCCAGCGCTGGCGCGCCTCGTCCCAGTGCGGCGCCGGCACCAGCGGCTGCTTGTTGAGGGCAAAGGGCCGGCCACTGCGCTGGGCCGCCAGAAAGCCATAATAATCCCGTTCGCGGGCCGCCCGGGCCCAGGCCTGGTCCGCCGCCGGACCCTGATTGCGGGCCGCCAGCGCCCGTCCCTGCCAGTACAGCCAGCGGCTGTCCTCGCGCGCCGCCTCGGGCAGGCGATCGATCCAGTCGCCGAGATGGCGCCAGTCCTGCTCCCAGATGGCCAGCCGGGCACGCAGCTCAAACAGGGCTTCGGTGCCGATTTCCGGCAACCGGCTGTCGAGCCAGGCGCGATGCTCCCGGGTACGGTTGAACATCAGCCGCTGGGCCAGGCTGCGCTCTATGGCGGCTACCTGCGGGTCGGACAGGCCGAGCTGGCGCCGGTACTGGGGATACAGGTTCATCACCAGACCGGGATCCCGGTCCGCCAGCCGTGCCAGGCCGGCGGCCACCGCCGCCCGGGCACGCTCGTCACGGGCGGTGAAGGCGGCCGGCTGCGCCAGCCGTTCGGGCGCGCCGTCCAGCGCCACCAGACGCTCGCCGGCGACGCGGGCGGACGGCCCGAGCAGGCCGGCCAGGTAGCCGAGCAGCCGGCTCTGGCCGGCCTCGTAGGCCAGCAGCATGCGCTGCCAGATGTGCTCGTCGGTGCGCCCGCCGGCATTTTTCCAGGCGGAAAACAGGGGATCGCAGGCATCGGGCAGGGAATGGCCACTCAGCCACAGCCGCTCGGCCCCGGCGATGGCGCTGGCCCTGTCGCCCCGGGACCACTTGGCCCGGTAATGGGCGCATTGCAGTTCGGTACTGTTGGGCAGCTCGGGATAGAAGTCGAGGAAGTCGTCCCAGCGCTGATCCCGCGCCAGCCGGAACAGGTACTGGCGCTCCAGCCGGTCGGCCAGCAGGGAATCGGGATACTGGCGGATGAAGCGGCGTATCTGGCCCTGGTCCACATGGCGCAGCCGGTCGGTCAGGTAGCGATAGTCGAGGTAAATGGTGAGAGGGTAGTCATCCAGCCCCTGGCGCAGGCGCTGGTAATCGGCCACCTTGTTCTGCTCCAGGGCCCGTTCCGCCTGCTGGTAACGCGCGTGCAGCGGCTCCGCGCGAGCGCTGATGCCCAGGCTCAGCAACAGCAATCCGATTCCGACCCAGTTTTTCACTCTTCAACCCCTTTGCATCTGCGATGGGGATATCCTAAGGAATAGGGCCAGGGCTGCCAATGGGGCCGGAGAAATTCTCCTGGCGCGCCGGACGGCGCACGTCGCAGGGACGGCGATAAAAGGCTAATCCGTTCGAGTCTGGCTCTCTCTCCCCTGTCCTGGCAAGCAGTTTTTGGCGGTAGCATCGGCCGGCTCACAGTTCTCGCCCCCGCGATGCGGGACCCGGCCACAACGTGATATTCATCACAAAATTAATTTACCGCCGGGGTAACCTGACAGCGTGAACCACGAAGCCGCAACCCAGGGGGTCTTTATGTCCATTGCGATTACCAGCCATGTTATCGACATCTCTCCCTCCATTCGTGAACGGATTGAAAGTCGCTTCGAAAAGCTCAATCGGCGCCAGATAGTACTCATCAATCCCCATGTAGTGATCCAGAAGGAAGGCCTGAATTACCTGGTCGAAGCCAAGGCGGGAGTGCCGAACGATACCCTGTTCGCCCAGGCGGAGCACGAGGATCTCTATGCCGCCATCAATGAACTGGGCCAGAAGCTCGAGCGCCAGCTTGGCCGCTACGCCGACAAGCCCCTCTCCCAGCGTGCCCAGGTGGCCCAGCCGGTGGTCGAGGAAGACGAGGACTGAAGCGGGATTTACTGCAACAAGCGGCTGCGGCCGCTTTTTTCATGCCCCCGGCCAAGAAATCCGGGAAAAGGCTTGCCAGCGCCGGTGCTTTTCAGTATTCCTATGGCTGTCATGATTACCGTTGTGAATCCGAGATGCCCCTATCCCTGTTTTTCTTTCGCTTCTTTTTTGCATCCTGAACCGGGAGGCAGCTGTCTGGCAAGAAACAAGCGAAAGACGAACAGCCAAGCCTCCCGCCGGGAGGCTTTTTTATTTATGTGCAGACTCTGGCGTTGAAGGAAGCCCTATTCATGAATCTGGATGAGATCAGAAGCAACATCAGCCGCCTCGATCGGGAACTGCTGGCCCTGCTGGCCAGGCGCAAGGCGCTGAGCCTGGACGTGGCCCGTTCCAAGCTGGAAAACCCGCGCCCGATCCGGGATCAGGAGCGGGAGCAGGCCCTGCTGGTCGCGCTCATCGAACAGGGCCGCCAGCTCGGCCTGGATGCCCACTATGTGACCCGCCTCTTCCACATCATCATCGAGGACTCGGTGCTGTCCCAGCAGGCGCTGCTGCAGGACCTGCTCAACCCCCGGGATCAGGTGCCGGCCATCAGCGTGGCCTTCCTCGGGCTCAAGGGATCCTACTCCAACCTGGCGGCGCGCAAGTACCTGTCCCGCTTTCAGGCGCCGCTTATCGAACACAACTGCGAAACCTTCCAGCAGATTTTCGACACCGTGGAATCGGGCCAGGCCCAGTACGGCATACTGCCCATCGAAAACACCAGCTCTGGCTCCATCAACGACGTCTTCGACCTGATGCAGCACACCAGCCTGTCCATCGTCGGCGAGCTGACCCAGCCCATAGAGCACTGCCTGCTGGTGGCGGTGGACACCAATGTCGGCCAGTTGAAAACCCTCTACACCCACCCCCAGGTGTACCAGCAGTGCTCCCAGTACCTGAAGACGCTGCCCGGGGTCAAGGTGGAGTTCTGCGCCGCCTCTTCCAACGCCATGGAGCTGGTGGCCGGCCTCAAGCGCCCGGACGTGGGCGCCATGGGCAGCGCCGACGGCGGCGAGCTGCACGGCCTCAAACCGCTGGTGCGCGGCCTGGCCAACCAGAAGCAGAACATGACCCGCTTTATCGTGGTGGCGCGCAAGCCCATCGAGGTGGCCGAGCAGATCCCGGCCAAAACCAGCTTTATCATGTCCACCGGCCAGCAGAGCGGCGCCCTGGTGGAAGCCCTGCTGGTACTGCGCGGCCATGACATCACCATGACCAAGCTGGAGTCACGCCCCATCATCGGCAATCCCTGGGAAGAGATGTTCTACGTGGACGTGGCCGCCAACGTCAACAGCCCCGAGATGCAGTCGGCGCTGAAGGAGCTGGGCCGCATCACCCGCTTTATCAAGGTGCTGGGCTGCTATCCCAGCGCCGAAGTGGCGCCCACCCGCATTCCCTCGGCGGCCCTTGGGCGGCGCCAAACAGCGGTGGCGCAGGCCAGTCAGCCGCGCCACAGCCGGGCCTACAAGCAGGACGACACCCGCCTGCAGGTGGGCCGCTTCATCCCCACCCGACAGGAGCCCTTGCTGATTGCCGAGCTGGCCGCCTGGCCGGGCGAGCCGCAGCTGCAGGAAGCCGCCCGCCGGCTCAAGGAAAGCGGTGGCCAGGTGCTGGCCGTATCCTGCTTCGGCGGCGACAGCCAGCAGGCTGGCCAGCGCCTGCAGCAACTGCGCGAGACAGCGGCCCGTTTTGATCTGGCGGCCATGACGAGGGTCGGTTCGGCGGAGGAGCTGGCCCGGGCGGCGGAATGCCTGGATTTGTTGCTGTTGCGTCCGGAGCCGGCCCAGCGCAGCGAACTGCTGACCGCCGCCGGCCGTTGCACCCGTCCGCTGCTGCTGCCACTGGGCAGCGATCCCCGGGCCACCCTGGCCGAGGTCGAACTTATCCTCGGCGAAGGCAACCAGCAACTGGCCCTGCTCGACGAAGAGGGCCTGTCCCTGGAGCGGCTGCTGACCCTGCAGCAGCAGACCCACCTGCCCCTGTTCGGCCGGCTGGCGGACGCCGGACTCGCGCCCGAGCTGGCCCACGCCTTGCGGGAAGCCGGCCTGCAGGGCTTTTGCGTTGCCCTGGCCGAAGACAGCCCGGCAGATACCCTGGCCCCCCTCGCCCAACGGCTGTACCGGGGATAACGCAGACAATAAAAAGAGTAAAAAGGCCCGGGAAACCGGGCCTTTTTTGGTCGCGTCAGTCCGCGTGGTGGCGGCTGTCGTTGGCCTGGGCCAGCAGCAGCCGGCTTTCCTTGAGGAAGGTGTCGGCATAATCGCCGAAGAAGGCGCTCACCGTTTCGAACTGCCCGATAAAAGCCTCCCGCCCGCCGTCTTCCAGCTGCGCCAGCAGCTCGCCGAAGCGGCGGTGATAGCGCCTGATCATCTCCAGGTTACGGGGCGAGGACAAAATGATGTCCGCGTACAGCGCCGGATCCTGGGCGAACAACCGGCCCACCATGGCCAGCTCCAGCCGATAGATGGGCGAACTCAGGCGCAGCAGCTGGGCCAGGTCCGCCTGCTCGGCGCACAGGTGGGCGCCGTAGGCAAAACTGGTGAAATGGCGCAGGGCCTGCACCAGGCTCATGGCCTGGTCGTGCTCCTCGGCGGGCACCGCCTGCAACCGGGCACCCCAGATCCGCATCTGGGCCAGCAGCCACTCGTACTGGTCGGCGCCGCGGCCGTCGCTGTAGATGATCACCTGTTTGGCCAGGCTGGACACATCGGGGCCGAACATGGGGTGCAGCCCCAGCACGGGGCCGGTGTGGGCCTTCTGCATGGCCGCCAGCGGCTCGCTCTTGACGCTGGTCAGGTCCACCAGCAGGCAGTCGGCGGGCAGCGCCGGCAGACGCTCGATCACCGCCACCGTCTGGTCGATGGGGACGGCAATCACCACCAGGCCCGCGTCGCCCAGCAGGGCGTCGGCATCGTTCCAGTCGTCCTTTTCCAGGATCTCGACCGGGTAGCCGGACAGGTGCAGCAGGTGGGCGAACAGGCCGCCGAGCTGGCCGGCGCCGCCGATCACCACCGCCTTGGACAGCTCCGGCTTGATGCACTTGAAGCCGGTGTCTTTTTCGCTGGCGTAGGACTCGCGCATGGCCCGGCGCAGCACATCTTCAATCAGGTCAGGGGGAACCCCCTTCGCCTCGGCTTCCGCCCGGCGCCGGGCCAGCATGGCGGCCTCCCGGTCGGGGGCATAAATGGGCACGCCCTGGCGGCTTTTTACTTCACCCACGCCCGCCACCAGTTTCAACCGGCGGGCAAACAGGTCGACCAGCTGCTGGTCGACCTCGTCAATCTGATCCCGCAGGACCTGCAATTCATCTACCATTGGTTTCCCCAATTACAAAAGCACCGGCCCTTCCCGGACACGGTGCTCTATTATGCCCGCTATCGGCCGGCGACGACAGTCAGCGTCTACGCCCGGGGCCCTTTGATGTCCGTCCCGGGGTTCAGGCGATCCTGGCCTTGAGCGGTGCAAGCAGTTGCTGGTGGCATTTTGCCAGCAGCTCGGCGGTGGTGTCCCAGCCGATGCAGGCGTCGGTGATCGACACCCCGGGACGCATCTCGCTCTTGGGCTGCTCGCTGGACTGGTTGCCCTCGTTCAGGTGCGACTCCAGCATGATACCGAGAATGGAGCTATTGCCTTCCTGTATCTGGTGCACCACGTTTTCCGCCACCAGCGGCTGCAGGCTGTAGTCCTTGTTGGAGTTGCCGTGGCTGCAGTCCACCACCAGCCGGGGGCTCAGCCCGGCGGCGGTCATGGCCTTTTCCGCCAGGGCGATATTGACCGAGTCGTAGTTGGGCTGCTTGCCCCCACGCAGAATGACGTGGCCGTCCGGGTTGCCCTGGGTCACCAGCAGGGCCACCTGGCCTTCCTGGTTGATACCCATAAAGGCATGGGGCTCGGCCGCCGCCTTCATGGCGTTGATGGCGGTGCCCAGGTTGCCGTCGGTGCCGTTCTTGAAGCCGACCGGCATGGACAGGCCCGAGGCCATCTCCCTGTGGGTCTGGGATTCGGTGGTGCGGGCACCGATGGCGGACCAGGAAAACAGCTCCGCCAGGTACTGGGGGCTGATGGGATCCAGCGCTTCGGTGGCCAGAGGCAGCTCCAGCTCCGCCAGCCAGCACAACAGCTCGCGGGCCTTGTGCAGGCCGAGTTCAATGTCGAAGCTGCCGTCCAGGTGAGGATCGTTGATAAAGCCTTTCCATCCGACGGTGGTGCGCGGCTTTTCAAAATAGACGCGCATCACGATATAAAGGCTGTCACGGTAGTCATCATGCAGTTTTTTGAGGCGGGTTGCGTACTCTTTGGCTGCGTCGATATCGTGGATGGAGCAGGGACCGCAGATCACCAGCAGGCGGTGATCCTTGCGATGAATAATATCGGAAATGGTCTGCCGGGCCTGGCCGATGAAGGCCAGCGCCCGGTCGGAGATGGGCAGCTTGGCCTTGAGTTCCGCCGGGGTGATCATCACCTTTTCGGACTGGATATGGATATTATTCAGTGTGTCTTTCTGCATGATGACATCCTCACATGTAAACTAATCATTACAACCAAATTTAAAGAAAAATCATCACTTATTTGACATATGATAATTTCTCTTTTACGCAACCGTCTTCACCATACCAAGGCTGGCCGGGCTTGCAAAGCCCGGGATAGCGCAAAAGCCGCTTATTTTGCTCCCGGGCCGCCGAGTGCGCAGAAAAAAGCCAGGGCCGGCGGCCACGGCATATACTGAGGCGAAGGAGGAACAGGCAATGGACGAACGGGAATACCGGCAACTGGTGGCGGGATTGAGGCGGATACTGGATCACTACGGGGTCGATTACCGCCGCAGCCCGCCCTCCTACAACAACGATACCCTCTACGATCATCAGTGCCGGTTGATCCTCGATGAGATGGCTCGCAGCTGGCACCGCCACTATGGCTACCGCCCCAGTCCGCGGTTGCTGCAAAAGGCGCTGTTTGCCGCCGAGCAGAGCCGGCGGTTCAGCCCGCCCTGGTACGCCCGCTGGCTGCGCCGGCTGGGCTGGCCCTGCGACCACCGCTGACACAGACCGGCGGGCCGGGCTATGATTCGGGCGCCAGTCTGCCATGATGGCGACTCCCCATCCGAGGACACCCGCAATGCAACGATTGATCCGCTTTTTCTTCCAGGGCCTGCTGATCCTGCTGCCGGTAGTGCTGACCGTCTACCTGGTGTACCTGATCTTCACCATGCTCAACGAAACCCTGTTTTCGGCCCTGGGTTCCCTGCTGCGGATAGTGTTCCCGGCGCTGGAAGCCGGCTGGATTTCGGATCTGGCCGGGGGCCTGGTCACCCTGGTGGTGATCATCCTCACCGGCATGTTCGCCTCCTTTTACCTGGGCCGTTTCATGCTGTCGCTGTTCGACCGGGTGCTGGCCAGGATCCCCCTGGTCAAACTGCTGTACCATTCGCTGAAGGATCTGTTCAACGCCCTGCTGGGTGACAACAAACGGTTCGACCAGCCGGTGGTGGTCAGCCTGATGGGGGGCGAGGTCATGGTGCTGGGGTTTATTACCCGGGAAGATATGGCCGAGTTCGGGCTCAAGGGCAAGGTGGCGGTCTACCTGCCCCAGTCCTACAACTTTGCCGGCAACCTGTTGCTGGTGGACGGCGACAAGGTGCGACCGCTGGATGTGCCCGCCGGCGCCGTCACCACCTTTATCGTCAGCGGCGGGGTAACGGGGGCGAAGACGTAAGCTGGAAGCTGGAAGCTGGAAGCTGGAAGGAGTTTGCGCTCTCTTCCGGCTTCCGGTCATTGGTTAGCCGTCAATCTCATCCATAAAATCGCTCAGATCCTCGTCCGGCCTCTCTGCTTCCCGGCCCACCTTGGTGGCCTGGTACTGCAGATAAAAGTCCTTGGTCAGGCCATAAGGATCGAGGGCGTTGTCGATGATGGCTTCGCGGTCGATCAACTGGCTGCGATCGTAGAGCCCCATCAAAGCCCACTTGCCGGCCCGCATGGCGAGACTCATGACGTCATAGGGGAAATAGAGACTGTCCACTACGTCACCGGACAACTGGCGCAGCGTGTAAGGGCCGGCAAAGGGCACCATCAGATAGGGGCCGTCCGAGATGCCGATTTGCCCCATCACCTGGCTGAAATCCTTGGGCTGGGGTGAGAGTGACATTTTTTCGGCCACATCGAAAAAGCCCAGTATCCCCACTGTACTGTTGACCCCAAAACGGGCCAGGTTGGTCCCCGCCCCCGGCAGGTCGCCGGTGATCAGGTGATTGACGAAACTGGCCGGCTCTTCCAGGTTGAGCATCATGTTCTGTACGCCGTCCTTCAGGGGGTCCGCCACATAGTCGGCGTAGGCATGCACCACCGGCCTGACCGCATAGGGCTCCAGCACGTCATAGTTGATGATCCAGGCGGCCCGGTTGACCGGCTCGAAGGGATCCCGGGGATCGGCGGCGGTAGCGCGGGCATAATCCGCCGGCTTGGTGGTAGTAAAGGGATCCTGGTTGGGGGGGACATCCACCCCCTGGTGCGCCGCGCACCCGGTCAGAAAGAGACCGGCGGCGGGTATCAGCATGCGCTGCCACATCATATCTTGCCCTGCTCGTTGTTATCGTTTCTATCCAGTGTACCGGCGGCCGGCCGGAGCGGCCACCGGAAATCGTCACAACGGGGTATCTATCATGACCCGGATACGGCTGTCCTCATCCGTGCTGAGTACGCCGCTGCGGCCTTCCCAGGCGTTGGTCGAGTCCGCCACATTGCCGCTCGGGGCAATGCGGGCCTTGATGATCACCGCTTCTCGGCTGCTCATGTTGTTGTCCGGTACCATGGCGTCGGCGTTGGACAGGGTAATGGTCAGCGGAAAGGCCGGCTGCTCGATGCGCCGGGCCACCAACGGCATTTCCCCGCCGGCCGCGTCCACCGCGAACACGAACAGTACCGCGCCCGGATGATAGGGCACCGAGCTGGAGGTATTGATTTCCACCTCGTAGCGCGGCCCGGACACCGGCGTCACCTCGGCCACGGAGAGCTGTTGCTCGGCAAAGGCGATGGAGCGCTCTATCATGGCGTAGCGGGGATTGTCCGGTGCCATCCGCTCCAGCATTTGCTGCCAGCGGGCCATGGCCAGGGCGTAGTCATCCTGCTGCAGCGCCATAAAGGCGTACACCGACCAGGCCTCGAGGTTGTCCGGATGATCCCGCAGCACATCGCGCACTATCTGCTCGGCACGCAGGCTTTCGCCGGTCATGGCCAGCGCTTCGGCGTAGGGCACCAGCACGGCGCCCGGATCGTCGGTCAGCTTGAGCGCCTTGTCGAGGGCATCCCGGGCGGTTTCCCCGTCGCGCATTTCCAGCGCCAGCCGCCCCAGCAGCAGCCAGCCGCGATAATCGTCCCCGTCCTGGTGCAGCCGGGTACGCAGCGCCAGCATCAGCTCGCGCACGTCCTGGTCGGTCACGCTGTCGTCCGGCTCCACCAGCACCCGGCGGGACAAATCCGCCAGTTGGCCGGATACCTGCTGCCATTCGGCGACCTGGCGGTGGGCACCCAGCTGCCAGTAGGCGCCGTAGCTGAGCAGCACCACCAGCACCACCGCCGACAGCCAGACCAGGGGGCCGGCACCGGCATCCCGCGCCTGGCGCGCTTCGGGCACCACGTCGTCGAGCAGGCTTTTCTGCAGCTCCCGCTGCAGCGATTCATCGTCCTCCAGCAGGCCGAGCTCGCTGTCCTGGGCCAGTTCGCGCAGCCGCTGCCGGTACAGGCGGGTGTTGAGATCGTTGCGGCTTTGGGTCGACTCGGCCCGGCCGCGGATCAGGGGCAGCACTATAACCAGTGCCAGCAGGGCCGTCAGGGCGGCACTGAAGATCCAGAATAAGGTCATGTCAGTTCTCTTTGTCTTTGTTCAGCAGGCGGGCCAGACGGGCACGTTCTTCATCGCTGAGTTCCTCCCCGCTCCCGGCACCGGAGCGCTTGCGGGTTCGCACCAGCACCACCGCCAGGCCAATCAGGATCACCAGCACCGGGCCGATCCAGAGGATCAGGGTGGAAGCCATCAGCGGCGGCTTGTAAAGGATGAAATTGCCGTAGCGGGCCACCATGTATTCGATGACTTCCTGCTTGCTGCTGCCGGCGACCAGCATGTCATAGGTTTTATCGCGCAGATCCTTGGCCAGCTCCGCATTGGAGTCGGAGATGTCCTGGTTCTGGCACTTGGGGCAACGCAGCTCCCGCACCAGTTCGCGAAACGCCTGTTCCTGCGCCGGATCCTCGAACTCGTAAACATCAATGGCCGCCTGGGCCGGCGCCAGCCAGAGGGCGGCGGCCAGCATCATGATTCGCATCAGCATGGTTTACTCCATCCGCTCGAAGATGGGCTTGAGGGTCTGCTGCCACACCTGGTCGTTGACGTCGCCCACGTGGCGATAGCGGATCACACCCCGGCTGTCGATCAGGAAGGTTTCCGGCGCCCCGTACACCCCGAGATCCAGCCCCAGCATGCCGCGCGGATCGTACAGATCGATGGCATAGGGATTGCCCAGGTTCTTCAGCCAGCGCAGGGCCTTGTCCCGTTCGTCCTTGTAGTTCATGCCGATGATGTAGATACCTTCCTTCGCCTTCAGCTCGTTCAGGTACTCATGTTCGGCATAGCAGGTCGGGCACCAGGTGGCCCAGACGTTGAGCAGCATGGGCTGGCCGGTGAAAATGTCCTTGCTGTGCTGCTTGTCGAGATCGTGCAGATCCTGCAGGGTGAACTCGGGGATCGGCTGGTCGATCAGCACCGATTCCAGTTTGGTGGGATCCGAGAACAGCCCCTTGTACAGAAAGACGCTGGCGCCCAAAAACAGCAGCAGCGGAATGGACAGGATCAGGATGCGGCGGTTCATGCGGTCTCCTCCCCGGCCTGGCGACGGCCGAAACGGTAGCGTTTGTCGACGATGGCGATGGCGCCGCCGATGGACATCAGCAGGGCCCCGAACCAGATCCAGCGCACAAAGGGTTTGTAATAAAGACGGATGGCCCAGGCGCCGTCGTCCAGCTCCTCGCCGAGGGCGGCATAGAGATCCCGGGTGAAGCCCGCGTCGATGGCCGCTTCGGTCATGGGCATGCGCTGCACCACATACATCCGCTTTTCGGCACGCAGCTCGGTCAGCGGCCGGCCGTTCCTGGCCACGCTGATCACTCCCTTGAAGCCTTCATAGTTGGCGCCGTCCGCCTCGCGGATGCCCTCGAAGGTGAAGGTGTAATCGGCGAAGGTGACGCTGTCGCCCTTGGCCATGCGCACGTCGCGCTCGATGCTGTAAATCTGGGTGCAGGCAATGCCGATGATGGACACCGCCAGGCCGATATGGCCGAGGATCATGGCCCAGTGGCTGTTGCCGAGCTTGCGCACCCCGGTCAGGAAACCATGGCGGTGGGTGGCCCGGATCCAGGTTTCCTGCAGGCTGGTGATGGTGATGAATATCCCCAGGCCGATGCCCACGGCCGCCCAAATCTCAAAACGCTCGGCAAACCACCAGGGCAGCAGCACCCCGAGGGCCACGCTCGCCAGCAGGGCGAACAGCAGCTTGCCATTGATCTCTTTCATCTGCTGGCGGCGCCAGCGGAACAGGGGACCGGCCCCCAGCAGCAGGGCAAAGGGAATGATCAGCCAGGCATAAAGGCTGTTGAAGAAGGGCGCGCCTATGCTGATGCTGCCCAGGCCCAGCTCCTTGTGCACCAGGGGCAACAAGGTGCCAATCAGCACCACCAGCAGGCCGGCCATCAGCACGATGTTGTTGCCGAGCAACAGGCTCTCCCGGCTGGCCAGCTCATGTTTGCCGTGGCTTTTGACCTCGGCGCCCTTGATGGCATAGAGCAGCAGTGAAGAGCCCACCACCAGCAGCAGGAACACCAGGATAAAGAGCCCGCGGGTAGGATCGGAAGCAAAGGCATGCACCGATACCAGCACCCCGGAGCGCACCAGGAAGGTGCCGAGCAGGCTGAGGGAGAAGGCCAGTATGGCCAGCAGTACGGTCCAGGCCTTGAAGGTGGCGCGCTTTTCGGTCACCGCCAGGGAGTGGATCAGTGCCGTGCCCGCCAGCCAGGGCATAAAGGAGGCGTTTTCCACCGGATCCCAGAACCACCAGCCGCCCCAGCCGAGCTCATAGTAGGCCCACCAGGAACCCAAGGCTATGCCCAAGGTCAGGAAGATCCAGGCAGCCATGGTCCAGGGACGGGACCAGCGGGCCCAGGCGGCATCCAGCTTGCCGGTCATCAGCGAGGCGATGGCGAAGGCGAAGGCCACGGAAAAACCTACATAACCCATGTACAGCATGGGCGGATGGAAAATCAGCCCCGGATCCTGCAGCAGCGGGTTGAGGTCGCGGCCGTCCACCGGAAAATAGGGCAAGGTGCGTTCAAAGGGGTTGGAAGTCAGCAGTACGAACAGCAGAAAGCCGATACCCACCATGCCCATCACGCTCAGCACCCGGGCCACCGCATCCAGCGGCAGGGCGCGGCTGAAGCGGGCCACGGCGGCGGTCCAGCCCGCCAGGATCAACACCCACAGCAGCAGCGAACCCTCATGGGCGCCCCACACCGCCGAAATCCGGTATTCCAGGGGCAGCAGGCTGTTGGAGTTGGAGGCCACATAAAGCACGGTGAAATCGTGATCGATAAAGGCCCAGGTCAGGCAAAGGAAGGACACCAGCAAAAAACCGAACTGGGCATAGGCCAGGGGCCGGGCCAGCAGCATCATCCGCACATTGCCCCGGGCGGCGCCGAGCAGCGGATAGATGCTGAGCACCACGGTCGCCGCCAGGGCCAGGATCAGGGTAAATTGGCCTATCTCGGGGATCATGAACGGCTCCCTTTCAGTTGCTCTTCCGTGTACTCGGGCTTGAAGTGCTCCATCCCCTTGAGCGCTTCCGCCACCTCCGGCGGCATGTATTCCTCGTCGTGCTTGGCGAGCACTTCGAAGGCATTGATGGTGCGGGCGTTCTCCAGGGTACCCTGGGCCACTATGCCCTGCCCTTCCCGGAACAGATCCGGCAATATGCCCTCAAACTGTACGGTCACCTTCTCGCCGCCCGCGTCCACCAGATCGAAGCTCACCCTGAGGCTCTGCTGATCCCGCGACACCGAGCCCGGCACCACCAGGCCGCCGATGCGCAGGCGCTGGCCCACCTCGGGCTTGATCTTGTCCTTGCCCTTGCCCTGTACCAGCTCGGTGGGGGTGTAGAACAGGTCGATATTCTGCTGCAGGGCGTAAAGTACCAGGCCGGTCATCACCGACAGGCCCACCACAACGGCGATCAGCAAGGTCATTCGCTTCTTACGTCTTGGGTTCATAAGGTGTTCTCCAACTGTTGGGCGGCCTTGCGACGGGCGGCCCTGGCTTGTTTCTGTTTGACCTCGCGCAGCAAGCGTTTCTTCGTTGTTATGGTGGCCACCACCAGCCCGATCAGGGCCAGCAGGGTCACGGCAAAGGACAGCCAGACATAAAAGCCGTAACCGCCCATGGCCCAGAATGCAGACCAGCTATCAAATTTCATCCTGTTTCTCCGCCATGTTCAGAACCCAGGGCCGGTGCGATTCGCGCCGGATCAACTCATTGCGCAGCCGCATCAGGGTGACCGCGCCCAGGAAACAGATGAAGGCAAAAATCATGACAAGCAAAGGCCAGAGCATGTCGTTGGAAATGGACGGCTTGGCGAACTTGGTGATGGTGGCGCCCTGGTGCAGGGTGTTCCACCACTCCACCGAGTAGTGGATGATGGGCAGGTTGATGACCCCCACCAGCGCCAGTATGCCGGCGGCACGCCCCGCCAGCACCTTGTCGGAAATGGCGTTGTACAGGGCAATCACGCCCAGGTAGAGAAACAGCAGGATCAGCTCCGAGGTCAGGCGGGCGTCCCACACCCACCAGGCGCCCCACATGGGCTTGCCCCAGGCGGCGCCGGTAAAAAGCGCAATAAAGGTAAACACCGCGCCCACCGGCGCAATGGCGGCCACCGCCATGTCGGCGGTCTTGATCTGCCACACCAGGCCGATAAAGGCAGCCACCGCCATAGAGGAATAGGCGCCCATGGACATGATGGCGGAGGGCACGTGGATATAGATGATGCGAAAGGCATCGCCCTGCTGATAATCGGCGGGGGCGAAGGCCAGGCCCCACACCAGGCCGACGGCGAAGGAAACCACGCTGAAAACCGCGAACCAGGGCAACCAGAGCCCGGCCAGCCGGTAAGCCTGCTCAGGCTTGGCATAAGGGTGTAACCATTTCCACATCTTGCTCACAGACCTTTTTTATACTACGGATGAGTTAGGCGGACCTAAGATACCCCAAATCCGCCGCCCGAAAAACCTTTGCCCGGCCTAGTTCACGCTCACCCTGAGCGCCGCCGCAATGGCAAAGGGCGCCAGGGTCACGCTGCCCGCCAGCATGGCGCCCAGTATCGCCAGCTGGCCGTTGTAGGGCACGCTCAGGGTGGCGGCCTCTATTGCCGAGGTGGCGAAAATCAGCACCGGAATATACAGCGGCAGGGTCAGCAGGCTGAGCAGCACGCCGCCCTTGCCGATGCCCACCGTCAGCGCCACCCCTATGGCCCCCAGCAGGCTGAGGATGGGCGTACCCAGCAACAGGGTCCAGAACATGCCCCAGAATCCGGCCAGGTCCAGGCTCAACAGCACCGCCACCAGCGGCGACAGCAGCAACAGCGGCAGGCCGGTCAGCAGCCAGTGGGCCAGCACCTTGGCCAGCACCAGTACCCCCAAAGGACAGGGCATAAGCATTAATTGTTCCAGGGTACCGTCGATATAATCGTCCCGGAACAGCCGCTCCAGCGCCAGCAGCGACGACAGCAGCGCCGCCACCCACACGATACCGGGGGCGATACGCGCCAGCAGGGCCGGCTCGGGACCCACGCCGAGGGGAAACAGGGTGATGACAATCACGAAAAACCACAGGGGATTGAGGATATCGGCGCGCCGGCGCAGGGCCGACACCAGTTCGCGGCGGACCACGCCGCCAAACATGCTGATCATGGGGTCTCCTCCGCGCCAGGGGTCAAATGCAGGGTGCGCGCCCGGTCCGCGCACAGGTTGAGGTCCTGGTGGGTGGTGATCAGCACCATGCCGCCGGCGTCGGTGTGCTCCAGCAGCAGCCGCTCCAGCACCTTGACCCCGTGCTTGTCGATGGCGGTGAAAGGTTCGTCGAGGATCCACAGGGCGGGCCCGCCCAGCCACAGCCGGGCCAGGGCCACCCGCCGCTTCTGGCCCGCCGACAACTGCCCAGCGGGCTGATCTTCCAGCCCGGCCAGGCCGACCCGGGCCAGCACCTGCCACAGGTTGGCCTTGCTGCCCGCATGGTGCATGCGGCGGAAAAAGGCGAGGTTTTCAAAGGCGGTCAGTTCGTGTTTGATGCCCGCCTGGTGCCCCAGGTAGAACAGTTGCTGATGGTAGCTGTCCCGGCACTGCTCGATATTTTCGCCGGACCAGCGTACCTCGCCGGCATAGGGGCGGGACAGGCCGGCCAACAGCCGCAGCAGGCTGGTCTTGCCGACCCCGTTGGGACCGGCCACCTGCACCAGATCGCCGGGCGCGACGGTTAACGACAACTCGCTGAACAGGGTGCGTTCTTCGCGGACACAGGTCAGGGCGCGGGCTTCAAGCATAAATCGGTGTTCAGGCCATGAAAAATGGGCGCCAGTCTAGCACATGGCGCCCATGATGGCCTTAAATTAACCCGCCGGGACAGGAAATTCTCGCCCTTTATTGCGCTGGCGCAACAATCGGGGCCGTCCTCGCGTTAGTCCTTGATTTTATGCAGGGAAAGCATCAATTCCGCCTCCGCCCTCGGCATCTCGCATTCGGCCATGATCTCCTCGATGTCGGCGCCCAGCTGCACCATGCGCGCGGCACGGCTGTACAGCTTGCTCTGGGGATCCTTGAGCGCCAGCTCCTGCTGCTGCTCGCTCAGCCGGCCCAGGATGGCGGCCAGCTCGGTCAGCTTCTTGCCCATGCCGATGCTGCCCGCCTGCAGCTCCTCCAGCTCCTTGCGATAGCTGTCCCGGCTGCGGGTCAGCTCGCGCATCAGCCGGCTCATGGCCTCCAGCTTGCGCTGGCTGACCCGCCACATGGACCAGGCCACCAGCAAGGCGAACATGGCCAGCGCCAGCGCCGTCAGTGCCAGCAGGAATGCGGGATCGAGCCACATTACAGCTGACCCAGCTCGTCCCATTCGTCATCCGACAGCAGCTTGTCCAGATCCACCAGGATCAGCAGCTCCTGTTCGCGGTTGCACACGCCCTGGATGAAGCGGGCACTTTCACTGGTGCCCACATTGGGCGCGCTTTCGATTTCCGAGGACTTGAGGTAGACCACCTCGGCCACGCTGTCGACCAGGATGCCGATCACCTGCTTTTCCGCCTCGATGATCACGATGCGGGTGTTGTCGGTCACTTCGGCCGGCGGCAGCCCGAAGCGCAGCCGGGTGTCGAGCACGGTAACCACGTTCCCGCGCAGGTTGATGATACCCAGCACATAGTCGGGGGCGCCGGGCACGGGTGCGATATCGCTGTAACGCAGCACTTCCTGCACCTGCATCACATTGATGCCGTAGGTTTCGTTATCCAGGCGGAAAGTGACCCATTGCAGCACTTCCCCCTCGGCCAGATTTTCCGCTACATTGCGATGACTACTCATAGACCCACCCTTATGTCTACTCAGACTTGTTGTCCGTCGATGTTCTTGCCCTGCTCCAGCAGCTCAATCAGCGCATCCACATGCAGCAGGGCACACATTTTCTCTTTTACCATGCCCGCCAGCCAGGGACGAGTGCCCGGCTGGGAGCGCCACTTTACCTGATCCCGGTGCAGCAGGGCGGTGCCCTTGAGCTGGTGGCAGGCCAGCCCCCAGTTGCTCTCCCCCAGCGTCACCAGGTATTGATATTCTTCCTCGGCCCTGTGCCCGGGCATGGCCCAGCGGGCGGTGTCCACCACATAGAGCTGGCGCTGGCGCTCGGTCATCACCCCGGCGAACCAGTCCGGCTTGCCGAACAGGCTGGTCAGGCGCGAGACCTGATAAATCCCCCCCAGGTGCGTCAGCGGCACCGCAAAGGTCATCCCCGCCACCTCGAAGAACAGCGCCTGGAAACTGTTTTCGGTTTCCATGTTACGCCAGTTGCCGGGCGGCGGTCCGGACGGGGTCTGCAATACCGGATCGGGCTCACACACCGGCTCGGGGACGGGCTCGGGTGCCGGTGCCGATGCCGGCTCGGCCGCCGCTTCCTCTTCCTTCAGCTCGGCCACCCGGGCCAGCAGCATCTCCAGCGCCAGGCGCTGTTCTTCCTCGGCCGGATCCGCATAGGCCGGGGCGGCCCGTTCGGGGGCCGGCGATGGGGACTGTTCTTCCAGCAGCGCGTCGAAATAATCGTCCAGCGCGTCAAACTGACGTTTGTTCATAGCGGTTGTTCCACGCCCTCGAGCCGCCACAGGTAACGCAGCAGGGTCTGGTAGGCATACACCCCACGGCAGCCCTTGGCAAAATAAGAAGGTGGCTCATGGCGCAGGCTGGCATCGCGGAACTTGGTGTCCACCGGGATCACCGAACTCCACACATGATCGCCGTAACGCTGTTTCAGGCTTTCCAGGCTCTGCACCGAGGCCTTGGTGCGCTGATCATACATGGTCGGCACCACGGTGTAATTAAAACCGCCCTTTCTCGCCTTGTGCATCAGGTTGAAGGTGCTGACCATGCGCTCCAGGCCCTTGAGCGCCAGGAACTCGGTCTGTACCGGCACCAGGATGCGATCGCAGGCCGCCAGGGCATTGACCATCATCACCCCCAACACCGGCGGGCAGTCGATGATGGCCACGTCAAAGTCGTCCTGTACCTGTGCCAGCAGCCGTTTGAGCACCAGCCCCATGCCTTCGCGGCTGCTGGATGTGCGCTCCAGGGTCGCCAGGGAGATGGACGCCGGCAACAGGGTGAGACCCTCGAACCGGGTCTGCAGCGCCACCTGCTCGAACTCCGCCCGCCCCACCCGGGGCGCCAGGAAGAGATCGAACAGGGTGTGCGGCAGGGTGTCCGAGTCATAGTCCAGGTAGGCGGTCAGCGAGCCGTGCGGATCGGTGTCGATCAACAGCACCCGCTTGTTGCGCTGGGCCAACAGGCCCGCCAGCGAGACCACCGTTGTGGTCTTGCCGACGCCACCCTTCTGATTTGCTACCGTCCATACAATCACGATTCGTCCTGCCTTGTGCTGATGCGGATGCCCCCGGAAGGCAATTCGAATACCCCGAGCGCACCGTCGTCCTGATCCGTGGCCAGGGGGCGGGATGGCAGTGCGGCCGGCGCCTGCCACTCCCGGTTGGATACCGCGATTTCCACCCGCCGGTTGGTCGCCCGCCGGGCCTCGCCGCGCCCCAGATCCAGGGGCCGGGTGCTGCCGAAGGCTTCCAGCGCCAGCCGGGCCGGTTCGATGCCGTTGTGGCCGAGCCACTCCAGCACCGCCCTTGCCCGCTCCGCCGACAGCTGCCAGTTGGACTGGTACAGCTCGTTGCTCACCGGCAGGGTGTCGGCGTAGCCGCGCACCCGGATATAGTGGTTGCCCTGTTGCAGCACCGGCGCCAGGGCCGACAACAGCGCCTCGCTGGCCGGGCGCAGCAGGGCACTGCCGCTGGCGAACAGCAGGGCGCCGTCCAGCTCCAGCACCAGCCAGTCCTCCTCCCGGGTAAAGCTGATCAGGCGCTGGTCCACCAGCGGCTGCAGCCGTTCCGACAGCCGGGCCTCCAGCAGGGCAAGAAATTCGGGATCCAGCGGGGCCTCGCCCGGCTGGCCCGGCGTCGGCGTGGACGGTTCGCCACCCAGGCCGATCACCGCCAGTCCCTGCTGGTGGCCCAGGTTGCCCGCCGGCTCCCCCGCCAGCCGCTGCACCGCCTGCTGCATGCCCTCGGAGAGCTGCTGGCGGCCTTCGCCGCGGCTGACGTGCAGCGCATACAGCACCACGAACAGGGCGAACACCAGGGTCATGTAGTCGGCATAGGACACCAGCCAGCGCTCCAGCTCGCCGTGTCGCGCCGGGGCCGGCAGGCCGCGCCGCCTCATGAGTGCGGCTCCCGGTACTGGCCCAGCTGGCGGCTCACCGTCAGGCTGTTTTCGCCCCGGGCAATGGCCAGCAGGCCGACACAGGTCAGCTCCCGGTAGCGCAGCTCCCGGCGATGGAGGGCGCGCAGCCGGTTGGCCACCGGCAGCAGCAGCAGGTTGGCCAGCCCCACCCCGTACAGGGTGGCGACAAAGGCCACCGCGATACCGGCGCCGAGCCGGGCCGGATCGTCCAGGTGCGACATCGCCTGGATCAGTCCCAGCACGGCGCCGATAATGCCGATGGTCGGGCTGTAGCCGCCCATGGCCTCGTATACCCTGGCTTCCTGCTCGCGCTGCTCTTCCAGCCGGTCCAGCTCATGATCGAACAGCCGCTCCAGCGCCTGGGGCTCGGTGCCGTCCACCAGCCATTGCAGGCCCTGGCGGGTAAAGGTGTCGAGGCTGTCGTCGTCGAGCCGGGCTTCCAGGCTGAGAAAGCCCTGCTGGCGGGCCTCGCCGGACCAGCGCAGCAGGCGGGCGGCCTGCTCATGAAAGGGCCAGTCGGGCTCGCGCCACAACCGCCCCAGTGCCAGCCCGGCGGCCCGGCACTGGGGCCAGGGCGTTTGCAGCGCCACCGCCCCCAGGGTGCCTCCCGCCACGATCAAAAAGGCCGGCCCGTCCACCAGTCCCCACAGGCTGCCGCCGTGCCACCACTGGGCCAAGGCGATACAGAACAGGGCGAGCAGCAGGCCGGCCAGCGCCATCTCAGGATACCATTTCGTTGACGATGGCCTCGCCAATCAGCGGCAGCGGCAGGGATTCGCTGGCGATGCCGGCCTTGGCCACCGCCTGGGGCATGCCGTAGACCACGCAGCTTTCCTCATCCTGGGCCCAGATACTGGCCCCCTGCTCCTTGAGCAGGCGGGCCCCTTCCCGGCCATCGGCGCCCATGCCGGTCAGCACCACCGCCAGCACATTGCCGCCGTAAATCTTGGCGGCGGAGGCAAAGGTGATATCGACACAGGGCTTGTAGTTGACCTTGTCGTTGCCATCCAGGATGCGGATCCGGGCCGCCCCGGGGCGGCCTTCAAACATCATCTGCCGGCCGCCGGGCGCCAGGTAGGCATGGCCGGGACGCAGCACGTCGCCGTCCTCCGCTTCCTTCACCCGGATCTGGCACAGGCCGTCGAGCCGGGCCGCGAAGGCGGTGGTAAAGGTACCCGGCATATGCTGGATCAGCACAATGGGATGGGGGAAATTGGCCGGCAGCCGGGTCAGCACCGTCTGCAGCGCCACGGGTCCGCCGGTGGAGGTGCCGATGGCCAGCAGCTGGTAGCTCTTGCCGCTGCGCCGGGGCAGGCTGCGTCGCTCGGCGGGCGCCGCCGGGGCCGGGGTGGCCACGGTCGTGCGGGACTCGAGCGGGCTGCGCCCGCGCAGGGACGACAGCGGCCGGGACGCGCCGGCAGAGGTTGCCGGGGCCGGCGAGCGGGGCAGCAGGGTGCGGCGGCGGGCAATGGCTTTTACCCGCTGCTGCAGCAGTTGCACCGCCTCTTCCTTGCTGCGGGCAATGTCCTCGAAGCGCTTGGGCAGGAAGTCCATGGCTCCCGCATCCAGCGCGTCCAGGGTCGCCCGGGCGCCGTCGTGGGTCAGTGAGGAAAACATCAGCACCGGAGTCGGCGTGGCCTTCATGATGGCGCGTACCGCCGTAATGCCGTCCATCACCGGCATTTCGATGTCCATGGTGATGACGTCGGGGCGCAGCGTTTTCGCCTTCTCCACCGCCTCCTGGCCGTTGGCGGCGGTATCCACCACCGTCAGCAGGGGATCCTGCTCCAGGATTTCACTCACCCGGCGGCGAAAAAAGCTCGAATCGTCAACCACCAATACCCGAATAGCCATTTTTATTATCGTGCTCCCTTGTTGTTATTCAGGCGTAGCGGCGGGCGTACGCCTTGATCAGGCCGGCGATGTCCAGGATCAGGGCAATGCCGCCGTCGCTGGTAATGGTGGCGCCGGCCATGCCCGGGGTGCCGTGCAGCAGCTGGTCGAGGGGCTTGATCACCACTTCTTCCTGGCCGATAAGGCCGTCCACCACAAAGCCCACCTGCTGGTTGCCGATCATGACGATCACCACATGGCCCTGCTCCTTGCGCTGGCGCCTGGAGCCGCGCAGCAGCCAGTCCTGCAGGTAAAACAGCGGAATGGCCCGGTTGCGCACCACTATGGTGAGCTGGCCGTCGACCATGCTGGTGCGGGTCAGGTCCAGGTGGAAAATCTCGTTGACGTTGGTCAGCGGCAAGGCGAAGGTCTGTTCGCCCACCAGCACCATCAGGGTCGGCAAGATGGCCAGGGTCAGCGGCACCTTGATCTGCAGCCGGGTGCCCTTGCCCTTTTCCGAGTCGATGAAAATGGAGCCGTTGACCGAACTGATGCCGGTCTTGACCACGTCCATGCCCACGCCGCGCCCGGAGACGTCGGTGATTTCGGTCTTGGTGGAAAAGCCGGGGGCAAAAATCAGGTTGTAGGCTTCGTTGTCGCTCATGCGGGCGGCGCCGTCGGCGTCGAGGATGCCCCGCTTGATGGCGATGCCCTTGAGTTTTTCCGGATCCATGCCGGCGCCGTCGTCCTCGATGCCGAGCAGGATATGGTCCCCTTCCTGGGAAGCGGTCAGGCGGATCACGCCCTTGCGCGGCTTGCCGGCGGCCTCGCGCACCGCGGGCGGCTCGACGCCGTGGTCACAGGAATTGCGCACCAGGTGCACCAGGGGATCGGCCAGGGCTTCCACCAGGTTCTTGTCGAGATCCGTGTCTTCCCCCGACATTTCCAGCTCGATTTCCTTGTTCATGCTGCGCGCCAGATCGCGCACCACCCGGGGAAAGCGGCCAAACACCTTCTTGATGGGCTGCATCCGGGTTTTCATCACGGCCCCCTGCAGGTCGCCGGTGACCGCGTCCAGGTTGGTCACCGCCTTGGTGATTTCCTCGTTCTCATGGCCGGACTGCAGGCTCAACAGGCGGTTGCGCACCAGCACCAGCTCGCCGACCATGTTCATGATGCTGTCGAGGGTGCGGGTATCGACCCGCACCGTGGTGTCGGCCTGGGCGGGCTGGGGCGCGCTGGGCCGGGCCGGCGCGGCGGCGGGCGCTTCGGGGCGGGCCGCCGGCGCGGGCGCCGGGGCCGGAGAGGGCTCCTGGGCGGCGGCGGAAGGCCCCTTGCCGGCGCCGTGCAGCTGGTCGAGCAGGGCTTCGAACTCGCTGTCGTCAATCAGGTCGTCGCCGCCGGCCGATACCGGGCCGGCCTGCGCCTCAGGCTCCTGCTGGGGCACACCGCCGTGCTTGCCGGCGCCGTGCAGTTGATCGAGCAGGGCTTCGAATTCGTCGTCGGTAATGTCGTCGCTCTGGCTGGCGGCATCGGCGGGGGCGTCCGGCCCCAGCTCGTCGAGCATTTGCCGGTATTCCTGCTCGCTGAGGGCGGCGATGGAATCCTCCCTCGCCGGCTCCGCCTCGGCGGGCACGGCGGCCGCGCCCGGAGCCACTTCCCCGTCCTGCTCGGGCGTGCAATAAAAGCCCAGCTCCTCCAGCAGGCGGGGATCCGCCGGGGTCGGTTCCCGGCGGCTCTGGATCTCGGCGAACATGCTGTTGACCGTATCCAGCGCCCGCAGGATCACGTCCATCAGCTCCGAGGTCACCCGGCGCTGGCCGGTACGCAGGATATCGAACACGTTTTCGGCTTTGTGGCAGGTATCCACCAGCGCCGTCAGGGACAGGAAGCCGGCACCGCCCTTGACGGTGTGGAACCCCCTAAATATCGCATTGAGCAGGTCCTTGTCGTCGGGCTGCCTTTCCAGGGTCACCAACTGTTCCGACAGCTGCTCCAGGATCTCCGATGCTTCAACCAGAAAATCCTGCAGAATATCCTCGTCTACCTCAAAGCCCATGCTCTCTCCTTAGAATCCCAAACTGGACAACAGGTCGTCGACCCCGTCCTGATCAGAGACCACATCGTCACGATGTTCTTTATTGATGATCGGCCCCTCGGCGGTAATGGCCGATTTGGCGACCTTTTGCTGCTCCGGCTTGATGTCTTCCATCCCCGGCAGCCGGCCGAAGACCGACAGTATTTCCACCAGCTTGGCTTCCACTTCCTGCACCAGGTTGATCACCCGCCGGATCATCTGGCCGGTCAGGTCCTGATAGTCCTGGGCCATCAGGATCTCGGTCAGCAGCTGGCGCAAGCGCTCGGCGTCCTGCTCGGAGTCAAGCAGGAAGTCGTTGAGCTGGAAGCACAGCTCCTTGAACTTGTTCAGTTCCAGCTGGCGCTGCATCAGCCCCTGCCAGCCCGGCATCACCTGCTGGATGCGGTCGTTGAGCCGGTCGGCAATGGGCAGGCTGGCTTCCACCGCGTCCATGGTGCGGTTGGCGGCCTTGTCGGTCATGTCGATGACGTAATTGAGCCGCTCCTTGGCATCCGGGATTTCGCTTTCCGCCAGCTCGGGCAGGCGGGGATCGTTGCGAAATTCCTGCAGGGAATCGTGCAGCTGGCGGGTCAGTTGCCCGACCTGATCGAGCAGGCTGCGCGCCTGCGGCATGCATACATCGGCAAGATAACGATCGGCTTGCTCCTGTTCGCCACGCTCGAGCATGGCAACCAGCTCTCTGGCCTGCTCCAGGCTGATTAAACCTTGTTGTTCTGCCATGACGACGCCTTATTATCCGATTCTCTCGAAAACCTTCTCGAGCTTTTCCTTGAGGGTGGCGGCGGTAAAGGGCTTGACCACATAGCCGTTTACGCCGGCCTGGGCGGCGGTGATGATCTGCTCGCGCTTGGCTTCGGCGGTAACCATCAGCACCGGCAGGTGCTTGAGTTTGTCGTCGGCACGAATGGCCCGCAGCAGGTCGATGCCCTGCATCCCCGGCATGTTCCAGTCGGTGACCACGAAATCGAAGTCGCCATTCTTGAGCATGGGCAGGGCGGTAAGGCCATCGTCGGCTTCATGAGTGTTATTGAAGCCCAGATCCCTGAGCAGGTTCTTAATAATCCTGCGCATGGTGGAAAAATCATCCACGATGAGGATTTTCATGTTCTTGTCCAACCTTTTCCTCCTATAAGCCGAACCAACAGCCGCTGAACATGACAGGTATTCTTCGCCTTGCCGGTCCGGAAACGACCGGCAAGGGAGCAGGATATACTATCACGCGATAATTAACCTATTGTCAGGCCTCAATTTTGCCAATCCCTGAGGCGGGATTTAAGGCGGTGCATGGCCTGACTGTGGATCTGGCTGACCCTGGACTCGGAAACCTCGAGGATCTGGCCGATTTCCTTGAGGTTGAGTTCTTCGTCGTAGTACAGGGACAATACCAGCGCCTCGCGCTCGGGCAGGGTCTTGATGCCCGCCGCCAGCGCGCGCTGAAAACGCTCCCGCACCATGCCCTCGAACGGGCTGCCCGGACGCTGGTCCTTCTCGATATGAACATCGATACCGGACTCGAATTCTTCAATGCCGAGGATCTTGCCGTTGCTGACGTCGGCCAGCATGGCGTGGTATTCCTCGATGCCGACGCCCATTTCCTCGGCCACTTCCCGGTCGGTGGCCGGGCGTCCCTCGCGCCGCTGCACCGCCGCCATGGCATCGGTGATCTGGCGGCTGTTGCGGTGCACCGAACGGGGCACCCAGTCGCCGCGGCGGATCTCGTCGAGCATGGCACCGCGGATGCGGATACCGGCAAAGGTTTCGAAACTCGCCCCCTTGCCGGCATCGAAATTGCGCGCCGCCTCCAGCAGCCCGATCATGCCGGACTGCACCAGGTCGTCGAGCAGCACACAGTCGGGCAGCCGCGCCAGCAGGTGCTGGGCAATGCGCCGCACCAGTCCCGCATGCCGTTCCACCAGTACCTGGGGACCTTGCTGCCTGGCATAGGCCAGGGCTTTATTGACTCCGGACATCCTGCTCCACGATCGGACGGCTCAACAGTTTTTCGATAAAGAATTGCAGGTGGCCACCGGCCTGCTGGGGCACCGGCCAGGTCAGCGCCCGGGCCGCCAGGGCCCGGATCGCCACCGACGCCGGCGACTGGGGATACTGGCTGACCACCAGCGCCTGGCGGCGCACCGCCAGGCGGACATTGCCATCGAAGGGAATGCAGGCCACCAGCTCCAGGTTGGCGTCGAGGAAGCGGTCGGTGACCTTGGTCAGCCTGGCGAACAGCTCCTGGCCTTCCCGCTGGCTGCGCACCATGTTGGCCACGATTTTGAACCGGTACACCCCGAAGTCCCGGGACAATATCTTGATCAGGGCGTAGGCGTCGGTAATGGAGGTCGGCTCGTCGCACACCACCATCATCACCTCCTGGGCCGCCCGGGAGAAACTGAGCACCATGTCGGAAATACCGGCGGCGGTGTCCACCAGCAGCACGTCGAGCGGCGTCTTCATTTCGCTGAAGGCGCGGATCAGGCTGACGTGCTCCAGCGGCGACAGCTCGGTCATCGACTGGTTGCCCGAGGTGGCCGGCACTATCTTGATGCCCTGGGGCCCCTCCACCAACACCTCGTCCAGGCTGCACTCGCCGCGCAGCACATGGGACAGGTTGCGGTTGACGCGAATGCCGAGCAGCACGTCCACGTTGGCCAGCCCCAGGTCGCCGTCGAGCACCATGACCCTTTTCCCCAGCGCCGTCATGGCCAGGGCCATGTTGAGGGTGATATTGGTTTTGCCGACACCGCCCTTGCCGCCGGTGACCGCGATAACCTGCACTTTATTGTCTGATTGATGCATAAGCCGCAGCCCGCTCGCCTGGTCCTGATACCAATTATTCATAAAAATTCGCATCCTCCTGATCCGGTTCGAAAGTGTCCCAGAAATAGGGATCTTCCCGGCGCTGCTCTATGGTGCCCAGCGCCTGTCGTACCAGTCCGGCAGGATCCGCCAATCGCAAGTCTTCCGGCACCCTCTGCCCGTCCGTGATGTAGCTTACCGGCAGGCTGTTCTGAATACTTACATCGATCACATCGCCCAGGGACAGGCTTTCGTCCAGCTTGGTCAAAATACAGCCGGCCAGGGGGATCCGCCGGAAGTGATCCACCGCCTCCTGCAGCACCCGGCGCTGGGCGGTCGCCGGCAGCACCAGGTAATTGCGGATCTTGATTTTGTTGTCGCCGACCAGGGTATCGAGCTGCTCGTTCAGGCGCATGTCCCGCTGCCCCATGCCGGCGGTGTCAATCAGTACCAGCCGGCGATGGCGCAACTGGTAAAGTACCTGGGCCAGCTCCTGGTAGGTGCGCGCCTGCTTGACCGCCACGCCCATGATGCGGCCATAGGTCTGCAGTTGTTCATGGGCCCCGATGCGGTAATGATCGGTGGTGATCAGGGCCACCTGCTCGGCCCCGTAACGGCCCACGAAACGGGCCGCCAGCTTGGCAATGGTGGTGGTCTTGCCCACCCCGGTGGGGCCGAGCAGGGCCACGGCGCCGCCCTGGCGCAGGATATCGTCCTCGCCCGCCACCAGCTGTTCGGTCAGGGCCGCTTCAATCTGCTCCCAGGCCTCGTAGGGTGCCGAGCCGGGCAAGACCCGCATCGCCAGCTGGTCGGCCAGGCCGTCGGTAAAGCCCAGGTCGTGCAACTGGCGGATCACCATGGCCCGTACCGGCTCGCTGCGCTCCACTTCCTGCCACATCAGGCCGGACAGCTGGTGCTCGAGCAGGCGGCGGATGCTGGCCACTTCCTGGCGCATGTCGGCCAGTTGCTTGTCCTTTTCCCGCTCTTTGTCGCGGCCTTCGCGCCGTTTGTCGCGCCGCCCCACGTACTGCTCGGGAGCCGGCGCCTCGGCGGCCTGGCTCCACAGGGGCGACGGCTGGCCCAGGGAAGGCTCGACCCGTTCGCCCTCGGCCTTTTTTTCCTGGCCGCCGGCAAACTGGGGAGCGCTGCGCATCAGCAAGGCCTGCAGGCTTTCGGCCTGGGCCTTGCCGTCCAGGGGGATGGCCTGCTGGCGGGCATGCGACGAGATATTGACACTGTCTTCGGTTAAATGGCGCCGGCCGGGCACCGGCGCCAAATCTTCATCGTCCACCGCCGCCACAATCTCGATGCCGCCGGTGACCTTTTTGTTGGACATGATGACGGCGTCGGGGCCCAGTATTTCTTTCACCTCGGTCAGCGCCGCGCGCATGTCCTTGGCAAAAAAACGCTTAATCTTCATTCGGTTCTCCCCCCTGCTACTGTTGGCCTATGGACGCCACAATGCGGATTTGACGGTCATCAGGCACTTCCTGATAGGACAACACCCGCAGACTGGGAATAGTATGTTTCACAAAACGCGCCAGCGTGGTTCTGAGCATGCCGGATGTCAGCAAAATCGCCGGCTGCCCCTCCAGCTCCTGGTTGGCGGCGGCCTGGGCCAGGGACTGCTGCATCCGCTCGGCCAGGCCCGGCTCGATACCGCTGCCCTGGGCGCCCCCCGCCTGCAGCGAGTTCTGCAAGATTTGTTCCAGTTCCGGTGCCAGGGTGATCACCGGCAGCTCCCGCTCGGTACCGGCAATCTCCTGCACCATAAATCGGCGCAGCGCGATACGGCAGGCGGCGGTCAGCACCTCCGGATCCTGGCTCTTGGGCGCGTACTCGGTCAGGGTCTGCAATATGGTGCGCATGTCGCGGATGGTTACGCCCTCGTGCAGCAGGCTTTGCAGCACCTTGGTCACCAGCGCCAGCCCTATGGTGTTGGGTACCAGATCCTCCACCAGCTTGGGCTGGGTGCGGCCGACCTGGTCGATCAGGTTCTGCACTTCCTCATGGCCCAGCAGCACGGAGGCATTGTTGGTCAGCAACTGGCTGAGGTGGGTCGCCACCACGGTGGCCGCGTCCACCACTGTGTAGCCCACGCTCTGGGCCTGCTCAATCTGCTCCTTGGCAATCCAGGTCGCCTCCAGGCCAAAGGCCGGGTCCCGGGTGTCGATGCCGGTAACGGTGCCGAACACCTGGCCCGGGTTGATGGCCAGCTCCCGCTCCGGATAGATGTCCGCCTCCCCCGAGCTGACCCCCATCAGGCTGATGCGGTACTGGTTGGGCCCCAGTTCCAGGTTGTCGCGAATGTGCACGGCGGGGATCAAAAAGCCCAGCTCCTGGGACAGTTTCCTGCGCACGCCCTTGATCCGGCTCAGCAATTCACCGCCCTGGGCCTGGTCCACCAGGCTTATCAGCCGGTAACCCACTTCCAGGCCGATGGTGTCCACCTGGCTGACGTCATCCCAGCTCAGATCCCGCTGCTCGTGGCCCAGCGCCGGCACCGGCTGCTGGGCCGGATCCGCCGCCTGCTCCTGCTGCTCGCGGCCCCGCTTGTGCAGCCACCAGGCGCCGGCGGCGGCCAGGCCGCCCAGCAGCAGAAAGGCAAAATGGGGCATGCCGGGCACCAGGCCCATGGCGATCAGGATACCGGCGGAAATGGTCAGTGACTTGGGATTGTCGAACAACTGGCCGAGCATGGCCTGGCCCATGTCTTCCCGGGTGTTTTGCCGGGTAACGATAATGGCCGCGGCGATGGACAGCAGCAGGGAAGGAATTTGCGCCACCAGGCCATCGCCGATGGTCAGCAGGGTATAGACCCGGGCCGCCTCGCCGAAGGGCAGGCCGTGCTGGGCCATGCCGATGATAAAACCGCCGATGATGTTGATAAACAGGATCATGATGCCGGCGATGGCATCGCCTTTGACAAACTTGGAGGCACCGTCCATGGAGCCGTAGAAATCCGCCTCCCGGGTCACCTCGTCCCGGCGGGTACGCGCCTCTTCCTGATTGATAAGGCCAGCGTTGAGGTCGGCGTCGATGGCCATCTGCTTGCCCGGCATGGCATCCAGGGTAAAGCGGGCGCTCACTTCCGAAATCCGTCCCGCCCCCTTGGTGACCACCACGAAGTTGATGATCATCAGGATAAGGAAAACGATAAGGCCCACCGCGTAGTTGCCGCCGATCACCACGGAGCCGAAGGCTTCAATCACGTTGCCGGCCGCGTTGCCGCCGTTGTGGCCTTCCAGCAGCACCACCCGGGTCGAGGCCACGTTCAGCGCCAGCCGCAGCAGGGTGGCCACCAGCAGCACCGTCGGAAAGGCGGCGAAATCGAGCGGCCGCTGGGTATACACCGCCACCAGCAGCACCACCAGGGCAAGGGAGATATTGAAGGAGAACAGCACATCCAGCAGCAGGGGCGGGATCGGCAGCACCACCATCGCCAGCGCCGACAGCACCAGCAACGGCGTGCCCATGCCCTTGTGAAACCGTGACCACTGTTTTGCCTGAGAAAGCCTAGCCCTGAATTCCATTACCCACTGACTGCCGTAAAAATCGATGCCGGTAATATGCAAAAATCAAGCCAAAAGGCCAGTTCCCTGGCATCAGACCCGGTACTCGTCGGGTATCGGCAAGTCGTCCTTGAGCGGCACCGGACGCCGGCCCCGCCCCTTGCGCCAGGCATTGAGCTGGAACACATAGGCCAGCACCTGGGCCACCGCCACGAACAGGCCATCGGGAATCTCCCGGTCGAGCTTGGTGGAATGGTAAATGGCCCGGGCCAGGGCCGGGGAAGAGATAATGGGCACCTCGTACTCCCGGGCGATTTCGCGGATCTTGAGGGCGATCTCGTCCAGCCCCTTGGCCACCACCACGGGGGCGCTGCCCGGCTTGTCCTTGTCGTAGCGCAGCGCCACCGAATAGTGACTGGGGTTGACCACCACCACGTCGGCGGAGGGCACCTCGCCCATCATCCGGCGGTTGGCCATTTCATGCTGCAGCCGGCGGATGCGCGCCTTGACCTCGGGCTTGCCCTCGGTGTTCTTGAACTCGTCCTTGATCTCCTGGCGCGTCATCTTCAGCTGGCGGCCGTGGTTCCAGATCTGGAAGGGCACATCGATGGCCACGATCGGCAGCAGCGCCAGGCACAGCACCAGGCCCATCCACAGCAGCAGCTCCAGGGCATCGCGCATTGCCACCGGCAGCACTTCCTGGCTGAGGGACAGGATATGGTCGAACTGGCTCCACAGCAGCAACACGGCGAAGGTGGCGATAAACACCACCTTGGCCACCGACTTCAGCAGCTCCACCAGCGCCTGCACCCCGAACATCCGCTTCAGCCCCTTGAGCGGACTCATGCGGCTGAACTTGGGCATCATGGCGTCGGAGCTGAAATTGATGCCGCCCAGCAGTATGTTGCCCACCAGGGCCGCCACCAGCACCACGGCAAACAGCGCCAGCATGGGCAGCAGCAGGCTGAGGGTGGACTCCTTGAGCCCCTCCATCATGGTGGTGGTGTCGAAGATTTGTCGCCGTTCCAGGCTGAAATTGCGTTTGAACACCGTCGACAGGGCATCGCCGATGGCCCCGCTCAGCATCAGCATCCCGGCCATGGCGCCCAGCAGCACCGCCGCCGTGCCCAGCTCCTTGGAACGGGCTATCTGTCCTTTTTCACGGGCCTGCTTTAATCGCTGCTCCGTGGGCTGTTCCGTGCGTTCCTGGCCGTCGGACTCCGCCATGTCAGCCCTCCTCGCAGCGCAGCGCCAGGCTGTCGCACATCACCGCCTGCAACCGCAGCCACTGGTTTTCGAAATGGCCGAGGAAGCCGCCGAGCGACAACCACATGATGAACAAACCGCAGACCATGCTGACCGCAAAGCCCACGCTGAAAATATTGAGCTGGGGTGCGGCCCGGGTCATGACCCCGAAACTGAAGTTGATCAGCAGCATCGCCACTATGGCCGCCAGCGCCATCGATACCGCCGCCTGGAACAGCAGCGTCAGCAGGCCCGCCAGCCGTTCCCACACCGCCACCGAAAAGCCGCCGGCCGAGACCGGCAGGGTATCGAAACTGTAGACGATGGCCTGGATCATCAGCAGATGTCCGTCCAGGGCCAGGAACAGCAAGGTGCCCAGCATCAGGTAAAACTGGCCCACCACCGGCGCCGACTGGCCGTTGAGCGGGTCGACCATGGTGGCGAACCCCAGGGAGGTCTGCATGGCGATAATCTGGCCGGCGGTCACGAAAGTCTGCACCAGGAACTGGGACAACAGCCCCATGCTGGCGCCGATCAGGATCTGCTGGCCGGTCACCAGGAAGCCTTCAACCGAAAACAGTGCAATGGCGGGCATGGGCGGCAACAGCGGCGCCACCGCCAGGGTGACCGCCAGCGCCAGCAGCAGGCGCACCAGTACCGGCGTCAGCTGGGCGCCGAACATCACCACCGTCATCATCATGCCGCCGATGCGGCAGAAGGGCCAAAGGTAGGAGGCGAGCCACAGCAGGATTTGTTCGGTGGTGTAGTTCACATCTCCACTCCGGCTACCGCTTCAGGCTTCACACCCGGGTTACCCGATCACCTGGGGGATCTGGTAAACCAGCTCGTAAAAGAAGTCCATCAGCATTTCCAGCCCCCAGTGGGCGCCCACCGCCAGCGCGCCCAGGGTCACCAGCAGGCGGGGCAGAAAGCTGAGGGTCTGTTCGTTGATCGAGGTCGCCGCCTGGAATACCGACACCACCAGGCCGATGGCCAGGCTCGGCAGTATCACCGCCGACACCAGCAGGGTGACCAGCCAGAGGGCGCTGCGAAAGATGTCGACAAAGGTTTCCGGGCTCATTATCCCGCTCCCAGGCCAAAGCTGTTGGCCAGTGTGCCCATAATCAGATTCCAGCCGTCGACCAGCACGAACAGCATCAGCTTGAACGGCAGCGACACCAGCATCGGCGACAGCATCATCATCCCCATCGCCATCAGTATACTGGCCACCACCAGATCGATGACCAGGAACGGCAAAAACAGCATAAAGCCGATCTGGAAAGCGGTTTTCAGCTCGCTGGTGACAAAGGCGGGGATCAGCACCCGCAGCGGCACCTGCTCCTCGCCGTCGACCTCGATACCGGCAATGGTTAAAAAGGTATCCAGATCCTTGACCCGGGTCTGGGCCAGCATAAAGTCGCGCACCGGCAGCTCGGCCCGGGCCAGGGCCTCGCGCGAGCCGATCTCCTCCGCCAGGTAGGGCTGCAGCGCCTCGCCGTTCACCCGGTCGAGCACCGGCGACATGATGAAAAAGGACAAAAACAGGCTGATGCCGATCAGCACCTGGTTGGAGGGGCTTTGCTGCAGGCCCAGGGCCTGACGCAGTATCGACAGCACCACTATGATGCGGGTGAAGGAGGTCATCATGATGACCATGGCCGGCAGGAAGGACAGCGCCGTCATCAGCGCCAGCACCTGCAGGGTCAGGCTGTATTCCTGGCTGCCGTCCGGATTGGTGGTCACCGTGACCGCCGACATGCCTTCCTGGGCGGCCAGGGGGCCGGCCAGCAGCAGCAGCGGCCACAGCCAGCTAGCTTTTATCATGAGTCTTCGTCGCGTCATGTGAAGAAGGAAGGGAAAGCGGCCGTTCGAGCTTGCCGAGGGAGCTGACCTGCTGGGCAGTCACGCCCAGCAGCCACTGTTCCTCCCCCACCTGCACCACCAGCAGCCGCTCCCGGCTGCCCAGCGCCAGGGTGGCCACCACCCGCAGCTGGCGGTGGCCGCCCAGGCCGTTGCCGAAACGGGTCTTGCGCAGCAGCCAGCCCAGGGCCAGCACCAGGCCCACCACCAGCGCCGACGACAGGCCCCAGGAACCCCAGTCGATCTCCGGGCCCTGGGCCAGCAGCGGCCACGGCAGGCAGAGCAGGGCAAACAGCAGCGGCATGGCTTACTTCAGCTTCTTGATGCGTTCGGTCTGGCTGATCACGTCGGTCAGGCGGATACCGAACTTGTCGTTCACCACCACCACCTCGCCGTGGGCGATCAGCACCCCGTTGACCATGACGTCGAGCGGCTCGCCGGCCACCCGGTCCAGCTCCACCACCGAGCCCTGGTTGAGCTGCAGCAGGTTGCGGATGCTGATCTGGCTGCGCCCCACCTCCATCGAAATGGTCACCGGAATATCGAGGATGGTGTCCAGCTTGCGCCGTTCTTCCTGATTGATCGGCCGGTTGCCGTCGGCGCTGGAAAAGTCTTCAAGCTCGGCCCTTTTCACCGCCTCGCCGCCTTCCTCCGCCATGGCCTCGGCCCAGGCCTGGTCCAGCTCGTTAGACTCGTTGTGCTCATTCTCGCTCATTGCGCATCCTCAATGGTTCTTTCCAGTTCTTCCAGCTCGGCCTCGCCGTCTATCCGCACCCCGCGACGGGTGACTTCGTGCAGTTCGGTCTTGAACGACTCGGGCCGCTTGAGTTTTTCGGTGATCCGCACCGCCATCTGCTCGCCGGAGCGGCCCAGCTGGGCCCGGAAGGTGGGCAGCTCCTCCACCGACACCAGCAGGTGTTCGGGCATGTCCACCGGGATGATATCGCCCTGCTTGAGCTCGAAGATGTCCCTCAGGGTCAGCTCCTTGTCCAGCAGCTTGACCGACATGCCCACGTTGACGTCGAGGATTTCGTCGCGCAGCGCCTTGCCCCAGCGCAGATCGTTGTCGCCCTTGTCGCTCTGCACACCGGCGTCCAGCAGCTCGCGGATGGGCTCCAGCATCGAATAGGGCATGGTCACATGAAAATCGCCGCCGCCGCCGTCCAGCTCGATATGGAAGGAGCTGACCACCACCACCTCGGTCGGACTGACGATGTTGGCCATGGTGGGGTTCACCTCCGAGTCCAGGTATTCGAACTTGGTGTCCATCACCGGGGCCCAGGCGTCCTTGTAGTCCTCGAACACCAGCTTGAGCAGCAACTGGATCACCCGCCGCTCGGTGGGGGTGAATTCCCGCCCCTCGATCTTGGCGTAGCGGCCGTCGCCGCCAAAGAAGTTGTCCACCAGGATAAACACCAGCCGGGCTTCCATGGTGAGCAGGGCAATGCCCTTGAGCGGCCTAAAGCGCACCATGTTGAGGCTGGTGGGCAGAAACAGGGAATGCACATATTCCCCGAACTTCATCATCTGCACCCCGTTGATGGACACCTCGGCGGTGCGGCGCATCATATTGAACAGGCTGATGCGCATATGCCGGGCAAAACGCTCGTTCACCATCTCCAGGGTCGGCATCCGGCCCCGGACAATACGGTCCTGGGAAGAAAAATCGAAGGCGGCAATGCCGGTGCGGCCGCTGCCCGCGTCCTCTTCCTCTACTTCATCCACCCCATGCAACAGGGCATCGATTTCATCCTGAGATAACAGATCGCTCACAGCACCACCTATTGCACTACAACACTGGTAAACAGCACCCGTTCCACCAGCGCCCTGCCGACCACGTCGGTCAGGGCCAGATTGAGGGCATCGCGCGCTTCCTCCCTCACCACATTCTTGTTATCGGCGGTCAGGAAACTGGCGGCGGTCTGGCTGCTGAGCACCGTCAGCAGGGCACTCTCCAGCAGCGGCAGGTGGCGCTTGGCCTCGGCTTCATCGGCCTCGCCCCGCACCAGCAACTCCACTTCCACCTGCACCAGCCGGTCGCGGTTGTCGCCGCGCACGCTGAAAATAAAGGGCTTGCTCATCCCCACATAGAGGGCCTGGTTGTCCGCCACCTCGGCCACCGCCGGCGCCTGGGGCTGCTGGCCGGCAAAATACCACCAGCCGGCGCCGGCCCCGCCCAGCAGCACGATAAGCCCCAGCAGGCTGAGCCAGGTGGACAGCCGTTTCCACATCGGCTTTCGTGGCATCACCAGTTCGTTATTGTCTTTGCGTCTCGCGCCCAAGGCCATCCGTCGTCAACCCTTATGCAAAATAATCGATACGGCCATTGGCCAGATCCAGTACCCGGCCCGGCTCCACCGCCTGCCAGTCGCCGTCGTCCCCGGCGCCGGCCTGGCCCGCACCGGAGCCGGAACCGCCGCCGTTACCGCCCTCGCCCGCCAGTTGCCGCTCTTGGGGCGACGAGCCGCCCACTTCGCCCTGGCCCATGGCCAGGCCCTGCTGGCCCAGCATGTCGCGCAGGCGCGGCATCGCCTGCTCCAGCAGTTCCCGGGCCTGGGCATTGTGGGCGGTAAACTGGATATTCACCTCGCCCTGATCCAGCCGCAGCTGGATACGCACGCCGCCCAGCTCGGAGGGATTGAGGCGGATATCCGCCTCCTGCAGGTTCTGGTTGACCATCACCTGCACCTGTTGCGTCAACTGTTTGGCGTTTTGCTCGGCAGAGCCATTCAGGCTGAGGGCGCGCTCCGGCACCAGGGGCCGCTCCACCGCCGGTTGTGTTCCCTGGGGCTGGCCGCTGCCCTGAACCGGGGCCATGCCCTCGGCCCCGGACTGCGGGGACTCGGCCGGCGGCAATTCGCCCCGCTCGCCGCCCTCGATATGGCCGGCGGCCTGCGCCTGCAGGGCGGACGGCAACACCTTGCCGGTATCGCCGACGTTTTTTTCCGGCCGCCAGCGCTGGCCCAGCTCGATTTGCGCCAGCCACTCGGGCTTGTCCCCGTCCGCCTGCGCCGCTACCGCGGCCATGGCCAGGCCACGGGCCGGTTTGTCGGCGCCCGGCGCCCAGGCTTCGGCATCCTCTTCGCCGCCCCCTGAGCCATGAACCAACGGCTCGGCGCCGGGCCGGGCCGCCACCGGCTGTTCGCCGGCGGCAACCGGCCGCTCAGTTTGTCCCTGCCGCGACAGGAAGGGCCGCGGCTCCGGGATTTCGTCGCTGGGCGCCGGCTCGTCGGCCTTGGTGGCCGGCTCGGTCGCCACTGCCCCTGACAGGGGCAAGGCACCGCTTTCACCGGGCACCCGGGTGCCGTGCGCCGGCAAGGCAGTGGCAGGCAAGGCGTCTGCCTTGGGCTCAGTGTCGGCCCCTGGTGCCGGCGGCAGAGCCTGGGCCGCCTCGTCCAGCTCAGGCTGCTCCGGCGTTTCGGCAAAGGCGGCCTCACCGTTGCGGACCATCTCTTCCTCCGGCGCGGCCTTGCCGTCCCCGGCGGCGTTTGCCGGCGCCTTGCCGGGCGCGTCCCGCCCGGCCGTGCTCTGGCGCAGGGTCTCGGCAAAGTTGCCCTCGCCGCCGCCCCGGGCCGCGGCGCCACCGGCACCGGCACCGGCCGGTGCAGCAGGCGCGGCGGGGGCCACCGGAAGAATCATCATGCTCATGGAGTACCTTCAGTCGGCTGAATCCGTCTTGTCGGCGAAATTATGCAATTTATGTGCCGCCTACCTGGGCTGCTTTTTATGGAAGCGGTAGATGGCCAGGTTGTCGAGCATCTTCTGTTCGTTGCGGGCCGCCTCCAGTTGCTGCCGCTGCCGGTCGCGCTCCAGCAGCTGGGCAATGGCCTGGCGGCGGGTTTTTACCTGCATCCAGGACTGGCTCGCCTTGTCCACCTGCTCCCGGGCCTGGCGGATGCCGTCAAGCTGCTGGCGCTGGGCCACTTCCAGCTTGTCGATAAAGCCCTGGAAATGGCCGTATTGGTGGGAGCTTAGCCCTTCCCGGCCCCGGTGATGGAATTCCTGGCTGTAGTGGCGCTGGTACTGGCTGAGGGTCTGCTGCTGCTGCTGCAGCATCTGCAGCTGACGCTGGGCCGAATTGAGCAACGCCGCCGCCTGGCGCTCTTCGCCGTCGAGCTTGTCCAGCAGCAGGTGCAGGGCGCGGGAGCTCATGCGCCCGCCCTCATCAGCGGCCGGGTCAGGATCTCAAGCTCGTTGATGCTGGCCTCCAGGTTGATCACCTCCTTCATGCCCTGGGTCAAAAAGCGATCCAGCCGGGGCCGGATATTGATGGCCAGATCCAGCCGGGGATCGGCCCCCTGCTGGTAGGCGCCGAGGTTGATCAGGTCGTGGTTCTGCTGGTACAGGGCATAGGCCTGCTTGGCCGCCCGGGCGCTGCGCTGGTGCGCCTCCGTGGTCACCGCCGTCATTACCCGGCTGATCGATTTTTCAATGTCGATGGCCGGATAATGGCCGCTGTCGGCCAGCTGGCGCGACAGCACTATGTGGCCGTCGAGAATGGCCCGGGCCGCGTCGGCGATGGGATCCTGCAGATCGTCGCCCTCGGTCAGCACGGTAAAAAAGGCGGTAATGCTGCCCTGCCCCTCGGCGCCGTTGCCGGCCCGCTCCACCAGCGCCGGCAGCTTGGCAAACACCGAAGGCGGATAGCCCTTGCTGGCGGGCGGCTCGCCCACCGCCAGGGCAATTTCCCGCTGGGCCTGGGCATAGCGGGTCAGGGAGTCCATCAGCAACAGCACATTGAGTCCCTGGTCGCGGAAATACTCCGCCAGGGTCAGCGCCGTCTCGCACCCCTTGAGCCGCATCAGCGGCGAGGCATCGGCCGGCGCCGCCACCACCACGGAACGGGCCCGGCCTTCCTCGCCCAGGATAACGTCGATAAATTCCTTCACTTCCCGGCCCCGTTCGCCGATAAGCCCGACCACCACCACATCGGCCCTGGCGCCCCGGGTCATCATGCCGAGCAGCACGCTCTTGCCCACTCCCGAGCCGGCAAACAGCCCCATGCGCTGGCCCTGGCCCACGGTGAGCACCGAGTTGATGGCGCGCACGCCCACGTCCATCGGTTGTTCGATGGGCTTGCGCGCCATGGGATTGAGCCGGCGGGCGGTAAAGTCGGCGGTGGCCGCCGTCACCAGCGGGCCCCGGCCGTCCAGGGGATGGCCAATGCCGTCGATCACCCGGCCCAGCAGCTCCATGCCCACCGGCACCCCGGCCCCGGCGCCGACCGGCGTCACCCGGGCGCCGGGGATCACCCCCTTGAGGGACTCGCTCGGCATCAAATACAGCCGGTCTTCGGAAAAGCCCACCACCTCGGCATCCATCTCGCCGAACAGGGTCTGGATACGGCACTGGCTGCCCACCGCCGCGGTGCAGCCCACCGCCTCCAGGGTCAGCCCCACCACCCGGGTCAGCTTGCCGCTGGCCACCATGGCCGGCGCCAGGCCGCTGGCCTGGTAGCCGAGCAGGCGTTCACTCAGGGTCATGGAAGCGATTCCAGTTGGCCTTCATAAAATTGGTCATCAGGGCGTCGATACGCTGGTGCAGGTCGGTTTCCAGCTCCGACATGGCGGTTTTCAGGCGCAGCCGGCCCGGTTCGAGCAGGGGATCTTCCACCAGCTCCCAGCCGCGCCGGGCCAGGCTGTCGTCGTCGAACTGCTCGCGCAGCAGGGTCAGATCCTGGCCATGCAGAAAAAAGGTAATGCGGGGTTCATGGCCCGGCAGGGCGGCCACCGCCTCCTGCACCGTGGCCAGCAGCAGCCGGGGCGAAGTGCGGGCTTCCGCCTTCAGCAGGTTGCGGGCCAGCTCCATGGCCAGGGTCACCAGGCTTTGCTCCACCCTGTGGTCGACCCGGGCCAGCGGGGCAACCAGCTGATCCACCAGCTGTTGCCACTGGCCGCAAAGGGCGTCAATGCGCTCCCGGCCCTCGGCCAGGCCCTGCTCCAGCCCCTGTTCCAGGCCGGCGGCGTGGCCTTCCTGCTGGCCCTTGAGCCGGCCTTCCTCCCGGCCCTGCTCAAAGCCCTTGGCGCGGCCCTCGGCAATGCCCTCGTCGTAGGCGGCCTGGCGGATTGCCTCCAGCGCCTCGGCGGTGAGCGGCTCGGGCTCCGGCTCGGCTTCCAGCTCCACCACCGGCTCGGGCTCCGGCTCGGGAAAACGGTAGCCCAGGGCATTGCCCCTGGGCTCGGCGCTGGCCTTGGCCTCGCCCATGTCCGGCCAGGACCAGTGGCGCACCGGCTCGCCGTCCGGGCGCAGGTATTGCCTGAGTTTGTCCTTGCTCATACGTAATCGTCACCGGGCCCCTTGGACAGGGAAAGCTCACCCTCATCCGCCAGGCGCCGGGCAATGGCCAGGATTTCCTTCTGCGCCACTTCCACTTCGCTGACCCGCACCGGCCCCATGACCTCCATGTCTTCCTGCAGCATTTCGGCGGCACGCTTGGACATATTGCGGAAAAACTTGTCCTTCAGCATGTCGTCGGCCCCCTTGAGGGCGCGCTGCAGCACATCGTTGGTGACCTCGCGCAGCAACAGCTGGATGCCCTTGTCGTCCAGGTCGATCAGGTTTTCGAACACAAACATCAGATCCTGGATCTTCATGCTCATTTCCTCGTCCTGATCGCGGATGGCGTCCATCAGCGCCCCTTCCACCGCCGTGTCCAGGTAGTTCATGATGCTGGCCGCGGCCTTCAGGCCGCCCATCTTGGCCGACTGCACCCCGCTCTGGCCGGCAAACTGCTTTTCCATGATATCGTTCAGTTCCTGCAGCGCCGCCGGCTGGACTTCCTCCAGCTCGGCCACGCGCATGATCAAATCCAGCCGCACCGGCTCCGGGAACTGGTGCAGGATTTCCGCCGATTGCTCGGGCTCCAGGTAGGCCAGCACTATGGTCTGGATTTGCGGGTGTTCGTTCTGGATCAGGCTCGCCACCTGGCGGGCATCCATCCACTTGAGCGAATCCAGGCCGCGGGCACCGGCACCGGCGGCAATCTGGTCCACCAGCCGGCTGGCCTTGTCCTCGCCCAGCGCCGCCACCAGCGCATTGCGCACAAAGTCCTGCACGCCCACGCCGATATTGGTGAAACGCTGGATATCTTCCACAAACAGCCGGTGCACGGCGCCCACCTTGTCGGGGCTGAAATCGCTGGCGGACGACATCATCACCCCCAGCCGCTGCACATGCTTGGGATCGAGGTGGCGGAAAATCTGCGCCGCGTCGTCCTCCTTCAGGCTCAGCATCAGCAGGGCCGCCTTCTCGACGCCGCTCATGCGGCTCAGCAGCACCCGCTGCTCGTCGGAAATATCGATTTCGTTAGCGCTCATCGCTCTTTATCCAGTATTTGATCACCTGGGCGGTCAGGTCGGGTTCATTGCCCGCCAGCGCCCGCACAACGCGCAGCAGATCTTCTTCCTTGTGCAGATCGGGCAGCTTGAGCTGGCCGTCCTCGATGCGGAACAGGTCGTCTTCCGCCTGCTGGGCCAGCAGGCTCAGCTCGTCGGAGCCCATAAAGGCGTTCTGGGCATCCGGGTCGGACTCCGTCACCTTGTCGCCGTGCAGCAGCCGCATCACCATGGGCCGCACCAGGGTCACCAGCAGCACCACCAGCACCACCACGGCGCCCAAAATACGCATCAGGTGCCAGAACCAGGGCTGCTCATAGAAGGGTTCCGCCGCCATGGCGTCGAAATCGGGCCGGTTAAAGGGCACCGCCACCACCTCGATGGCATCGCCCCGGCTCACGTCAAAGCCCAGGCCGCCGCGCAGCAAGCGCTCCACCTTGGCCAGCTCCTCGGCACCGAGGGGCTGGCGCACCAGGCCGCCCTCGCCGTCGGGCACCGACTGGTAATCCACCGCCACCGACACCGTTAGCCGGCGAATGTCGCCCACCGCCGTTTCGGTGCGGCTGATGGTGGTGTCCAGCTCGAAGTTGCGGGTCGCCTCGCGCCGGTTGCGCTCGTTGCGGGCCTTCTCCTGGGCCAGGCCCTCGGCCTCTTCCGGGATCTCCGACTCCATCGGCGGCTGGTTGGTAAGCGCGCCCGGAATGCCCACCGGGCCCAGGCCCAGGGTGTTGTCTTCCATCACCATTTCCGAGCGCACCGCCGGCATGTCGGGGTTGAAGGTCTTGGTGGTCTGCTCCTGGCGGGTGAAGTCGAGGCTGACGTCCACCTCGGCGGTATAGTTGCCAAGCCCCAGCACCGGGCTCAGGATGGCGTCGATTTTCTGGCGGTAGTCGTCTTCCTGCTTTTGCTGCAGTTCAAATTCGCGCCGGGTGCGGGCCGCCAGCGGATCCTGGGAGCCGGAGTTGAGCAGGCGGCCGTTCTGGTCGGTCACCGTCACCCGCCCCGGGGTCAGGTCGGACACGGCGGAAGCCACGGTGTCGACAATGGCGTCCACCTCCTCCTGGCGCAGGGTGCTGCCCCGGCGCAGGTTGAGCACCACGGTGGCGCTGGGCTGGCGGCGGTCGCGCACAAAGACGTTTTCCCGGGGAATGGCCAGCAGCACCTGGGCCTGGGCCACGCTGTTGTATTGCTCAATCACCCGCGCCAGCTGGCGCTCGCGGCTCAGGTTGAGCCGCTCCCGCTCCAGCCGCTGGCTGATGCCAAAACCGGGGTCCGACAGCAGAATGGCGTCGCCCTGGGGCAGGCTTTCGCTCAGCCCCGAGCGGCGCATGCCGAGCTGGATATCGGCAAACTGATCGGCGCGCACCATCACAGTGCTGCCGTCCACCTTGTATTCCAGCTTGTTGGCGTCCAGATAATCCAGGGTTTCTATCAGCTCGGCATTGTCGTAAATGCCGAGCGGCCGCATTTCCGGCTCCTTGCCCCACAGCAGCACAAACACCGCAATCGCCAGCACAATGGCCAGCGCCAGCACCAGCATGATCTGGCGCAGGATGTCGGAATGGCTCAGGATGGCAAGGGGCGTGCTTTTCTGTTCTTCGGCGTCCAGTGTTCCATTGTCTCCGTTCGCCAGAACGTTTTTGTCGGCATCCACCAGCGGATTATCGGCCACCTGTTACCTCACACCGGCATGTTCATGATGGTTTTATAGGCGTCGACCACCTTGTTGCGCACCTGCACCGTGGCCTCGAAGGCAATGCCCGATTTTTGCGCCGCCAGCATCACCTGCTCCAGGCTCACCGCCTCGTCGCCCAGCTCAAAGCGGGTACGCAGATCATCGGTGCTTTTTTGCAGGCCGTTGACGTTGTTGATGGCCTTGCCGAGCAGGGCCGAAAAATCCTCGTGCAGGCCGCCGGCCTGTACCTGGGGGGAGGAAGTCCGCATTTCTCCTTGCAGAGACTGCATTTCTGTCAGCAAACCGCTGGCGTTAATGTCCATGTGCATGGCTCCCGAAGCTGTTGTAACCGTAAAGTTGACGTTGCGGATGATAAGGCAATTAGCAGGCCAGGGCGAATCATTACACGCCCTGGCCCGGAACCTGTATGCCCGCCTCGCGCATGCGGGCCAGCTTGTAGCGCAGGGTGCGCGGGCTGATGCCCAGCCGCTCCGCCACCTGCTGGCGGCTGCCGGCGCAGGCCCGCAGCGCCTGCAGAATAATCTGGTGCTCCTGGCTTTCCAGCTCCCGGCCCAGGTCTTCCTCCACCGGGGCCGGGGCGGGCGCCATGGCCGTATCCAGCAGGATGTCATCGGCGCCGATGCACTGGCCCGGCGCCAGAATCAGGGCGCGCTGGATCACGTTGTCCAGCTCGCGCACATTGCCCGGCCAGGAGTGGCCGCGCAGCCGCCGGCAGGCGTCTTCCCCCAGCTCCACCCCGCTGCGCCCCAGGCTCTGGCCGTGGCGCGCCAGCAAAAAGCGGGCCAGGGGCAGTATGTCGTCGGGCCGCTCGGCCAGGGCCGGCCAGGCCAGCGGAAACACATTGAGCCGGTAATAAAGATCTTCCCGAAACCGCCCCTCGGCCACCGCCGCCCGCAGATCCCGGTTGCTGGTGGCCAGCACCCGCACGTCCAGGTTGAGGGTCTTGCGCCCGCCCAGCCGCTCCACCTCCCGCTCCTGCAGCACCCGCAGCAGCTTGGCCTGCAGCGACAGCTCCATTTCGGTGATTTCGTCCAGCAGCAGGGTGCCGCCCTGGGCCTGCTCGAACTTGCCCGGGCAGGCCTGCAGGGCGCCGGTAAAAGCGCCCTTTTCATAGCCGAACAGGGTCGCCTCCAGCATATTGTCGGGAATGGCGGCGCAGTTGATGGCCACAAAGGGCCCGTCGGCGCGGCCCGAGCGGCGATGGATAAAGCGCGCCAGCACCTCCTTGCCGGTGCCGCTGGGGCCGGTGATCATCACGCTGGCCGCCGAGCGGGCCACCCGTTCGGCCAGTTGCAGCAATTGCAGGCTGCGGGCGTCGGCCACCACGGGGTCGCCCTCGTCCCGGGCGCTGTCGCCCACATGGCGGGCCACCCGGGCCAGCAGGGTATCGGGCACAAAGGGCTTGGCCAGGTAATCCACCGCCCCCTCGCGCATGGCGCTCACCGCCCCCGCCACCTGGGCATGGGCGGTCATCACCAGCACCGGCAGGCCGGGAAAGCGGCCGTTGATCCAGCGCAGCAGGGCCAGGCCGTCCATGCCCGCCATTTGCACGTCGGTCAGCACCATGTGCACCGCCTGTTCGTTGAGCAGCGCCATCGCCTGTTCGGCGCTGGCCGCGGCCAGGCAATGGTAGCCCGCCAGCATCAGGGTATCTTCCAGCGCCTGGCGCAGGCCGAGATCGTCTTCCACTATCAGCAGGGTTGCCGTCATCCGTCAGCCTCGTTGTTGTTCAGCATCGGCAGGCAGAGGCGAAAGCAGCACCCCCGGCCCGGCGCCGATTCCAGCTCCACCCGCCCCTGGTGCGCCTGCACCACCGACTGCACCGCCGCCAGCCCCAGGCCGGTGCCCTGGCCGCGGGTGGTAAAAAAGGGTTCAAAGGCCCGGGCCTGCAACGCCGGGTCCATGCCCGGGCCGTTGTCCCGCACCTCAAGCCGCCAGTGCGCGTCTTCCGCCGCCACGGCCAGCTCAACCCGGCCGGCGCCCGCCTGCAGGGCGTTTTCCACCAGGTTGAGCAGGGCGCTTTGCAGGCTGTTGGCATTGCCCAGCACACGCGCCCCGGCCGGCACGGCCGGCACAATGTCGGCCCCGGCCGCCTCGGGCAGGGCACGGGCGGTGTCGACCACCCGCGCCAGCAGCTCGTCCAGGCAAAGGGGGCCCGCCAGGGGCGCCTGCTGTTGGCGGGCGAACAGCAGGATGTCACTAATTTGACGTTCAATGTCCGCCAGCCGCTGCTGCAGCCGCTGGCAAAAATGGGCGTGCTGGCGCGGCGCCAGCGCCGGATTGGCCAGGTTGGCGCCATACAGCATGGCCGCCGACAGGGGAGTGCGGATTTGGTGGGCCAGGGTGGCCGCCATCTTGCCCAGGGCCGCCAGCCGCTGGGCATGGCCCTGCTGCTCGGCCCAGGCGCGGGTGGGCGTTATGTCGGTCAGCTGGATCAGCTGCCCCGGCCGGCCGGCCAGGTCGGCAATGGCCAGCTGCACCCGCCGGCCATTGTGCAGCGACACCTGAAAACCGTCGTCGGGGCGGGGCGCAAAGGCGCGGGCGATCACCTCCACCCAGGGCCGCCCCTGCAGGGGCTCGCCCAGCAGGGCGCGGGCGGCCGGGTTGGCGCGGGTCACCACGCCGTGGCCGTCCAGCCACAACAGGCCGCTCGGCATCGATAAAATCAGCTGCTCCAGCTGCTCCGCTTCCAGCAGCGACAGCCAGCGGGCATCGGTTTCGGTGTCATTCATACACCCAGTTATTCAAAAACCGTGCCATTAAATAACCGTTCCTGATAGGGCTGCCTCGACCGGCCCTGGCCTCCCCTTCGGCACCGTTATTTAACACCGCCGGCTCAGAAGTCCCGGCCAATGCCGTATTTCTTCATTTTTTCCACCAGGGTAGTGCGGCGCATGCCCAGTTGCTCCGCCGCCCGCGCCACCACGCCGTCGCTGGCGTCCAGCGCCTGGGTGATCAGATCGATCTCGATGCTCGCCAGCATCTCCTTGAGGTTGATGCCCTCGGCGGTCAGCCGGGGCAGGCGCAGCTCGTCCGCCTCTTCGGCCTCGTCGCCAAACTCGAAAAACACCCGGTTTTCTTCGGCAAAGGCGTCGTCGTCGGCACCGCCGAACATGGCGGCCAGGGCTTCGCGCTCGTCCTGCTCCTCGCTGGCGGGCGCCTCGCACTCGCCGTTGAGGCAGCGGTAGCGGGGCGGCAGGTCGGCCAGGTCCACCCGCTGGTTGGGGCACAGAATAAACATCCGCTCCACCAGGTTGGACAGCTCGCGCACATTGCCCGGCCAGGGGTACTGCTGCAGCGAGGCCACCGCCGCCGGGGTAAACGACAAGTCGGCGCCCTGGCCTTCCCGGTGGCGCTGCACCAGCTCCGCCAGCAGCAGCGGAATGTCTTCGCGCCGCTCGCGCAGGGGCGGCACCTGGATGGGAAACACATTGAGCCGGTAATAAAGATCTTCCCGAAAACGCTGCTCGCGGATCATCTGTTCCAGGTCCCGGTGGGTGGCGGCAATCACCCGCACATTGGCCTGGATGGGCCGGGTGCCGCCCACCCGCTCAAAGGTGCGCTCCTGCAGCACCCGCAGCAGCTTGACCTGCATGGGCAACGGCATGTCGCCGATTTCATCGAGAAACAGAGTGCCGCCCTCGGCCAGCTCAAACCGCCCCTTGCGGCTCGACACCGCCCCGGTAAAGGCGCCCTTTTCGTGGCCGAACAGCTCGCTTTCGAGCAGCTCGGCGGGAATGGCGCCGCAATTGATGGGCACAAAGGGCCCCTCGGCCTGCTGCGACAGCATATGGATGGCCTGGGCAATCACCTCCTTGCCGGTGCCCGACTCGCCCAGCAGCAGCACATTGGCCTGCTTGCCCGCCACCTGGCGCAGCAGCCCCTTCACCTCCTTCATGGCCGGGCACTGGCCGATTAAAAAACGCTGCAGCTGCTGCTCCCGGCCCACCGCCGGGTGCAGCTGGCGCGCCCGATGCAACAGCGGGGTCAGCTCGTGGTAGGTAAGCCGGCGCAGGCAGCCGGCCAGGTTGGCGGCATTGAGCCCCACCGGCTCCAGGGTAATAAAGGCGTGTTGCGGATAGGCCGCCACCAGCTCGGCCAGGGGCAGCGGGCTTTGCCCCACCAGCACGGTCAGCGGCATCGACTGGCCCAGCTGGCCCGCCGCATCCCGGCCGAGCCCGCTTTGCCAGTGCACCTGCATAAAGGAAAGAATGGCTTCAAGACGTGTGCGACGCTCATCGTCGTTGTCGATAATCAGTACGCTTCCGAAAGATCCCATGAGATGGAACAATCCTTACACCTGAAGAGTGCTATCGGTTGGTGATGAAAAGGGCCGTCGTCCTGACACCCTCCCCGGCTCGTAGATTATTGGCGGCCAGACCGCACTTTTTATGACAACCCGGCGAAAAAAACCGCGACCGGGCGCACCAAGGGGTGCATGAATGCCGGGATTCTGACACAGCCGTCAAATTATCTCGACCCGGGAGCCCCCTTTTTAGTGGATTAGTTGATCCTGATCAACCCCGGGCCGCCCCCGCCCGCCGGTTAACGTTTGAATCCCCACGGCGCGTCACAAAATCAACACCCGCCCCCGGCGCAATTTTGACAGTACCGCTCCCGTGCTATATGCCGCCCAAACAAAAACCCCCGCAAGGGCGGGGGTGGGCGGGCTGGGCATGGGCCCGGTTATTCGGGCACGGCCTGCTGGTCGGCGGGGATGGCGTCCCAGGCTTCCTTGATTTCGCGGATGGCGTTACTGACGTTGTCGATGCGACCCATGTCGTTCTCGGCGGTGGCCAGCAGCAGTTCACGAATGGCGTAATCGTAAATGCCATGCAAATTGGTGGCGATTTCGCCGCCCGCTTCCGGGTCCAGCGAACCCTGCAATTCGTTGAGGATGGCGATGGTGCTGCTCACCAGCTCGCCGCGCCGGGCCACCTGGCCCTGCTCGGCCGCCACCCGGGCCTTGGCCAGGCGCTCCAGCACCCCCGCCAGCAGCATTTGCACCATTTTGTAGGGGCTGGCCACGTTTTTCTGGCTGTCTACCGCCACCGATTTATAAGCTTTAAGGGAACCGCGCATTGCTTACTCCTGATGTTTGATTTTTTGATAGGCCCCCACCGAGCGGCGGCCCTTTTGCATGTTGGCCAGCTGCTCGGCCAGCTGCTGGCGGGTGTGCTCCGCCAGCTCTTTCAGTTGTTTCGAGCGGGCCATCAGCTCGCCCACCTGCTCGGGGCTGAGCATTTCCTGCTCCAGCAGCAGGGCCAGCAAGCGGGCCCGCTCGGCAAGCAACGCCTGCAGCTGTTCGCCGTCCAGCTGCTCTGGCGCGCCAAAGCGGCCCAGCAGTTCGGCATCCAGGGTTTCCAGTTGTTTGGTCAGGCTCATTTTCTGCTGCCATAAAAGTCGGGCATGTTTTCAAAGGCGCTGATCACCGAGCTGAGCTGCTGGTTCATTTGCGACACCACCATGTCCATGGCGGAAAACTGCTTGTACACCCGCGCCTCATATTGCTCCATGTAGTCATCAAATGATGCCTTCTCTTTTTCCAGCTTTTTCATTTGCTGGCTGAGGGTTTCACCCTTTTGCGTGATGACGCCTTCCTTGCCCACAAAATCGTCGGCCAGGCCCGTTAACTGACCAGTAAGACCCTTTTCACCGGCAAGAAGCAGACCAACCTGCTCAAAATTATCACTCAGCTGTTGCTGCAACTGTTCGCTGTCCAGCTCCAGGGTGCCGTCTTTATTGGTGGTAATGCCCAGATCCGCCAGGCTCTGCACCGGCGGCTGAGTGCCTTCAATGGGCGCGCTCATCATGCGCCGTAGCTGAGACATCAAATTGCGGGTGCTGGTATCGCCATTGAGCGGCGAGGCCTTGCCGGCGTCGGCATCGTAACGGGTGAGCGAGTCTACCGTGCTGGCCACCTTGTTAAAGGCGTCCACCAGGCTCTTGATATTGTTTTCCACCGCTTTTTTGTCGTAACCAATGGTAAGCCGGGTGTCGGGCTTTTCGGTGGTATTGACCTTGTCGAGGGTCAGGGTAACGCCGGCGATGGCGTCTTTTATTTCATTGCTCTGGCTGGTGACCCGGGCGCCGTCTATGGTGAGCTCGGCATTTTTGGCGGCCTGCACCTCGGTGAGCTTGCCGTCGGCGTCCAACAGTTGCGACAGGCCGCCCGGCGTGTCTTCATCCACCGTGAGGCTGATTTGATGATCGGTGCCGGTTTTTTCGGAAAACAGCACCAGTCGCGAGCCGGCGTCGTCGGTTACCACAGTGGCCTTCACGCCCTTGTTGTTTTCTGCCCGGTTAATGGCATCGGCAATGCCGGAGAGGGTGCTTTTGTCTTTTTCCACCGCCACGGAAAAGGACTCTTTCCCCACGCTGATGTTGAGGCTGCCTTCCCCCAGCTCGGTGGTTTTATCAATGGCCTGGCTGCCGGCCTTGTGGGCCTGGGCCAGCTGGTCCACCACCAGGGTATAGCTGCCGGCCACGGCGTCCTTGCTGGCCTTGGCGGAAACAAAGCCGCTTTCGCTGAAGCTGGTGGAGCGCTTTTGAAAGGCATCGTTGCCTTCCAGCTTGCCCAGAGCGGTTTTAAAGCCGTCGAGGGCACTGGTGAGCGAGCCATAGGCCGAGAGCTTGACGTTAATGTCCGCCGCCCGTTTGTTGAGCAGCTGCTCCTTGGGGGCCCGCTCGGCATTTACGGTGGCATCCACAAAGCTCTGAATGGGAAAGCCCGAGCCCACCCCGGGCAGTTTAAGATCACCCATTTTCTATCTCCTGTCAGGCTCGCGTATCTATCAGGCCGCCGCTGGCCTCGGCCAGCCGGGCTACCACCTCCAGCAACTCTTCGCTGGGAATTTGCCGTATCACCTCGCCCTGGTCATCCAGCACGGTCACCACATTGCGGCCCGAGTCTTCATCCACTCGAAACTGCAAATTGCGGTTAAAGCTGCCAATAAACTCCTGCATCTGCCCGGCCATGTCTTTCAGCTGGTCGGCAGAAAGGCTGGCCTCGGCACTGGCCTGCACCGCCTGCCTGGTTTGGGTGGCCTCGGCCTGGGCCGGGGTTAAGGGGGGCGGGCTCTGGCGCGGCTGAGCATTTGCCTCGGCGGCGGTTGTTTGCGGCCGGTTGGTGGGGGCTGGAATGTCCATGGTATGGCTCCTTGAAAAGCGCGCCGTGCCGTAATCGGCTTTCAGCGCGGTAAGACCATAAAGCAAAATCCAATATTAACGACCATTTTGCTTTAGGGTCTGAACAAACTGCACAAAAGGGGCGTTGCCGCCCCTTGAAAATAAATAACGCTGCGTTAATGCCTTAGCCCAGCAGAGACAGGGCGGCCTGAGGCAGCTGCTTGGCCTGGGCCAGAATGGAGGTACCGGCCTGTTGCAGAATTTGCTGCTTGGTCAGGTTCACGGTTTCCTGGGCAAAGTCCACATCCATAATGCGGCTCATACCGGCGGCGGCGTTTTCCTGAATGCTGGCCAGGTTATTGATGGTGCTGTTCATTCGGTTCTGGAAGGCACCCAGGCTGGCACGCTGATCGTCGATGGAGGCCAGCGCCTTGTCCAGAATTTCCACGGCCTCATTGGCGCCTTCGGTGGTGCTCAGATCGATGCTGGCCACCGATTTAAAGGTGGTGCCTTCGGCCAAGGCCATGGCGCTGTCTGAACTCTCCAGGTCATTTACTGTGGCGCCCACAGACACGCTGGCAATACCGTCATCCAGCTTGGCGTTGCTGAAGTCGATGGTAAAGCCATCTTTCTCAACCGCGATACCGTTAGTGGTTTCTGTTTCCACCGCAGTTCCTGCTACCAATGCACTTGTATCACCGGTAATCTCAACCTGAGCACCGGCGGCACCTGAAGCATCAGCAGCAACCGTCAGGGCAGTATTAGCGGTATTGTGAGTGATAGTGATAACACCATCTGACTCAGAGGCTGTTACAGTAGTGCCAGCTTCGGCATTAATTTTGTCAGCCAGCTCAGCTGCGGTAGTGATTGAGCTGTCAACATCGAAGATGGCTCCATCAACCGTCATTGACATTACTCCACTGGTGACGGCAGCAAAATTATCGATTGTTACTGTTGAGTTAACACCTGCGCCACCTGCTGCAGTTGTAATATTACCGGAAGTCTTAAGGGAGGCATTGCTGTAGATTCTGTCACCTGCCTGCAATACCGAACCTGTTGCTCCGGATACATCGGCTTTTACAGCAAACTGCTCACCATTTTGACCACCGGTCAGGGTAATTTCGGTTTTATCGTCATTAAGGGTGGCGGTAATCTCGCTGCCAGCAGCACTCAGGGTGCTGTTGATCAGGTCGGCCAGCTTTTCGGTGTCGGACACGTTTTTATCAACAGTTACATCAATACCATCGATGGTCAGCTTCATGGTGCCACTGTTGACTGCATCAAAGCCTTTCAGCGTCATGGTGGCCGGTGTATCAACCGCAGCTGCCACCCCATTGGTGGAGGTTTGTTTTTTCGCTGTAGTTGAAATGTTTGCTAAGCCATCATAGGCAACACCGTTGATGGTTACATCTGTGGAAGCTGTGGTGCTGTTACCTGCGCCACCAACTTCAATATTTATTTGTGAGCCATCTTCCTTACCGGTAAAGGTATAGGTGCCGTTATCCTCAGTAACGGTATATCCGGCTTTTTCAGCTGCATCCATTATTTGAGCTTTAAACGCTTTGGCATCATTGGCACTGTTGGTACCTGTGAGGGTAATAACATCAGCATCCCCAATCTTCAATTTAAGAGAATCGCCGTTAGCTACCGTCAGCCCACTCAGTTCCATGGTGGCCCGAATGGGCTCAGCATTAATGCCATTGGTTGACGTTTGGGTTGCATTAATGGCAGTAGTACCATTACCAGCATAAGACTTACCATTGATATTGACTTTAGTGTCACTGGTAGTCGTATTGGCCGCCTCTAATTTAATCGCAATCTGGGAACCATCGTCCTTGCCGGTAAAGCTGAAGGTGCCGTCTTTTTCGGTCACGCTGTAACCGGCCTTGCCGGCGGCCTGTTCGATCTGGGATTTAAAGGTTGCAGCATCGCCAGCAGCGTCACCGGTACCATTAAGGGTGATTTTTTCCCCACCAATGGTCAGATCGAGGCTCTCCCCGTTTGCAACTGCCAGGTTACTCAGTTTCATGGTTGCCGGGGTCGATTCAGGACCTTCGCCGCCAGTAACCTTCACATCGCTCAGGCCGGAAATGCTGTTGATTTTTTCCTGTACATCGCTGGCGGACATGCCGGCGTTCAGGGCAATTTCATGAGTCTTGTCGCCTACCTTGACCAGCACCTGGCCGGCGCCGCTTTCGGTGCCGCCGGCCACCTTGGTGGTAAGGTCGGCGGTCTTGTCAAAGCTCTGGTATTTACGGCCAATGGCGGAAGAGGAAATATCCGACAGCCCCAGGCTCTGGGATTCGTTGGCGTTGGCGCCAATCTGGAACGACTTGGTGCCAAAGGCGCCGTTCAGCAGCTTCTGGCCACCAAAGGAGGTGGAGTCGGCGATACGGGTCAGTTCCGACTGCAGCTGGCCAATTTCCTTCTGAATGGAGGCGCGGTCTTCATCGGAGTTGGAGCCGTTGGCAGACTGCAGCGCCAGATCCCGCATGCGCTGCAGAATATTGGTGGACTCCTGCATGGCGCCTTCGGCGGTTTGCGCCATGGAAATACCGTCGCTGGCGTTTTTCATCGCCACACCCAGGCCTTTAATCTGGGAGTTCAGCCGGTTGGAGATTTGCAGGCCGGCGGCATCGTCCTTGGCGGAGTTGATGCGGCTGCCGGAAGACAACCGCTCCATGGAGGTGGCCAGAGCACTGCTGGACTTGTTGAGGTTACGCTGGGCGGTGAGGGCCGACACGTTGGAATTAACTGTAATCGCCATAATCGAATCTCCGTTAGGGTTCTGTTCCGGCGCGCTGGCCGGTGTTGCTTGCTTGTTCAGGTTATCGGCGCCACCGGCGGCGGCTTTAGCACTTTTTTTGCCGTGCTGCTCCGCCCGCCCGGCCGGCCCCCGCCCGATACCCTTTGTATCGGTGCCGCCGGCCAAAGCTTTAGCCCCGCCAATGCCAAGAGCTTGATCTGAGTCAAACTTTGCGCCAATAACCGCCCCTTGCGCTCGCGCGTACACCGCCGTCGTACTGGAGCAAACCTTATGTTGGAGCGCAGGCGGCCCGCCTGCATAGCGCCCAGGGGGCGCTTAAAGCTCTATTAACAACCCTTCCACTTAACGTTGCCGCTGCGCGGCAAGTGGCGGGCAAGCTGCCCGCGCCCCGGGGAGCGGGCCTTGTGTAGAGCAAACCTTATGTCGGAGCGCAGGCGGCCCGCCTGCATAGCGCCCAAAGGGCGCTTAAAAACAAACGCCCAACCCCACCGGCTAAAACGCCGCCCCCAGGTTGCCGCCGCACGCCAAGTGGCGGGCAGGCTGCCCGCGCCCCGGGGAGCGGGCCTTGTGTAGAGCAAACCTTATGTCGGAGCGCAGGCGGCCCGCCTGCATAGCGCCCAAAGGGCGCTTAAAAACAAACGCCCAACCCCACCGGCTAAAACGCCGCCCCCAGGTTGCCGCTGCGCGGCAAGTAGCGGGCAGGCTGCCCGCGCCCCGGGGGGTGTGCCTTGTTTGGGGCGAACCTTATGTTGGAGCGCAGGCGGCCCGCCTGCATAGCGCCCAAAGGGCGCTTAAAAACAAACGCCCAACCCCACCCACTAAAACACCCCCAGGTTGCCGCTGCGCGGCAAGTGGCGGGCAAGCTGCCCGCGCTCCGGGGGGTGGTATCTACAGGCTTTAGGAACACCCCAGTCGAGCCGTGTTCTGATCGAGGCGGCGTTGGATGGTACGCAGGGTATCGTGAGTCATCCCCTGTGGATACATGCTCTCGGCAATGGCCGTAAACTGGCTGGCCACATTACAAATACCGTCAATTATCCTGCCGGCAACGTCCTGGGGCACTTCGGCTTCCTCGGCAAGCCGAAGCAGGTGCGTGCGGCAAATGGTCAGCGCCTCCCCCATCACGTCCATTTGGTGATATCCACCCGGGCCCTCGCAGAAGGTCACGTCGTAAGCCGGTGCCAGTCTCCAACGGCCATTCTGTGACATAAGGTAGGCGAAGTTCTTGGGATGATCGTCTCTGTTGTTGAAGGCAATATTGAAAACAGCACGCTCGAAGGCCAGCGCCATTTCTCGCACGTCGTTGGTGCACATCTGCGTTGCCCGCAAGAAGCTGACATAGTCCAGCACCCCCGGCGTCCGGTAATCGGCACCGGTAAAGGCCGCAAGGCTTTGCATGGGGATGCGCAGGCCCTCCTTTCGATCAAAACGCTTGCTGGCAAACGCCGCCAATCCATTGGGCAGAGGGAAATACTGCGTATCCGGCGTCTCGATGCCACACCTGCGCAGGCACTCGGCGTAGACCATCTCAATCGCACACACCTCGGCATGCTCTTCCTTGGCCGGAAACTTCACCAGCCAGGCTTCAAAGCCCGGCGTAACGGCGGTGGTGAACAAATTGGTGTCGGGATTGCGATAAACCAGGGCCTTGGGCCTGGCCCCTTGGGGCGAACCGCCCACTTGCAGCAAGGTCTGCAGGAACTCGCCACCTTCTCCCTGGAGCACTTCCCGCACCTCGGCGGCAAGCTGTGCCAGCGCAATGTGGACTTCTGGCTTTTGCCCTTCGGGCACCACGGGTTCAAACGTCATGGCCCCCATCGCATTGCCACCAATGTAGGCCAGCCGCTCCAGTGGACCGATGCGCGCCGTAGTGAGCCCGCGACGCCTGAACATGCGATCCATCAGCAACATGCCCCACCCGTCCGGCAAGGCGTCATAAACAGGCCCCGGCAGCTCCAGCTGGTGGCCCGGAAAGCCTTGGCGCAACGGGGATCCCGCCAACGGCAGCGTATAGGAAGACAACTCCAGCCCCCTTTTCCTGGCTTCGTTGCTGTACTCGAACACAATCAGTGGGCGACCGGTCAGTGCGGTTGTAGAGACCAGGGTGCCCCAATGCCATCGCTCTCCCCAGCCCTCGTAAAAGACGTTCACCTGCTCAGGCATTGTTGAGCTTCCTCTTTGTTCGGAGACGCTTGGCGCTGTTTTCGTAGCGCCGGATGTCCTCAATGCTGTCCAGCCTTGGCAGGAACAGGCCTTCGAGTTCCTTGGTCCGGCCAAGCGCCATCGCTACCCGGACTACGTTCTCAAACCCGACATTGCGCCCGGCTTCCAGGTTGGACACGGTATTGGTGCCAATGCCGGCGCGCCCGGCCAACTCTGCCTGGGTCATCTCCAACGCCAGCCGCTCGGTGCGCAGGCGTTGGCAAAGCCGCTTGACGATCTCACTTGGCTTACTGAAGCTTAAATCCAACATAGCGTGCTCCAAGGCTGCTTTATAGACTTTAACTCACAAAATTATGGAATTAAAAAAACCTCCTAGCAAGTGACATCATTCTGTTTTTAGCGGCCCCAGGTTGCCGCCGCACGGCAAGTGGCGGGCAAGCTGCCCGCGGGGAGCGGGCCTTGTGTAGAGCGAACCTTATGTTGGGGCGAACCTTATGCTGGAGCGCAGGCGGCCCGCCTGCATAGCGCCCAAGGGGCGCTTTAAAACCCTTCGGCTTAAGGTTGCCGCCGCACGGCAAGTAGCGGGCAGGCTGCCCGCGCCCCGGGGAGCGGGCCTTGTGTTGGAGCGCAGGCGCGGCTTTTGGGCCGGCATGGTACACTTGGGCCCAGTCTGGCCGGCAGGAGAGCAGAATGACCAAACGCAAGTTGCCCATAGGGATACAGACCTTCGGAGAAATCATTACCGGGGGCTATTACTATGTGGATAAAACATCCTATATCCACCGGTTGATCGAGCAGGGTAAATACTATTTCCTCTCCCGCCCCCGCCGTTTCGGCAAAAGCCTGCTGCTCGACACCCTGCACCAGCTGTTCGAGACCAAGGAGCCGCTGTTCCGCGGCCTGTTTATTCACGATAAATGGGACTGGTCCCGCCCCCGGCCGGTGGTACGGCTGAGCTTTGGCAGCGGGGTGATGAGAAACCGAGAAGAGCTGGATACTCACATTCGTTATCTGCTGCGCACCAACCGGGAGCGGCTGGGAATTGCCTCCGGCCAGGCGGAAGACATTTCTTCAGAGTTTGCCGAGCTGATTCGCAAAACCCGGGAGCTGTATGGCGAACGGGTGGCGGTGCTGATTGACGAATACGACAAGCCGATTCTCGACAACATTACCAACGCCCCCGTCGCCACCGAGCTGCGCGAGGGGCTGAAAAACCTCTATTCGGTGCTGAAGGATGCCGACCCCCACCTGTGCTTTTGCCTGCTGACCGGGGTGTCCAAATTCAGCAAGGTCAGTTTGTTTTCGGGGCTGAACAATTTGAGAGACATCAGCCTGTCGCAGGATTATTCGGCCATTTGTGGTTATACCGAGCAGGACGTGAACACCGTGTTTGCCCCCGAGCTGCCGGGGCTGGATAGGGAGCTGATTAAAACCTGGTACAACGGCTACAACTGGGGCGGCGAGTCGGTATACAACCCCTTTGATGTGCTGCTGCTGTTGCAGGAGCGGGAGTTTCGCCCTTACTGGTTTGAAACCGCCACGCCGGCGTTTTTGATTAATGTGCTGGCCGAGCGCGGGCTGTACAGCCCCCAGCTCAGCCGCCTGAACACCCGGGAAGCCCTGCTGTCGCGCTTTGATGTGGACAATATCAGCACCGAAGCCCTGATGTTCCAGACCGGTTATCTCACCATCAAAAAAACCGAAGAGCTGTTGCCCGGGCGCACCGTTTATCAGCTGGGCTTTCCCAATCTGGAAGTGGAAACCAGCCTTAACGAGGCGTTATTGCCGGCGCTCGGGGTTGAGCATCTTTTTGCCGACGATCTGTTGATCACCCTGCCCGGCCTGTTAAGAAACAACGACTTTGCCGGCCTGGAGCAGCATTTTCGCTCGCTGTTTGCCGCCCTGCCCCACGACTGGTATCGCAACAACCCCATTGCCCGTTACGAGGGCCATTATGCCAGCGTGTTCTACAGCCATATGGCGGCGCTGGGCTTCAGGGTGACGGTGGAGGATGCCTCCAACACCGGCAAGGTGGACATGGCGCTGGAATTTAGCGGCCATCTCTATTTGTTTGAGTTCAAGGTGGTGGAGCAGGTGCCCGAGGGCAACGCCCTGCAGCAGCTTAAAGACAGAAACTATGCAGAAAAATACCGGGCGTTGGGCCTGCCCATTCATTTGATTGGCGTGGAGTTCTCCCGCGAGCAGCGCCAGGTGGTGGCCTTTGGGATGGAAACCATTGAGGTGAGGGCTAATAGCACGCCCACTACCTAAAGCGCCCCCAGGTTGCCGCTGCGCGGCAAGTGGCGGGCAGGCTGCCCGCGCCCCGGGGAGTGTGCCTTGTTTGGAACCTTATGTTGGAGCGCAGGCGGCCCGCCTGCATAGCGCCCAACCCCACCCACGAAAACGCCGCCCCCAGGTTGCCGCCGCGCGGCAAGTAGCGGGCAAGCTGCCCGCGCTCCGGGGAGTGTGCCTTGTTTGGGGCGAACCTTGTGTTGGAGCGCAGGCGGCCCGCCTGCATAGCGCCCAGGGGGCGCTTAAAAACCCTTCGGCTTAACGTTGCCGCTGCGCGGTAAGTAGCGGGCAAGCTGCCCGCGCTCCGGGGAGTGTGCCTTGTTTGGAACCTTATGTTGGAGCGCAGGCGGCCCGCCTGCATTAGCGCCCAGGGGGCGCTTTAAGCCCTATTAACAACCCTTCGGCTTAACGTTGCCGCTGCGCGGCAAGTGGCGGGCAAGCTGCCCGCGCCCCGGGGAGCGGGCCTTGTTTGGAGCGAACCTTATGTTGGAGCGCAGGCGGCCCGCCTGCATTAGCGCCCAGGGGGCGCTTTAAGCCCTATTAACAACCCTTCGGCTTAACGTTGCCGCTGCGCGGCAAGTGGCGGGCAGGCTGCCCGCGCCCCGGGGAGCGGGCCTTGTTTGGAGCGAACCTTATGTTGGGGCGCAGGCGGCCCGCCTGCATTAGCGCCTTGCTCCGTTACGAGGCGCTGTGCCGCTCCAGCAGTTCAATCAGCCCGTCTTCATCCATAATGGTCACGCCCAGTTCCTGGGCCTTGGCCAGTTTGGAGCCGGCGGCTTCGCCGGCCACCAGCACGCTGGTTTTGGCGGAAACCGAGCCGGCCACCTTGGCGCCCAGGGCCTGCAGGGCGGCCTTGGCGTCGTTGCGGGGCATGCGGCTCAGGGTGCCGGTCAGCACAAAGGTTTGCCCGGCCAGGGGCTGGGCGGCGGGCTCGGGAGCTTCCACCGCCGGCCAGCTCAGGCCGGCGCCGCCCTGCTCGCGGGGCCGCACCAGGGCCTCCACCACCTCCCGGTTATGGGGCTGGCGAAAGAAGTAGTAGATATGCTTGGCCACAATCTCGCCCACATCGGGCACTGCGATCAGTTGCTCCACCTCGGCGTTCATCACCGCCTCCAGGCTTTGCAGGTGGCGGGCCAGGTTGCCGGCGGTGGCTTCGCCCACCTCTCGGATGCCCAGGGCATACAAAAAGCGCGGCAGCGTGGTGTGGCGCGCCCGCTCAAAAGCCTCCAGCAGCTTGCCGGCGGACTTGTCGCCCATGCGCTCCAGACCGGCCAGGGTGGCGTGGCCCAGGGCAAAAAGGTCGGCGGGGGTGGTGACCAGATCCTGGTCCACCAGCTGCTCCACCAGTTTGGTGCCCAAGCCCTCGATGTCGAGCGCCTTGCGCGAGGCGAAGTGGCGCAGTGCCTCCTTGCGCTGGGCGGCGCAAAACAGGCCGCCGCTGCAGCGGGCCACCGCCTCGCCCTCGATGCGCTCCACCTCGGCGCCGCACACCGGGCAGTGCTCGGGAAACACCACTTCCCGGGCGTCGGCCGGGCGCCGCTCGGCCACCACGCCCACCACCTGGGGGATCACGTCGCCGGCCCGGCGCACGATTACGGTATCGCCCACCATCACGCCCAGGCGGGCGATTTCGTCGGCGTTGTGCAGGGTGGCGTTGGATACCGTTACCCCGGCCACGGCCACCGGCTCCAGCTTGGCCACCGGGGTAATGGCGCCGGTGCGGCCCACCTGAAATTCCACGTTGAGCAGCCGGGTCAGCTGCTCCTGGGCGGGAAACTTGTGGGCGGTGGCCCAGCGCGGGGCCCGGGCCACAAAGCCGAGCTGCTCGCGCAGGGCCAGGTCGTCCACCTTGTAGACCACGCCGTCAATTTCGTAGGGCAGCCGGTCGCGCCGGGCCAGGATGTCGTGGTAATAGGCCAGGCAGCCTTCGCCGCCGCTCACCCGCCGCACCTCGGGGCACACCGGCAGGCCCCACTGCTCCAGGGTTTGCAGAATGTCGTAGTGCCGCTCGCCCAGCTCGCCCCCCTCCACCAGGCCCACGCCATAGCAGTAAAAGGCCAGCGGGCGCCGGGCGGTAACCCGGGAGTCGAGCTGGCGCAGGCTGCCGGCGGCGGCGTTGCGCGGGTTGGCGAAGACCTTGCCGCCCGTTTCCCGGGCCTGTTGGTTCATGGCTTCAAAGCCCGCCCTCGGCATATAAACCTCGCCGCGCACTTCCAGCCGCGCCGGCCAGCCGCCGCCCCGCAGCCGCAGCGGCACCGCCTTGATGGTGCGCACGTTTTCGGTAATGCCCTCGCCGGTGGCGCCGTCGCCCCGGGTGGCGGCCTGCACCAGCCGGCCCTGTTCGTACACCAGGCTCACCGCCAGGCCGTCGAGCTTGGGCTCGCAGCAAAATGTCAGCGGCTGCTCGCGCCCCAGCCGGTCCATGATGCGTTTTTCAAAGGCGGCGAATTCCTCCTCGCTGAACACGTTGTCGAGCGACAGCATGGGCAGGGCGTGGCGCACCGGCGGAAACGCCGCCAGCGGCTCGCCGCCCACTTTCTGGCTGGGGGAGTCGGGGTCGAAACTGTCGGGGTGGGCCTGTTCCAGCGCCACCAGCTCGCGCATCAGCCGGTCGTATTCGGCGTCGGGGACCGTGGGGGCGTCGGCCACGTAATATTGCTGGTTGTAGAGGTTGAGCTGGTCGCGCAGGGCCAGGATGCGGGCGTGGGCGTCGTTCATGGGTGGGTTCCGCTTAAACAAAAAGTGCGGCCGAGGCCGCACCCGATATGACGTTTGAGGTTACTGGACCTGGCTGTCGTAGTCGCGCAGTTGTTCGCGACAGTGGGCCAGGTAGTCGGGGCTGAGCGGCGAACGCTCGGCGTCGAACAGCAGGGCGTCCAGCTCTTCCGCCAGGTTTTCGGCGGTTTGCACCATCAGGTTGAACTGGTTTTTGGCCATGCCGGGCCGGGGCAACTGCATGAAAATCGATACTCCCGGGCTGGCAAAGCCGCTCATCGCCTCGGGGTTGAAGGTGCCGGGCTTGACCATGTTGATCAGGCTGAACACCACCTCGCCCTGGCCGGCCGGGGTTTGGTGGCGATGAAAAATGTCCATGTCGCCAAAGTGAAAGCCGTTGGCGGTCAGCGCGCGCATCAGCGCCGGGCCCTGCAACTGCTGGTTGGGCCGGGCCATCAGGTTGATCACATACACGTCCTGCCAGGTGCGCGGCACCTGGCGCAGCACCGGCTCGGGCCGGGGTTCGGGCACAGGCTCCGGCACGGGGTCGGCGGCCGGCTGCGGCTCGGGCGGAGCGACGGGCGCCACCTTGGTCTTGGGCTCCGCCCGGGCCTGGGCCGCTGGCGCGGCGGCCCGGGGCGCGGGATGATCGAACAGGGGGTCGATATCGCCCCGGTGGTAGCGGCGCTCGCGCAGGGCCTGCTCGTCTTCCTCGTCTTCTTCCGGCTCCGGCGCGGGCGCGGCGGCGTTTGCCACCGGCACGGGCCGGGCCGGGGCCGCTTTGGGCCGGACCGGGGCCTCGGGCGTCAGGCCCAGGCGGGGCTCGTCGTCGTCATCGTCGGCAAGGGCGGAAAAACCCGGCGCGGGCTGCCAGTCGTCTTCTTCATCCCGGGGTTGGGCCGGGGCCGGCTTGCGCGAGGACACCACCCGCACCTTGCCGACACCGTCGCGATCGAAATCGTCGCCCTCGCCGTTGCCGGCGGCAACCTTGCCCAGGGGCTTGTCCCGCATCGGCGCCTGCCGTCCCTTCTGGCTGGTCCACAAGCCGTGGATCAGCAGGGCGGCGATGGCCACCGCGCCCAGAATGATCAAGATAATTCGCAAATCCTGCATTATCGCTTCTCTAAATTGATGTTCGCCGGCCAGGCCGCGGGCGAGCGGCCGCCAGTGCCTTGCCAAATACTGCGTCAAGGGTATGTTCCGGCCGCGTCTTTGACAAGAGCCCGTCGCCCGCGAGCAGGATAAAATCTCGCTTTTTCACGCTGTTATCGGCCCGGGACGGGGCCTGGCGACCGTCCCGCCCTGCGACAGCGCCCTTCGCGGCGCCAGGAGGCGCATCACGGCCTTGGCGATGCCGGCCCGGGTTCTTTAGAATGGCGGCGTCTTTTTCATCACAGGAGTGGCCATGTCCGCCTCTTATCACAGTGCCAGCGGTCCCCAATATCTGCTGCGGGGCCTGTCCCTTATCTGGCAGCCGGAGTTGCGGCTGTTCGTGCTGATCCCGCTGCTGATCAACCTGCTGCTGTTCAGCGGCGCCTTTTATGTGCTGTTTTTGCAGCTTGGCGGGGTGTTCGCCTGGCTGGAAGGGCACACCCCCGACTACCTGCACTGGCTGGGCTACCTGCTGTGGCCGCTGGCGGTGGTGAGCATAGTGGTGGTGTTTTCGCTGCTGTTTACCAGCGTGGCCAACCTGCTGGCCGCGCCCTTCAACGGCCTGCTGGCGGAGCGAGTGGAACTCAAGCTGACCGGCACGCCGCCGCCCGACAACGGCTGGGTCGGCCTGCTCAAGGATACGCCGCGCATGCTGGGGCGGGAATGGCGCAAGATGATGTATTACCTGCCCCGGGCGCTGGGCTGCCTGTTGCTGTTTTTGGTGCCGGCGGTGGGCCAGACCCTGGCGCCGCTGGTCTGGTTTGCCTTTAGCGCCTGGATGATGGCCATCCAGTATTGCGACTATCCCTTCGACAACCACAAGGTCGACTTTACCCTGATGCGCCGGGAGCTGGCCGGCAAGCGCCGCCTGAGCTGGGGCTTTGGCGCCGGCGTGGCGTTGTGCTCCAGCCTGCCCTTCGTCAACCTGCTGATCATGCCGGTGGCGGTGTGCGGCGCCACCGCCCTGTGGGTAGACCATTACCCCCAGCTGCGCACCGGCCCGGTGTCGAGATGAACGAAATTGGAGCTGGGGTAGTAGCCCACCCCGCCCACGCCCAGTTGGCGGGCGGCGCGGCGCAGCTCCGCCAGGGGCACCCCGGGCAGGCGCAGGTCGATGGCCTTGCCCTGCATGTGGTAGCTTTTTTTGGCCACGCCCTTGCCGGCGGCGCGCAGCTTGGCGTTGGTGGCCGGTGAGCGGTAGCCGGAGATAATCTGGATCTCGCCCTGGCGGCCCAGCCGGTGCTGCAGCAAAAACAGCTGATCGAACAGCAGGGGGTCGATGGCGTGCACTTCGTTGCTGCGAAAATCGCGCATCACCCGGTTGAACGAGGCCAGGCCGTCATCCAGGTAGCGGCCCTGCTCCCAGAAGGGGGCGCTGACCTTTTCCCCGGTGTGCAGGTTGTGCAGGCTCAGCCGGCGCTCCGGCGCCGAGCGGCTGGCCTGGGCCGGCAGCGGCAACAGCGCCGCCGCACCCAGCCCGCCCAAACCCAGTAAAAAACGACGACGCCCCAGGGAACCTTCCAGCATACCACCTCCATTCACGGCATATCCGGCCCGCCCGGCACCGGCCGGGCGGGCACGCAAAAACGCACAGAAACTAACCCGATAACGAATAAAACATCAACATCGTTTGGTTATAAGGAGCTTTTTGGAGCCCAAGGGCCGCCGGCCGGCGGCCCGGGTTCAGCTGCCGCGCCGGGGACTGAAGGGATCGGCCAGCTGGCGGTCGAAGTCGTAAATGTCGTCCCGGTAGCGGGGCAGGCCGTCGCTGCCCAGCCAGCCGCGCCAGTACACCATGAACACCGGCAGCGGCCGGTCCACCTTCAGCCAGCGGGTGCGGCCGGTGTCGCGCAGTTCGGCCAGCCGCTGCGGGCTCCACTGTCCCGCCAGCAGCCACTGGGCCAGCTGCTCGGCGCCCTCCACCCGCACGCAGCCGGAGCTGAGCGCCCGGCTGTCGCGGCTGAACAGGCCCCGGGCCGGGGTGTCGTGCAAATAGATGGCGTCGTTGTTGGGCAGGTGGAATTTGTAGGTCCCCAGGGCGTTGCGGCTGCCGGGCCGCTGGCGCAGCCGGTAGGGAAAGGCGTTGTACTGCAGGCTGTCCTGCCATTCCTCGGCGGGCACCACCCGGCCGTCGCCGTCCAGCACCTCGAACTGCTCCCGCTCCAGGTAGCCCGGGTCCTGGTAAAGGCGGGGCACTATGTCCTTGGTGGTAATGGAGCGGGGTACGTTCCAGGGCGGGTTGACCACCACATTGGTGATGGCGCTGTGCATGATGGGGGTGCGCCGGCTGCCCTTGCCGACGATAACGTCGCTTTCCAGCACCATGGCCTGATCCTGGTACAGGCGCAGCCGGTATTCGGGAATATTGACCAGCAAATAGGAGGCCGGCAGGGCATCGCCGATCAGGGTACGCAGCATGCTGCGCATCAGCAGCTGGGCCCGCAGCCGGGGCGAGGCGTCGAGCCAGGCGTAGGTCTGGCGGCCAATCACGCCGTCCACCGTCAGCCCGTGGCGCTGCTGAAAGCGGCGCACCGCCTCGGCCAGGGTGTCGTCGTATCCGTCGGGGTCGGGGCTGTCGGCTCCGGCGGGCAAATCGCCCAGCAGCTGCAGCCGCTCGCGTATCCGGGCCACCGCCGGGTGGCGCTCCCCCGAGCGCAGGGTGGCCCCCGCCAGCGCCGGCCAGGGCTGGTCCGCCAGGGCCAGCAGCCGGGCCAGCTGGGCGCGCAGGGCTGCATAGTCGGCAAAGCCCGGCGCCAGTTGCTGCACCAGCCGGTGGCGTTCGCCCGCCACCGCCGCCAGGCGCAGCTGCTCCCGCTCCCGTTCGGTGCTGGCCAGCGCCAGCCGGGCGGTGCCCAGATGCTGGCGCTGTTCGAACGACAACTGCCCCCACTGGCGCCAGAAGGCGGTCAGCGCCAGCAGCAGGCGGTCGTCGGCCGCGTCCGAGGCGGTGCCGGCCGATACCGCCTGCTGCCAGTACAGGGTCAGATCGGGATGCACATCGGCCAGGGCCAGCTCCAGCCCGAACTGGTGCAGTTGCAGCCGGGCCTCGGGCTCGTCCTGCCAGGAAGAGGCCGAGGCGCCCAGGCTCAGGCAGAGCAGCAACCACAGCCAGTGAACGACACCGCACTTTTTCATCGTTTGCCCCGTCGCTTGAACATAAAGGAATCCCAGGGTATCGGCCCGCCCGGGCCCTTGTTGATGCTTCCTTGATAACAGAGTCGCCGCCCCGGCACCAGCCCGGCAAGGGACAATTACCCAGAAATAAGGAATATGATTTTATCATTTAATAACATATTGTTATAACAAATCGTCACTTCTCATTCCGTCAGGAAGCATTAAGCTGACAGGGTAACCTTCTTTCTGTGACCATAACCTTAGGGACAGCCACAATGAGCAAGATTTTCGAAGACAACTCTCTGACCATTGGTCGTACTCCCCTGGTCAAACTGAACCGGGTCAGCCAGGGCCGGGTGTTGGCCAAGGTGGAAAGCCGTAACCCCAGCTTCAGCGTCAAGTGCCGCATCGGCGCCAACATGATCTGGGATGCCGAAAAACGCGGTGAGCTGGTGCCCGGAAAGGAGCTGATCGAACCCACCAGCGGCAACACCGGCATCGCCCTGGCCTTTGTGGCCGCGTCCCGTGGTTATCCCATCACCCTCACCATGCCCAACACCATGAGCCTGGAACGCCGCCAGCTGCTCAAGGCGCTGGGTGCCAACCTGGTGCTGACCGAGGGCGCCAAGGGCATGAAGGGCGCCATTGAAAAGGCGATGGAGCTGAAAGAATCCGCCCCCGAAAAATTCGTGCTGCTGCAGCAGTTCAATAACCCGGCCAACCCGGAAATCCACGAAAAGACCACCGGCCCCGAGATCTGGGAAGATACCGACGGCGACGTGGATGTGTTTGTGGCCGGCGTGGGTACCGGCGGCACCCTGACCGGCGTGTCCCGCTACATCAAGAACACCAAGGGCAAGGCCATTACCACCGTTGCCGTGGAGCCGGTGGAATCGCCGGTGATCGCCCAGGCCCTGGCCGGTGAAGAAATCAAACCCGGCCCGCACAAAATCCAGGGTATCGGCGCCGGCTTTATTCCCGGCAACCTGGACTTGTCCCTGATCGACCGGGTCGAGCAGGTCAGCAGCGAAGACGCCATCGACATGGCCCGCCGCCTGATGAAGGACGAGGGCATCCTGGCCGGTATCAGCTCCGGCGCCGCCGTGGTGGCCGCCAACCGCATTGCCGCCCTGCCCGAGTTCGCCGACAAGAACATCGTGGTGATCCTGCCCAGCTCCGGCGAGCGTTACCTGAGCACCGCCCTGTTCCAGGGCATCTTCAGCGAGCAGGAACTGCAGCCCTAAGCGCCGCCCTTGTCGCTGTCCGCCCCGGGCAGCCACGCAGCCCCCGAGCCAGCCGGACGCCGCCTCGGGGGTTGGCGTTTTTGGCCCCGCCAGCGCATTTTATCGGCATCCCCGCCGCCGCCTTGCGCCCGCGCATGTCAGCGGCCGCTAAAATCGTTATCATGGCTTACCGCGGAGCTTGCGCCGCCGGGCCCGCCTCTTTATCTCGGGAAAGGCCGTCTGTTATCATCAGCCGTTAAATCACTCCAGGAGCTTAGACTATGGGTCTGTTCGATAAACTGAAAAAACTGGTATCCGACGATGCCAATGACACCAGCGGTATCGAGATTTTTGCCCCCCTGTCCGGGGAAATCGTTGCCATCGAGGACGTGCCGGATGTGGTGTTCGCCGAGAAAATCGTCGGCGACGGCATTGCCATCAAGCCCAGCGGCAACAAGATGGTCGCCCCCTGCGACGGCACTATTGGTAAAATCTTTGAAACCAACCACGCCTTCTCCATCGAGTCCGATTCCGGCCTGGAGTTGTTCGTGCACTTTGGCATCGATACCGTTGAGCTCAAGGGCGAAGGTTTTACCCGTATTGCCCAGGAAGGCCAGCAGGTGAAAAAAGGCGACACCGTCATCGAGTTCGACCTGGCGCTGCTGGAGGCCAAGGCCAAGTCCACCCTGACGCCGGTGGTGATCTCCAACATGGACGAGATCAAGGAGCTGAGCAAACAAAGCGGCGCCGTTACCCTGGCCGAGGACGTGGTGCTGCGGGTCCGTAAATAACGCCGGTTGCGGCGCGACGAGCGAATCACGCCAAGGCGCCCCCGGGCGCCTTTTTTTGTGCAAAAGGAGACAGCCATGTTCAACTGGTTGAAAAAACTGGGCCGCTCCCCGGCCCAACGCCAGGCCGGCAGCCGCTTTGAGCCGGTCGACTACCAGGGCTACCGGATCCAGCCCGATCCCCAGGCCGAGGGCGGCCAGTACCGGCTGCGCGGCCGCATCCTGGCCGAGCGGGACGGTGAAACCCGTGAGTACCTGCTGATCCGCGCCGACCTGTTGCCGAGCGCCGAACAGGCGGCGGAGCTGATGATCGGCAAGGCCCGGCGCCTGATCGATGAAAGCGGCGACCGGCTGTTTGACTGAACACGCCGCCTGGCTGGCGCGGCTGGCGCTCAACGGCGAACGCCGGCTGCTGGTGATCTCGGGCCGGGCCGACTGGTGCGAGCGCCAGGCCGGCGCCTGGTTCGGCCCCGACGGCCTGTGGCTGGGTCCCGGCCCCGACGCCTGCGCCCCGCAGCCGCTCGGTCATATCAGCCGCCTGCTGGGCCGCGAATACCGCGTCCTGGTGTACAACGCCCACGGCGGCTTCCACCCGCAGGCCTTCGGCGCCCTGCTCGGCACCGCCCGGGCCGGCGGCCTGGTGCTGCTGCTGTGCCCGCCCCTGGCGCTGTGGCCGGCCCGGGGCGACCCGGATCTTGCACGCCATGTCGCCCTGCCGGAGCAGGCCGAGGGACTCTACAGCCTGTTTTTGCAACGCCTGGTCCGGCTGTTGCAAGAAGATCCCGAGGTACTGTTTCACTGCGAAGGCGGCCCGGCCCCGGCGCCGCGCCTGCCGCCGCCGCGCCCCTGGCGGTGCCGGCCCGACCGCCACGGCTGCCTCAACCCCGGCCAGCGCCATGCCCTGGCGGTGCTGCTGGCCGCCACGCGCCGGCGCCGGCCGGTGCTGCTGACCGCCGATCGCGGCCGGGGCAAGTCCGCCCTGCTCGGCCGCCTGGCGGCGCGCCTGGCCCGCCGCGGGCTTAGCCTGGCGCTCACCGCCCCCAGCCCGGCCACCGCCGCCCGGGCCCTGGAGCATGCCGCCGGCGGGCTGGGTTTTATCGCTCCCGATGCCCTGCTTGCCACCACCCCGCCGCTGGATGTGCTGCTGGTGGATGAGGCCGCCGCCATTCCGGTGCCCATGCTGCTGGCCCTGGCCCAGCGCTATTGCTGCGTGTTCGCCACCACAGAGCACGGCTACGAGGGCACCGGGCTTGGCTTTCAGCTCAAGTTCCGCCCGGCCCTGGCGCGCCTGGCGCCCGAACGGCGCCAGGCGCGGCTGGAAGAGCCGGCCCGCTGGAGCCGGCACGATCCCCTCGAACCCCTGGTGTTCCGCCTGCTGGCACTGGATGCCGATCCCCCGTCGCCGCCGCCGGCGGGCCGGCTGCGCTTCACCCTGCCCGAGCCGGCCGGGCTGGCCGGCGACGAAACCCTGCTGCGCCAGGTGTTCGGCCTGCTCGCCCTGGCCCACTACCAGACCAACCCGGACGATCTGCGCCGCCTGCTGGACGCGCCCGGCCACCGGCTGCTGCTGGCCTGGCGCGGGCCGGTGCCGGTGGCCGCCGCCTGGCTGGTGCGAGAGGGCGAACTGGCGCCGGCACTGGGCCGGGAGATCCGCCAGGGACGCCGGCGCCCCCGGGGCCACCTGCTGCCCCAGTCGCTGGCCTTTCATGGCGGCCTGGAAGCGGCCTGCGGGTTCAGCTACCAGAGGGTGACCCGCATTGTGGTGCACCCCGGGGTGCAGCGCCAGGGCCTGGGCGGGCAGTTGCTGGCGGAGGTGGTGCGCCGGGCGGACACCGATTTCGTCGGCGCCAGCTTTGGCGCCAGCCCCGAGCTGCTGGCGTTTTGGCAGCAGCAGGGATTCAGGGCGGTGCGCCTGGGGCTGACCGCCGACGGCGTCAGCGGCCTGCATGCCGCCATGGTGCTCAGGCCCCTCAGCGAGCGGGCCCGGGCGGTGCTGCCGGGCTGGCGGGCGCAGTTTGCCGCCGACCTGGCGTTTTTCGCCCGCGGGCCGCTGGCCGGCTGGCTGCGCCGGCACCCGGGCCTGCGGCTGTTGCCGCCGCTCGCGGATCCCCACCGGGACGCCCGGCTGGCGGCGGAGTTCGCCCACGGCCACCGGGATCTCGCCGCCGACCGCCCCTTGCTGGCGCGCCTGGCCGGCCACCGGCTCGGCCAGGCCCGGCTGAGTATTGCCGAACGGGCGCTGCTCACCGACCTGCTCGACCCCGGGGCCGATACCGTTACCCTGGCCCGGGCCCATGGCCTGGCGGGACAGAAGGCCGCCATCCGGGCCCTGCGCCGCCTGGTCGGCCTGCTGCTGGCCGACCCGCAATAATGGCGCCGCCGCCCTCTCGCAAACCCGATGGCGGCTGCTATACTGCCGAGCTGCGATTTCTTCAGGGACTTTATGTTCATGCACCAGCATCCCAGTTATTCCCCGGCGGCCGTGGCCGACCTGTGCAAACGGTTCCCCCTGCTCCAGCGGCTGATGGCGCTTGAGCCGGTTACCTGGTTCAATCCGGAGCGGCTGCCCGCCGACCTGGCCCTGCCCGGGGTCGGGCTGACCGCCGCCGACGCGGACGACGCCGCCGCCCGGCTGGCGCGCTTTGCCCCCTTCTTTTGCTCAGCCTTTCCCGAGACCCGCGCCCTCGGCGGCCTGCTGGAGTCGCCGGTGCAGGCCATCCCCCGCCTGCAGCAGGCCCTGGAGCGGCACTTTGGCCAGGCCCTCGGCGGCCGCCTGCTGCTCAAGCGCGACGATGCGCTGCCCGTGTCCGGCTCCATCAAGGCCAGGGGCGGCATTTACGAGGTGCTGCAGCACGCGGAAAAGCTGGCGCTCAAGGCCGGCCTGCTGCACCTGGACGATGACTACGCCCGGCTCGACAGCGACGCCTTCCGCGACTTTTTCGGCCGCTATTCCATCGCCGTCGGCTCCACCGGCAACCTGGGCCTGTCCATCGGCATCATCAGCGCCCGCCTGGGCTTTAGGGTCAGCGTGCACATGTCGGCGGATGCCCGGGAATGGAAAAAGCGGCTGCTGCGCGAGCACGGGGTCAAGGTGGTGGAATACGACAGCGACTATTCCGTTGCCGTGGCCCAGGGCCGGGCCGAGGCGGAGCAGGATCCCCTGTGCCACTTCGTGGACGATGAAAACTCGGTGCAGCTGTTCCTCGGCTACGCCGTGGCGGGCCTGCGGCTGAAGGCCCAGCTGGAACAGCAACAGATCAAAGTGGACCGCGACCACCCCCTGTTCGTCTACCTGCCCTGCGGTGTGGGCGGCGGCCCCGGCGGCGTGGCCTTTGGCCTCAAGCTCGCCTTCGGCGATGCGGTGCACTGCGTGTTTGCCGAGCCCACCCATTCTCCCTGCATGCTGCTGGGGGTGCATACCGGACTGCACGACGCCATTTCGGTGCAGGATTTGGGCATCGACAACATCACCGCCGCCGACGGCCTGGCGGTGGGCAGGGCCTCGGGCTTTGTGGGCCGGGCCATGGCGCCCATGCTGGACGGTTTTTACACCCTGCCGGATCAGGATCTGCTGTTTTTGCTCGGCCTGCTCGCCCGCGAGGAAGCTATCCGCCTGGAGCCTTCGGCACTGGCCGGCATGCCCGGCCCCTGGCGGGTGGTGGGCGAAACCCAGGGCTATCGCCAGCGCCTGGGCCTGAGCCCGGAGCGCCTGGCCCGGGCCCATCACCTGGTGTGGGCCACCGGCGGCGGCATGGTACCCGAGGAAGAAATGGCCCACTATCTGGCGGCGGGAGCCTAAATAACGGTGCCGAATGCTAGATCACTGCCGGCGGCGATCGGGTTCCGGTCGAGGCAGCACTATTATGATCCGCTATTTAGGCCCCGTTTATTGTGAGCAAGTAAACCTGGAACGCAGGCGGCCAGCCTGCGTTAGCCCCCAAAGGGTGCCGTAAAATTGCCGCCTTGCGGCACATGGCGGGCGAGCCGCCCGCGCTCCACCAAGCCCCCCAAAGGGGTCGTCAGAACCACCCTTTGTTCAGCTTGTCCTTGCAGCCCCAGTACTGGCCGGCATAGCGCTGGGCGCGGGCCTCCACCTTGCGCGACACCCCCAGCAGCCAGCGCTTTTTCAGGTGGCTGCCGCGCCGGTAGCCGCCCCAGCCTTCGTGGTAGTTGAGGTACTGGCCGTAGGCATCCCATTTGGAGATGCCATTCAGCCGGCTGGTCTTGCTCATGTACCAGCCCATAAAGTCCATGGCGTCGTCAAAGTCGTCCCGGTCGGCCCAGTCGTTGCCGGTTTCCCGCCGGTAGTCGGCCCAGGTTTCGTCCTTGGCCTGGGCATAGCCGTAGGCGCTGGAGGCCCGGCCGTAGGGGATGAACAGGAACCAGCGCATGGGCGGACGGGCGTCGTGGCGAAAGCTGCTTTCCTGGTACATCATCGCCATGGTGACGTGCACCGGCACCCCCCATTTTTCCCGGGTCTTGTTGGCGGCCTTGTGCCAGCCGCCGTGCTGCTCGAAGATGGCACAGATGTTTTCCGGATTGCGCGGCGGCGCCGTGGCGCAGCCGGCCAGCAACAGCGCCAGCAGGCCGGCGCAGGCCAGGGAAGGGAGATGTCTGAACATGGGTAGCCTCTGCGTTGGACCAGTTTCGCATAGTGCCTGCGCCGCCGGCATTTTGCCAGTGGCGGCGCCGGCGGCCGGCCTGGCGAGGCTGTTATTTAGTCATGCCAAATGCATAGTTATACTTTGTCAGCGCCCTGGCCAGGCAGTAGAATGCGGATCGGCTAAGCTCTTCCACTGAGCATGTGTACCGCAACCAAGGAAAACTGATGCGCTTTTATTTCCCCATCGTCATTATTGATGAAGACTTCCGCTCCGAGAACACCAGCGGCTCGGGCATCCGGGAGCTGGCCTCCGCCATCGAAAAGGCCGGCATGGATGTGGTGGGCTACACCAGCTATGGTGATCTGACCTCCTTCGCCCAGCAACAGAGCCGCGCCGCCGGTTTTGTGCTGTCGATCGACGACGAGGAGCTGGCCGGCAGCCGGGAAGAAGCCCATTCGGTGCTGGAGCAGTTGCGCCGCTTCGTGGAGCAGATCCGCCACCGCAACCCGGACATCCCCATTTACCTTTACGGCGAAACCCGCACCGCCCGCCATATTCCCAACGCCATACTGCGCGAGCTGCACGGTTTCATCCATATGCACGAAGACACCCCCGACTTCGTGGCCCGGCATATCATCCGCGAGGCCAAAAGCTACCTCGACTCCCTGGCGCCGCCCTTTTTCCGCGCCCTGACCCACTACGCCCAGGACGGCTCCTATTCCTGGCACTGCCCGGGTCATTCGGGCGGCGTGGCCTTTCTGAAGTCGCCGGTGGGCCGGATGTTCCACCAGTTTTTCGGCGAGAACATGCTGCGCGCCGACGTGTGCAACTCGGTGGACGAGCTGGGCCAGCTGCTCGACCATACCGGTCCGGTGGCCGCCAGCGAGCGCAACGCCGCCCGCATTTTCAATGCCGACCACCTGTTTTTCGTGACCAACGGCACCTCCACCTCCAACAAAATCGTGTGGAACTCCACGGTCGCGCCCGGCGACATCGTGGTGGTGGACCGCAACTGCCACAAGTCGATACTGCACGCCATCATGATGACCGGCGCCGTGCCGGTGTTCCTGATGCCGACCCGCAACCACTACGGCATTATCGGCCCCATACCGCGCAGCGAGTTCGAGCCCGAGCGCATCCGTGAAAAAATGCAGGCCAACCCCTTCTGCCGGGAAATCCTGGCCAGCAACCCCGATGCCAAGCCCCGGGTGCTGACCATCACCCAGTCCACCTACGACGGCATTCTCTACAATGTGGAGGAGATCAAGGGCCTGCTCGACGGGGAAATCGAGACCCTGCACTTCGACGAGGCATGGCTGCCCCACGCCGCCTTCCATGATTTCTACGGCGACTACCACGCCATCGGCGAAGGCCGGCCGCGCTGCCGGGATTCGATGGTGTTCTCCACCCAGTCGACCCACAAGCTGCTGGCGGGCCTGTCCCAGGCGTCCCAGATCCTGGTGCAGGACGGCGAGGCCAACAGGCTCGACCGCCATGTGTTCAACGAAGCCTACCTGATGCACACCTCCACCAGCCCGCAGTATGCCATTATCGCCTCCTGCGACGTGGCGGCGGCCATGATGGAAGAGCCCGGCGGCACCGCCCTGGTGGAGGAATCCCTGGCCGAGGCGCTGGAATTCCGCCGCGCCATGCGCAAGGTGGACGACGAGTACGGCTCCGACTGGTGGTTCAAGGTATGGGGGCCGGACGATCTGACCGACCATGGCCTGGACCACCGGGATGCCTGGATGCTGCGTTCGGAGGACGGCTGGCACGGCTTTGGCGACATCGAGCCCGGCTTCAACCTGCTCGATCCCATCAAGGCGACCATACTGACCCCGGGCCTGAACATGAAGGGAGACTTCGCCGAGTCCGGCATTCCGGCGGTGGTGGTAACCAAATACCTGGCCGAGCACGGCATCGTGATTGAAAAAACCGGGCTGTATTCGTTTTTCATCATGTTCACCATCGGCATCACCAAGGGCCGCTGGAACACCATGGTCACCGAGCTGCAGCAGTTCAAGGACGACTACGACAACAACGTGCCCCTGTGGAAGATACTGCCCGAGTTCGTGCAGAGCCACCCCAGCTACGAGCGGGTCGGGCTCAGGGATCTGTGCGATCAGATCCACCAGATCTACAAGGAAAACAACGTGGCCAAGCTGACCACCGAAATGTACCTGTCGGATCTGGTGCCGGCCATGAAGCCGGCGGACGCCTTCGCCAAAATGGCCCACAAGGACATCGAGCGGGTGCCGCTGGACGCACTGACCGGCCGCACCACGGCGGTGATGGTGGCGCCCTACCCGCCCGGCATTCCGCTGCTGATCCCGGGCGAGGTGTTCAACGACATCATCGTCAGCTACCTCAAGTTTGCGCGGGCCTTCAACCAGCGCTTCCCGGGCTTTGAAACCTACATCCACGGCCTGGTGGCGGAAGAAATCGAGGGCGAAACCCGCTATTTCGTGGACTGCGTGGCCGCCGGCTGAGTTCAGGCCGGCCGGCTGTCCTGCATCGATGGCCGGGCGCTGAACAACTTGAACCAGGCGTCGAGCCGGCCATGGTCCCGGCGCCAGTCGAGCTCGGGAAAGCGGAAGTCCAGGTAGCCCAGGGCACAGGCCAGGGCCAGGGTACCGATATGCACCCGGTCGGCAAACTCGGGCACCTGGGCGTCAGCGGTATGCAGGGCGCGGCGGATCTTGCCGTGCAGGCCGTCGAGCCAGTCGTCCCATTGCCGCTCCTCGGGGCGGGTGACCTGCTCGTAGCGGGCCAGCAGGGCGGCGTCCATGATGCCATCGGCCAAAGACTGCAGCACCAGCGCCGGCCAGCGGCCCGGCCCCTGGGGAAAGAGCCCGGCGCCCTGGCGGGCGTCGATGTATTCGCAGATCACCCGGCTGTCGAACAGCACTGTGCCGTCCTCGGCAATGGCGGTGGGCACCTGGCCCAGGGGGTTGTAGATGGCAATGTCCAGGTTGGGCTGCACCGGACTCGGCTGGGCGGCGATCAGCTCCAGTTCGCCAAAGCCGGCCTCGATGGCCAGGGCCTGTACCTTGCGGGCGAACGGAGAAGCGGGCGAGGTGTAGAGTTTCATCACAAATCCTTGTTATTCAGGCTGTTGAGGAAACCCAGTGTAGCAGAGAAGAACACGGCGGGCCCATGCCCGCCGTATTGCGCCAGAGCGATCAGATGTAGTTGAACAGGCTCATGCCCTGGACCTTGCCGAACATGGTCTGGGTGGCCTGCAGCGCCACCATGGCCTGGTTGAGCTCGCCCACCGCCCGGGCGTAGTCCAGGTCTTCCATGCCGCCGCGCACCTTCTCCAGGGTCAGGCTCATGTCTTCATGGTTGGTTTTCTGGTTGTCCAGGCGTAGCAGGCGGTTGCCGGTGTCGGCCCGCACCCGGGTAAAGTGCGAGGACACGGCGTCCAGCTCGTCCAGCACCTCGGTCAGTTCGCTCTGGCCGCTGGGGGTGTTGTTGTCCTGCTGCAGCCAGGCCAGGGCCCGGTTCAGGCTGTCGAACACATCCACATGATCCTGACCGCCGCCGTCGGCCCGGTTGGCATCCAGGGTAATCTGGTCGCCCGCCCTGGCCTCGCCGCTCAGCACCAGGGTGATGCCGCCGGCCTTGATGGCCTGCCCGGCCTGGTAGGGCTGGGGCGGAACGGGATCGCCATTCTGGTCCAGCAGGGGATCGCCGTTTTTATCGGCCAGCCCGACCTCCAGCACTCCGCCGTTGTCGGCAAAGGTCAGCGTATAGGGTTGCAGGTCGGCAAAGTCGCCCCGTTCGGAAATCACCGCACTGTCGAGCCGGAGGTTGTGCTCGCGGTTGTCCGCGGTCAGCTGATAGCCGGCGGTAAAGTCTCCCCTGGGGTTGGGCACCTGGCCGAACACCAGGCGGCCGTCGTGGTTGGTGGCCACCTTGACGCTGTCGCCAATCTGCATCTGCCGCTGGCCGCCGTCGCCGTTGTAGGTGACGCTGCCGTCGGGCTGCAGGGTAAAGGGCGGATTGTCGGTCTGGAAGCCGCCGAAAATATACTGGCCGAATTCATCCCGGCTGTTGGCCAGATCGACCAGCTCGTCGATGCGGTTTTTCAGCTCGGTGGCGTAGGCGTCCCGCTCATCCTGGGTAAAGGTGCCGTTGTTGGCCTTGAGCAGGATTTCCTTGCTTTGCTGGAGCAGGTTTTCGCCCATGCTCAGGGCCGATTCCTCCCGCCGCAGCCGGTTTTCGGCCAGATCGATGTTCTTGCTGTACTGCTCTATCTTGCGCAGCTCGTTCTTGTAGTTGACCACGCTGTTCATCGCCACCGGATCGTCGGCGGCGGTCTGGATGCGCAGGCCGGAAGACAGCTTGCTCATCATGTCGTTGGCCTGGGCGGTCTTGCCGGTAATGTTGTTCAGCTGGGACTGGAAAATATTGAAAGTGGAGACGCGCATCATGGCTCCTTAGCGTATCTGCAAGACGGTATTCATGGTTTCGCTGGCCACCGTGACCACCCGCGCCGCCGCCATGTAGGCCTGCTGGAAACGCAGCAGGTTGGCCGCTTCCTCGTCGAGGTTGACCCCCACCATGGACTGGACCCGGTCGAAGGACTGGCTGTAGGCGGCGCTCGCCGTTTCCGAGCGGATGCGCTGGTTGTAGGCCATGGCGCCCACTTCCACCGTGGTCTGGTTGAAGCTCTGGCTGAGGGTGGAGCGGCCATTGTTGAGCAGGGCCTGGTTTTTGATGCCGGCCATGGCCACGACGTTGGCGTTGTTGCCCGAGCCGCTGACGTTTTCAATCTCAAACCGATCAAAGTCCTTGGGATCGCCCTTGACGGTGATGGTCAGCCCCTCGACCGTAATGACCGGGTTGTCCGGATCGAAGGCCGCGGTCAGGGTCTGGCTGTCGCCGGCGCCGTCCACGTAGCTGACGGTATAATCGCCGCCCTCGAAGCTGACCGTCCAGGGTGATGACTTGCCGGGCAGTGCGCCGGTGCTGTCGCTGATGTTCAGTTCCAGGGCGGCGGTGCCGGTGTTGTCGCTATCGGCGACCGCCATCACCTGGCCGGAAGCAGCAATCTGCTTGCCGTCGCCGATGGCGACCTTAAGCTCGCTGGCCGCCATCCGGGTCGGGCGGATCCGCATTTCGTCGCCCGTGGCCGGGGTGCCCTGCAGGTCCAGGCTGATACCGTGGTTCTGCTCCAGGCCGGCATTCAGCTCGGCCAGGTCGGCAAAGCTCTCTTTCTTGCCGCTGGCCAGGTTGGTCAGCTGGTAGCCGCTGCCGGTATAGCTCAGGCTGTATTCGTCCCCGCTGAGCTTGCCGGTGTCGGTAATGGTCACCGCGCCGGTGACGGCGGCGTTAGTGGTCAGGAAGCGGCTGCCCTTGGCCGAGTCGCTGTTGATGTCGTTGAACATGTTCTGGCCCGGCAAGCCGTTGAGATCCACCCCCTGGGACTGGGCCTGGTTGAACACATCGGCAATGGCCACCGCCACCTTGCCGATATCGCTCAGGGTCTGGGGCAGTACCTGGTCGCGAAACCGGAACACCGCCCCCAGCTCGCCGCCCAGAGAGGCGCCGTCGAGGCGGGTGCCCGAACCGGATACCTTGGGATTGACCAGGTACAGTTCGCTTTGCAGGGGATCGGGCTTGCCCGGGCGCTCCTGCAGCTGGTAGGCCTGGCTGCCGCTGACCAGGGGCTCGCGACCGCCGAGCAGCACGGTGATCATGCCGTTGTTGCTGTCCTTGATGGTGCTGATCTTGACCTCGCTCGACAGCTCCTCAATCAGCTTGTCGCGCTGGTCCATCAGGTCGTTGGGAGTTCCCTTGAGGCCGGCCTGCTGGATTTCCTGGTTCAGGGCGGCGATGGCGGCGGCCGTTTCGTTGATGTATTGGGCACGGGTGCCGATTTCCCGGGAGTTGATGGCCATTTCCTGGGTAAAGGAGTCGTACAGCTGGTTGTACTGGCTGGCAAGATCCTCGGCCTTGGCCAGGGTGATGTCCCGGTTGCCCAGATCGCCCGGGTTGTCGACGATGGCGTTGAGCGCCCCGTAGAGGTCATCCATGCTCTGGCTGATGGCCTTGTTGAGGTTGCTCAGGCTTTGGTCCAGGTAGGAAAGGTGCTGGTGCAGCTGGGCCGCGCCGGCCTGCTCGGTATTGTTGGTCAGCAGATCCTTGAAGGCGTATTCCTGATACAGCCGGGTCACGTCCGACACCTGGGTGCCGGTGCCCAGGTGCAAGCCTCCCTGCAGCAGGCTGGTATTGGTGATCTGCTCAACCCGCTGGCGATGATAGCCTTCGGTATTGACGTTGGCGATGTTATGCCCGGTGGTGGCCATCTGGGCCTGGGCCGCCATCAGTCCGCTGACGCCGGTTTGATACAGATCGATTGCCATGGTGTTTCCTTATGCTTGCGAAACCATCTTGGTGACGGAATTGAAGATGGACGTCAATTTGTCGGCATACCTGGGGTCGGTGGCGTAACCGGCCTGCTGCAGCGCCTGAAAATATTGCCGGGGGTTGCCGGTCTGGTCCAGGGCCTTGCCGTAGCGGGGGTTGTCTTGCAAAAACCGCACATAATCGTTAAAGCTGTCGTTGAACGAAGCATAGGATCTGAACGGTGCCTGAACCTTGACGGCGACGCCCTGCTCGTATTCCAGGGTGTTGACCCAGGTTTTCTCTGCCTTCCAACTCTTATCGGCCTTGATGCCGAAAAGATTATGGCTGGAGGGGCCATTTTTTTTGCCGATGATTTTTTTGCCCCAGCCCGTTTCCAGCGCCGCCTGGGCGATCATCGCCTCGGGCGCCAGGCCAAGCTTTTTACCCGCCTCGGTGGCGGCCGGCAGCAGGTTGCGCACGAACTCTTCCGGCGAGCCGAAGCGGGTGCCGGCCTCCAGGGTGACGGCGGGGGAGCTGTTTTGCGCGGCGCTCAGGGGCGGCCGGGCGGGCGCCTCGGCGGTGGTATCACCGGCCTTGGGCGGCCTTATGGTGCGGCCCGAAAAGCGGCGCGCATCGGCCAGGTCGAAATGCCGGGCCGCGGGCGCCCCGGCCTCCCCCCCGCCCAGCTGGCGCACTATCATATCCGCCAGCCCCAGGCTGCCCTGGCGGCTCAGCTCGCTGGTCATCTGCTGGTCGTGCATGTCCTGGTAGAACTGGGTATGGCGGTTGTTCATCGGGCTGTCCGCTTCGAACGCCCGGTTGGCCTCGCGCATCGATTTGAACAGCTGCTGGGTAAACAGGCTCTCGAACTGGCGGGCGGCCTCGTCCAGCGCCTTGCCCCTGTCTTCGGCGAACGCCTGCTGGCGCAGCCGGTCCAGCCCCTGGACATCGTTGACCAGGAGGCTGTTCTGAAACGAGTCGATACCTTTCATACCTTAATATCCGTCAGTTTGGCTTGGTTACAGCCGGGGCATGCCACCGGCGCCAGTGCACGCGGCCGCTCCGCCGAAGGCGTCAGATCACCACCAGTTCGCCCTGGATGGCGCCCGCCTGGCGCAGGGCCTCGAGAATCGCGACCAGGTCGCCGGGGGCCACACCCACCTGGTTGACCGCCCGCACCAGGTCGTCGAGGGTGGTGCCGGTATCCAGCTTGAACATGCGCCCGTCCTGCTGCTCCACATTGATGGTGGAATTGGGCACCACCACGGTGTCGCCGCCCGCCAGGGCATTGGGTTGCGACACCTGGGGATTTTCGTTGATGGTGATGATGAGGCCGCCGTGGGTGATCGCCGCCGGCTTCAATTGCACCTGCTGGCCGATCACCACGGTGCCGGTGCGGGAGTTGACGATAATCTTGGCGGCCTCGTCGGCCACGTCCACGCTCAGGTTTTCCAGGCTGGACAGGTAGCTGACCCGCTGTCCCGGATCCCGGGGGGCATAGACCTGTACCGAGGTGGCATCCAGCGCCTGGGCGCTGTTGGGGCCGACCAGGTCGTTGATCACCTCCGCCATGCGCTTGGCGGTGGTGAAATCGGGCCGGTGCAGGTTGAAGGTAATGGTGTCGCCTCGGCCGAAGGAGCTGGCGACTTCGCGCTCCACCATGGCGCCGCCGGGAATGCGGCCCACTGTGGGGGTATTGATCATGATGGAAGAGCCGTCGGCGCCTTCGGCCCCCAGGCCACCCACCACCAGGCTGCCCTGGGCCAGGGCGTAGACCCGGCCGTCCACCCCCTTGAGGAAGGTTTGCAGCAGGGTGCCGCCGCGCAGGCTCTTGGCCTCGCCGATGGCGGAGACGGTGATATCGATGGTCTGGCCCGGCTTGGCGAAGGGCGGCAGCTCGGCATGCACCGCCACCGGGGCCACGTCCTTCATTTTGGGCCTCATGTTTTCCGGCACCGTAATGCCGAAGTTATTGAGCATGGTACGAAAGGTCTGTTCGGCAAAGGCGTTGTTGCGCTCGCCGGTGCCAGGCAGGCCGACCACCAGGCCGTAGCCCACCAGCTGGTTGGCGCGCACCCCGGCCACCGAGCTGATGTCCTTGATGCGCGCGGCCTGGGCCGGCGCCACCATGGCCGGCAACAACAGCAGGCTCATCAACAAAGCGGTAAATGGTTTCATCAGTTCACCCCAAGGGAGTACGAAAATGTTATCGGCCGAATCAATTCGACGCTATGCATCGGATACCGAGCCGGCATCCGTTGGTCGAATAAATCCGACCCTACAGCCCCGCCCCGCAAGCTCGGTGTTTTTCTTCAAGCTTCCAGCTTCAAGCTGCTGTTAAAACGGAAACCAGGGGCCGTTGAAAAAGCGCGCCAGCCAGCCCCGGCTCTGGGTATTGGCAAAATCCCCGGTGCCGCCGTAATAAATGCGCGCATTGGCCACCCGGGTCGACTCCACCCGGTTGTCGGCGCTGATGTCCTGGGGCCGGACGATGCCGCTGATGCGCACGTATTCCTCGCCGGTATTGAGCATCAGCCATTTTTCCCCCTGCACCGCCAGGTTGCCGTTGGCCAGCACCTGGGCCACGCTGACCGTGATGCTGCCCTGCAGGCTGTTGCTCTGGTTGGTGTTGGCCTGGCCGTCGAACTCGTTGTTGCTCGACATGCTGGCGGTGACCGGATAGCCGCCGATATTGATGGGCTGGCCGCCCAGGTTGAGCGGATTGATATTGACGCTGGAATCCTTGCCCTGCTGGGTGGTGGCCCGCTTCTGGGCACGGGTGGATTCGGCCAGGTCGATGGTGATGATGTCCCCGACCCGCAGCGCCTTGATATCGGAATACAGGCTGTTGGCGTAGTTGTCCTGGAAAATGGCGCCATCAGGCTCCAGCATTTCCTGCTGCACGCCCGGGATCACCGGCGCGTAGGCGGGATCGTCAGGCTTGGGTGTATAGGGGGTGCTGGTACACCCGACCAAAAGGGCGCCCAGGACCGGAGCCAACAGAATACGCATTGCCATTTCCTCGATTACAGCTGCTGGTTCACGTAAGCCAGCATCTGATCCACGGTGGAGATCACCTTGGAGTTCATTTCATACACTCGCTGGGCCTGGATCAGGTTGACCAGCTCTTCGGTCACGTTGACGTTGGAGGTTTCCAGCATGCCCTGCTTGACGGTGCCCAGGCCATCGGCCCCGGCAATGCCCTGCAGCGGCGCGCCGCTGGACTGGGTTTCCAGGTAGAGGTTTTCGCCCTTGGGCTGCAGGCCGGCGGGGTTGACGAAGTCGGTCACGATAATCTGGCCGATCACCTGGGCTTCGGCCTGGCCGGCCAGCTGCACCGACACCTCGCCGTTGGTGGCCACGCTGATGCTCTGGGCATTTTCGGGGATCTGCATTTCCGGCTGCAGCGGATAACCGTTGCCGGAAGTGACGATAACCCCTTCGTCGTTGAGCGCGAACTGGCCGTTGCGGGTATAGCCGATGTTGCCGTCCGGCAGCAGTACCTCGAAAAAGCCGCGTCCGTCGAGCATCACATCGAGGGCATTGTCGGTGGTCTGCACGCTGCCCTGGGTAAAGGTTTTCTGGGTGGCCACCACCTTGGAGCCGGCGCCCAGCATCAGCCCCGAGGGCAGGTCGGTGTCGGCCGTGGCCCGGCCGCCGGGCTGGTGGATATTCTGGTACAGCAGATCCTCGAAAATGGCCCGCCCCTTCTTGAACCCCACCGTGCTGGCGTTGGCCAGGTTGTTGGAGGTGACCGAAATATTGGTTTGCTGGGCGTCGAGGCCGGTTTTGCTAATCCACAATGCAGGGTTCATCTTGTTCTCCTTTAACTCATGCGCAGCAGCTGGGCATGGGCTTTGTCATTCTCTTCGGCGTGGCTCATCATCTTGAGCTGGGTTTCGAAACGCCGCTGCAAATCGATCAGGTGGGTCATCTCGGCAATCGGATTGACATTGCTGCCTTCCAGCGCGCCGGCAATCAGTTCGACCTCGGCGGAAGGCGCCTCCACCGCACCGTCCTTGCGGCGGAACAGGCCATCCAGGCCCTTTTCGATCTCGTCGAGCGCCGGGTTGACGGTTTTAATGCGCTGCAGCTCCTCGCCGCCGTTGGCCGGCTCGCCCTCCAGGCGCGCAAAAATGGTGCCGTCCTTGTTGATTTCAAGCTTTTCCAGCGGCAGCGGCAGGAAAATCGGCGCGCCGCCGTCATCCAGTACATTGAGCCCGGTATTGGTCTGCAGCAGGCCCTCGGGGGATACCCGCAGGCTGCCGAAACGGGTGTAGGCCTCGGAGCCGTCCTTCGATTCCACCGCCAGCCAGCCGTCGCCGGCAACGGCGACGTCAAGTTCCCGACCCGTGGTCTGTATGGGGCCGGCGGCAAAGTTTTGCCCCGGTCTTTCCGCCATGGCAAACACCCGGGTCGGCAGCCCTTCGCCAAAGGCCTGCATGGAACGCGCCTGCTCCAGGTCGGCCCGAAAGCCGGTGGTATTGGCGTTGGCCAGGTTGTTGGCCCGCAGCGCCACGCTGTGCATGTTTTCCTTGGCGCCCGACATGGCGATATAAAGCAGGTGATCCATTTCAGCTCCGTGATTGGCCGAGTGGTAATGGCGGGATTAATGCAAAATTGGTGCCAGCACAAGAAACAGCAGTACGGTTGCACTCCGCCGACACGCTACAAGCCCCTCCCTGGGGCGCTCGAAAATGCCATCCTTGGCATTTTATGGTCGGCTACGGCAATCCCCACTGCTGTTTCGGGCAATCCCGAGATAGCCTGTATCAGTAAAACCATGAAAAAACCCGGGTTTTCGGTCCCGGGCTTTTCTTCCAGCTTCAAGCTTCCGGCTTTCAGCTTGTATTAACGGATTTGCAGTATGCTCTGCTGCAGTGTGCTGTTCACCTCCAGCGCCCGGGAGTTGGCCTGGAAGTTGCGCTGAGCAGTAATCAGGTCCACCAGTTCACTGGTCAGATTGATGTTGGACTGCTCCAACGTAGCTGACAGTATGAGGCCATTAGGCCCTTCATTAGGCTTACCAGCGACAGGCTCACCCGACTCCCGTGTCGGGATCCATCCTGAACCACCAACCGAGCGCAGGCCTTGCTCATTGGTAACCCGAGCCACCGCAACACGCCCCAGATACTCTTTACTGGCGTTGCTGTAACTGGCCACTACCAGACCGTCCTCGTTGATATCCAGTGAGGTCAGATAACCAACCGTATTACCATCCTGCTCCATTGCCAGTACCTCAAAGGGGCTGACATATTGCGTGAGCACATCAAATGAAAGAGTAAATTGTTGGGAAGGATCAGCCCCGTCAGCCGGTATACCGGCATTTTCCAGACTTTCTGTTTGCAGCGGGTCCACACTGAAAGTAGGGTTACCTCCCTTGTTATCGAAGGTTACGACAAAACCTTCAACCTGATGATCCAGCCGCTTGGAAGTGTCCAGAGGATTGGGGTAAGTAACTGTTGTATCAGCACCGCCCCCCGGCACACTGATCGGCTTACCATCTATGGTCAGGATCGCATTCCAGCTATTCTCAGGTATGCCTCTCTTGGTCAGATACATGGTCGCCTGACGCGGCTGCCCCAGAGAATCATAGATAGTGATAGTCGTACTGTTACTAAAAGTTTTGCTATCGGTAATATCAAGAACTGCGTCATTTCCCGCCACGCTGCTGTTATTGGCCAGGCCGAGTTCAGCAAGCAAATCAGACTGTGAAGGCATGCCAGTAGTATCAGCCGACAATATCAGACTGGACTCACCACCTTGACTTTGGGACGTAATGGAAAGCTGGCCTTTAGCATCCAGTGCTACGGCTACCTTTTTCTCATAAGGGGCAAGAGCATTATTAATTTTATTTTCAATATCCTTTAACATGCCATCCAAACCATTGGCATTACTCTGGTAATTTTTATCCAGAGTCACTGCCACATTGGGTGTGCCATCGACGCTGATATTGAAGGTCAGGTTGTTGGTGCTGTAATCCTTGGTACCGTTATTAACCCACTGACTGTTTATACCACCACCCAGCTCTGGGGGGAAACTCACGTCAATATAAGCGCCTTCACCCTTGGTTCGTGAAGCAATCTGCAGCTTACCACTTGCATCGGTCGCTAACGCTATCTGACCAGCCTGAGGGGCTGTATTTTTTAACGCCTGATTAATGGCAGTTTCTACCTGCGACAGGGTACTATAGTTACCTTCCGGCAGTGTGACGGTAACTCTTGACGGCTGACTCTCTCCCTGCCACGGACGATAGTTGGCAGCGGTCACCTCTAATGCAACTCCCCCAGTAGCAATGGTCAGCGGAAAATTAACCGCTGCGTCTGTAGTGACACTGGCCGAACTCTGGCGATTGGGCTGCAATGCCTGAGTTCCCGCCAAAACAGCAGAAGTGCCGGAAGAGGTAAGATATTGACTACCCTTGTCCAGGTTCATACTGGTAGTGATATTTCGGGTAGCTTCTGGCGCACCTGCCGCCTGAGGGATCCGTAACGGTTTGGTCTCTCCCAGCCCCAGGTTACTTACTCCTCCGGTCTGGGAATCCACATCATATACCCGTAGATACTGACCTTGAGAGTTGGTCACATAATTTTGATTATTAAGCTTGAAGGCTCCGGCGCGGGTTAATGTATATTTACTGCTGTTGAGTTCGTCCCCTACTATAAAAAAACCCCTGCCACTGATTCGCATATCGAGGGGGTTATTAGTATAGAGCGAAGCGCCTTCATGAAACTGTTGGCTCACTGCTGAAGTTTGCACGCCATTACCAGTTTGAGTTTTTGCATTTGCTAATATCGAGTTAGAGTAAAGATCAGAAAACTCAGCCTTTGACCCCTTAAAACCATAAGTATTAACGTTGGCGATATTATTGGCTGTGACATCCAGATCTTTCTGGGCAGCATTAATACCGGTGAGCGCAATATTAAACGACATAATTTATTTTCCTCACGCAGACGTTCCGCCAGCTATTTCAAGAACCTTGTCAAGGGGCACACCGCCCATACCCACAACATTAACCAGATTAGGATTGGTTCCATTACCCAGGGTCACACTGCTGACCTTGCCAAAAACCAACGCATTCAACTCAGTACCAGTACCATTGACCAGTCCGTTTACTTTAAATTTGTAATTCCCTGACTTGAGCGCTTCACCGTTATTGTCCAACCCATCCCAGGCAAAGGGAACATTGCCTTTATGTGGCCCGGCCAGATTAAGTGTGCGTACCGTCTGTCCCACTTCATTTTCTATTGTTATGGTTAGATTACCGACCCCGGAACCGGCTACAATCACCCCATCAACCGGCGCTTTGCCATCCCAATGACCCGTATTGACCGGCAACAGCACTCGCTGTCCCACCAGACTGGATGCTTGCAGAGCCTGACTGGAAGTCATAACCGAATTAAGACTGGCTATCTGCTTGGTCATGGAAGCAATGCCTTCTGAGGTAGAAAAAGCAGTCATCTGGCTGATCATCTCGGCATTATCAGCCGGCTTGAATGGATCTTGATAAGCCAGTTGTTGAGTCAACAGCTGAAAGAAGTCTTCCTGTTTTAGCTGCTGATCTTTGGGCGTTCCCAAATCAACGGGTTCGGTTTCCCGCAATCCATTAATATATCCGGGTATATTCATTTATCACCCCTTGCCCAGCCGCAGGGTCTGCTGCAGCATCTGCTTGGCGGCATCGGCCACCTGCACATTGGTCTGGTAGTTGCGCGAGGCGCTGAGCATGTCGGTCATCTCTTCCACCACGTTGACGTTGGGTTTGTAGATGAAGCCTTCCGCGTCCGCCATCGGATGATCCGGGCTGAATTCCTTTTGCAACGGCTTGTTGGTTTCCACGACACCCAGGATTTTGACGCCGACGCTTTCCTGACGGTCGGACAGGGCCCGGTCCAGGTCGGCGGCGAACACCGGCTTGCGGGCACGGTAGGTCTGGTCGATGCTGGAGCTGACGCTGTCGGCGTTGGCCAGGTTACTGGCGGTGGTGTTGAGCCGGACCGACTGGGCGCTCATGGCGCTGCCGGAAATATCGAATACCTTAAAAAGGCTCACATCGAGTCTCCTTTGATGGCCTTCAGCAAACCGGAAATCTTGCTGTTGAGAAACTCCAGGGACGCCTGGTACTGGAGGGCGTTTTCCATGTAGTTATTGCGCTCGGTCTGTGCGTCCACGGTATTGCCGTCCCCGGTATCGGGCTGGTTGGGCACCCGGTACTGGACGGTGCCGGGCGGCGCCAGTTCAACGGCGAAGTGCTGCAGATGGGTGCGGCTCAGGGAAAAGTTCTGGTTGTTCTGGGCATGGCTCAACGCCGCCTGGAAGTCCATGTCCTTGGCCTTGTAGCCCGGGGTATCGGCATTCGCCAGGTTGCCGGCCAGCAGCTCGGCCCGCTCGGAGCGGGCCACCAGAGCATGCTGGTGCACACCAAACGCCTTGTCGAAAGAAATCGCCACCCGGCACCTCCTGCTTTAGTCCTGATTCAATTGACAGCCAAGACAAAGCAAAACACGTGCCAGAGTTACTTGAGGCGATAGATGATGCCCGGGCTGCACCGGACCATCTCGAACTTGTCGGACAGCCCGGTAAGGGACTCGGACGCACCAAGCAGCAGGTACCCGCCCGGATTAAGGGCGCCGGCAAACTGGTTGAGGATTTTCGATTTATTCTCGGGAGAGAAGTAAATCAATACGTTACGACAAAAAATCAGGTCGAATTTGCCAAGGGCGGCATAGCTGTCGAGCAGGTTGAAGGAACGGAAGCTGACCATGTTCCTCACGCTCGCCTGCAATTGCATCTTGCCGTCGGCCAGGGGGGTGAAAAAGCGGCTGCGCCGTTCCGGCGACAGCCCCCGGGCCAGGGAAAGGCTGTCGTACACCCCCTGCTTGCACTGCTCCAGCATGCTGCTGGAAATGTCGGTGGCAAGAATTTGCAGCCCCGGCAAGGAGCCCGGCCGCTTGGCCAGGTATTCCTGGGCAATCATGGCGATGGAATAGGGCTCCTGGCCGGAAGAACAGGCGGCAGACCAGATTTTGAGGGTTTTGCCCGGCCGGGCCAGTTCGGGCAGCAGCCGTTCGGCCAGCAGGGTAAAGGGATAGATATCCCTGAACCAGAGGGTTTCGTTGGTGGTCATGGCGTCGATGACGGCGGTTTTCAGCTCCCGTTCCCGCAATTGCATGGAGCGGTTGAGCAGCTCGCCGAGAGACTCGATGCCAAAACGGCCCAGCAGCGGTGACAGCCGGCTCTTGACCAGGTACTGCTTGCTTTCGCCCAGCACGATACCGGTGTGGGTCTCGAGAAACTGGCAGAACACCCTGTACTGCTCATCGGTAAAATTTTTCATCCGTGGAATTTACGCCTTGTTACAGAGCACTGTTAACGGCCGATGCCAGCTCGTCCGGATGGAATTTCGCGATAAAGTTGTTGGCGCCCACCTTTTCGACCAGGGCCTTGTTGAACACACCGCTCAGGGAAGTGTGCAGGATCACGTGCAAATCCTTGAGCCGGGGATTGCTGCGGATTTCGGCGGTCAGGGTATAGCCGTCCATTTCCGGCATTTCCACGTCGGAGATGACCATGGCCAGTTGATCGGTGATGGGCCCCTGCTCGGCCATTTCCACCAGCTTGTTGAGGGCCTGCTTGCCGTTCTCGGTGACGATGCACTGCAGGCCCAGGGCTTCCATTGCCTTCTGGATCTGGCGGCGGGCCACCGAGGAGTCGTCGGCGATCAGGATGGGCTTGTGCTGGCGATCGCCGTGGTGGGACACCTGCTCGATAATGGCGGAATTGACCCGGGTGCTGGCCGGGGAAATTTCATCGAGGATTTTTTCCACGTCCAGGATTTCCACCAGTTCGCCGTCGATCTCGGTCACCGCCGTCATGTAATTGAAACGACCGGCCCCCTTGGGCGGCGGCAGTATGGATTCCCAGTTGACGTTGATGATGCGCTCGACCGAGTTCACCAGAAAGCCCTGCACCGAGCGGTTGTATTCGGAGATGATGGCGAAGCAGTTCTCGGTGTGCTCGGTGGGCCGGCCCCCCATGGCCTTGCTGAGATCGATAATGGAGATGGTCTGGCCCCGGATGCTGGCCACGCCCTTGATCACCGGGTGGCGCTGGGGCAGGCTGGTGAGGTTGGGGCACTGCAGCACTTCCTTGACCTTGAACACATTGATGCCAAATCTTTGACGGCCATTGAGCTTGAACAGCAGCAGCTCCAGCCGGTTTTGGCCCACGAGTTGCGTTCTTTGGTTTACCGAGTCGAGGATGCCCGCCATTCAACTATCTCCATTACGCCATGGCATGTTTTATGCTTGTTTATCGTGCTGTCATTTAGCTTAACACCCGCCGCAGCCAAGTGCCACCAGGCCAGCTTACGCAGTTTATCGGCGACGAGGTAGAGATGTTTAAAGGTATTTTTCCGCTCCCCCAAGCATTGTCACATTTTGGCGTACTGCCAAGGTGGCTTTGCCTGATTGCCGCTTTTCTGTGCTGGCAGCCCGCCGCCCGGGCCCAGTTGTCGGTGCACGACAGCGTGCGCCAGTATGCGGAAGACTATGTCCGCGACTTCGTTCCTCTCGGCGAACATGACCGGCTGGAGGTCGAGGCCGCCAGTATAGATACCCGGCTGCAACTGACCGAATGCCTCGGCCAGTTGACCGCCGATATCCGGGGCTCCGGCGAGGTCAGGCGCAACACCCATGTGCATGTGCAGTGCCACGAAACGCCGGGCTGGAGCCTTTTTGTGCCGGTACGGGTCAAGGTGCTCAAGCCGGTGGTCACCGCCGCCGACCCGGTGGCGCGCAATACCCTGCTCCAGCCCCAGCACCTGCAGACCAGCTACCAGGACGAAGTCCTGCTGCGCGGCGACGTGTTCAGCAACCCGGATGATCTTGTCGGCACCCGCAGCAAGCGCGATCTGCGCCCGGGACAGCCGATACTGGCCAGCCAGTTGTGCGTGGTGTGCAAGGGCGACAAGGTGGCCATAGTGGCGGAGTCGGGCGGGCTTTCGATCAAGACCGAGGGCACGGCCGAGGAAGACGGCTCCTTCAACGACAGCATCCGGGTGCGCAACAACAACTCGGGGCGCGAAATCCGGGCCAGGGTCGGCTCGGCCGGGGTGGTCAGGGTCAGCCTGTAATTTCTGCTAAAGTTAGCGAAGCGGACGCCGATAAGGAGTCCATACAGCAGCAAATCAGGATTGAAGCATCATGGCAATCGACAAGTTACCCCCCGGCCTGAACGGCCCCCAGGCCCAGGGCCTGACCAACGGCAAGTACAAGTCACCGGAAACCAGCCGCGCCAGACAGGAGACCGCAGCCCCCTTCGTACAGCAGGACTCGGTCAGCCTGACCCCGGAGGCACGTCAGCTGAACCAGATGCAGCAGACCCTCGCCAACAACCAGGGCAGCGACAACAGCGCCCGGCTCGAGGCACTGAAAAAGGCCATCAATGACGGCAGCTACAAGGTAGACAGCGAACGCCTGGCCGCCCGCATGGTGAGCCTGGAGCAGGAAATAGAGACGCTGTATCAATGACCCTGGATGAGCTGCTGCAACATCAGGACTCCCGGCTCCGGCATCTGCTGGAGCTGAGCGATCAGGAACTCGATCTTATTGTCCGGCGCCGCGCCCTGGAGCTGCCCGCCCTGGCCCAGCGCAAGGAGGCCTTGCTGGCCGAAATCAAGAGCGCAGACGATGACATTGCCGCCCACCCCGAACGGGAACGGCTGCTCGACGATGCCGGGCTGGCCGGTCAGGTTGAGGCGCTGCGAGGATTGCTGGCCCAGTGCCAGGAAAAAAACCGGATTACCGAACAGCTGCTGGAACAGACCCTGGCATCCAGCCGTCGCCTGGCCAACATGATGAGCCGGCTGCACGAGCGCCAGAGCATGACCTATGACCAGAAGGGTCACACCAGCGGTATCAACAAGGGCACCGGCTTCAAGGTCTGATCCCTTTCGCCAACGGCGCCCGCTCCCGGGCCGCCGTTGGGGCAATTATTCCCCGCGCCTCAGTTTCTGATACAGGGCCAGGTCCAGTTCCAGCTCGGTAATGTACATGTCTCCGTCCGGATAGCTGTTGACCACCCGGGCGCCACGCACCACTCCCCGGCTCGAGCTGTTGACGGTGCCGTCCTGCAGCACATGGCTGTTGAGCCGGCTCGAACTCGACACCATGACGCCCCCCAACTGTTCCGACAGCTCCCGGTAGGCATCCATGCGCGAGGCCCTCATGGCGTGCAGCAGTTTCTGCTGGTAATCGGCGGGCTGTTGCAGGCTGATGGGGGCATAGCCCACGGCATAAAGGTGGTTGCGGGCGGGGGCCGGATGGCCGCCTCCCCCCGTCTGCCCGCCCGCGGCGCAGCCGGTCAGGGCCAGCAGCAACAGGGCGGCACACTTATTTCGCATAACGGCTCCTTTGTTCCGGGGTGATCACCACTTCCGGTCCCCTGGCCTGCAGCATGCCGGCCACCAGGTACTCGGGAATAAACTGCTGGGCGCTGGCGATCATGCTGTTGTCTCCCATCGACACCAGCCGTGCGTTGATCAGCCGGCCGCCGTTGGTTTCACTGATGGTGCCGTGCACCAGGTAGCGGGCATTGATGCGACCGCTCAGTTGGCGATAATCCCGGCTGGTGCTCAGGTCTCCCTCGGGGGTGATACGGATAAAGGGCAGGGTCTTGAAATCGACTACCCGCAGGCCGTACTGGTTGAGCTGAAACATCATGGTTTCCGACAGCAGCCGGCTGAACTCGTCCTGGCTGCGGTAGTCCTCCTGGCTGACAAAACCGCTCACCGCCACGCCCGACTGGGCATCGAGCTGGTGGGCACTGGACACCAGGCGGTAGGCCAGGGCCGACATGTGCTGCTGCAACTGGGTCTGGCCGCCCACCAGGGAGGGCCCGGCGGCGGGCAGGTAGGCGCTGCGGGCACCGGCGCTCATGCGCATGGGTACGCCGTCCTGGCTGTGGCGCGGCGAGGCGGCAGGCGCCGGCTGCGGCCCCAGGGGCTTGTGGTTGACGTAATGGGCAGCATGATCATGGGGCAGATAGTGATTCTGGCCGTCGAACTGCTGCCCCGCGCAAGCGGTCAGCCCCAGTACGGCAACCAGAATAAGTGGTCTTGTCATCAACAGGCTCCCGAGGAAAAATGAAACTGGACTCTTTATCGGCCGGCGGCAGGCAAACTTTACCGGCATCGATAAGGGCACCGGGCAAGGATTTTGCATAAATCTTGCCAAAGATGATTCCCGGCCAGGATTTTGTTTCATGGCCGCCCTTTGACAGGATAACCGGGTACCGATGAAAGCCTTTCTCCCGCTGCTGCTGCTGTTTCCGCTTGCCGCCACCGCCGAGTGGTATGAAGCCGAGGGCTCGGCGCCCCTCGGCCTGGGCGCCGACACCGCCCGCCAGCAGGCGCTCGAGCAGGCGCTCAGCGATGCCCTGCTGCAGGCCGGCGCTTCCCTGACCACGGTTCAGTCGGTGGTCGACGGCACCTTTGCCGGCCAGCAGCTCGATATCACCGCCCAGGGCGAGTTGATGGACTATGTCATTCTCGACGAGCGACGTGACCAGGGCCGGCTCTGGCTCAGGGTCAGGGCCGACATCTGGCCCGGCGAAGGCCAGCAGAGCCAGTGCACCAGCCGTTATCGTCCGGGCATCACCCTCGCCGGGCTGAGCCTGCGCCATCCGGAGCAGGGTCAGGTAGGGCAAATCTTCGCCCTGGGCGAGGCGGTAGCCGCCAAATTGGCGCAGCAACTGGGCAACAGCGTCAATCTAATGACACATCTGCCCCACCCGCTGGCCACCGATCCCCGGTTGCCGCGCAGCCCCGGCCTGCGCAAGGGCAGCGACGTGCTCGCCAGCCAGCAGCAGTCGCGGCTGCTGTTGAGCGGGGTGATCGAGGATATCAGCATCAGCGACGGCCACTGGACCAAATGGACCTTTTCCGAGATCCCCCGCCAGTTCAGCCTGTCCATCACCCTGGAAGACACCCTGACCGGCGACACCCTGCTGCACCAGCGCTACCAGACCCAGTCCGCCTGGACGTTCAAAAAACACGACAGGGTCAATGTACACGACCACGGTTTCTGGCAATCGGCCTACGGCCAGGCGGTGGCGCAGCTGCTGCTGCGCGTGGGTCGCGAAGTGGTACAGGCCCAGTCCTGCATGAAGGCGGTTGGCAACATACTGCAGCAGTCGGAAGAAGGCATACTGATGGATCTGGGCCGCCAGGCCGGCATCCAGGTCGGCGATCGCTTCACCCTGCTGCACCGGCGCCAGCTGCAACCCGGCTATTACAGCGAAACCTCCTCCCAGGCCCAGTTCGTTGTGCGCCAAAGCCATCTCGACTACAGCCTGCTGGTGCCTGCCGACGCCGGAGCCCGCCAGGTTCGCGTCATGCCCGGCGACCGGCTGAGCCAGCTGTAACCGGCCGATTGACTACTTTGCAGGCAAACAACAGCGCCGCCGTTGCGCCCGGCGGCGAAATTTGCAATATTGTGCAGCCGTTGCGTCCCCGTAGTTTAATGGATAAAACAAGCCCCTCCTAAGGGTTAGATGCAGGTTCGATTCCTGCCGGGGACGCCAGCTTCTTCCCATGATTTCCCGATCCATTTCCGTTACATTGGCAGCCTGGCCATCACAGGAGTCTGCCATGACCCGTTCCGTTCTCATTACCGGCTGTTCTTCCGGCATCGGCGAATGCGCCGCCCACCACCTGCAGGCCAGGGGATTCAGGGTCATCGCCTCGGCCCGCCGGGAGCAGGACGTCACGCGCCTGCAACAGCAGGGGCTGGCCGCGGTGCGGCTGGACCTGGCCGACGAGGCCAGCATCGAAGAGGGCGTCGCCCAGGCGCTGGCCCTCACCGGCGGCGAGCTGTACGGCCTGTTCAACAACGGTGCCTACGGCCAGCCGGGGGCAGTGGAGGACTTGCCGACCCGGGCCCTGCGCCAGCAATTTGAGACCAACCTGTTCGGCACCCACCACCTGATCCGGCAGGTGTTGCCGGTCATGCTGCAAGCCGGCAGCGGGCGCATCATCCAGAACAGCTCGGTGCTGGGGCTGGTCGCCATGGCCTATCGCGGCGCCTACAACGCCTCCAAGTTCGCCCTCGAGGGCTACACCGATACCCTGCGCCTGGAACTGCACGGCACCGGTGTCCAGGTCAGCCTGATCGAGCCCGGCCCCATCGAAACCCGCTTCCGGGCCAATGCCCGGGAGGCGTTTTTGCGCCATATCGATCCGGAGCAAAGCAGGCACCGGCAAGGCTACCGGCAAACGCTTGCCAGGCTGCAAAAGCCCGGCCCCAGTTCCCGCTACAGCCTGCCGGCCGAGGCCTGCATGCCGCCGCTGTTGCACGCCCTGGACAGCCGGCGGCCGAAAACCCGCTATCCGGTGACCCGCGCCACCCTGATGATGGCCTGGCTGCGCCGCCTGCTCAGCGATCGAGCACTGGACCGGCTGTTGCTGAAGGCCGGAGGCTGAACCGCCGCCCGGCGTTCAGAAATGGCGGCCGTTTTCGTAGTAGTTGCGCCCTTCCAGCCGGGTGAACACCACTGTGATGTCGGCCTCTTCGCCCAGCCTGGCGCGCAGCGCCTCGGTAATGGCCGCCGCCACCCGGTCCTGCACCTCCAGCGGGCGCTCGAACCACAGCACTTCCACCAGGGGAAAACCGGCCACCACCTGCCCCAGCTGGACAAATTCGGCAGGAATAAATTCCAGGGTAAAGTCGTCCTTGGGGCTGTCGGTCATCGGTGCCAGGGTATCGACCAGGGTCTTGCTGATGTGTTTGACCGTATCCCGGCTGACGCCACGAAAACGCAGGTGGGGCATGATGCTATCCTTATTTATCTGTTCACAACGATACCGGCATCATAATCAAAGCCGTAGTACAAAACAGTGGGGCCCATGAAAATTTTATTGCATACCTTGTTATGGCTGTGGTGTACCCAGGCCCTGGCCGCACCGGCCCTGTGGTCCGCCACCCGGGGCGAGCAACAGCTGTGGCTGTTCGGCTCCATCCACCTTGCCGACGAGCGACTGGCCCGGCTGCCGCCACTGCTGTTGCAGGCCCTGGAGCAGAGCGAATTACTGCTGCTGGAGGTCGATCCCCTGGCCATTACGCCGGACAGCCTGGGCTCGGTGATCGAGCCGGACACCGACTGGCAGGCGCGTTTGGGCGCGCCCCTGGCGCAGGAGCTGGCCACGACCGTGGCCACCAGCGGGCAGCCGGGCCTGCGCCGGCTGCCGCCCTGGTTCGCCGCGCTGCAGCTGACCCAGCTCAAGGCCGCCGAACTGGGCTTTCACAGCCACCAGGGGGTCGATATGCAGCTGCGCATGCTGGCCCGGCAACAATCCCTGCCGGTGGCCGGGCTCGAATCGCCGACCCTGGTGCTGGGGCTGCTCGGCTCCATGCACCAACGGCAACTGGAAGCGGACTTCGTGCGCCACAGCCTGGACGAAATGACGCAGATGGCGGACCACCTCGAGCGCCTGATGGAAACCTGGCTGAGCGGCGACGAACAGGCCTTGCTGACGCTGTTGCGCGAGCAGCCCGGCCCCCGGCTCGGCCGCTTCATCGAGCAGGAGCTGCTGCACTCACGCAACCGGCTGTGGCTGGAGCGGCTGGAACAACTGGCTCCCAAACGGGCGCTGATGGTGGTCGGCGCCCTCCACCTCTACGGCGAGCAGGGCATCATCGCCCTGCTCGCCGATGCCGGTTATACACTTAGCAAAACTGAGGATATAACGCTTTATTGATCAGGATCAGCATCAGCCGGCGCCGGCCCGTTAAGATGCAGCCATAGAGCACACGAAAGGAGACGGATCTATGGCATTCTGGCTTGATTTGATGTTTGGCAGCGACGTCGGCTTGATGTCCATGCTGGTGATAATTGCGACTGTGCTGTTGATCAGTTTCTATGCCGGCTACTTTGTCTACAAGGTCATGAAGTCCGAACCCGGCCGTTAACCCGCGTTAATCAACGGTGGGCCCCGACCTCCTCCTCCCCCGGGGTCCGCCGTTTCCTCCCGCCCCCAACTTGCTTATACTGCGGCTATTCCCTGCCAGAGGAGCCGCCGCCATGACCCCTTGTTCCGAATGGTCGTCCTTCGTGGACGAACTGGATGGACTGACCCCCTTGTGCCAGGATACCCAGCCGGCCGTCCGCCGCCCCGGGCGGGATAACGCCAGCCTGGCCGCCCGGCGCCAGGCCGCCGAAACCGACCGCCAGGCCTGCGAGCCCGCCCTGTCGCTGGAGCAGGTCAGCCTGCTGCGCCCGGACGATATCGTCAGCTACAAGAAAGACGGCGTGCAGGAAGGCGTGTTCCGCAAGCTGCGCCTCGGCAAGTACCCCTGCGAAGCCCGCCTGGATCTGCACCAGCATACCGTGGAGCAGGCCCGCCGCGCCCTGCTCGGCTTTGTGCGCAACTGCCTGCGGCAGGATCTGCGCGCCGTCATGGTGGTGCACGGCAAGGGCGAGCGCAGCCAGCCCCAGGCACTGCTCAAAAGTTATGTCTCCGGCTGGCTGCCCCAGTTGCCCGAAGTACTCGCCTGCCACAGCGCCCTGCGCCTCCATGGCGGCAGCGGCAGCCTCTATGTGCTGCTGCGCAAAAGCGAACGGGCCAAACAGGAAACCCGCGAACGCCTTCAGAGCCGACAAGGCTGAACACCGACAAGATACAAGGAAACCCCATGTCCTATTCAACGCTGGCGAACCACTTTGAACAGTTGCACCACCTGCAACACCTGGGTGCCATATGTGGCTGGGATCAGGCCACCATGATGCCGCCCGGGGGCAACGAAGCCAGGGCCAATGCCCTCGGAACCCTGGCGGAGCTCTGCCATCGCCAGTTGCAGGACGAACGGCTGGCGGACTGGTTTGCCGCCGCCGAAGAAGAGTCTCTCAATCCCGGCCAGCAGGCCAGTCTGGCCGAAATGCGCCGGGCCTGGCGCGATGCCACCCTGTTGCCGGCGGACCTGGTCCGGGCCCGCTCCCTGGCCGGCTCCCGCTGCGAGCACGCCTGGCGCAGCCTGCGCCCGGCCAATGACTGGGCCGGTTTTTTACCCCTGTTCGAGGAGGTGGTCGCCCTGTCGCGGGAAGCCGCCGCCGCCCGGGCCGACGCGCTCGGCCTGTCCCGCTACGACAGCCTGCTGGAACTCTATGAGCCGGGCATGCGCGGCGCCACCCTGGATCCGCTGTTCGCCCAACTGCGCGGCTGGCTGTTGCCGCTGATCGACGAAGTCCGGGAAAAACAGCGGGGCGAGCCGGTCCTGCCGCCCGCCGGGCCCTTCCCCATTGCCGGGCAAAAGGCGCTGGGGCTCGATGTCATGAATCTGCTCGGCTTCGATTTCAACCACGGCCGGCTCGACGTCAGCGTCCATCCCTTCTGCGGGGGAGTGAGCGAAGACGTGCGCCTGACCACCCGCTATGACGAGCAGGACGTGGCCCAGGCGCTGATGGGCATCATCCACGAAACCGGCCATGCCCGCTATGAACAGGGGCTGCCTGCAGCCTGGCGCGCGCTGCCGGTGGGCCAGGCCAGATCCATGGGCGTGCATGAGTCCCAGAGCCTGTTTTTCGAGATGCAGCTGGCCCGCCATCCGGCCTTTCTGGCCCGGCTCTCGCCCCTGCTGGAGCGCCACTTCGGGTCCCAGCCCGCCTTCGCCCCCGACAACCTGGCCCGGCTTTATACCCGGGTCGAGCCCGGGCGTATCCGGGTGGATGCGGACGAAGTGACCTACCCGGCCCACGTCATGCTGCGCTACGACATCGAGCGGGATCTGATGGAAGGACGGCTCGAACCACGCCACCTGCCCGAACGCTGGGACCAGCTGATGCAGGACTACCTGGGACTCGATACCCGGGGCGACTACCGCAACGGCTGCCTGCAGGACATCCATTGGACCGACGGCAGCTTCGGCTATTTTCCCAGCTACACCCTGGGCGCCCTGTATGCCGCCCAACTGGAGGAAGCCCTTGGCCGCCAGCTGGGCCCCCTGGATGATCTCATCGGCCAAGATCCCGGCGCCATTTTCGACTGGCTGGACCAACACATCTGGCGCCACGGCAGCCTGCTCGATACCGCCGAACTGTTGCGCCGGGCCAGCGGCCAGGCGCTCGATCCGGAGCCCTTCCGGCGCCATTTGCGACAGCGCTATCTCGGCTGATTAAGACTATGCTGAAATAACGAGGGGCGCAGGGACTGCGCCCGCCGGGCCGGGGAGGGCCAGGGATGGACGGAAAACACCCCCGCCACCAGTTGGTGGTATTCTACGACGGTGCCTGCGAGGGCTGCGTGAAGGACAGGGCCCGCTACGAGCGCTGGGCCGGTGACGCCGGCCGAGACATTTACTGGTTCGACATCACCGGCCGGGAAGACGTCCTGCTCAGCCTCGGCATCAGCCCGCAAAAGGCCCTGCAGGAGCTGCACGTGCAGACCGCCAGCGGCGATATTTATTCCGAACTCGACGCCTACATCCTGCTGATGAAACGCCTGCCCCGGCTGCGATGGCTGGCCTGGATCATCGGCCTGCCGGTGATCCGCCCCTGCCTGTCCTGGCTCTACCGCCACTGGGTCCGCAACCGCCTGGAGCAGCAGGGCCGGATGTAAGCCGGCGGCGGGGTTAGAGCCCGGACTCGGGAATTGTTACCCGGCCATGACAGCCCGGTCCCGCTGGGGCATAATCGACCCACAAGCCCCGTTGCACACAGAGACCTATCGCCATGCGTTATGCCCATATCACCGGCTGGGGCAAGTGCCTGCCGCCGGCCAAGCTCAGCAATGAAGACCTCGGTCGCTTCCTCGATACCTCGGACGAATGGATCCGCACCCGCACCGGCATCCGCTCCCGCCGTATCGCCCATGTGGATACCTCGGCGCTGGCCACCGTGGCCGCCCGCCATGCCCTGGCCGCCGCCGGGCTCGAACCTGCACAACTGGACGGCATCATACTGGCCACCGCCAGCCCCGACAGCCTGGTGCCCAGCGCCGCCTCGGCCGTGCAGAAAAACCTGGGCATCCCCACCGCCGCCGTGTTCGACATCAACGCCGCCTGCACCGGTTTTATTTATGGCCTGAGCGTGGGTTCGGCCCTGATCAAGGCCGGCAGCATGGAACGGGTTCTGGTGATTGGCGCCGAGCGGCTGACCCATTATCTGGACTGGACCAAGCGGGATACCGCCGTCTTGTTCGGCGACGGCGCCGGAGCCGTGGTGCTGGAAGCGGGCACCGAGCCGCTGGGGCTGATCGCCGACAAGCTCGGCTGCGATGCCGAGGCCAGGGAAATACTGGCGGTGCCGGACTCGGGCACCTCCCGCCACCGCTTCGCCCATGTGGACGGCCTGTTCAGCGTCAATTTCGAAGGCAAGGAGATCTTCAAGCGGGCGGTCAAGGGCATGGGCGAAGCCGCCGCCGCCGTGCTGGCCCAGGCCGGAGTCGGCGAGCAGGACATCGATCTGCTGCTGCCGCACCAGGCCAATATCCGCATCATAGAAACCCTAGCCAAAAAAATGGCGCTGCCCGACGACAAGGTGATGGTGAACATCGCCGATTACGGCAATACCTCCGCCGCCACCGTGCCCATCGCCCTGTGCGAAGCCCTGGAGCAGGGCCGCATCCGCCCCGGAGCCCTGCTGCTCACCGCCGCTTTCGGTGCCGGCCTGACCTGGGGTGCCGGCCTGATCCGCTGGGGTGAGCGCATCACTCCCCGGGCCGTGTGCGACGCCACCCTGCCCCCCTGCGAGAAAAGCGCCCTGGAACTGCTGGAGCCGGCCATTGCCGGGTGCCGACGGGCCCACCTCGACGACTGAGCGTTAGCTGCCGCCGTCAGGCGGTGGCATGCACCGCGTTCAGCACATCAAGCATGCGTTCGGGCTGCACCATAAGCCCAGTTTTGAGGCTGCCGTCCAGCCGGGCCAGGGTACGGGGGTTGAGGTTGCCACTCACTTCCGCCGGCAATGCCCGATCCGAAACCCGCAGCGGTTCGGCGCGCATCGCCAGCAACAGACGCAGGCTGTCCTGATGCAGGCCGCCGGCCAGGGCGGACAGCTGGGGCGCTCGCAGGGCATCTTCTTCGTTGGCATAGAGGGGGTTGGCGGCCGGCAGATCGAAGTAGCGGCGCCAGTCGGGCTCGCCCTGCTCGTTCTTTGGCTCGTCGATGCGCGGCAGATCCCGGGCATCTTCCGAAATCAACGCCAGCAGCAGGCCAAAGTCGCCACGACGGCCCTGGTGGACGGCCTGGTTAAGGCTGTCACCGAGCTGGCTGTCGTTCACTAGCAGGTTGGCGTGGATCTCTGGCAGCATATAAAGTGCAAATATTAGGCGTTTAAACCTTTATCGGCAGCAAACCCCATAGTTTTAGCAAATTAATTGTTTTTAAGGGGTTCACAACGCCGTTCATTTTGGTAGTATGCGCCCCACAAAGTGTGGAGGGGTTCCCGAGTGGCCAAAGGGATCAGACTGTAAATCTGACGGCTCAGCCTTCACTGGTTCGAATCCAGTCCCCTCCACCATCCATTCCCGATTGCCGCACGGCGGCGGTCCTGCAAGTTGAAGCGTTTACTCGTGGAGGGGTTCCCGAGTGGCCAAAGGGATCAGACTGTAAATCTGACGGCTCAGCCTTCACTGGTTCGAATCCAGTCCCCTCCACCATCATTCAAAGCCGGTGCCTTGCACCGGCTTTTTTGTTTGTCCGCCGTTCGCCATCCCGGCCCTGCGGGGCAAGCCTGCGCAACGGCAGGCTTGCCCGGGTTATTCGGGCTTTTCCCGCAGCGCGTCATCCAGCAACCGCTGCTGGTGCTCGGGCGAGCTGGTATGGCGGGCCAGCAGCCGGTACATGGCGGGCACGATAAACAGGGTCAGCAGGGTGGCCAGGGCCACCCCGGCAAACACCACCACCCCCACCGCCTGCCGGCTTTCGGCGCCGGCACCGCTGGCCAGGATCAGCGGCACGGCACCGGCCACTGTGGTGAAGGCGGTCATCAGTATGGGCCGCAACCGGCGTACCGCCGCCTCCACCAGGGCCTCGTGAAACGCCATGCCCTTGTCGCGCAGCTGGTTGGCGAATTCCACGATGAGGATACCGTTTTTGGTGACCAGGCCAATCAGCATCACCATGGCTATCTGGCTGTAGGCATTGAGCGTCATGCCCGCCAGGTAAAGGCCGAGCAGCCCGCCGAGCAGGCCGAGCGGCACCGTCAGCAGCACGATAAAGGGATGCACGAAGCTTTCGAACTGGGCCGCCAGGATCAGAAACACCACCACCAGCGCCAGCCCGAACACAAAGGCCACGTCGCCCTGATTGGACTTGTATTCGAGCGATTCGCCCTTGTAGTCGACGGTGGCATTGTCGGGCAGGTGATCCCGGACCAGGCCGTCCAGATAGTCCAGCGCCTCGCCCAGGCTGTAGTTACCCACCAGGTTGGCGCTCAGGGTGATGGCCTTCTTGCGGTTGTAGTGGTTGAGGGAGGGCGAGGCGCCCTGCTCGTTGAGCCGCACCAGGCTGTCGAGGGAGACCAGCTCGCCGCTGCCGCTGCGCAGGTAAATGGTGGCCAGATCGCTCAGCCGGCTGAAGGCCTGCTCCTCGCCCTTGAGGTAGACATCGTACTCCTCACCCTGGCGCGAATAGGTGGTGATGGCCTGGCCGCCGAGCATGACGTTGAGGCTGTCGGCGACATCGGTGACCGAAATGCCGAGCCGGGCCGCCCTTTGTTGATCCACCTCCACCAGCAGTTCGGGTTTGGTCTGGGCATAGTCCAGGTCCAGATCGCTCAGGCCCGGGTTTTGCCGCGCCAGCTCGCGCAATTGTTCGGCCCACAGGTACAGTTCATCGTAGTCGGCGCCGCCGATGACGAATTCCACCGGCGAGGTGGAGCCGCTGCGGATGGAAGAGGGCAAGATCGGGATCACCAGCACATCCGCCACCTCCCGGGTCATGGCCCGGATCCGTGTCACCAGCTCCTCCGCCGACGGCTCGCGCTGGTCCCAGGTCGCCAGGCTGGCAATCACCATGCCGCTGTTGACGCCGCCGCCAAAGCCCGGTGTCCGCACCGTCAGGCTGGTGGCCACGCCTTCTTCCAGCAGCGGAGCCAGCCGTTCCTCCACCTCGCCCATGGCCCGGCTCATGCGCTCGAAACTGGCACCCTCGGCACCGCGCACCATCACGAAGATCACCCCCCTGTCTTCCCTCGGCGTCAGGCTCTGGGGGACTTCCCGGAACAGCAGTGCAATCAGCCCCAGCGCCGCCGCCATCACCACCGGCGCCCACCACACATGGCCCAACTCATTGCCGAGCAGGCGGCGGTAGCGCCCCTCGAGCCAGGCGAAACCGGCGTCGAAGTGGCGGGCCAGCCAGCCCGCCTGGCTGTGGGGACGCAGTATCTTGCTGCTCATCACCGGGGTCAGGGTCAGCGCCACCAGGGAGGAAAAGGCCACCGCCGAGGCCAGCAGCACCGCAAATTCGGTAAAGATGCGGCCGATGATGCCGCCCATGAAGACGATGGGCAGGAACACCGAGATCAGGGTCAGGGTCGTGGCGATCACCGCAAAGCCCACTTCCCGGGTGCCGTACCAGGCGGCCGCCAGCGGCGAACGGCCCCGCTCCAGGTGGTGATAGATGTTTTCCAGCACCACGATGGCATCGTCCACCACCAGGCCGATGGCCATGATCAGCGCCATCAGGGTAATGAGGTTGACCGAAAAGCCCATCGACAGGGCCACGATAAAGGCGCTGACCAGCGACACCGGCACCGTCACCGCCGGGATCAGGGTGGCGCGCACCTGGCCGAGGAAGATGTAGATCACCAGTACCACCAGGGCGATGGTGATCATCAGGGTCTGGTAGACCTCGTCGATGGCGCTCTCGATAAATACCGAGCTGTCGTAGGTCCAGGTCAGTTCGGTGCCGGGCGGCAGGAAGGGCTGCTGGGCCAGCACCGCCTGCTTGACCTCGTTGACCACGTCCAGGGTGTTGGCCTGGGTCTGCTTGACGATGCCCAGGCCGACCACGTTGAGGCCGTTGGAGCGGAACAGGGTGTCTTCCGGCTTTTCGCCCTCCCATACCTCGGCCACGTCGCGCAGGTAGACCCGTTCGCCGCCATCGACCCGCCGGATGGTCAGGTTCTGGAAGCTGTCCTCGTTGTCATAGCTGCGCTGGATGCGGGTGGCGAAATTCTGCTGGTCGTTTTCGAGGATGCCGGCAGGCAGCTCCACGTTCTGGGCCCGCAGGGCGGCGGCAATGTCCGCCACCGTCACCCCGCGCGCCGCCATGGCAGCGGGATCCAGGCGCACGTTCATCACCCGTTCCTTGCGCCCGCCGACCCATACCGAACTGACCCCGTCGAGCAGGCTGAAGCGGTCCGCCAGCACGTTCTGGGCGTAATCGCCCAAATCCAGCGCCGACATGCCGGTGGATCTCAGGGTGACCCAGAGGATGACGTCGTTGCGGCCGGTGTCCTTGGTGACGATAGGGGCGTCCGCCTCGTCCGGCAGCCGCCGCGAGGCACGGGATACCGCCTCGCGCACGTCGCTGGCGGCATTGTCCAGATCCCGGCTGGGATCGAATTCTATGGTGATGCGCGAGCTGCCGTCGGTGGTACTGGAACTGATGAACTTGACCCCGCTGATCCCCGACAATTCATCCTCGAGCCGCTTGGTCACCTGGGTTTCGAGCACGCCGGCACTGGCGCCGGTGTAGTCGGTACGCACCGTCACCACCGGCGAGGTGGTATCGGGCATTTCCCGCAGCGGCAGTTGCAAAAAGGAGATGAGCCCGAACACGCACAGCATCAGGCTCACCACTATGGCCAGCACCGGCCGGGCAATGGAAAGATCAGAGAGCTTCACGCTTGACCTCCACCTGCATGCCGTTGCGGATCTTGACCGTACCCTCGCTCACCACCTGCTCGCCCGGCTCCAGCCCGCCGGTCACCGTGACCAGTTCGCCCATGTTTCGGCCAACCTCCACCGTGCGCTGGCTCACCCGGCCGCCTTCGTCCACCACGAATACATAGCGCTGGTTGCCCGCATACAACAGGCTCTGGGCCGGGATCACCGCCTGCACACTGTCGTCCAGGGTCAGCCGGACCCGCATCAGCATGCCCGGCACCAGCAGGCCGTCGCTGTTGTCGAACAGCAGCCGGACCTGGGCATTGAGGGTGTCGGCGTTGACGCTGGGCGACACCACCGCCAGCTCGCCGATAAAGTCCCGGGCGCCGTAGGCTTCGGCGGTGGCGCTCAGCTGTTCGCCTACCCTGAGCTTGCGAAAGTGTTTTTCCGGCACCGCCAGATCCAGCTTGAGGGTGGCGATGTCGAGCAACTCGGCCACCGGAGTATTGGCCGCAAGCAGCAGGCCGGGGGCCACATCCGACAGCCCGATCACGCCGTCGAAGGGGGCTCTCAGGCTCAGGTAGTCGGCCTCCACCCGGGCCGCCTGCAGCTTGGCCTCGGCCATGGCCACCGCCGCCTGCTGGCCTTCCAGCTCGGTCTGGGTCACCGCCTTGCGGTTGAACAGGGTCTGGTAGTTGTTGAGGATACGGCGGGCATCCATCAGCGCCGCCTGGGCTTCCTTCACCGCCGCCTGGGCGGCCCTGTCGTCGAGACTGAGCAGCAGTTGTCCCCGCTCCACCCGCTGGCCCGGCACAAAGTGCACCTCGGTCACCCGGGCACTGACCTGGGGGGCAATGGCCACCTGCTGGTTGGCCTTGAGGGTGCCGACCAGTTCCAGGGAGGCCGGCACCGCCTGTTCGGTCACCCTGACGGTGGACACCACAGGACCGCCCTGGGCGGCCAGGCCACCCGAGCAGAGCAGCAGGCAGCCGAACAGCGGTCCCAGGTAATGGTTGTTCTTGCGCATTGTGTGATTCCTTATCCACGTCTGGCTCCAAGTGTACCGGCTTGCGGAACACAGACTATGTCAATTGCCGTCAAAGATGTGACAAAGTGTGGCAGCCCCCCGGTTGAGACCGTGACAAGCCGCCGAAAATCCCACTACGCTTTAGTCAGACCGCGCACCCGCTTTGCCGAGGAGACAGCATGAGCCAGGGCAAGATACTGATCACCGGCGCCGCCAGGGGCCTGGGGCTGGGCATGACCCGCTATTTCCTGCGCCACGACTACCAGGTGCTGGGGCTGGACATCGACAAGTACGCCCTTACCGAACTGGACGAAGCCCAGCTGCCGGGGCTGCAGCTGGTGCATCTGGACGTAGCCGACGAACAGTCGGTACAGACCCTGGCCCGGCTGGTGGAGCGCCAGTTCGGCCGGCTCAGCGGCATCATCAACAACGCCGCCATCAGCCTGCCCCATCACGAATCCCTGCGCCAGCTCTCGCTGGCCCACTGGCAACGGGTGCTGGCGGTCAACCTCACCGGTCCCATGCTGATCTGCAAGCATCTGTCCGGCCTGATGCGCCCGGGCTCGGCCATCATCAATATCGGCTCCACCCGGGCCCACCAATCCGAACCCGACAGCGAAGCCTACGCCGCCGCCAAGGGCGGCCTTATCGCCCTGACCCACGCCCTGGCCATCAGCCTGGGGCCCGATATCCGGGTCAATACCATCAGCCCGGGCTGGATCGACGTGACCGGGCTGCAGCCGGAACGCAGCGAGTCGCCGCCCGGCCCCGGCGACCATCGCCAGCACCCCGTGGGCCGGGTCGGCGAAGCGGAAGACGTGGCGGCCCTGGCCCGCTTCCTGCTGTCCTCGGAGGCCGGCTTCATCACCGGCCAGGAGTATGTGATCGACGGCGGCATGAGCAAACGGATGATCTACCCGGGGGCGGCTGCCGACTGAGCCGCTTTCTGCTAGCATGGGGCCACCTTTACCAAAGCGGCACCGCCATGAAAGTTGTTTCCTTCAATATCAACGGCCTGAGAGCCCGCCTGCCCCAGTTGCAGGCCCTTATCGACAAGCACAACCCCGACATCATCGGCCTGCAGGAAATCAAGGTCCACGACGACGCCTTTCCGGTGGCCGAGGTGGAAGCCATGGGATACCACGTCTACTTCCATGGCCAGAAAGGGCACTACGGGGTGGCCCTGCTCAGCCGGCAACCGGCGCTGGCCGTCCAAAAGGGCTTTCCCGCCGATCCGGAAGACGCCCAACGACGCATGATCATCGGCCGTTTCGCCCGTCCCGACGGCCAGCCGCTGACGGTACTGAACGGCTATTTCCCCCAGGGGGAGAACCGCAGCCACGACACCAAATTTCCGGCCAAGCGCCGGTTTTACGAGGACCTGCAACACTACCTGCGGGACTGCCACCGGCCCGACGAGGCAGTGGTGATCATGGGGGACATGAACATCTCCCACACCGATCTCGACATCGGCATCGGCGAACCCAACCGCAAGCGTTGGCTGCGCGAAGGCAAATGCTCCTTCCTGCCGGAGGAGCGGGAGTGGCTGGACCGGCTGCTGGAGTGGGGACTGGTCGATACCTGGCGATACCAGCACCCGGACGAGACCGGCATCTATTCCTGGTTCGACTATCGCAGCAAGGGGTTCGACGACAACCGGGGCCTGCGCATCGACCTTATCCTGGCCACCCGCCCCCTGGTGCAGGAACTGGCCGAAACCGGCATCGACTATCCGTTGCGGGGCCTGGAAAAGCCCTCGGATCACGCCCCCATCTGGGCCAGTTTCGGGGAATAAAGCGCAGGGACTGGGGACTGGAAATTATCACCCATCCCAAGTCCCGGATCCCCAGTCCCCTGGTCTTACGCCGTTCTCGGCCGCAAGTGCCGGAACCAGCGGTTTTCCAGCCTGCGAAAGCCCCACACCAGCAGGAAGGTCAGGCACATATACAGCAGCCCCGCCGCCAGGAAAGCCTCGAACGGCGAGTAATAGCGGGAGTTGACGATGCGCGCCGCGCCGGTGAGATCGGCGATGGTGATCACCCCCGCCACCGCCGAGCCGTGCAGCATGAAGATCACCTCGTTACTGTAGGCAGGCAGGGCCCGGCGAAAGGAGTTGGGCAAAATAATCCGCCGCAGGGTCAGCATCCGGCTCATGCCATAGGCATAGGCCGCCTCGATTTGCCCTCTGGGCATGGCGTTGATCGAACCGCGGATGATTTCGGCGGTATAGGCACCGGTATTGAGGGTAAAGGCCAGGATAGCGCAGAACCAGGCCTGGCTGAACCATTCCCAGGCCCAGGACTCCTTGAGCCACTGCCACTGGCCGGCGCCGTAGTAGATAAGGAACAACTGCACCAGCAGCGGCGTACCCCGGAAAAAATAGATATAGGCCCAGGCCGGCCCCTTGATCAGCCAGTTGGCGCTGTTGCGGCAGATGCCCGCGGGCACGGCGATGGCCAGGCCAAGCAGCAGCGACACCGCCACCAGGAACACAGTGGTGTACAGCCCCTGCCAGTACACTTCCCACTCGTTCAGGATGATTGAAAAATCCATGGCTTACCTCGTCTGGATGGCGTAATGGCGCTCGGCCCACTTGAGCATGGAAGTGGACAGGGTGGTGAACAGCAGGAAGATGATGGCCACCGCCAGGTAGAAGGTGAAGGGCAATTGGGTCGCGCCCGCCGCCAGGGACGCCTTGCGCACCATGTCGTCGAGGCCGATGATCGACACCAGGGCCGTGGTCTTGAGCAACACCAGCCAGTTGTTGCCCAGGCCCGGCAGGGCGTGGCGCATCATCTGGGGAAACAGGATGCGGCGAAACACCAGCAACGGATTCATGCCGTAGGCCCGGGCCGCTTCCAGTTCGCCCTTGTCCACCGCCAGTATCGCGCCGCGGAAGGTCTCGGTCATGTAGGCCCCGAAGATAAAGCCAATGGTGATAATGCCCGCCATAAAGGGGCTGATTTCGATGTAATCGGGTACATAGCTGACCCACTGGTGATCGGGGTTGCCCCCGCCAATCCAGTCGTTCAGCCTCTGATTGATGGAATAGAGCGAATTATTGAGCAATACCTGGCCGCCGAAGAAGATCAGCATCATCAGCACCAGATCCGGTATCCCGCGGATGACGGTGGTATAACCGGTGGCCAGCCAGCGGGCCGGCTTGAATGAAGAGAGTTTGGCCAATGCCCCCAGCAATCCCAGGGCCACCGCCAGCAGCAGCGACAGCAGGGCCACTTCGATGGTGACCCAGGCCCCTTCCATGAGGGCACCTTCGTATCCTTTCAGATCCAGCATAACGACTTCCTATCATACCGGCCCCGCAGGGCCGGTAACCACTGATTAACCGCCGTACACGTCGTATTCGAAGTACTTGCCGTTGATTTCCTGGTACTTGCCGTTTTCACGCAGTTCCAGGATGGCCTTGTCGAGCATTTGCTTGAGCTTCTGGTCCTGCTTGCGCACGGCAATGCCGAATCCTTCGCCGAACCATTGCTCGTCGGTCACCGAGGGGCCGACAAACTCGAAGGCGTCGCCGCCCTCTTTGTTGAGCAGGCCTTCTTCGATGGCGGTGGCGTCCAGGAACACATAATCGATGCGGCCGGCCTTGAGATCCAGGTAGGCTTCGTCGGCGGTACCGTAGCGCACCAGGGAAACGTCCTTGCCGAAGTTGTCGGTCAGGTATTTGTCGTGGGTTGTGGCGATCTGCACCCCAACCCGCTTGCCGGCCAGGCCTTCCTTGCTCAAATCCAGTTCGGTCCCCTTGCGGGCGGCAAACTTGTTGGGCACCAGGGCATACTTGCCGGTAAAGTCGACGGTGCGCTTACGCTCCTCGGTAATGGACATGGCGGCGATAATGGCATCGTACTTGCGCGCCAGCAGGGCCGGGATAATGCCATCCCAGTCCTGGGCCACCAGTTGGCACTCGACCTGCATCTGCTCGCACAGGGCATTGGCCATGTCCACGTCGAAGCCCTGCAACTGGCCGCTTTCATCGGTCCAGGAAAAGGGAGGATAGGCGCCTTCAATACCAAAGCGTACGGTTTTCCAGTCCTGGGCCTGCGCAGTGCCTGCGGCCAGGGCAGCCATCATGGCGCCGGCAACCAACAGTTTTTTCATAGCCTTACTCCTTGTGTTAGGTCTTGGGTATTGCCTTTTGCATCAATAAACCGAAGAAATGAATTGCTTGAACCGCTCCGAACTCGGATTGGCGAACACCTGGCGGGGATCGCCCTGCTCTTCCACCCGCCCCTGATGCAGGAACATCACCTTGTTGGAGACATCCCGGGCGAAGCTCATTTCGTGGGTCACCACCAGCATGGTCCGGCCTTCTTCCGCCAGGCCGCGCATCACGCCCAGCACCTCGCCCACCAGCTCGGGGTCGAGCGCCGAGGTGGGCTCGTCGAACAGCATGACTTCAGGATCCACCGCCAGCGCCCGGGCGATGGCGGCGCGCTGCTGCTGGCCGCCGGACAGGTGGCCCGGATAGTAGTCGCGGCGCTCGAACAGGCCGACCTTGTGCAGCAGGGCCTCGGCCTTGTCGACGGCCTGCTTTTTGGGCACCTTGAGCACATGTACCGGCACTTCGATGATGTTTTCGAGGATGGTCATGTGCGACCAGAGGTTGAAACTCTGGAATACCATGGCCAGCCGGGAGCGGATCCGCTCCACCTGGCGCATGTTGGCGGTCTCCCGCTCGCCGGCCTTGTTGGTGCGCATTTCGATCAGTTCGCCGTGCACCCGCACCTCGCCGGCAGAGGGCGTTTCCAGCAGGTTGATACAGCGTAAAAAGGTGGATTTGCCGGAGCCGGACGAACCGATGATCGAAATGACGTCGCCCTTGACCGCGGTCAAATCGATGCCTTTGAGTACTTCCAGGGAGCCGTAATGCTTGTGCAGGCCCGACACTTCCAGGGCTGGTTTGCTCATCCGTTAGACCTTTTGTTCCTGTGTCGCCGCGGCGACCGAGTCCTTGATCATGGTTAACGACTTGTTAACCGCTGCCGCAAAATTACCATCTGCCGCCGTCAATAACAACATAATCGCCTTTCCAGTACGGTGTTGGTCGGTTTTTTATACGATGATATCACAGCGTTACAGTATAAAATTATTCAAAAATAGCGAATAAAACATCAGGCAACGAATATTACACCATACCGCCGGCTTGCCAACCACGGCAAAGCCAGGGAACCGCTAGGCGCTGGTTATTCACTCCCGGCAACGCCGGCTTCACCCGGCACCGGACACCGGCTTTTTTTTCCCGATCGGCTCACGTATGCTGTCGGGCACGACAGTGACGGTCAAAAATCACGCCGCATCAATCAATTGGAAGATTATTCTCATGTACTCCGGCATGCTCATCGTATTACTGCCCCTCGCCCTGGGCTACTGTATCCCCTGCCGCTCCCAGTCCATAGTGCACTTTATCAATGTGGCCGTGGCCCGCATGGTGTACCTGATCCTGTTCCTGATGGGGATAAGCCTGGCCTTTGTGGATAATCTTAGTACTCATCTGGGCACAATTTTTACCGTCTGCCTGGTTTTTCTCGGTTGCATCACCCTGTGCAACCTGGCCGGCCTCTGGCTGCTCGATGTCCGGCGCGGCCGGGTGGAAGGAGAAAGGGGTGCCCCGGCCCTGAGCAAATGGTCGCTGCTGCTGGATTCCGCCCGGCTGTGCCTGGTGATCATCGGCGGCCTGCTGGTGGGACAATGGCTCGACCCGCAGTGGTTTGCGGTGGATACCCTGAGCGAGTGGGCGCTGATGCTGCTGCTGCTGCTGATCGGCATCCAGCTGCGCAACTCGGGCATGCGGCTGCGCCAGATCCTGCTCAACCGCTGGGGCCTGGCCATCGCCCTGGTGGTGATGGTGAGTTCCTGGGTGGGCGGCCTGGCCGGCGCCTGGCTGCTGGACATGCCAGCAAGCCATGGCCTCGCCTTCGCCTCCGGCAACGGCTGGTATTCCCTGTCCGGCATCCTGATCGGCGACCAGCTCGGGCCCGTGCTCGGCAGCGCCGCCTTTCTCAACGATCTGGCCCGGGAGCTGGTAGCCATACTGATCATACCGGCGCTGATGCGACGCCATCCCTCCTGCGCCATCGGCTACGGCGGCGCCACCGCCATGGATTTTACCCTGCCGGTGCTGCAACGCTCGGGCGGTGTCACCATAGTGCCGGTGGCCATAGTGTCGGGCTTTGTGCTGAGCCTGGCGGGCCCGGTGCTGATCCTCGGCTTCCTGTCCCTGTCCAGCGGCGGCTGAAATAGTAATTTTATTACACCTGTCGCCATCGACGCCAAAAAAGCATCGAGTGACGCCCATATTTCGGATTGGCGGAGGCTATCCGTTACGGGCACTCAGGGCTCCGGTGCCGTCATATTCATAAATTGTGACAAAAATCACCCTTTATAATTAAGCCCTCTCAATATAAAAAGTGACATAAATCACAAACAAAGGTCGATAATGGATAAAAAAACGGCAATGTAATAAAATTACCGCCATTTATCGTGACATTGATCACCTTATTTTTTTGAATACCACACCCATAGCGTGATCATGATCACGCTATGGTGCGCCTTTGCGCCGCTTTTTCCCGGAAGTGTTAGATTTCCTACGAGCTCATCCATCGGGTGCCCAGGGGCATCCTCCTCAACGGAACTGACATCGCACCAGGCGGGGTTAACGCTATGCTATCCCAGAACAGTAAAGTAAAAATCCAGAATTTCGGACGTTTCCTGTCCAATATGGTGATGCCCAACATCGGCGCCTTTATCGCCTGGGGCTTTATCACCGCCCTTTTCATTCCCACCGGCTGGTTGCCCAACGACACCCTGGCCACCATGGTCGGCCCCATGATCACCTACCTGCTGCCGCTGCTGATCGGCTACACCGGCGGCAAGCTGGTGGGCGGCGACCGCGGCGCCGTGGTGGGCGCCATCACCACCATGGGGGTGATAGTGGGCACCGACATCCCCATGTTCATGGGCGCCATGATCGTCGGCCCCGCCGGCGGCTGGGCCATCAAGCACTTCGACAAGGCCATCGAGGGCAAGGTCAAGAGCGGTTTCGAGATGCTGGTCAACAACTTCTCCGCCGGCATCATCGGCATGCTCTGCGCCATCGTCGCCTACCTGCTGATCGGCCCCTTCGTCAAGCTGATGTCCGCGGCCCTGGCCGCCGGGGTCGGTGCCCTGGTGGACGCCGGCCTGCTGCCGCTGACCTCCATCTTCGTGGAAGTGGCCAAGATCCTGTTCCTCAACAACGCCATCAACCACGGCATCTTCACCCCGCTCGGCATCCAGCAGGCCAGCGAATTCGGCAAGTCCATCTTCTTCCTGATTGAGGCCAACCCGGGCCCGGGCATGGGCGTGCTGCTGGCCTACATCTTCTTCGGCCGCGGCAACGCCAAGCAATCCGCCGCCGGTGCCTCCATCATCCACTTCTTCGGCGGCATCCACGAAATCTACTTCCCCTATGTGCTGATGAACCCCCGCCTGATCCTGGCGGTGATCGCCGGCGGCATGACCGGGGTATTCACCCTCACCCTGTTCAACGCCGGCCTGCAGGCCCCGGCCTCCCCCGGCTCCATCTTCGCGGTCATGCTGATGACCCCCAAGGGTGCCCACCTGGGCGTGGCCCTGGCAGTCGTCGCCTCCATGGCGGTCTCTTTCGTGATCGCCGCCCTGCTGCTGAAAACCCAGCGACAAACCGGTAACGGCGACGAGCTGGATGCCGCCGCCGCCAAGGTGCAGGCGATGAAAGCCGAAAGCAAGGGGATGGCCGCAACCGCCGGCATCACCAAGGACCCGGCGGCGATACGCAAGATCATCGTTGCCTGCGATGCGGGCATGGGCTCCAGCGCCATGGCCGCCAGCATGCTGGCCAAAAAGGTGGCCGCCGCCGGCCTTGATATCTCGGTCAGCAACCTGGCGATCAACAGCCTGGACGACAGCGCCGATCTCGTGCTCACCCACAGGGATCTGACCGACCGGGCCCGACGCCATGCGCCCGGAGCCGAGCATATCTCGCTCAACAACTTCCTCGACGGCGCCCTGTACGACAGCCTGGTGGCCCGACTGAGCCAGGGCCGCGCCAAGGCCGAACCCGCCCCGGTCGCGGCTCCAGTTGCCGCCGACGAGGCCGGCGCGGATGACAATGCCCCCTTCCGGCTGCGGGCGGAAAACATCCACCTGGGGCTGAGCGCCGCCAGCAAGGAAGATGCCATCCGCTTCGCCGGTGCACAACTGGTGCAGGGCGGCTATGTGGAGCCCTCCTATGTGGACGCCATGCTGGCCCGCGAAAAACTGACCTCCACCTACCTGGGCGAGTCCATCGCCGTGCCCCACGGCACCAGCGATGCCAAGGACGCGGTGAAAAAGACCGGGGTCATCGTCTGCCAGTACCCGCAGGGGGTGAGGTTCGGTGACGACGAGGACGACATCGCCAGGCTGGTGATCGCCATCGCCGCCCGCAACAACGAGCACCTCGACGTGATCGCCGCCATCACCGGCGCCCTCGACGACGACGCCGTGATCGCCAAACTGACCACCACCGGCAATGTGGACGAGGTACTGAAGGCGCTCAATCCGGCCTGACCGAGAATAACCATGAGACCGGCGATTGTAATAAGTGGTGGCGGCGAAAGCGGTTAGCTCAGCCGACCATCCGCGCCAAGGATGGCGCGGATGAGCCCCCATGGATGGGTTTACGGCGAGTCGGAGGAGCTAATGCTTTTGTCGCCTAGCACCTCAACTGCAGGTTTCATGGCCAAAACTAGTCAGCAACCCGAGGCCCCCGGGCCTCCCTTAAACAGGTGAACCCATGACAACCGCCATTCATTTCGGCGCCGGCAATATCGGCCGCGGCTTTATCGGCAAGCTGCTGGCCGACGCCGGCATCCACGTGACCTTCGCAGACGTCAATCCGCAACTGGTCGATGAACTGCAACGCCGGCACAGCTACCCGGTGCACATCGTCGGCCAGGAAGTGCGCACCGACACCGTCACCGGCGTCGACGCCATCGACTCCCGCCGCCCCGAGCTGCTGGAGCTTATCGCCGGCACCGACCTCATCACCACCGCCGTGGGCCCGACCGTGCTCACCCTGATCGCCAGCACCCTGGCCCAGGGCCTGCAACGGCGCTTCGAGCGCGGCAACACCGCCCCGCTCAACATCATCGCCTGCGAAAACCAGGTGCGCGGCTCCACTTTCCTCAAGGGCGAAGTACTCAAGCACCTGGACGCCCGCTACCTGGCCGAGCTGGAGCAGTCTGTCGGCTTCGTCGACTCGGCGGTGGACCGCATAGTGCCCCCTTCCGCCGACCAGGGCGATCCCCTGGCGGTCACGGTGGAAACCTTCAGCGAATGGATAGTGGACCGGACCCAGTTCAAGGGCCCGCCGCCCGCCATTGCCGGCATGGAACTGACCGACAACCTGATGGCCTTTGTCGAGCGCAAGCTGTTCACCCTCAACACCGGCCACATCATCACCGCCTACCTGGGCGCCCTGGCGGGCTATCGCACCATAGGCCAGGCCATTGCCGATCCGGCGATCCGGGCGCAGGTCAAGGCCGCCATGCAGGAAAGCGGCGCCGTGCTGATCCGCCGCTACGGCTTCGACCAAGCGCAGCACCAGGCCTATATCGAAAAGATCCTCGGCCGCTTCGCCAATCCCCACCTGGTGGACGAAATCGACCGGGTCGGCCGCCAGCCCATCCGCAAGCTGGGTCCCGAGGACCGGCTGATCAAGCCCCTGCTCGGCACCCTGGAATATGGCATCGACAACGCAAATCTGATAAAAGGCATTGCCGCCGCCTTCTGCTACCGCAACGAGGACGATCCCCAGGCGGTGGAGCTGCAACAGCGGCTGGCAGCGGAAGGGCTGGGGGCCACCCTGGCCCACTACACCGGGCTGCGGGCCGACGGTGATGTCGCCGGACGAATAGCACAGCAGTACCTCGCGCTGAAACCGCGGGGAGACCATTGATCAACCGGGCCGCAAGATGTTGAACCGCGAGCAAGAAGCCGAAATTTTCGAACGCCTGCAGCACAGCCCCTCCGCCCGGGGGCTGGTGATTGCCATGGTGGACGTGTTCGACGACATGCTCGATCAGCTGATCCAGAGAGTGTTTCGCAAGGACGACTACGCGGTCAAGTTCGCGGTCGAGCCCCTGCTCGGCACCATGGGGCCGCTGGCGGATCTGGCGGTCCGGCTCAAACTGCTCTACGGCCTCGGCATCCTGTCCCAGTCCCTTTACCAGGACCTGGACCGGCTGATTGCGCTCAGGGATTACCTCAACAGCCAGGGGCGGGAATACCGGCTGACCGACCCCGAAGTGGCCGGGCCGCTCAAGGCGCTGCACATGGTGGCCGCCATGGAGGTACCGCCCTTCGCGGCGCCGCCCCCGGCCGGCGAGCTGGATCCCGGCCTGCAGCAGATGCAGCGGCAACGCCAGGAGCAGGTCATCCGCTCGGCCCTGGCGCTGGCGGTGGTCGCTGCCTGCAACGAGATGACCAAGGCCAACCCCTTGATCTCCGGCTGACAGCGCCAAAAATCCGCCTCCCATTTCCGCTTGCCCCTTGCACCTTTGCGCTCAATCAGTATTGTGAATAAGGTTTTCGTTTATTCACTTCCAAAGAAAGGACACTTGATAATGAAAAAAGTAGGTCTGGTCGGCTGGCGTGGCATGGTCGGCTCGGTATTGATGAGCCGCATGGTGGAAGAAGGTGACTTCGCCCGTATCGATCCCGTCTTTTTCACCACCTCCCAGGCCGGTCAGCCTGCCCCCGACTTCGGCAAGAACGCCGGCACCCTGCAGAACGCCTACGACATCGACGCCCTCAAGGCGCTGGACGTGGTGCTGACCTGTCAGGGCGGCGACTACACCAAGGAAGTCTATCCCAAACTGCGCGCCGCCGGCTGGAACGGCTACTGGATTGACGCCGCCTCCGCCCTGCGCATGGACGACGACGCCCTGATCGTGCTGGATCCGGTCAACGGCAAGCAAATTCAGCAGGCCCTGGCCAACGGTGCCAAAACCTTTGTGGGCGGCAACTGCACCGTCAGCCTGATGCTGATGGCCCTGGGCGGCCTGTTCGAGCAGGATCTGGTGGAGTGGGTGTCTGTCGCCACCTACCAGGCCGCCTCCGGCGGCGGCGCCCGCCATATGCGCGAGCTGGTGACCCAGATGGGCCTGCTGCGCGACGAAGTGGCCGCCGAGCTGGCCGACCCGGGCTCCGCCATCCTGGAGCTGGAGCGCAAGGTCACCGAGAAAACCCGCAGCGGCGACCTGCCGGTGGACAACTTCGGCGTGCCCCTGGCCGGCAGCCTGATCCCCTGGATCGATACCCAGCTCGAGAACGGCCAGAGCCGGGAAGAGTGGAAGGGCCAGGCCGAGACCAACAAGATACTGCAGACCGGCGCCGCCATCCCGGTGGACGGCCTGTGTGTACGCATCGGCGCCCTGCGCTGCCACAGCCAGGCCTTTACCATCAAGCTGAAAAAAGACATCTCCATCCCCGAGATCGAAAAGCTGCTGGCCGGCCACAACGACTGGGTCAAGGTGATCCCCAACGACCGCCAGCTGTCGATGGAAGAGCTGACCCCGGCCGCCGTCACTGGCACCCTGTCCGTGCCGGTGGGCCGCCTGCGCAAGCTGAACATGGGTCCCGAGTACCTGTCCGCCTTTACCGTGGGCGACCAGCTGCTGTGGGGCGCCGCCGAGCCCCTGCGCCGCATGCTGCACCTGCTGCCCTGAGCCGTCGCCTTGCTTCCAAACGCCCGCCCCGCGCGGGCGTTTTTGTGTTGCCGCCGCCCTCCATGACAGTTTGAAGACAACCGCCGCAAACCGAACAAAACTTGTTCTGGATCATAAAATCCCCCCGGCTTATCACTAAAGTAGAATGTCTTCGGACGAATCTGATTTGACCCTCTGCCGCCCTTGCCGTCCGCGCAGAGCCCAAGGGACTACTGGAGTGGATAACGGAATGTCTCATATCAACGACCGCCGGGGCCGCCGCATCGACTGGCCGGCCGACAAGCTGATCGTCAGCAAAACCGATCTCAAGGGCCACATCACCTACGCCAACCGCACCTTCATGGCGGTCTCCGACTATGCGGAGCCGGCGCTGCTGGCCAGGCCGCACAACCTGATCCGCCACCCGGACATGCCCAGGGGCGTATTCAAGCTGCTGTGGCAGACCCTGCAGCAGGGCCAGGAGTTTTTCGGCTTTGTCAAAAACAGCACCGCCAACGGCGATTACTACTGGGTCTACGCCAACATCACGCCTTCCTTCGATCTCAACGGCCGCAAGAACGGCTATTTTTCGGTACGCCGCCACGCCCCGGAACGGGCCCTGGCGGTGATAGAGCCCCTTTACCGCCGGCTGTGCCAGCGGGAGCAGGGGCTGGATCGCAAGGCCGCCACCGAGGTGTCCTACCAGGCGCTGTGCGACTACCTGGCGGAGCAGGACTGCAGCTACCCCGCCTGGGTCAACCGTCTCTACCGGGATGCCCTGGAGTTGCGCCATGCCGGCTAAACCGCGTCACAAGCGTTCCTGGGCGCCCTATTTTTACTCCCAGTTCACCCTGTTCTGCGTCGTCATCCTGGCCCTGATGGTGTTGCAGCTGGTGCTGCAATACTGGCTGCCCCGCTATTTCGGCTGGTTTCTCGGCGCCAGCCTGCTGCTGGCCCTGGCGCTGATCGCCCTGGCCCTGCGCGAGGCCCGCCAGGCCGCCCTGACCCAGGAACATATTTGCCGGCGGCTGCAAAACGCCGCGGCCGGGCATATCTATCAGCGGCTCGGCAACACCCGCAACAAGGGCGAGGTGGGCCAGGTGGCCTGGGCCCTGAACGACCTGCTCGATGTCATCGAAACCTATTTCAAGGAGGCCTCGGCCTGTTTCGGCCATGCCGCCGAGGGGGACTTTTCCCGCCAGGCGATGACGGTAGGCCTGCCCGGGGACTTCAGCCAGTCCCTCAACAAGATCAACGACGCCATGGGCGTCATGTCGCGGGTGCAGGCGCTGACCAGCGAAAACCGGCTCACCGCCGGCCTGCACCGGCTCAATGCCCGCCACCTGCTGCAGGACCTGCAGGTGACCGAACGGGATCTGGGCGACATCGACCGCTTGATGGCCGAGGTACACGGCCTGGCCGAGCACAGCGCCGCCAGCGCCGGGGATGCCCAGAGCCGGGTGCGCCAGGTAGCCGACGCCAGTCGCCAAATCCAGCAGCACATGGCGCAGATGCGGCAGGCAGCCGAGCAGCTCGACCGGCATCGACAGCATATCGTCGACGCCCTGGCGATGATCCGCGAGATTACCGACCAGACCAACCTGCTGGCGCTCAACGCCAGCATAGAGGCCGCCCGCGCCGGCGAACACGGCCGCGGCTTCAGCGTGGTGGCCAACGAGGTGCGCGCCCTGTCGGAACGAACCCAGGCCACGGCCTCGGGCATTGCCGAGCACCTGGCGGCCTTCGAGGCCAGCATGCAGGAACTCGGCCTGCGCCAGCAACAGACCGATCAGCAGGCCCGCCAGGCCGACCTGGCCATCCGCCATGTGGAGGAAGTGGTGATCACCACCAATACCGCCGCCGGCCAGACCCGCGGCCTGGTGGAGCAGGCCCGCTGGCTGGGGCTGCAGTCCCTGCTCAAGGTCGAACAGCTGGTGTTGAAGCAAACCGGCTACCGGCTGCTGGAAGACGGGGAGGACATGGCAGCGCGGGAACGGATGGCGGCATTGCAGCAACAGGGCCGCTTTGGCCAGTGGCTGGAGCAGCATCCCGATCCCGGGCTGGCGGCCTGCCGCCAGGCGCTGGACCAGGCCTTCGCCGAGGCCCTGGCGCTGCGCGCCCGGGGCGCGGACGACGCGCAGCTGCTGGCGCAGGTCGAACGGGCCGAGCACAGTTCCGCCGCCTGGATGGCCGAACTCTCCCGCCTGCGCCTGCCCGCCCCGGGCTGAAACAGTCCTTGTTCACTTTATCGCCTCGGGTTAGGATCGGCCCCCTTTTTTCGCCGATCACGCCCGAGGACACCATGAAAACCTTTATCCCCAGCAAAGATGCCGCCCTGGAAGACTCCATCGACTACTTCCAGCGCCAGCTCCAGGCGCTGGGGTTCAACATCGAGGAAGCCTCCTGGCTGAATCCGGTGCCCAACGTCTGGTCGGTGCATATCCGCGACAAGGACTGCCCCCTGTGCTTCACCAACGGCAAGGGCGCCAGTAAAAAAGCCGCCCTGGCCTCGGCCCTGGGCGAATACTTCGAGCGCCTGGCCACCAACTACTTTTTTGCCGACTTCTACCTGGGCCGCGACATCGCCGGGGGCGACTTCGTGCACTACCCCAACGAGCAGTGGTTCCCCATTCCGGCCGACAATCAGCTGCCCGCCGGCCTGCTCGACGACTACACCCGCGGCTTCTACGATCCGGAGCGGGCACTGACCGCCGAACAACTGATCGATCTGCAATCGGGCAACGCCGAGCGCGGCATCTGCGCCCTGCCCTTCGAGCGCCAGGGCGACAATAAAACCGTCTACATCCCGATGAACATCGTCGGCAACCTCTATGTGTCCAACGGCATGAGCGCCGGCAACACCAGGACCGAAGCCCGCACCCAGGGGCTGTCGGAGGTGTTCGAGCGCCATATCAAAAACCGCATCATAGCCGAGCGCATCAGCCTGCCGGCCATCCCCGCCGAGGTGATGGCCCGCTACCCGCACATCCAGGAATCCATCGCGGCGCTGGAAGCGGAAGGCTTCCCCATCCACGCCTTCGACGCCTCCCTGGGCGGCCGCTATCCGGTGATCTGCGTGGTACTGTTCAACCCCGCCAACAGCACCTGCTTTGCCTCCTTCGGCGCCCACCCGCGCTTTCAGGTCGCGCTGGAGCGTACCGTTACCGAACTGCTGCAGGGCCGCGGCCTGAAGGATCTTGACGTGTTCGTGCCGCCTTCCTTCGACGACGACGAAGTGGCCGACCACCACAACCTGGAAACCCACTTCATCGACTCTTCCGGCCTGATCAGCTGGGATCTGTTCAAGGACCAGGCCGATTACGCCTTTGCCGACTGGGACTTCAGCGGCACCTCCGAGCAGGAATTCAACCACCTGATGGCGGTATTCAACGAGCTGGAACAGCCGGTGTACATCGCCGACTACGAGCACCTGGGCGTGTACGCCTGTCGTATCCTGGTGCCCGGCATGTCCGACATCTATCCGGTGGAGGATCTGGAGCTGGCCAACAACAATATGGGCGCGGGGCTCAGAGCGACACTGCTGAGCCTGCCCGGCAGCGACGCCGATGGCGAGCAGCTGATGGGCCTGTACGAGCAGCTGGAAGAAGAAGGGCTGGACGACTTTACCCGGGTACGGGAGCTGATTGGCATCGCCTCCACCAAGGGCACCGCCTGGCACACCCTGCGGGTGGGCGAGCTCAAGTGTATGCTGGCCCTGGCCGCCGGCGAGCTGGAAACCGCCCTGGACTACGCCGACTGGACCCTGAGCTTCAACGCCTCGGTGTTTACCGAAGAGCGCCACCGCTACTACCGCTGCCTCAAGGCCTCCCTGGAACTGCACCTGGATGAGCACCGCGAGCCGGCCCAATACAGATCCGCCTTCGACAGCATGTTCGGCGCCGACACCGTGGCCCAGGCCTGGCAACAGGTGGCGGGCGAGGCCCGTTTCCACGGCCTGACCGCCTCCGACGAAAGCCTGGCGGACTTCCCCGCCCACCAGGCACTGCTGGCCACCTATGAGAAGCTGCAAAAGGCCAAGCGCGAGGCCAGCTGGAAGTAAAAACCGGGGACTGGGGATTCGGGACTGGGTAGCCCGGCTTCACCGGGCAAAACGCCGGGGCTTGATGTCTGAATCGTGCCTTCGGAGCGCGGGCAGCCTGCCCGCATCCCCGTATCTTGGCGTGAAGCGGCAACCTTGAACCCTCGCTTCAATCAGGCAATGCTGGCGCCTTCGGCGCCATTGCAGGCGAGCCGCCTGCGCTCCGATAACAAAAGACCCGGGCCTTGGCCCGGGTCTTTTGTTTTTACCCCCTGGGAAACCGGAACTGTCTGATCCCCAGTCCTCAGTCCCGGTTCCCCCAATCCCTACGACTTCTGCTTGTCCTTGAGGATCTCCTTCAGGCCGGCGGTATCGATGGCGCCGGGGATCAGGGTGCCGTCCGGGAACACCAGCGCCGGGGTGCCGTTCAGCCCCAGGCTGCGGAACAGGCTCAGGTTTTCGGTCAGCTTGTCGGCAATCTCCTTGCTGTCGGCCTTGGCCTGCAGCGCCTTGGCATCCAGCCCCGCCTTGTCGGCGATGGTCGCCAGGGCAGCGGCCTGTACCCGCTGCTGGCTCATCAGCGCCTGGTGCAGCTCCTCATACTGTTTGGGCGCCTCCCGGGCGGCGGCCAGGGCCAGGCGGGCGGCCTGCACCGAATCCGGCCCCAGTATGCCGATGTCCTTGACGATTACCTTGAGTTCCGGCTCCGTTTTCAGCACTTCCAGCAGGGTCTGGTTGAGGCGGCGGCAATAGGGGCAGTTGTAGTCGGTGAAATACACCATTTCTATCTTGCCGCCGGGATTGCCCATGATGCCGTCGGTGCTGCTGGCGAACAGCAGCGCCGATTGCTCCTTCAGCTGTTGCTCGAACTGCTGCTGCTGGGCCAGCTTGTCTTTTTCCTCCAGCTTGATGATGGCCTCGCGCAGGATTTCGGGCTGCTCCAGCAGGGTTTCGCGCACCAGCTGCTGGAACTCCTCCCGGCTCATCTCGGCCTGGGCCAGGGGCGTCAGGCCCAGGGCCAACAGGGGAACCAGGGTCTTCAGTACTCGCTTTTTCATCGTATTCTCGCATCGGGATAACTTAAACACAGCCTAACAGACAGGCCGGATCGCCAAAAGTGCTCAGCCTCACTTATTGAGCAGATAATCCCGGTCGTAAAAGGTGCGCACCCACTGGGGCCGAAACACCACCAGCAGGGTGATGGCCATGCCGTTGAGTAGCGCCTCGGGAAACAGCAGCAGTGGCAGTATGGCCACATAGTTGTCCAGCACTACCGGCCAGGGATACTGGCCGGACCAGGTCATGTAGGCGGCAAACGCCAGGGTCTTGGCGGCGATGGTCAGGGCGGCGTTGAAGAAGCCGGCCACGAAGAGATACACGAACAGATGGCGGTAGAGGTAACTATAGGTCAGCAGGAACACGAAATAACTCACCGCCAGCGGCAACACCACGCCCAACAGCAGGTTGGCGCCAAAGGCCGGCCAGGACTCGAAGCCGAACAGGGTCACCAGCAGCAGGGGCAGCAAGGCCATCAGCTGGCTCATGCGCCAGCCCAGCACCAGGGCCAGGGTGGTCAGGCCGAGAAAGTGCACCTCCAGTCCATCCTTGACCCCCGCCTGCAGCATCCATAACGGCACCAGGGCGATGGCCGCTCCGAAACACAGGTGCTGACGGAGCCTGTCTGCCAGCAATGCCTTCCAGTCCAGTTGCCTTGCCGCCAGCAACACCACCAACAGGGCCAGCACCAGCATCATGTTCCACATCCTCTGTCCGGGTTACACCGGCGCATGGTAACACAGCCGGGCGGCGGACCAAGGCCCGCCGGATTCCGGAATATCGGAACGCAATGACGGCCATATTCCGGATTTTCGGAATACATAACAGGACCACCCTAATAAAATCAAAGAGTTAAAAACAAAAACAGGAATTTAACCCTTGGCATCAAAAGTGCAACCTTATCGCTGCACAACCATAACCAAGGAAGCTAACCAATGAAGGTCATCAAACAATGCATGCTCGGCGCCACCCTGGCCCTGTCCGTTACCGCCACCCAGGCCAGTGAGTTCATCAACGTGCTCACCGGCGGCACTAGCGGCGTCTACTACCCGCTCGGCGTGGCCATTTCCCAGCTCTACGGCGAACACATTCCCAACGCCAAGGTCCAGGTGCAGGCCACCCGCGCTTCGGTGGAAAACCTGACCCTGCTCGACCGGGGACGGGGCGAGATCGGCTTCGCCCTGGCCGACAGCGTGGGCGATGCCTGGAACGGCGTGGAAGAGGCCGGCTTCAAGGCGCCGCTGAAAAAACTGCGGGCGGTGGGCTCCACCTACTCCAACTATATCCAGATCGTAGCCCGGGCCGACAGCGGCATCACCAGCCTGGAAGATCTCAAGGGCAAACGCATCTCGGTCGGCGCCCCCCGCTCCGGCACCGAACTCAACGCCCGCGCCATCTTCAAGGCCGCCGGCATGGGCTATGACGACTTCTCCCGCACCGAGTACCTGCCCTTTGGCGAGTCGGTGGAACTGATGAAAAACCGCCAGCTGGACGCCACCCTGCAGTCCGCCGGCCTCGGCATGGCCGCCTTCCGCGATCTGGCCTCCCACGCTCCCGTGGTGTTCATTCCCATTCCCGGGGAAGTGGTCGCCCGCATCGGCAACGACGCCTATCGCACCGGGGTGATCCCCGCCGGCACCTATACCGGCCAGGACGCGGACGTGCCCACCGTCACCATCAGCAACCTGCTGGTGACCCACGAAAACGTGTCCGACAGCACCGCCTATGAAATGGCCCGCCAGGTGTATGAAAACCTCCCCGCCCTGAGCAACGCCCACAGCGCAGCCAACGGCATCGATCCCGAGCTGGCGGTGGAAGGACTGCCGCTGCCGCTGCACCCGGGCGCAGAGCGCTATTTCAAGGAAAAGGGCCTGATCGACTGAGCCCGCCACGGCCCGGCTGGCGCCGGGCCGTTACCATAATAACAACCGACCCGATCAAGACAGCAGTCCGTGCGCCGTTGGCGACACGGGCTGAGGAGAGATGATGAGCAGTGCCCATTCCCGGCCCCACGCGCTGATATTCTACGGCGCCCTGGCCTTTTCAATCTTCCAGATAGTGACCGCCGCCTTCAGCCCGTTGTCCACCACAGTGGTGCGGGCCATCCATGTCGGCTTTCTGCTGTTCCTGGTGTATCAGCTTCATGGCGCGCGCGGCCAGCACCTGTCCCGCCCCTCGGTCTGGGGCATGTTGCTGGGGGCCGTGGCCCTGCTGTTCGCCTTTTACCACTGGTGGTTCGAGGCGGACCTGATTTACCGCGCCGGCGACATGAACCAGGCCGACTGGATCATCGGCGGCGTTACCCTGGTGATGGTGTTCGACGCCGCCCGCCGGCTGATGGGCTGGGCGCTGCCGCTGATCTGCCTGGCCTTCGTGGGCTATGCCCTGTTCGGCCAGCACCTGCCCGACGCCCTGATGCACCGGGGCTACGGCCTGGATCAGGTGGTCTCCCAGCTGGCCTTCAGCACCGAGGGCATCTACGGCACCCCCACCTATGTGTCGTCCAGCTACATCTTCCTGTTTATCCTGTTCGGCGCCTTCCTGGAACAGGCGGGCATGCTCAAGCTGTTCAACGACGTGGCCATCGGCTCTGTGGGCCATACCCGCGGCGGCCCGGCCAAGGTGTCGGTGCTGTCCTCGGGCATGATGGGCACCATCAACGGCTCCGGCGTGGCCAACGTGGTCAGCACCGGCCAGTTCACCATACCGCTGATGAAAAAATTCGGTTACAAGGCCGACTTTGCCGGGGCGGTGGAAGCCACCAGCTCCATGGGTGGCCAGATCATGCCGCCGGTGATGGGCGCCGTGGCCTTTATCATGGCCGAAACCATCAACGTGCCCTATGTGGAGATCACCAAGGCGGCGCTGATCCCCGCCGTGCTCTACTTCTTCACCGTGTTCCTGATGGTGCACCTGGAAGCGGGCCGCGCCGGCCTGCACGGCCTGCCCAAGGAAGAGTGCCCTAGCCCCCTGGCCGCGCTCAGGACCCGCTGGTACCTGCTGCTGCCGCTGGTGGCGCTGGTGGTGATGCTGTTCTCCGGTTTCACCCCCCTGTTCGCCGGCATGATGGGCCTGGCGCTCACCGTGGTGCTGATCATGGGCAACGGCGTGGCCAAACACCTGGGCGCCAAAGGGCTGCGCTACGCCTTCTGGATCGGCCTGGGCCTGGCCTGCGCCACCTTCAACCGGTTCGGCATCACCGCCATCTTCGTGATCGTGGCGGTGCTGGCCGTGCTGCTGCTGGTCAAGCGCGAGCAGGGCATCCTGTCCACCGTGGTCAACGCGCTTTACCAGGGCGCGCTGCATGCCCTGCCGGTGGGCGTGGCCTGCGCCCTGGTGGGCGTCATCATCGGCGTCATCTCGCTCACCGGCGCCGCCACCATCGTCGCCGGCTACATCATCCAGCTGGGCGAGCACAGCCTGCTGCTGTCCCTGGCGCTGACCATGCTCACCTGCCTGGTGCTGGGCATGGGCATTCCCACCATCCCCAACTACATTATCACCAGCTCCATCGCCGCCCCGGCGCTGCTCGAACTCGGCGTACCGCTGATCGTGTCGCACATGTTCGTGTTCTACTTCGGCATCATGGCGGACCTGACCCCGCCGGTGGCCCTGGCCGCCTTCGCCGCCTCGCCCATCGCCAAGGCTTCGGGGCTGCGCATCGGCATCCGCTCGCTGCAGATCGCCATCGCCGGCTTCGTGGTGCCCTACATGGCGGTGTACGCCCCCGAGCTGATGCTGCAGGGCGATGCGGGCCTGGTTGCCACCGTCTTCGTGGTGTTCAAGGCACTGCTGGCGGTGTCCCTGTGGGGCATGGGCGCCATCGGCTACTGGCTGGCTTCCTTCGCCTGGTGGGAACGGCTGCTGGCCGTGGCCGCCGCCGGCCTGCTGGTATTCTCGCTGCCGCTCACCGACGAACTCGGCCTGGGCCTGGCCGCCCTGCTGCTGGGACGCCACTGGTGGCAATACCGTCGCCAGCGGGCGCTGGCGGTGGCCTGATGATCTGCTTGGCCTCGGGTTCCGCCCTGGTGATGCTGCTGACCGGCAGCCTCACCCTCAGCTGGGATCATTCGGTGGAAAAAATTCGCTGGAGCGAGCACTACCGGGTCGACGGGGACAGGCTGCTGCTGGCGGAAGCCAGCGTGCGGGGCTCTGGCGCCGGCATGGAGCCGCCCCCCGAGGCCCGGCTGCAAGACGGCGCCTGGCGCTGGCAACCGGGCCTGCGGCTGGCCGAGGTACGGCTTGCCAGCTCCGAGTTTACCGGCGATTATAGCCTCTGCCCGGGCTCGGCTCCCTGCCGCCCGCTCGGCCACTGGCTGCCGGCGGGGCCGGCCGTCACCCTCACCGCCTGCGAGACCGCGGAGGTCAACTGAACACCCCTGCATGGAAAAAACGCCTGCTCTGGCTGCTCGGCCTGGCGCTGTTCCTGCTGCTGCTGGCCTGGATCTGGCACGGCAGCTGGCAACGCCAGGCGGTGGAGCAGGAGCTGCGCGCCCAACAGCAACTGCTGGTGTACCGGGCGGCGCTGGAGTCGGAGATCGCCCGCTTCGAGAATATCCCCCGCGCCCTGCGCTCCCATCCCGTACTCAGCCAGGCCCTGCAGTGGCCTGCAGACCCGCACGCCATCGCCCGGGCCAACCGGCTGCTGGCGCAACTGGCGGCGGAAACCGGGGTGGAGGCGCTCTACCTGATCGATGCCCACGGCTTTACCCTGGCCGCCAGCAACTGGAACCGGGAATACAGCTTTATCGGCCAGAACTACCGCTTCCGCCCCTATTTTACCGACGCCCTCAAAGGCAGCGTCGGCGAATTCTACGGCGTTGGCGCCACCACCGGCATTCCCGGTTATTTCTTTGGCCTGCACCTGGCCAGCGTCGACGGCACTCAGGGCGTACTGGCCGCCAAAATCACCCTGCTCGAACTGGAACGCAGCTGGCAGCCGGCGCGGGATCTGGTGATGGTGGTGGATGCGGACCAGGTCATCGCCCTCGCTTCCCGCGCCGAACTCAAGTTCCAGACCCTGAGTCCGCTCAGCGACGAGGCCAGGTCCCGGCTGGAGCGCTCCCGCCAGTACACGCCCATGCCCCTGACGCCACTCGCGCTGGAACGGCGGGACGGCCAGTTGCGCTGGCAGGGCCAGGGCTATGGCGTCAGTGAATTGCCGCTGCCCCGGCTGCGCTGGCGGCTGCAGCTGTGGTGGCCGAACCGCCCCCTGTACCACACCGCCCACCTGGTTACCGCCGTGGCCGGCATCAGCATCGTCGCCCTGACCCTGCTGTTGCTCTACTGGCGCCAGCGGCGGCGCTATGTGCAGGCCCAGATCCGCGCCAAGGGCGAGCTGGAGCGCAAGGTAATGGCGCGCACCGCCGCCCTGGCCGCCTCCAACCACCAGCTGGAGCGGCAGGTGCAGGAGCGGATCCAGGCCGAGGCCCGGCTCAGATCCATGCAGCACGAACTGATCCAGGTCAACCGGCTGGCCGCCCTCGGCCAGATGGCGGCCAGCGTGGCCCACGAGGTCAACCAGCCGCTGACCGCCCTCAAGAATCAGTCGGTCAACACCCTGCTGCTGGCCCAACGCGGCCACACCGACCAGGTAGAGCAAAGCCTGCAGACCATGGGCCGGCTGGTGGACCGCATCGCCCGGCTGACCTCCCAGCTCAAGCTGTTTGCCGCCACCCGTCGCAAGACCCGTGGCCAGGCCCGGCTGGACGAGGCGCTGGACAATGTGCTGAGCTGGCTGGGAGCCCGGGTGGGCGAGCAGGGCGTGCGGCTGCAGCGCCCGGCCCCGGGAACGGTGCTGCCGATGGAGCCCCACGCCCTGGAGCAGGTACTGGCCAACCTGATCAGCAACAGCCTGGACGCCCTGGCGGGCACGGCGGACGCCACCATTACCCTGGAGGCCGGTGCCGGCCACTTCTGTCTGTGGGACAATGGCCCCGGCATCGCCCCCGAGCTGCTCGACAAGGTGACCGAGCCCTTTTTCTCCACCAAGCAGGCCGGCCAGGGGCTCGGCCTGGGGCTGGCGATAGTGCGCGACCTGGTGGAAGCCAGCGACGGCCGGCTGGAGATTGCCGCCCGGCCCGGAGGCGGCGCCCGATTTACCCTGATCTGGAGTGAAGATGAACCATCCCGAAATTGAAGTCTGGCTGGTGGAAGACGACGAGGACGTACGCCAGACCCTGTTGCAGACCCTGCAGTTGTCCGACATCAGAGCCCGCGGCTTTGCCCGCGCCGAGCAGGCGCTGCAGGCACTGTCGCCCCAGGCGCCGGTGGTGGTGCTGTCGGACGTGCGCATGCCGGGGATGGACGGACTGGCGCTGCTGCAACAGTTGCAGCAGCGCGATGCCGAGCTGCCGGTGCTGCTGCTCACCGGCCACGGCGACATTCCCATGGCGGTGGCGGCCATGCGCCTGGGCGCCCAGGATTTCTTCGAAAAACCCTACGAGCCGGAGCAACTGCTGCACAGCCTGCGCCGGGCCATGGACAGGCGCGCCCTGGTGCTGGAAAACCGCCGCCTGCGCGAGCAGCTGGCTGCACGCCGGGATCCCGGCCTGCTGCTCGGCCACAGCCCGCAAATCGAGCTGCTGCGCCGGCAAATAGACAATATAGCCGACACCAACGCCAGCGTGCTGATCCTGGGAGAAACCGGCACCGGCAAGGAAATGGTGGCGCGCAGCCTGCACCAGGGCAGTGGCCGCAAGGGCCACTTCGTGGCGGTCAACTGCACCGCCCTGCCCGAGTCGATTTTTGAAAGCGAGATGTTCGGCGCCGAGCCCGGCGCCTTCACCGGGGTGACCAAGCGCCGCATCGGCAAGATTGAGCACGCCGACGGCGGCACCCTCTTCCTCGACGAGATAGAAGGCATGCCCCTCAACCTGCAGGCCAAGCTGCTGCGGGTACTGCAGGAATCAGTGCTGGAGCGACTCGGCGGCAACAAGCTGATCGAGGTGGACGCCCGGGTGGTGGCCGCCACCAAGATCGATCTGCACGCCGCCGGCGAGGCCGGCCTGTTCCGGCCCGATCTCTATTTCCGGCTCAACGTGGTCACCCTGGCGCTGCCGCCCCTGCGCGAGCGGCGGGTCGATATTCCGTTGCTGTTCCTGCACTTTGTGGAACAGGCCCGCATCCAGTACCACAGGGACGCCCCGCCGCCCTCAGACGCCCTGCTCCAGCAACTGATCCAGCGGGACTGGCCGGGCAATGTGCGTGAGCTGCGCCATGCGGCGGAGCAGTATGTGCTGGGGGTTTTGTCCGAGCCGGCCGACGAGACCGCTTCCACCCTGCCGAGCCAGCTGGCGGCGCTGGAACGCCAGTTGATCCTGACCGCCATGGCACGGGCCGAGGGCAACGTGGCCCTGGCCGCCGAGCGGCTCGGCATTCCCCGCAAAACCCTCTACGACAAGCTGGCCCGCTACCGCCATCAGGCGGCGGGCGAGTCCTGATACAGCAGGTTGATACACTGGCTGCGCACCCGGGCAGGCATCAGATCGGCCAGGGTGTGCTGATCCAGCACCGCCAGAAACTGCTTGAGCGCCAGGCCGAAAATCTGCCGGCCCCGGCAGGCCGGGGCAATGACGCAATGGTGGCGCGACTCGAAACAGTCGGTCAGGTTCATGTCCGGCTCCAGCTCCCGCACCAGGGTGCCAATCACAATCTGGTCCGGCGAGCGCAACAGCTGCAGGCCACCGCCCTTGCCCCGGATGGTGGTGACATAGCCGCGCTTGTGCAGATCCTGGATCACCTTGCGCAGGTGGTGGTGGGACACCCGGAAATGCTCGGCGATTTCCAGGGCGGTGCAGCGCCGCTGGCGGTGCAGGTTAAGGTAGATCAGTACGCGCAGCGCGTAATCGGTGTAGTGGGTCAGATGCATACGGCGACTCCCGGGGCCCCTCTGGTCATGCCTTGGCGGCAATATGCCATGGTCGGCGATCGGTGGCGGCCCGCCGTTGATCTGGATCACCTTAAGTGACTTTTAATATGCAACTTTAAGTCGATGACAACCGGCCCCCGCTGCGACAATTCTTGACTAAAATAAAGGCGCTCTCGTCAAACCGACCACAGACCCATGGCTGAACAGGAATACGGATGTCGCCGCAAAACAAACTCCGCTGGCTGCCCCAGGATCTCTACTCCTTCGCCGCCATCGTACTGCTGTTGCTCACCCTTGCCCTGACCAGCTGGTTCACCAGCCAGCACTGGATCAGCCAGCGCATCGGCACCCAACTGGAGGATCTGCACCAGCAGGCCGCCCTGCTCGCCGCTGCCGCCACCCGGGATCTGCAGCAAAGCCGGCACCAGCTCAAAAGCATCGCCCGCACCCTGGCTTCCCTGTCCAGCACCCGGGCCTTTGTCGCCGCCCCCGGAAACAGCACCCGCGCCAGCCTGCAGGCGGATCTGGAGCGCTTCGACAGCGGTTTTGGACTGGACGGCATCTGGCTGCTCGGGCCGGACCGCCAGCCCCTGCTGCCGACGCCCGCCGGACCGCCGCCGGCCGAGGTAAGCCTGGCCCTGGAGCAGGATCCCGGCCTGCGCCATTTTATCCTGGAGCCGGAGCGCCGGCAGGCGACCTTCTACTACGCCACCCCGGTCGGTGCCGGGAAGCGGGAAGCCATCCTGCTGCTGCGCAGCGCGGTCGGCGGCCCGGCCCGCCAGGCCTACCGGGTATCCCTGCTGGTCACAGACAGCCAGGGCCTGATCTCGCTTGCGGACGACGCCGGCTGGCTGCAACATGTGCTGCGCCTGCCCGGTGCCGGCACCACCCCGGCCGAGCGGGAATATCCCCGCCTGCCCCTGGTCCTGAGCCCCCTGCTGCCCAAGGTGCTGCTGCTCGGCGACGAGCGCACGCCGGTACTGCTGGTCAGCCACGCGCCGGAGGAAGGAGGCTATCAGGTGCACGCCATGGCCGACGCCAGCGCCGCCTACCGGCTGGCGCTGGAGCAGGACCGGCTGGCCACCCTCATCACCCTGGGCGCCACCGGCTCTCTGTGGGGCGGCCTGCTGACGGTCCTCACCCTCAAGCGCAACCGCCGCCATCGGCTGGTGATGGGCCGGGCCAACAACGAGCTGGTCCGCCTCAACCGCCAGCTCAAGCAGCTGGCCACCACGGATCCGCTCACCGACTGTCCCAACCGGCGGGCCGCCGAGGCCCGGCTGCAGTACGAGCTGGCCAACCTGCAACGCTACAACCATCCGTTCTGCATCGTGATGCTGGACATCGATCACTTCAAGCACATCAACGACCAGCACGGCCACGATACCGGTGACGAAGTGCTGCGCCATTTTGCCCGGCTCAGCCGCAAGACCATCCGCGACACCGACATACTGGCGCGCATCGGCGGCGAGGAATTCCTGCTGATCCTGCCGAAAACCGATCACCAGCAGGGCATGCACCTGGCCCAGCGCCTGCTCGACACCGTGGCCGCAACCCCTCTTTACCTGGCGGACAAGACCATCGGTTTTACCTTTAGCGGCGGCCTGACCGAGGCCCGTAAAAGCGACGGCACGAACCAGTTGCTGGTTCGTGCCGATCGGGCCCTGTACCGGGCCAAGGACAATGGCCGCTGCCGGATCTGCAGCGAAAACCTGGTGCTCGATCACTCGGTGGCGGTGGGCTGACCCTCCTGCGCCACGACGTCCTCGGGCTCGACCAGGGTATAGCTCAGTTTGTCGAGGGTTGCGGTCACCGCCAACTGGCGGTTTTCCTCGTGGCTTATCTGTACCAGCAGGTAGTCCAGCTCGGGCGCCACCCAGAAACGGGTCTTGCGCTTGCTGTCGCCCCGGTCCCGTTCCACCACCAGGGTATCGAAGGTACCGATACCGGTCTTGAGGGGCTCCTCGCCCACCACCTTGAACGGGGTCGATTTGATCTCGCCGTTGCGCAGCACCGGATAATCGAACGCCTGCTTGCCCGCCATCAGATCGCAGCGCGCCTCAAAGAAGAAGCTCACCGGATCGAACACCCCCCCCTCGGTCGACAGCAGCTGATCCCCATCCTTGTCCTGGTAGAGCACCATGTCGGTCTGGCGGTCGAACACCAGCCGCTCCTCCCGGGTTACCCCCAGCGCCTTGGCCTTGTAATTGAAGGTATCGGGCCGGGCGGTGCAATCCTGCCAGGTGAAGCTCGCCTTTTGATCCACGTCCAGCAGCCAGTGGCTCAGGGCGAAATGCACATGGTACTGCTCCCTGTTGCGATCTATGGTCAGGGTATTGACCCCCCGGGTCTGATCCCCGTTGAGGGAAACGGTAAATTCGGCCCGCATCTGATCGATATCCCGGGCCGACACCTGGGCGGCCACCATCAGGCCACAGAGCGCAATCACGCTTTTTCGCAACATCATTTATCCTCGTTAGGCGGGTCGGCCTGTACATCCGGCAACCCTTGCGCCAACCATACACCAAGCAGCCCCAACAGTGAAAACACCAGTATCACCGCCAGGCCGGACAGCAGCGCCAGCAACATGCTGAGCGCGCCGGCCACCAGCAACAGCAACCCCATCAGGGTATTACTCACAGACACATAATCCGTGCGCCGGTTCCCTCCGGCCAGATCCACCAGGTAGGTCTTGCGCCCCACCCGCACTCCCGCATGGGCCAGGCTGAGCACAAAGATCACCAGGGCGAAATAGCCCGGCAGGGGGGCGCCGCCCAACCAGCCCAGGTGCAGCCAGACCGCCAGGCCGAGCCCGGCGGCAAGCAACCCCGCCAACTGCATCACCCGCCGAGAGGAAACGTCCGCCAGCCGGCCCCAGAACCAGCTGCTGGCGAACTGGGCCAGCCCCTGGGCGATGACCAGGCTGCCCAGCACGCTCAGGCTGGCATCGCTGTCCCGCGCCAGCAGCACATAATAGGGCGTCACCAGGGCGGTGGACAGCAACAGGGTACGCACCAGCAGGAAGCGTCCGAAATCCGGATCCTCGCGCACCAGCCGCAGGCTGGCCAGGCCGTGGCGCCAGCCGTTGACACCGCCCTCGGTGGCGCCGGGCTGTTCGCGGATCCGCCCGTAGCAGAGCATCCCCATCCCCCAGACCAGTGCCGCCGCCAGCAGGATGGCCGCGTATCCGCCGGGGGGAATGTCTTCCAGCCGGCTCAGCAACAGGCCGAACACCAGACCCAGGCCACCGGCCAGGCTGGCACCGGTGCCGGTGACCCGGCCCCGCTCCCGGCGGGGAATGGTCTTGCCCAGCACGTCCTTGGCGGCAATGGAGCACAGGCCCCGGGCCAGGCTCATCAGGATCAGCAACAGCAGCAGCAGGCCCCCCGCCAGCCAGCCGTTAAGCCACAGGGCCACCGCCGCCATCAGCACCAGGCAGCCGGCCTGCAGGCCCGCCCCCCACAGCCAGGCCCGCCGACGCAGGGGCAACTGGCGGACATAGGCCCCGAGGATAATCTGGGGCAGCATGGAACCGCTTTCCCGGACCGGCACCAGCCAGCCGATCAACCACAGGGGCGCGCCCACCGCCTGGAACAGCCAGGGCAGCACCGTCTTGGCGTTGACCATGAGTTCGGCCAGGGCGGTAGCCAACTGGGACAGCACCAGCAGGCGCCGGTTGCCCGGCACCTGGCGGCAGGCCTCGTCGGGGATGTCGCGGCAAAGCCGGGCATCCTCGTCGTTGTTCAGCAGTTCCGCCAGGCCCTGGCCCGGCCTTGTCGAAGCCATGCGCTCCTCCGATCACGAAAATCCCTCCGGGCGGTTCTCAGCCCGGGGCTAAAGCCCTATCATAACAGGGGAAAAATGATGGGATAAGTTTCCATTGCCTATACAACAGATACAAGGATCCTGACGACACATGGAAACGGGCTACAGCATTATCATTGCCGATGACCACCCCTTGTTTCGCAATGCCCTGCACCAGGCGGTCCAACTGGCGATCGAGGGCGCCCGGTTGCAGGAGGTGGACAGCATCGACAACCTGATGCAACTGCTCGGCGAAACGGAGGAAGTCGACCTCCTGCTGCTGGATCTGAAAATGCCCGGCGCCAGCGGCTTCTCCGGCCTGGCCCAGCTGCGCAACCAGTATCCCGAACTGCCGGTGGTGGTGGTGTCGGCCAGCGAGGAGCCCGCCGTGGTACAGCAGGCCATGCGGTTCGGCGCCCTCGGCTTCATCCCCAAGTCCGCTCCCATGCGCACCCTGGTCAGCGCCCTCAATACCATACTGGCAGGCGACACCTGGTTTCCCGAGGGGATCAGCCTGGACGACAGCCCCGAGGACGACATCGCCGGCCGCCTCGCCAGCCTCACCCCCCAGCAGTTCAAGGTGCTCACCATGCTGTCGGAGGGCAAGCTGAACAAGCAGATCGCCTACGAGCTGGATGTCTCTGAGGCCACCATCAAGGCCCACGTTACCGCCATTTTCCGCAAGCTGGGCGTCAAAAACCGCACTCAGGCGGTCATTGCCCTGTCCCAGCTCGATGGCGGCGAGCGCTGAGCCCGCACCGCCGGCTCAGGCCACCAGGTGCTGTAGCAGCGCCCGCAGCCGGAGCGGCCGGACCGGCTTGCTCAGATACCCCAGGCCCAGCTCCTGCAGCTGTTGCTGCAGTTCGGGCTGACGGTCGGCGCTGATCACCACCGCCGGTATCCGGCCAAACTCCAGGCGCAGCAGGTTGATGGCCGCCACCCCGGTTTCGCCGTCGTCCAAATGGTAGTCGGACAGTATCACCTGGGGGCGGAAGCCGTCCCGGCAGTGGGCCCGAGCCGCCTCGCCGCCGCCGGCCAGGCGCACTTCGCAGCCCCAGCGCGACAGCAGGCCGTCCATGGCGGTAAGGATGTCCGCTTCATTGTCGATGCACAGCACCCTCAGCCCCGCCAGCCGGTCCGGTCCCGCCCGGGCCACCGGCTCGGCCGGCAGTTCCGGCTGAACCGCCGCCCGCGCCACCGTCACGCTGAACACAGAGCCCTTGCCTTCCCAAGAGCGTACCTGCAGACGATGACCGAGAATGCCCGCCAGACCCTGGGCGATGGCCAGCCCCAGACCCAGCCCCTGCTGGTGGCGATGACCGTGCTCCAGCCGCTGGAACTCATCGAACACCAGTTCCAGCTTGTCGGCGGGAATGCCGGGACCATTGTCCCACACCTCGATGCGCAGGCCCTCGCCACAGTGGCGCAGACCGAGCAGGATGCGCCCGCCCGGGTTATAACGCAGGGCGTTGGTGAGGAAATTCTGCAGGATACGGCGCAGCAGGCGGGGATCGCTGTGTACCCCCAGGCGGGTGGCGACCACCTCGAAGCGGCCGCCGTCCTGCTCCGCCAGGGCGCCGAACTCCACTTTCAGGGTATCGAACAGGCTGTTGAGGGCAAATCCCCGCGGCCGGGCGGTCAGCTTGCCCGACTCCAGCCGGGACATGTCGAGCAAATCGCTGATCAGCTCCTCGGCGGCGGTGAGGGAGCGGTCGATATGGCCCGCCAGCCGGCGGCTTTCCTCGTCGCCGGAGGTTTCCAGCCAGGAAGAGGTAAACAGCTTGGCGGCGTTGAGCGGCTGCATCAGATCATGGCTGACCGCCGCCAGGAAACGGCCCTTGGAGGCATTGGCCCGTTCGGCCTGGCGGGTCGCCGCCAGCAGTTGCTGGTTGACCGCCGACAGTTCCCGGGTGCGCTCCGCCACCCGCGCCTCCAGCACTTCGTTGGCGTCCTTCAGCAGTTGCTCGGCCTGGCGGAAGGTGGTGATGTCGTTGAAGGTCATGACAAAACCGCCGCCGGGCATGGGGTTGCCCTGCATTTCAATGACCCGGCCGTCGGGCCGGGTACGGGCCGACACATGGGCGGTGCCGGCGCGCATGTGGGCCACCCGCCGGGCCACCTGCCGCTCCACCTCGCCGGGCCCGCACAGGCCTTTTTCGGCGTTGTAGCGGATGATGTCGCCAATCGGGCGTCCCACCCGGATCAGGCCGGGCGGATAGGCGAACAGCTCGATGTAGCGCCGGTTCCAGGCCACCAGCTTGAGCTCCTTGTCGACCACCGAAATGCCCATGCCAATATGTTCGATGGCCCCCTGCAGCAGCCCCCGGTTGAAGCGGAAGACATCCCCCGCCTCGTCCACGATGGCGGCCAGCTCTTCCAGCTCCATGGAGCGGCCCTGCAGTGCCGAGGCCAGCACCAGCCGCGCCGAGGAAGCGCCGAACACCCCGGCCAGCACCCGCTCGGTGTGGCGGATCAGGCTGGCGGGCGCCTGCAGGCTGCCGTCCAGGGTGCCCTGCTCGCCCGCGTAGCGGGCGAAGGCGCGTTTGACCCTGGCCTCGCCCACAAAGCGGGAAGCCAGTTGTTCCAGGTCGCGTACCGTCACCTTGGCCCGGTAGACATCGCCGTCGTCCTTGTGCTGGCGGCCCACGAAGGCCCCGGCCTGGAAGCGCTCGCTCACCGAGGGCACCGACAGCCAGGAGCCGAGCAGATAGCCCGCCAGGTTGCACAGCAGGCTGAGCAATATGCCCCAGGTCACCGAGCTCATGCCGGCCAGCCAGCCCAGCTCCGGCGGGGTCAGCATGCGCAGCAGGAAGTTGGTGTCGGCGTCGCCGGCGAACAGCCCGGTTTCGGCCATCAGGTTGAGCAGCCACATCACCATGCCGAGGCTCAGCCCCCAGTAGGCGCCGCGCCGGTTGCCGCCGCGCCACAGCAGGCCCAGCACCAGGGCCGGGGCAAACTGGGCAATGGCGGCGAAGCTGAGGTAGCCAATCCGCGACAGGCTGCTGATTTCGCCGAGCCAGAGGAACACCAGCCAGGCGGTGACCATGATGACGATGATGGCGGTGCGGCGCACATTGAGCAGCAGCTGGGCCACGTCGTCGAAACCGTCGCCCTGCAGCTGACGGCGGCGCAGTATCATCGGCAGCACCAGGTCGTTGCTGATCATGATGGCCAGGGCGATGGTGGAGATGATCATCATGCCGGTGGCGGCGGAGGCGCCGCCGATAAAGGCCAGCATGGCAAGCAGCGGGTAGTCGAGCGCCAGCGGCAGGCTGATCACATAGGTATCCGGCGAGGTACCCGCCGACAACCACTGCTGGCCGGCCAGGGCCAGGGGCAACACCAGCAGGCCGAACAGCAGCAGGTAAACCGGAAAAATGCGCCGGGCCCAGCGCAGGTCGGCCGGGTCGTGATGCTCCACCACGGTCACGTGGAACTGGCGTGGCAGGCAGATGATGGCACTCATCGACAGCAGGGTATAGACCCCCATGTCGAGCAGGTTGCCGCTGCTGAAGGCGGTCAACTGGCCGAGGAAATCCTGGGTGACCATGGTGCGCTGCTGGTTGGGAAAGGCCAGGATCAGCCAGAGCGCGAAGCCGCCAACCACGATGAAGGCCACCAGCTTGACCACGGACTCGGCGGCGATAGCGACGATGACCCCCCGCTGGTGCTCGGTGGCGTCGATATGGCGGGTGCCGAACAGCAGGATGAACAGGGTGAACAGCATCGTCACCATAAAGGCCACCTCCCCCGCGTCCTTGCCGGCGCCGCCGACCACCTCGGGGGCCATCAGGTTGAGCCCCATCACGATGGCCTTGAGCTGCAGGGCGATATAGGGCAGCACGCCGACGATGGCGATCAGGGTAATGTAGACCGCCAGCCGCTGGGACTTGCCGTAGCGGGCGGCGATAAAGTCGGCGATGGAGGTAATGTGTTCGCGTTTGGCCACCTCGATCAGCCGGGCCACAAAGGGGCCGCCCAGGGTAAACACCAGTATGGGGCCGAGGTAGATGGAAAAGTAGGACCAGACGTCCGTGCTGGCCTGGCCGACGGTGCCGAAAAAGCTCCAGGAGGTGCAGTACACCGCCAGCGACAGGCTGTAGAGCAGCGGCCGCAGCCGGCGCGAGCGCGCCCCCAGGCGCACCTTGTCGCCCAGCCAGGCCAGCAGGAACAGCAGCGCCAGGTAGGCCAGCGAGATATTGATGACGGTCCAGCCCTGCATCACGCCTCCCGCCGCGAACCCGGCAGCGGCCGGCGCAACAGCCAGGCCACCGGCACCACCGCCAGCGCCATCAACCAGAAGGTATGGCCGCCGAGCCCGGGATAGAACTGGCCCGACACCACCAGCAGCAGGGCCAGCGCCAGGCCGGTGGGAATGGCCGCATACAGGGCCTGGGCGCCGAACACCGCTTCGCCGTCCAGCTCGCGGCTGATGTAGCGCACCGCCCCCAGGTGGCTCAGGCAGAAACTGCCCGCGTGGAGGATCTGGGCCAGGATCAGCCAGCCCGGCGCCGTGCTCGCCCCCAGTATGCCCCAGCGTACCAGGGCGCAGGCAAAGCCCGCCAGCAGCAGAGGCCGGGCACCGAACCGCCCCAGCCAGCGGCGATCGGCGGCGAACACCAGGATTTCCGCCAGCACCGCCAGCCCCCACAAATAGCCGATGACACTGGTCGGGTAGCCCTGCTGCTGCCAGTACAGGGCACTGAAGCCGTAATAAAAGGCGTGGCTGCCCTGCAGCAGCGAGGTGATCAGCAAAAAGCGCCCCACGCCCGGACGGCGCAGCACCTGCATGATGGAGTCGCCCTGGCGCCCAGGGTGAATATCGGCCGGCGCCGGATGCATCGGCAGCAGGCTGAGCAGCAGCATCAGCGCCAGCGCCGCCACCATGGTGTGCAGCACCCATTCGGGCCCCAGCCGGTCGGTCAGGGCGCCGACCGCCAGGTTGGCGGCGATAAAGGCCGCCGATCCCCACAGCCGGGCCTTGCCGTAATCGAGCCGGACCTGCACGATGAGCCGGCTGGCCATGGCCTCGCTGACCGGGATCAGCGAGGGATAGATGAGGTTGGCCAGCAGCATCAGCAGCAACAGCCCCAGGCTGCTCTGCCAGCCGTAGAAGGCGGCAAAGGCCAGCAGGCTGCACAGGCCGAGCCAGCGGGTGGCGGGCAGCAGGTGGGCGGCGGCGCGGATCCGGCTCATCACCGCCAGGTTGCCGACACAGCGCGCGGCCATGCCCAGGCCCAGCAGCAGGCCGATAAAGCCCGCCTCGGCCCCCGCATGGCTGAGCCACAGGGCCCAGAACGGCAGGAAGATACCGTAGCCGAAGTAATAAACGGCAAAAAACAGTGAAAGCCAGAGAGCGGGCGCCATGTCCGATACAGGGTTAGCAAATGATGCCGTCTATGATAATAACTTTACCGACGGATTGCTGTTATCCATTGCGCTAAAGGTGACGCCATGCGCCCATTGATGCTGTTGTTGCTGCTCCTGCTCGCCGGCTGCCAGGCCCGTGCCGGGGTGCCCGCCACCCTCTACGACTTTGAACTGCACGCCCCCGACGGCCGGCCCCTGTCCCTGGCCGAGGCGGCACACGAACTGGCCGGGGCCGACGTGATTATGGTGGGCGAGCTGCACGGCCATCCTGGAGTGCACCGCTTCCAGGCCGAATTGCTGGCCCGGCTGCTGGCCGAACCCCGGCCGGTGGCCCTGGCCATGGAACAGTTCAGCCGCGACCGCCAGCCGGCGGTGGACGCCTACCTGGCCGGCGAGCTGGGCGAAGAGGCCTTTATTCGCCGCGCCAATGCCTGGCCCGGCTATCGCAGCGACTACCGGCCCCTGGTGGAGCTGGCCCGCACCGCCAGCATCGACGTGTTGGCGGCCAACGCCCCCCGCCACATAGTGCGCTGCATCGGCCGTCAGGGCCCCGGCTACCTGGAGCGCCTGCCCGCCAGCCACCGGGCCTGGGTGGCACGCCGGCTGACCCTGGCCGACGACGCCTACAAGGCCCGCTTCATGGCCTCGCGCCACCATGGTCAGGCTCCCACCGAATTCCAGTTTGCCGCCCAGACCAGCTGGGACGACACCATGGCCGAAAGCGTGGAGCGCTACCTGGAGGCCCATCCGGGTTACCGGGTGCTGCTCACCCTGGGCCGTTTCCACATTGCCGATGGCCTGGGCACCGCCCAGCGGCTGCAGCAGCGGGCCCCGGGGCTGACACTGGCGCTGATCCATCCCCGCCTGCCGGACGAGACCGCACCGGGGGGATGGGAGCTCAGGGTCGGCGCCCTGCCCCCTTCCCGGCTGGCGCACGAGACCCTGCCGCCGCTGGCGGGGGACGAGCCGGACTGCTGACTCAGTCGGCCAGCAGGCAACGGTTGCGGCCCTGGTGCTTGGCCCGGTACAGGGCCTTGTCGGCCCGCCCGATCAGATACTCATAGTCCGGGTGGCCGTCGAACCCGGCCACACCGCCACTCAGGGTGGCCTGCATGGTCTTGCCCTCGGGCAGTTGCAGGCGGTTGGCCGCGACCTTTTCGCGGATTTTCTCGGCAATTTCCAGGGCCTTGGCCGGCTCCGCCTCCACCAGCACCACCAGCAGCTCTTCACCGCCATAACGGAAGGTGAAGTCGCTGCTGCGCACCGCGCCGGCCACCAGGTTGGCGATTTGCTGCAGCACCAGATCGCCCCCTTCATGGCCATGGCTGTCGTTGATTTGCTTGAAATGGTCGACATCGAACAGGATCACCGAAAAGGCGGCGCCGCCCCGCTTGGCCAGCCGTACTTCCCGGTTCAGCACCGCCGGCAGGAAACGCCGGTCCAGCAGCCGGGTCAGGGTATCCCGGCCATGCTCCAGCTCGATATAGCGATCGAACAGGGTAGCGAGAAAATAGCCCACGGCCTTCACTTCCTGCTGGAGTGCCGCCATCTGCCGGGCCAGCCGCTCGGTGTCGCTGCCCGCCGCCCGCAACTCGGGCAGGATCACCAGGTCTATCTGCTGCAGGGCCTGTTCAATCTGGCCAAGCTCGGGTGCTCCCTCAAACACCGAGGCCGCCTTGTGCTGAAACCAGAGCCCGAACTCGGAACGGATGATGCCGCCCGGCGGCCGGTCGCCCCGGTGCAGGCCGAAGATCAGCTCCTGGCTCCAGTCGAGCAGGGCGGCGCGCTGGCGTTCGCGCTCCACCGGCATATTGAGGCCCAGGGTATGCAGTCGGTAGGCCTCCGCCGCCCGGCTCTTGCGCTCCGATTTGGACACATAGGCCAGGCTCATCAGCTCCAGGGACAGGTCCATCACCTCCTGCAGGTAACCGCAGGCCGCCTGCCAGTAGCCGGGTTCCTCCTCCAGGCCGAACACCAGCGCCATCAGCCGCTTTTTGTGCAGCCGGGCGCCCATCGACACCAGGTTGATGGGCAGGTTGATGCGGGCATGGACCCGGCCCACCTCCAGTTGGCGCTCTATGGTCAGCGCAATGGCGGCCTCGTCGTCGATGGCAAAGGACTGCTCCAGCCAGTGCTGCATCGACGCCTTGAGACGCAGGTTGACCTGGTCATGGTCCAGGAATTCGCGCGCCTCGGGTTGCGTGATCATGTACTGGTAAAACTCGTCGGCCATCCGCTCGCTGTGGGCCAGCACCAGTTCGCGCACCCGGCGGCGCAGGGCGGGGTCGTAATCGTTCAGGATCTGCAGCCATTGCCGCTGGCCGTAGCCGAGGGGATCTGTCATGGTATTGCCGGTAACGCCGTGAAATAAGGCGCGTATTGTAGTGTAAAGGCCTGCCGAATACATCTTTCGCGCCGGTCGCCACACTTTGCGCCGGGCCCGAATTGGTGTCAAATAACAGGCTTTTCCCGTCACGGACCCGGAGGTTGGGGTGAACGTATATGTACTGCTGTTACTGGCCATCGCCGCCGAAGTGGTGGCCACCACGGCGCTCAAGGCGACGGCGGGGTTTACCCGACCCGGTCCCAGCCTGCTGGTGATCGGCGGCTATGGACTGGCCTTCTGGCTGCTGGGGCTGGTGATGCAGCGACTGCCGGTGGGCGTGACCTATGCCATCTGGTCCGGCGCAGGCATAGTGCTGATCACCCTGCTGGCGGCGCTGGTCTACCGGCAGTTGCCGGACTGGCCGGCCCTGCTCGGCATGGGCCTTATTATCAGTGGGGTAGTAGTGATCCAGCTGTGGTCAGGCAGCGGGCACTGACTCAGGCCAGGCCCCATGCCCGCTGGCAAAGCTGGTAGACCCTGTCCGGGGAGCCCAGCCAGGCAAGGCGCTGGCCGGACGCACCATGGATAAACGGGACCGTCCTGGCTGGCGGCATTGTCACAAATCTGTCATGGTGACGCTCTACCCTCGGCCAAGGATCCATTTAGAAGGACATTGCGATGATCTTGTGCGGACACAGAGGCGTGGCCAGCCTGGCCCCGGAAAATACCCTGGCCGGCCTGGAAAAGGCCCATCAGCTGGGGCTGGAATGGGTGGAAATCGACGTCCAGCTGACCAAGGATGAAAAAGTGGTGGTGATCCACGACGAGAAGGTCAACCGCTGCACCAACGGCAAGGGCAAGGTCCGCAAATACGACTGGGAGCAACTGGCCCGGCTGGACGCAGGCGGCTGGTTTGGTGCCGAGTTCGCCGGCCAGCATGTGCCCCGGCTCAGGGACTACCTGGCCCGCGCCCGGGAGCTCGGCATCAGGGTCAACATCGAGCTTAAAATCTATGACAAGGACAACCCGGCCCGGCTGTGCCGCAAGGTCAGCAAGCTGATTGACAAGCACGGGTTCGACAAGGCCGGCCTGCTGTTCTCCAGCTTCGAGCCCGACTGCCTGCGCTACCTGCAGGTGCTGCAGCCCGAAATCCCTCGCGCCCTGCTGGTGGAGCATATCCCCGACGACTGGCAAACACGGCTGGAGCAGCTCGACTGCGCCGCCCTGCACTGCAACTACCGCTACCTCAGCCGGGAGCAGGCCGAGGCGGTCAAGGCCGCCGGCTACCGGCTGCACTGCTACACCGCCAACCATCCGGACAAGGTGAAGGACTTTCCCGCCTGGGGCGTGGACATGATCTTTACCGACAAGCCCCAGGACTACCAGCAGGCAAGCCCGGCCGAAGGCTGAATCCACCGTGCGGCGACCATCGCCGTTCCGGCAACGTCAGGGTTTCGACCATTTCTCCAGCAGGATATTGATAAAGAGATCCGCCGCCGGGGTGATGCTGGTATGGGTTCGCCTGACCACCCCGATCACCCGTTTGATCGGGGCCCCTCGCAACGGCCGGCAGGTGAGCATGGAGCTGTCGTTGCTCGGCATCGCCAGTTGCGGTATCACCGCTATCCCCAGCCCCATTTCCACCAGCCCCAGCGAGGTCGACAGGTGCTGCACCTCGTAAAAGCCGTTCAGCCTGACATGGCTTTCCACCAGGGCGCTGTCCAGCAGGGTACGGTTGCCGCTGTCCTTGCTGACGGTGATGAGCTTGTGGGGCTCCATGTCCGACCAGCCGATGTCCTGCTGTTGTGCCAGGGGGTGATCCCGCCGGATACAGACCACGAAGGGATCGTCCAGCAGGTGGGTAAAGCTGACTTCCGGATACTGGGCTATCGCCATGTTGATACCGAAATCCGCGTCCCCGCGAATCACGCACTCCAGCCCCTCATTGGCGCTAACGTCGAGGATTTTGATGCGAATACCGGGGTAAAGCTGGTTAAATTCGCGGATCACGCCGGGTAAAAAATAAAACGCCGCGGTCGGTATGCAGGCGATGGTGACCTTGCCCTTCTGGTGGGTGGCCATTTCCTTGATGCCCAGCACCGACAGCTCGAAATCCTCCAGCATGCGGCGCGCCTTGGGCAGGAACTCCCGCCCGGCCGGGGTCAGCCAGGTCTTGCGGGTGGTGCGCTCGAACAAGGGCGTGCCCAGTATCGCCTCCAGCCGCTGCATCCGCCGGCTCAGCGCCGGCTGGGACAGGTGCACGAATTCCGCCGCCTCGTGGAAGTTGCCGCTCTCGGCCACCCGGATAAAGATCGCCAGGTCCTTGAATTCAATCTGGTGCATAGGTCATTAATGCAATAAACAAATCAATACCCGATTTTCTTTGCATTTGATGCAAATGTCAAAACCGTGACAACCTTCCCTCCAAGAAAGCAACCTGTGGGAAACAACCATGTCACAAGCCATTTCCTGTATCATCATGCGCGGCGGCACCTCCAGGGGGCCCTACCTCAAGCTCAGCGAGCTGCCCGCAAACCGTGATGACTGCGCCCTGATGCTGCAGCAGATCATGGGCTCCGGCCATGAACTGCAGCTGGACGGTATCGGCGGCGGCAACAGCCTGACCAGCAAGGTCGCCATGGTCGGCGTGTCCACCGACCCCGCCGCCGACGTGGATTACCTCTTCGCCCAAGTAGGAGTCAAAGAGCACAGCGTGGATTTTTCCCCCAATTGCGGCAACATGCTGGCGGGAGTCGCCCCCTTCGCCATCGAAACCGGCCTGGTGGCCGCCGGCTCGCCCGTCACCCTGGTACGGATCCGCAACCTCAACACCAACAAGATCATTCATGCCCAGGTGGCAACGCCGAACGGCAAGATCAGCTACGAAGGTGACGCCCTGATCAGCGGCGCCCCCAATCCGGCAGCGCCGATCAAGCTGACCTTTCTCGATGTGCAGGGAGCCAAGACCGGCCACCTGCTACCCACAGGGCACAGCAGGGACAGCATCGACAATATCGGTGTCACCTGTATCGATGCCGCCACTCCCTGCGTGCTGATCCGGGCCCGGGATTTGGGCAAGACCGGTTATGAATCCCCCGCCGAACTCGACCAGGATACGGTTCTGCTGGCCAGGATTGAGCACATCCGCCGCCAGGCCGGGCAACTGATGGGCATGGGCGATGTCAGCAACCAGGTGATCCCCAAGCCGGTGCTGCTGGCGCCGGCCCGGGACGGCGGCGATATCCACGCCCGCTACTTCGTGCCCCACAGCTGCCACAAGGCACTGGCGGTGACCGGCAGTATCGCCATCGCCACCGCCTGTGGTCTCGAAGGCTCGGTGGCAAACGAGCTTGCCCGCGACCGCAACAACACCATGATCAAAATAGAGCACCCATCGGGCATGCTGGAGCTGGAAATCAGCAAAAGCGGTGACGATGAAAGCGGCATTACCGCCGTCTCACTCATCCGCACGGCCCGCAAGATACTGAGCGGCACCATTTTTCTACCCTGAAAATCCGTCGCCATCCCTCACCAGGCAAACTCACCATAGGAAGGTCAATCATGAAAAAATTAACAATGCTGCTGAATGCCACCCTGCTGGCCGGTACCTTTGCCCTCTCGACCCCCGCACTGGCGCAAGCCCTGCCCTCGACCATCAACTGGACCATCCCCTTCGGGGTCGGCGGCGGCACCGACGTCTGGGCCCGCTTCATGTCGCCCCACCTGACCAAACAGCTGCCCGGCTCGCCGACCCTGGTGATCAAAAACGTGCCCGGCGGCGGCTCCATCACCGGCACCAATCTGTTCTACATGCGGGCCAAGGATAACGGCAGCGAGATGCTGGGCATTTCCGCCTCCACCCTCTATCCCTATATGCTGGGTGATTCCCGGGTCCGCTACGACTTCGACAAGTGGACCCCGATCATGGCGTCCCCCACCGGCGGCGTGGTCTATATCCAGCCCGATCTCGGCGTCGCCACCGGCCAGGATCTGGGCAAGCTGGACGGCGTGACCCTGCCCTTTGCCGCCCAGGGGCCTACCCAGCTGGAGCTGCCGGTGATGCTGGCGCTCGATATGCTGGGCCTGGATCTGCGGCCGGTGTTCGGCATGACCAGCCGGGGCGAAGGCCGGCTGGCGTTCGAGCGGGGCGAGGCCAAAGTCGACTTCCAGACCACGTCCGCCTATATCAACTCGGTCACCGACCTGGTAAACGGCAACAAGGCGGTCCCCCTGTTCTCCCTCGGCATCATCGATGACGAAGGCAATACCGTGCGCGACCCGGCCTTCCCGGATATACCCACCTTCGAGGAGGTCTATAAGGAATACAGGGGCGAGGAGCCGCAAGGCCTGCAGTACGACGCCTACCGCAAGTTCCTGACCGCCGGCTTCGCCCTGCAGAAGGTGCTGCTGGTGCCCAAGGACATTCCCGCGCCCATGAAACAGGAGCTGCTGCTGGCGGTGGATCGCATGGTCGAGGATGAAGCCTTCCAGCAGGATGCGGTCGAGCAGATCGGTCCCTACCAGAACCTGATCGGCGCCGTGGTGGAAGTCCACCTCAAGCAGGCGGTGAGCATGACCCCGGAGCTGCAGGCCTGGGTCAAGGACTGGCTGAAGACCCAATTCAATGTGTCGGTGGAATAAGCCGGCCTGGTCCGGTCGCAAGGAGCTGAACTCATGAACGAATTACTGGCGGCACTGGGCCAGATACTCACCGTCGCGCACCTCAGTTATCTGGTGCTGGGGGTGATCATCGGCCTCATCATCGGGATCATTCCCGGCCTGGGCGGCATCGCGGGCATGTCCCTGCTGCTTCCCTTCCTCTATGGCATGGAGCCGTCCGTCGGTCTGGGCATGCTGATGGGCCTGGTGGCGGTAGTGCCCACCGGCGATACCTTCACCTCGGTGCTGATGGGCATTCCCGGCTCCAGCGCCTCCCAAGCCACGGTGATGGATGGCTTTCCCCTCGCCAAGCAGGGCCAGGCGGCCAGGGCACTGTCCGCGGCCTTCACCTCCTCGCTGCTCGGCGGGGTGGCCGGGGCCATCATCCTCAGCGGCTTTATCATCGTGGCCCGGCCGCTGGTGCTGTCGTTCTCTTCGGCGGAGCTGTTCATGCTCACCCTGCTCGGCCTGAGCGTGGTGGCCTCGCTGTCCGGCGGCAACCTGTTCAAGGGACTGGCCGCCTGCGGCGTCGGCCTGCTGGTGGGCACCATAGGCGCGGCCCCCGCCACAGGGGAGTTCCGCATGACCCTGGGCATCGACTACCTGTACGACGGCATTCCCCTGGTGGTGGTGGGGCTCGGCATCTTCGCCCTGCCGGAAATCATCGAGCTGCTGATCCGCAACAAGTCCATTTCCGGCAAGGGCAACAGCCTGGGCAGCGGCTGGGGCCAGGGCGTGCGCGACGTCCTGCGCAACCTGCCGCTGGTGGGCAAGTGCTCGGTGTTCGGCAGCCTGGTCGGCGCCATCCCCGGCCTGGCCGGCTCGGTGGTGGACTGGATGACCTATGGTTTCGCCATGCAGTCGAGCAAGGACAAGTCCAGCTTCGGCAAGGGCGAGATCCGCGGTGTCATCGCGCCCGAATCCGCCAACAACGCCTGCGCCTGCGGCAGCATGATCCCCACGCTGCTGTTCGGCGTGCCCGGCTCGGGCACGGCGGCGGTGTTCCTCGGCGGCATGTTGCTGCTTGGCATCCAGCCCGGCATCTCTATGGTGGATACCCACCTCAACCTGACCTACACCATCGTCTGGTCTCTGGCCCTGGCCAATATCCTCGGCGCCCTGCTCTGCCTGGGGCTGGCCTCGCCGGTGGCCATGCTTACCCGGATCCCGTTCTCGCGCATGGCCCCGGTGCTGCTCACCCTGATCCTGTTCGCCGCCTACCAGGCCACCCAGAGCCTGGGCGACTTCGTGGTGCTGGCCGCCATCGCCACCCTGGGGATCTTGCTGAAAAGCGCCAACTGGTCGCGCCCGGCCTTCCTGATCGGCTTCGTGCTGGCGGCCGGTGCCGAGAACTATTTCTTCCAGAGCATCCAGTTCTACGGCTACGGCTGGATGCAGCGCCCCGGTGTGCTGATCATCGCCGGCCTGATCCTGCTCAGCTTCGCGGTGCCCTTTATCCGCAAGCGCCTGGCCGCCAGGACCGGTGGCGAAGCCAATACGGAACCCAAGCCGGAACGAGCCCCCCTGAGCCGGCTGGACGGCGCCATCATCGCGCTGCTGCTGGTCGTCTGCGCCCTCGCCCTGTTCGATGTGTGGGGTCGCTCCGAGCTGACCCGGGCCTTCCCGCTGTTCGCCATCCTGCTCACCGCCGGCTCGGCCCTGGCGGTCGCCTTCGGTACCGGCCGCAAACCGGCAGAGCCCGGCAGCCAGAAGGTTGGCCGAGAGCTGCTCTATATCAGCCTGTTCCTCGGCGTTGCCCTGCTCTATTTCACCCTGGGCTTTATCAGCACCTCGGTGATCTTCACCCTGCTGTTCCTGCGCCTGTTCACCGGCTCCCGCTGGCGACTGTCGGGCACGGTGGCGGCGGGCCAGCTGCTGTTTCTGGTCGGCCTCGGCAAGGCCATGAGCATCGACTACCCCGAGGGCCTGCTGGACCCCTACCTGCTGAGCCTGATCAACCTCTAACCCTGGCGGGGCCCCCGGGCCCCGTCTTATTCAACAAAAGGACCTCATCGTGCTTGAACACTACCGCAACCAGGCCGCCGAGCGTGCCGCCGACGGCCTGGCCCCCCTGCCCCTGAACACCACCCAGGTGGCCGCCCTGGTTGAACTTCTCAAGACCCCCCCCGCCGGCGAAGAATCCTTCCTCTACGAACTCCTTTCTACCCGCATCCCCCCCGGGGTTGACGAAGCCGCCTATGTCAAGGCCGGGTTCCTCGCCGCCGTGGCCAAGGGCGAAGTGAGCTCGCCCGTGGTCTCCCCCGAGCAGGCCACCGAGCTGCTGGGCACCATGCAGGGCGGCTACAACATCCAGCCGCTGATCGAACTGCTCGACGTCGATGCCCTGGCCCCCATCGCCGCCCAGGCCCTGAGCCACACTCTGCTGATGTTTGACGCCTTCCACGATGTGGCCGAGAAGGCCAAGGCCGGCAATGCCCATGCCAAACAGGTGATGCAGTCCTGGGCCGATGCCGACTGGTTCCTGGAGCGTGCGCCCCTGGCCGACAAGATCACCATGACCGTATTCAAGGTGCCCGGCGAAACCAACACCGATGACCTGTCCCCGGCCCAGGACGCCTGGTCCCGCCCCGACATTCCGCTGCACGCCCAGGCCATGCTGAAAAACGCCCGCCCTGGCATTGAGCCCGATG
>NZ_PXYH01000008.1 GCF_003012795.1 Zobellella taiwanensis
GGCTTCCTTCAGACCCCACCGTTGGCCAGTGGCGCCCTTGCCAGTCGGATTGTCTTCCCCTCAGTCGGGGTGACGCCATCTTCTTTCAGATGGCCGGGTTTGCCGGCTTCGCCGGGCAAACAAAAAAACCGGCCAGGGGCCGGTCAAATGAAGAAGAAAGAGCTGAAAATTCAGTAGACATATCCTCAGAAAGCCCTGGCAACCAAAGGTTCCCCTGAGTTGCCACTTTTTATTGCGCTCCCTCCTCGCGTTTGAACACCAGTTCGGTCGGCCCCGATTCCTGCTCCACAAAGTAATAACCAGCCCGGTCGAAAGCGGTAAGCTGGCTGACCTCGGTCAGGCGGTGCTCGATGATATAGCGGGCCATCATGCCCCTCGCCTTCTTGGCATAGAAGCTGATGACCTTGTACTGGCCGTTTTTGCCGTCCTTGAACACAGGGGTGACGATCTGCCCGTCCAGCCGCTTCGGTTTCACCGCCTTGAAGTACTCGTTGGACGCCAGGTTGATCAACACATTGTCCCCCTGCTCCGCCAGCGCCCGGTTGAGCGTCTCCGTGATGATATCGCCCCAAAACTGGTACAGGTCCCGCCCCCGCTCGTTGTCGAGCCGGGTACCCATTTCCAGCCGGTAGGGCTGCATCAGATCCAGCGGCCGCAGTACCCCGTACAGGCCGGACAGCATGCGCAGGTGGCGCTGGGCAAAGGCGAAATCGTCCGGTCTCAGGGTTTCTGCGTCCAGGCCGGTGTAGACATCCCCCTTGAACGCCAGTATCGCCTGCTTGGCATTGGCGGGCGTGAATTCGGGGGTCCAGTCGGCGAAACGGGCGGCATTGAGGCCGGCCAGCTTGTCGCTGATGCTCATCAGCCGGCCGATCTCCGCCGGGCTCAGCCGGCGGGCCCGCTCGATCAACTCGGCGGCATGATCCAGCAGCTGGGGCAGGGTATGCTCGGCAATCACCGGCGGGGTGTCGTAGTCCAGGGTCTTGGCGGGGGAAACCACTATCAGCATAAGGATCCTCTAAGATTCGATGGTGACATTGTCGAGCATGCCGGAATCCAGTCCGCCACCGCCCTGCAGCTTGATCATCAGGCGCAGATCATTGGGGGAGTCGGCATAGGCGAGTGCTTCGGTGTAGCCTATATGCTGCTGGGTATAGAGGTCAAACAGCGCCTGATCGAAGGTCTGCATGCCCTGCTCCCTGGACTTGGCCATGACGTCCTTGAGCTTGTGCATCTCCCCTTTGCGGATCAAATCCGCCACCAGGGGGGTATTGAGCAGGATCTCGAAGGCGCCCCGGCGCCGCCGTCCGTCCCGGGTCGGGATCAATTGCTGGGCCACGATCGCCTTGAGGTTAAAGGAAAGATCGAACAGCAGTTGGCGGTGCTTGCTCTCGGGGACCAGGTGCATGATCCGGTCCAGCGCCTGGTTGGCGTTGTTGGCGTGCAGGGTGGCCATGCACAGGTGGCCGGTTTCGGCGAAGGACAGGGCGAAGCCCATGGTTTCCTCGGAGCGGACCTCGCCGATCAGGATCACATCCGGCGCCTGGCGCAGCGAGCTTTTCAGGGCAGCGTCAAAGGATTCGGTATCGATGCCCACCTCGCGCTGGGTAATGATCGACTGGCCATGCTGGTGCACGTATTCCACCGGATCCTCTATGGTGAGGATGTGGCCGCCCGCATGACGGTTGCGGTGGCCGATCATGGCCGCCTGGGTGGTCGACTTGCCGGTGCCGGTGCCGCCCACGAACAGCACCAGACCGCGCTTGGTCATGGCCACCTCACGCAGGGTATCCGGCAGGTAGAGCTCCTCGAAGGTGGGAATATGGCTTTCGATGCGCCGGATCACCATGCCCGCCTTTTCCTGCTGCCAGAAGGCGCTCACCCGGAAACGCCCGTGCTCATCGTCGCTGATGGCGAAGTTGGCCTCCTTGTGGCGGTGGAAACGCTCCCGCCATTCGGGGTTCATGCAGGACTCGACCAGCGCCAGGGCGGCTCCGGCGGACAATCGCTCCTGCCCTATGGGCTGCATCCGTCCCTGCACCTTGATGGTGGGCGCCACGCCCACCGAGATATACATGTCCGACGCCTTCTGTTCGCGCATCGTTTTCAACAAGGGAGCCAGCTCCATGACACAATCTCCGCTGTGGTTGTTCATCCCGGCGTCAGATCCCCTGGGGATCCACCGCCTTGGCCCGGGCATCCGCCGGGGCCACCATGCCGCTGCTGACCAGCATCTTGAGGTTCTGATCCATGGTTTGCATGCCATGGGCCATGCCGGTCTGGATCACCGAGTACATCTGCGCCACCTTGTCCTCGCGGATCAGGTTGCGGATCGCCGGCGTGCCCAGCATGATCTCGTGGGCGGCGATCCGCCCGCCGTTGATCCGCTTGAGCAGGGTCTGGGAGATGACCGCCCGCAGCGACTCGGAAAGCATGGAGCGTACCATGTCCTTTTCGGCGCCGGGGAAAACATCGATGATGCGGTCAATGGTCTTGGCCGCCGACGAAGTGTGCAGGGTACCGAACACCAGGTGGCCGGTTTCGGCGGCGGTGAGCGCCAGGCGGATGGTTTCCAGGTCGCGCAGCTCGCCCACCAGTATGATATCGGGATCCTCCCGCAGCGCCGAACGCAGGGCGTTGCTGAAGGAGTGGGTGTCCCGGTGCACTTCCCGCTGGTTGACCAGGCATTTCTTGTTAGCGTGCACGAATTCGATAGGGTCTTCGATGGTGAGGATGTGCTTGTTGAAACTCTCGTTGATATGGTCGATCATCGCCGCCAGGGTGGTTGACTTGCCCGAGCCGGTCGGGCCGGTCACCAGCACCAGGCCGCGCGGGTATTCGGCGATGCGGCGGAAAATCTCCGGCGCCCCCAGGTGTTCCAGGCTCCAGACCTCGCTCGGTATCACCCTGAAGGCCGCCGCCGCACCCCTGGACTGGTGGTAGGCGTTGACCCTAAAGCGCGCCAGACCAGGCAGCTCAAAGGAAAAGTCGACCTCGAAGTTTTCTTCCAGCTCCTTGCGCTGGCGATCGTTCATGATGTCGTACACCAGGCGGTGCACTTCCCTATGCTCGAGCACCGGCAGATTGATCCTGCGCACTTCGCCGTCCACCCGGATCAGGGGGGGCACCCCGGCCGACAGGTGCAGATCCGACGCATTATGCTTTACACTAAACGCCAATAATTCCGTAATATCCATGATAAATCCCTGTCGCTTTCGGTTATCTATTATATGAATACTATCGCACAGCAGCTGCAACTCGTTCATGACAGAATCGCCGGCGCCGCCGCCCGCTGCGGCCGACCCGCCGCCGACGTCGGTCTGCTGGCGGTCAGCAAGACCAAGCCCGCCGCCGACGTGGCGGCCGCCTATGCCGCAGGCCAGCGCCAGTTCGGAGAAAACTACGTGCAGGAAGCGGTCGACAAGATCAAGGCCCTGAGAACCACCTGTCCCGACATCCGCTGGCACCTGATAGGTCCGCTGCAGTCCAACAAAAGCCGGCTGGTGGCCGAACACTTCGACTGGGTGCACACGGTGGACCGGCTTAAAATCGCCCAGCGGCTCAGCGATCAACGCCCGGTGCACATGCGCCCGCTCAATATCTGCCTGCAGGTTAACGTGAGCGGCGAAGCCAGCAAGTCCGGCCTGGCCCCGGCCGAGGTAGCGGCCCTCGCCGAGCGGGTCGACGTCCTGCCCGGCTTATGCCTGCGCGGCCTGATGACCATACCCGAAGCGACCGATGATCCGGAAATACTCCGGTCACAATTGCTAGAGTTGAAACAACTCTTTGATAGAATGGCGGAAAAATATCCCCGACTGGATACCCTGTCGATGGGAATGAGCAACGATTTGGAACTCGCAGTGGCCTGTGGCTCGACCCTGGTGAGGGTCGGCACGGCTATATTTGGCTCCCGCAACCCCTGAGTGATCATTGATGGAACACAGAAAACTCGCCTTTATCGGCGCGGGTAACATGTCTCGCAGCCTGATCTCCGGCCTGATCCAGTCCGGCTATCCGGCGGATAGCATTATCGCCGCCAACCCTTCCCGCCCCAAGCTGGACGCCCTGGCCGCCGACTTCGGCATCCGCACCACCCAAAGCAATGCCGAGGCCGCCAACTGGGCCCAGGCCCTGGTATTGGCGGTCAAACCCCAGATGATGGCGGCCATGCTGGGCGAACTGCTCGCCTCCGGACTACGGTTTGAGGGCAAGCTGCTGATTTCCATTGCCGCCGGCATCAGCGTGGCGCGCCTGCAGCACCTGGCCGGCGGTCACGACAATATCGTTCGCACCATGCCCAACACCCCTTCCCTGCTGGGCCTTGGCATGACCGGGCTCTATGCCCGCCCGCAGATCAGTCAGGCCGACAGGGACTACTGCCAGCAGATGATGGCGGCGGTGGGCAAAACCCTGTGGGTGGCGGAAGAGGACGGCATCAACCAGGTGATCGCCGCCGCCGGCAGCGCCCCGGCCTATTTCTTCCTGTTTATGGAGGCCATGGCCGAGGAAGCCCAAAAGCGCGGTTTCAGCGCCGAGGAAGCCCGCCTGCTGGTACAGCAGACTGCCCTGGGCGCGGCCCAGATGGTCGCCGCCAATCCCGGCCTGACCCTGGCCCAACTGCGGGCCCAGGTTACCTCCAAGGGCGGCACCACCGCCGAAGCCATCCGCAGTTTCCAGCACAACCAGCTGGAACGGCTGGTGGGCGATGCCATGGCGGCTGCCGTGGCCCGGGCCCGGGAACTGGAAACCCAGCTTTAAGGATTCATGATGAACACCGCTTATTACCTGATCAATACCCTGTTCGACCTCTACCTGATGGTGGTGCTGCTGCGTATCTGGCTGCAGCTGGCCAGGGCCGATTTCTACAATCCTTTCAGCCAGTTCGTGGTCAAGGCCACCAACCCCGTGCTGACCCCCCTGCGCCGTTTCATTCCCGGCTTCTTCGGCATCGATATGGCGGCGGTGCTGCTGGCCCTGCTGGTGGCTACCGCCAAGCTGATGATTTTCAAGGCCATGAACCTGTTATACGCGGACTGGAGCACAGTGGTGCTGGTAGGCCTTATCACAGTACTGAAAAAGGCCGGTGTCATGCTGTTCTGGATCCTGATCATCCGTGCCCTGCTCAGCTGGGTCAGCCAGGGCCGCAGCCAGGTAGAGTATGTGCTGCACCAGCTCACCGAGCCGCTGCTCGCGCCCCTGCGCCGCCTGATCCCCCCCATGGGCGGCCTGGATTTATCCATTCTGGTGGCCTTTATCGCCCTGCAGGCCCTGAACTGGCTGATGGGCGATCTGTTCGGCCCCCTGTGGTGGCAGCTGTGAGCCAGCCGGTCCGGCTGGAGCAGGGCCGGCTTTACCTCAGCCTCTACCTTCAGCCCAGGGCCAGCCGGGATCAGTTTCTCGGCCTGCACGGCAACGCAGTCAAACTGGCCATCACGGCGCCGCCGGTGGATGGCCAGGCCAATGCCCACCTGCAAAAGTGGCTGGCCCGCCAGTGCCGGGTTGCCGCCGCCAACGTCAGCCTGCTGGCGGGCCAGGGCAGCCGGCATAAAGCGGTGATGATCGTCGAGCCCCGACAAATCCCGCCCGCGCTGGCGGAACTCCTCGGCCGGGAGGCCTAGACTGATCCTATAACCCCGAGCAAGGAATCCTTATGTTCAAGATGCTGATTTCCGCCCTGGCGCTGTTCGCCTCCACCCAGGTTTTGGCGGAAACAACCCGGGTAGGCGACTGGACGGTGCACTACAGCGCCTTTTCCTCCACCTTCCTCACCCCCGAGGTGGCGCGCAGCTACAACATAGAGCGCAGCCGCTTCAATGGCCTGCTCAACATTGCCGTCACCGATGACGAAGGCAAGACCCAGCAGGTGGCACTGAGCGGCCAGGGCAAAAACCTGATCGGCACGGTACGCGAGCTGACCTTCCAGACCGTCCGCGAAGGCGACGCCATCTACTACATCGCCCAGTATCCCTTTCGCAATGAAGACAATGTGCTGTTCACCATCGACATCAGCCACCCCCGCCAGGGCGGGCAGTTTTCATTCCGTCATACCTTTTATACCGACTGACAGAGCAGAGAGAATCCCAGGGTGACCCAACGAATCGTACTGGCCTCCGGCAACGCCAAAAAAGTTGCCGAACTGCAAAGCCTGCTGCACGGCCTGGGCATGACCGTCATCCCCCAGACCGAGCTAGGCGTGATCGATGCCGATGAAACCGGCACCACCTTTGTGGAAAACGCCATCATCAAGGCCCGCCACGCAGCGCGGCTCACCGGCCTGGCCGCCATCGCCGACGACTCGGGCCTGACGGTCGACGCCCTCGACGGCCGCCCCGGGGTCTATTCCGCCCGTTTCGCCGGCCCCGACGCCACCGACCAGCAAAACCTGGCACAGCTGCTGGCCGACCTGGAAGGCCTGCCCGCTGGCCTGCGCAAGGCCACCTTCTGGTGTGTACTGGTCTACCTGCGCCATGCGGACGACCCCACTCCGCTCATCTGCACCGGCCGCTGGCAGGGCTCCATCACCGAAGCGCCCCGGGGCGAACACGGCTTTGGCTATGATCCCGTCTTCCTGGTGCCGGCCCTGGCCAAAACCGCCGCCGAGCTGAGCCCGCCGGAAAAAAACCGCCTTAGCCACCGGGGCCAGGCCCTGCGCCAGTTGCAGCAGTTGCTGCAAGAAGAAGCCTGATGCTGCAACTGCCGCCGCTCAGCCTCTATGTGCACATTCCCTGGTGTGTACAAAAGTGTCCCTACTGCGACTTCAACTCCCATGCCCTGAAAGAGGGCATTCCGGAGCGGGAGTATATCGACGCCCTGCTCGACGACCTGGACCGGGATTTGCCCCTGGTGCAGGGCCGCGGGCTGCACAGCATCTTCATCGGCGGCGGCACCCCCAGCCTGCTCAGCCCCGAAGCCATCGGCCGGCTGCTGGCCGGGGTGCGGACACGCATTCCCTTCGAACCGGACATGGAAATCACCCTCGAAGCCAATCCGGGCACGGTGGAAGCCGGCCGCTTTGGCGGCTTTCGAAAAGCCGGCGTCAACCGTATCTCCATCGGCGTGCAGAGTTTCCAGCCGGAGCAACTGAGCCGCCTGGGGCGCATCCACGATCCGGAACAGGCCCGCTTCGCCGCGCGCGAAGCCACCGCCGTCGGGTTCGACAGCTTCAACATCGACCTGATGCACGGCCTGCCCGGGCAGCGCCCGGAAGATGCCCTGTACGATCTCGAACAGGCCCTGGCACTGGCGCCGCCGCATCTGTCCTGGTACCAGCTCACCATAGAGCCGAACACGCCGTTTGCCTCACGCCCGCCCTCGCTGCCGGAAGACGATACCCTGGCCGACATCCAGGAACGTGGCCATGCCCTGCTGCTGGCCCACGGCTATGAGCAATACGAAGTGTCCGCCTACGCCAGGCCCGGTTTCGAGGCCAGGCACAACCTCAATTACTGGCGCTTCGGCGACTACCTGGGCATCGGCTGCGGCGCCCACGGCAAGGTGACCCTGCCGCACGAAAACAGGCTGCTGCGCACCGTCAAGGTCAAGCATCCCAAGGGATATCTGGAACCCGGTCGCCCCTATCTGGACCAAACCTGGCCCATCGCGCCCCAGGATCTGTCGCTGGAATACTTTATGAACCGGCTGCGCCTGTTCGAGCCCATTCCCAAGCAGGAGTTTCGCCGGCTCACCGGCCAGTCCCTCGATACCCTGGCCGGGCCGCTGGCCGACGCCCGCCGGCTGGGCCTGCTGGCCGAAGACGACAACCACTGGCAGCTGACGCCCCTCGGACGGCGCTTTCTGAACCGGCTGCTCGATTTGTTTATTGCCGATTGATATGGGTAAACTTGCCGCCATCCATGCCTTCACCTTTGCAGGCCCCGTTTTATGTCATCACTGGTCTACGAATTTCCACTCAACGAAAAATGCCGTAACTATCTGCGCCTGAACGAACTGCTGCAACAGACCCAGCACTGCCGGGAGCTTGCCGCTCCCGGCCAGGCCACCGCCCTGTTCAAGGCCCTGCTGGACATCATGGAACTGCTTGAGCGCTGCGATCTGCGTAGCGATCTGGCCAAGGATCTGGAACAACAGAAAGGCCGACTCGACGCCTGGGCCCAGGTGCCCGGGGTCGACGCCGCAGCCCTGGCGCGGCTCGGCCAGCAGCTGGAGCAACTGGTGCAGCAACTGCCCAGGGCGGCCCGCCTCGGCCAGCAACTGCGGGAAGACAAGCTGCTGAGCGCGGTGCGCAGCCGTTTCGCCATCCCCGGCGGCCTCTGTCCCTTCGACGTGCCCCAACTGCATTACTGGCTGAACCAGCCGGTGGCGCAACAGCAGCGGGATCTGGACGGCTGGCTCAGCCATCTGCAACTGCTGCAGCAGGGCCTGGCGCTGCTGCTGACCCTGTGGCGGGAAACCGGCCAGTTCCGCGACGAGCAGGCCAATGCCGGCTTTTTTCAGGACAATGCCGAACAGACCGAGATGATCCGCCTGCGCCTGCCGGTGGACACCGCCGCCTATCCCGTGGTCAGCGGTAACAAATACCGCTTTACCATCCGCTTCATGCCGATCGGGAGTACCGAAACCGGCCACATCGACTTCGAACTGGCGAATATCAAATGAGCACCATCACTACAGTCCCCTGCCCTGGCTGCGGCACTGCCGTGGAGTGGGGCGCGCAAAGCCCCTACCGCCCCTTCTGCAGCAAGCGCTGCCAGTTGATCGATCTCGGCGAATGGGCCGACGAGGAAAAACGCATTCCCGGCGATCCCGCCTGGCTGCCGGAACAGGACGATGAAAATGAATACTGAGGCGATACCGAAGCAAACCGTGCTGGTGGCGGTGGGCGTCATCGAGAACGGGGCCGGCGATATCTTCATCTGCCGGCGCGGCGAGAGCCAGCACCAGGCCTTCAAATGGGAATTTCCCGGCGGCAAGGTGGAAACCGGCGAAACCGTGCCCCAGGCCCTGGCCCGGGAGCTGGAAGAGGAGATCGGCATCAGGGTCAGCGCCTGCGCCCCTTTTATGCGCATTGAGCACGACTATGGCGACAAGCAGGTGATCCTGGATATTCGCAAGGTCACCGCCTTCGAAGGCGAGGCCCACGGCCGCGAAGGCCAGCCCAGCCGCTGGGTGCCGCGGGCAGAGTTGCACCGCTATGACTTTCCCGCCGCCAACGGCGCCATCGTCAGGAAACTGCAAGAGAAAAAATAAACGACAGGCCCCTGGGCGGCCTGGTAACCAGGCCCTGTTTATGCCAATGAATGCGGCCACGGCGGCAGGCAACGCCTTTCCCGGAGCGAATATCCGCCAATAGTGTGCCAGACAGCCCGGGGGGCAGCATGACCCCCATTCAAACAAAACATAAAATTAAACAAAATTTTACAAATTAAAACAATTTAATACAAAACAGTGACCCCGCTTCATTGACTCCGCTTTCCCGCCCTGACTAAGCTGGTGTACTTTTGTCCACCCCCGAGTCCCGGCTAAATGCGTATTCAACACAAACTGGTACTGGCCCTGCTGCTGACGACCCTGATCCCAATAGGCCTGCTGTCTGCGTTCACCCTCCATCAGGCCCGCCAATTGGCAGAGCAGGATTTTCTGAACCAGGGGCACAGTGAAATCCAGAAACTGGAGCAGGCCTTCAACGCCCATTTTGAACAAATCGGCCAAAACGTCGACTTTCTTGCCTCCTCCCCCCTGCTGAACCGGGCCGACGACAGCATCAGTGCCTACCAGCAGGGCCCGGCACGGCGCATGACGCCGGATCGCAACGGCGGCATCGAAACCGAGATCTACCGGGAGTTCGAGCGCTTCGCCGCCAGCCACCCGGGGCTGGCCTACGTCTATATGGGCACCCGGGACGGAGGCTATATACAGTGGCCCCTGGGCGACATTAGCGCCAACTATGATCCCCGCCTCCGGCCCTGGTTCCAGAAGGCCATGGCCGCTCCGGGCCAGGTCGTCAATATTGGTGCCGATTACTGGGCCACCGTCGACGACACCATGGTAGGCATAGTACGCAGCTTTAAAAATCAATCCGGCCAGGAATACGGCGTCATGGCGCTGGACGTCTCCCTCAAGGAACTGACCGGTATGGCCCGGCGGGCCCGGCTTGGGGAACAGGGTTATCTGATGATCATCAACGATGATGACACCGTACTGGTGGACGCGGCCCGGCCGGAGCACAACGCCCTCCCCCTGGCCGAACTGAAGGATCAGGCCTATGCCCGCCTGGCCGGCACCGAGCAGGGCGTGCTCCAGTTGACACTCGGCGGCGAAAGCTTCCGCGCCCTGGTCCATCCCTCTCCCGGGCTCGGCTGGAAATTCATCGCCCTGATGCCGGAACGCGAGATACTGGCACCGGCCCGGCAGATGCTGTGGACCACCCTGGGCAGCACCGCCCTGGTGCTGGTACTGGTACTGTTGCTGTCCTGGTGGCTGTCCGGGCTGTTGGCCGGCCCCATACTGCAGGTCAGCCGGGGACTCAGGGACATCGCCCAGGGCGAAGGGGATCTGACCCGGCGCCTGGCCATCGCCAGCCGGGACGAAACCGGCGAGCTGGCCCGTTGGTTCAACCAGTTCCTCGAGTCCATCCAGCAACTGGTGGCACGCATCCGGGACACCGCCGGCCAAATGGATGCCGTGTCCGAGCAGGGCCGCCACAGCGCGGCGGCGGTGGATGCCGCCAGCGGCCACCAGTTGGCGGAAGTGGAGCGCATGGCCACCGCCCTCACCGAGCTGTCGGCCTCCGCCAACGAAGTAGCCCAGAGCTGTACCCGGGCGGCCCGGGCCGCGGCCCAGGGCCAGCAGGCCGGCGACCGGGGCCAGGCGGTGATGCTGGACACCGAGGCCTGCGTGCGGGGCCTGAGCGAGCAGTTGGGCCAGTCGGCACTGCATATCCGCCAGCTGGAGGCGGAAACGGGCCGGATCAACTCCATCCTGGAAGTGATCCGCGGCATCGCCGAGCAAACCAACCTGCTGGCACTGAACGCCGCCATCGAGGCGGCCAGGGCCGGCGAGCAGGGCCGCGGCTTCGCGGTGGTGGCCGACGAGGTGCGCACCCTGGCCCAGCGCACCCAGGTGTCCACCGCCGAGATCGACAGCCTGCTGGCCGGGCTGAACCAGCAGACCCGCCTGGCGGTGGACAACATGAAGGCCAGCCAGCAGCAGTCTGAGCAGGCAGTGCAGCGCTCGGGCCAGGCCCGGGAGACATTCGAGGAGATCAAGGTGGCGGTGGACGAGATCACCGACATGACCACCCAGATCGCCGCCGCCGCCGAGCAGCAACACCTGGTGGCGGAAAGCATTAACGCCCACATCGGCGCCATCCACGGCGCCGCCGGCGAGGTCAACCAGGTATCGGGCCGGGTGGCTGGCCACGCCGGCCGCCAGGCCGAGCTGGCCGGTGAACTGGGACAACTGGTCAATCAGTTCCGGATCTGAGCCGAAGACTGTTCCCTGGCCTGCTCAGCCCGGCATTTTCTCCCGGGTGGTGCTGTAGACGCTGGTCAGGTGGCCGAGCATGGCCCGCTCGGCGGCGGCGCCGTCGCCCCGGGCCAGGGCCTCGACGATCTGGCAGTGTTCTGCATAGCTGCGGGCGATGGCGCCCGGCTCCAGCATCACGCTGCGGCGGATATTGAGCCCGTACGAATACAACTCCTCCGAATACTTGAGCAGCAGCTCGTTGCCCGCGTACTCGGCGATCAGCTTGTGGAAATTCTTGTCCGACAGCTGGAAGTGCACCGGGTTGTCGAACATCTCGGCCTGGGCCTCCAGCATCTTGCGCAGCTTGTCGAGCCCCTCCTGGTCGATGCGCGCCGCCGCCTTGCGGGCGATGGCGGCTTCAATCAGACTGCGGCTCTCGAACACCGTATCGATATCGTACTGGTTGACACCAACCGGGCTCATATGGGCATAGCTGTCATGAAAGCGTGCTAATTGGGCTTCCCCTGCGGTGATCCGGGTCTTGCTGCCGTGGGACACCGAGATCAGGCCGTAGGCCGCCACCAGCCGCAGCGCACCGCGCACCGTTTCCCGGCTCACCCCGAACAGCTGGGACAACTCCCGCTCGCTCGGCAGCACGTCGTTGTCGCGCAGCAGGCCGGTGACGATCATCTCGATGATCTTCTCCGCCAGAATGTCTTTTTTGGTCTTGTTCTCCAGGGTCTGCTCAAAGGCAAACACCGTATCCTGTGCCATCGTCATGAGCGCCTCCGCCAGCCAAACTGGACTAAATACTAGACCTCTTGAATCTCCTTGGCAAGCCATCACAGATTTTCACAAACAAAACCAAAACATCAGGACACAAATAGTTAATAAATCAGCTTGACACCCCACCGCGAGGCTGACTAAATTAAACACCAACTGGTACGGTAAACCAACCAGCATACCAGTCAACATTAAACGAAACGATTATTCGTCTATCGTTCCGAACATTCGGAGTACAGATGCCTTTTCCTTCATCCCCATGGGCCTGGTCGAATATATGTATGGAGCCTGAACATGACTGAACTGAAACCCGTAGTGGCCCTGACCCTGGGCGATGCCGCCGGCATCGGCGCCGAACTGATCGCCAGGCTGCTGGCCGAGCCCGGTGTCGGCGAGCAGGCCCGCATCGTGCTGGTGGCCGACGACTGGCAGTGGCAGCAGGGCCAGCAGCTGGCCGGCACCGACCACCAACTGCCCATCGTCACCCGTTTTGCCGAGGCGCATGAGCATCAAGGCCCGGTGCTGCTGAAGGTGGACACTCTGGCGCCAACGCAGGCCCGTTACGCCGAGGTGAGCGGGGCCTGCGGCGCCTCCACCCTGGAGATACTGCGGCTGTGCCTGGACGCGGCCCAGGCCGGCGAGGTGGACGCCATCTGCTTCGCGCCCCTCAACAAGCACGCCATGAAGCTGGGCGGACTCCAGCACGAGGACGAGCTGCACTTCTTCGCGGAATACCTGGGAGTGGAGGGCTACTTCTGCGAGTTCAACACCCTGGGACACCTGTGGACCTCGCGCATCTCCTCCCATGTGCCGCTGAAGGACGCGGCCCAGTATGTGACCCAAGAGCGCATCGTCGCGGCCAGCAAATTGATCCACGAAGCCCTGCTCCTCGCCGGCTTCGAATCGCCCCGGGTGGCGGTGGCCGCCTTCAACCCCCACGCCGGCGAGGGCGGCACCTGCGGCCGGGAGGAGATCGACGTCATCGCCCCGGCGGTGGCCCAGTGCCAGGCCGAGGGCTACCCGGTGAGCGGTCCCTACCCGGCGGACACCCTGTTTATCCGCGCCCGGGACGGCGACTTCGACGCCGTGGTCACCATGTACCACGACCAGGGCCAGATCGCCATCAAGCTGCTCGGCTTCTCCCAGGGGGTGACGGTGCAGGGCGGCCTGCCCATCCCCATCACCACCCCGGCCCACGGCACCGCCTTCGACATCGCCGGCCAGGGCAAGGCCCGGGTGGGGCCGACCCGCAACGCCTTTGACATCGCCTGCCGCATGGGGCTGGCCAGGCGGCGACGGACCCTGGCCGCCACCGGCTAAGGCACAGCACGGTTAACAAAGAGACGACGCGGGCCCGGAAACGGGCCCGTACGGGCAACCCTTGCCCGAACAAATTTAAAAAAACATTCAAGCAATTGTTTTATAAGGAATTAATCATATGAAGATCACCAATGTACGCGCCCGGGTATTCGAATGGAAAGGCCACACCGTGCCGCCCCAGCCCCACTTCTGCTCCAACGCCATGGATCTGCTGTGGGACAAGGGCGACTCCATGGGCACCTTCCGCTTCCACGGCTGGACCGTGGTGGAAGTGGAAACCGACGACGGCCTGGTGGGCATCGGCAACGTGGCCCTGGCGCCGCGCATCGCCAAGGCCATCATCGACCAGTACCTGACCCCCCTGGTGCTGGGCCACGACCCCTTCGACTACGAATACCTGTGGCAGCGCATGTACCGCTCCACCCACGCCTGGGGCCGCAAGGGCGTGGCCATGGCCGCCATTTCCGCCATCGACATCGCGCTCTGGGATCTGATGGGCAAGGCCACCGGCCGGCCGGTGTTCAAGCTGCTGGGCGGCCGCACCAAGGAGAAGATCCCCTGCTACGCCTCCAAGCTCTACCGCACCGACCTCGGCGAGATGCAGGCCGAGGCCCAGCGCTACCTGGATCAGGGCTTCACGTCCATGAAGATGCGCTTCGGCTACGGTCCCAAGGACGGCCCCGAAGGCATGCGCAAGAACCTGGACAGCGTGGCGGCGGTGCGCGAGGTGATAGGGCCGGACGTGGATCTGATGCTGGAATGCTACATGGGCTGGAACCTGGAATACGCCAAGCGCATGCTGCCGAAGCTTGAGAAGTTCGAGCCGCGTTGGCTGGAAGAGCCGGTGCTCGCCGACGACATCGACGGCTACGCCGAGCTGAACCGGCTGACCTCCATCCCCATCTCCGGCGGCGAGCACGAGTTCACCAGCCATGGCTTTCGCCAGTTGCTCGACAAGCGGGCGGTGTCGGTGATCCAGTACGACACCAACCGGGTCGGCGGCATCACGGCGGCGCACAAGATCAACGCCCTGGCGGAAGTGTACGGGGTGCCGGTGATCCCCCACGCCGGCCAGATGCACAACTACCACCTGACCATGTCCACCCTGGCCTCGCCCATGTCCGAATACTTCCCGGTGCACGAGGTCGAGGTGGGCAACGAACTGTTCTACTACATCTTCGAGGGCGACCCCACGCCGGAAAACGGCTTTATCGACCTCGACGAACACAAGCCCGGCCTGGGACTCAGCCTGTCCCAGCGTTACCTCGACCAGTTCAACATCATTGAATAAGGCGGCATCATGAGAATCGTACAACTGAAACTCAATAGAGGATTGCGGGCGGCGGTGGTGGAAAGCACCAATCAGCTGCGTGTCATCGAACTGGAAGGCGGCACCTATGGCCTGGTGCAAATTGCACTGACCGAAGGGCTGCCGCTCACCGAGGTGATTTTCCGTTACCTCGGGCATGAGCTGGTGGACTATAAACAGGCCATCGACAGACTACAGCTGCTTCCCCCCGTCACCCATCCCGATGCGGCACACTGCCTGGTCACTGGCACGGGGCTCACCCATTTAGGCAGCGCCGATACGCGTGACACCATGCACGCCAAGCTGACCCAGGGAGGAGACTCCCTTTCCGATTCCATGAAGATGTTCAAACTGGGTCTGGAGGGAGGAAAACCCGGTGCCGACCAGATAGGCGCACAGCCCGAATGGTTCTACAAGGGGGATGGCGATATTGTCATCGCTCCTGAACAGGCCTTACCCGTCCCCGGCTTTGCCGAAGATGCGGGAGAAGAGCCGGAGCTGGTGGGGCTCTACGTCAATGATGGCCATGGCGTTCCTCATCGGATCGGCTTTGCCATCGGTAACGAGTTCTCAGATCACATTACCGAAAAGGCCAACTATCTCTGGCTGGCTCATTCCAAACTGCGCCCCTGCAGTTTTGGGCCGGAACTGCTAATCGGCGACCTGCCGCCCCACCTCGAGGGCGAGAGTCGTATCGTGCGAAACGGCGAGGTGATCTGGCGCAAGCCCTTCCTGACCGGAGAGAGCAACATGGCGCACAGCATTGCCAACCTGGAACACCATCATTTCAAGTATGAAGGGTTCTGCCGGCCCGGTGATCTGCACGTGCATTTTTTCGGTACCTCCACCCTCAGTTTCGCCGACGGCATCAGGACACAACCTGACGATCGATTTGAAATTGAGTTACCGGCCTTTGGTCGCGCCCTGCGTAACCCTTTGGCCTTCGCTCCCGAAAACAGCCCTCGGCCACTCCAGGTCCGGATGCTGTAACCAGATAACTCGATCGAGGTAATCATCATGAAGACTTTCCGCTCTTGCCTGAAACAGGTATTGGTCACGACACTGGGCGCAACCTCATTGCTCGCAAGTACTGACAGCTGGGCAGACTGGACTCTTACTTTTGCCCATGCGCATCCGATAGAAGACTCCCAGCATCTGGCGGCGGAAGTCTTCTCCAAACGAGTGGCTGAGCGAACCGGCGGTGAGATCAAGATCCGCATATTCCCCAATGGCCAGTTGGGGAATGACCAAGCCATGATTGCCGGTGTCCGTGGTGGCACCATCGATATCGAATTGTCCGGAAACCCCTATTTCAGCGGCCTGACCGGAGAGTTGAATGTATTGGACCTGCCCTTTCTGTTTGACGATAACGAACAGGCTTACCGGGTACTGGATGGCATAGTAGGACAAGAACTACTGGACAAGATGGGCAAACAGAGCATACAGGGCTTGGCTTTTTGGGAGATTGGTTTTCGCAACCTGACCAACTCAAGGCGAGCCGTTGAGTCGGCAGCCGACATAGCCGGGTTGAAGCTCAGGACCACACCCAACCCGGCGCACATTGCCGCCTTCAAGGCAATGGGAGCCAATCCCATACCCATGCCGTTTGCCGAATTGTTTACATCCCTGGAAACCCGAACCGTGGATGGCCAGGAAAATCCGGTTTCCTTGATCCGCTCGGCCAAGCTCTATGAAGTTCAGAATCACCTTTCCCTGACCGCACATGCCTACACAGCGGCGCCGTTGATTATGAACAAAGCCAAATTCGACAGTTTACCGGCCGAGTATCAGCAGGTACTGAAGGAAGAGGCCTTGGCGGCCGCTCATTATCAGCGTCAATTAAATACTGAGCGGCAAACCGCAGATCTCGATTATCTCCGACAGCAGGGAGTGAGTATCGTCGAACAACCGGACCGGGACTCCATGCGTCATCAGGTTGAAGCTCCGGTCAGGGCCATGTTTATCGAAAACCATGGGCAGGAGTTGCTCGACGCCGTCGAGCAGGCCAAGCAAATGGAAGGAGCACAATGATGAACCTTACCCTGCCTCAGCAGCGTGAGCGCTATCTGGCCAGTGGTGACGACCGGGAGCTGCCCATTATCGATGCCCACATGCACCTGTGGGATCCACGGCAAAACTATCATCCCTGGCTCTGTGATGAACCGATGATCCCATTTCGCTATGGTGACTATGCCGCCATCCGTCGCCCGTTTCTCCCGCACCACTATCGAGCGCTGACTGGCGAGCACAAAGTCTACGGCGTGGTCTATATGGAGGCCGAGTGGGATCCCCGGGATCCGCTGGGAGAAATCGCATGGCTGCATCATCTGGCGGAGGAAACTCGCTGGCCCAACGCCGTGATCGGCCAGGCCTGGCTGGATCGGGAAGACATCGATCACTTGTTGGCTCAGTTGTCATCATCCCCCCTGGTGCGAGGTGTCCGTCATAAACCCGCGGCCTTGCCTCGGGCCGACTATTACCCTGGGCACCAACTCAAAGGTTCAATGAATTGTCCGATATGGCAGCAAGGTTACCAGAAACTGGCCCAGCATCACTTGTTGTTTGAATTACAGACTCCCTGGTGGCATTTGCCCGACGCGGCCAGCTTGCTGACCCGCTTTCCGGACGTAAAGATGGTTATCAATCATGCCGGTCTGCCGGGAGACCGGGATCCTCAAACCCTGGCCGGCTGGCACGATGCCTTGCGCCAGTTGGCAGCCATCCCCGATGTCACCATCAAAATATCGGGCCTGGGGCTGCCATCCCGCTCCTGGTGCATCGAGGACAACCAGCAGCTCATCAGGCAAACCATAGAGCTCTTCGGACCCGAACGTTGCATGTTTGCCAGTAACTTTCCGGTAGACAGCCTGGTTACCCGGCTCGACGCCTTGTTCGATGCCCTTAAAGCCATTACTGCCGACTATTCACCCCCGGACCGCCTCAAGATGTTTTGTGATAACGCCGCCCGTATTTATCGGCTTGATACGAAGTTATAACGCCATAACTGGAAACCCTCTCAACGGAAGTCAGTATAAGGATATAAATTATGAAAGCGTTTAAGACCACGGTTACATCAGCCATCGCTCTATGCCTGATGATGAGTTCATCAATGGCCACTGCTGAAATCACTGCCCGTATGGGTACCAGCTTACCCGACTCTCATCCACAGACCCTGGGCGCCCAATATTTTTCAAAGCTGGTCAATGAGAAGAGTGATGGCGAGATAACCATCCAGGTATTCAGCAATGGCATATTGGGAAATGATGTCAACATGACCTCCATGTTGCAATCAGGCACCCTGCAATTCACCGTCCCCTCGACGGCCACGCTGGCAAGCCTAAATTCCGACTTCAGCATCATCAGTCTTCCTTTCCAATTCTCGAATGAAGCACAGGCCGATGAGGTATTGGATGGTGATGTAGGCAAATCCCTGCTGGACAGTCTAAATAATAAGGGGCTGAGTGCACTGGCATTCTGGGAGAATGGATTCCGACATATCACCAACTCGAGACGCCCAATCAACAGTTTGGATGATCTAAAGGGCCTTAAAATCCGTACGATGCAGAATGATCTCTATATCGGCCTGTTCAACGGACTCAATGCCAATGCGGTTCCCATGCCGGTCACAGAGTTGTTCACCGCCCTGGAAACCCACACCGTGGATGGCCAGGAGAATCCTTACACCGTGATTAACACCGCTCGTTTCTTTGAAGTTCAGAAGTACCTTTCCCGTACTGCTCATGCCTATGATGCCCTGGTGCTGTTGGCATCAAAGCCATTTATGGACTCTCTGAATGAAACACAGCGCCAAATCATCCATGAAGCGGCACAAGAAGCCACCACATACCAGAGAGCGGAAAGCCGCCGGCTAAACAACGAGCTCTTGGCCGAGCTTGAAAAGAAAATGGAGATCAACGAGGTAAGTGAAGATGAGCGGGATCGTATGGGGAGTAGCCTGCAGCCACTGATTGAACGTTACCAAAACGAGCTCGATAGTGGATTGGTCGAGGATTTCAAACAAGCCTTGGCCACGGCAAAAAACCGGAACTAACAACATCACGTGCATCAGATCAACTTCCAACCAGGCAGGACCGAATCATGACGTACAAAGCCCTTTCATCCATCCATGACAGACAAGAACCCCTTTTCCCCGGAAGGCAACCGACAGGGAAAGAACAGGCCCAGGAGCATATTATGCGCCCGATAGCATGTCTGGCCCGTATCGCGGAAAGAATACTGAATGCTTTTATGGTATTCGCCCTGGTAACGCTGATCATACTGGTCTTCACCAATGTGATCCTGCGCTATGGCTTCAACAGCGGCATTTCCATCAGCGTGGAATTGTCCCGCTTCCTCTTCGTCTGGATTACCTTTGTCGGTGCGGTCTGTGCCCTGCTGCGCCAACAGCATCTGGTCGTCACCACGCTGACCGAACGCCTGCCACCTCCTGTCCAGGCCGTGCTGACGCGGCTGGTCACCCTGGCCATGCTGGGGTGCAGCATCATGCTGATGATCGGCAGCTATAAACAGGCCGTACTGAACTGGAACAACCTGTCGCCCATCAGCGGCATTCCGGTCGGCGTGTTTTACGCCGCCGGCCTCTTCACCGGGATCATGATGTCAATCGTACTCGGCTACCGCCTCATCATCCCCGCCACCCCATGCCCAACTCAGCCTGAGGTAGAATAATCATGACCATCACCCTCTTTCTCGGCTCCCTGCTCGGCTCCATCGGCCTGGGCGTTCCCATCGCCTTTGCGCTGCTGGTCAGTGCAGTAGTACTGATGCTGCATTTGGACATGTTCGATTCCCAGATCCTGGCCCAGAATCTGGTCAACGGCGCCGACAGTTACACCCTGCTGGCAATCCCCTTTTTCCTGGTCGCGGGCGAAGTCATGTCCCGCGGAGGCCTGTCCCAACGGATCGTCACCCTGGCCATGAGCCTGGTCGGCCATAAAAAGGGCGGCCTCGGCTTTGTCGCGATTTTCGCCGCCATCATCATGGCCAGCCTGTCCGGCTCCGCCGTGGCGGATACCGCGGCCTTGGCCAGCATGCTGTTGCCGATGATGCGCAAGGCCGGCTACCCCTTGGGACGTTCTTCCGGGTTGATGGCGGCAGGCGGTATTATTGCCCCCATTATCCCCCCTTCCATTCCCCTGATTATCATCGGTGTCGCCGGTGGCATATCCATCAGCAAGCTGTTTCTTGCCGGTATAGTGCCGGGGCTTATTATGGGGGCAACGCTTGTTGTCATGTGGCTCTTCATGACCCGCAAAGAGGATCTGGTGGTCGCCAAGAAGGCCACGGCCGGCGAGCGCTGGCAGGCTCTGCGCAGCAGTGTCTGGGCCATCTTGCTGCCCGTTATCATCATCGGTGGTATCAAGACCGGTATATTTACCCCTACCGAAGCCGGTGTCGTCGCGGCGGTTTACGCTATCTTCGTGTCCACTCTGGTATACCGCGAGCTGAATTTGACTCAGTTGTATGAAGTCCTGACCATTTCCGCCCGCAGCACCGCCATCGTCATGTTTCTGGTGGCCGCGGCCATGGTGGCCTCTTGGCTTATCAGTATTGCACAGCTTCCCCTGATGGTCGCCGATATGCTCGCCCCCCTGGCCGACAACCCGCGGCTGCTGATGCTGGCAATAATGGGGCTCATCCTGGTGGTAGGCATGGTAATGGACCTGACCCCCACCATACTGGTGCTGACTCCGATACTGATGCCCATCGTCAAGCTGGCGGGAATAGATCCTGTCTATTTCGGCATCATGTTTGTGCTCAACTGCGCCATCGGACTCATTACTCCACCGGTGGGTAATGTATTGAATGTCATCAGCAGTGTGGGGAACCTGAAGTTCGAAAAAGCGGTGACAGGTGTAATGCCTTTCGCGCTGGCTTATGTCGTCATTCTGCTGTTGTTCGTCGCCTTTCCGCAGATCATTATCTGGCCAATGAATATGTTGTCCGGCTAAAAAGATCCGGAATGGTTATTTAAAAAGGAAAACCGGTTAGCAACCATATGGAGATAAACATGAAAAAATTACTCAAGCCCTTCGCCATTGCTTCTATTGTGGCTTTATCTTTTATCTCGCAGGCACAGGCGGCCATTGAACTGAAACTGGCTCATGCCGCGCCAGAGACCGACACCCAGCACAAGGCGGCGGAGTTTTTCTCTCGACTGGTATCAGAAAGAACCGATGGCGAGGTCAATGTAAAAATCTTCGGTAACAGTATTTTGGGAGGTGACCAACAGCTCATCTCCGGTGTTCGTGCTGGCACCATTGATATCGAAATGTCCGGCAATCCGAACTTTGCCGGCATAGAGCCCAAACTGGGAGCCTTTGATCTGCCTTACATCTTCGGTAACAGTGAACAAGCTTATAAGGTATTGGATGGTGAGGTAGGCGAGAAGGCTCTGGCTCTGTTGGACAATTCTGGAATGAAAGGTCTCGCATTCTGGGAGGTCGGTTTCCGGGCCATGACCAATTCCAAACGCCCCATCCTTAACCCTGATGATGTCAAGGGATTGAAGATGAGAACCAATTCCAACAAATCACTGATAGAAGCCTTCTCCCTGCTGGGAGCCAACCCCATTCCCATGCCGATTGGTGAGCTGTATACCGCGCTGGAAACCCGCACTGTCGATGCCCAGGATCACCCTATCGGCATCGTGTGGTCTGCCAAATTTTATGAAGTTCAGAAATACCTGTCCCTGACCAATCAGGCTTACACCTCTCTGATTATGGTGATGAACAAGCCTCGTTTTGACAGTCTCAATCCGGAGTACCAAGAAGTGATCGTGCAGGCAGCAAGGGAAGCGGGGCAATACCAGCGACAACTCAATGCGGAAAATGAGAGGGAGATCATTAACGCACTGCGTACCGCTGGCGTCCAGGTAGAGGAGAAAATCGATACAGCGCCCTTCCAGGCCATCATAAAGCCGACTTGGGATAGCTATATCGGGGAAAATGGGGCCGAGTGGATCGATGCCATTCAGCATGCCATAGCCAATTAACAACTCATGCCGGCCTTGATAAAACAGGGTCGGCATCAGCCCCTTACATTTGAGGATAATGAGATGCCCGGCAAGGAAATATTGATACTCAACCAGAAGTGTGCCCATACGCTGAGTTTTTATGATGTCGGCAACGGCGAAGAAATAAAGTCGATTCGTCTGCCCGACTACCCCCATGAATTCGTCGTCGACTCACAAGGCACATATGCTTATGTCGGCCACTATGGCATTTTAGGTGCCGACTGCATTGGCGACCAGGGGGGCTGTTCCGTCTTTGTTATCGACATTGAGCAAGGCAAGGTCGTTAACACCCTGAGTACCTGGCCATACTATCGCATCCATGGACTGGGGATGGACAACCAGGATCGTCTGTATGCCATGAGTGAAGGTCACAATACCCTGCTGCTGTACACCAACCCGGCCACATCGACAACGCCTGATCTCGCGGTTTCGTCCGGGGGCTACAAGACCCACTTGTTTGCGCTCACCCGGGATGGTGACACTGCCTATGGGATAAACCTGCTCAGCAATACGGTAACCAAGTTCAAACCTCATGATCCCACCTTTACCCCTATCGCCATGATCCCGGGCCGCAAACCGGAAGGCAACTGCCTGTCTGCCGACGAGCGCACCCTCTTTGTCAGCAACCGGACCGATAACAGCATAGTGGCCATTGATGTGGAATCCATGACCATCCGGGATCAAGCCGAAACAGGGCTGGATCCTACCCGTATTTACTGTGATCCCAACCGCCGTCTGATCGTCACCAACTACGGTGAAAATTCCCTGTCCCTGTTTGATCAGCAGCTGAATCCCCTGGGACGCATCGAACTGGAACATATCCCGATAGCACTCAGCTTTCATCCCGATGGACTTCAGGCCTTCGTGTCCTTCAAGGGTGATCGGATAGGCGTCTTGGATCTCGAGTCGGGGAAAGTAGTGCGTTACTTCCCGACCAGAAAGGAACCCGATGTCTCGTTCCTGCTGGTAAAGAACCTATAAGAGTGCCAAACCATGAAGACTCCACAGTTCCTGATCGACTGCCACCACCATTTCTGGGCCCTGGGTCCGGAGCTACGCTATCCGTGGCTCGGTGAGCAATTGGTGACCGATTTTTTTCTGGGGGACTACGGCAGCATACGCCGCCCTTTTCTGCCCCCGGATCTCCGCCGGCTGATCCCGGAGGGCTACTGGCTGCTGGGCTCTGTACATTGTGAAGCGGAAGCCGACCGGAGCCAGGCGGTCGATGAAACCCGGTGGATCGATGCCCTCGGCAACGAGCAAGGACTCCCTACCGCCCATGTCGGCTGGGCGGCGTTCGGAACTCGGGAGTGTGCTACCCAACTGGATATTCAGATGCAATCACCTTCTTTTAGGGGAGTGCGAGCTAAACCGGCGACCGCTACCAGCCCGGGCGCAATGGCTGACATGCGGGGACAGGCTAACTCGTTGCAAGACGACACTTGGTGTTCGGGCCTGGCACTGCTGAGCGAACGCGGGCTGAGCTGGGATCTCCGGATCCCCGCCTGGCATCTTGCCGAAGCAGCGGAACGCTTGCAGGAGCATCCCGAATTGCGTGTGATTCTGAATCATACCGGACTCCCTTGGGATCGTACCAACCGTGGTCTGGCACGCTGGCGCCGCGGACTGCAACAACTGGCCGACAATCCCAATGTGTGCGTCAAGCTTTCGGAGCTGGGAGCGCCAGGCCACCAATGGGTGCCAGCCGATAACCTGGCCTTGTTGACAGAGGCCATCGATATCTTTGGCCCGGAACGGTGTCTGTTCGCCAGTAATGCGCCGGTCTCCGGTATTCAGGTCGGCTATGGAACATGGTTGCAACTGGTCGAAACGGCCATAGCTCAAACCTGCCCAAACGCACGGGATCGGATCCTCTGGCGCAATGCCATTCACTGGTACCGCCTCGATCCTCATAGATTGAAGACAGCAAATCATGCTCCCCTCCAGTGAAGAAGGGCATACAGCACGCCATATTGAAACCTCAAACAGGAAGAACTCATGACTCGACTCAACGGTAATAATCAGATAGGAAACCGGGAAGTCAGCGGTAGCCAGAGCCCGATATTCGGCATCAACCCGGCCACCGGCGAGCGGCTCGCGCCCGGCTATGCCGGTGCCAGCCCGGCCCAGGTGGTCGAGGCCTGCGCCCTGGCCGAGGCCGCCTTCGAGCCCTACCGCCACAGCGCCCCGGCGGCCCGCGCCGCCTTTCTGGAGGCCATCGCCGCACAGATAGCAGCGCAGGGCGATGCCCTTATCGAGCGCGCCATGCTGGAAACCGGCCTGCCCCGGGCCCGGCTCGAAGGGGAGCGGGGCCGCACCCTGAGCCAGTTGCGGCTGTTCGCCGAGGTGGTGCGCGCCGGCGACTGGCTGGGGGTGCGCATCGATCCCGCCCAGCCGGAGCGCACGCCCCTGCCTCGCGCCGATCTGCGGCTGCAGCACCTTCCCCTGGGGCCGGTGGCGGTGTTCGGCGCCAGCAACTTCCCGCTGGCGTTTTCGGTGGCCGGCGGCGACACCGCCTCGGCTCTGGCCGCCGGCTGTCCGGTGGTGGTCAAGGCCCACTCGGCCCACCCGGGCACCTCCGAGCTGGTGGGCCGGGCGGTGGCGGCGGCGGCCCGGGAGTGCGACATGCCAGAGGGCGTCTTCTCCCTGCTCTACGGCAACGGCAACAGTGTCGGCCAGGCGCTGGTGGCGGATCCGCGCATCAGGGCGGTGGGCTTCACCGGCTCCCGCCAGGGCGGCCAGGCGCTGCTCGCCACCGCCCAGGCCAGGCCCGAGCCCATCCCCGTCTATGCGGAGATGAGCAGCATCAACCCGGTGCTGCTGCTGCCCGCCGCCCTGGCCGCCCGCCCCGAAGCCCTGGCCGCGGGCTTCGCCGGCTCGCTCCAGCTCGGTGCCGGCCAGTTCTGCACCAACCCCGGCCTGCTGCTGGGCCTGGAAGGCCCGGTGCTGGAGCACTTCGCCGGGCTGGCCGCCGAGGCGCTGGCCCGGGCCGAGCCCCAGACCATGCTGACCCCCGGCATCCACCGGGCCTACGAAGAGGGCGTCGCGGCCCTGGCCCGGGCCGAGGGGGTCGACACCCTGGCCACCGGGCTGGCCGCCCGGGGTCCCCACGGCTGCCGGCCGCGGCTGTTCCGTACCAGCGCCAAGCACTTCCTGGCGGACGCGCAACTGCAACAGGAGGTGTTCGGCGCCAGCGCCCTGCTGGTGAGCTGCCGGGACGAGAACGAGCTGGTGGCGGTGCTCGATGCGCTGGAAGGCCAGCTCACCGCCACAGTACAGATGGACGATCAGGACGGCGCCCTGGCCCGGCGACTGCTGCCACGGCTGGAGCGCAAGGCCGGCCGGGTGCTGTTCAACGGCTTTCCCACCGGGGTCGAGGTGTGCCACGCCATGGTGCACGGCGGCCCCTGGCCGGCCACCTCCGACAGCCGCACCACCTCGGTCGGCTCGGCGGCGATACAGCGCTTCCTGCGCCCGGTCTGTTACCAGGACTGCCCGCCCGTCCTGTTGCCCGAGGCACTGCAGGACGACAACCCCTGGCACCTGCGCCGCCTGCAGGACGGACGCTATTCCTCCTGAAACAACAAGGCCCGATTGCTCGGGCCTTGCTCCTGTTGCCTCTTATCAGGCTTCCAGCTCGATACCGTCCACCCGTTGCAGGCCCCTGGGCAGCAGGGCGCCGCGGCGGCCGCGCTCACCCTGGTAGTGCTCGAGATCGGCGGGCTTGAGGGTCAGCTTGCGCTTGCCGGCATGCAGGGTCACGCTGGCCCCTTCAGGCACCACCGCCAGCTGCTTGATAAAGTCCTCGCGGGCCTGCACCTTGGCGGAAGGGATGCCGATCAGCTTGTTGCCCTTGCCCTTGGCCAGCATAGGCAGGTCCTTTAGCGGGAACAGCAGCATGCGGCCCTCGTTGGTCACCACCAGGCAGCGGGAAGTCTCCACGTCCGCTACCGGCACCGGCTTCAGCACCTCGCCGCCGGCGGGCACCGTCAGCAGGGCCTTGCCGTTTTTGTTGCGGCTGACCATGTCGCCGTAGCGGCAGACGAAGCCGTAGCCGGCATCGGACGCCAGCAGGTAAAGCGCCTCCTCTTCTCCGGCCAGCACAAAGCGGGCCTGCTCCCCCGGGCTCAGGCTACAGCGACCGGTGAGCGGCTCACCCTGGCCCCGGGCCGAGGGCAGGCTGTGGGCATCCAGGCCGTAGGCCCGGCCGATATTGGACAGGAACACCGCCATCTGGTTGCTGCGCCCCGGGGCGGCATCGAGAAAGCCGTCACCGGCCTTGTAACTGAGCCCTTGGCCATCCACCTCGTGCCCCTTGGCGGCACGGATCCAGCCCTTCTCGGACAGCACTATGGTGACCGGCTCGCTCGGCACCAGCTCCTTCTCGCTGAGCGCCCTGGCCTCTTCCCGCTCCACCAGAGGAGAGAGCCGTTCGTCGCCGTATTTCTCGGCGTCGGCCAGGATTTCCTTCTTGAGCAGGGTGCTGAGCCGGCGTTCGGAGCCCAGGATCTGGGCCAGCCGGTCGCGCTCGGCGGCCAGCTCGTCCTGTTCGCCGCGGATCTTCATTTCTTCCAGCTTCGCCAGGTGGCGCAGCTTCAGCTCGAGGATGGCCTCGGCCTGGGTCTCGGTCAGATCGAAGCGCGCCATCAGCACCGGCCTGGGCTCGTCCTCGGTGCGGATGATGTGGATCACCTCGTCGATATTGAGGAAGGCGACCAGCAAGCCGGCCAGGATGTGCAGCCGGGCCTCGACCTTGTCCAGCCGGTATTGCAGCCGGTTGCGCACCGTTTCGCGGCGAAAGCGCAGCCATTCACCCAGGATCAGATCCAGGCTCTTCACCTGGGGCCGGTTGTCCAGCCCCAGCATGTTGAGGTTGACCCGGTAGTTCTTCTCCAGATCCGTGCTGGCGAACAGGTGCTGCATCAACTGCTCCACGTCCACCCGGTTGGAGCGGGGGATGATCACCAGCCGGGTCGGGTTTTCGTGATCCGACTCGTCGCGCAGATCCGCCACCATCGGCAGCTTCTTGGCCTGCATCTGGGCGGCGATCTGCTCCAGGATCTTGCCGCCGCTGGCCTGGTGCGGCAGGGCGGTGATGACGATGTCGCCCTGCTCCAGCTGGTAGACGGCGCGCATCTTGATGCTGCCCTTGCCGGTTTCGTAGATCTTTTGGATCTCGGCCCTGGGGGTGATGATCTCGGCCCGGGTGGGGTAATCGGGCCCGGCCACATGTTCCATCAGCTCGGTCACCGTCGCCTGGGGGTGGTCCAGCAGGTGCACGCAGGCGTTGGCCACTTCCCGCACGTTGTGGGGCGGGATGTCGGTGGCCATGCCCACGGCGATGCCGGTGACCCCGTTCAGCAGAATGTGCGGCAGCCGGGCCGGCAGCATGCGCGGCTCCTTCAGGGTGCCGTCGAAGTTGGGTATCCACTCCACCGTGCCCTGGCCCAGCTCGGACAGCAGCAGCTCGGAGAAGCGCGACAGCCGCGCCTCGGTATAACGCATGGCGGCGAAGGACTTGGGATCGTCCGGCGCGCCCCAGTTGCCCTGGCCATCCACCAGCGGGTAGCGGTAGGAGAAGGGCTGGGCCATCAGCACCATGGCCTCATAACAGGCGGAGTCGCCGTGGGGGTGGTACTTGCCCAGCACATCGCCCACGGTGCGGGCGGATTTCTTGTGCTTGGACAGGGCCGACAGGCCCAGCTCGCTCATGGCGTAGATAATGCGGCGCTGCACCGGCTTCAAGCCGTCGCCGATATGGGGCAGGGCCCGGTCCATGATCACGTACATGGAGTAGTTGAGATAGGCCTGCTCGGTGAAGGTGTGCAGCGGCAGGCGCTCCACCCCTTCCATGGTAAAGTCGTTGTTGCTCATTCTTTCGTCCTCAGGCCAGGGGATCGACCAGGTTGCCCTTGGTTTCCAGCCATTCCCGGCGATCGCCGGAACGCTTCTTGGCCAGCAGCATGTCCATCAGTTGCTCGGTGGCCTCGGCATCCTCCACCGTCAGCTGCACCAGCCGGCGGGTGTTGGGATCCAGGGTGGTTTCGCGCAACTGCTTGGGGTTCATCTCGCCCAGGCCCTTGAAGCGGGTGACCTGCACCTTGCCCTTTTTCTTCTCGGCGGCGATCCGCTCCAGCACCCCGTCGCGCTCGTCCTCGTCGAGGGCGTAGAACACCTCCTTGCCCACGTCGATGCGGTACAGGGGCGGCATGGCCACGTACACATGGCCCCGCTCCACCAGGGTGCGGAAGTGGCGCACGAACAGGGCGCACAGCAGGGTGGCGATATGCAGGCCGTCCGAGTCGGCGTCGGCCAGGATGCACACCTTGCCGTAGCGCAGGTCGGACAGGTCGTCCGAGTCCGGATCCAGGCCGATGGCCACCGAGATGTCGTGCACTTCCTGGGAGGCCAGCACCTGGCCGGACTCCACTTCCCAGGTATTAAGAATTTTCCCACGCAGCGGCATGATGGCCTGGAACTCCCGGTCCCGCGCCTGCTTGGCGCTGCCGCCGGCCGAGTCCCCTTCCACCAGGAACAGTTCGCCCTGCATGGGATCCGAGCAGGCGCAGTCGGTCAGCTTGCCAGGCAGGGCCGGGCCCTGGGTCACCTTCTTGCGCACCACCTTCCTGGCCTGGCGCAGCCGGCGCTGGGCGCTGCTGATGCACAGCTCGGCGATCTGTTCGGCCAGCTCGATATGCTGGTTCAGCCACAGGCTGAAGGCGTCCTTCACCACCCCGGAGACAAAGGCCGCGCTCTGGCGCGACGACAGCCGCTCCTTGGTCTGGCCGGCGAACTGGGGATCCTGCATCTTCACCGACAGGATGTAGGCACAGCGTTCCCAGATGTCGTCCGGGGTCAGCTTGACCCCGCGCGGCAGCAGGTTGCGGAACTCGCAGAACTCGCGCATGGCATCAAGCAGGCCCTGGCGCAGGCCGTTGACGTGGGTGCCGCCCTGGGCGGTGGGGATCAGGTTGACGTAGCTCTCGCCCAGCCCTTCGCCGCCGTCCGGCAGCCAGGTCAGGGCCCACTCCACCGCCGAGTGCTCGGCGGCAAAGTTGCCGGTAAACGGCTGCTCCGGCAGGCAGGTGAGCTCCTTCACCGCTTCCACCAGGTAATCCTTGAGACCGTCCTGGTAGCACCACTCCAGGGTCTCGTTGTTGACCCTGTCCTCGAAGCGGATGGCGAGCCCGGGGCAGAGCACCGCCTTGGCCTTGAGCAGGTGCTTCAGGCGGGTGGCGGAGAATTTGGGGGAGTCGAAATAGCCGGCATCGGGCCAGAAGCGCACCCGGGTACCGGTGTTGCGCTGGCCGCAGGTGCCGGTCACGGTGAGTTCGCTCACCTTGTTGCCGTGCTCGAAGGCCATCTCGAACACCTGGCCGCCGCGGCGCACGGTGACGTCGACCCGGCTGCTCAAGGCGTTGACCACGGAAATGCCCACCCCGTGCAGGCCGCCGGAAAACTGGTAGTTCTTGTTGGAGAACTTGCCGCCGGCGTGCAGCTTGCAGAAGATCAGCTCCACCCCGGAAATGCCTTCCTCCGGGTGGATGTCCACCGGCATGCCCCGGCCGTCGTCGATCACCTCGAGCGACTGGTCGTCGTGCAGTATCACCTCGACCTTGCTGGCGTGGCCGGCCAGGGCCTCGTCCACGCTGTTGTCGATGACCTCCTGGCCAAGGTGGTTGGGACGGGCGGTGTCCGTATACATGCCGGGGCGACGCCGCACCGGCTCCAGGCCATTGAGCACCTCAATGGCGTCGGCAGTATATTGACTCGATGTCATATTGACCTTCGGTAATCAGGGGTATTGGCGGGCATCTTACTACTGAAAGCCGGAAGCTTGAAGCTGGAAGCCTGAAGGAACACCTCCAGCTTCCGGCTTACGGCCTGACTCTTGGTCACAAGTTTTTGTTGACTTTTGATCGAGCAAAACATCGGCCAAAGCACACAGCTCCTCCGGCACACCGTGGGACCTGATACTCGCCCCTGGGGGCTACGCCGCGCTTCTGAGAACCTATTCACGATTGGTGTACGCGGCCAAAGTGGCCCTGTTGCCTCTTATCTGCGTCAAATCAGACAGCCGGACTTGTGACCAAGAGTCCGGCTTACGGCTTAAAGCTGCAAGAAGCGGATGATCTGGGCACAGTAGTGCTCGAAACCGATAAAGGAATGGTCGCCGCCCTTCTGGATGCAGACCCGGGCGAAGCGGTAGTAGTCCAGCGCCTCCCGGTAGTCCAGCACCTCGTCGCCCTGCTGTTGCAGCAGCCAGATACGATCAAGGCAGCTGGGCTCATTCACCCTGAGCTCGGCCAGCTCCGCCATGTGCTGCCCGGTGAGGGTATAACGCTCGCCGGTGTAGGGATTCTCCTGTTCCCCCAGCCAATCGGCCAACAGCACATGGGGGTTCACCGCCGGGTTGACCACAACAGCGCGCACCCCGTACAGCTGGGCCACCCGGGTGGCCCAGAAGCCACCGAGGGAGCTGCCCGCCACCCCGAAGGGGCCGTCCAGCCCGTCGCAAATCGCCGCTATCTGGCTCCAGGCCGCCGCCGGGGTCGCCGCCAGCTGGGGGCACACCAGCTCGATGTCGGGCCGGTGCCGGGCCAGGTGCTCGCGCATCAGCCGGGCCTTGATGGAGTTGGGAGACGAATTGAAACCGTGCAGGTAAAGCAGGGTCGCCATGGTTAATATCCCCTGGCACTGAAGTCGGGCACGAAACTGTCGGGGGGCAGCCGCCATACCCGGGTGCTGAGCCGGCCGTCCGGATACAGGCTGAGGGCGCGCCAGCCGGGGGCGGTATGATCCAGGGCGAACTCGTCCGACAGGGGCTTGAACTGGATGCAGGTGGAGGGACTCGCCAGGTAGCGGATGCCGTCACGGACTTCGTCGAATCCCTGGTGCACATGGCCACACAACACCACCCGGCTGGCCGGGTGTCGGCCCAGCCGCGCCTGGAGCTCGCCGGCATTGCGCAGGTTATGCTGATCCAGCCAGGCGCAGCCCACGGGCACGGCCTGATGATGTACCGCCACCAGCAGATGATGGCGCGGATAGCGTGCCAGCACCTGGTCGAGCAGAGCAAGCTGTGCCTCTCCCAGGCTGCCGTGGGCCTTGCCGTGCAACTGGGAATCGAGCAGCAGCACCTGCCAGTGCTCGCCCAGCAGGTGCTTGGCGGTGCCGATACCGGCGGCGTCCAGCTCGGACTGCATCACGGGCGCGTCGTCGTGGTTGCCGGGCAGCCAGAACACCGGCGGCGTCAGTTCGGCCATCAGCCGGGCAAAATGCCGGTAGGATTCGGGGCTGTGATCCTGGGACAGGTCGCCGGTGGCCAGAATGGCATCGCAACCGGCCTGTTCTTCTTTCATGGCATCCACCACCGCCCGGCTGCTGTGCCAGGTGGCGATGCCCAGCAGCTCGCCGTCCGGATCGGAAAACAGATGGGTGTCGGTGATCTGCATCAGCTCGACCACGCCGTCGGGCCGACGGGCGCTGAGCGTTACCGGGGGAGCTGTCGTTGCCTTGTTCAAACCTGTTTGACCGTGCTGAATCCGTGGTGTAGGCAACATCTCAGCCATTCGGCCAGAAAGAGGTTAACCTGTTCTTTTTCATTGGGATGATGCATGTTTTCATTGGGGTAATGATAACTCGGCCGCAGGGCAAAAATCTGCTGGCTGGCACACACTTCAGCCATCCGCACGTCGTGGTAGAGCCGCACCCTCACCTTCATGCGCATAAAGGCGGGCAGCTCGGGGGAACACTGCTCGATGGAAACCTGCCAGGTATAGGGCGCCGTATCGAGCACCCGCAGCACGAACAGCACCCCCTCGCTGATACCCACCGACAACGACTCCCCCACATGCGCCGCCCTCGGCAGCAGTTTCATCAGCGCCATGTAATTGGTGTCGCAGGTGCGCTGCAGACGTTTCAGGTCGGGTACATGCTTGCGGGCAGTCACGGAAACCACGCTGTTCTCCTCGGATAGGGTTCAGGGCCAGATGCCCGAATGACGATGCAGTTCCAGCCATTGCAGGGCGATGACACTGGCGGCATTGTCGATGCGCCCTTGCGCCAGCCAGTGCATTGCCTGTTCGCGGGACAGGCGATGCACCCGGATATCCTCGCCTTCGTGGCCCAGCCCGGCATGATCGGCCGCCTCGGCGGCATCCACCTCGCCGATGAAAACGGTGATCCGCTCGCTGCAGCCGCCGGGGCTGGAATAGTAGGCCAGCGCCCGGGTCAGCCGCCGCAGGGTCAGGCCCGCCTCTTCCCGGGCCTCCCGGCGCACCACGTCGTCCTCCGCCTCGCCGGGCTCCACTATACCCGCCACTATCTCCAGCAGCCAGGGACCGTCAGGGTCGCGCAGGGCACCCACCCGGAACTGCTCCACCAGCACCACTTCATCCCGCACCGGGTCATAGGGCAGCACGGCGGCGGCATGGCCCCGCTCGAACAATTCCCGGGTCAGCTCGGGTCCCCAGCCCCCGGCAAACAGCCGGTGGCGCAGGCGCAGTTTCAGCAGCCCGAAAAATCCCCGGTAGCCGTCCTCTTCCGTCAGGATCTGCACATCCCGCCGGCCGAAGCGGGAAACCGAATCTCGGCTCATCATGGCTCCTTGCTTGACATTCCACCGGCAGTTCCTAGACTAGGACGCCAATTGAATGAACGTTCATTCTATTGTATTCAGGGGGCCGCTTGCGCCGCCGCCACGCCGTTGGCCTATATTACTGCAACGGTCAGGGCCCATGTTACCGTTATACTGAGCTGACGAAAACACACTGCCTGCCCCTGGCTGGGCGCCGGGCGATCATAGATTCATTCGTTTATGTAAGGCCAACACATGAAAAAAACGCTGTTGTCGACCCTGGTGTTACTGTGCACGGCAAGCCAGGCGCAGGCCGAAGACCTGCTGGATATTTACCGGCAGGCCACCCAGAACGATCCCCAGGTTCGCGAAGCCAAGGCGCGCCGCGATGCGGCCTTTGAACAGATCAACGAATCCCGCGCCGCCCTGCTGCCCCAGGTGGACTTGAGTGCCGGCGCCAACTACATCCAGAGCAACAAGGACGACCGCAGCACCCGCTCAACCGCAACCGCCGGTGTCAACCTGGGCCAGGCGCTGTACCGCCAGTCCAGCTGGATCAACCTGGACATCACCGAAAAGGCCGCCGCCCAGACCGAGGTAACGTACAAGCAGACCCAGCAAAACCTGATCCTCAGGGCTACCCAGGCCTACTTCGAGGTGCTCAACGCCCAGGATACCCTGAGTTTTGTACAGGCCAACAAGGAAGCCGTCAGCCGTCAGCTGGATCAGACCAAGCAGCGTTTCGAAGTGGGCCTGAGCGCCATGACCGATGTCCACGAGGCCCAGGCCCAGTATGACCAGGCCCTGGCCGAGGAAATTGCAGCGGAAAACGCGGTCAACAACGCCAGGGAAAGACTGCGCGAACTGACCGGCATCAGCTACCAAGCACTCAATGCGCTCAATACCGACACCTTCAGCCCCCAGCGCCCGGTCAGCGGCGCCGACGCCTGGCTGGAGATTGCGCTGGAACAGAACCTGGAACTGCACGGCCAGCGCATCGCCAAGGACATCGCCAACGAGCAAATCGACCTGGCCCGGGCCGGCCATCTGCCGACCCTGGATCTGAACGCCGGCCTGAACAGCAGCTACAGCGACTATAAAAACGACGGCCAGAACGACGGCAGCCTGAGCGAGGGCAGTATCGGCGTCAGTTTCAACCTGCCCCTCTACTCGGGCGGCGCCACCGGCTCCCGGGTCAAACAGGCCCAGTACAACTATGTGGCGGCCAGCGAGCAGTTGGAAAAGAGTTTTCGTGCGGTGCAGAGCAGCGTCTACTCCTCCTACAACGACGTGAGCGCGGCGCTGGGCTCCATCCGCGCTTTTGAACAGTTCGTGGTCTCCGCCGAAAGCGCGCTCAGCGCCACCGAGGCCGGCTACGAGGTGGGCACCCGCACCATAGTGGACGTGCTCAACGCCACCCGCCAGCTGTACGACGCCAAGCAGAAATTGTCCGAGGCCCGTTATAACTACATTCTGAGCCAGCTGCGGCTCAAACAGGCCGCCGGCAACCTGACCGAGCAGGATCTGGTGGACATCAACAACGGACTGAAACGATAGCCGACAGCCGCGGCGGGCCTTGCGCCCTAGTCGCGGCCCGCCTCGGCCCGACGTATCAGCCAGGCGGCGCTGGCGCTGAGCAGCAGAATGCGCAGCACATGGTGGAAGATAACCCAGGAAGGCTCCAGGCCGGTGACCAGCGCCAGGTAAATCATGGCTTCCACCGCTCCCGGCGCATAGGCCAGCCATACCTGGAACAGGGGCACCTCCAGCCACCAGGCCACCGCCGCCGCCCACACCAGCGCCATCAGCGAGCTGGACAGGGTGATCAATACTCCCACAAGCAGCAGATAACCCATTTCCCGCGCCGGCAGCGGTCGCAGCCGGCTGCCCACCAGGGCACCCAGCAGCACCATGCCCACGGGGATCACCCCGGCCGCGGGTACCAGGGGTTCGCCCTGCCAGGCTGCGTAGCCGCCGGCGCTCAGCACCCCGGAGAGAATGTAACTGGCCGGCAGCCGGGCACCAAGACGGCCCAGGCACCAGGCCGCCAAGATCAGCAGGCCGGTGGCCGGCACCGACAGCCCGGTACTGTCCGGCATGGCCGCCACCGGCACCCATTCCAGCGCCATGGCCAGTCCGACCAGGGACACCAGCATAATCACCCTGACCGTCTGGGACAGGATCACCCGCAGCGGATTATCCAGATCCGTTGCCAGCGCCGCCATCACCGACAGGGCGCCCGGAGAGGCCGCCAGCATGGACTCCTGACGGGACCACCCGAGTCGTTGCAGCAGCCACTGGGTTAACGGAATTTGCGTGCCCAGGCAAAGCAAAAGCCCCGCCACGCTGAACAACAGCGCGGCGGGGCCGGGAATATTCAGATCCAGGCGCAGGCCCACGGCCACCCCAAGGGTGGCCTGGATGACCGGCAGCAGGGATTTGGGCATCCGCATCTCCACCCCGGCCATGGCCGCCAGGGCCACCAGCAACATGGCCCCCAGCAGCCAGTCGGAGGGAAAACCGGCCCAGTGGGCCAGCCCTCCTCCGACGGCCCCGATCAAACAGGTACGGAGTATGATGCTCACCCCTGGACCGCCTCCTCCCGCTTCAGGGCTGCCTGGCGGCGGCGCCAGCGACCCAGCAGCAACGGCAGCACCAGTACGGCCAGGCTCAGGATCCACAGGGTCAGGGTCACACCGTTATTGAACAGTATGCCCCAGTCACCGGCACTGATGGACAGGGCCCGGCGCAGGTTGTCTTCCAGCACCTCGCCCAGCACCAGGCCGAGGATCACCGGCGCCAGGGAAAAGCCCAGCTTGCGCAGCAAAAACCCGAACACCCCCAGCAGGATCATGAAGAACAGATCAAAGCTGGCGCCGTGGATGGAGTAGATGCCCACAAAGGTCAGCATGACGATCACCGGCACCAGGTAGGCCTGGCGTACGCTGAGCATGCGCACGAAGATGCCGACCAGAGGCAGGTTCATCACCAGCAGGGCGATGTTGCCCACGAACATGGAGGCGATGAGGCCCCAGGCGATGTCCGGCTTCTGGCTGAACAGCAGCGGCCCCGGGGTCACGTCGAACAGCAGCAGGGCGCCCAGCAGGATGGCGGTGGTGCCGGAGCCGGGGATCCCCAGGGTCAGCATGGGCACCATGGAGCCCACCGCCGCCGCGTTGTTGGCCGCTTCCGGAGCCGCCAGGCCGCGCACGTCGCCATTGCCGAACTCGTTATGCTCGCCGGCCATGCGTTTTTCGGTGCCGTAGGCCACGGCACTGGCCACCGAGGCGCCGGTGCCCGGCAGCACGCCGATCACAAAGCCGACCAGGGTGGAGCGCAATACCGTCCAGCGCACCGCCACCAGATCCGCCGCCTTGACGAAGGACTTGCTGACCTTTTCCAACCGGCCGCCGCCACCGTAGTGATGCTCCACCAGCAACAGGATCTCGCTGATGGCGAACATGCCGATCACCACCACCAGGAAGTCGATGCCGTCAAACAGGCTGGTCAGGCCAAAGGTGAAACGCAGCACGCCGGTGCCCGAGTCCACGCCCACCGTGGCCATGGCCAGGCCGATCAGGGCGCCAATCACGGTTTTCACCGGGCGCGAGCCCACCATGGAGGCCAGGCAGCACAGGGCAAATACCATCAGCGCCACGAACTCGGCGGGGCCAAAGGTCACCGCCAGCCGGGTCAGCAGCGGGGTGAAGATCACCAGCAACAACAGCGCGCCCATGGAGCCGGCAAAGGAGGACACCGCCGACAGCGCCAGCGCACGGCCACCCTCCCCCCGCTTGGCCATGGGGTGGCCATCCAGGGTGGTCATGATGGCGCCCGCATCGCCGGGCACGTTGAGCAGTATGCTGGAAATGCGCCCGCCGTACTCGGCGCCGTAATAGACACCGGCCAGCAGAATGATCGCCGAAGCCGGCTCCAGGCCGATGGAATAGGCCAGGGGCAGCAAAATGGCAATGCCGTTGATGGGGCCTATGCCCGGCAGGGCACCCATCAGGGTGCCGAAAAAACAGCCCGCCAGCACCAGCGCCAGGTTCATCGGCGTCAGGGCCACGGCAAAGCCGCCGGCCAGGGTTGATAACACATCCATGGAATTAACCTCCAAATACGGCGCCAACGGGCACGTTCAGTTCCAGTACCAGGCTCAGCAGTACATAGCCCACACCGCCCAGGGCGGCGGAGTAGAGCAGCGCCCGTTGCCAGCCCGCCCCGAACAGGCGGGCAAAAACACTGCCGACCAGCAAGGTGGAAAGCACAAAGCCAAGCGGCTCAAAGCTCCAGGCGTAGGCCAGCAGCAACAGTACCACCAGCCCGTGGCGCAGCAGCATGTCGCGGCCATAGGCCTGCTTTATGGTATCCGGCCGAATCACCAGCCAGAGGGCGGTGGCAAACAACAACACCGCCAGGATCAGCGGTATGGCCTTGGGGCCAACGGGTTCATATTGAAACGGCACGTCCAGCTGCCAGGCGGCGGCCCCCAGGGCCACCGCCAGCACCATCAGCGCCAGCGAAAAACAACGATCCGCCATGCCGACACCTTTTACTTGAGCAGTCCCATTTCACGGGACAGGTTCTGGAATTTCTCGATTTCGGCCCGGATATAGGCATCGAACTCGGCGCCGGAAACGGACAGCGGGAACAGGCCCTGATTGTCGCGCACCTGGGCGAACTCACCGGACTGGTACAGCTCGTTGAACTGCTGCACCCAGTACTGATAGGCCTCGTCGGAGGCTTCCGGGGCCATGTAGAAACCGCGCATGATGGGCCATTCCATGTCAAACCCCTGCTCCTTGGCGGTGGGAATATCGCCGAAGTCACCTTCCAGCCGTTCCGGCGCCAGCACCGCCAGCACCTTGACGATGCCCGCATCCAGTTGCCCCTTGATTTCGGAGGCATCGCCCGGGAACACCTGAATATGGTTGCCCAGCACGGCGGCCATGGCGTCGCCGCCCCCTTCGTAGGCCACATAGCGCATGGTACGCGGATCCAGACCCAGGCTGCGATACAGGAAAGCGGCCTTCATCCAGTCCTGGCTGCCCACGGTGCCGCCGGCACCGAACACCACCTTGCCCGGATTGCTCTTGATCTCGGCGGCCAGCTCTTCCAGGTTCTGCCAGGGCGCATCGGCCTTGACGATAATGGCCCCGTAGTCGGCACCGATGGCGCCCACCCAACGGGCGTCGTCCACATCCAGGCCGGTGCCGAACTTGCCCAGCGCCAGGTTGAGGGAGGAGCCGGAACTGAAGGCCACCACGGCGTTGTCATCGCTGCGGCGGTTGCTGTTCATATGGGTATAGGCCACGGCACCCACGCCGCCCGGCATAAAGGTGACCCGCATGGGCTCGTTCAGCAGGCCGGACTTGTCCAGGCTGGAGGTCAGGATACGACAGGTCAGGTCAAAACCGCCACCCGGTTTGGCGGGGGCGATACATTCCGGCTTTTTGGGGGTAAACTCGGCCTGGGCTGGGCCCGCGGCCATCATCAGCAGGCCGCTGCCCAGCACAGCGTGAACCAGAGGGCGTAGTTTCATCTTGTTATCTCCTTGGCGACAATTCCGTGACTTGCCTTGTTTCAGATAAAAACAAGCCGTTAACATGCGCCATGCTATCGCCCCAAGCTGTCACCAAGCTGTCATGGAGCATCAAAGGGAGTCAGAGTGCGTATTCTTGTGATCGAGGACACAGTGGTGCTGGGGGAAGCCATCGCCGACCGGCTGCAGAAGCTGGGCCATGGCACCGATCTTATCGGCAACGGCCGCCAGGCCGCCGACTGGCTGCGCCACCAGCAGGTCGACCTGATCATCCTGGATCTCAACCTGCCCGGCCTCGGCGGCGAGGCCCTGCTGGCCGAACTGCGCCAGCGCAAAAGCACCACGCCGGTGCTGATCCTCACCGCCCGGGACGGGATTGACGATCGCATCAAGCTGCTGGATCTGGGGGCCGACGACTACCTGACCAAGCCGTTCGACTTCGGCGAGCTGGAGGCCCGGGTCCGCGCCCTGCTGCGCCGCCGCCAGGGGTATGCCACCGATGTCAGCCGCCACGGCAACCTGGTGTTCGACCGGGCCGCCAGGACGGCCAGCATAGATGGCCGCCCCTGCCCCCTGGTCAACCGGGAGTTCCGCCTGCTGGAGATCTTCCTCTCCGGCCTGGAGCGGGTGATGAGCAAGGAAGAGCTGACCGAGAAGCTGTTCAACGCCGACGAAACCCCCTCCGCCAACGCCATCGAGCTTTATGTGGCCCGCCTGCGCAAAAAGTTGGCCGGCAGCTCGGTGCAGATCCAGACCCTGCGCGGCCTCGGCTATGTGGCCCGAGTCGCACCGCCATGAGCCGGTCCGAGGTGCGGCATCCGGCCCTGCGCCGGCGCCTGCTGCTGCTGAGCGGCGCCGTGCTGGCCGGCCTGGCGCTGCTGGCCCTGGCACTGATGATGTCCTATAGCCGCAAGACCGCCGATCGCAGTTACGACCTGATGCTGGGCAGCGCCGTACTGCAGATGGCGGACGCGGTCCGCCACGGCGGCGAGGGCTTCAGCGTGGACATTCCCGTGTCCGCCTTCGCCACCCTGGCCCAGGCCACCGAAGACCGGGTGTTCTACCGCATCAGCGTCAACGGCGACTTCCTCACCGGCTACCGGGATCTGCCCTCGCCGCCCGGCCGCTCTCCTTCGTACCGGCCCCTGACCCTTGCACAGCCGGATTTCTACGATGCCCACTATTCCGGTGAGCAGGTCAGGGTTGCCCGCCTGATCCGGCTCAACACCGAACGGCTGCCGCCGGATGAAATCACCATAGAACTGGCCCAGACCCGCCTGGCCCGCGAACAGCTGAGGGCGCAGATGCTGCACCCGGCCCAGGAACTGATTTTGCTGGTGGTGGGCTGCGCCCTGTTGCTGCTGTGGCTGGGCATTTATTACGCCTTTCGCCCGTTCAAGATGCTCGCCCTAGCGCTGGCGAAGCGGCCGCCCCGGGATCTGACGCCCCTGTCGCTACCGGTGCCGAAGGAAACCCTGCCCCTGCTCGACACCATCAACCATTTCATCGCCCGCCAGCACGAAATACTGGCGCGCATGGAATCCTATACCTCGGTCGCCGCCCACCAATTGCGCACCCCGCTCGCCAGCCTGCGCGCCCTGAGCGAAAACGCCCGGGACGAGGCAGACGAGAACAAACGCCGCCGGCTGCTGGCGAAGCTTATCGGGCAATGCGATCAATTGTCGCTCACCGTGCGCCACCTGTTGAACCAGTCCCTGCTCGATCACCGCTTTCACAGCCGGGAACTGGGGCCGGTCGAGCTGAACGCCCTGGCCAGGGAAGTCTGCCTGGGGCTGGCCGTTCCGGCCCTGCAGCACGGGGTGGAGCTGGCCTTTGAGCCGGCCGACGCGCCCCAGTGGATAGCGGGGGACGAGTTTGCCCTGACCCAGATGCTGAAGAACCTGATCGAAAACGCCGTGGCCCACAGCCCGCCGCAGGCACAGGTGGAAATCCGGGTGGAGCATATCCCCGCCATCCATATCCTGGACCGGGGGCCGGGCCTGCCGGAGGCGGAAAAGGCACGGGTATTCGAACGCTTCTACCGGGGCGCGGCCAGCCGCTACGCCGGCAGCGGCCTGGGCATGGCCATTGCCCGGGACGTGGCCGAGCGCCACGGGGCCCGCATCCTGCTGCATGACAATACACCGCGCGGACTGGATGTGGAGATCCGCTTCCCCCCGCCGGCGGGAGATCGTCGTACATGAATAAAATAGGCCGTTTCCTGCTGCCGCTGCTGTTTCCCGTTGTCACCTCGGCGGCGGAGGAATTCCTGCTGCCGGCGCCGGCCGCCGAGCAGGAAGAGCTGGTGCTCTACAGCGCGACCGACTACGAACACCTGGCGCCCCTGCTCGTCGCCTTCCAGCAGACGGATCCGGGCGTATCCATCCGTGTTGTCGATCTTAACTCCCGGGAGCTGTACGAACGCTTCCTGGAGGAAGGCCAGGATTCCCCCGCCGACCTGCTGCTCAGCTCGGCCATGGATTTGCAGTTGAAACTGGTCAACGACGGCCACGCCCTCCCTCGCCGTTCCGAGCAATCCCTGGCCCTGCCGACCCAGGCCCACTGGCGCCATGAGCTGTTCGCCTTCACCTTCGAGCCGGTGCTGATGGTGTTCAACCGGGACGGACTCGCCGGACGGGAGCCCCCGCGCAGCCGCCAGGAGCTGCTGGCGCTGCTGCGCCGGGAGCCGCAACGGTGGACTCGCCGCATCGTTACCTACGATATCGGCGCCAGCGGGGTCGGCTACCTGCTGGCCAGCCAGGACAGCCAGCAGGGGGAAACCTACGGCCGGTTGCTGGAGGCCTTCGGCAGCCTGGAGGTGCAACTGGACGACAACAGCAACGACATGCTCGCGGCCCTGGCCCGGGGCGAGGCGGACATCGGCTATAACCTGCTCGGTTCCTACGTGGAGGCGGCGGTCGCCGCCCATCCCGGGCTGGTGGCGGTCGCCCCGGAGGATTACACCCTGATGCTGATGCGACTGGCGCTGATCTCCCGTTACTCCCCGCGCCCGGAGCTTGCCGGCAGGCTGCTTGACTACATGCTGTCTCCCCCGGGGCAGGCCGCCCTGGGCCAGGCCGGCCTGCAACCCCTGCTGGATCAGACTCGGCTGGCGATACAGCCCCAGGGGCCCATTACCCTGATCCCCCTGACTCCGGCCCTGCTCCCGCCGCTGGACCGGCTCGACCGGCGCAGCTTTGTCGAAGCCTGGCGGGGCTCCATGCTGCCGGCGTCCGCTGCACCCTGACCTGCAACGCTGCCTCGCCATGGTGCAGGCCGCTCCGGCAAGCTCCACATATCACATTGATATAAAAGAAAATATGATAATGGCACAAGCCTTGCTTTGTGGTGTTCAACATCATTGACCATCAGCGGGGCCATCATGACAGCCTGTATCCATACCACCTGCCCCTATTGCGGCGTTGGCTGCGGCGTTAAGGTCGACAGCCAGGGCGTTCCCGGCGGTGATGCCGGCCATCCCGCCAACCTCGGCGCGCTGTGCGTGAAAGGCATGGCGCTGGGCGAAAGCCAGAGCCTGCCCAACCGCCTGCTCTACCCGCGGGTGAACGGCGAACAGGTGGACTGGCCCGGGGCCATCGACCATATCGCCCGCCGCTTCGGCGAGCTTGTCGAACGCCACGGCCCCGGCGCCATCGCCTTCTACGGCTCGGGCCAGATGCTGACCGAAGACTACTATGTGGCCAACAAGCTGATGAAGGGCTTTATCGGCTCGGCCAATATCGACACCAACTCCCGGCTGTGCATGTCCTCCGCCGTGGCCGCCCACCAGCATGCCTTCGGCGAGGACGCGGTGCCGGCCAGCTACGAGGACATCGACCAGGCCGAGCTGGTGGTGATCGTCGGCGCCAACACCGCCTGGACCCATCCGGTGCTGTTCCGCCGACTGGAAGCCGCCAAGGCCGCCAACCCGCACCAGCAGTGGGTGGTGATCGATCCCCGCGCCACCGCCACCGCCCAGCAGGCGGATTTGCACCTGGCCATCACCCCGGGCTCGGATCTGGTACTGTTCAACGGCCTGGCACGCCACATCCTCGACAGCAACCGCCTGGATCGCCACTTCGTGGAACGCCACGTCGCCGGTTTCGACGAGCTGCAGCGCCAGCTGTCGGCGCCCGAATACCGCCCCGAGACGGTGGCCGAGGCCACCGGCCTGTCCATCGCCCGGCTCGAGCGTTTCTACCAGCTGTTCCTCGACCACCCCAAGACCCTGACCCTGTTCTGCATGGGCATCAACCAGTCGCTGCAGGGCACCCTCAACGCCGGCGCCATCATCAACTGCCACCTGCTCACCGGCCGCATCGGCAAGCCGGGCGCCGCCCCCTTCTCGCTCACCGGCCAGCCCAATGCCATGGGCGGACGCGAGGTGGGCGGCCTGGCCAACCAGCTGGCAGCCCATATGGACTTCGCCCCGGCCAACCGGGACAAGGTGGCCCGTTTCTGGAACACCGACCGCCTGGCCCAGGCTCCCGGCCACAAGGCCATGGACATGATAGCGGCGATAGAACGCGGCGAGATCAAGGCTCTGTGGGTGATGGGCACCAACCCGGCGGTATCGCTGCCGGACAGCGACCGGGCCCGCCGCGCCCTGGCCAGCTGTGAGCTACTGATCGTTTCCGACATCAGCCCCAACACCGACACCGCCAAACTGGCCCAGGTGCTGCTGCCCGCCGCCGGCTGGGGCGAGAAGGACGGTACCGTCACCAACTCGGCGCGCATCATCTCCCGCCAGCGCCCCTTCAAACCGGCCCCCGGCGCCGCCCGGCCGGACTGGTGGGCCCTGTGCCAGGTGGCCCGGGCAATGGGCTTCGAGCAGGCCTTTGCCTTCGAGTCGGCCGCCGATATCTTCCGCGAGCACGCCGCCCTCACCGGGTTCGAAAACGGCGGCGAGCGGTTGTTCGACATCTCCGCGCTCAGCACCCTGAGCAACGCCGAATTCGACGCCATGACCCCGCGCAGCTGGCCCCTGTCCGGCAAGGAGGGCGGCCCGGCCCGGCTGTTCGCCGATGGCCGTTTCTCCACCCCCGACGGCAAGGCCCGGCTGCGCTCGGCCCAGCCGTCCGCCGCCGGGCCGGCCGGGCTGCTGCTCAATACCGGCCGGCTGCGGGATCAGTGGCACACCATGAGCCGCACCGGCCACGTGGCCCGGCTGATGGCGGCGGCCACCGAGCCCCAGGCCCAGCTCCACCCGGATACCCTGGCCGCGCTCGGCCTGGAGCGGGCCGAGCTTATCAAACTGCACAACGAACAGGGCCGCACCCTGGTCCGACCGGTGGCCGACCCGGGCATGGCGCCTGGCCAGGTGTTCGTGCCCATGCACTGGAGCGAGGAATTCAGCGCCGGCGGCCGCATCAACGATCTGGTCGAGGCCCGGGGATGCGCCCTGTCCGGCCAGCCCGCCTTCAAGCAAAACCGGGTGCAGGCGACCCCCGTCGAACTCCAGTGGCAGGCCAGCTGGATAGCCACCGAGGCGCCGGCCCGGCTGCCCGCATGGTGGAGCCGCCGCCCCCTGGCCCAGGGCGAGTGCTGGAGCCTGGCCGACCTCGATACCTCCGCCGCCGAGGCCCGGGCCGCCCTGACCGCCGAAGGCAGCTGGCTGGACTGGCCCCTGCCCCAGGGCCGGCTGCTGGTCAACCTGGAGCAGGGCAAGATCGCCGGCCTGCTGCTGCTGGGACTGTCACCCTGGCATATCAACCCGGAGCCGCTGGCGACCCTGCTCGGCACCGCCCTGCAGCCCAGCCTGCTGCTCGGCCAGCTGAGCCAGGCCCTGGCCGGCAACAGCCGGCTGGTGTGCAGCTGCTGGAGCCTGAGCGAGGAGCAGCTCCGCCGTGCCATAGCACAATACGAGATCACCGAGCTGCCTCGGTTGCAGCAGTTGCTCAAGTGCGGCACCCGCTGCGGCTCCTGCGTGCCGGAGCTGAAACAGCTGATCGCTGTGTGCCAACCCCGGCTACAGGGAGAAAAAATCTAGCCGGACAAGCGTCTCCGGCTCTCCCTTCGTTTCCGTTATCTCGGGTCCGCCCCGAGCCGTTTCCTCCAACCTCTGCCATTTGGCCGGATCCCCTGTTCCCAGGGGAGTTTTTTTCTTTTCCGTCAATAAAAATAGCGACGGATGCTTGCGACGGCCTCAACACACCCCTAAAGTGGTAGATATAATCGCTCAAGCCATGCCTTCTGCATCATCCTGGTGAAAACCCTGCCCGCAAACAGGCAGCCCCCGCACAGCTACCTTTAAATATCCTTTATATTCAACAACTTAATTTTTGGCACATATCTTGATAATCCCTGTGTAGCGACCGGTCTTCCGGCCACGGATCCAACATCACAGGGAGTACCCATCATGAACTTATGGCAAAGCATCGCGGCGGCCTGCATCCTCGCCTTCGGCCTGGCCGCCCCGCTGGCGGCCCAGGACGACCTGGGCCAGGCGGAAAAGGACGAACTCACCCTGGGCTTTATCAAGCTCACCGACATGGCCCCCCTGGCCATCGCCTATGAAAAGGGCTTCTTCGAGGACGAGGGTCTCTACGTCACCCTCGAGGCCCAGGCCAACTGGAAGGTACTGCTGGACAGGGTCATCTCCGGCGAGCTGGACGGCGCCCACATGCTGGCCGGCCAGCCCATCGGCGCCGCCCTTGGCATCGGCACCCGGGCCGACATCATCACCGCCTTCAGTATGGACCTGAACGGAAATGCCATTACCGTCGCCAACACCGTCTGGCAGGCGATGAAACCCCACCTCGCGCTGGACGCCGCCGGCAAGCCGGTACACCCCATCTCCGCCGGCGCGCTCAAGCCGGTGCTGGAGCAATACCGCCAGGCCGGCAGGCGCCTGAACATGGGCATGGTATTCCCGGTATCCAGCCATAACTACGAGTTGCGCTACTGGCTCGCCGCCGGCGGCATCCACCCCGGCTACTACGCCCCCCACAAGGGCGACAACAGCGGCCAGCTACAGGCCGAGGTGCTGCTGTCGGTGACTCCGCCGCCACAGATGCCGGCTACCCTGGAGGCCGGCACCATCGCCGGCTACAGCGTGGGCGAACCCTGGAACCAGCAGGCGGTGCAAAAACAGATAGGGGTGCCGGTGATCACCAACCACGATATCTGGCCCTACAACCCGGAAAAGGTATTCGGCGTCAACCAGACCTGGGCCGAGCAGCACCCCAACACCCATCTGCGGCTGGTGAAGGCGCTGCTGCGCGCCGCCCACTGGCTGGACGAGGGCGGCCACGCCAACCGGGAAGAAGCGGTGGAGATCTTGTCTCAGCCCTACTACGTGGGCGCCGACAAAAATGTGATCGCCGCCAGCATGACCGGCTCCTTCGAGTACGAGCCCGGCGACGTGCGCCCGGCCCCCGACTTCAACGTCTTCTTTCGCCATGATGCCACCTACCCCTGGTACAGCGACGCGGTCTGGTTCCTGACCCAGATGCGCCGCTGGGGGCAGATTGCCGAGGCCCAGAGCGACGCCTGGTACCTGGAGCAGGCCAAGCGCGTCTATCGTCCGGACATCTACACCCAGGCCGCCAAGGCGCTGATCGCCGAGGGCAAACTCGGTGCCGACGACTTCCCCGGCCTGGATGAACGGGATGGCTTTCGCCCGGTGGCCAGCAACTTCATCGACGGCGCCACCTTCGACGGCCGCCGGCCCAACGATTACATCGACCAGTTCGCCATCGGCCTGACCGGCGATGCCCGGCTCTAAGCGAGGAAACATAATGAACATGAAAGTGAGCGCATCGACCCCTTGGTCCCGGCTGGCATCGCCACTGTGCTGGTCGAAGAGCCTGATACCTGTGCTCGGCCTCGGCACCTTCCTGCTGCTGTGGCATCTGCTGGCGGCCCAGGTAAACACCTCCCTCGGCACCCTGCCGGGGCCGGTACAGACCGGTCAGCAACTGGCCAACCTGGTACAGGAGCACAGCAGGGAACGAGACCGTGAGCGGGCCTTCTACCAGCGCCAGGTTGCCCGTAACCAGGCCCTGCTGGCGCAGCACCCCGATGCCGAGGTGCGCATCCGCGCCTTCAACGGCCGGCCCACCTTTTTCGACCAGATCCTGACCAGCCTGAAAACGGTGGCCGCCGGCTTCCTGCTGGCCAGCGCCATCGCCATCCCGGCGGGCATTGCCCTGGGTCTGAACCGCAATCTGTACCGGGCGCTGAACCCTGTAGTGCAACTGCTCAAACCGGTCTCGCCCCTGGCCTGGCTGCCATTGGTGACCATAGTGGTGAGCGCGCTCTACGTCAGCCCGGAGCCGCTGGTGTCCAAGTCGTTTCTGATCTCGTTGTTCACCGTCACCCTGTGCAGCCTGTGGCCGACCCTGCTCAACACCGCCGTGGGCGTGGCCAACATGGACAAGGATCTGAACAACGTCAGCAAGATGCTGCGCCTGGGCGGCCTGACCCATGTGCGCAGGATAGTGCTGCCGAGCGCCCTTCCGATGATCTTCACCGGCCTGCGCCTCTCCCTGGGAGTGGCCTGGATGGTGCTGATTGCCGCCGAAATGCTGGCCCAAAACCCCGGTCTCGGCAAATTCGTGTGGGATGAATTCCAGAACGGCAGCCGCGATTCGATGGCGCGGATCATGGTGGCGGTGGTCGCGATTGGCCTTATCGGCTATCTGCTCGACCGCCTGATGCTGGGTCTGCAACAACATCTGTCCTGGGACAAGAGCGGCGACCGCCGCTGAGGAGCACTCAATGAGCAAACCCTATCTGGAACTGAGCGGCGTCGACATGCGCTTTCGCACCGACAAGGGCGAATTCGAGGCGCTGAAAAACATCAACCTGCGGCTGAAAAAGGGAGAATTTGTCTCGCTTATCGGCCACTCCGGCTGCGGCAAGAGCACCGTGCTCAACCTGGTGGCCGGGCTGCATGCCCCCAGTTCGGGCGGCGTCATCCTCGACGGCCGGGAAGTGAACGGCCCCGGTCCCGAACGGGCCCTGGTGTTTCAAAATCATGCCCTGCTGCCCTGGCTGACGGTGGAGCAAAATATCGCCCTGGCGGTGGACAACACCTTCCCCCACCAGGGCCGGGCCGAGCGCAGGGAGCGGGTGAAACATTTCCTGGCCCTGGTGCACATGAGCCACGCCGCCCACAAGCTGCCTGGCGAGATCTCTGGCGGCATGAAGCAACGGGTCGGCATCGCCCGGGCGCTGTCGGTGGATCCCAAGGTGCTGCTGCTGGACGAACCCTTCGGCGCCCTCGACGCCCTCACCCGGGCCCACCTGCAGGACTCGCTGATGGACATCCAGGCCGAACTCGGCAACACCGTCATCATGATCACCCACGACGTGGACGAGGCGGTCCTGCTGTCGGACCGTATCGTGATGATGACCAACGGACCGGCCGCCACCATAGGGGAAATCCTGGCCATTCCCCTGGCCCGGCCCCGTAACCGGGTGGCACTGAGCGACGACGCCCGTTACCACCAGCTGCGCCGGCGGGTACTGAGCTTCCTGTATGAAGGCCATGACAACGTCAGCACCCTGGCCAGGACCAGGGTTGCCTGAATCCATCACTATGGGGCCCAGCCGGCCCCGGGAGGAAACCATGACATCCCGTCCCCTCGTTACCCTGGTCGGCGCCGGCCCCGGCGATCCCGAACTGCTCACCCTCAGGGCCCTGCGCGCCATCGAGCAGGCCGAAGTGGTGGTGTACGACAGCCTGGTCAGCCCCGACATACTGGCGCTGATCCCGGCCGGCGTGAAACGCATCGAAATGGGCAAGCGCTGCGGCAAGGCCAGCGCTCGCCAGGAAGACATCTGTGCCGTGCTGGTGCGCCTGGCCAGGATCGGCAAGCGGGTGGTCCGGCTGAAAGGCGGCGACCCCTTCATCTTCGGCCGCGGCGGCGAAGAGGCGCTCTACCTCCGCCAGCACGGCATCCCCTTCGGTGTGGTGCCGGGCATCACCGCCGCCCTGGGCTGCGCCGCCTCCGGCCTGATCCCCCTCACCTACCGGGGACTGTCCCGCGCCGTCACCCTGGTCACCGGCCACCTGCAGCAGGGCGGTGAATTCCGGGGCTGGTCCGCCCTGGCCCAGGCCGGCCAGACCCTGGTGTTCTACATGGGGCTGGAGCAGGCCGCCGTGATCCAGCCTCGGCTGCTGGTCGAAGGCTGTCCGGCGTCACTGCCGGTGGCGCTGATCGAATCCGGCACCACCGCCGCTCAGCGGATCACCACCACCGAACTGGGCCGGCTGACCGCCACCGCCGCCACCCTGAAGCCGAGCGGCCCGGTGCTGATGATCATCGGGGAAGTAGTGGCCCTGCGCGCCGAGCTGAGCGCCACCCTGGACTCCCTCGCCGTCGCCTGAATCGACTCCCGTCGCGCCACAGGGCGACGGGAGCCGTTGTTCCTCCCGTAATCCGCCCTACCGCCGGACCTACCGGAACTACCACTAAATGGGTAAATCACTGATCCCTAATGATTTTTTGCATCACACTGGTGAGCCCATGCCCACCTCCCAGGCAACCCCACCCTGAACATAAAAATAAATACCAAATTTATCAATAACTTAAGTTTTGGCACACATCTTGAATTCTTTGTTCCAGGCGTATATCGCACACGGAAAGGGGCAGCACCAAGGCCACCGAACACCATCAACCCGAAAGCAAGTCTTGGATGGCTTAAGGAAAACAATGATGAAACAGAAACTGATTGTCATCGGCAACGGCATGGTAGGGCAGCACCTGCTGCAACAGCTGGCGGACCAGAACGGCGTGGAGCAGTACGACATCACGGTGTTCGGCGCCGAGAAGCATGCCGCCTACGACCGGGTACACCTCTCCGACGTGTTCGACGGCAAGGAGCCGGAAGCGCTGCTGATGGCCGGCCCCGACTGGTACGGCGAAAGCGGCATAGAATTACGCCTGAACGAGGCGGTCACCGCCATCGACCGGGACGCCAGGACCCTGACCACCGCCGCCGGCGCCGTGCTCGCCTACGACCGCCTGGTGCTGGCCACCGGCTCCACCCCCTTCGTGCCGCCCATCCCCGGCCGGGACCGCAAGAAATGTTTCGTCTACCGCACCCTGGAAGATCTGGCCGCCATCAAGGCCGCCTGCCAGGGCGCCAGGACCGGCGTGGTCATCGGCGGCGGCCTGCTCGGCCTGGAAGCCGCCAACGCCCTGCGCCTGCTCGGCCTGGAAACCCATGTGGTGGAATTCGCTCCCCGGCTGATGCCGGTGCAGCTGGATCCCCAGGGCGGCACCCTGCTCAGGGAGAAGATCGAGCGCCTGGGGCTGCATGTGCACACCCAGAAAGCCACCCACCATATCATCGACGGCGAAAGCGCCACCCACCGCCTCAAGTTCGACGACGGCGGCATACTCGAAGCCGACGTGCTGGTGTTCAGCGCCGGTATCCGTCCCCAGGATGCCCTGGGCAAGGCCGCCGGCCTTACCCTGGGCGAGCGCGGCGGCATCTGCATCAACGATCAGTGCCAGACCTCGGATCCGGACATCTACGCCATCGGCGAATGCGCCCTGTGGCAAGGCAAGCTGTTCGGCCTGGTGGCCCCCGGCTACCAGATGGCCCGTACCGTGGCCGCCCAGCTGCTGGGCAAGGACGGCGCCTTCCAGGGCGCCGACATGAGCACCAAGCTCAAGCTGCTGGGCGTGGACGTGGGCGCCATCGGCGATGCCCACGGCCAGACCCCGGGCAGCCAGGAAGTGCTGCTGCTGGATCGCAGCAAGGATCTGTACAAGAAGCTGGTGCTGAACGAAGCCGGCGATCGCCTGCTGGGCGCCGTGCTGGTGGGCGACACCGGCGACTACGACACCCTGCTGCAGACCTACCTCAACGACATGCCGCTGCCGGCTCACCCCCTGGCCCTGCTGGTGCCGGAAGACGCTGCCGGCGGCGCGCCCAAGGCAGCCCTGCCGGCCACCGCCACCGTCTGCTCCTGCCACAACGTGAGCAAGGGCGCCATCATAGAAGCGGTGCAGGGCGGCGCCTGCGACGTCGCGGCGGTCAAGGCCTGCACCAAGGCCGGCACCGGCTGCGGCGGCTGCGCCGGCCTGCTCACCCAGGTGGTCAACCAGGCGCTGGAAGATCAGGGCATCACCGCCGACAAGAGCCTGTGCGAACACTTTGCCTACAGCCGCCAGGAGCTGTTCCACCTGGTCAAGGTGGGCCAGATCAAGAGCTTCGACGAACTGCTGGCCAAGCACGGCACCGGCCTGGGCTGCGACAGCTGCAAGCCGGCGGCGGCCTCCATCTTCGCCTCCCTGTGGAACGAACACGTACTGGCGCCCAGGCACCAGCCGCTGCAGGACACCAACGACACCTTCCTCGCCAACATGCAGAAGAACGGTACCTACTCGGTGGTGCCCCGGGTACCGGGCGGCGAGATCACCCCGGAGCAGCTGATCGTGCTGGGCCAGGTGGCCAAGCGCTACGATCTTTACACCAAGGTCACCGGCGGCCAGCGCATCGACCTGTTCGGCGCCCGCCTCGAGCAGCTGCCGCAGATCTGGAAGGAACTGATCGACGCCGGCTTCGAGACCGGCCACGCCTACGGCAAGTCGCTGCGCACCGTCAAGTCCTGTGTCGGCTCCACCTGGTGCCGCTACGGAGTGCAGGACTCCCTGGATCTGGCGGTGGCCCTGGAGCACCGCTACAAGGGCCTGCGCTCGCCCCACAAGCTGAAGTTCGCGGTGTCCGGCTGCACCCGTGAGTGCGCCGAGGCCCAGGGCAAGGACGTGGGCGTGATCGCCACCGAGAAGGGCTGGAACCTGTACTTCGCCGGCAACGGCGGCATGCGCCCGCGCCATGCCGACCTGTTCGCCACCGATCTGGATACCGACACCCTGATCCGCTACATCGACCGCTTGCTGATGTTCTACGTGGCCACCGCCGACAAGCTGCAGCGCACCTCGGTGTGGATGGAAAACCTGGAAGGCGGCCTGGACTACCTGCGCGAGGTCATCATCGACGACGCCTTAGGCCTGGCCGAAGAGCTGGAAGGGCGCATGGCCCAGGTGATCGCCACCTACGAGTGCGAGTGGAAAGCCACCCTGCAGGATCCGGAAAAACTCAAGCGCTTCAAGAGCTTCGTCAACACCGACGAGGCCGATGACAGCATCGTCTTCGAGCGCAAGCGCGGCCAGATCCGCCCGGTAGAACCGATTGAAATCAAGGAGGTATCATGAGTCTTGTTCGCCTTTGCCACGTCAACGACATCCCCGAGCACAGCGGCATGGCCGCATTGGTGGAGGGCCGGCAACTGGCCCTGTTCAACCTGCCCGGGCTCGGCTTCTTCGCCCTCGACAACTGGGATCCCATGGGCCGCGCCCAGGTGCTGGCCCGGGGCATCGTCGGCGATATCAAGGGCGAGCCCTGCGTGGCCTCGCCCCTGTACAAGCACCATTATTCACTGAAAGACGGCCGCTGCCTGGAGCAGGAGGACGTCAAGGTCAAGGTCTGGCCCCTGGTCGCCAAGGACGATCAGCTGTGGCTTGAGCAGCCATCCCTGACGGGATAAGGACGCGGGGTTGGGAAAACGGGGCCGAATGGCCCCGCTTTTTGCTGGCGACAGTTTACGATCTTCACGAAGCACATCTGTAACGACTCAAACAAAGAGTCAACAGGGCTGCCTCCACCGACATCTTATCCGTCAGCGGGTGCGGATGGCCTGGATGATGGCGGTGGTGGAGCAGCCGTCCTCGAAGTTGAGCACCTTCACCTCGCCGCCGTTGGCGGTCACTTCCTCGAAGCCGGCGATGTCCTCGGGCTTATAGTCGCCGCCCTTGACCAGCACGTCGGGCAGCACCTCGGCGATCAGCCGGCGCGGGGTGTCCTCACTGAAGGGCACCACCCAGTCCACCGCGCCCAGGCCGGCCAGCACCGCCATGCGCCTGTCCACCGAGTTCACCGGCCGGCCCTCGCCCTTGAGGGCGCGCACCGAGGCATCGGTGTTCACCGCCACGATCAGCCGGTCGCCCAGCTTGCGGGCGTTGTTGAGGTAAGAGACATGGCCGGCGTGGAGGATGTCGAAACAGCCGTTGGTCATCACGATTTTTTCGCCCCGGCGGCGGGCGGCTTCAACCACATACCTGAGCTGCTGCTCGGTCACCACCCCCATGCCCGACTCGGGCCCGCCGTAGAGCACATTGGCCAGCTCGATGGCGGAGACGGTGGAGGTACCCAGCTTGCCCACCACTATGCCGGCGGCCACGTTGGCCAGGGCGCAGGCTTCGTCCAGCGCCAGCCCGGCGGCCAGGACCGAAGCCAGGGTAGCGATGACGGTGTCGCCGGCGCCGGTTACGTCAAACACCTCGTGGGCCTGGGCCGGCAGGTGCAGTTCGTCCTCGCCCTGGCGGATCAGGGTCATACCGTGCTCGGAGCGGGTTACCAGCAGGGCCTTGAACTCGAACCGCTCCACCAGCTCCAGGCCGCGGGCCACCAGCTCACGCTCGTCCTTCACCTTGCCCACCACCGCTTCGAACTCGCTCATATTGGGGGTGAGCAGGGTGGCGCCCCGGTACTTCTCAAAATCCGAGCCCTTGGGATCCACCAGCACCGGCACCCCGGCCTGGTTGGCGGCCTGGATAAGCTGCTGCACCTGGGCCAGGGCGCCCTTGGCGTAGTCGGACAACACCAGCACCCCGGCTTCGGCCAGGGCAGCCCGGGTCATGTCGGTGAGGGGGGCGGCATCTTCGGCCGCGAAACTTTCCTCGAAGTCCAGCCGCAGCAACTGCTGGTTGCGGCTCATCACCCTGAGCTTGGTGATGGTGGGATGGTATGGGTGACGTACAAAATCACATTCCACTCCCACGCCTCTCATTTTGTCCTGCAGGGCGTTGGCCGCTTCGTCGTCGCCGGTCAGGCCCAGCAGCCGGGCGCCGGCGCCCAGGGCGGCGGCGTTCAGGGCCACGTTGGCGGCGCCGCCCGGGCGTTCCTCATTGTGCTCAACCTTGACCACAGGCACCGGAGCCTCGGGAGAGATGCGCCCCGTGGGGCCGGACCAGTAGCGGTCCAGCATCACATCCCCGACCACCAGTACCCTGGCGTTATCGAATTCCGGCAACTTGATCTTCATAGGTTCGGACCCTTGTGAACGTGGGAAAGACAAAATCTTATCACAGCCGAGCCCAATCGCACTCGCCGGCCGGCCTCGGGTGGCCATTGCCACCATTGTTATTTAGAATTCGGCCATTCGACGACAATGGCGACTCCCTATGCATGATTCCCGGCTTCCCCCTTTCCGTGCTGCACTGCTGCATCCACGCTATGCGCTCAACTGGCTCGGTCTTTGCCTGCTGTGGCTGCTGGTCACCCTGTTGCCCTGGCGCCTTCAGATGGCTCTGGGTCGGGGCCTGGGCCGGCTGTCGATGAACGTATTGAAGTCCAGGGTCAAGGTGGCCAGGCGCAATCTGGAACTGGCCCTGCCGGAGCTGACCCTGGCCGAGCGCGAGCACCTGCTCAGGGGCAATTTCGAAAGCGTGGGCTGCGCCGTCTTTGAAACCGGCATGGCCTGGTTCTGGCCCCACTGGCGCGTGCGCGCCCTGACCCGCATGGAAGGCACCGAGCACGTTGATGCCGCCGCCGCAAAGGGCCAGGGCATGCTGCTGCTGTCGGCCCATTTTCTTACTCTTGAGCTCAACGCCCGCCAGTTCGGCCTGTACCGGCCGGGCGTGGGCGTCTACCGGCCCAATACCAACCCGGTGCTGGAATATGCCCAGGTGCACGGCCGCTGCCGCTCCAACAAGTACCTGGTGGACCGGCTCGACATCAAGGGCATGCTCAGGGCGCTGCGGGCCGGCGACGCGCTCTGGTATGCGCCGGACCACGACTACGGCCGTCATGCCAGTGTGTTCGTGCCTTTCTTCGCGGTGGACAAGGCCGCCACCATCACCGGCACCGCCACCCTGGCGCGGGTAAAGCATACCGTCACCCTGCCCTGTTTTACCCTGCGGGAGAAAGACGGCTACCGATTGATCATCCAGCCGCCCCTGGCCGGCTTTCCCACCGGCGACGACGAGGCGGACGCCATCGCCGGCAACCGGGTGCTCGAGGCCGCCATCCGCCTGGCCCCGGAGCAGTACATGTGGCTGCACCGGCGGTTCAAGACCACTCCGCGAGGCGTGGCTTCCCGCTACTGATTAAAAAGCCGGGAGTAGGGATTGGGGACTCGGGACTGGTACAGACGCTGTCAGCTCTCGAGTTTCTTTTTGATGCTGCTCTGCAACCCATTGAGCAACCGAAAAGTGCGGTCCAACCGCTGAAAAATATCGTGTGTCTGCGGCAGCAATCCGAGCATACACGCGATCTCCATCTGGGTATCAAGCTCATTCAGCGAGCCTCTGGCAATACTCAGGAAATGGGCATATTCACGCGTGCTCGATCCGGCCACGCCTTCAGCAATATTGGAAGGCACCGAAATGGCCGCCCTGCGCATCTGTGATGTCAGACCGAATAGCTCGGCCTTGGGAAATGCGGCCGAAGCCTCATAGGTCAGCTTTACCAACAGCATGGCCTCGCGCCAGACATCAAGTCGCTTATGCGTCTTCATACTTCCTCCCAGTCCCAGTCCCTAATCCCCAGTCCCTAGTCCCTAGTCCCCAGTCCCGGCGTGCTTGAGCCATTTGTTCCAACTCTCCACCACCCAGCCGCGTTCCCGGGTGAGTTCGCTGTCCGGCACCCGGCCGGGCTGGTCGGACAGGCTCAGCCGGTGGCCCCGGTCGCGGATGGCGCAGTAGGCGGTTTTCAGCCGACCGGCCTCCTCCTCTTCCAGCAACCCCACTTCCACCGCCGCCTCCAGGATGCGGATATTGTCGGACCAGCGGGTCAGGGCAGGATGCTCATGGGCATGGGCCAGCACCAGGTACTGGGTGAGGAACTCGATATCGGCCAGGCCGCCCACCGACTGCTTGAGGTGGAACTCGCCGGGCCCGGCCTTGATCAGATGAGCACGCATCTTCTCGCGCATCTGCACCACCTCCAGCGCCAGTTCGCCACGCTCCCGCGCCTTGCCCAGCACCTCCCGGCGGATGTCGTTGAAGGCCTCGAACAGCGGCGGATCGCCCACTATGATGCGGCTGCGCACCAGGGCCTGGTGCTCCCAGGTCCAGGCCTCGTTGTGCAGGTAGGTCCGGTAGGCGTCGAGCGGGCTCACCATCAGGCCGGAGGCGCCGCTCGGGCGCAGCCGCATGTCTACCTCGTAGAGCACGCCGCTGGGGGTGCGGGTGCTGAACAGGTGGATGATGCGCTGGGCCAGGCGCAGGTAGAACTGGCGGCAGTCGAGGGGCTTGTCGCCGTTGGTCTGGCCCTTGAGCCCGGCCTCCTGCACGAACACCAGATCCAGATCCGAGCTGTAGGCCAGTTCGATGCCGCCCAGCTTGCCGTAGGCCACCACCCCGAAGCCCTTGCGGCCGTCCGCCAGCTGTTCGGGCACGCCGTGGCGGGCGCTGATCTGGACCCAGGCCTGGTTGACCACTTCTTCTACTACGGCCTCCGCCAGCCAGGTGAGGTGATCGCTCACTTTCATCAGCGGCAGTGCCCCGGCGATGTCGGCGGCGGCGATGCGCAGCAGCTGGATCTGCTTGAACTGGCGCAGGGCCTCCATCTGCTGTTCCACGTCCTCCTCCGGTACCCGCAGCAGGAACTGGCGCAGCTCGCCCCGGTAGGCGTCCAGCGGAATGGGGTTGTACAGCACCTGGGGCACCAGCAGCTCGTCCAGCAGTATGGGATAGCGCGCCAGCTGCTCGGCCACCAGGGAGCTGGCCTCGCACAGGCGGATCAGCTGGGTCAGGGCGCCGGCGTTTTCCACCAGCAACTGCAGGTAGGCGGTGCGGGTGGCGATTTGCAGCAGCAATTTTTGCAGCCGGGCAAACAGGATGCCGGGGGTGTCGGACTGGCTGACCTTGTCGAGCAGCACCGGCATCAGCTTCTCCAGCGCCTGGCGGCCCTGGGGGCCCATGGCCCGGCGCGGGCACTCTTCCTTGAAGGTATTAAGCGCCCGGGCCAGGCGGCCGGCCTTGTCCGGTTCCATGCCCTGTTCCTGCAGCAGCCGGAGCAGCTCTTCCTCTTCCCAGTCGGTCTGCCAGAGGTCGAACCAGATCTGGGCCGCGCCCTCCTCTTCCGCCTCGGTGCTGTCGCCGATCAATTGCTCGAACTGGCGGTGCACCCCGGCCATGGCATCATGCAGCGCCCGGTAGAAGGCCTCCCAGTCCGGGTAGCCCGTCAGCCAGGCCAGGCGGGTACAGTTGAGTTCGTCCTGGGGCAGGGTCTGGGTTTGCTGGTCGGCAAAGGCCTGCAGGAAGTTTTCGATCTTGCGCAAAAAGCGGTAGCTCTGGTGCAACTGGCCGGCTTCTTCCGCCGTCAACGCTCCCGCCTCCCGCGCCGCCGCCAGGGCCAGGGGCAGGTGGCGCACCTGCAGCGCCGGCTCCCGGCCGCCGCGGATCAGCTGAAATACCTGGGCGATGAACTCCACTTCGCGGATGCCGCCGGCGCCCAGCTTGATGTTGTCCTTGAGCCCCTTGCGCCGTACCTCGGCGGCGATCATCGCCTTCATCTGGCGCAGGGAGTCGATCACCCCGAAGTCGATGTAGCGGCGGAACACAAAGGGTTTGAGCATGGCACGCAGCTCGGTGCTGTATTCCCCCTCGTCATTGAGAATGCGCGCCTTGACCATGGCATAGCGCTCCCAGGTGCGGCCGTGGTGCTGGTAGTAGTCTTCCATGGCGGCAAAGCTCACCGCCAGGGGGCCGGACTCGCCGAAGGGCCGCAGCCGCATGTCCACCCGGTAGACCTGGCCGTCCACCGTGGTCTGGTGCAGGGCGTTGACCAGCTTTTGCCCCAGGCGGATAAAAAACTGCTGGTTGGCCAGCTCCCGCCGTCCGCCCCGGGTCACCCCGTTGTGGGGAAAGGTGAAGATAAGGTCGATGTCGGAGGAGAAGTTGAGCTCACGCCCGCCCAGCTTGCCCATGCCCAGGATCAGCATGGGCACCGGCTTGCCCTCGGCGTCGGAGGGGGTTCCCAGCTCGGCACACTGGCGCCGGTAGAGCCAGCGGTAGGCTTCCACGATCAGCGCATCGGCCAGGGCCGAGATATGCTCGAAGCTTTCCTCCACTTCGGCTCCCAGCAGCATCTCCCGCCAGGCGATCAGCAGCAGCTCGCGCCGGCGAAAGCGGCGCAGGGCGCGCAGCAGGCCGGGCTCGTCGTTCACGGCCGCCAGTTGGGCGGCCAGCGCCGGCCGGTAGCGGCCGGCCCGGTCGCCGTTGTGCAAATCCGTTTCATCATCCAGCTCCAGGGCCAGTTCCGGTTGCTGGCACAGGCTGTCGGCGGCGAAGTCGCTGCAGGCGAACAGCCGCAGCAATTGCTCGCGACGGGAGGGGGCCAGTTCCGGCAGCCGGTCCCGGGCTCTTTCCGCAAAACGGTTCCAGTGTTTTTCGGCCTGCTCGGCAAGCAGGGCGGGCAGTTCACGCATCGATATTTCCTTGTGGCAAGCATCTGCCTCCAGACTACCATTGTTGCCGCTACTGAACAGCGAGCCGGCGCAGATTGTCGTCGGTGGCGCCATCTGGCCCTTGCGCTGGACTGCCCGGCTGATTAGTCTGTAGCTGACTTATTATGTCAGGACCTGTTGATGGATCTTTCAGTTATCGGCCAGCATCTCGAAGGGCTCGGCGACACCTCGTCCACCGGCTTTGTCTTCCAGTGTTTTCCCATAGGCGGGGAAGTGGATGTGCTCAAGGTGACGGTGGAAGGGCGTGAAGAGCTGCCCCTGTTCATTTCCGTTTCCGACGATCAGATTTTGTGCATCAGTTACCTGTGGGACGAAAGCCAGGTCGATCCGGCCCGCCGCCCGGCCATGCTGGAAGCCATGCTCGACATGAACATTCCCATGCCCCTGTCGGCCTTTGCCCGGCTCGACGACTGGTATGTGGTGTTCGGCGCCCTGTCGCTGACCTCGGCCCTGGCCGAGATCGAACACGAGCTGGCGGTACTGAGCGACAACTGCCTCGAGGTGATCGAGGACATGGCGGAGTTTCTGTTATGAGCGTACTGGGTCAGGTTCTGCGCAGCCTGCAGGACAGCGGCCGGGGCAGCCTGGATCCGGACAGGGTCTGCGTCCAGTTGCTGCGCGACTGCCGCCATGCGGAGCAGCACATGCTGGGGCTGGAGCGCCAGTGCCGGCAGTTGAAGGCCGAATTCGAGCGCCTAAACGCCCGCCAGGCACCGCTGGCGCGACGGCTGGCCGGGCTGGAGCAGGCCACCCTGGCGGCCCTTGGCCGAGGGGAAGAGCAGCAGGCCCGGCGGCTCGCCACCGAGGTGGCCGCCGCCGAAGACGAGCAGGACGCCGTCCGCCAGCGCCTCGAACGCCTGGGCCGGCGGCTGCGCTACTACCAGGATCGCTGGCTGGGTGCCGAGCGCCATTACCACGATCTGTGCCGCCAGCTGGCCATGGCCAAAACCACCGCCTGCGTACGCAAGACCATGGCCGCCATCCGCCACCATCCGCAGGTGACCCTGGTCAACGCTAAGCAGGCCCTGGCCGATATCCGCGCCCGGGAACAACAAAAGGACAGAGACCCTGAACCCGACGACAGTCCCCAGGCGCTGTGCCCCCACAGCGCCGACCAGGTGCTGGCCCGGCTGCAGCGGCAATTGGGAGGCCGGCCGTGACCCAGCGCAAGATACCGGAAAAATGGCAGAGTTCGGTGCGCGCCGCCAAGGCGGTGCAGGTGGCCTTCGACATGGACGAAAGGCTGCAGTACCAGATCCGTCGGGAAGCGCTGGACAACGGCCTGAGCCCCTCGGATCAGATCCGCCATATCCTGACCCTGCCCACCGCCGCCAAACCCAAGCGCCCCCGGCTGACGGTGTCGCTCAGCCCCGAGGACTACGCCTACCTGGCCGAGCGCTACGGCCTTGAGCCCGGGCAGCAGCTGGAAATCAAGCACAGGGTAATGGATGAGCTGCTGGCCTACAGCCGCCAGCAGCTCGATGAAGGCTAGGCCTCAGCGCCAGTAGGGCTCCAGCTGCAACCCCTGGAGGCGGGACTGCTCCAGCGCCTCCAGCAGGAAGTCCTGCTTGCGCGCCAGCCACTGCGCCAGCTCTTCCCGTTCCTCGGGTTCCAGCCTGTCGCCGATATCCGCCAGGGGCGACAGCATGTCCAGATCCTCGATGCCGCGCAGTATGTCCAGCCAGGGCATGCGGAACCCCACCAGGCCGGCGTCCGGATACAGGGCGCTGAAGCACAGTCCCACCATCAGGTTGCGCCTGAGCTTGCCCTTCTGCTGGATGTACTGCTCGCCGTCCAGGCGCGCCTCGCCGAGGGCGCTGTGGCGCAGGGTATGCCAGCTGTCCTCCAGCAGCTCCCGGGCCAGGTCGGCCACCGGCGCCGCCAGCAGTGCCTGTTGCTCCCGGCCAAGTCCCGCCCGCCAATCCTGGCGATACAGCCAGTGCGTCAGGCCCAGCACCAGCCGGCCGTAGCGCGGACTGTGCAGCAGTTCATGGAGGGCCTGCTCGCCGGGCAACCGCTCCTGTAGTTGCGCCAGCTCGCGCAGCAGTGCCTTCTGGCAGTCGAGGCGGCGCAGGTAATGGCCACGGTCGACGGTGAGGTGAGCCAGCATCTGGGCCCGGTCGAGCCAGGACAATTGCTGTTGCAGCCACAGCAGATCGTCGATCCAGCCGCTGTTGACCCGGTGCGATACCCGCTCCCCGAACATCAACAGGATCTGGTGCACCAGCGACACTCCCTCCCGCAGTTGCACCAGCCAGTCGGTGCCGGGCCCGGCCAGCCAGCCTTCCTCATGGTGCTGCCAGTGGGACAGGGCCAGGTGCAGCAGGGATATCATCGCCTGCTCGCAGGACTCGCCGGGCTCGAGCGCCACCGGCTCCAGCGCGCGCAGCCGCGGCATGGGACTCAGGCCCGCCAGCCGGTAACCGCGCTGGGCCTTGGACACGGCCCCCAACCGCAGGCCGCCCTGCTTCACCAGGGTCTCGGCCAACTCGAACAGGGCCGAGGCATCGCCGCGCACCAGTTCGAGTTCCAGCTCGCGGATGGGCTCGCGCCGCTCCCCCGCCTGCACCTCGCCACTGTCCAGGGCCAGCTCGATCTCGGCGTCATCCAGCGCCAGCAGCCAGCGATGGCGGACAAAGTCGGTGCAGAACAGGGGCTGCAACCCCTGCTGCAGGCTGTCGATGTCGGTACCGGCGGGCCACAGCCGGGCCGGAAAACGGGACAGGTCGGGGTTGTGCACCTCCAGGGCCACATTGTATTCGGGTCGCTGGTGCAGGCCGCCGACCTGGCTGCCCGCCAGCTTGATGGTCTGCTCCAGCCGGCCGTTGCGGCTGCGGATGCGCAACCCCGCCTTCATCCGGCGCAGGGCGAGATCGGCGGTGTCGAAGTAGGTATTGGCCAGGTGCTGCTGGTCGTGCTGGAGGATTTGGTAAGATTGCAACAGTTCGGGCAGGCTGTCGGTGATATCGCGTGAGACAAGAAACTTGATCTCTATTTCTGTATCCATAAGGGTGTCCGGAAAACCAACCTTTTGATTTAAGAGTAAAAGCAGAAGCCACTAGCAGAGCAGCATGACGGTTTTATGAAAAATGCTGTTTTCTTGCCTTTGTAGTTAAGTTACCATTCGCGCCACATTGACGTATCGAGTGTTTTTTCACCGACACAGGGTTGGCTATGCCAGTAAATACTATTTTGGGACTCTTTGCCAAGTCCCCCATCAAGCCCTTGCAGAAGCATGTGATGAAAGTCCATGAGGCTGCGCAGCAGTTGGTTCCCTTCTTCGACGCCATGTGGGAGCAGGACTGGGAAAAGGCCGAGCAGATCCAGCGCCGCATTTCCCAGCTCGAACGGGAAGCCGACGCCCTGAAGCGGGAAATCCGCCTCAAACTCCCCCGCGGCCTGTTCATGCCGGTCGAACGCACCGACATGCTCGAACTGCTGACCCAGCAGGACAAGATTGCCAACAAGGCAAAAGATATCTCCGGCCGCATCGTGGGCCGCCAGATGGAAATTCCGCTGCAGCTCAAATCCGCCTTTATGGATTACCTCAACCGCTGCATCGACGCCACCGCCCAGGCGGCCAAGGCCATCGACGAACTCGACGAACTGCTGGAAACCGGCTTCAAGGGCCGGGAAATGGATCTGGTCACCGACATGATCCACCAGCTCGATCTCATCGAAGACGACACCGACGTCATGCAGGCCAAGCTGCGCAAGCAACTGCAGGCGATCGAGGACGGCTACAATCCCATCGACGTCATGTTCCTTTACAAGATCCTTGAGTGGGTCGGCGACCTGGCAGATCAGGCCGAGCGGGTAGGTTCCCGCCTGGAGCTGATGCTGTCCCGTTCCTGAGCGAAACAACAAGGTATATAAATGGATATCATCGCTAACTACGGCACCACGCTGATCCTGGTTGCCGCCGTGTTCGGCTTCTTTATGGCCTGGGGCATCGGCGCCAATGACGTGGCCAATGCCATGGGCACCTCGGTGGGTACCCGTTCGCTGACCATCAAACAGGCGATCATCATCGCCATGATCTTCGAGTTCGCCGGTGCCTACCTGGCCGGCGGCGAGGTCACCTCCACCATCCGCAGCGGCATCATCGACTCCGCGGCCTTCGCCGATACCCCCGATCAGCTGGTGTTCGGCATGATCGCCTCCCTGCTGGCCGCCGGTACCTGGCTGTTGCTGGCCTCCTACTTCGGCTGGCCGGTGTCCACCACCCACTCCATCATCGGCGCCATCGTCGGCTTTGCCCTGGTGTCGCTCGGCGCCGAGGCGGTGCACTGGGGCAAACTGGGCGGCGTGGTCGGCTCCTGGATAGTGACCCCGGCCCTGTCCGGCCTGCTCGCCTACTTCACCTTTATCAGTGTGCAGCGCCTGATCTTCAATGCCGACAGCCCGCTGACCGCGGCCAAGAAGTACGTGCCCGTCTACATCTTTTTCACCGTCATGGTGATTTGCCTGGTCACCCTGAAGAAGGGCCTGAGCCATGTTGGCCTGGACATGACCAACGTCCAGAGCTGGGGCCTGTCGGTGGCCGTTTCCCTGGTCAGCGCCGTGATCAGCGCCTTCTACATCAAGCGCCAGCAGTACAACCCCCTGGACGACAAGGACATGCATTTCTCCAACGTGGAGAAAGTGTTCGGTATCCTGATGGTGGTCACCGCCTGCGCCATGGCCTTTGCCCACGGCTCCAACGACGTGGCCAACGCCATAGGTCCGCTGTCTGCCGTGGTGGGGGTGGTGGAAAGCGCCGGCCAGATCGCCTCCCAGTCGAGCATCGCCTGGTGGATACTGCCGCTCGGCGGCATCGGCATCGTTATCGGCCTGGCCTCCCTGGGCCACAAGGTAATGGCCACCGTGGGCACCGGCATTACCCACCTGACGCCCAGCCGCGGCTTTGCCGCCCAGCTGGCCACCGCTGCGACAGTGGTGATCGCGTCCGGCACCGGCCTGCCCATCTCCACCACCCAGACCCTGGTGGGCGCGGTGATGGGGGTCGGCCTGGCCCGGGGCATCGCCGCCCTCAATCTCAATGTGCTGCGCAACATAGTGGTGTCCTGGATTGTCACCCTGCCCGCCGGGGCCATCCTGGCCATTGTATTCTTCTACATCATCCAGTGGATGTTCACCTGATCGACGGGGGCCTGCGGGCCCCCTTGTTCTTGTCCTTCCCCGCCGCGCCGATTACCATGGCTCCATCAACGAGAGTGAAGGAATCCCAAGTGAAATCGAAACTGCTCCTGGTGCTGTTGTGCAGCCTGCCCTGGCATGGCCATGCTCTGGCCGCCACCCGTTATGTTTCCGATAACGTTTATGCCTACCTCCATGCCGGACCCAGCAATCAGTACCGCATCCTCGGCTCCATCAACGCCGGCGAGCCGGTGGAGTACCTGGACCGCAACGCCGACAGCCAATATGTACAGATCCGCGACGGCGAAGGACGTACCGGCTGGATCGAAGGCCAGTTCCTGCAATCCGAAGAAAGCTTCCGCGTCCGCCTGCCGGCCCTGACCCAGGAGTTGGAGCAGGCGCGACAGCTGCTGGCCGACGCCGACCAGCGCCATGCCGACGACGTGGCCGACAAGGTGCGCCAGATCGACAGCCAGCAGCAGGAACTGGATCGGCTGAACGCACAGCTGGACGAGCTGAGCCGGAGCCATGAGCGGATTGCCGCCGAAAACCGCCGCCTGTCCGGCCTGATGGACGACAAGGAGCATCAGATGCGCCTGGACTGGCTGGTCAACGGCGGCCTGGTGGCCGGCATCGGCGCCCTGGTCGGATTTTTGCTGCCGCTGATACCGCTGCGTCGCCGCCGCCGCCAGGATCGCTGGATGAACTGACTGCCAGGATACCCGCTCCCCCAAGCGCCCCGGTGGCGCTTTTTTGTTACCCCTGACTTACCTTCCCCGGGCTCGGCTATCTTTAACAGGCACACAGGGCATCCCCCCGGCCACAGGATGCCCGCGGTCAAGGAGCCGCCGTCCCGGCTCCCATTCAGGAAGTGTCGCCATGTTCAATGCCGCCACCGTCTTCGCTCCCGGTTACGCCCCCCGCGACCTGCCGGCCCTGCGCCGGGACATTACCCGCAACTATGTGGTCGATGAAAACGGCTACCTGGCCAGCCTGCTGGAACAGGTGCCGGCCGACGCCCAGACCCTGGCCCGCATCACCGACCAGGCCCGCCGCCTGGTGACCCAGGTGCGGGCGGAAAGCGACGGCGGCGATGGCATCGACGCCTTCCTGCAGCAATACAGCCTGGACACCCAGGAGGGCATTATCCTGATGTGCCTGGCCGAGGCGCTGCTGCGCATCCCCGACAGCCATACCGCCGACGAACTGATCAAGGACAAGCTGTCCGGCGCCGACTGGGCCAGACACTTCCGCCAGAGCGATTCCACCCTGGTCAACGCCTCCACCTGGGGCCTGATGCTGACCGGCAAGATAGTGCGCATGGACAAAAAGCTCGACGGCAACCCGGCCAATGTGCTCAATCGCATGATCAACCGCCTGGGCGAGCCAGTGGTGCGCTCCGCCATGTACGCGGCCATGAAGATCATGGGCAAGCAGTTCGTGCTGGGGCGGGACATCAAGGAGGCGCTCAAGGCCAGCCGCAAGTCCCGCGAACTCGGCTACACCCATTCCTACGACATGCTGGGCGAGGCGGCCATGACCGCCGCCGATGCCGGGAAGTACCGTGCCGACTACGCCAAGGCCATCGCCATCGTGGGCGCCGAGCAGCTCAACAACCCGGCGGTGCCGCGCCCCTCCGTTTCCATCAAGCTGTCCGCCCTGCACCCCCGCTACGAGGAAGCCAGCCGCGCGCGGGTGCTGAGCGAGCTGCATGCCACCGTGCTGGGGTTGCTGGCAGAGGCGCGCAAACTGGACGTCTTTATCACCATCGACGCGGAAGAGATGGACCGGCTGGAGCTGTCCCTCGATCTGTTCGAGGCCCTGTACCGTGCCGAGGTCAACCGGGGCTGGGGCGGGCTCGGCCTGGTGGTGCAGGCCTATTCCAAGCGCGCCCTGCCGGTACTGTGCTGGCTGACCGCCCTGGCCCGGGAGCAGGGCGACGAGATCCCGGTGCGGCTGGTGAAGGGCGCCTACTGGGACAGCGAAATCAAGCACTGCCAGCAGGCCGGCATCGACGGCTACCCGGTCTATACCCGCAAGGCCGGCACCGATGTGTCTTACCTCGCCTGTGCCCGCTACCTGCTGAGCGAGGCGACCCGGGGCGCCATCTATCCCCAGTTCGCCACCCACAACGCCCACACCCTGGTGTCGGTGATGGCCATGGCGGGGGAACGCCGCTTCGAGTTCCAGCGTCTGCACGGCATGGGCGAGGAGCTGTACAACACCGTGCTGAAGGAAAACCCCGGCCTGGTATGCCGCATCTACGCCCCGGTGGGGGCCCACAAGGATCTGCTGCCCTACCTGGTGCGCCGGCTGCTGGAAAACGGCGCCAACACCTCCTTCGTGCACAAGCTGGTGGATCCCGACACCCCCATCGACAGCCTGATCACCCACCCGGCGCTCAGCCTGCGGGATGGCTCCGGCCTGGCCAACAACAAAATCCCGCTGCCGCTGGCTATCTTCCCGGACAGGGTCAACTCCCGGGGCCTGAACCTGAATATCGAAGGCATCCGCACTCCCTTCTTCAATGAGCTGGCCAGGCTGGCCGATAAGCAGTGGCAGGCCGGCCCGGTGATCGGCGGCAAGACCCTGACCCAGGGCACCGCCAGCGCCGTGCTGAGCCCCCAGGATCAGGGCCGGCAGGTAGGCCAGGTGTGGTTTGCCGACCAGGCGACGGTAGCGCAGGCGGTGGGCCGGGCCCAGGCCGCCTTCAAGGGCTGGCGCGACACCCCGGTGGAGCAACGCGCCCGGGCCCTGGAAAAGCTGGCCGAAATGCTGGAGGCACACAGCGCCGAGTTCGTCTCGCTCTGTACCCGGGAGGCGGGCAAGCTGTTGCAGGACGGCATCGACGAGGTGCGCGAGGCGGTGGACTTCTGCCGCTACTACGCCGTTGAAGCCCGCCGCCTGATGGCCGAGCCCACCCGCCTGCCCGGCTATACCGGCGAGCTGAACCTGCTCCATGCCCAGGGCCGGGGACCCTTCGTGTGCATCAGCCCCTGGAACTTCCCGCTGGCCATCTTCCTCGGCCAGGTGGCCGCCGCCCTGGTCACCGGCAATACGGTGCTGGCCAAACCGGCGGAGCAGACCTCGCTGGTGGCCCACCTGGCGGTGACCCTGGCGCACCAGGCCGGCATTCCCGCCGAGGTGCTGCAGTTGCTGCCCGGCGACGGCGCCACCGTGGGCGCGGCTCTCACCCAGGATCCGCGCATTGCCGGGGTCTGCTTCACCGGCGCCACCGACACCGCCCAGCTGATCAACCTGACCCTGGCCAAACGCCAGGGCGCCATAGTGCCGCTCATCGCCGAAACCGGCGGCCAGAACGCCATGATAGTGGACTCCACCGCCCTGCCCGAGCAGGTGGTGCGCGACGTGCTGCGCGCCGCCTTCCAGAGCGCCGGCCAGCGCTGCTCTGCCCTGCGGGTGCTCTACCTGCAGGAAGACGTCGCCGAGCGGGTGCTGGAGATCCTCAAGGGCGCCATGAAGGAGCTGAGCGTGGACGATCCCGCGCTCTGGTCCACCGACGTGGGCCCGGTGATCGACCAGGGCGCCAGGGCCGGGCTGGAGGCGCACCTGGCGCGGATGAAGGCCGAAGGCAAGCGGATCATCGCCGAGGCCCCCATGGCCAAAGGCTGCGACAAGGGCTTCTATGTGCGGCCCACGGCACTGGAAATCGGCAGCATCAAGGAGCTGGAAAAGGAGCAGTTCGGCCCCATACTGCATGTGGTGCGATTCAAGGCGAAGGACATCGGCCAGGTGGTCGATGACATCAACGGCACCGGCTACGGCCTGACCCTAGGCATCCACAGCCGCAACGAGTCCTTTGCCGATCAGGTGGCCAGGTCCGTGGATGCGGGCAACGTCTACATCAACCGGGATCAGATCGGCGCCATGGTGGGCGTACAGCCCTTCGGCGGCCAGGGCCTGTCCGGCACCGGCCCCAAGGCCGGCGGCCCCCACTACCTGAGCCGCTTTATCACCGAGAAGACCGTTACCAACAACACCACCGCCATCGGCGGCAACGCCACCCTGCTGTCCCTGGGGGAAGAGTGACAGGCGCTTCGGCGCCTTTTTTCATTTTCAGCCGCTATAATGGCCCTTTTGTCATTGGGGGAGACTGGGCGTGGAGATCTATCTGGTGGGGGGCGCGGTACGGGACGAACTGCTGGGCCTGGCGGTAAAAGAGCGGGATTACCTGGTGGTAGGCGCCACTCCGGAGCAGCTGCTCGCGCTCGGCTACACCCAGGTGGGCAGGGACTTTCCGGTGTTCCTGCATCCCGACACCCGGGAGGAATACGCCCTGGCCCGCACCGAGCGCAAGTCCGGCCGCGGCTACACCGGCTTTATCTGCGACTTCGGCCCCGAGGTGAGTCTGGAGGAAGACCTCCGTCGCCGGGATCTGACCATCAACGCCATTGCCCGGGATGAACAGGGCGGACTGCACGACCCCTATGGCGGCAGGCAGGATCTCGACCGCCGGATACTGCGCCATGTGTCCGAGGCCTTCGCCGAGGATCCGCTGCGGGTGCTGCGGGTGGCCCGCTTCGCCGCCCGCTTCCATCACCTCGGCTTTACCCTGGCCGACGAGACGCTGGCCCTGATGCGGCGGATGGCCGCAAGCGGCGAGCTGGCCGCATTGACCCCGGAGCGGGTATGGAAGGAAACGGAAAAAGCCCTGGCCACCGAGGATCCCCAGGTGTATTTCGAGGTGTTGCGCCGGGCCGGCGCCCTGGGTGTGCTGTTCCCCGAACTGGAGGCCCTGTTCGGAGTGCCAGGCCCGGAAAAATGGCATCCGGAAATCGACACCGGCATCCACACCCTGATGGTGCTCAAGCGGGCGGCCGAACTGGGTGGCGATCTGTGCTGCCGTTTCGCCGCCCTTTGCCACGATTTTGGCAAGGCGCTGACGCCCCAGGAAAAATGGCCCAGCCACCATCATCACGGCGAGCTGGGCGTGGCGCCCATAGAAGCCCTCTGCGCCCGCCTGAAAGTGCCGACCGAGCACCGGGAGCTGGCGCTGCTGATGAGCCGCTGGCACATCCTGTTCCACCGCCTGGCAGAACCCTGCCCGGAGCACGCGGAACGCATTCTCGAACTGTTCAACCACACCGACGCCTGGCGCAAGCCGGCGCGCTTTGCCCAGTTGCTGATCTGTGCCCAGGCGGACTTGCAGGGCCGCAAGGGATTTGGCGGCAAGCCCTATCCCCAGCGGGAACGATTGTGGCACTGGCTCGGCGAACTGCGCCAGATCACCGCCCAGGCCTTTGTCGAGCAGGGCATAAAGGGCGCCGCCATCGGCGACGCCATCCGCGAAGAACGACGGCGTCGGCTAATACTATGGCTTCAGGACTGGGCCGACAGCATCCATAGCAGCACGGCACCCAGCCCCAGCCGGTAGAGTACGAAAGGCAGCACCCCGATACGGTTGAGCAGCGCCAGAAACAGGTGGATGCAGGCCAGGGCGCTGGCAAAGGAAGCCAGCACGCCGATACCGACGGCAGACCAGGACATCACCGCCTGGCTGCCGATCAAATCGCTGGCTTGGTGGCTGCCTGCCAGAAAGATGATGGGAATGGACATCAGGAAGGAAAAACGCGCCGCCGCCTCCCGGGTCAAGCCCAGCATCAGGCCGGCGCTGAGGGTGATGCCACTGCGGGAAGTCCCCGGGATGAGTGCAAGGGCCTGGGCGCAGCCGAGCCAGAGGGCGCCACGCCAGCCGGTCTGGTATTCGGTTTTCTGCAGCCGCGCCATGCGATCGGACCACCATAGCAGGATCCCGAATACGATGGTGGCCACGGCAATCACCCAGCCGGAACGCAGATGAGCGCCAATCCAGTCTCCCAACAACAGTCCCACCACGCAGGCCGGTATGGTCGCCAGTATGATGCCCCAGGCCAGCCGCGATTCGGGACTGTGGCCGCCGCCACGCAGGGAACGCCACCAGCAGCTGGCCATGGCCAGCACTTCGCGCCGAAAGTAATAGACCACCGCCAGCAGGCTGCCCAGATGCACCGCCACATCAAAGGCCATGCCCTGGTCACGCCAGCCCAGCAGCACGGAAGGCAGGATAAGATGGGCGGAACTGGAAATGGGGAGGAACTCGGTAAAACCCTGAATCAACGCCAGCAGGATGGCTTGCACTTCCATGATAAAAACCCTGTTGCGGGAACCATCGGCAGGCTAGCCGCCGATAATGACACCTTGATGAACCTCAGCTTGCGTCATTTCCCCGGGCAAAGCGTTCTATCTCGACGCCGACGCCGGCGGCATTGGCCACGGCACCCGGTTTGGTCAGCCGTACCCGCACCGACAGGACAGGAAACTCCGCAAGAATCAACCGGGCAATATGCTCGGCCATGGTTTCGACCAGCTCCACATGGTTTTGTTCGGCGTAGTCCGAGACTTTTTGCGCCAGGGCCGCATAGTCGAGGGCCAGCCGGATGTCGTCGCCGTCCGCAGCCGGCCGATTGTCGAAGCCCATTTCCAGGTCGAAGCGAATCTTCTGCCTTATGCCCTTTTCCCACTCGTAAACGCCTATGGTGGTGAGCACTTCCAGGCCTTGCACAAACACTTTATCCATCGTCTCTTTCTTCTGTTAAGCTGTGGCTATCGTCGGCGAGCAGGCCGTCTTCGGCCCTGTTAGAGCGCGCCATCATAACGGATTGAACCCGGGGTATAAACCGCGAGATGACGGCCCTTACCTTATTCATGATCATGCTGGCCTACCTGGGTGGTTCGATATCCAGCGCCGTATTGATCTCACGCCTCTATCGCCTGCCGGATCCCCGCACTCACGGCTCGGGCAACCCCGGCGCCACCAATGTCTTGCGCACCGGCCACCGCAGTGCCGCTGTGTGGGTGCTGCTGCTCGACATCCTCAAGGGCACCCTGCCGGTATACCTGGGCTGGTTGCTCGGCATCAGTCCGCTGTATCTCGCCTTTATTGCCATGGCCGCCTGCCTGGGCCACATGTTTCCGCTGTTTTTTCACTTTCGCGGCGGCAAGGGGGTGGCCACGGCCCTCGGAGCCCTGCTGCCACTGGGCATGGATCTGACCGGCCTGCTGCTGCTGACCTGGCTGCTGAGCCTGGGACTGTTCGGCTATTCCTCACTGGCATCGCTGATCACCGCCCTGTTCGCGCCGCTGTTCGTGTATTTTATCAAGCCCGAATACACCCTGGCGGTGGCGCTGCTGTCCTGCCTCATCATACTGCGCCACCATCGCAATATCAGCCGGCTCTACCGCCACCAGGAACCGCCGCTGCTGGAGCGCTTCAAACGCCATAAACCGGACTAGCCGGCTCAGCCCACCGCTGCCAACTCGTCCAGCGGCCAACGCGGCCGGGCCTTGATCGCCAGCGGCTCGAACTCGCCGGCCTTGAGCCGCTGCAGGCCGGCAAAGGCAATCATGGCGCCGTTATCGGTGCAGTATTCGTTGCGCGGGTAGAACACCTCTCCGCCAAGCCCCGTCATCAGCGTCGCCAGCTGGCTGCGCAGCGACAGGTTGGCGCTGACGCCGCCGGCCACCACCAGGCGCTGGAGCCCGGTCTGTTGCAGCGCCCGCTTGCATTTAATGGCCAGGGTGTCCACCACCGCCTGCTGGAAAGCATGGGCGATGTCGGCCCGGGTTTGTTCGTCATTGCCTTCGGCGGCAATGGTGGTGGCGGTGGCGGTCTTCAGCCCGGAAAAGCTGAAATCCAGGCCAGGCCTGTCGGTCATCGGCCGGGGAAAGTGGAAACGTCCGGCCACCCCCTGCTCGGCCAGCCTGGCCAGGCGGGGTCCGCCGGGATAGTCGAGTCCCATCAGCTTGGCGGTCTTGTCGAAGGCCTCGCCGGCGGCGTCGTCGATGGACTCGCCGAGGATCTCATAACGGCCAATGCCGTCCACCCGCACCAGCAGGGTATGGCCGCCGGACACCAGCAGGGCAATAAAGGGAAAGGCGGGCACCCGTTCTTCCAGCATGGGCGCCAGCAGATGGCCTTCCATATGGTGTACCGCCACCGCCGGCTTGCCCCAGGCAAAGGCCAGGCTGCGGCCAATGGCGGCACCCACCAGCAGGGCCCCCATCAGCCCCGGCCCGGCGGTGTAGGCCACACCGTCAATCTCGTCCTTGCCGCAGCCGGCCTCGTCCAGCGCAGCCTTGATCAGCGGTATGGTCTTGCGAACATGATCCCGGCTGGCCAGTTCCGGCACCACGCCGCCATAGTCGGCGTGCAGCTTGACCTGGCTGTAGAGCTGATGGGACAGAATGCCGAGTTGGTCGTCGTAAATGGCGATGCCGGTTTCATCGCAGGAAGTCTCGATACCTAGTACGCGCATGGGCTTAATAACACTGTCGGAAAGGGACCGACTATGTTACCCTGCCCGCGATTTTTTAACCAGCGAAGGGCTGCCGGCCTTTACAGCCAGGGGCGCTTCAGAGTAGAATTTCGCACCATTTTTACAGTCATGCTGGCCGGTGACAGGCCAGTCAACCGAGGTGAGAGGCACATGCCAGTAATTAAAGTACGTGAAAACGAGCCCTTCGACGTAGCCCTGCGTCGCTTCAAGCGTTCCTGCGAAAAAGCCGGTATCCTGTCCGAAGTGCGTCGCCGCGAGCACTACGAAAAGCCGACTACCGAGCGCAAGCGCGCCAAGGCTGCCGCTGTTAAGCGTCACGCCAAGAAGCTGGCTCGCGAAAACGCACGTCGTACCCGTCTGTACTAAGTCGTCATTGATCTCATGTCCTTGAAAGACCAGCTGTCGGAACAGCAGAAAAATGCCATGCGCGCCAAAGACAAGGCTCGCCTGGGCACCCTGCGCATGCTGATGGCCGAGATCAAGCAAAAAGAGATAGACAGCCGCGAAACGCTGGACGACGACGGCATCATTGCTGTGATCACCAAAATGGTGAAGCAGCGCAAGGATGCCGCCGGCCAGTTCGAGCAGGCTGGTCGCCAGGATCTGGCCGACAACGAGCGCCGGGAAATCACTGTGCTGCAGGAATTCCTGCCGCAGCCCCTGACCCAAGACGAACTGGATGCCTTGCTGATCCGGGCCATCGCCGATACCGGTGCCACCGGCATGCAGGACATGGGCAAGGTCATGGCGGTGCTCAAGCCGCAGATCCAGGGACGTGCAGACATGGGCAAGGTCAGCGCCATCATTAAAGCCAAACTGGCTTAACTGCCGACGCTAACCTGCCAACGGGCCGTGCTTCTTTCGATGCACGGCTTTGTTTTTTCGCATCCCGGTGAACCATGGCAGGCAGAATACCTCAATCCTTTATCGATGATTTGTTGGCCCGCACCGACATCGTCGACCTGATCGAACAGCGGGTAAAACTCAAAAAAGCCGGCAAAAACTACCAGGCCTGCTGCCCCTTTCACAACGAAAAAAGCCCCTCCTTCACCGTCAGTCCCGACAAACAGTTCTACCACTGCTTCGGCTGCGGCGCCCACGGTACCGCGCTGGGTTTTTTGATGGAATACGACGGCCTGGAATTCCTCGACGCCATCGACGAACTCGCCGCCCTGCACGGCCTGAGCGTACCCCGGGAACACAGCGGCGGAGCCTCGCCCCAACAGCAGGCGGCGGCCAAGGCGGTGCGTCAGGATCTCTATAGCCAGCTCAACGAAATCAGCCGTTTCTACCAGACCCAGCTCAAGCAGTCCCAGGCTGCCATCGCCTATTTGAAAGGACGCGGCCTGAGTGGCGAGGTGGTCAAGCGTTTTGGCATTGGCTATGTGCCGGATCAATGGGACAGCGTCAAACGCCAGTTCGCCCGCGGCCGGGAGGCCGAGCAGCAGTTGATCGAAGGCGGCATGCTGCTGCAGAACGACAAGGGCAGGATCTATGATCGCTTCCGCGATCGCATCATGTTCCCGATCCGCGATCGCCGGGGGCGTACCATCGGCTTCGGCGGACGGGTTCTGGGCGACGGTACCCCCAAATATCTGAACTCGCCGGAAACCCCGGTGTTCCACAAGGGCCGCGAGCTTTACGGCCTGTACGAAGTACGTCAGGCCCACCGCAACCCGGCGCGCATCCTGGTGGTGGAAGGCTACATGGACGTAGTGGCCCTGGCCCAGTTCGGCATTGATTACGCGGTAGCGAGCCTCGGCACTTCCACCACCTCGGATCAGTTACAGCTACTCTATCGCACCACCCGCGAGGTGATCTGCTGCTACGACGGCGATCGCGCCGGGCGCGAAGCCGCCTGGCGGGCCCTGGACAATGCCCTGCCGCTGATGCAGGACGGACGCAGCCTGAAATTCGTGTTCCTGCCCGACGGCGAAGACCCGGACAGCCTGGTACGTACCCAGGGCCAGCAGGCCTTTGAGCGGCTGCTGGACAACGCCCAGGACTTTGGCGACTTCCTGTTTGAACGCCTGGCGCAAGACAGCATGAGCGGCGACGCCGGCCAGCACGAGCTGGCCCACAAGGCGGCCGAGGCCATCACACGGGTACCGGAGGGCTTTACCCGGGAAGGCCTGATCACCCGCTTGTCGCGCCAGCTTAACTGGGGCGAGAACGAACGCCGGGTAAAGGAATTGTTTCAGCGGCTGCAAACGGCCCCTGCCACGGCCGGTCCGCCCGCACAGCGCGCCACCAAAAAGATAAAGCTGACCCCTCTTCGCCGGGCCATAGCCCTTGTGCTACAATATCCGGCTGCCGCGGCCAGGCTGCCGGCCATGCCGGAATTGCAGGAGCTCACCTTGCCGGGAATGGATCTGCTGCTGGCACTGCTGCGTCAGGTACAGCAACACCCCGGACTCAGTACCGCCCAACTGCTCGAACACTGGCGGGGGCATCCGTCCGAGCAGGCGCTCTCGCGCCTCGCCATGATCGACGAACTGCTGGCAGGCGATCATATCGAGCAGGAATTACAGGATATCTTCGTGGTGCTGATCAATGAATTCCTGGCCAGGCGCATCGAGCTGCTGCAACAGAAAAGCCGCAGCCCGCAAGGATTGACCCCGGCAGAAAAACAGGAACTGCTGCTGCTGCTAACGGAAAGCAAGGGCGGCATGGCCTGAGCCATTGAAAAACGGGCATAGCGCCCCAAGATTACAAGACAGGCCCGGATACGGGTAAAAGATGAAACCATTAAAAGCGGCAGCACGCTCACCGTCAAGAGGCGAGGTGTGTTGGCGAGCACAGACCGGATAGCGACCCTGGTCAAATTTTGTTATAATCGGCTACTTGCGCGCCATAAAAGAGTGCCTAATGCCTACACCCTCTTGCAACATCTAACCGGACGAGTTCTATGGAGCAAACCCCGCAGTCACAGCTTAAGCTTCTCGTTGCCAAAGGTAAAGAACAGGGTTACCTGACTTACGCCGAGGTGAACGATCATCTACCCCAGGATATTGTCGATTCCGATCAGATCGAAGACATCATCCAGATGATCAACGACATGGGCATTCAGGTGGTGGAAAGCGCCCCCGATGCCGATGATCTCATGATGTCGGAAACCACCGCCGACGAAGACGCCGCCGAAGCCGCCGCCCAGGCGCTGGCCTCCGTTGAATCGGAAATCGGCCGCACCACGGATCCGGTGCGCATGTATATGCGCGAAATGGGCACGGTAGAGCTGCTGACCCGCGAAGGCGAAATCGACATCGCCAAACGTATCGAAGACGGCATCAACCAGGTGCAAAGCTCGGTGGCCGAATACCCCGAAGCCATCACCTCCCTGCTTGACCAGTTCGACCGCTTTGAAGCGGGCGACATCAAGCTGAGCGACATCATCTCCGGCTTCGTCGACCTGGAAGAGGCCGACGACCTCGCTCCCACCGCCACCCATATCGGCTCGGAATTGAGCGAAAAAGATCTGGATGACGAAGACGACGAGGACGAGGAAGAAGACGAGGACGACGACTCCGACGGCGACAACGGCCCGGATCCGGAAGTTGCCCGCGAAAAGTTCGGCGATTTGCGCATTCAGTACGAAAAAACCCGTACCACTATCCAGCAGCACGGCCGCACTTCCGACCAGGCCGCCGAGCAGATTACCGCCTTGGCCGACGTCTTCCGTCAGTTCCGCTTGGTGCCCAAGCAGTTCGACCGCCTGGTCAACAGCATGCGCGACATGATGGAGCGGGTGCGGGTGCAGGAACGCATCATCATGAAGCTGTGCGTCGAGCAGTGCAAAATGCCCAAAAAGACCTTCGTGCAGGCCTTTGCCCACCACGAAAGCGAGCAGGAGTGGTTCGACAAGCAACTGGCCGCCGGCAAAGCCTGGTCGTCCAAGCTGGCGGAGGTGTCGGAAGACGTACTGCGCGCCATCGGCAAGCTCAAGACGGTGGAAGAGGAAACCGGCCTCACCATTTCCCAGATCAAGGACATCAACCGCCGCATGAGCATCGGCGAGGCCAAGGCCCGCCGCGCCAAAAAGGAGATGGTGGAAGCCAACCTGCGCCTGGTGATCTCCATCGCCAAAAAGTACACCAACCGTGGCCTGCAGTTCCTGGACCTGATCCAGGAGGGCAACATCGGCCTGATGAAGGCGGTAGACAAGTTCGAATACCGTCGCGGCTACAAATTCTCGACCTACGCCACCTGGTGGATCCGCCAGGCCATCACCCGCTCCATTGCGGATCAGGCCCGCACCATCCGCATCCCGGTGCACATGATCGAGACCATCAACAAACTCAACCGGATTTCCCGCCAGATGCTGCAGGAAATGGGCCGCGAGCCCACCCCGGAAGAGCTGGCCCACCGCATGGCCATGCCGGAAGACAAGATCCGCAAGGTGCTGAAGATCGCCAAGGAGCCCATCTCGATGGAAACCCCCATCGGCGATGACGAAGATTCGCACCTGGGTGATTTTATCGAGGACACCACCCTGTCCCTGCCGGCCGACTCCGCCACCAGCGAAAGCCTGCGCGCCGCCACCCGCGACGTGCTGGCCGGGCTGACCGCGCGGGAGGCCAAGGTGCTGCGCATGCGCTTTGGTATCGACATGAACACCGACCACACCCTTGAGGAAGTGGGCAAGCAGTTCGACGTTACCCGTGAGCGTATCCGCCAGATTGAAGCCAAGGCCCTGCGCAAACTGCGCCATCCCAGCCGCTCCGAAGTGCTGCGCAGCTTCCTCGACGAGTAAGCACCACCGCACTACAAGGTTCAAAGGGCGCTCCGGCGCCCTTTTTCTTTGCCTGACTCGCTGTACCAACCGCTTAAAAATCAAGCGCCTAAGCGCCGCCACGGCTAGACAGGCCCCCGCCCCTTCCCCTATAATCAGCCCACTTTTGGCCCCTTAGCTCAGTTGGTTAGAGCACACGACTCATAATCGTTAGGTCCCCAGTTCAAGTCTGGGAGGGGCCACCATACACAGCAAGGGTTAGCAGGTTAACAGCCGCTAACCCTTTTTTGTTGCCTGCGGTATTGGGTCAAGTAATGGGTCAAGTAAGCGGGGTGCTTATCGGCTCCCCCACCCCATTAGAAAAAATCATCTGCGGTACGCCTTCAACACACACAGCAGCCTCATTCAAAGCCACGCCAACAGATAGTGCTTCCCAACATCACACTCACTACCCCCTCACCGGTCTTATTGAGAAAACGCCGCATTTAGCCGACTTCCACCTTACGAACAGCCTGTTAGCCTGACTTCATCATCAACACGACGGGAGTCATCATGCGAAAAGAACAGGAACATCTGATTGGTATCAAGGAGATGTGCGGGCTGATTGGCAGGGATCGCCGGACGCTGTGGGCCTGGGTGAGAAGCGGGAAATTTCCCGCACCGCTCAGGATCAACGGCCGCACCATCGGCTGGCGGGCATCTTCGTACCGCACCTGGCTGGAAAATGCCCGCTAACAAAAAGACACCGTCGGGGTCGGACGGTGTCTTGTCACTCTGTCCGCATCGGATATTGGCATTCCAACCCGTGCTGCTTAGACTCATAGACTCACGATATGAGAGGATCCCGAATGAACCGCTATGACGCCACCGGGCATGAAGCCGAAGAGCAACCAGGTGCTGAGCGAACTCTCTGCTCATGTGTTGCCAAAACTCTGGGACACACTGACCTTTGCCGACATTCAGCGCTGGCATCATCAGTGGCTGGGACACTTGTATCAGTGGGCAGGCCAGCTACGCACGGTGAACATGAGCAAGGGAGGTTGCTTGGTCAACATCATCAAAAGGCATCCAGTCACACATTTCAGCGGGCGCTCTTTCCCCTGCCAAGAAGTGATACCAGGCGATTGTTTTCATGCGTTCACTTTCATGCCTGGCTGGCCTTCCACGGGAGCGATTCGACTTTTCTTTCTTTTGCGTGATATTCGGCATTTCCGCGCCTGTATTCATGATCATGCCTTCCTTCTAATGGTGGTTACCGAAGCCCTGCGAACATTGAACTTGTTGGGCGTATTCACAAGGAGCCAACCGATGACCACCGAAGAACAACTGCTTGACCGTTATGGACCGTTACTGTCACTGACAGAACTTTCAGAGTTACTTAAGCGTAGTCCAGATGGTCTTCGCATAGCGTTGCGAAGTCAAACCGAGTTTGCGCAGAAATGGAACGCTGCGAAACGCAAAGTAGGCCGGCGCGTTTATTTCCGTGCAAGTGATGTTGCCGAACTCATCGACGAGGCATGAGGGCAATGATGTGGATGATACCGTCATTGTTCGCCGCAAAGTCCGGTCGAATTTCACCACGCTACCCAATGAGCTTATTCGGGACCCCAATCTGTCCTGGAAAGCGCTGGGAATCCTGGTGTTCGTACTGTCACTGCCGGACAACTTCCGGCTACGCCTGTCCCACCTATCCAAGCAGAAAAAGTCGGGGCGAGACGCGACGCGAACAGGGCTCCAGGAGCTGCAACAAGCAGGCTATCTGCGAATCAAGCGAGAGCGTGGAGAACGAGGCAAGTTCAGCCACACGACCTGGCTCGTGTCAGACCAACCCGAGTACCGGAATCATGATTCACCACGTTCGGATTTTCCAACTACGGTAAATCCAACTACGGATAATCCGCATTCGGAAAACCCGACGCTAATAAATACTAAGGGTAAAAAGAACTGATGTTAGTAAAGACTCAGATCAATAAAACGGCTTGCGCCGTGACGTGAACGCCAGGAGAAAGTGATGACCCTGCATTCGAAACACGTGATGAAGATAAACCAGGCTCGCTTTACCTGCTTCTAAATGAAACACCCTTCGATATGTCGCACTCACCTGGCGTTGAAACTAAACCAACAATTGCGCGCATGCGGGACATCTCAAAATCAACAGAAAATAAAGATCGCTGCAAGATCGCTGTTACCTCGCTGTCGAATCGCTGTTGCAGTGCTGTTGAACGCAACTACACCGCTGTTTTATCGCTTATTCGCATGAGGCAACTGGAGTTGCGATCCAGCCGCAATGAAATAGCGATGAATTGCCTGGCGTGTATGTGAAAGATTGGATGCTGAGCACAGGGCAGGATGTGTGAAGTTAGCTAACCGTCAAGCCGGTTATCCATCTTCACTGGATCTTATTCACACCCAAGGGTGTTCAACGCTCATCCTGCTCTGCGAGGCATCGGCTGCCGCCGAAAGGGTTAAAGAGAGACAGGCAATGATGAAAGAGACGAGCCGCAAACGCCGACACCATCTTCGGGTTCCGGTACTGCCTGAAGAGAAAATCCATATCGAACAGCAGGCCAAGCAGGCCGGAATGAGTGTTGCCCGTTATTTGCGGGAGGTTGGTCAGGGCTACCAAATCAAGGGCGTCACGGATTACCAGCGGGTGCGAGAGCTTGCCCGCATAAATGGTGACCTCGGTCGTCTGGGAGGGCTGCTCAAGCTGTGGCTAACCGACGATGTGAGAACCGCAGCTTTCGGTCCGGAAACGATCCACCGCCTTCTGGCAAGGATCGAGGCCACCCAGGACCAGATGACCCTGGTAATGAGGACCATTGTTCGACCTCAGGCTGATCAGTGATTTTAGCCGCTAAAAATCGACACCGTGATTCAAACAAAAACGGCCGGGCTTCGGTGTCGCTCTGGTCAATTACCGAATAGCTCCGTGGCGCGGCTACTCGATGACGCTAGCCACTTTCAGCAAAGGTTATCGACCATGAGAACTCGCAAAATTTTAGCGGCTAAAACCGCGTTTCTGATCTCGCTCGCCATCGGCGGCGGCTCGCTACCGGCTCAGGCCGGGATTCCAGTCATTGACGGTGGCAACCTGACGCAAAACGTCATGACCGCCATCGAGTCGGTGGCACAAACGCTCAAGCAGATCGAGCAGTATCAAACCCAGCTCCAGCAGTACGAAAACCAGCTACAGAACACCATAGCCCCGGCCGCGTATATCTGGGACCAGGCTACCCGCACGATGGACAACCTGCGTTCGGCAATGAACACCCTGGATTACTACCAGACCCAGCTCGGCAGCCTGGATGCGTATCTCGGCAAGTTCCAGGACGTGGCCTTCTACCGTGGTTCGCCGTGCTTTAACGCCACTGGCGGTTGCACAGATGCCGAATGGGCAGCCATGAACGAGAATCGCCGTCTGGCGAGCGAAAGCCAGAAGCGCGCCAATGATGACCTGTTCCATACCCTGAAACAGCAGCAGGATGCGCTGCAAGCAGATGCCCGCACACTGGAACGGCTCCAGCACAGCGCACAGGGTGCGGATGGACAAATGCAGGCCCTAGGCTATGCCAACCAGCTTGCCAGCCAGCAGGCTAACCAGCTCTTGCAGATGCGTGCCATGTTGCTTGCGCAGCACCAGGTCATTGCAACACGGATGCAAGCCGAGGCCGACCTCGATGCCAAGCAACAGGCTGCCCATGCCGCTTCCACCGAATCGCGGATAGCGCCGACCAACAGTCCCAAGAACTGGCTCGAACTGGCCCGCTGACAAGGAGAAGCACCCATGAACAAATTCACTATTCCGATGCTGGCAGGCTTCCTTCTCGCCATCACTGGCTGCGACAACACCCCACCCGCCCCGACCATGCCGGAGGTCAACGATGCCAACTGCCAGATGGGAGAGATCATGAAGATCCAGGACAAGGCAACTCGGGAGACATTTGCCGGGTTGTGCTCGCGCCGGCCGGCAGGCGGTGGCATTGCCCCCACAGAACAGCCACTTAACTGGCTGGAGTTGACCGAGCCGCAAGATCGGGAGGGCAACCGATGAAGACCAAGACTAGAACAATCCTGAGCGGCGGGGTCCTGTTGCTGCATTCGAGCCTCGCCAGTGCAAACCTGACCAACCAGGGGATTCTCGACCAGGTAGTAACCGATTACGCCACCCGAGCAGCCAGTTGGCAGCACGTCATTATCGATGCTGCATCGTGGCTGTTCTGGACGCTGGTGGTGATCTCGATGGTCTGGACGTTCGGGATGATGGCCCTGCGCAAAGCCGACATTGGCGAGTTCTTCGCGGAGCTGGTCCGTTTCATCATCTTCACTGGCTTCTTCTGGTGGCTGCTGGTCAATGGGCCGGCGTTTGCCAACTCGATCATCCAATCATTGGCCAGAATCGGTGAGCAGGCGGCCGGCGTATCCTCTGTCACGCCGTCCGGCATCGTCGATGTGGGCTTTATGATCTGGAAGCAGGCCATCAATAACCTGTCGGCCTGGTCGCCCGTCGATAGTCTGGTGGGCGCTGTATTGAGTGCCGCAATCATGCTGCTTCTGGCCCTGGTCGCCATCAACATGCTGCTGATGCTGATCGCAGCCTGGCTACTGGCCTATGCCGGCATCTTCTTCCTGGGCTTCGGCGGATCGCGTTGGACCTCAGACATGGCGATCAATTACTACAAGACCGTCCTTGGTGTGGCCGTGCAGATCATGACCATGGTGCTGCTGGTCGGCATTGGTAACGACATGCTGTCTACGTTCTACGCCAGGATGAACCAGAACGTGCTCAACTTCGAAGAGCTGGGCGTCATGCTGGTGTTCTGCATGGCGTTGCTGTTGCTGGTTAAACCGGGTGCCGCCAATGGTAGGCGGGATCATCACAGGTTCCGGCATCGGGTCTGCCGGCGGCATCGGCAACTTCGGGGCCGGAGCAGCGGTCGGTGCTTTTATGGGGGCGGCTGGAATGGCAGCGGGCGCAGCAAGCATGGCAGGTTCTGCGGTCATGGGTGGTGCTGCAAACCTGGCGGGCGGCGGTTCAGCCATCAAGGCAGCGTTCGACAAGGCACAAGCCTCGATGTCGAGCGGGAGCGACATGCCCAGTATGGGAGGAATATCGAACAGTAGTGCTGGCGGCCATGGTACCAACGCTGGCCGTGACGGCAGCGCCGTCAGCAGCCCGTTCGCGCAGGCAGCAGGGTTTGGTGGCAATTCGGAGAGCGGCGCAAAGCGGGCCGTTAGCCTGGCGGCCGGCACGGCGGGCAACCTGGCCAAGGGCATCGGCGCTGCGGCCGCTGAGAAGATCAAAGACCGCGTTGCGGATACAGCAGGCGGTCGCCTGGCGTCATCGCTACGGGCAAGCACCCCGTCGTTCGAAGGTAACAGCCTGGCTGGCACGGCCGAGCATACCGGCCACAACAAGAGTGAGTCCTAACCCACCATCCACCAACATCGCCCCGGCATAATCCTGATCACTATGATCGCCACACTGAACTGGCATGTGTGTAATGGACGCATGCTGGGGCGTGCCATATACTTCCTGAAACCATCATGGCCCCGATTCCAGCATGAGTCTCAGGAATGTCCAACGAACAGCTTGACGACCTTACCCAGCCGCAGCGCGACCGCCTTGCCTTTGTAGAGCTGCGGGTGCGCTTCATTGGGGATATCCGCCGCCAGGATCTGGTATCACGCTTCGGCATCCAGTCGGCCGCAGCCACGCGAGATCTGGCGGTTTACAAGGAACTGGCGCCTGGCAATATCGACTACGACACCAAAGCCAAGCACTACGTCCTCGGCGAGCACTTCAAATCGGTTTTCGACTTCCAGCCCGAGCGGGTCCTGGCCTGGTTGACCCAGGGGTTTGGCGATGGCGAACCATCCCGGCTGAGAGCATGGGTAGCCAGTGAGATTCCATCCAGACTCACGCATCCAGATCTGGACGTACTGGCCGCCGTCACCCGGGCCATTCACCAGGAGCGGCCGCTGGCCATCGAATATCACTCCATCTCCAGCGGCCGCACCCAGCGCGAAATCGTGCCCTTTGCCCTGATCGACAACGGGCTGCGCTGGCACGTCCGCGCCTTTGATCGCAAAACCCAGGAATTCAGGGATTTTGTGATTACACGGATAAAGCGCCCCGCGGCCCCACTGGATGCCAGCGTGCAAGCCCACGAGCGCAGTGACCAGGATATCCAGTGGACCCGCATCGTCGAGCTGGAACTGGTTCCGCATCCAGCACAGCCGCGCCCTGAGATCACCAAAATGGATTACGGCATGGATGACGGCAGCCTGCGCATGAAACTGCGGGCTGCCACGGCGGGCTACATCCTGCGCAAATGGAGCGTTGATTGCTCCCCGGATCACAGCCTGCGGGGGCCTGAGTATCGCCTGTGGTTGAAAGACCACCTGGCCATTTATGGCGTCAAGAGCGCTTTGCTCGCACCCGGCTACTGCTCGTCAGAGCAGCAGCAAGCGGCCGAACTGGACTGAGGCCGCCATCATGTTGGAGCAGCTCGCACAACGAATTAACGAAGTAGGCGCCTTGCAAACCAAGCTGGTCCTGCTGATTGGCCGCCCTGGCAGCGGCAAGAGTGCCTTAATCGGTGCATTAGCAAAGCAGCACGGCCTCCGTGTGATGAATGTAGGTGCTGCCTTAGGTCGCCAGTTGGCCGCGATGTCTCAGCGGCAGCGAGCACTCCAGGCAAATGTGGTTCTGCGGGATCTGGCTGATGAACATGCCGAGGGCGACCTGCTGTTGCTCGACAATCTCGAGCTGCTGTTCGACCGCTCGCTCAAGCTGGACCCGCTGGACCTGCTCAAGCGCCACGCCCATGGCCGCCGCGTAGTCGCGGTGTGGCCTGGTGAGCTGCGCGAAGGCCGGCTCGTCTATGCCGAGATGGGGCATCCGGAATATCAGGACTACGGCCTGGATGGCCTGGTTCCATTTGAAATTGAATCGTTGGGGTAAAGGGGAAGCACATGCGCTACGGGGATCTTATTCAGTTCGAGCCGATTGAGTCGGTCATTCAGCTGCTCGACGCCAATCGGCCCAACGAGGCCAAGAAGCTCGTCGCGACCTATGTCATTTCCGATGACATGGCCGAGCGCATTGCCAAGCAGATGATCCCGCAGCTCTCCTTCGATGAGTCGGTTGACCATAAGGGTGTGCTGGTGGTCGGCAACTACGGCACCGGTAAATCGCACTTGATGTCGGTGCTGTCGCTGATCGCTGAAGACGCCGCCTATGTGCCGATGGTTCAGCACCCCAAAGTCGCCGAGGCGGCCGGCAGCATCGCTGGCAAGTTCAAGGTGCACCGCATCGAGATCTCCAGCCAGATGTCCCTGCGCGACATCATCACCCAGGAGCTGGAGATCTTCCTGGAGAAGCAGGGCGTCAGCTACGCTTTCCCGCCGGCCGACAAAGTCGTCAATAACAAAGCGGCGTTCGAGGAAATGATGGCCGCCTTTGACGAAGTACACCCTGGCAAGGGCGTGCTGCTGGTGGTCGACGAGTTCCTTGAGTTCCTACGCTCGCGCAAGGACCACGATCTGGTGCTGGATCTGTCCTTCCTGCGCGAGATCGGCGAAGTCACCAAGCACCTGCGTTTCCGTTTCGTGGCCGGCGTACAGGAAGCCATTTTCGACAACAGCCGATTCCAGCATGTTGCCGATAGCCTGCGCCGTGTGAACGAGCGCTTCACCCAGGTACTGCTGGCCCGTCAAGATGTCAGCTTCGTGGTCGCCGAGCGTCTGCTGAAAAAATCCGCTGACCAGCAGCACAAGATCCGCACCTACCTCACACCCTTCGCCAAGTTCTACCACAACATGAACGAGCGGATGGATGAATACGTGCGGCTGTTTCCGGTGCACCCGGACTACATCGGCACCTTCGAGCGTCTGATCTTTACCGAAAAACGCGGCGCATTGGTCACCCTGCGCGACCAGATCCAGGCCATCCTGGACGATGAAGTGCCCACCGACCGTCCAGGCCTGATCGGCTTCGACAAATTCTGGGAAACGGTCACATCCAACTCGGTACTGCGCTCGGACCCGAATATCGGCCCTGTACTCAATGTCGCTGAAGTGCTGGGCGAGCGTGTGCAAAAAGCGTTTTCTCGCCCCGCCTACAAGGCCATGGCCATTCGCGTCATCAAAGGCCTGTCGGTCCACCGCCTGACCACCGGCGGCGATATCTACGTGCCCGTTGGGCCGACGGCCGAAGAGCTGCGCGACACCCTCTGCCTGTACCAGCCCGGCATCGAGGACATGGGGGGCGAGCCGGCCGACGACCTGCTGACCGCCGTGCAAACCACCCTGCGCGAGATCGTCAAGACGGTGAACGGTCAGTTCATCTCCAAGGCGCCCGACACCGAGCAGTACTACCTCGACCTGAAGAAAGACGTCGACTACGACGCGCAAATCGAGAAGCGTGCCGAAGCCCTGTCCGACGATGCTCTGGATCGTGCCTACTACGGCGCCCTGATGCAGTTGATGGAGCGCGCCGAGGAAGACACCTACGTCACCGGCTACCGGATTTGGCAACACCAGGTGGAGTGGCAGGAGCGGCGCGTCGAACGCAACGGCTACCTGTTCCTTGGCGCCCCCAACGACCGGCCGACCGCCCAGCCGGAACGTGATTTCTACATCTACTTCATCCAGCCGTTCGAACCACCACGCTTTCGCGACGACAGCCGCAAGGATGAGGTGTTCTTCCGCCTGAAAGGCCTGGACGATGCCATCAAGCGCTATCTGGCCTGCTATGCCGCTGCCCAGGAGCTGGCATCCTCGGCCAGCGGTGGCGCCAAGTCGGTGTATCTGGACAAGGCGAAAGAAGCCCTACGCGACATGAGCAAGTGGCTGCAAGACAAGCAGATGACGGCCTTCGAAGTCACCTACCAGGGCAAGACCAAAACCCTGCAGGAGTGGGCCAAGGGCGTTTCCATGCGTGACAAGCTGCGCCTGGGGCCGGATGAGCGCGCCAACTTCCGTGACATCGTCAACGTGACCTCAGGCCTGGCCCTCGGCACTCATTTTGCTGACCTGGCACCGGAGTACCCAACGTTCTCGGCGCTGGTGACCGAAGCCAACCGCAAGCAGCTCATCGGCAACGCACTGAAGGCACTGGCCGGCGGCACCCGCACGAAGGACGCCATCGTCATCCTGGATGCCCTGGAGATGCTCGACGGCGACCGCATCGAGCCGACCCGCTCCCGTTATGCCCAGGAAGTCCTCAGCCGCCTCACCGCTAAGGGCCACGGCCAGGTTCTCAACCGCGCTGAGCTGATCAGTGGCGCCACCGACGTCGAGTTCTTTGCACCAGTACGCTTCCGCCTGGAGCCCGATCTGCTGATGGCCGTGCTGGGCGGGCTGGTCTACTCCGGTGACATCGTGCTCGCCATCACTGGCGACAAGATCGACTCCGGCAAACTCGCCCTGCTGGTCGAGCGCACCCTGGATGATCTGAAGACCTTCAAACACGTTGAAGCCCCCAAGGAGATCAATGTCGCCGTTCTTCGCTCATTGTTCGAGCTGCTGGGCCTGCCAAGCGGCTTTGCGCAGATGGCCACCCAGGGCAAGGAAGAGCCCGTCAAGGAGCTGCTAGAAGCCGTTGCCAAACTGGTCAATCGGGTGCTAACCGTGGGTACCGACCTGCAAACCCGCCTGAGCTTCTGGGGTCAGTCCCTGCTGCGTGAGGAAGAGCTGCGTGATTGGCGCAGCCGCCTGGAGGCCCTCAAGAGCTTCCTGGAAAGCCTGTCCCCCTACAACACCGTGGGCAAGCTGAAGAACCTGCGTATCACCCAGGCTGACATTGAGGCACAGCAAAAGAACCTGGACGTGCTCTCCGCCGTTGAGAAACTGCGTGATCTAGTCGCCGAGCTGGGTAGCGTGGCTGGCTACTTGTCCCAGGCGGAAATGGTCCTGCCGAGTGGCCACCCCTGGGTGCAGCAGGCTCAGTCGGCCCGCAAGGACATTCTCGACAAACTCGCACAGGACAAGAGTGCAGCCCAGGCCGCCACCTACCGCCAACAACTGGCAGGGCTCAAGAAGGACTATATCAACGCCTATGTGGCTCAGCACAGCAAGGCACGCCTCGGCGTAGCCGAGGACAAGACCAAAACCGCACTGCGCCGCGACTCGCGCATTACCACGCTGCGTGCACTGGCTGGTATTTCATTGATGCCTACCGGGCAGCTCACCAGCTTCGAAGATAAGCTCGACAAGCTCAAAAGCTGCGCCTCGCTGGTCGAAGCCGAGCTGGCCACCAGCCCGGTGTGCCCGCACTGTGGTTTCCGGCCGGCCAATGAGCAAGCCGATCTGCTGCCGGCCGCCAACGTACTCAAGGCCCTGGATGAAGAGCTGGACCGCCTGCTCGAAGGCTGGCAGCAAACCCTGCTGGACAACCTCGACGACCCCATCATCCAGGCCAACTTCGAGCTGCTGAAGGCCAGCCAACGCGAGCTGATTACCGCCTTCCTGGCGTCCAAAACACTGCCCGACCCGGTCACGCCGGAATTTGTGGCGACCATCCAGGAGGCACTGTCCGGCCTGGAGAAGATCCTGGTCACCGGCGACGACATCAAACAGGCACTGCTCGCCGGCGGCTCTCCGGCCACGCCTGAAGACCTGCGTCGTCGCTTCGAGTCTTTTATGACCGAACGCTGCAAGGGCAAGGACGCCAGCAAACTGCGATTTGTGGTGGAGTGAATCATGATTTCTAAATTTCTCTTCAAAAACTGGAAAAGCCACCGCGAATCGACTCTACATATCGATCCGCTCACCATTCTCATAGGTACAAATGCCAGCGGAAAATCCAACGCTTTGGATGCACTACTGTTCCTGAACCGGGTTGCGATGGGAGCGCAGCTAACTGCAGCATTGCAGGGTGAAGGCACGCAGATGGCTGTGCGCGGGGGGATCGAATGGGCGGCACGCAGGCCCGGCAACACGTTCTCGTTAGAGGTAACTGTTCGCGCAACCGAACAGATGGATTACGAGTACAGGCTCGACGGCCACGTGCTTGGAAACCGCTGTGATTTGCTCGCCGAACAACTTATCCGCATCAAGTATCGCGCTACAAAAGATGGTGCACGGAGCAGCGAGAGTGGCCGCATTAACCTTTTCACCACTGACTCCTGTGATGATCATTCGCCCACCATTGTGGCAAGACTGTATAACGAAAAGCGCGGCTCACCTCGCCCTTTGAGCCGCGCCAATGCTGTGCTCTATCAGCTCATGGGACAAAAGCCGCGCCAAGAGATTGAAGATGGTGTCGCTGCAGTTCTCGAAGCGCTGAAAAATATCTTTGTCCTTGATCCGATCCCTTCGCACATGCGGGGTTACTCAGCGCTATCGGAACGCCTGGAGCCTGACGCAGCCAATATCGCAGGAGTGCTGGCTGCACTGCCAGCAGACAAGAAAGAGGATATCGAAAGCACCCTCACCCGCTTCGCCAGCAAGCTTCCAGAGAAAGACATCCGTAAAGTATATGCAGAGCCAGTGGGCAAGTTCGGATCTGATGCCATGCTGTACTGCGACGAACATTGGGGCAATAGCAAAGAGAACGCAGCAGTGGACGCACGCGGCATGTCGGATGGTTCATTGCGCTTCTTGGCAATACTCACAGCTCTTCTTACCAGGCCGCAAGGGAGCCTTTTGATCATCGAAGAGGTAGATAACGGATTGCATCCATCACGGGCGCAACTGCTTCTCCACATGCTCAAAGAAGTTGGTGGTGAGCGAGAAGTCGATGTGGTTGTCACCACACACAACCCCGCACTGCTCGATGCAATGGGAACCGAAATGGTGCCATTCATCTCGGTTGCGCATCGTGACCCGACCACCGGGGACAGCCTGTTAACGCTGCTGGAGGACATTGCAGACCTCCCCAAACTCTTGGCGCAAGGTACTGTTGGCCGACTTTCCAGCCGAGGACTAATTGAAGCGAGTCTTCATTCGGAGCAGGGAAAGCAAGAGGCAGGCGTATGACCACCAAGAAGGTTTTGATCCTGGATACGTCTGTGCTGTGCTGCTGGCTAAGGATTCCCGGTAAGGAGACGGCGGGGCCGCTTGATGACCAGTGGACCCCAGAGCGCATTGATGCACTGATTGAAGAAGATAAGCAGCGGAGTACGTTTGTGTTACCGCTTGCCACACTGATAGAAACAGGGAACCACATTGCGCAAGCGGCAAACCGTCGCCACGAGTGCGCCATTGCGTTGGCGAGTCATCTTGCCGCCACCGCCGACGCGCAAACACCATGGGCGGCTTTCACCGATCAGTCCGCCCTCTGGGAGTCGGATCAACTAAAAGTCTTGGCTGAAAGTTGGCCTGGGCTAGCTGTGGGCGGCACATCCATTGGCGATGCAACCATCAAAGACGTTGCTGAACATTACGCCAAAGCAGGTTTTCATGTCGAAATTTTGACCGGTGATGCTGGACTCAAAGCCTATGAGCCTGCAAAGCCGCTGCCTGCGCCACCCCGTCGCCGCGCATCAAGGTGAGCAACGTGAAGACTCTGCTTATTTACATCCGCGCCAAACACCGTATGCAGTGGACACATTTGCGTCAGGCTTTGACCGAGCTAGACCTGATCAAGCAAGTTCATCACAAAAAGCTCAACGAGCTCCAGAGTACGGCAAATTTTTCATACGGACAGGCCCTAGATCTTACAGAGGCAGAATATGGACATTGAAACATCTGGAGCAATCAGGCTGTTCTTCCCCAACCCGTCATTGACGTTGGTGTATTTTGAAGCCGTTGCCAACGCTCTGGATGCTGGCGCAACTGAGGTGAGCATTGATATTGACGTGCACGCATTTGATAAGCCAGACACACTCAAGATAACTGTTTCGGACAACGGCGACGGCTTCACCGACGAAAATTTCGAGCGCTTCAGAAAGCTACTGCGACCCAGGGACAAGTTCCATAAAGGCATAGGGCGCTTGGTTTTTCTCAACTACTTCAACCGTGTTGAAGTGACTAGCACATGGGGAAGGTGCCACAGGCACTTCATCTTCAAAGATTCTTTTGATGGCAATGCACCCCTGGAAACTCTTGCAGCCGAGCAACCAGCCAAGACCACGCTGGAGTTCACTGGCTTTGCCAAGGACCGGGTTAAGTCCTACGACGACCTGAAGCCGGATGCACTAAAGCCGCTCTTGATCGAGCAGTTTTTGCCTACCTTGGACGCACGCAAGCGTGATGGGAAAGCCTTCAAGATTTCTATCAACCTGAAGACCAATGAAAGCAATGCGCAGAAGGAGTTCTTCCCGCACGAAACAACAATAACGGCAGACGACTTGCCGTCGATGACCAAGGTTACGATCCAGGACGATACGCTAGACGCCATCTCCAACATCGACATGTACTACCACATTGAACCGGTGACAGGTAAGGGGCGCTCACTGACCGCGTTCAGCATTGATGGACGAACGATACCAGCCAACCTAATACCACCATCGTCTTTTCCGGCGGGCTATCTATGTGTTTTTTTATTTGAATCTGAGATCTTCCACTCCAATGCGGACAGCTCAAGGCAAAAGCTTGTGCTGCCTGAAGGCATTCAAGAGGCACGCCTCTACCGCGTAATGCGCAAGGAGCTTGGCAAGGTACTTGCCGAACAGATTCCGTTAATCACAGAAAGAAACGCCAAGGTCAGGGCGAAATTTGAGGAGCAATTCCCTCACCTACTCGGCTACTTCGAGACAGATACCGTCGGCTTGATTGATCGTGACGATGCTTTAACCATCGCACAACAGCGTTTCTTCCGTGTTCAGAAAGATATTCTTCAGTGCGAACATCTGAGCGAGTCAGCTTACGAGAAATCGCTTGAACTCTCGTCCCGAACCCTCACCGAATACATCTTGTACCGGGAAAAAATTATCGGCCGCATGAAAGAAATGACAGCCGACAACGCCGAATCCGAGATCCACAACCTCATTGTCCCGAGGTTCAAAGAGTTCTCGCAGGATGCGATGCCGTCTGAGATTTACCAGAACAATGCTTGGCTGCTGGACGACAAGTTCATGGTGTTCCGAACCATTCTCAGTGAAAAGAGCATGGATACCGTCATCAATGCCATACGACTTGATGAAGAAAAGATCGGTGACACGGGACGACCTGATATCGCCATGATTTTCTCTGCGGACCCAAATGATGATGTGCCAGTAGATGTGGTAGTGGTAGAGATAAAGAAAAAGACTGACGAGGAAAAGGACAATTTCTACGCAGTCAACCAGCTACTTGATCGCGCAGGAAAGCTTGTGGCGCACTGCCAGAACATCCAAAGAGTTTGGTACTACGCGATCGTAGATATCAATGACACAGCAGCTTTTCGACTCCGGCAAATGAAGTGGACGCCGCTCTTCTCCAAAGGCAGGGTGTTTTATCAGGAATTTGAAACACCGCATCCAGACGGCCGCATTATTCCTACGCCCTCGTTTGTGGTTTCTTTCGATGCGATCGTAGCTGACGCGGAATGCCGTAACCACACGTTCCTGGAGATCCTGCGAGCCGGAATGAAGCAATATGCAGAAGATCAAAGCAGGTCCAGATCTTCGGCCGATGACTGATCAGGAAGACGAATTAGCATGAATGACCGATTTCATGACAGACACTCCAAAGCAAAAAGACTAGTGGAGTCACAATGACCAGGGAAGAACTGCTGGAGCGTCTGCAGTCCATCGAATGGGACGATATCGAGTTCAAGGAGGCAGGCTGGGCCGTGCCCAGGGATGCCTTGTCATCTGTCAGTGCATTTGCCAATACCGCTGGCGGTTACCTGGTGTTTGGCGTCAAGGAAGCCAACCGGACTTTCACTGTCACCGGTGTGATCGACGCAGACAAGGTACAGAACGACTTCCTGGGCCAGGTCAGGGACCGTAACAAGGTCAGTATCTTTTTGCCGATCAACGGCACGCTCCATACCCTGGAAGAAGGCACCGTCATCGTTTTCCACATTCCGGAGGCCGGTCGCAACGAGAAGCCGGTTTATATCGACGGCAATCCAAAAAAAGCCTATATCCGCCGTGGCGGCCGCGACGATACCTGCACGCCTGATGAGCTGATGCGGTTTATGCGCGACGCCGCTGCGGATCGCTTCGATGCCGAACCGCTCGACCTGGACATCACTCGATGCTTCGATCAGGCCACCGTTCGTTGGTATCGGGAACGCTTTACCGCAAGCAACCCCGGCAAGGACGGCGCGGATGACGACACCGCCTTTCTGCGCAGGTGGGGGTTTCTGGTAGAACGCAGTGGGAGCCTGAGGCCGACCCGAGCAGCCATTCTGGTGCTGGGTGCCGATGAATATGTGCGGCAAGTGCTACCGCGCATGAGTGTCGATCTGCAGCTCTATCGCTACACCTCCGAAGAGTACTCTCCCAGCATTCGCTGGGCCGACCGCCTCATGGTCGAAGAGAACCTGATCAAGTCCTGGCAGGCCGTGGTCGACTTCTACTTCCGGCACAGCGAGCGGCCGTTCTCAGTCGATGCCGCCACTCTGCGGCGCGATGACGACCCACCGGATTACATTTCCTTCCGTGAGGCTGCCATCAACCTGCTGATCCACCAGGACTTTGGTGATACCACACGGGTGCCGGTTATCCGCTTCTTCCGTGGACAAACCGATTTTTTCAATCCCGGTGATGCCTTCGCCTCGCGTGAGCAGTTGCTCGATCCGGGTGACAAAGAGGTTCGCAACCCGAGCATCGTCAATGCTTTCCGCCGTATTGGTCTATCCGACCAGGGTGGTACGGGGGTGGGCGCCATTTTCGAGAGCTGGCGTACCCTGGGGTTTGTCCCCCCGGTCATCGACAACAACAAGGCGGAGAAGAGCTTTCGCCTGCGGCTGTGCAAGGAAAAACTCATCTCCGAAGCCCAGATGCTGGCTCAGGCAAACCTGGGGGTCAGCCTGTCGCAACACGAAGCGGCGGTATTCGCCTACCTGACTCGCAAAGGTCAGATCGACCTGGCTGACATCAAAGGCCTGACTGGCCTTGGCAGCGCAGCAGCCCGGGAGCTTGCCCATCGACTGGCTGTACAAGTAGTTCTGGAGGAAGCCGACAACGCCCCCAAGCAGTTTGTCCTGGCCGAGCATTTGCGCGCACGGTTCGGGCAAGGAGAAGCCGAAACACCGTCGGAAAATCAGCAGGTTACTGTGACTGACCCTGATCAGGGCACGACTGAACAAGTACCTGAACAAGTCGGCCAGCCGGCTGTTGAACATGTTCAGACACTTGTTCAGTTGACCGACACCCAGTGGCAGGTCGTCAGCCACGCCGACGTGCCCCGCTCACTGGCCGAACTGATGGAGCACACCGGCTATAGCCAGCGCCCCTACTTCAAGGCCCAGCACGTCGAACCCTTACTGACCGGCGGGATTCTGCGGATGACCGTGCCGGACAAACCCCGCTCATCCAAGCAGCGCTACGTGCTGACCGAGGCGGGCATCAAACTCAGAGCCTGGCATGCCGATCAGCAGGCCACGAAACAACGGACGAATACCCATGAAAACGACTGACTCTTTGGACTTGAGATCAGAAGCCACAGCTGGCCCGGTCGAATGCCTGGGCCAAACCTTCCCCAGCGATCAGGCTCGCCGGGAGCATTATCTGAAGCTGCTGGCTGAAAAGCTGAAAGATCCGGAATTCCGCAAGCAGGAAGGTTTTCCGCAGGGCACCGATGAGGCGATCCTGGCGATGTCTGATCCGCCTTATTACACCGCGTGCCCGAACCCATGGTTGGAGGAGTTTGTCGAGCGCTATGGAAAGCCATATAACCCTGAGACACATTACGCAAAAGAGCCGTTTGCAGTTGACGTATCTGTCGGAAAATCTGACCCAGTATATAAAGCACACTCATATCATACGAAGGTGCCTCACCTTGCCATTATTCCGTCGATCCTCCATTACACTGATCCTGGTGACATAATTTTTGATGGTTTTGCTGGTTCAGGCATGACCGGTGTGGCAGCACAGTGGTGCGGCTGCGCATCGGCAGATCAGAAATACGAGCTCGAAGCTGACTGGAAACTACAAGGCAAGGGCGCCCCAAAATGGGGGGCACGCCGCGCAGTCCTTAGCGACTTATCCCCTTTAGCAACATTTATTACCGCCAATTACAATCTTTCGTTAGATATACAAGTTTTCACCGAGACCGCTTCTAGGCTCCTTGCAGAGCTGGAGGAGGAGCTAGGTTGGATGTATGAAACACACCAGGAGGATAGATCGGGCACTATCGATTTTACGGTTTGGTCAGAGGTGTTGGCCTGCCCAGAGTGTGCAGGAGAGATTGTGTTTCATGACCACGCTCTTGACGAAGAGACCGCGCGCGTTAAAGACTCCATTAAGTGCCCGCACTGCAGCTCAGATCTTGGAAAGAAAGATCTTGATCTGGTTTTTGAGACGATTTCAGACAAAGGAACAGCCGAGTTCCGCAAACGACCAAAAAGAAAACCCGTACTTTTACGCGCAACGATAGGGTCAAAGAAAGTTACGAAAGCGATAGAAGCAAGCGATCTAGATCTATTGAAAAAAATAGAAGATCTTCCATTCCCGAAAAATGCACCTACCAATGACTTCCCCGACATGCAGATGATGCGAGTCGGCAGAATGAAAACTACGAATGTTTCAAACATTCATGACCTATTTCTCCCCAGAGCACTACATGTTCTTTCAAGATATTTTGATAAGGTTAATAGCTTAAGTGACGAATCAATAAAAAGACCTTTGAAGGTAATTGCACAGCATCAGTTTGTTAACGCATCAATTATGAATCGTTACAGACCAGCCTCTTCCTTCGGAAACTCACCCTTAACCGGCGTGTATTACGTTTCGTCCTTAATCGCAGAAGCAAACGTTATTAGCTTGCTGCGCGGCAGCGTAAACAGAATAAAAAGGATGGAGAAGTCAGGCTGGGCAAAAACATCCGACTGGGGTAAAAATGTTGCAATCTCAACAGCGAGCGCGACAAAAATATCGCTACCAAAAAATTCTATCGACTACATTTTCACAGACCCACCCTTTGGAGAAAACATTTACTACTCAGATTTAAACTTTTTGGGAGAATCATGGCATGGCGTGGTGAGCGACTCAAACCCTGAGGCTATCATCGACCGGGTAAAAGGAAAAAAGGTACTAGAATACCAACACTTAATGCAGAAGTGTTTTTCTGAGTACTATCGTGTCTTGAAACCAGGCCGGTGGATGACGGTGGTTTTTTCTAATAGTCGAGCAGCTGTTTGGAACGCAATCCAAGTGGCTTTGCAGCAGGTCGGATTTGTTGTAGCAGAAGTCACGACACTTGATAAAGTCCATCTGACATTTCAACAGGCAATGTCGCCAAATGCAGTTAAGCAAGACTTGGTGATATCAGTTTATAAGCCCAACGGAGGTCTAGAGGATCGCCTCGCCAAAAATGGTCCGACTGTAGACTCGGCTTGGGATTTTGTGCGAACCCATCTTAACAACTTGTCGGTAGTCAAAGCTCGCAACGGAGAGCTGGAGTTCATTGTAGAGCGAGACCCACGCCGAATTTTCGACCGAATGGTGGCTTGGTTCGTAAGACACGATGCGCCGGTACCTATTTCTAACGATGAGTTTCTTTCTGGACTGCGCATGCGTTTCCCTGAACGTGACGGCATGGTCTTTTTGCCAGAACAAATAGCCGAGTACGACAAGAAACGCGCCCAAGTGACCCAGGCACCACAGATGGAACTGTTTGTTTCTGATGAGCGCAGCGCCATCGACTGGCTGACCAATTTCCTCAAGCGACGCACGTCAACCTATCAGGAGATCCATCCTGAGTTCACTGCTCAGTTAGGGGCGGGGTGGAAAAAACACGAGCTAAGACCAGAACTATTGGCATTACTTGAAAGTAATTTTCTAAAATATGACGGCACAGAAGAAGTGCCCAGCCAGATCCATAGCTACCTGTCCACCAACCACAAGGATTTGCGTGGCCTGGAGAAGAGCGATCCGCGTCTGATCGCCAAAGCCAAAGACCGTTGGTTTGTGCCTGATCCGAACAAAGCACAGGATCTGGAGAAAAAGCGCGAAAGAGCACTGCTCAAGGAGTTCCAGGTGTATCAGGCCTTCACTGGCCGTCGCATCAAGGAATTCCGCCTGGAAGTACTGCGCGCCGGCTTCAAGGAGGCCTGGGGCAAGAAGGACTACCAGACCATCATTGCCGTGGCCAAGAAGATCCCCGACGAGGCGCTGCAGGAAGATGAAAAGCTGCTGCTCTGGTATGACCAGGCACTGACTCGCACCGAGGACGGCTTGTGATTCTAGCGGTGTGCCGTAATCCACTGATCAGCACCACCCGGCATGTCTGGGCGGTGCTCGGTCGCCCCTGGGATCAAGTTGGGACCAAGTTGGGACCAAGTCGAAGTGAGTTCACCGGGGTAGTCGCCGGGGAAGTTACCGGGGAAGTTCGCCGCGCCTTTGAAGCGACGGCGGACGCGGTCAAGCACAATGAGACTAACCCCCTGCCGAGTCTGCGGATTGGGGGCAGCCAATGACACAACCGCTGCACGATTACAGTATTGGCGATTGGTGCTGGTTCATCCGGCAGGCGACCCCGTGCCGCGTTGTTGAACGCCAAGACGTGTGGGGCGAGGTGGCCTATCGCGTATGGCTGCCGGCCAAGAACACAGTGGTACGTGCCCGCGCCCAGGATCTCGGTGATCTGGCAGCGGTGCGCCCGGCGGTTGAGCAGATCCTGCATACGGCGGCATCCGCAAAGCTGCTGGATGCCCTGGAAGACAACCTGCTGCTGGCCCCCATCCAATCCAGTGTGGTGCCACTGCCCCACCAGCTGTACGCGCTGAACCGGGCCATGAGCCGCGACCGCATTCGCTACCTGCTGGCGGACGAGGTGGGCCTGGGCAAGACCATCGAGGCCGGCCTGATCCTGCGCGAGCTGAAACTGCGCGGCATGGTGCGACGGGTGCTGGTGGTGGCCCCCAAAGGCCTGATCCGGCAATGGCAGGCGGAGATGCGTTTGCATTTCGGCGAGCACCTGCGCTTTATCGAAGCCACCGAGCTGGCAGCCTTTCGCGCCTGGCGCGCTGAGGGCACCCAGAACGACGACAACCTCTGGACAATGCACGACCAGGTGATCGTGTCGCTGGACTCGGTCAAGCCCATTGATGGCCGCCGTGGCTGGAGCCAGGAACAACTCAACAGCTACAACCGCGAGCGTTTCGAAGATCTGGTTTCCGCCGGCTGGGATCTGGTGATTATTGATGAGTCCCACCGCATGGGTGGCAGTACCGACCAGGTCGCCCGCTACAAGCTGGGCGCTGCGTTGGCAGAAGCTGCCCCCTACCTGTTGCTGCTGTCCGCTACGCCACACCAGGGCAAGACCGATCAGTTTTTGCGCCTGATGCAGTTGCTAGACCGCGAGGCCTTTGTTGATGAGGGCAGCATCCACCGTGACCGGGTGCAGCCCTTTGTCATCCGCACCGAAAAGCGGTCCGCCATCAACGCCGATGGCCAGCCCCTGTTCAAGCCACGCTCTACGCGGCTGCAGGCGGTTGCCTGGCAGGCACGGCACACCGCGCAGAAGCAGCTGTATGACGCAGTCACCGACTATGTGCGCCACGGCTACAACCAAGCCATGGCCGCCAAGCAGCGCCACATCGGGTTTCTGATGATCCTGATGCAACGGCTTGTGACCTCCAGCACCGCAGCCATCCGTGCCACGCTGGAAAGACGCCAGGCCTTGCTGGATGCGCCGCAGCCACAGGCCAACCTGTTCGATAACGTGGACCTGGACGAATGGGCTGAACTCGACGGGCAGTCACAACTCGACGTGGCGCTGCAGGCCAGCAACTGGGAGCAGGAAAAGGCCGAAGTCGAGATGCTGCTTGATCTGGCCCGGGAAACCGAACGGCAAGGCACCGATGCCAAGGCCGAAGCGCTGCTGGAACTGATCTACAAGCTGCAACAGGAAGAGAACGACCCAGAACTGAAAGTGCTGGTGTTCACCGAGTTCGTGCCCACCCAGGCCATGCTGGCCGAGTTTCTGGAAAGCCGTGGGTTTTCCTTTGTCTTGCTTAACGGCGGCATGGATCTGGAGGCGCGCACCCGCGCCCAGCAGGCATTTTCCCGTGATGTTCGAGTGCTGATCTCCACCGACGCTGGTGGTGAGGGCCTCAACCTGCAGTTCTGCCATGTGATCGTCAACTTCGATATGCCCTGGAACCCGATGCGCCTGGAGCAGCGAATCGGCCGCGTTGACCGCATTGGCCAGCCCCATGTGGTGCGTGCCATCAACTTTGTACTGGAAGACACGGTAGAGCACCGGGTTCGCGAGGTGCTGGAGCAGAAGCTGGAGATCATTGCCCAGGAGTTCGGTGTTGATAAAGCCGCCGACGTGATGGACTCCGTGGAAGTCGAGCCGCTGTTTGATGAGCTGTTTGTGAATGGCCTGCAAGACCCAGAATCCATCGACAAGGAGTGCGACGCGGTCATCAACCAGGTACGCGAGAAAGTGGCCGCGAGCCGCGCTGATACGGATTTGCTGACCGATGATCACCCGCTGGAAGCGGTTGAGTCCCAGAAGTGGCGGGACCACCCGGCGCAGTACTGGCTGGAGCGTGCGGTAACAACCGGCTTGCCCACCCGTGGCGGCGCAGCGGAGCAGTCAGGCCATACCTGGCGTTTAGTGTGGGCCGATGGCAGTGAATCTTTCCCGGTCTGCTTCGATGCGCGAACCACTGAGCAGAACCCGGAGATGGAGTGGATCACGCTGGAAGACCCCCGAGCCCGTGCGCTGATCGGCGACCTGCCGCGCTGCGTGGCCGGCCAGCCGCTGCCTGTCGTACAGGTAACCGGTCTGCCTGACACCGTGCAGGGTACCTGGTCGCTGTGGAGCGTTAGCCTGGCGGCTTCCAACAGCTCGGCCAACTTCACCCGGCGTCGTTTCCTGCCGGTCTTTGTTACCGATGATGGCCGCAGCTTTGTTCCCACCGCCAAGCGGATCTGGGATCTGTTGCTGACCGAAGAGGTGCGCCTGACGGCAGACCCGGACAGTGAGCACGCAGCCGCACTCTTTGAGCAATCGCTGACGGCAGCCAAAGGTCAGGGTGAGCGGCTATTCTCCGAGCTGCTGGAAGAGCACCGAACCTGGCTTGCCGAGGAACGTGAGCGCGCCCGCTATGCCTTCGAGTCGCGCTTTCAGGCCATTGGCCGAATCGGCCTGCCTGCCGTCCGCGAACACCGGCGTAAGCGTCTTGAAACCGAACATCAGGCCCGTATGGCAGATCTGGCGGAAGCAGAAGCCTGCACGCCAGAACTGAATGCCGTGCTGATACTGCGCATTGGCTCGGCGGGAGGGGCCGCCGCATGACGTACTTATCCAAGGACAACGTCGCCCATCGCAGCACGCTGCTGGCTGATCGCATTCTGAAGGAGTTCCCGTCCGACTTGGCCCGGCTGTGGATTGTAGCGGACCCAGACAACGTGCTGCTGGACGAGCAGGTACTGGCCGGACTGCGTGAACGTGGCTTCGAGGTGCTGCCGTTTGAGGACAGTGTCGCCTTTCGAGCCGAGTACGAAGACCGCTACCGCGCCGCCTGGGAGGCAGGGGAGCCCAATGCACCCAGCGCCCTGGTTATCCAGGTGCGCGATTCCAGCACGGCGGAGTTGCCCTGGGATTACTTACGCCAGGCGCGCAAGGTTAGTCTCTCGCTCGCAGAGCTGTTTCCAAAGCTCAGCTATACGGTGCTGAGGCAGTTGGGTAGTGAGATCCTGCCGTCGCTGTTCGAGGTGCAGGCGCGCCATGCGACTCAAGCGATGGGCGAAGCCGCCACCAAAGAATTTGTGCTGACGCACATCTACCGGGTAAGCCCCCACCTGATTACCCGGCCAGAGGATTTGTGGCGTGAGCTGCTCCGGCTGCACTACCGTGAGACGCTGTTGCCTCAGACCTTGGCCGAGCACATTCAACAGGTGTTGGCTGACCGGCCGGTGTTCGCCAGCAGCCCGATTGCCGAGCTGTTCTCCAACAGAAGTTTTGCGCTGCGTGTGGTACAGGACGCCTGGTACCGCTACCTCAAGAAACTGGGACTGATCGGCAGACGCACGGCGGAGCCGGTAGCGCCGGACTATATACCGCAGCTCGATATTCCCTTCGAGCATCACGACATCCGCGCAATCGTTGATTCGATGTTCCTGGACGGCACGCTGCACCCGCTGGCCATTCAGGGCGTACCGGTCAGCTTGCCGGAGTGGGCAAAAGCCGGGGTGGTGCAGGACCCCGCAGCGATGCGCAACCTGGTGCTGGAGGGGATCAAGAGCCTCAGTGAAGAGCTGCCTGGCACCACATCGTCTCACAGGGATTGGACCCACTTTGCCCGGCGCCTAGGCGAAGTGATCTCGCGTTTCCACAGTCTGGATGCCGTGCGCGCAGATGGTCTGAAGGCGGACATGAAGGACCTGGTGGCTCGCGCCGACAGTGCACTGCAAACCTGGGTACAGGCGCACTACGCTGACCTACCTTCCCTGCCCGCTGCCAAGGGGCCGGTGATGGTGCATCAGGTGCCTCGCTACCTGGCGATGCGTCGAGCCAACGGTGAGGAAAAAATTGCGCTGGTCGTTTTCGACGGGTTGGCTGTCGATCAGTGGACACAAATTCGCGAAAACCTTATCCAGCATGCGCCGCGTTTGATGTTTGATGAAAACGCCTGCTTTGCCTGGCTGCCCACGCTGACGTCCATTTCCAGGCAGGCGTTATTCTCCGGCCTGCGCCCACGCGAGTTCGCCGAGCACATTGAGACAACCTCAAAAGAACCTCAGCACTGGACCCGGTTCTGGCAGGACCAGGGATTGCGTGCCAATGAGATCCTCTATCGAAAGGCGATCAAGCGCACTGATGAGCTGCCGGAGTTGCAGGAGCTGCTCTCGAATCCTGCCCTGAAAGTCGCCGGCCTGGTGGTGGATACCGTGGATGAAATCATCCACGGAGCCGTGCTCGGCAAACGCGGCGTGGCTGCGCAAATCAACAGCTGGTGTGAGTCGGGGTTTGTTGATCAGCTGTTTGCGATGCTGCTCGACCAGGGCTTCCATATCTACCTGACGGCCGACCACGGCAATGCAGAGGCCGTGGGCATTGGCCGCCCAAATCAGGGGGTTGCCTCGGAGCTGCGCGGCGAACGGGTGCGCACCTATCGCAGTGAAACCATGATTGCCGAGACAGAAACTGCGATACCGGACAGCTTTCGTCTCGATATCGCTGGCCTGCCGGCCAACTTTATGCCGCTGTTTGCAGGAGAGCGCGGAGCCTTTGTTCCAAAGGGTGACCAGGTAGTGGTCCACGGTGGCATGTCCCTGGAAGAACTTATCGTGCCCTTTGTGAAAGTGAGTTACGTCAATTGAATACGATCAATCCGCCTGCCCCAAAAATCGGCTTCGACCGCTACATAGCGCTGGAGTGGGCGTCAGCGGCTTTACGGGTGCGTGCCGGCCTGGCTGAACCCGATGACTTGAATGCCCTGCTGGATGAGGCTGGGCTCGGCGTGGCGGCGCGCAAAAAGACGCGCACCGTACTGAATCGCCTATGGCTTGAACCACGACCGGAACTGATCAGCTTCGCTGAACGCGGTATCGCCATTTACAAAGCCAACCCTGGCGTCCCAACCGCTGCCCTGACCTGGGGAATGGCAATCGCCAGTTACCCATTCTTCGGCAAGGTCGCTGAATTGGTGGGCCGCTTGTCCGCACTCCAGGGAGACTGCACTTCGTCAGAAATTCAGCGGCGCATGAGTGAGATCTACGGCGAGCGGGAAGGCACCTACCGCATGACCAACATGGTCCTGCAGTCGCAAGCCAGTTGGGGGGTCATCGAGCGCGTGGAAAAAGGCAAGCGTCTGGTACGCCTGAAACCCCTGGTGCTCAATGATGCCGAGACCATCGCCTGGCTGATTGAGGCTGCCTTGCGCTACGGCGGTAAATCGGTGTCTGTGGCGGCTCTGTCGTCCCTGGCCGTGCTTTATCCATTCGTTCTCGATCAACCGCTGGGCTACCTGGCGTCACAAAGCCCAAACCTGACGCTGCACGCCCAAGGCCCTGGCAGCCAGCTAGTAGGCTTGCGGACAGAAGACTAAGACCGGCCTCAGGCCCGATGAACACACGAAAGGAGCTGACGACATGAGTGCCGGTGAGGACGAAAACCTACCGACTCAAGAGAATGGTCAACTTGAGCCGTTCTTCATCACCGAAGACGTTGAAGCAGAGCTTATCGCGGCAGGCTACGAGTTTGAGCCACCAAACCATATGCAGACGACAGGCACCGCCTGCCTGAGCCAGACTACCGGCTCTTCGACGTAGTAGCCTGAGATCGAACCACGCCATCCAACTGTCAAGGAATCCTTGTCAGTTGGATATGAGCATTCCGAGGGCAGCAGTCAAGGAATCCTTGAAGACTCAAATGGCCACCAGCGAAGCGCGCCTGACTGTACTGAAAAGCAGGCGGAATCAGTACAGTAGCGGTACACTCACCCGTTCTGGCCATCTTCGCAAAATTACGCTAACCTACTGTCACGTAAATACTTTTAGCTTTTCTGGCTTACGGTAGATTACCCCTGATTTTGCTGGGCTTGCAGTGTTGCTTGCAAACTCATAATCGATTGGTCGCCCGTTCAAGTCGGGCAGGGGCCACCATACAGACACTGAAAAAAGCCAGTTGCAGCAATGCACTGGCTTTTTTTTGTGCCGCCTGTGTGCCGTTTTGCGCACGCCTGAAAGCTCCCGGGATACTCAGGGGATACCGCAGCGTCACCCATCGGCCGTTCAAAGCCCCCTACCCTGCCAAAGTTCCTATAGCCACTTCATGGTTGACGGATTGCTCGGACTCCACCGCCAGCTTGACTGAGGCTTCTTTAAACTCAGCGGTATAGGCTTTCTTCTGACTCATGATACACACCTTCTCTGGGCAGGTGATCTTACCTGCGTCTGTGTGTCCGGGGAACTATGCCTTGCCGAGTGACTTTCCGAAGTGGCGCACGGTGCACTCGTATTTCACCATCTGGAGTGAGCCGCGTGACTGCGGTAGCCTGCTTGAGCAGGCACTCAAAAAATCAGGTTGGCGCGGCCCGCGAGAGACAGGGGCGCAACGCTTGCAGCAGGTTCTTGATCGTGGACGCGCAGAGCGTCAAGAACACCGATAGTGCCAGGCAGAAAGGCTACGATGCGGGCAAGAAAGTATCGGGGATCAAGCGGCACATTGCGGTCGATACTCAGGGTTTGCCACATGCAGTCGCCGTGACGACAGCGAACGTGACGGATCGGAAGGGAGCGCTGAACGCCTTTGAACGATGACAGTCAGGGTTAGGGCAAGTCGAGAGTGTCTTGGTAGATAGCGCCTACACAGGTAAGCCGTTTGCCCAAGGAGTACATGAGATCCTGGGGGCCACGGTGCAGGTGGCCAAGCGCAGCGAACTCCACACCTTCAAGGTCATCCCCAAACGCTGGGTGGTAGAGCGCAGCTTCGCCTGGCTGGAAAAGAATCGGCGGCTGTGGAAGAACTGCGAGCGGCTACTTAACACCAGTCTGCAGTTCATTCACTTGGCTTTCTTGAGCCTTTTGCTTAAAAGACTTTGAACAGGTTCTAAGGGCGACGATAGCCGCCATCAGCACTCCGAAGCCGGCGGCAAGGCGGGTACCGATATTGATGTGTCTGAACAACCTGGGTTCCTCGGTCAGTATGATTATTGTTATCTGGCCCCCGGCTATCGGCCGCGGCACAATAATCTTGACCCGGAACCCGCCGGCTCAGGCTACCGCCGTCAGCCGCAGCAGGCCGTGGGCCAGGCGGGTGGCGGGCACCTCCAGCCCCAATTGTTCCGCCCGGCGCAGCACGGCGCCGCTGATGGCGTCCAGCTCCAGCTCCCGCCCCTTCTCCTTGTCCACCAGCATGGAAGTCTTGATGGCGTCGAAGTTGCGGATCAGGGCATACATCTCGTCCACGTCGGTCTTGCCCAGGCTGACGCCGTCGGCCGCCGCCACGGCGGCGGTTTCCGCCATCATCTGGTAGACGCTGCGGCCCAGCTGCGGATGATGGCTGAGGCGGCGGGTGTCCAGCCCGGTGAGGGCCGAAAGCGGGTTGACGCCGTTGTTGATGATGAGCTTGCGCCACAGCTCACGGCGAATGTCCACCACTACCCGGGTGGGAATGCCGGCCTGTTCAAAACATTGGCGCAGCTGCTCCAGCAGGCCGGCCTGGGCACGGCGTTGCTGGGGCCAGGCGCCCATGATCACCTGGGCCGGGCCGTCCGCCTGCACCAGCCCCGGCGCCACTATATGGCCGCCGATACGCACCGCCAGTCCGCCCAGGGTCCGCGCCTCTCCCACCACCTCGCTGATAAGGGGTTCGTTGTCCACCCCGTTTTGCAGCGACAGCACCGGCACCGTGCTGGTGGCCAGCCAGTCCGCCAGCTCCGCCATCAGGGGGCCGGTGGCCTGGGACTTCATCGCCAGCACAACCAGGTCGAAGTCGCCGCTGGCGCAGGTCTCGCGCAGGCTGGCTACATCCAGCGCCGCCACCGGCTGGCTGAACCGGAAATCCTCGTGCTCCACTCTGAGCCCCTGTTGCTGCATGGCGGCCAGGTGCTCGCCCCGGGCCACCAGCACCACCTGGTGGCCCGCCTGCTGCAGCCGGGCACCGTAATAGCAGCCGATACCGCCGGCGCCGATAATCAAAAACCTCATCTCTTCCTCCTCAGCCCAGGGCCACTTCGTAGCCGGTAAACTTGCGCAGGTTGATCACCCCGCTGTCGAAGATCAGGTACTGGCCCTTGATGCCGAGCAGGGTGCCGGACACCACCGGGTTCTTGTCGAAGTTGTGGCTGGCGATCTTCTTTGGGTACTCCAGCACCGGGTAATCGAGTCCGACCACGGGTTCATCCAACGGGGTGATGGCCTCTTCGCCATAGCGCAGCGCCAGTTCGGCCAGTTTTTCCTTAATTTCCGGCAGCAGCCGGGCGGCTTCGGCCTTGAGGTCGAGCGGGGTTTCGTCACCCTTGAGCATGGCCCGCCAGTTGGTCTTGTCGGCCACCATCTCGGCCAGGGCTACTTCCACCAGGCCGGAGATCTGGCGGCTGGCCACCCGCAGTATGGGCAGCGCCTGGGTGGCGCCCTGGTCGATCCAGCGGGTGGGCACCTGGCTGGCCCGGGTAATGCCCACCTTGAGGCCCGAGGTGTTCGCCAGGTAAACGATATGGGGCACCATGCAGTGGCGCTCGCCCCATTCGGGCTCGCGGCAGCTGCCTTCGAAATAGTGGCAGGTCTCCGGCTTCATCACGCACATGTCGCAACGGGCCAGCTTTTTCATGCAGGGAAAACAGTGCCCCTGGGCGAAACTCTTGCTGGTTTTGCGGCCGCAGGCGTCGCAGTAGATGTTGCCGGTGTGGCTGAGGGTGAGCGGCTGGCCGAGCCGGCCGTTCAGGTCCACCCTGTGTTCGCCCAGGGCCAGCTGGTAGGCCACGGGCCGGTCCAGGCTGGCCGGCATCTTGACCAGGGTTCCGGTGATCTTGCTCATGCTGTGTCGTTATCGGTAGTGGATGGCGCCGTTACTTTAACAGCCCGAGCGGGACGGTGCATCCGCCGCCAGCTCCCGGGGTCGCTGCTCGATAAAGTCCACCACACCATCGGCGGTGATCTGCTGCACCAGCACCGGCTCGCCCTGCTCGTTGAAGCGGACATGGCCGATGCCGGCGCGGTTGAGCAGCCGTTCGCCCCGGGATGCGCCCAGCGGCGGATGGGGGGTAATTTCCAGCCGGCGGCGGCGGGTAAACCAGTTGAGCGGCGAGCGGGGCGCATACAACCAGCGGTTGAGCCGGTCCAGCACATCCAGCAGACGGTGCGGAAACTCGTTCTTGATGCCGCTGCTGGTGATCTGCCACAGGTGCGGATCCCCCTTCTGGTAGCGAAGCCGGATGTCGTACATAAAGGAATAATGCACATCGCCCGACAGGATGACGTAGTTGGCCGGGGTGCGGGTATGACGGAAAATGTTGAGGATGACGTTGGCGGTGCCCTGATGCGCCATCCAGTTTTCCGCATCCACCAGCAGCGGCTTGCCGAACCAGGTGAAGATTTTCTGGATCACCTCGATAAGCTTGACCCCGAACACCGGCGTGGGCGATACCACCACCACGGCGTCGTGGTGCAACAATTCGCCCTGCAACTCGGTCAGCGCCTCCCAGTCCATCAGGCCGGAGGGACGGTTAAAGTTGGACTCGGCCCGCCAGCGGCGGGTGCGGGTGTCGAGCACCAGCAGCTTGGGGCTGGTGTCCAGGCTGTACTGCCAGCCGTCGAAACGCAGCAGGCAGTCGATCAACCGATCCTGGCATTCTCCGCCGGGCCGCTCGCTCCAGTCCCGCAGCCGCTGCATCGGCTCGCCCTTGAAGGCATCGGGTGCATTGCCCCAGCCCTGGCAGAGCAGGTAACCCACCAGGGCATTGCCGATAATGCGCCGGGAAAAGGGATGGCCATAGGCGGTTTCTTCCCAGGCGGCGGTCAGGTTCCAGTCGTCGGTCACATCGTGATCGTCGAAGATCATCATGGTCGGCAGGTGGGCGAGCAGGCGGCGCACCGCCGGCAGGCCGGCAACAAAGGCCTCCAGTCGCTCCCGTTCCCGCTGGTAGCGCGCGGCCAGTTCGCCGTCCAGCCCCGGGCGGGCCGAGGGCAGCCCGCGCCAGGGCTCGGCCGACCACACCAGCAGGTACATGGCCAGCATCTCAGACAGGGTGATCAGGTGGTTGGCGGCGCTGCTGGTGGTAAAAATGGGCTTGCGCGCGCCCTCGAAAAACCGTTTCTGCAACGGCAGGTTGGCCTCGGTGCTGGGCAGCAGCTCATGGCGCCGGTAGTAGTTGAGCGGACTGGCGAACAGTTCGGCGCTGTCGGCCACCAGAGCGCCCTCCAGCCGTTCCGGATAGAGTCCCAGCTCATCAATCAGCTGGTGGATGGCTGTCAGCATGGGGCCGGCAACGTCATCCGCATAGATCTGATCGCCACTCAGCATCAGCAGTGCCGGGCGCTGTTCCGGCCGCTGCCGGCGCCCCTGCAGCCAGCCATCCGCCGCCACCAGGCCATCCGCCGCCCCGTGATGGGGTTTACGGCAGGAGCCGTGCAGCATGTCGTCCAGCCGGCTGCGGATCACCAGGCTGGGCAGGGTCTCGCCCGGATAGCACAGTTCCTGCCCCCAGTTGGCCATGCCCTGCCACTCCCGCTCCCCGTCCTGGCGCCATTGCAGGTCGTAGGGCAGCAAGGTGTCTTCCGGCAAGGGCTGTTCCAGAGCCACATCCAGCAACTGGATAAAGCAGCGCTCGCCCACTTGCAGCTGGTGCTGCTGGCCGGCGTCCAGCAGCACCGGCTCCCGCTCGGGCAGCAACAGGCGAAAACTCAGGGGCTCCCGGCTGGCCAGCCAGAAGACCAGCCGGTCTGGACGGCAGCGGCGCAACACGGGGCCGGCAAGGATGGTGGAGGCCATGGCACTCTCGGTAAATAGGTAATGGGGCCATGATAACGGCAGCCCGCAAGCGTTGAAAAGGCGCCAGCGCCCCAAACCGCGATCCCGCCGGCGGTGAACCCCGGGAGGCCGAGGTTCCGCACGGAGCGAGATTGCACATTTATGTGCCAACTCGAATGACATGGATAAGACAAAATGATAAAAACATGTAAACAAAACAAAAGGGCGAGATCAAGGATGAAGCAACTTTCCATCAGGCAAAAAATTCTGCTGCTGGCCCTGCTGCCGCTGGCCCTGCTGGCCGCCGTCAGTACCTGGGTCAATGTTTCCCAGTCCCTGCATCTCAAGGCGCTGAGCGGGGAAAGCCTGCACCGTTCCCTGTTCGAAGCGCGCAAGGATCAGCTGGCCAACTACATGGAGCTGGCCCTGTCCGGCATAGCGCCGTTGCTGGCGCAGGGCGAAACCGACGCCGCCAAGGATCAGCTGCGCCGGCTGCGCTTTGACGACGGCACCGGTTATTTCTTTGTCTACAACCTGCAGGGCGTGCAGGTGGTGAGCGCCGACAACCCGGCCCGGGAAGGCAACAACTACCTCAATTCCACCAGCCCCGACGGCCGCCATCTGGTACAGGAGTATGTCGCCCTCGGTCGCCAGGGCGGCGGCTATGTGGAATACAGCTGGCCCAAACCCGATACCCAGCAGGGCGCGCCCAAGCTGGCCTACATAGCCCCGGTGCCGGGCACCGACTGGCTGCTCGGCACCGGCTTTTATATCGACGATCTGCAGGCCACCGTGGCCGGGCTGGAGCAGGAGCTGTCGGATTCGGTGCGCCAGGGCCTGATCAACTCGGCCCTCTCGGCCACCCTGCTGCTGGCGCTGATCGCCGCCGCCGGCCTGATCATGGCCCGCAGTATTCACCATCCCATCCGCCAGGCAGTGTCGACCATGCAGGACATCGCCCAGGGCGAAGGCGATCTGACCCGCCGCCTCGATGCCGACCATGGCCACGAGCTGGGCACCCTGGCCCGCTCCTTCAACCAGTTTGCCGGCCAGATCAGCGAACTGGTGCAAAGCACCCGCCAGTCGGCGGATACCCTGCAGGAGGCCAGCGCCGAGCTGCAACGCTTTATGGATGAAACCGAAGCGGGCATTGGCCGCCAGCACCACGAAAGCGACCAGCTCGCCACCGCCATGAACCAGATGTCGGCCACCGCCCAGGAGGTGGCCGCCAGTGCCGCCCGCGCCGCCGATGCCGCCCAACAGGCGGAAACCCAGGTGGGCGATGCCCAGCGGCTGCTGCAAGGGGCCATAGGGGTGATCGACGGCCTCGAGCACCAGGTCGCCGGCGGGGTCGATATTATCCAGCGGCTGGGGCAGGAGTCGGAGCAGATCGGTACCGTGCTGGACGTGATCCGCGGCATCGCCGAACAGACCAACCTGCTGGCGCTCAACGCCGCCATCGAGGCGGCCCGGGCCGGTGAACAGGGGCGCGGCTTCGCGGTGGTGGCCGACGAGGTACGCACCCTGGCCGGACGCACCCAGGCCAGCACCGAGGAGATCCACAACATGATCACCCGGCTGCAGCAGGGTGCCAAGGAGGCGGTGCAGGCGATAGAAAGCATCCGCGATCGCAGCAGCCACACCGTGACCGAAGCCAGGCGCATCGACGAGGCGCTGCTCGACATCGGCACCGCGGTGAACACCATCAATACCATGAACGCCCAGATCGCCAGCGCGGCGGAAGAGCAGACCCAGGTGTCGGAAAGCATCAACACCAACGTGCACCAGATAGTGGCCATCGCCGAACAGACCAACGCCGGCTCCAGGGCCGCCAGCCAGACCAGCCGGGAAGTGGGCCAGCTGGCCGGGCACCTGCAGCAGCTGGTGGGCCGCTACCGGGCCTGACGCCGGCCGGCGAGCTGCACCGCGAGGAAGCTCAGCATAAAGGCGACAATGGCCAGGCTGGTCAGGTAGGCGCTCAGCTGGGGCCAGAACGGACGCCCCAGCAGGCCGAGCTGCAACAGGCCAAGGGGCAGGTACAGCACCTTGTGGAAGTGGCAGCCGGTGTTCAGCAACGCCGGCACTATCACCGGCGCGTGGCCGAACACCATGGCCATCACAAAGCCCAGCAGTACGCCGTGCAACGCCATGTCCGGCGACACTCCGAGCAACCACAGCAGGCCGCTGACCAGCAACCAGCCGTAGCCCGCCAGCAGGCAGGCGGCGACATAACGCGGCAGGCCGGTACCGCGGATGGTGCGGCGGGCGATGTCGAAGCGCAGCAGCCAGGCTCCCAGCCCGATCAGGGCGGCCCCCAGCCAGAGATGGCCGAAAGGCAGCCAGGGCGCCGCCAGCAGCGCCCATGCCAGCACCAGGAACAGCCGCCGGGCCCACAGGGGCTTGGGCAACAGGCGCGAAAGCTCCAGCCGTTCGGCGGCGATGGTCAGCACCAGGAACACCACCCAGGCTCGCAGCACGGCCGCATCCATGCCCGCCAGCCACCAGGACAGGTTGCCCAGCAGCAGGGCCGCACAGGCCAGTACCAGCAACAGGGTAAAATCCTGGGGTTGGCGGCGCCACAGCAGCGCCGAGACCAGCGTCATGCCCAGCGCCAGCAGGGCATAGAGGGGAGCGGCCAGGGCCGGCTGCCACCACAGGCTGGCACTGGCCAGCAGGCCGCACAGGGGCACCAGCCAGCCACGCCGGTCGCCCAAGGCGGCGCAGCGTTCACAACTGATCAGGGTGGCAAAAAAGCCGTTGACCATCAGCACGCCATGAAACGCCAGGCCGGTCTGGGTCAGCGGCAGCCAGTCGGCTCCCAGCCGCCAGGCGCCGCCACCCACCGCCAGCAGCAGCAATATCATCAGGGGAAACAGCAACAACAGCATGAACGTCTCCGCTCGGGTCCAAGGATCAGGGTTCCATGATAGCGGCATCCGCCGGCCGCCGCCTTGCGCTGTCGCAAAAAAGCCGTCATCGGTAAGGGCTGGCCAGCGCCGGCCGCCTTCTTTACTATGGCGGCTCAGTCTCTTGCGGAACCGCCCCATGCGTGAAAAACTCGAACAACGTTCCTTTCTGTTTATGCTGCTGCTGGTCAGCCTGCTGTTCGGGCTGGTGCTCAAACCCTTCTGGGGCGCCATTTTCTGGGCCTGTGCCATCAGCGTGATCTTTTACCCGTTGCAGGAGCGGATACTGCTCCGCCTTGGTCCCAGGCCCAACAGCGCCGCCCTGCTGACCCTGCTGATCTGCGTGGTGATAGTGGTGCTGCCGGTGCTGGTGATCGCCACCTCCTTTGTGCAGGAAGGGCTGGCCTTCTACCAGCGTATCGATCGGGGCGAAATCAACCCGGGGCGGGTGCTGGAGCAAATCCGCACCGCCTTTCCGCTGCTGCCCGAACTGCTAGAGCGGCTCGGCATCGACATCGACAGCATCCGCCAGAAGCTCTCCGAAGCGGCGGTTGCCGGCAGCCGGCTGCTGGCGGAAAAGGCGCTGACCGCCGGCCAGAGTACTTTCGGCTTTATCATGAACGTGGCGCTGATGCTGTATCTCAGCTTTTTCCTGCTGCGCGACGGCCATCAGTTGACCGAATTGCTGGTCAAGGCGCTGCCGCTGGGGGACGAGCGCGAACGCAAGTTGTTCGCCAAATTCTCGGAGGTGACCCGGGCCACGGTGAAGGGCAATATCCTGGTGGCCATGGCCCAGGGAGCGCTCGGCGGCTTCATCTTCTGGGCGCTGGAAATACCGGGCCCCCTGCTGTGGGGGGTGGTCATGGCCTTCCTGTCGCTGATCCCGGCCATCGGCGCCGGCCTGGTGTGGCTGCCGGTGGCCATTTACCTGTACGCCACCGGCGACTGGATTGCCGCCACCGTGCTGGTAGCCTTCGGCGCCCTGGTGATCGGCCTGGCCGACAACGTGTTGCGTCCGCTACTGGTGGGCCGGGACACCAAGCTGCCCGACTATGTGGTGCTGTTTTCCACCCTCGGCGGGCTCAGCCTGATGGGCATCAACGGCTTCGTCATCGGCCCCTTGGTGGCGGCCCTGTTTCTGGTGTTCTGGGATATTTTCATGCGCGAGTTCAATCAGTCGCACTGACCCTCACTGCCACCCCAGCCGGGCCCGCAGCGCCGGGCTCATCAGCTCCGGGCTCCAGGCCGGCTGCCAGACCAGCCGCACCTCTGCCTGCTGGCCCGGCTCGCACAGCCCGGCCAGTTGCTGCTCCACCTGCCCCCGGATCCAGTCGCCCATGGGGCAACTGGGCGAGGTCATGGTCATGGTCACCGCCAGTCGCGATGGCTCGATCTCGACGCCGTACACCAGCCCCAGCTCGATGATGTTCTCCCCCACTTCGGGATCCAGCACCGCGCTGAGCGCCTCCCGCACCCTTTGTTCCGTTACCATGGCTGCCTGCCCCTTCCGCGTGTGAAAAGCCGATTATCCGCAGTGTCCGGCGCCGGTGCAAGCGGGCTCAGGCCCGGAGCCGCGCCAGGCTGGCCGCCAGTTGGCCGGCAATCCGCGCCACCCGGTCCCGATCCTGTCCCAGGGTGTCGAGCTGGTGGCGGGAGCTGTCGGCCTGCTCCAGCAGCCGGGCCAGGCTCAGGTTGAGATCCGCCATCGCCTGTTCCTGCTCCGCCACGGCTCCCGCCAGTTGCCGGTTCATGCCGCTGATCCGCGCCATCCGCTGCAGTATGTTGTCGAGCGCCTGCATGCCGGCCCGCACGCCGGAGGCCGCCTCGGCACTGGCGGCGGCGTTGCGCGCCATCATGCCCATGCTGCGGCCGACCCGCTCGGACAGGGTGTCGATCATCTGCTGGATATCCCGGGTCGCCGCCTGGGTGCGCGCGGCCAGGGTACGCACCTCGTCGGCCACTACCGCGAAACCGCGCCCCTGTTCACCGGCCCGGGCCGCCTCGATGGCGGCGTTGAGCGCCAGCAGGTTGGTCTGTTCGGAAATCGCCTTGATGGTTTCCGCCACTGTGCCAACCCGAGCCAGGGTGTCGCCCAGCACCCGGGAGTCGCTGCTGGCATCCTCGGTATCGGCCACCAGTTGCTCCATGCCCTGCATGGCGGCCGCCATGTGCCGGCCGGCACTGCGGGCCTCGTCATGGGTCTGTCCGGCCAGGTGTTCGGCCTGGCGGGAGTGGTCGCCCACCTGGCCGATGGCCTCGTTCAGCCCGGCCACCGTCTGGCGGCACAGAGCCACCTGGCGATGCTGGGCACCCACTTCTTCACCGGCCCGGCCAACTGCGGCGCCGATGTTGTCCACCGCGCCACGCAGGCCGCCGGCCGAGCGCTCCATCAATTCGAAGGTGGCGGCCAGGTGCTCCAGGGTCGTGTCGATGGCCGTGCCGATCTTGCCGAACTCGTCGGCGCCGGAAAAACCGACCCTCTGCTCCAGCCCGCCCCGGGCCACCCGGGCCATCATCGCCTCGATATGGGCCAGCAGCGGCAGCAGGTTGGCGCTCACCGCCCGGGCCAGCAGCCACAGCAGCAGGATCACCGACGCCACGGCCCCCGCCACCGGCAGCATACTGTCGTCCGGCCCGGCCTGGGCCCGCCACAACCGCCAGTAGCCGTAGAGCAGCGCCAGCAGGGCCAGGGTCGCCAAATAGCAGGCCAGCATCAGCTTGTGCCTGAGCGGGATATTCATCAGCAGCCGGTCGCGCCAGCCCACATTGAGTGCATCCATGCCATTACCTTTATGAAAAGTATTTTCACATAGAAATAACATGGGGTTTGGCTCCCCACAAGCGCCGGGAGCCCGCCGGCGGGGATTTTTGTTATGCACAAAGGCCATCCCAAAGGCAGGGCGGCCAATAACCTGGCCGTTGCCCGGGCTCGGATACCGGTGGGAGACAGGCAGGAGGGGAAGCGGCGGGGACAGCCGCATATTGAGGCGGGCGGGTGCAGCCCTGAGGCGCCACGCCCCGGACCGGCCGGGGCGTGAACAAGACGGACTCAGCCCAGTTCGACGGTCAGCCGGACGGACTCGTCGAAGAAGAATTCATCACAGTTGTTGCCCGGACCGCTGCGATCCACCACCAGGAACTCGTCGTTGTCGCGCAGCGCCATGATCGGATGGTGCCACACGCCCCTGTGGTAGTTCACGCCCTGGCGACCGCTGGCGCGGAAGGCGCGCACGGTGGCCGGGTCAATGTTCATGCTGCCGTCGCCCACCGGGGCAACCACCAGCAGGAAGTCGTGGCCGAACAGCGGAATAAAAGACTGGGAGCCGAACGGATGGCGCTCCAGCATTTTGATCTGCAGCGGGTATTCCAGGGTCTTGGCACGGAAGATGCTAATGATGCCCTGGCCCTGCTCGTCCAGCTGTACTTCGCCCAGCTTGTGGTAACGCTGAGTGGAGCCGTTGTTGATCATGAAATAGTCACGACCTTCGGATTCGATGACGTCGCCAAAGGGAGCGAAGGCTTCCTTGGTCAGCGGCTCGATCTTGAGAGTTTTGATCATTGCTGCCTCCTGCAGAGAAGAAAGAAGGCAGGGCCTGCAGGCCCCGCCGGCCATGTTACATGTCGCTCAGACGGAACAGGGCAATCTTGTTGATCTCTTTCACGGCGCGATCAAACTCGGTGTCGTAGTCGTTGTGGATACGCTCTTCAAAGGCCGCCAGGATCTGGTGACGGTTGGAGCCTTTTACCGCCATGATGAAAGGAAAGGCGAACTTTTCCTTATAGGCATTGTTCAGCTCGGTAAAGCGGGCAAACTCCTCCGCCGTGCACTGGTTGATACCGGCGCCGGCCTGCTCGTTGGTGGAGGCTTCGGTCAGTTCGCCGCGCTGGGCGGCCTTGCCGGCCAGATCCGGGTGAGCATTGATCAGGTCCAGCTGGGCTTGCCTGTCGGCAGCCAGCAGCACCTGGCACATGCGGCCGTGCAGTTGCTCAACCTCGTTGTCGGCCTCGGTCAGGCCCTGGTCAAAGGTCTGCTCGGCCACCCAGGGAGAGTGCTCGTAAATGTCGGCGAAGGTAGCCACGAATTGGTCGCGGCCCAGGGTGCTGGGCGTACAGGTTTTGAACCGGCTCATTACTTGTTTCCTTTATAGGGGTGGTGCTCGTGCCAGTGCTTGGCAATGTCGACGCGGCGGGTGAACCACACCTTGTCGTGGCTGCGCGCGTACTTGATGAAGCGCTCCAGGCCCGCCATCCGGCCGGGGCGGCCCAGCAACCGGCAGTGCATGCCGATGGACAGCATCTTGGGCGCTTCGGCGCCTTCTTCATAGAGTACGTCGAAGGCATCCTTCAGATACTGGTAAAACTCCTCGCCGGTGTTGTAGCAGCCCTGGCCGAAACGCATGTCGTTGGTATCCATGGCGTAGGGAATCACCAGGTGGCCCTTGCCCTTGTTGTCGACCCAATAGGGCAGATCGTCACCGTAGGAGTCGGAATCGTAGAGAAAACCGCCCTCTTCCATCACTATTTTGCGGGTGTTGGGGCTGTCGCGCCCGGTGTACCAGCCCAGCGGGCGCTGGCCACAGACCCGCTCGAAGATCTCCAGCGCCTGGTGCAGTTGCTCCCGTTCTTCCTGCTCGCTCATGAACTGGTAGGTGATCCACTTGTAGGCGTGGGAGCAGATTTCGTGTCCCTCATCCATGAACGCCCGGGCGATCTCCGGATAGCGCTCGATGGCGGTCGCCACGGCGAAGATGGTCAGCGGTATGTCGTAGCGCTTGAACAGGCGCAGCAGGCGCCATACGCCGGCCCGGCTGCCGTATTCATAGATGGATTCCATGCTCATGTGGCGCACGTCGGGCCAGGACACCGCCGAGGGCATCTCGGACAGGAAAGATTCGGACTCGCCATCCCCGTGCAGTACGTTGCGTTCGCCGCCCTCTTCGTAGTTCAGCACGAAGGAAATCGCAATGCGGGCGTCGCCGGGCCATTTTGGGTGAGGAGGGTTGGCTCCATACCCGATGAGGTCACGGGGATAGTCTTGATACTGGCTCATCGGAAAACTCCTTGAAGAGAGGGTTAAAACACCGGCCGAAACAAGCTTGACGGGGGCTTGCCGGTCATTTTGATGACAATCATTGTATACAATAAAAACAATATATGTAAATAACAGGTTTAGTTTTTGTATCAGATCTTACCCTGAAACCTTGCTTTAGACTATCAAAGCAAAGACAATCTGCGATGATCAAAATAGCTTTCAGCTTTGTAGACCGTTTACTCGGGCTTATTGTACACATTGTTGTTAATTCAATGTAGACGAGCTGTTTTATTTTGATGTAAAATTAGTTCTGTCGACGCCCGCGCCGACAGTACCTTGGATCAACAGAGACGCGTATCACGCGCAAGGTAACGACACAATGGGAAGATTGACTACACACGTACTGGATACTGCCAAGGGCCTGCCCGGCACCGACATCAAAGTGGAACTGTATCGGGTGGAGGGCGAGAGCACCACACTGCTCAACACCGTTTACACCAACCACGACGGCCGTACCGATGCGCCCATCCTGGCAGGAGACGACTATGTGGCCGGTAAATACCAGCTGGTCTTTCACACCGCCGGTTACTTCAAAAAACAAGGTATAGCGCTGCTCGAGCCTGCCTTTCTGGATGACGTCGTCATCCGTTTCGGCATCGCCGACGGCGAAGAGCACTACCACGTACCCCTGCTGATTGCGCCCTACAGCTACTCTACCTACAGAGGCAGCTAACGGGTTGCAGCAGCCATGCCAATGCCGTGGACGAAGGAAAATCGTGCGGCATTGGCAGTCTGCCACTCAACCTACTCGAGGACCTCAGGTCATGGAAAACATCAAGAATGAGCCTGCCAGCCAGGCACTTCCCGCCGGCAGCGGACTGCTGGACCGACTGTTCAAGCTCAGCGCCCACGGCACTACGGTTAAAACCGAACTGGTCGCCGGACTGACCACCTTTATCACCATGGCGTACATCATCTTCGTCAACCCCAATATCATGTCCGCCTCGGGCATGGATGCGGGCGCGGTGTTTGTGGCCACCTGCATCGGCGCCGCCATCGCCACCCTGTTCATGGGACTGTACGCCAACTGGCCGGTCGGCCTGGCGCCGGGCATGGGCCTGAACGCCTTTTTCGCCTTCACCGTGGTCGGGGAAATGGGCTATAGCTGGGAAGTGGCGCTGGGCGCCGTATTCTGGTCCGGCATCATCTTTACCGCCATGAGCTTCTGGAAAATCCGCGAGTGGGTACTCGACGCCATTCCCGAATCCCTGCGCTACGCCATGACCGCGGGCGTGGGCCTGTTCCTGGGCCTGATCGGTCTGAAAACCGCCGGCATAGTGGTGGAAAGCCCGGCCACCCTGGTGACCCTGGGCGACTTCACCAAGCCCAGCGCCCTACTCGCCGCCGTCTGCTTCCTGATCATTTCCGTCCTGGTCCACCGCCGGGTGTTCGGTGCCGTGCTGATCGGCGTGATGAGCGTCACCCTGATCGGTCTAGGCCTGGGCATAGTGGAATACAACGGCATCTTCGCCATGCCGCCGAGCATTGCCCCCACCTTCATGAAACTGGACATCATGGGCGCGCTGGACATCGGCATGATCACCGTGATCCTCGCCTTCCTGTTCGTCAACATGTTCGATACCGCCGGCACCCTGATGGGCGTGGCCGAGCGCGCCAACCTGCGCCGCCCGGACGGCTCCATCGAAGGCCTGAAAAAATCCCTCAAGGCCGACAGTGCCTCTTCCGTGATCGGCACCTTCGTCGGTTGCCCGCCGGTCACCAGCTATGTGGAAAGCTCGGCCGGCGTGGCCGCCGGAGGCCGCACCGGCCTGACCGCCGTTACCATCGCCGTGTTGTTTCTGGTGTCCATCTTCCTGGCGCCCCTGGCCGGCATGATACCGCCCTACGCCACCGCCGGCGCCCTGATTTTCGTGGCCTTCGCCATGATGAGCAGCATGGCCAAGATCGAATGGGACGACTACACCGAAATGGCGCCCGCCGCGGTGACCGCGCTGATGATGCCGCTGACCTTTTCCATCGCCAACGGCATCGCCATGGGTTTTGTCACCTATGCGGTGCTGAAGGTGGCCACCGGCCACGCCAGCAAGGTATCCATCGGCGTCTATGTGCTGAGCGCCATCTTTATCGCCAAGTTCGTGTTTATGTAAACACGGGCGGCTTGGCACCCAACCCAAAAACCACCGGTGCCAGCCGGTGGTTTTTTTGTTTCCGTCCACGTCTCAGCCCGGCAGTGTCGCCCGCCGCCGCACCATGGGGCCACATCAGGCCACAGACGTGTTTTAATAAGGGATATCCGGCGGGCCCGGCGCCCGCTCCGCCACCACAGGGGGATGGAAGATGAACGACGGGGGAAAGCCCGGTGCGGCCTGGAGACGGCTCTTTCCTTTTCTGCAATGGGCCGCCATGGTCAACGGCCGCACTCTGCGCGCCGATGCCCAGGCCGGCCTGACCAATGCCATCATAGTGCTGCCCCAGGGGGTGGCCTATGCGCTGATCGCCGGCCTGCCCCCCGAGTTCGGCCTTTACGCCGCCATTATTCCGGCCATCATCGCCGCCCTGTTCGGCTCCTCCTGGCACCTGATCTCAGGCCCGACCGCCGCCATGTCGGTGGTGGTGTTCACCGCGGTCAGCCCGCTGGCCGAGCCGGGCAGCGATCTGTTCATCAAGCTGGCGCTGACCCTGACCCTGATGAAGGGAGTCTTCCAGCTGCTGCTGGCCATGGCCCGGCTCGGCGTGCTGGTCAACTTCGTCTCCCATTCCGTGGTGATCGGCTTTACCGCCGGCGCGGCGGTGCTGATCGCGGTCAGTCAGTTGCCCGGGCTGCTCGGCCTGGCGCTGGCCACCGACGGCTCTGTGCCTGAGACCCTGCGGCAGTTGATCCTGCACCTGTCCGAGGTGAACCCCTACAGCCTGGGCATCGGCCTGCTGACCCTGCTCTGCTGTGTTCTGATCCGCCATTACCGGCCCCGCTGGCCGAACATGTTGCTGGCGCTGATCATCGCCGCGCTGGCCACCGCCCTGGTCGATCCCGGCCGGCAACACATTGCCCTGCTCGGCGCCATTCCCGCCGGCCTGCCGCCCTTCAGCCTGCCCGACTTCAGCCTGGGCAGCATCAGCGCCCTCGCCTCCGGCGCCCTGGCCATCAGCCTGCTCGGCCTGGTCGAAGCCGCCTCCATTGCCCGGGCAGTGGCCAGCCGCTCCCACCAGCGGCTGGACGGCAACCAGGAGTTTGTCGGCCAGGGGCTGTCGAATGTGGTCGGCGCCTTTTTTTCCTGTTATGCCTCGTCCGGTTCCTTTACCCGCACCGGCGTCAACTATACCTCAGGCGCCAGAACCCCGCTGGCGGCGGTGTTCGCCTCCCTGTTCCTGCTGCTGATCCTGCTGTTGGGCTCCGATCTCACCGCCTGGCTGCCCATGCCCGCCATGGCCGGCCTGCTGCTGCTGGTGGCCTGGAACCTGGTCGACTTCCACCATATCCGGCTGATCGTGCGGGCCGCTCGCTCCGAAGCCACTGTACTGCTGGTAACCTTTGCCGCCACCCTGCTGGTGGCGCTGGAGTTCGCCATCTATGCCGGCGTGCTGCTGTCCCTGGTGTTCTATCTCAAGCGCACGTCCCAACCGCGCATCGTTTCCATGCTGCCGGATCCGGACGCCAGGCATCCCGTCTTCGTCAGCGCCGAGCAACGACGCCTGCCCTACTGCCCCCAGTTGCGCATCATCCGCATCGAAGGCTCCCTGTTCTTCGGGGCGGTCAACCATGTGCAGGAATACCTGCAAAACATCCGCGAGCCCCGGCTGCTGATCCTGGGCAGCGGCATCAATTTCGTGGACATCGTCGGCGCCGAGATGCTGGTACAGGAAGCCCGCCGCCGTCGGGCCGAGGGCGGTGACCTGTATTTTGCCAACCTCAAGGAAGGGATCCAGCGCTTCCTGGATCGCAACCAATTGCTCGAGGAACTGGGCAGGGACCATATTTTTCCCAACAAAGGCCGGGCCATCCACCACATCTATGACCGGCTGGATCCGGCGGTGTGCAAAACCTGCACCGCCCGTATCTTCAAGGAGTGCCACCTGGCACCACCTGGCACGGTCGCCGGGCAAGAGGATTCATAGTGGTCGTGCGTTGCCTGTTCATCGGCTTCAAAACCTCGCCGCCTTGTGAAAACCTGTTCATCGCCGCCGAGGCTGAGCCAGGTCAAGGACAAGCCCCGGCGGCGGCGCCATACTGTTAGCCACAGGCCAACCATTGCAAGGAGTGCCCAGATGCTGCCCCAAGTGAACAAGATCCTTTACTGCACCGATCTCTCCAAAAACGCCTCCTACGCCTTCCAGTACGCCGTTTACCTGGCCAGGCAGACCGGCGCCGATATCCATGTGCTGAGCGTGGTGGAGCAGTTGTCCGGCGACGAGAAGCTGACCCTGCAGTCCTACATCCTCAACCAGAGCAGCCGGGAGGAATTCCTGCACCAGCGGCTCAACCATGCCAGGGAGCAATTGCAGCAACGCCAGGATTATTTCTGGGAGGTGATAGCCCCGAGCGAAAAGGCACTGCGCAGCAAAATCGTCGGCTGTGAGGTGGTCGAGGGCTACCCGGTGCAGACCATACTCCGGCGTTCCCGGGAGCTGGGTTGCGATCTTATCGTGATGGGCGCCCACGAAAAGGGCTGGCTGCACACCCTGCTCGGCAGCGTGGCCAAGAACGTGCTGCGGGAGTCGCGTATCCCCACCCTGATAGTGCCCCGGCCGGAAAAGAAAACGAGCTGATCCTCCCGCCATCAATCCCTCCGCAAAACAGGGGGTAGCGGCTTGGAGCACGGCAGGATATGGGAAAAAGCGGCGAGTAAGGAAACGCCCGGAGCGGCGGCAGGCGCGGCTCCAGGCACGGCATAAGGATCAGCGCCGGTTCTTTTTCACCACGCCGGAAAACACCACGTGCAAATCGGTGGAGGCGGATTCGCCGTCCAGGTTGAGTTTGGCCTCGATATGGTCCAGGTGTTCCTTCATCATGGCCACGGCCTTGTCCTTGTCGCCGTTTTCAATGGCCTTGAGCAGCTCTTCGTGTTCGTTGAAGGAGCAGTGGGCCTTATGGCCGACTTCGTACTGGGCGATGATCAGCGAGGTCTGGGACACCACGCTGCGCTGGAAATTCAGCAGGGGAGTATTGCCGGCCACATGCGCAAGCTCCAGGTGGAACTCACCGGAGAGACGGATACCCGAGCCCCGGTCGCCCCGGGCAAAGGCATCCTGCTCTTCCTGCACCATGGTGCGCAGCCGGCCCAGTTTTTCCGGAGTGGCATTTGCCACCGCCAGTTCGGTCACCGCCAGCTCCACCACCCGGCGGGCGGCGAAGATCTGCCGGGCTTCTTCCACGCTGGGCGCCGCCACCACGGCGCCGCGGTTGGGCCGGATGCTGACCACCTGCTCGTGGGACAGCCGCAACAAGGCGCGGCGGATAATGGTCCGGCTGACGCCGAAGATTTCGCCCAGGGCTTCCTCGCTGAGCTTGGTGCCGGGCGCCAGCCGCTGCTCGAGAATGGCATCGAAAATATGTTCGTAAACGATATCGTCCTGGGTGTTTGAGCTCGACTTGACAGGTCTTGGCTCCAGTTGACTGAGTGAACTCATGTTTAGGTTTCCAGTTACGGCCTGCATGTACGGCGATGTACCGCAATCCCTGCCTGTTAATTAAATTGTTATTAATGTCGTATACAATCTTACTGGGTTTTTAACGATTCGGCAGCCGGAATATCAAAGTCTGTGACTGAACACAAAAAACGCCCTCAACGGGCGTTTTCTGGCGAACCGCGGGCTTGGCCCGGGGCATTACGCATTTTTCCGGTGCAGGCAATTGCCGTAAACATAGGTTTCGGCCACTACCCTGTCGTCTCCGAGCATCATCAGTACAAAAAGTTGCTCGAAAAGATTGTGCGCATTGTTCATCCGCGCCTGCATCAGGGGTGTGGCGTGCAGGTCCAGCACCACGAAATCCGCCTCCTTGCCGACCTCCAGATTACCGATGCGATCCGCCAGCCGCAGGCTCTCGGCCCCCCCCAGGGTCGCCAGGTAGAACGCCTTTAGCGGATGCAGCTTCTGCTGCTGAAGCTGCAACACTTTATAGGCCTCGTTCATGGTCTGCAGCAGGGAAAAACTGGTCCCCGCACCGACATCCGTGCCCAGGCTGACATTAACGCCATGGCGTTCGAAACGGGCCAGGTTGAACAATCCTGAACCGAGAAAGAGGTTGGAGGTCGCGCAAAAGGAAACCCCGGAGCCGGTACCATGCAGCCGCTCGCACTCGTGATCATCCAAATGTACCGCATGGGCGAAAATGGAGCGCTCGCCGAGCAGGCCAAAATGGTCGTACACGTCCAGGTAGCCGTTTTGCTCCGGGAACAGCTCTGCGACCCATTCGATTTCCTTGCGGTTTTCAGACAAATGGGTCTGCATATAGACGTCGTCGTATTCCGCCAGCAGTCGGCCGGCTAGGGTCAGCTGTTCGGGAGTGCTGGTGGGCGCAAAGCGCGGCGTCACTGCGTACAACTGGCGGCCCTGGTTGTGCCAGCGCTCGATCAATTCCTTGCTGTCGGCATAGCCGGATTCCGGCGTGTCCAGCAGGTAGTCGGGGGCATGGCGATCCATCAGCACCTTGCCGGCGATCATGCGCATATTGCGTTGGTCCGATTCGCTGAAAAAGGCGTCCACTGCGGCCTTGTGCACTGTGCCGAACACCATGGCGGTGGTGGTGCCATTGCGCAGCAATTCATCCAGGAACAGGCCGGCAACCCGCCGCGCATGGTCGGGGTCGGCAAACTTGCGCTCTTCCGGGAAGGTATAGTTGTTGAGCCAGTCGAGCAGTTGCTCGCCGTAGGAGGCAATCATCTCGGTCTGGGTAAAATGGATATGAGTATCGACAAAGCCTGAGGTGATCAGTTTATGTTCGAAACGGACCAGCTCGATATCGGCGGGCTGGCGGGCCAGCACTTCCTCGGCCGGACCTATGTCGCGCACATGGCCGTCGGCCACCACCAGGACGCCGTCCGGATAGTAGGCATGGCTGGCCTCCAGGCCGACCCGGGCCGGATCGCCCAGGCTGTGCAAAATGGCGGCACGATACGCCTTTGGCTGCGTCATGGTCGTGCGTCTCCTTTCTTCAACTCTGAATTAAAGCGAATGGGCGGCGGCGGGTGCCACCGCTGTCATGAGGGCCGGCTCGGCCTGGTAGGCGGCGATCAGCTGGCCGGCCACCGACACCGCGATTTCCGCCGGGTGCTTGCCGCTCACTTCGGCCAGGCCGATGGGGCAGATCATCCGGGCCAGGGCCGCGTCGTCGAAGCCCCGCTCGCGCAGCCGGTAGTCGAAGCGCTTGCGCTTGGTGCGCGAGCCGATCACCCCGAAGTAGCGGGCGTCGTTGCGCTTGAGAATACGGGCGCACAGTTCCAGATCGAGCTGGTGGTTGTGGGTCATCACCAGGTAGAAGCTGCCGGGCGGCTGGTCGTCGACCTCGTCCACCGGATCCTCGCTCACCACCCGGGTGACACCGGCAGGCAGCTCGGCGGGAAACTCCTCGGCCCGCTCGTCTATCCAGGTGATGCGAAACGGCAGGGTCGCCACTATGTGCACCAGCGCCTTGGCCACATGGCCGGCGCCGAACAATACCAGGTGGTGGCGGGGCCGTACCACCGGCTCCAGCATGATGGTGGCCATGCCGCCGCAGCACTGGCCCAGGCTGGCCCCCAGGTTGAAGCGCTCGACCTTCATCTGCTGTTCGCCCCGGGCCAGCATGTCCCGAGCCAGTTCCAGCGCCTTGTATTCGAGGTGGCCGCCACCTATGGTGGCATGGCAGCCCTGTTCGGTCACCAGCATCTTGGTGCCGCTGTCCCGCGGGGTGGAGCCCTTGTGCTCCACCACCGTCACCAGCACACAGGGTTCCCCCTTCTGTTCCAGCTCGGCCAGCGCCTGAATCCAGTTATCCTTGAACATAGCTTACTCCTCGAAGACGATGGTTCCGCCACCGGCACTTGGCCTGTTGGCATGCAGAGAGGCAACAGGGCCACCTCCGCCGACACGCTGTGAATACATCCCTGTACGCTCGCACATGCCATCCCTGGCATGTGACGGTCGGCGGAGTAGTGCCCTTTGGCCGACCTTTAGCGCTGTACCAACAGTCAACACAAGCTCCTGAGCCAGGCTGCCCCTGCCCTTACTTGATCAACACATCCTCGACCCGGGTGGCGGCCTCGTCCTGCTCCACCAGCGCCTGCATCTGCTCCACGCCCCACAGCACCCGTTCCGGGGTGGCCGGCGCGTCGATGTGCGGGTAGCGGCGGTAGCCGGACACGCTGGCCACGGCGTCTTTCAGCGCACACCACACCGACATGCCGAGCATAAAGGGCGGCTCGCCCACGGCCTTGGAGTGGAACACGGTGTCTTCCGGGTTCTTGCGGTTTTCCACCAGCTTGACCCGGAAGTCGATGGGCATGTCCGCCACCGCCGGGATCTTGTAGCCCGCCGGACCGTTGGTCATCAGCCGGCCCTGGTCGTTCCACACCAGCTCCTCGGTGGTCAGCCAGCCCACGCCCTGGATAAAGGCGCCTTCCACCTGGCCGATGTCGATGGCCGGGTTCAGGGAGTCGCCCACGTCGTGCAGTATGTCGGCACGCAGTATCTTGTACTCGCCGGTCAGGGTGTCCACCACCACTTCGGCACAGGCGGCGCCGTAGGCGAAGTAGTAGAAGGGACGACCGGAGCCGGTGGCGTGGTCGTAGTAGATCTTCGGCGTCTTGTAGAAGCCGGTGCTGGAGAGCGACACCTGGTTGAAATAGGCCAGTTGCACGAACTCCGGAAACGACAGTATCTGGTGACGGATCTGCACGAAGTTGTTCTTGAACACCACTTCTTCGGGGCTGACCTTGAAGTGGCCCGCCGCCCAGTCGACCAGCCGCTGCTTGATGGTCCGGGCCGCGTTCTGGGCCGCCTTGCCGTTCAGGTCAGTGCCGCTGGAGGCCGCCGTCGGCGAGGTGTTGGGCACCTTGTCGGTGTTGGTGGCGGTGATCTGGATGCGATCCACGTCCACCTGGAACTCTTGTGCCACTATCTGGGCCACCTTGATATTGAGGCCCTGGCCCATTTCGGTGCCGCCGTGGTTGAGGTGGATGCTGCCGTCGGTATAGATGTGGATCAGCGCCCCCGCCTGGTTGAGGAAGGTGGCGGTGAAGGAAATACCGAACTTCACCGGGGTAATGGCGATGCCCTTCTTGAGGATCGGGCTGCGGGCGTTGAACGCCTTGATTTCCTCGCGCCGCTTGCCGTACTCGGCCGACTGCTCCAGATCCGCCACCATCTCGTGGATGATGTTGTGCTCCACGGTCTGGTGGTAGTGGGTGACGTTGCGCTCATCCTTGCCGTAGAAGTTGACCTTGCGGATCTCCAGGGGATCCTTGCCAAGCTTGGAGGCGATCTCGTCCATCACGTGCTCGATCGTCATCATGCCCTGGGGGCCGCCGAACCCGCGGTAGGCGGTGTTGGAGGCGGTATTGGTCTTGCAGCGGTGGCCGATGACGGTGGCGTCGCCCAGGTAGTAGGCGTTGTCCGAGTGGAACATGGCCCTGTCCACGATGGACGAGGACAGATCCGGCGAGTAGCCGCAGTTGCCGGCCACCACGATTTCCGCCGCCTCGATACGGCCGTTGTCGTCGAAGCCTACCTTGTACTGGTTGAAGAAGGGATGGCGCTTGCCGGTCATCATCATGTCTTCGACCCGCGGCAGGCGCATCTTGGCCGGGCGGCCGGTGAGCCGGGCCACCACGGCGGCCATGCAGGCCGGACCCGCGGCCTGGGTTTCCTTGCCGCCGAAGCCGCCGCCCATGCGGCGCATGTCGATGACGACCTTGTTCATGGGCACGCCCAGGACGCTGGCCACCAGCTTCTGCACCTCGGTCGGGTTCTGGCTGGAGGTGAACACCAGCATGCCGCCGTCTTCGGTGGGCACCACCGAGCTGATTTGGGTTTCCAGGTAGAAGTGCTCCTGGCCGCCGATATGCAGACTGCCCTCGATGACGTGCCTGGCCTTTTTCAGGGCGGCGGCGGAGTCGCCCCGCTGCTGCTTGTGGCTCTCGGTGACGAACAGCTCTTTTTCCAGCGCCTCTTCCACCGACAGCACCGCCGGCAGCTCTTCATATTCCACTATGGCGGCCATGGCCGCCTTGCGGGCGGTCTCGAGATCGTTGGCGGCCACCGCCAGCACCGGCTGGCCGTAGTATTCCACCTTGCCATCGGCCAGCAGGGGATCCCCCGCCAGCACCGGGCCTATGTCCAGCTCGCCGGGCACGTCCTGGGCGGTAATGGCGATGGCCACGCCGGGAAACTGGTAGCAGGGGCTCACATCCAGTTTGGTGATGCGGGCGTGAGCCTTGTCGGACAGCCGGGCATACACATGCAACTGATTGGGGAACTCCAGCCGGTCGTCGATGTACTGGGCCTCGCCGGCCACCTGCTTGGCGGCGCTGTCGTGGGGCACGCTCTTGCCCACGCCGGTCTGCAGGTCCTGTTTGATCCTTTCCATCATTTCGTCGATGGTGAGCGTGTTCAGCGGTTTGTTAGACATAAGACGTCACCCTGGTTTCCAGTTTCAGATCCTGTTGCTCGATAAAGAACTTGTAGAGCAGGTTTGCCGCCGTCTTGGCGCGGTATTCCTTGCTGGCGCGGAAGTCGGACAGGGGCTGGAAGTCGCCGTCCAGGGCCTTCATCGCCGCCTTGACGGTGGCGTGGTTCCAGTCCTGGCCCACCAGCGCCTGCTCACAGGCCGCAGCCCGCTTGGGCGTGGCCGCCATGCCGCCGAAGCCGATGCGGGCCTCGGTCACCTTGCCGTTTGCTATGGTCAGGTTGAAGGCGCCGCACACCGCGGAAATATCGTCGTCTATCCGTTTGGACAGCTTGTACACCCTGAAGTGCTGGTTGGCCGCGGGCTTGGGCACGATCACCTTCTCGATGAACTCCCCTTCCTCCTGGGCGGTCACCTTGTAGCTCAGGAAGTATTCCTCGATGGGCAGCTCGCGCACCCGCTCGCCCTTGCGCAACACCAGGCGGGCATTGAGCGCGATCAGCACCGGCGGGGCGTCGCCGATGGGCGAGGCGTTGCCGATGTTGCCGCCCAGGGTGCCCTGGTTGCGGATCTGCAGGGAGGCGAAACGGTGCAGCAGCTCGCCGAAGTCCGGGTAGCTGCGGCTCAGGGCATCGTAGCTGTCGCTCAGGGTGCGGGCGGCGCCGATCACCAGCTGCTCGTCGGTTTCTTCCAGCTGCTTCATGTCGGCCACGTTGCCCACATAGATCATCTTGGGCAGTTCCCGGTGGAACTGGGTCACTTCCAGCGCCAGATCGGTGCCGCCAGCCAGCAGCCGGGCATCCGGATGCTGTTCCAGCAGGGTCGCCAGTTCGGCGCTGGAGGTGGGCGAGAAGCACACCTTGTCGTCCCCTTCCAGGGTCACCAGGGTGTCGGTCTCGATCTGCGCCAGCCTGGCCACCACCTCGGCCTCGTAGCGGGAGAAGTCATCGGCCAGCTGCGGCTGCTCGGCGATGGCCTTGGCCGCATCGACGATGGGCCGGTAGCCGGTGCAGCGGCACAGGTTGCCGGCCAGGGCCTCGAGGATGTCGTGCTTGTCGGCCGCGGGCTTGTTCTTGCTCAGGGCGAACATGGACATGATAAAGCCCGGGGTGCAGAAACCGCACTGGGAGCCGTGGAAGTCCACCATGGCCTGCTGCACCGGGTGCAGGCGGCCGTCCTTCGACTTGAGATCCTCCACGGTGATCAACTGCTTGCCGTGCAGCGCCGACACGAAGGTCAGGCAGGAGTTGACCGAGCGATAGCTGATCCGGTCTCCTTCGCGCTCCCCCAGCACCACGGTACAGGCGCCGCAGTCACCGGACGCACATCCTTCCTTGGTGCCGGTCTTAGCCGCGCGGGTGCGCAGATAATTCAACACCGTCATATTTGGCGAAAGGTCCTTCTCCTCCCGCAACTCCTGGTTAAGTAGGAACTTAATCAAGGTTTGCCTCCTTCAGCGAGTACACTGCACATTGCCGACCAACGTATTGGCATTATCTTTAAGTGTAATTAAAATAAAAAACTGACCATTGAGTCAACAAATATTTCACAGCAAGATAACGCCCTGCAACCCGGCAGCGGTTAAGCCATTGTCTACCAAGCAATTGTTCGCAAATTTGTATACATGTGAGGCAATCATTATTTTTGCCTTTGTATGAAGTGTAGCGGGAGCCAAACCAGAATGACTGAGCAGAAAATACATGACGAACAGCAGCGGGTACGCCGGGTTTTCACCGGGGTTGCCCTCGCCATCATGCTGGGTGCCCTGGAGATTACTCTGCTGATGCCAGCCATCTCCACCCTGGGACGGGAGTTTTCCGCCAGCGCCCAGGCTCCCCTGCTGGTGAGCAGCTACCTCTTCGCCATGACCCTCAGCATGCCCCTCTATGGCCGGCTGAGCGATCGCTTTGGCCGCCGTCCCTGCCTGGCAATGGCGCTCGCACTCTTTACCCTGGGCTCGCTCGCCAGCAGCCTGATGAATACCCTGCCCGCCCTGCTCGCCACCCGGCTGCTGACCGGCGCCGGCGGCGGCGGCCTGATTGCCTTGTCCTTCGCGGTGATCGCCGATGTCATACCGCCCCGCCAGGTGGGCCGCTACCAGGGCTATATCTCCGCCATTTTCGCTATTTCCAGTGTGGCCGGCCCCCTGCTCGGTGCCGTTATCATCGGTCTGTTCGACTGGCGCTGGCTGTTTGTCTTCAAGGTGCCCCTGGGATTGCTGGCGCTGGGACTCAACCACTGGGCGCTGAAGGGGCTGGGGCACGAAGGTACGCAAAGCCGGCAGGATTTCCTGGGTATAGGCCTGTTGCTGCTGTGCGGCATCGGTTGGGGCCTGGCGACCCATGGCGAGATAGTGCAGCCGGTCCTGGCCGACTGGTCACTCCCCCTGATGACGGCTTCGGGGGTCCTGAGCATGCTGTTGCTCTGGCACCAATGGCGCCACCCGGACCCGGTTTTGCCATTACGTTTTCTGTGCCAGAAGCTGTTTGCCATCGCCGTGCTATTGCTGGCCCTGTCGGAGGCCATCCGCCTGGCACTGCTGGTTTATGTGCCCCTGGCCCTAGAGCAGCGCCTGAACATGACGCCGGAACAAACGGGAATCGTTTTGCTATGGTTTATCCTGAGCGTGACCGCAGGCACCTTTATCAGCGGCAAGCGGATTTCCGGCCAGGGCTATTGTCGCCCCTTCCCCTGGCTGGGCGGCTTGGCCATGGCCGCAGGCAGCCTGGGCCTGGGGTGGGTATTGCACTGGCCCCGGCCCGACGCCTGGCTGTATCCGGCGTTAATCGGCACTGGCGTCGGTATCGGTTTTTTGATCGTATCCTGTTCCATCGCGGTGCAGAACGCCCTGCCCGCTCGCCAACTGGGCTCGGGCCTGGCACTGATGAACTTCATCCGCTCCCTGGGGGGCACCCTGGGGGTATCCCTGCTGGGTTGGCAATATCAGCAGGGCGGTAGCGGTGACTGGATAGTCCCGGTGTTCCTGTGGGTGGCGGGCTACGCCCTGTGTTGCCTGTTGCTGGGCTGGCTGATGCCGGATGCCCGCCTGTCGGAGTCGGCCAAAAACGGTTAGCCCCGCCTTATTCCCCGGCCAGCGACCTGACCTGGCAACCGGTGATCACCAGCCGGGTGATCACCTCGGCTGCCTGTTCAAAGTCTTCCTCGTCCAGTTCATCCTTGCCCAGGGCCATGGTGATCTGCCAGTTAAAATCGGCATAGGTCTGGGTAGAGGCCCAGATGGCAAACAGCAGGTGGCGGGGCTCCACCCGTGCCATCAACCCCTGGGACATCCAGTCGCTCAGCCGGGCCGCCAGGGTGCGGGTCTGCTCGCTCAGGCGGGCTATGATATCTTCCGGCAAGTGCGGGGAGCCGTGCATGATTTCGTTGGCAAATACCTTGGAAGCGTAGGGATAGTCCCGGGAGATCATCAACTTGGCCTTGATATAGGCGGTCAGGGCCTTCACCGGATCCCGGTACTCGATAAAAGGGCCCGACGCCGCCAGCAGGGGCTCGGTCACGCTTTCCAGCACCGCCCGGTAAAGCTTTTCCTTGCTGCCAAAATAGTAATAAATGTTGGGCTTGGGCAACCGGGCCAACTCGGCGATATCAGCGGTTTTGGTAGCCGCATAGCCGTGCTCGGCAAAAATCCGGCTGGCGGCGCGGATAATTTTTTCTTCGTTTTTGGCTCTGATCCGGGACATAGGTTTTTTTCTGGCTCCAGGCCACAGAATTGGACTTTATTTTTGCTAACCATACCGGAATCCGGTAAAAATTGATAAAAAAAAGCGCCCACCAACGGTGAGCGCGAAAAAAGAGTAACCAAGGTTACCCCTCGACCAAAACAACACTTTTGCCCAGCTCCGCAGCCGGCTGTCCTCAGCTGCAGTCTGCCTTCAGGCCGGCCAGTTCGATGCCGGCTACCGCACAGTTTTCATCCACGTCCGATTGATCCCCGCTGATACCCACAGCGCCCAGCAGGTTGTGCTGCGCATCACGGATCAGCACACCGCCGGGCACCGGCACTATGTTGCCCTGGGCCAGCACATTGACCGAAGACATGAATGCCGGCCTGGCCGCCGCCATTTCCGCCAGGCCGCGCGAGCTGCGCCCGAGGGCAATGGAGCCCCAGGCCTTGGCGATGGCCACATCCGGCCGCAACAGGCTGGAGCCATCCTGGCGCTGCAGCGAAACCAGTTTGCCGGCGCTATCCAGCACCGCCACGGTCAGCGGGGCCGTTGCCAGCTCCGTTGCCCGCTGCAACGCCCCCGTGGTGATCACCAGCGCCTGTTCAAGTGAAACTGTATTCATTACCCATGACTCCCTGTCTGTCTAGCCGTAACTGAAGAAGGATGATTGGGCACTAATAAAACACAAAACTGGGACAATGTTAACATATATTTGTATACATTTAATATATAGACAATCAATTGATCACCTTTCTCCTACCAAAAATCCACTAATCTCCCCTTTGGTTCGAGCTAGCCAGAAAAAGGCATGAAATTTGCTTATAGGGAGAACACCGGGTGGCGACAGGAGAAGAGGACAATGCCGGAGTTACGACAGGTTTCACCGCTGAACTGGCTGATGTGCTGGTTGCTGCTGAGCTGCCTGATGATCAGCCTGTTGCCGGACAGGCTCTTTGCAGGGGGCTTTGGCACCTGGCTGGCCAATTACCGCCTGCTGTTCGTGCTTGGGCTGATCCTGTCGGCCACCTACTTTCTGTCGATCGGCGCCATCATGCTGTTTCAGCATGTTTTCTACCGCAAGCAGCGGCTGGTAAGACAAAAGTTGCTGCGAGAGCTGCTGGAATATCTGGATGCCAGTGAAAAGGCCGTCCTGCGGGAATTCGTCATCCAACGCAAAAGCGTCATAAAACTGCCGGTTACCGAGCCGGCCGTCAAAAATCTGCTGGAACAGGGCATACTGACCTATGCCTATGGCGAACCCAGTGAACCGGGCCTGCAGGCCATCAAGCCCCTGATGATTACCCTAGAAGCGCGCCCCTTGCTCACCTTCAAGGTACTGGGACTGAATCCGGCCAGCATGAGTGAGGAGCAGAAAAGCATGATTTTGAACAACAGGCCCAAGTACGCCTACAAACAACTGGGCCGTCATTAATTTTCGGCGGCTTCAGCCGCCGGTTCTCTCCCTGAGGTATCCCTCGTAGTCCGGGATACGGATAGCGAAATCCCGCCCCATTTGCGGACTGTTCATCAGCATGTCGGCAGTGGCGACATTGGTGGCCACAGGAATGTTCCAGACAGTGGCCAGTCGCAGCAGCGCCTTGACGTCCGGATCGTGGGGCACGGCATTGAGCGGATCCCAGAAAAAGATGAGTACATCTATCTTGCCTTCGGCAATCATGGCACCGAGCTGCTGATCCCCGCCCATGGGGCCGGACATCAGACAGCGCACCGGTAGCCCGACCTTGCGGCTGAGCATGGTCCCGGTCGTACCTGTGGCGTAAAGGTGATGCAGCTTGAGCGCCTCGGCGTGGCCGGCCACCCATTCCAGCAATTGCTCCTTTTTGTGGTCGTGGGCCACCAGGGCGACATTTTTGTGGGCAGGCAGGGTTCTCTGGACTTCATTCATGGCTGGCAACATCCTCGCATGGGTCATGCCCCATAGTAGCCAAAGCCAGACGAAATAAGCACCCCCAGAAACGGAAAAAGTCCCTGACGGGACTTTGGGCAATGGTATCCAAGCGGGGCGGCAAGGATTCAGGCCACCTCGTAGTACAGGGGGGTCTTGGCGTTTTCCTCGGCCAGTATCGCCATGGCCACCGGTATGCACTTGCCGCACTGAGAACCGACCCCCAGCTCGCGCTTGAGCTGCATGAACTCGGTGTTGCCCTCGGCAATCGCTTCCCTCAATTGGCGCTCGGTTATACCCTTGCACAGACAGACGTACATAGAGATGTCCTCCACTTCGATGGGACAAATCTAAATGATAGTGGTTATCAATGCAAGTTGTTATTGGTATAAAAAACGGGCTCAGATCACATAGTCGAGCTCGGCCGGGCTGAGCTGCAGCCAGGCCTGATAGAGGGTCAGAAATACCCGCCCGTTGAGTTTTTCCGGCAAGGGGCTCTGCTGCAGCCGGTCCATCACCGGGCCCTTCACCTCGGCCAGGTGGAAGCCGATGCCGGCCAGTTTCAACCGCTCGTTGATCATCAACAGGCTGTCCAGGGCAGAAGCATCAATACGGTTCACCGCACTGCACTGCAACACCAGATGGCGCACCTCGGGCCGCAGGCTGACCAGAGTGGCGACGATATCCTCCAACTGCCCCGCATTGGCGAAATACAGGCTTTCATCCACCCGCAGGCACAGCAGCGAGGGGCTCAAGGTCACTCGGTGGCGCAACCGGTTACGAAAATGTTCGGTTCCTTCAAGTAGCCCCACTTCCGCCCAGTGGGGCCGGTAGCTGTGATACAGGTGCAACAGCAAGGAAGCCACTATGCCGGTCAGCAGGCCGATTTCCACATTGACCAGCAGGGTAAGCAGGAAGGTCAGGCAAAGGGCGGTAAAATCACTGCGGGAATAGCGCCAGGTATGAAAGAACTGCCGCCAGTCCACCAGCCCCAGCACCGCCACCACTATCGTCGCCGCCAGCATGGTCTTGGGCAGAGCGCCAAGCCAGGGAGCCAGCCAGAGCCCCGCCAGGGTAATACCGATGGCGGTATAAATCCCCGCCGCCGGTGTACGGGCCCCGGCGTCGAAGTTCACCACAGAACGGGCGAAGCCACCGGTCACAGGCATGCCGCCGGACAACCCGGCCGCCAGATTGGACACCCCAAGTCCAATCAACTCCTGATTGGCGGAGATGCGCTGGCGCCGCTTGGCAGCCAGGGTCTGCCCCACCGACACCGACTCCACAAAGCCGACCAGGGCCAGCAGCAGAGAAGGCAGCACCAGCTGCGGCCAGGGCAGCTCGCTCCAGCGGGGCCAGCTCCAGCCCGGTATTCCAGCCGGCACATCCCCCACTACGGCAACACCAAGGGCAGCCAGCCCGAATAACTCAGAAATCCCGATTCCCGCCACCACCAGCAAGGCAGGAGACAAGCGCACCAGGGCGCCGGCCAAACCGGCGCCAAGCCCCAGGCGTAGCAGCAGGGTACGCAGCCCCTTGCGGGCCCAGAGCAGCCACAGCAGGCTCACCACCGAGATAGCCAGGGTGGCATGGCCGATAGCGGACCACTGGCGCAGCGCCTCCGGCAGCGCCAGCAGGGGATGCCCCTCCAGCCTCAGCCCCAGCAGCGGCCCCAGCTGGCTCAACGTTATCAGCAGCGCCGAGGCACTGATAAAGCCCGACATCACCGGATGGCTGATGAAATGGGCAATAAACCCCAAGCGCAGCAGGCCGAACAGTAACAACCAGCCCCCACTCATCAACGCAAGCGCCAGGGCACCATTGAGATAATGCACCCCTTCAAGCTGCAATTGGCCAAGGGTGGAGGCGGTCATCAAGGACAGCACCGCCACCGGGCCAACCGACAAGGTACGGCTGGAGCCAAATACACCATAGGCCACCAGCGGCAGTATGCTGGCATAAAGTCCGGCTTCGGGCGGCAGACCGGCCAGCAGGGCATAGGCCAACGACTGGGGGATCAGCATCAGAGTAACAATGACCGCAGCGGCCAGATCCTGGGCCAATATCGTCCTGTCGTACTCCCTACTCCAGGCCTGCAGGGGCAAACGCATCCTTCTTACCCCTGCTGGCGGGAAGCAAGTCGCGGCGCCAGCGCCGACAGGTCGTAGCCGGCCGCGGAGGCCAGGCCCAACACCTGCCCGGCCGGCAGTGCAGCGGACAGCGCCCAAAGGGTGATGGAGCGGGTTCCACTGCGGCAGAAGGCCAGCACGGGCTCGGGCTGTGTCCGCAGCGCGTCGCGGAAGGCATCTATCGCCGGCTCGGTAAATTGACCGGAGCTGATGGGAATCCATACCCAGGCCATACCCAGCTCCCTCGCCGCCGCCGCCAGTTGAGCGGCTGACGGCTGGCCATCAGCCTCGCCATCGGGGCGATTGCAAATAAGGGTCCTGATGCCCCGCCCGGCCAGTGTCGCCAGATCGGCTTCGGTAACCTGATCCGCCACCGCAAAGGAAGAAGTAACCTGTCTGATGTCCATAACATCCTCTATAGCTGAGGCCGGATATCCGGCAGTTAAATTAGATTATTCTAATAATAAAAACGGATGCAAGCCTGAAACGAAAAAAGGAGGCCGAAGCCTCCTTTTTTAGCGATTGCCAGATCCCGATTACTCGATGATCTTGGCAACAACGCCGGCGCCAACGGTGCGGCCGCCTTCGCGGATGGCGAAGCGCAGGCCGTCTTCCATCGCGATGGGAGCAATCAGGCTCACTACCATCTTGATGTTGTCACCGGGCATCACCATCTCAACGCCTTCCGGCAGTTCAATGGTGCCGGTCACGTCGGTGGTACGGAAGTAGAACTGCGGACGGTAGCCCTTGAAGAACGGGGTGTGACGACCACCTTCTTCCTTGGACAGTACGTACACTTCGGACTCGAACTTGGTGTGCGGCTTGATGGAGCCCGGCTTGGCCAGAACCTGACCACGCTCAACGTCTTCACGCTTGGTGCCACGCAGCAGCACGCCCACGTTCTCACCGGCACGGCCTTCGTCCAGCAGTTTGCGGAACATTTCAACGCCGGTACAGGTGGTCTTGACGGTGTCCTTGATACCGACGATTTCAACTTCTTCACCCACCTTGACGATACCGCGCTCAACACGGCCGGTCACCACGGTGCCACGACCCTGGATGGAGAACACGTCTTCGATCGGCAGCAGGAAGGCGCCATCGATGGCACGCTCGGGATCCGGAATGTAGGTGTCCAGGGCGTTGGCCAGTTCCAGGATTTTCTCTTCCCACTGGGCATCGCCTTCCAGGCCTTTCAGGGCGGAACCCTGGATAACCGGCGTGTCGTCGCCCGGGAAGTCGTACTCGGACAGCAGCTCGCGCACTTCCATTTCTACCAGCTCGAGCAGCTCTTCGTCATCCACCATGTCACACTTGTTCATGAACACGATGATGTAGGGTACGCCTACCTGGCGGGCCAGCAGGATGTGCTCGCGGGTTTGCGGCATGGGGCCGTCGGTAGCAGCAACCACCAGGATGGCGCCGTCCATCTGGGCCGCACCGGTGATCATGTTTTTCACGTAGTCGGCGTGGCCGGGGCAGTCAACGTGCGCGTAGTGACGGGCTTCGGTGTCGTATTCAACGTGAGAAGCGGCGATGGTGATACCACGGGCTTTTTCTTCCGGAGCGTTGTCGATCTGATCGTAACCGCGGGCAGTACCACCCATTTTCTTGGCCAGAACAGTGGTGATGGCAGCGGTCAGAGTGGTTTTACCGTGGTCAACGTGGCCGATGGTACCAACGTTAACGTGCGTTTTTTTACGTTCAAATTTTTCTTTAGACACGACCTAGTCCTTCCTAGTTTGATCCCACACGCTAAAGCGGGTGGGGAGTTAAAACAAAGATTAATTAACCTTTACGGGCGGCGATCACCGCTTCTGCCATGTTCGCAGGCACTTCGGCGTACTTGGCAAACTCCATGGAGTAAGAAGCACGACCCTGGGTCTGGGAACGCAGGTCGGTAGCGTAGCCGAACATTTCAGACAGCGGAACCAGCGCGTTGACAATCTTTCCGCTAGGACCGTCGTCCATGCCTTCGATGATGCCGCGGCGACGGTTGACGTCACCGATCACATCACCCATGTACTCTTCCGGCGTCTCGACCTCGACTTTCATCAGAGGCTCCAGCAGCGCCGGATTACACTTCATGAAACCGGACTTGAACGCCATGGAGCCGGCGATCTTAAAGGCCATTTCAGAAGAGTCAACATCGTGGTAGGAACCGTCGAAGAGGGTGACCTTGATGTCCTCGATCGGATAGCCGGCCAGAACGCCCTGCCTCATTTGTTCCTGAATACCCTTGTCGACGGCAGGAATGAATTCCTTCGGAATCACTCCACCCACAACGGCATTCTCGAACTTGTAGCCAGCGCCCTGTTCCTGGGGTTCGATCTTGATCCAGACATGGCCGAACTGGCCGCGACCACCGGACTGGCGCACGAATTTGCCTTCCTGCTCCACGGAGCCACGGATGGTTTCGCGGTAGGCTACCTGGGGCTTGCCCACGTTGGCTTCGACCTTGAACTCGCGCTTCATGCGGTCGACGATGATATCCAGGTGCAGTTCGCCCATACCGGCGATAATGGTCTGCCCGGACTCTTCATCGGTCCACACGCGGAAAGAGGGATCTTCCTGAGCCAGACGTCCCAGGGCCATGCCCATTTTTTCCTGATCAGCCTTGGTTCTTGGCTCGACGGCCACAGAGATCACCGGCTCGGGGAACTCCATGCGTTCCAGGATGATGGGAGCGTCGACGGCGCACAGGGTATCCCCCGTGGTCACATCCTTCAGGCCGATGGCGGCGGCGATATCGCCGGCTCGCACCTGCTTGATTTCGTCCCGTTTGTTGGCATGCATCTGCACGATACGGCCAATGCGCTCGCGTTTGCCCTTGACCGAATTCAGCACGGTATCGCCGGTGTTGATTACGCCGGAGTACACACGGAAAAAGGTCAGGTTGCCCACAAAGGGATCGGTGGCAATCTTGAACGCAAGGGCGGCGAATGGCACGGCATCGTCGGCGCTACGGGTATCGGGCGTTTCGCCGTCATCCTTCACACCGGCAATGGCCGGGACTTCCACCGGTGACGGCAGGTATTCCACCACCACGTCGAGCATGGCCTGTACACCCTTGTTCTTGAACGCGGAGCCGCAGGTTACCAGGATGATTTCGTTGTCCAGCACCCGCTTGCGCAGGCCCGACTTGATCTCTTCCTCGCTCAGTTCCCCACCCTCGAGGTACTTGTCCATCAGTTCTTCGCTGGCTTCGGCCGCGGCTTCCACCAGATTCTGGTGCCACTCCTCGGCCAGCTCCTGCATCTCTGCGGGAATATCGTGATAGACGAAGGTGGTGCCATTGTCTTCGTCGTTCCAGTCGATGGCTTTCATCTTGACCAGATCGACCACGCCCACGAAGTTTTCTTCGGAGCCAATCGGCAGCTGCACCGGCACCGGCACCCCCTTCAGGCGAGATTTGATCTGCTCGACCACCCGCAGGAAGTTGGCTCCGGTACGGTCCATCTTGTTGACGAAGGCGATACGTGGAACGTGATACTTGTTGGCCTGGCGCCATACCGTCTCGGACTGGGGCTGAACACCACCCACGGCACAGTACACCATCACAGCACCGTCGAGCACCCGCATGGAACGTTCGACTTCAATGGTGAAGTCCACGTGTCCGGGAGTATCAATAATATTGATGCGATGCTGAGGGAACTGATGTTCCATACCGTCCCAGAAACAAGTTGTTGCTGCAGAGGTAATGGTGATACCACGCTCCTGCTCCTGTTCCATCCAGTCCATGGTCGCGGCGCCCTCATGGGTTTCGCCGATCTTATGGTTTACACCGGTATAAAACAGGATGCGCTCGGTGGTGGTGGTCTTGCCGGCGTCAATGTGAGCACTGATACCGATATTACGGTAGCGCTCAATCGGGGTTGTACGAGCCACAATAAGATCCTCTTGCCAAGGTCGAATGTCCTTAGTGAGCCACAGGGGGCGCGGCCTCGGCCGCGCCCGTTCTCATTACCAGCGGTAGTGAGCGAAGGCCTTGTTGGCTTCGGCCATGCGGTGCACGTCTTCACGCTTCTTGACGGCAGAGCCTTTGTTTTCAGCGGCATCCAGCAGCTCGCCAGCCAGGCGCTGGGCCATGGACTTCTCACCGCGCTTGCGGGCGGCTTCCACCAGCCAGCGCATGGCCAGGGCATTGCGACGTACGGGGCGCACTTCAACCGGTACCTGGTAGGTAGAACCACCCACCCGGCGGGATTTCACTTCAACAGTAGGACGAACATTGTCCAGGGCTTCTTCGAACAGGGCCAGCTGCTCTTTGCTGGTCTTGGCGGCAACGATGTCCAAAGCACCATAAACAATCTTTTCAGAGGTAGACTTCTTACCGTCCACCATGACTACGTTTACGAATTTTGCCAGCAGTTCGGATCCAAACTTGGGATCCGGCAGGATTTTACGCTGGCCGATTACGCGACGTCTTGGCATTGCAAACTCTCCGTAACTTCAGGAATAACCCAAAACAAAACAGGTTAAAAATATAAATGTTTGGCCTTACTTAACGGAGAACCATTAAGCCTTGGGCTTCTTGGCGCCGTACTTGGAACGGGCCTGACGACGGGCAGCAACACCGGAGGTGTCCAGCGCGCCGCGCACGGTGTGGTAACGCACACCGGGAAGGTCTTTAACACGACCGCCGCGGATCAGCACTACGGAGTGCTCCTGCAGGTTGTGGCCTTCACCACCGATGTAGGAGTTGACTTCGTAGCCATTGGTCAGACGAACACGGCATACCTTACGCAGTGCGGAGTTCGGCTTCTTGGGGGTAGTGGTGTAAACGCGGGTACATACGCCGCGCTTTTGCGGGCAGGCTTCCAGCGCCGGAACGTTGCTCTTGGCCACGTTCTTTTCGCGCGGTTTGCGTACCAGCTGGTTAATAGTTGCCATTAACAGCTCCTGAAAAAATGTCGTTCTACAGTTGTGAAAATCCATCCCCAAAAGCGGGGACGCAAAATTCTATGCTTGCCCCGTGGTTGAGTCAAGATTTATACAATTCAAGGCTCGGGTTTTAGCGGGATCAGGACCAGGCCTGGGGACTACCCAGTTCGGCGATGAGTTCGACCAGCTCCGCCATGGCCAGCGGCTGGCCAAAATCCGCCACCAGCCCGCGGGCCTGCAGATCTTCCTGCATCACATAAAGCGCGCCGTTCGCAGCCAACGGTTCCAGTTGCACCCGCCAGACCGGCGCCGACAGGGCGATAACCGCATCCTGCCATAACAATAGCCGATCGCCAGGCTGCATGTAATGCAGCGCCTGGGCAAGGGTATGGTGGTTCAGGGGAGAATCCTTGACCGTATGCAGCATGCTGTTCCTCAAAACGTCAACCGTACCGGATAGCCGGCCAGCCGTTGCTGCAGTTCGGGCAACGCCAGCACTTCGGCGTCAATGACCCGGGCTGCACCTTCAAGGCCGCGCTGCTCCAGTGACTCGGCGCAAACATAGATAGCCTCCACGTCGTACAGCTCGAGCAGTCCGAACGTGGGCGCGTAGTGGCGGCCCAGCACGGCGGCAGGATCCTGCCCCGCCAATAACTGGCAAACACCGTCACCCAGGAAAAATACCCCTATGTCCTCGCTCAGGGCAGACATGGCCAATACGGCATCCAGCCCTTCCCGGCCACTGGCCGAACCATGGGGAGCGGTGCGAAATATAATGGCGACCCGGTTCATCAGAACTGCACCACCCGGTCGGCACACAGGGCCGCCCGCGCCAGCTCACCCAAGCCGCTGAGCCGGAACGGCGCCGTCACGTTCCACTGGCTCAGGCCAGCCTGCCGGGACGAGAATTCATCGCTCAGGCCGCGGCGCAAGGCAGCCGCAACGCACAGGTCTAGCACCAACCCATGACGCTCTGCCAGCTCAACCCAGGCGTGGCGCAAATCGTCTTCGTCGCCAGCCGGCTGCTGCAGCAGGTTGCCGTTGTAGACGCCTTCCCGGTAGAAAAAAATACTGTCCACCTGATGTCCTCTGCCAAGCAGAGCCAAGGCAAAACGATAGGCATCGGCGGCAGACTGGGTCCCGTAGCAGGGACCTGTCACCAGCAGGGCAAAACGCAGGGGATGAAACGTCATCGCGGATTCCGGGCAATAAGGGGGCGGCATCGGCCGCCCCATACAGGCTTACTCGACGTAGGCCACGGCTTCAACTTCAACCAGTACGTCCTTGGGCAGGCGGGCCACTTCCACACAAGAGCGGGCTGGGGCACCGGCCAGGAAATAGCTGGCATAGACTTCGTTGAAGGCCAGGAAATTGTTCATGTCGGACAGGAAGCAGGTGGTTTTCAGCACGGTGCCGGCATTGGCGCCAGCCTCTTCCAGTACCGCCATCAGGTTATCCATCACCTGCTTGGTCTGGGCCTCAATGCCGCCCTCTACGATATCCATGGTGGTCGGATCCAGCGGGATCTGGCCAGAGGTGTACACCATATTGCCGATACGGGTAGCCTGAACATAGGGGCCGATGGCGGCGGGAGCATTGTCGGTGGCGATTACAGTTTTAGTCATGGTAACTCCTGGTTAGGCGATGGATTCATCTTCATCGCGTTTTTTTTGTCGGATGTAAAGATAGACGGTGTGCTTGGAAATATTGAGCTTGCTGGACACCATGGCGATGGCGTCCTTGATGTCGAAAATACCCTTTTCGTACAGTGTGGTGACAATCTGTTTGTTCTTGGCGTTATTGGCCACGTCGGGATCCGCATTGATCGCCTCGATGGTCCTTTCTACCGTCAGGGTCACCAGTTCCTCGACGTTGTTGCTGAAATTCTCCGGCGACATTTCCGGCGGCTCTGCCACCTGGGGCATGAAGTCGGCCATAAATTCGTGCAAAGGTGCGGACAAATGCAGGTTGAGGCATAACAACCCGATCAATTCCCCCTCGCCATTGCGGATAGCCAGGGTCGACGACTTGACCGGTGCCCCGAGCCGACTTTGCACAAAGCCGGCCGGGCTGTGGTTCAGTTGCTGCCGTTCAAGCTCCGGCAGCCACCGCAATGCCTGCTCGGACAAGGGAGAACCCGGTCCACGACCACTGTGACTGCCATTGGCAATATGGATAACGGAACGCTCGGGATCCTCTAGGGAGTGCAGGACGATTTCGCAGTGGCGGCCAAACATCGCAGCCAGGCCGTCGACCAGGCCCGCATAGGAGGCGAGCAACTGCCGATCCTGCTGGCTGAACCTTCGCTTGGCAACAATGTTGTTGATGGGTCTGGCCGTCCCACTTTCCGCTGGCATTTCGCGCTCCCTAACCGGACATTCAGACCCGATTTTCAATCGATGATGTCAGATGTCAACTTTTTTTGAAAGGCAGGCCGCCACCGGCTACGGTAACGCCCATATGAAAAAGCCGCCTCACGGCGGCTTGGAAACTCAGGCGCGCAGCGATTTTTCGCCGCGGGATACCCCACAGACCCCGCTGCGGACGACCTCAACCACCTCGGTGGTTTCACTCATGTTGCGGATAAAGGCGTCCAGCTTATCGCTGGTACCCACCAGCTGTACCGTGTAGAGATGCGGCGTCACGTCCACAATCTGGCCCCGGAAGATATCGGCGGTACGCTTGACTTCATCCCGGTTGGCGCCATCAGCCCGCACCTTGACCAGCACGATTTCCCGCTCGATATGATCGCCGTCGGTCAGGTCACTCACCTTGAGCACGTCGACCAGCTTGTTGAGCTGCTTGGTGATCTGCTCGATGACCCGTTCGTCGCCGGTGGTGACTATAGTCATGCGCGACAGGGTGGGATCCTCGGTGGGCGCCACGGTCAGGGTTTCGATGTTGTAGGCCCGCTGGGAGAAAAGACCGACCACCCGGCTCAGGGCACCGGATTCGTTCTCCAGCAACAGGGAAATAATACGCCGCATCAGGTTCTCTCCGTTTTGCTTAACCACATTTCATCCATGGCTCCGGTCTTGATTTGCATGGGATAAACATGCTCTTCCGGATCGATCTGAATATCCATAAACACCAGCTTGTCGGTCAGGGAGAAGCACCTCTCCAGGGCCGCGTCCAGCTCGGCCGGGTCGGTGACCTTGATGCCCACATGGCCATAGGCCTCCGCCAGCTTGACAAAGTCGGGCAAGGAATCCATGTAGGAATGGCTTTGGCGTCCTTCGTAGAACATCTTCTGCCATTGCTTCACCATACCCAGTGCCTGGTTGTTCATGGAAATAATCTTCACCGGAATGTTGTACTGCATGCAGGTGGAGAGTTCCTGGATATTCATCTGGATGGAACCGTCGCCGGTCACGCACACTGAAACAGCGTCGGGGCAACCCAGCTTGGCCCCCATGGCGGCAGGCAGGCCAAAGCCCATGGTCCCGAGGCCACCGGAGTTAATCCACTGGCGCGGTTTGTCATAGGGGTAGTAGAGGGCGGCAAACATCTGGTGTTGACCCACATCGGAGCTGACGATGGCCTGCCCCTTGGTGATACGGTAAACCGACTCGATAACCTGCTGGGGTTTGATGTACTTGTCGCTTTTCTCGTAGCGCAGGCACTGGCGGGAACGCCATTGTTCAATCTGCGCCCACCAGTCTTCCATGGCCTGAACGTCCGGCTTGAGCCCCAGCTCGCGGATGGCTTCGAGCATCTGAGCCAGCACGGTATCCGCCGAGCCCACAATCGGAATATGCGCCTTGATAGTCTTGGAAATGGAGGTCGGATCCACGTCCACATGCACAACAGTGGCATGGGGGCAGAACTTGGCCACATTATTGGTGACCCGGTCGTCGAAGCGGGCACCAATGGCCAGGATCAAATCCGAGTTGTGCATGGTCTTGTTGGCTTCAAAAGTACCATGCATACCCAGCATGCCGATAAACTGCTTATGGGTACCGGGCATGCTGCCCAGGCCCATCAGGGTATTAGTCACCGGCAGATTGAACAGCTCGGCCAGTTGCACCACCAGGGCACTGGCTTCGGCGGTGACGGCGCCACCGCCCACGTACATCACCGGCCGCTTGGCTTCGGCCAGGGCCTTCATCGCCTTTTTGATTTGCCCCTTGTGACCAATGCCGGTGGGATTGTAGGAACGCATTTCCACCGACGACGGGTAAACGTAGGGATGTTTTTCCTTCGGATTCTGGATGTCCTTGGGCAAGTCCACCACCACAGGGCCGGGCCGGCCGGAGGCGGCAATGTAATAGGCTTTTTTGATAGCCAGCGGGATGTCGGAAGCCTTCTTGCACAGGAAGCTGTGCTTTACGATGGGCCGGGAAATACCGATCATGTCGGTTTCCTGGAACGCATCGTCGCCGATATAGTGGGTCGGTACCTGGCCGGACAACACGACCATGGGGATGGAATCCATGTAGGCGGTGGCAATACCGGTAATGCAGTTGGTGGCCCCGGGACCCGAGGTGACCAGCACGGTGCCCACCTTGCCGGTGGCCCGGGAATAACCGTCGGCCATGTGCACGGCAGCCTGTTCATGACGCACCAGCACATGTTCTATTTTACTGTTTTCAAACAAGGCGTCATAAATATCCAGTACCGAGCCACCGGGGTAGCCAAACAAGTGTTCGACACCCTGATCTTCCAGCGCTCGTACTACCATTTCCGCGCCTGATAACATCTCCATGATAAGCCCTCCAGGCTCTGCTCCGTTCACCTTGCCACCCTCTCTCTGCCGGTCTTGGCGGAAAGATCCGGACAGGATCGCCAAAGGTGACAAAGCGGACAGCTTTTTATCTTTATAAAACAAACACTTCTGCCAGCGAGGCTGTAAATAAGCAGAAAAGGGATGAAAAATCACCTTAACCTGCTTTAAATCCGTTGTCTACGGGCTTTGGCAAATCCATTGGCTCCGCTCGAAACAGCCTGTCACAGCTCTCCCGGGCGCAACAGCGCCAATCCGGAATGCCGACTGGCGCCAGTGCCCAAGTCTTCGGCAAACAGGCGGAAATGCCACTTACATCGACAACAACACAACAGCAAGATAAAAATACAAAATTAAAAAACAAATCACTTAAATATCACTTAAAATCAAAATAAAAAACCAATACTGACGACTTCAACCTTCTCACTACTATCGTTTTTCCGGTGTGCACTGCCATAACAAAGTTGACAGCGACGTCGTTAATCGTTATCTGTATAGCGTTGTTAACGGATTCTTTTCGGTGATGAGTGATATGCAAAAGCGTACTCAGCTACTACTACTAACTCTAGATGTGCACAAGCGCACGGGTCAGGCGTAGCTGGAATTCATCATCCACATATTCAAAAGTAAAAAACCCGTGCCATCCGCACGGGTTTTTTATATCTGTCGCGGGCGGCAAGGATCAACAGAGGGGAAGCGACATGTCGAGCCAAGTCATTATATTTGATACCACCCTGAGGGACGGCGAGCAGGCGCTTTCCGCCAGCCTGACCGTCAAGGAAAAACTGCAGATCGCCCTGGCCCTCGAACGGCTCGGGGTGGACGTGATGGAAGTCGGCTTCCCCATCTCCTCTCCCGGCGACTTCGAGTCGGTGCAGACCATTGCCCGCCATATCAAAAACAGCCGGGTCTGTGCCCTGTCCCGGGCGCTCAAGGCCGATATTGACGCCGCCGGCGAGGCGCTGCGGGTGGCGGACCAGTTCCGTATTCACACTTTTATCTCCACCTCCGACATTCATGTGCAGAGCAAGCTGCGCAAGGACTTCGACTCGGTGGTGGAAATGAGCGTGGCGGCGGTCAAGCACGCCCGGGGTTACACCGACGACGTGGAATTTTCCTGCGAGGACGCTGGCCGTACCCCCATCGACAACCTGTGCCGCATGGTGGAAGCCGTGATCAAGGCCGGTGCCCGCACCGTGAACATTCCCGACACCGTGGGCTACACCGTGCCCAGCGAGTTCGGCGGCATCATCAAGACCCTGTTCGAGCGGGTGCCCAACATTCATGAGGCGGTGATTTCCGTGCACTGCCACGACGATCTCGGCATGTCTGTGGCCAACTCCATCGCCGCCGTGCAGCAGGGCGCACGCCAGATCGAATGTACCATCAACGGTATCGGCGAGCGGGCCGGCAACTGCTCGCTGGAAGAAGTGGCCATGGTGATGAAGACCCGAGGCGAACTGCTGGGCGTGCACACCAATATCAAGAGCCAGGAAATCTACCGCACCAGCCAGCTGGTACGTAACCTGTGCAACATGCCGGTACAGCCCAACAAGGCCATCGTCGGCGCCAACGCCTTCTCCCACTCCTCCGGTATTCATCAGGACGGCGTGCTCAAGAACAAGAACACCTACGAGATCATCACCCCCGAGAGCATCGGCCTGCCCAAGAACCAGCTCAACCTGACCTCCCGCTCCGGTCGCCATGTGATCAAGCACCGCATGAGCGAGATGGGCTACACCGAGCAGGACTACGATCTCGACACCCTCTACACCAGCTTCCTGGCGCTGGCCGACCGCAAGGGCCAGGTATTCGATTACGATCTGGAAGCCCTGGTGTTCTTCAGCCAGATCCACGAGGAGCCCGAGCAGTACAAGCTCAAGTACCTGAGTGTGCAGTCCGGCAGCAACGTCATGTCCACCGCCAGCGTGCGCATGGAAGTGGGTGGCGACATCGTCAATGAAGCCGCCGTGGGCAACGGCCCTGTGGATGCCGTTTACCAGTGCATCAATCGCGTCACCGGCTATGACATTCGCATCGACAAGTACGAGCTCAAGAGCAAGGGCGAAGGCAAAGACGCCCTGGGTCAGGTGGACATCGTGGCCGAATACAAGGGCCGCAAGTTCCACGGCATGGGCCTGGCCACCGACATCGTCGAGTCGTCTGCCCAGGCCTTGATTCACGTGATTAACTGCATTTACCGGGCCGAGCAGGTCGCGGAAAAGAAAGAAGAAATTCAGAAAAAAATACGTATGGAGACAGTGTGAACATGAGCGCAAGCTACAAGGTTGCGGTATTGCCCGGTGACGGCATTGGCCCCGAAGTCATGGCCGAAGCCATTCGCGTGCTGGACAAGGTGCAGGCCGAGTTCGGTCTGCAGCTGGAATACAGCCACTTTGACGTGGGTGGCATCGCCATCGACAACCACGGCACTCCGCTGCCGGCCGCCACCCTGGCCGGCTGTGAAGCCGCCGATGCCGTACTGTTCGGCTCTGTGGGTGGCCCAAAGTGGGAAAACCTGCCCCCCAATGAACAGCCCGAGCGGGGTGCCCTGCTGCCCCTGCGCGGTCATTTCAAGCTGTTCTGCAACATGCGCCCGGCCAAGATCTACCAGGGCCTGGAAGGCTTCTCGCCGCTGCGCGCCGACATCAGTGCCCGCGGCTTTGATATCGTCTGCATGCGCGAGCTGACCGGCGGCATCTACTTCGGCCAGCCCAAGGGCCGGGAAGGCGCCGGCCCCGAAGAGAAAGCGTTCGACACCGAGGTGTATCACCGCTATGAAATCGAGCGCATCGCCCGGCTGGCGTTTGAAGCGGCCCAGGGCCGGCGCGGCCTGGTCACCTCCGTCGACAAGGCCAACGTACTGCAGGCCTCCATTCTGTGGCGGGAAGTGGTGACCGAAATCGCCAAGGATTACCCGGACGTGACCCTGAACCACATCTACATCGACAACGCCACCATGCAGCTCATCAAGGATCCGTCCCAGTTCGACGTGCTGCTGTGCTCCAACCTGTTCGGCGACATCATCTCCGACGAAATGGCGATGATCACCGGTTCCATGGGCCTGCTGCCCTCCGTCAGCCTGAACGACCAGGGCTTTGGCCTGTACGAGCCCGCCGGTGGCTCGGCGCCGGACATCGCCGGCAAAGGCATTGCCAATCCCATCGCCCAGATTTTGTCTGCCGCCCTGATGCTGCGCTACAGCTTCAAGCAGGAAGACGCCGCCCAGGCCATTGAGCGCGCCGTGGCCGAAACCCTGGCCGCCGGCTACTTCACCGGCGATCTGTACAGCGACCACGCCGAACATCCGATGCAGTCCACCAGTCAAATGGGTGAGCAGATCGTATCCCGCATTCGGAGAGCAAACTAATGGCCAAGACCCTTTATCAGAAAGTCTTTGACGCCCACCTGGTGCGCAATGAAGCCGGCGAAACCCCGCTGCTGTATATCGACCGCCACCTGGTGCACGAAGTGACCTCGCCCCAGGCCTTTGACGGTCTGCGCGAAAAGGGCCGCAAGCTGCGCCGCCCCGACCGCACCTGGGCGACCATGGACCACAACGTGTCCACCGAGACCAACGACATCGCGGCTTCCGGTGAAATGGCCCGCATCCAGATGGAAACCCTGGCCAAGAACTGTGAAGAATTCGGCGTGCCGCTGTATGACCTGCACCACAAGTACCAGGGCATCGTCCACGTGATCGGCCCCGAGCTGGGCCTGACCCTGCCCGGCACCACCATCGTCTGTGGCGACTCCCATACCGCCACCCACGGTGCCTTTGGTGCCCTGGCCTTCGGTATCGGTACGTCCGAAGTAGAACACGTCATGGCCACCCAGACCCTGAAACAGGGCCGGGCCAAGACCATGAAGATCCAGGTCAACGGCGAGCTCAACCCGGGCATCAGCGCCAAGGACGTGGTGCTGGCCATCATCGGCAAGGTCGGCCATGCCGGCGGCACCGGTTATGTGGTGGAATTCTGCGGCAGCGCCATCGAGTCCCTGTCGATGGAAGCGCGCATGACCATCTGCAACATGGCCATCGAGCTGGGCGCCAAGGCGGGCCTGGTCGCCCCGGATCAGACCACCTTTGACTACCTCAAGGGTCGTCCCTTCGCGCCGGAAGGCGAGCAGTGGGAGCAGGCCGTGGCCTACTGGAGCACCCTCAAGTCCGACGACGGCGCCCAGTTCGACGCCGTGGTGGAACTCAACGGGGCCGACATTGCACCCCAGGTGACCTGGGGCACCAACCCGGGCCAGGTAATGCCGGTGAACGGCACCATTCCTTCGCCGGAAGATTTTGATGACGCCGTGGAGCGTCAGTCCGCCGTCAAGGCCCTGCAGTACATGGACATTCCCGCCGGGGGCAAGCTCACCGACGTGAACATCGACAAGGTGTTCATCGGCTCCTGTACCAACAGCCGCATTGAAGACTTGCGCGCCGCCGCCGCCATCGCTCAGGGCCGCAAGGTGGCCGCCGGGGTCCAGGCCCTGGTGGTCCCCGGCTCCCAGCAGGTGAAGGCCCAGGCCGAAGCGGAAGGGCTGGACAAGATCTTCATCGAAGCCGGTTTTGAATGGCGCCTGCCCGGTTGCTCCATGTGCCTGGCCATGAACAACGACCGGCTGCAGCCCGGCGAGCGTTGTGCCGCCACCAGCAACCGCAACTTTGAAGGCCGTCAGGGCCGGGGTGGCCGTACCCACCTGGTGAGTCCGGCCATGGCCGCCGCCGCCGCCGTGTTCGGTCACTTTGTCGACATTCGGGAACTGTAAGGGGAATAACATGAGCGGATTCAAGCAATTAACCGGTATCGCCGCCCCCCTGGATGCGGCCAACGTAGACACCGACCAGATCATTCCCAAGCAGTTCCTGCAAAAGGTGACCCGGTCCGGCTTTGGCAAGCACCTGTTTCACGACTGGCGCTTTCTGGATGACGCCGGCGAGCAGCCAAACCCCGAGTTCGTGCTCAACCAGGCCCCTTACGATAAGGCGGTAATCCTGCTGGCCCGGGAAAACTTCGGTTGTGGCTCCAGCCGCGAACACGCGCCCTGGGCCCTGGCCGACTTTGGTCTGAAGGCCGTCATTGCCCCGAGCTTTGCCGACATCTTCTACGGCAACGCCATCAACAACGGCATGGTGCCGGTGCGCCTCACCGACGACCAGGTTGAAAGCCTGTTCCAGTACGTGGCTGCCAGCCGGGGCGCCGAGATCACCGTGGATCTGGAAGCCCAGCAGGTGCGCGCCGGTGAACTGGCCTTCCCGTTTGAAATCGACGAGTTCCGCCGCTACTGCCTGCTCAACGGCCTCGACAACATTGGCCTGACCCTGCAGCACGCGGATCAGATCGATGCTTATGAAGCCAGTCAGCCGGGCTGGTTGTAATCCCCGATAACGCCGGCACGAGCCGGCGTTGTTTTATCCAATTGCAGCCCCCGCTGCTTCGGCGTCTGACATGGTTGAACACATCCATGCCATCCCAGGCTAGTGGACCTCACTCAGCGCCAGAGCCACCAAATCAACCCCGTCACCGGGCTCGACCCGGATCACGCTGGCGGTGGCAGTCAGGGGGGCGACCCCGGCATCGGCCGAAGGCAGCACCAGCCGCCATTGTTGGCCCAACTGGCATTGGCCGGTGGCGACCTCCATCAGCAGACCTTCAGCACTGAGATTGCGACAGATACCTTCTACCTTTTCCTTGGTGGTAGCCAGTATTACCCTGGCATCCAGTTGCATACGGCTGTACAGCCTCTGTTCATCATGAGCGGGAATCATATGCCTTCTTCCTTCCTGGAACTGGTTTAGCCAAACAAATCACCCTACAATAGCGGCTCTTCTCAAACGGGGTGCGGTCAGCCGCTGAGATCATACTCGTACACCTGATCCGGGTCATGCCGGCGGAGGGATTTGAGCACTCGGCCCCCGATATGCAGCTTTCCACCAAGGAGTGGCCCGGTGAAAAAAACCTTGCTTGTCTTATCGTTGCTCGTCAGCAGCCCGGTTACGGCGCAAACGCCAACATTGACCATCTATACCTATAGCTCATTCGCCTCCGATTGGGGCCCCGGCCCAGCCATAGAGCAGGCTTTTGAAGCAGAATGTGACTGTAATCTCGAGTGGGTGGCACTGGACGACGGCGTTTCCATTCTCAACCGACTGCGCCTCGAAGGCGCCAACACCAAAGCCGACCTGGTGCTGGGGCTGGATACCAACCTGTTACAGGCCGCTAAAGACACCGGCCTGCTGGCCGAGCACGGTCACCCCCCCGCGGGGCTCAAGGTGCCCGGCGGCTGGAACGACTCCGTCTTTCTGCCCTTCGACTACGGCTACTTCGCCTTTATCTACGACACCAAACGCCTAGCCAATCCCCCGGCCAGCTTTGCCGAGCTGTTGCAACGTCCTGAACTGACCCTGCTGTATCAGGATCCGCGCACCAGTACACCTGGGCAGGGCCTGATGCTGTGGGTGCAAAAACTCTATGGCGACCAGGCCCCCGACGTCTGGCAGAACCTGGCCAAACGGACCATCTCCGTCACCAAGGGCTGGAGTGAGTCCTATGGCATGTTTCTCAAGGGCGAGGCGGATCTGGTGTTGTCCTACACCACTTCTCCCGCCTACCATATCGAGGCGGAGCAGAATACCCAATATCGTGCCGCCGGCTTCGAGGAAGGCCATTACCTACAGGTTGAAGTCGCCGCCCGGCTCAATACCAGCCGACAGCCAGAACTGGCCGAGCGCTTCCTGCAGTTCATGGTGAGCCCCGGCTTCCAGCAGCATATTCCTACCGGCAACTGGATGTATCCAGTTATCGAAGCCGAGCTGCCCGAAGGCTTTAAACAGTTGGTTCAGCCGGCCCGGGCCCTGTCCTTCGATCCCGAGCAGGTTTCCAGCCAGCGCCAGGGTTGGCTGCGACAATGGCTGGCTGCCGTGACCCGCTGATGCCAAACCGCTACTGGTGGCTGCCGGGCAGCCTCAGCCTGCTCGGAATATTACTGCTCACCGCCGGGCCCATAGGGGCCCTGCTGTTGCAAGGCGGCCAGATGTCCCTGGGGAAAGTGCTCTCAGATCCCTATCTGCGCCACGTCATCTGGTTCAGCTTTTATCAGGCCAGCCTGTCCACCTTGCTCAGCCTGCTGCTGGCCATTCCCCTGGCCCAGGCCCTGTCACGCCGACATTTCCCCGGCCGTGGACTACTGTTACGCCTTTTTGGGCTGTCACTGGTATTACCGGTGATCCTGGTGGTATTCGGCATTGTCGCCGTTCATGGTCGTCAGGGCTGGGTCAATCAGTTACTCGGATGGCTCGGCATGGAGCCCGTCGGCTATCTTTACGGTCTGACCGGCATACTGCTGGCTCATGTGTTCTTCAACATGCCCCTGGCCGCCCGCGTTCTGCTGCAGCAAATAGAAGCCATCCCCGCCAGTCAATGGCGGCTGGCGGGCCAGTTGGGATTTAATAGCCGACAGCTGTTCCGCTGGCTGGTCTGGCCGGCGGTACGCCATGCCTTGCCCGGACTGGCCAGCATGATCTTCATGCTCTGCTTTACCAGCTTCGCCACCGTCATGGCCTTGGGCGGCGGCCCCAAATCGACCACTCTGGAAGTCGCAATCTACCAGGCCCTGCGCTTCGATTTTGATCTTCCCTTGGCAGGCAGTCTGGCCCTGCTGCAGTTACTGTTCTGCGGTGCCTTCCTGCTGCTCCAGTACCGCCTGAGCCAACCGTCCGACCGGCAGGTTCACCGGCAGAGCCAGGGTTTTCGCCCGGATCGCCATACCTGGTCCACACGCTGTACCGATGTTGCCACACTGGCTCTGTGCCTTTGTGTGTTCCTGCCTCCCCTGCTGGCAATAGTAACAGCCGGACTCAATCCACGACTGTGGGCCAGTCTGGGTTCTCCCCTGCTGTGGCACGCCCTATGGAGTTCCCTGGTCATAGCGGCCAGCGCCGCCCTGTTATCCGTGGCACTCACCCTGGGCTTGCTCGTATCCAGTCGTCACCTGCGCCTGCGCCTGCAACGTCGTGGCCAGGCCGCCATTCTCGAGGCTACAGGCTCCGTTATCCTGGTATTGCCTGCTGTGGTGCTTTCTACGGGCCTGTTCATCCTGTTGCGAACGGTCACTGACGTCTTTATCCTGGCGCCGCTGTTGGTAGTATTGGTCAACGCTCTGATGGCCATGCCTTATGGCCTGCGTACCCTGCAATTACCCATGGAACACGTCGCCCGCCGTTACGACCGGTTATGTCAAGGGCTCGACATCCATGGGCTGAACCGGCTGCGACGGGTGGAATGGCCGCTGCTTCGCCAGCCTCTGGGATTGACCATGGCATTGGCCATGATGTTGTCGCTCGGTGACTTGAGTGCCATCGCCCTGTTTGGCAGCCAGCATCTGCAAACGCTTCCCTGGCTGCTTTATCAGCAATTGGGCAGTTATCAGATGATGGATGCCGCAGCCACCGCCCTGGTACTGCTGCTGCTGAGCCTGGGGTTGTTCCTGATGATAGAGCGGGTGCTCGGGGGGAAACATGCTGGAACTGAATGAACTGAGCGCAAGCTACCCGGAGCAACAGCTTTGTTTTTCGCTGCGCGCGGCTCCGGGCACCATCACCGCACTGATTGGTCCCAGTGGGGCCGGCAAATCGACCATGCTGGCCATGATTGGTGGCTTTACCGGCACAAGCAGTGGTCAACTGCTGCTGGATGGCCAATCGCTCCGCTCTCTCGAACCGGCCCGACGGCCAATCACCACGTTATTTCAGGACAACAACCTGTTCTGGCACATGACCGTTTACCAGAATATTGCCATCGGCCTCCATCCGGGATTGAAACTGAGCACATTACAGCAACAGGAGATTATCCGGGTAGCCGAGCAGGTTGGTATCGCAGGCCTGCTCGAGCGCAAGCCGGGTCAACTGTCGGGAGGACAACAACAACGGGTAGGGCTGGCGCGCAGCCTGGCTCGACGCCAGCCCGTGTTGTTGCTGGACGAACCGTTTTCCGCTCTGGATCCGGCGCTGCGCTTTGAGCTGCTTGAACTGTTACGCACGCAGACCGATAAACTCGGACTGACGGTACTGCTGGTTACCCACCACCCAGACGAAGCGGCCAGGGTTGCCGATCGTATCGCTTTCGTTTACGACGGCAAAATTATAGAGCAAGGCGACAGGGAGCTGCTGTCGGCCCCCCGCACCTCCGCATTACGGAATTATCTGGGTCGTTAAAGGTTTTCCTCGGCAAAGGATGCCAGCCGACTGCGCACCACGCCATTGAGATAGATATTGGCGCTGCCCTCAAAGTCCTTGAACCGTTCTACGATATAGGTCAATCCGGAGGTGACCGGGGTCAGGTAATTGGAATCGATCTGCGCCAGGTTGCCCGAGCACACCAGCTTGGTGCCTTCTCCACAGCGGGTAATGATGGTCTTGAGCTGGGAGGCGGTCAGGTTCTGGCATTCGTCCAGCAGCACGAAGGTATTCTGGATGCTGCGCCCGCGCATGAAGTTCACCGATTTGAACTGGATATTGGCCTTGCCCATGATGTAGCTGAGCGAGCCGTCCATACATTCGTCCTGCTTGTGCAACACCTCCAGGGTATCGGTAATGGCGGCCAGCCAGGGCGCCATTTTTTCTTCCTCGGTACCGGGTAGAAAGCCGATACTCTCGGCGATCTCGGGGGTATTGCGGGTGACGATCACCCTGTCGTAGATCCCTTTTTCTATGGTCATCTCCAGGGCCGATGCCATAGCCAGCAAGGTTTTACCGCAACCCGCGGGACCAGTCAGGATCACCAGATCCATATGCGGATCCAGCAAGGCATCCAGGGCCATAGCCTGATAGATGTTCTTGGGATGTATCCCCCAGGCCTTGCGGCCCATCATTCGTTCACGACCCAAGTCGACAAAACGCACCCGTTCGCTGCCCCTAGCGACTACTCGTCCCGCAAAATCATCCGTGTCGTCGATCAAATACTGGTTGATATGTGCCGAAGGTAATATTTCTTCGGCAATGGTATGGATCACTTCCCGGCCATGGGTTTCACTTTCACACTCCCCCACTCTGTCCCAAAAGCTGCCCTCTACATGATAAAATCCTTTGGATAACAGACGAATATCATCCACCAGTTGATCGGAACGATAGTCTTCCACATGCTGCAGACCGGCCCCCTTGGCCTTGAGCCGCATGTTGATGTCCTTGGTGACCAGTACCGCCATGCCCTGGGCATGATGCTTTTGCAGGTAAAGGGCCGTATTGATGATACGGTTATCGGCTTCATCATCGGTAAATACCGCATAGCCTTCTGGCAGATGTCGATCCGAAATGATGGCAATACGGCCGGAAGCCTCATCGTCTTTCAGCCCCAGCGGCACGCCGGCAATGATTTGCTCTGGTGTGGCATCGTGGAAAATATCCTCGAGAGTACGAATGGCTACCCGTGCGTCCCGGCTGACATCCTTTTGCCGATCCTTGATGCGATCCAGCTCTTCAAGCACCGTCATGGGGATGACAACGTCATGTTCCTTGAAGGAATAAATAGAAAGGGGTTCATGTAGGAGAACGTTGGTATCAAGAATAAAGCGTTTGCGGTCGTTGCCGTCCATAGGCATGCTCCCCGGGCCAGGCCCTTGTCATGGTCATGCCCTCAGTTAGACATTGGGTCATGACAGCTTTATTACGATTTAACGCTATGCCTTTTTTCTTCTGTCGGCAAGCACGGGAATGGAAGCAAGAGTTCAGTTGGCGATAAATCAGCCAGTTACGACCAATTGTGAGATAAACCAACGTAAAAAACCCCGACACTCTCGTATCGGGGTTTCCTAATGGGTGCCTGGCAGTGACCTACTTTCACATGGCAGCTGCCACACTATCATCGGCGCGGTTGCGTTTCACTGCTGAGTTCGGCATGGAGTCAGGTGGTTCCACAACGCTATTGCCGCCAGGCATTAAACTTGAATTCGGAAAAAGCGGTTTCGATGAATATGTTTTGTTCTCGAGACTACAAGTCTCTCACACTTCTTGGGTGTTGTATGGTTAAGCCGCACGGGGCATTAGTACAGGTTAGCTTCACGTCTCACAACGCGTCCACACCCTGCCTATCTACGTCTTAGTCTCAAACGGCCCTTCAGAGGTTTCAAGAACCTAGGGATGACTCATCTCGGGGCTCGCTTCCCGCTTAGATGCTTTCAGCGGTTATCGATTCCGAACTTAGCTACCGGGCAGTGCCATTGGCATGACAACCCGAACACCAGCGGTTCGTTCACTCCGGTC
>NZ_PXYH01000009.1 GCF_003012795.1 Zobellella taiwanensis
TTTTAATCAATTGGTCGCAGGTTCGAATCCTGCACGACCCACCAGATTCCCGGACGCTTAGCTCAGCCGGGAGAGCACCTCCCTTACAAGGAGGGGGTCACTGGTTCGATCCCAGTAGCGTCCACCATCTTCATGCAATTCCGTATGCAACGGGTCGTTAGCTCAGTTGGTAGAGCAGTTGACTTTTAATCAATTGGTCGCAGGTTCGAATCCTGCACGACCCACCATTTCCTCCCCATCCTGTTATTTCTCCTGTCGATGCAACTTTTACTGCCGGATATTTGGGTTCGCTCCCGGTCGGCGTTATAATGCCGCGCTATTTTGACATTATTCTGGATGGAGCACTGGGACCCGGTCATGACTGACGCTGTCGATATCATCGAGTTTGACTACCCCTTTCCCGCCAAGCCCGCCCCGCTCAATGCGGAGCAGCAGCAGGCGCTGAAAGACGAAATCAAGGCCCTGCTGAAGGCGCGCAACGCCGTTTTGGTGGCCCACTATTACACGGACCCGGAAATCCAGGCCCTGGCCGAGGAGACCGGCGGCTGCGTGTCCGACTCGCTGGAAATGGCCCGCTTCGGCAAGCATCACCCGGCCCAGACCCTGATCGTGGCCGGTGTGCGCTTTATGGGGGAAACCGCCAAAATTCTGAGCCCGGAAAAAACCGTGCTGATGCCGACCCTGGAAGCCGAGTGCTCTCTCGACCTGGGCTGCCCTGCCGACGAATTCACCGCCTTTTGCGATGCCCATCCCGACCATACCGTGGTGGTTTATGCCAACACCTCGGCGGCGGTGAAGGCGCGGGCCGATTGGGTGGTGACGTCCAGCATAGCGCTGGAAATCGTCGAGCACCTCGACAGCGAGGGCCACAAGATCATCTGGGCACCGGATCGCCACCTTGGCGCCTATATCGAAAAACAGACCGGCTGCGAAATGCTGCGCTGGCAGGGTGCCTGTATCGTGCACGACGAGTTCCGCGCCAAGGCCCTGCAGGAGCTGAAGGCCCAGAATCCCGATGCGGCCGTGCTGGTGCACCCCGAGTCACCCCAGGCGGTGGTCGAGCTGGCGGATGCCGTGGGCTCTACCAGCCAGCTGATCAAGGCGGCCCAGACCCTGCCCCACAAAAAGCTGATCGTGGCCACCGACAAGGGCATCTTCTACAAGATGCAGCAGGCCTGCCCCGACAAGGAAATGGTGGAAGCCCCCACCGGCGGCAACGGCGCCACCTGCCGCAGTTGCGCCCACTGCCCCTGGATGGCGATGAATGGCCTGGTGGCCATTCGCGACGCCCTGCGCGACGGCGGCAAGCCCCACGAAATCCAGGTCGACGAAGATACCCGGGTCAAAGCCATGATACCGCTGGAGCGGATGCTCAACTTCGCCGAGCAGCTCAAGCTGAAGGTCCAGGGCAACGCCTGATGCTGTGGCCACCCGACCATAAAAAAGCCGGAAGCGGTTGCTTCCGGCTTTTTTGTTGCTGCCGCCGGGCCTTATTGGGCCAGTTCGACGCGCTCCACGTCCAGTTCGGTTTCGTTCCAGTCCTTGTCGATTTCACCCCAAATGGTCAGACGGGTGTCGGGAGTGGCCTCGATACCGCGCCATTCGTCGTTGTCGATCTCGACGATCATGGTGCCGCTGTCGTCCTGAAAGCGATATTTCTCATCGCCCAAGGACTCGGTGATGACGCCGGTCAGGCGGACCTGGCTGTCGTCGCCCAGCTCCAGCGCCTGGGCCACGCTGACCTGCTCGGTGCGATCCGGCCCCTTGAATCCCCCGTGGTTGTCGGCCAGGGCGGCGGTGGAAAAAACGGTCAGGCCAAGCAGGGTGGCAGTGAGGGTCTTGTTCATGATGATACTCCCGTGTGGTTTAATTAAGGCTAATGTTAGCGGCAAAAGCTTAAATGAACCTTAAGACGGCAGACGCAACTGGACCCTTAGCCCCGGCTCACCGTCGGCGCGGGCCAGGAACCGCAAGTGGCCGCCATGGGCATGGGCAACCTGGTGGCAAATCGCCAGCCCCAGCCCCAGTCCCTGGCTCTTGCTGTCGAGCCGGGTGCTGCCCCGGGCCATGTCCTGGCGCAGGTCGGCGTCGATGCCCGCACCCCTGTCGCTGACCTCCAGTACCACCTCACCCGCCTCCTGTTGGAGGACGACATCGATGCCGGTGCCGGGCGGACAGTGGCGCAGCACATTATTGAGCAGGTTATCGAGCAAAATCCCCAGCAGGGTAGGCTCTACCCTGGCCTGGAGCGGGGCCAGCCGTTCACTGACCGGATAGTCCCGGGTTTCGGGACGCTGGCGAAAGCGCTGCAGCCCCGAGGCCAGCGCGGAATCCAGCGACAACCGTTCAAAGCGGTGGCGCCAGCGCCCCTGATCCAGCCGTGCCAAAATAAGCAGTTGTTCGATAACCCGCGCCATGCGATCCACTTCCGCCCGGATGGCGGCCAGATCCGGATCGCCGCCGGCCAGTTCCAGTTTGAGGGTGGTCAGGGGGGTGCGCAGCTCGTGGGCGACATCGCTGGCAAAGCGACGTTGCCGGCCAAGCACCTCGTTGACGTCGGTGATCAACTGGTTGATGCCGGCCGCCAGGCTGGCGACTTCCCGGGTCGGGGCGCGCAGCGAAAGCGGCGTCAGCGCGGCGGGCGAGCGCTGCTCCAGCTGGCGCACCAGGCGCGACAGGGGCCAGAGCATCAGCCCCATCAACAGGGTCAGCAACAGCAGGTTGACGCCGTTGCCGATCAGCGCCGGGGTGATGATGTCCTCGACAATGTCTTCCTGCAATTCCCGGTGCAGATCGTCCCGGCGCAGCATCTGCACCAGGATATCGTCCTGGCGCCATTGCCGGCCAAACCACTGGTGGCCGTCGAAAGCCAGCCTCACCGGGCCGCTGTCGGTACTGTCGGGCCAGTCGGGGTAATCCAGGTTGCTGATCCCTTGCCGGCGCCGCAGATCCACCACGTTGACCAGCAGGGTTTCTTCGTCGTCGGCCTCGAAGGTATTGCCCAGCAGGCGGCGCAGCCGGTCGTCGTCAATGGCGTCCTGGCCGGCGGCCAGCACCCGGGCCAGGATTTCCGCCTGGCGCGCCAAGTCGTCCTCCAGCAGCTCGCGAAACTCGCCCTCGGCCATGCGATAGGTGGCATAGATGCCGAGGCTGGTGCTGAGCAGAGTGGTCAGCGCCAGCACCAGGGCCAGATGGGTCAGTCGCAGTTTCATTCCGTTGTCGACTCCACCAGCCGGTAACCCTGGCCGCGGACGGTGGCGATGCGCTCCCGGCCGAGCTGCTTGCGCAGGGCGTGGATATGTACCTCCAGGGTATTGGAGTCGGCGCCGTTGCCGCTGCCGTAGAGCTGCTGGGTCAGGCGCTCCCGGCTCACCACCCGGCCGCCGGCCATCACCAGCACCTGCAGCAGTTGTTGCTCCTTGGGCGCCAGGGTCAGGGCCTGGCCGGCGAGGGTAAAGGTGTCGCTGTCCGGGGCATAGTGCAGTTCGCCAACCCGGATCACCGGGCTGGCCTGGCCGGCCCGCCGGCGCAGCAACACCCGGATACGGGCCAGCAGTTCGTCGGGTTCAAAGGGCTTGACCAGGTAGTCGTCGGCGCCGGTGTCCAGCCCCTGCACCCGGTCGTCGAGCTGATCCCGGGCCGAGAGGATCAGCACCGGCAACTGCCGGCCCTGGTGGCGCAGTTGCCTGAGCCACTGCAGGCCGTCCCCGTCGGGCAGGCCCAGGTCGAGCAGCACCAGATCCGGCTCGGCCGCCTCGAAATGGCTGCGGGCCGCCGCCAGGGCACGAACCCACTCCACCCGGTAATGTGCCTTGAGCAGCTTGAGCAGGGCATTGCCCAGGGCCAGATCGTCTTCAACCAGCAGCAGATACATGGGCAGTCTCCCTGTGGGGATCAACAAGGCGGCAGTGCAGCAACAGGCTGCGCGAGGCGCCCGGTGCCAGCGGCGGGGCGGCCAGGCTGGCGGTTTCGATGCAGACGAAACGGCGCGGATCGTCGATGTCCTCGGGCAGGGGCAGCCGGTGGGGATTCCACAGCACCAGGGCATCCTGGTGGCGGTGTTCCAGAAGCAGGCTGTCCGGCCCGCGGTCCAGCCGGGTTTGCGGTTGCGGCCGGGTATAGACCCGGTCGAAGGGCGCGCGGGCGGGAGCGGTGTGCCGGCATTCGGCGCCCTGGGCCAGGTTGTCCCGGTAAGTCGGGCCCAGGCCGCTGATGGCGCACAGGTCCACCTCGTCCACCGCAAAATAACTGTGCAGGGCAGCCTGGAACGGCAGCGGCCCGGCTCCCGTATTGGTGGTGACCAGCTCCAGCGTCAGGCCCTGGTCCAGGGTGATGAGCAGGCGCAGGCGGGCCTCGGGGCGCAGCAACTCAAGCTCCAGGCGGCAGCCTTGCGCCGTATCGCAAAGGGCATGCAGCCGCCACCGGCTGAGCCGGGCCAGTCCGTGCTGGGGGCCGCCCCGGGCGGCGGGGCCAAACCAGGGCCAGCACAGGGGAATACCGCCGCGGATGGCCTTGCTGCCGTCGAGCACGGCGCTGTCGCTCAGCCACAGCAGCGGGCGGCCTCCCGCCGGCGTGTATTGCAGCAGCTGGCCCCCGAACAGGCTGACCAGCCCCTCGCCCGCAGGGTGGCGGATATCGATGAATTCCAGCCCGGCCGGGTTGACCATCCGGCGGCAGTGGGGGGAGAGCCAGTCCTGGGGATCAAGGGAAAGAGACATAAGCCGAAAGTCCATGCTGCGATCAAAAAAGCGGCCCGGGGGCCGCTTTGCATCTTAACGGGTTATGGCCCCGAATGTTACTTCGAGATGTGGGCGATCAGGTCCAGCACCTTGTTGGAGTAGCCGATTTCGTTGTCGTACCAGCTGACCAGCTTGACGAAGTTGTCGTTCAGGGCAATGCCGGCCTTGGCGTCGAACACCGAGGTGCAGGTTTCGCCCAGGAAGTCGGTGGAGACCACGTCGTCTTCGGTGTAGCCGAGGATACCCTTGAGTTCGCCTTCGGCAGCGGCGCGGATGGCGGCGCAGATGTCGGCGTAGGAAGCCTGCTTCTCAAGGCGCACGGTCAGATCCACCACGGACACGTTGGGCGTGGGCACCCGGAAGGCCATGCCGGTGAGCTTGCCGTTCAGCGCGGGGATCACCTTGCCCACGGCCTTGGCGGCACCGGTGGAGGAGGGGATGATGTTCTGGCCGGCACCGCGGCCGCCGCGCCAGTCTTTGGCGGAGGGGCCGTCCACCGTTTTTTGGGTGGCGGTGGTGGCATGCACTGTGGTCATCAGGCCTTCGACGATGCCGAACTGGTCGTTGATCACCTTGGCCAGGGGCGCCAGGCAGTTGGTGGTGCAGGAGGCGTTGGAGACGATGTCCTGGCCGGCGTAGCTGTCCTGGTTGACACCCATCACGAACATGGGGGTGTCGTCCTTGGACGGACCGGTCAGCACCACCTTTTTGGCACCGGCCTGGATGTGCTTGCGGGCGGTCTCGTCGGTCAGGAACAGACCGGTGGCTTCGGCCACCACGTCCACGCCCGCCTGGTCCCACTTGAGGGCGGCCGGATCGCGCTCGGCAGTGACCCGAATGGTCTTGCCGTTGACCACCAGCTGGCCACCTTCAACGGCCACGGTGCCCTTGAAGCGGCCGTGGGTGGAATCGTACTTCAGCATGTACGCCATGTAGTCCACGTCCATCAGATCGTTGATGGCCACCACCTCGATGTCGCTGCGCTCGCAGGCTGCGCGGAACACGAAGCGGCCGATACGACCGAAACCGTTGATACCTACTTTGATAGTCATAAGTTCACCTGACGCTAAGTTGTGAAAAATTACGTTATGAAGAATTCTGATGGTTGTAAAATTACAAAAAAAAACGGCGGAGTCAACTCAAAAACCGGGTCGGCTTGTGCCAGATCATGATTTGCTGAAATTTTATTTCGGTTTTGATGTCTGTTTATTGTTAACGGTTTTCAGGCGGGGCGGCCTGTGGCCCCGGGCGCCACAGGCTTGAGTATAGGCCTAAATGGGTAGACCGATCAGCGGAGATAGCGGCCTTCCCGCAGCCGCAGCAGGATGTCGTCGGCCTGGCGCTGCAGGTCGGCCTGCTGTTCCGGCGACATGGCGGCATAGCTTTGCAGCCGTTGCCAGTCGATGTTCTGTTCGGGATCCTGCGCGGCCATGACCCGGCTCCATAGCCAGGCGTCGGCGTGGCGGCCATCGGCCAGGTAAAGGGAGATAAGATCGGCGAAAATGCCGGTATCGATGGCCGCGCCCGCCGGATACAGGCCCAGGGCCCGGTGCAGTGCCTGTTCCGCCGCCTGCGGGTCGCGCCGGGCCAGCAACTGGGCCAGGGCGCGCTGCAATTCCGGCTGCTGCATGGCGGGCCGGTCGGCCTGGTTTAAAAACCGCATACGGGCGGCGAGATCCCCCTTGTGGTGCCAGTGCCACAGTTGCAGGTGGGGATAGTCGGACTCCCGGGTCTGTTGTTCGAGCCGGGCCAGCTCCTCGCGGGCGTTGATCATCGCCTCGACCTTGTCGTTCTTGCGCTCCTTGCGCTTGCTGTATTCGATGCCAAGCACCGGCTCCAGGCACTTGTGGTAACTGTCCAGCCCCGTCATCAACTGGTGCAGGGAGGCGTCACCGGGCATCCTGGCCTGCAGGTCGCGGCCCCGGACCACGGCATTGCGCTCGTTGGCGCACCAGCTGTCGGTGTGCAGGCCGACGCAAAGCTCGGGCTGGGTATCGCACAGGGTGGCGATGCGATCTTCCTCACAACCTGCCAAAAAGATAAGGGGCAGGAGCAGGGCGAAGGGTGTTTTTGTATTCATTTGGGACATTCTCGGCCTGGCCTTGGTCTGGTAATCATACCCCCTATCCACTAAAATGGGCGCGCTTAAAAAGAGCAAAAGCGGGGCGTCTATGCGTCCGCTTCCAATACTAATGACGGTTACGTGAAATAAAAGGATCTGGTCGATGACCCACGAGAGTTACCTGTCCGCCTGGCAACAGAGCCAGGAGCTGGCGGAGTCCATGCAACCCCTGATCGGCAAGCTGTACCGCAACCAGGGTATCGAAACCCTGGTCTACGGCCGTACCCTGCTCAATGCCTCCACCATTGATATCCTCAAGGCCCACCGCGTGGTGCGCCGCCACGAGGGCCAGGTGTTGCCGGTTGCCCAAAGCTATCCGGTGCTCAAGGCCATCAGCGAGCTGCAACTGGCCCCCGCCAGTATCGACCTCGGCAAGCTGACCGTGCGTTACTGGAAGCAGCACAGCGACGAAGCCGGCCTGGCCGACTTCCTGCAGCGCGAGCTGGCGCCCGCCCTGGCCGCCGGCCCCCAGTCCCGCGCCACCGACGTGGTGCTGTACGGCTTTGGCCGCATCGGCCGCCTGCTGGCCCGCCTGCTGATTGAACGGGCCGGCGGCAACAACGGCCTGCGCCTGCGCGGTATTGTGGTGCGCGGCTCCGGCGACGACCTGGAAAAGCGTGCCAGCCTGCTGCGCCGCGACTCCGTGCACGGTCCCTTCAACGGCTCCATCGAGGTCGACAAGGAAAACAACGCCATCATCGCCAACGGCACCTACATCCAGGTGATCTACGCCAACAGCCCGGAAGAAATCGACTACACCCAGTACGGCATCCACGATGCCCTGGTGGTCGACAACACCGGCAAGTGGCGCGACGAAGCCGGCCTGGGCCTGCACCTCAAGGCCAGGGGCGCTGCCAAGGTGCTGCTGACCGCGCCGGGCAAGGGCGACATCAAGAACATCGTGTTCGGGGTGAACGACGCCATGATTGAAGCGGGCGACCGCATCATGTCCGCCGCGTCCTGCACCACCAACGCCATCACCCCGGTACTGAAGGCGGTGAACGACGCCTACGGCGTGAAGAACGGCCACGTGGAAACCGTGCACTCCTACACCAACGACCAGAACCTGATCGACAACTACCACAAGGGTGACCGTCGCGGCCGCAGCGCGGCGCTGAACATGGTGCTGACCAGCACCGGCGCCGCCAAGGCGGTGGCCAAGGCGCTGCCCGAGCTGAAAGGCAAGCTGACCGGCAACGCCATCCGGGTGCCCACCCCCAACGTGTCCATGGCGGTGCTGAACCTGAACCTGGAAAAGGCCACCACGGCCGAAGAGCTGAACGACTACCTGTGCCGGATGTCCCTGGACTCGCCCCTGCACAACCAAATCGACTTCAGCACCAGCCGTGAACTGGTGTCCACCGACATGGTCGGCTCCCGTTTCGCCGGTATTGTCGACTCCCTGGCGACCATCGTCGAAGGCGATCGGGCCGTGCTTTATGTGTGGTACGACAACGAGTTCGGCTACAGCTGCCAGGTGGTGCGGGTCATGCAGAAAATGGCCGGCATCGAGCTGATGGATCTGCCCGCCTGAAGGTAGAACCATGATCGAACAAGGGCAGCCGGTGGCTGCCCTTTTGTGTTTGTGGTGGTAGAGTAAGGCCGCCAACAGAGGAGAAATGCCCATGTCATCTTTTCAGCAAGCCATCGCCGCCATGCCGAGGGAAGTGTACGAACGCCTGAAAACGGCGGTGGAGCTCGGCAAATGGCCCGACGGCGCCCCGCTGACCCCGGAGCAGAAGGACACCACCCTGCAGGCGGTGCTGGCCTGGCAGTCCCTGCACAACGACACGCCGGACTTTATGACCATCGCCAAGGGCGGCGAGATAGTGATGAAGAGCAAGGCCGAGCTGCGCCGCCAGTTCCGCGACGAGCAGGAAATCGTGCGCCAGAACGTCAACTGATCTCCCCGGGGCCGCCGTCCGGTGGCCCCGAACCCTCTCAAGGCTCAGCCAATCCGCCGATCCACCTCCTTGCGCCAGCGGTTTTCCAGGCTTTCCGGATAGGTATGGCCATAGTGGGCGCGGCCGTGCCCGCCATACCAGGCCCACAGCTGGTTGCCAAAATCATAATGCCACCATTCGCTGGGCAGGTTGGTAAAGCCCGCCCGGGTCATGGCCCGGTAGAGCGTGCGGCGATGCTCGATCACCTCCTGTTCCCGCGGCGAGGGCCGGTCCAGCGCCTCGAAGGCGGCGGTATGGGAGGCGGGCGTGGCCTCGTCGAACAAGGTGCCCATGTCCAGCATCAGGCCGTTGTCGTCAACCAGGGTCACGTCGACCGAGCCGCCGGTGAGGTGCGGGCTGGGCGCCCGGGGATCGGTGCTCGGCACCGACACGAACTCGCGCGTCAGCTGCTCCAGTTCGGCATCGCTCTTGGAGGGCCAGTGATGCTCGATGACATTGTAGAGGGTATCGTACAGATATTGCTGTACCGAATAGGGCCGCCAGCTGTCGAGCACCAGCAGAGTCAGGCCTTCCGGCAGGGAGCGGGCCGCCGCCTGCAGGCGCAGGTAAACCTCGCGCCTGACATAGCATTCCGGCACGGCGTTGGGAATGCCGAGCTTGTAGTAGGCCGGGTAGCAGGCCAGCCGGCCCTGGGCCAGGCTGGCGGGCACCAGCTCTTCCTGGTTGTCGGCAATGGGCAGGGCCGTGACCTGGCGCCAGTCCGGCTCGGGCAGGCGGGGAATGGCGGTGTTCATGCGGCACCTCCAAGCAGGGCCGGCAGCCACAGCACCAGGGACGGGAACAGCACCAGGATCAGCAGCACCAGCAATGCCACCGCCACGAAGGGCCAGATGCTCTTGAACATCTCGGTGATCTCCAGCTTGCTGACGGCGGCGGCCACGAACACGCAGGCGCCCATGGGCGGGGTGATCAGGGCAATGGTGATGTTGAGGGTGATGACAATGCCCAGGTGGACGGGATCGACCCCCGCCGCCATGGCCACCGGCATGAAGATGGGCGTGAGCAGCATCAGCGCCGATACTTCCTCCATGAACATGCCGGTGACAAAGGTGATCAGGCTGAGCAGCAGCAGCACCAGCACGGGATGCTCAAGAATGGGATCGAACAGCACCACAAACGCCTTGGGCACCTGGGCATAGGACAGCAGCCAGCTGATCACCGCGGAAGCGGCCATGATCAGGAAGATGGCGCTGGTCAGGCGCGCGGTTTCCACCAGGGCGCTCCAGAACCGGCTCCAGGACAACTGGCGGCCGAGCAGGCCGACCAGGGCCACATAGGCCACGGTGAGGGCGCCCGACTCGGTGGGCGTGACCACCCCGAACACAATGCCGCCGACAATGATAAAGGGCGCCAGCAGGGCGGGCAGGGCACCCAGCAGGGCCTGCAGGAAGAGGGCGGCACTGGGACGCTGGCCGGAAACCGGCAACTGCGCCTTGCGGGCATAAAACCAGTTCATGATCATGAACGCCAGCCCCAGCAGCAGCCCCGGAATGACGCCGGCCAGGAACAGGTCGCCCACCGAGGTATTGGTGAGGGACGCATAGAGGATCATGAAAATGCTGGGCGGTATGATGGGGCCGATGAGCGAGCTGCCGGCGGTCAGGCCGGCGGCGTAGGCGGTGGAATAACCTTCCTTTTTCATGGCCGGCACCAGCAGCGAGCCGAGGGCGGAAGTGTCGGCCACGGCCGAGCCATTAACGCCCGCGAAAAACACGCTGGAAACCACGTTCACATAGCCCAGCCCGCCCCTCAGGTGGCCCACCAGCACCCGGGCCAGGGTCATCAGTTGCTGGGTCAGGCCGGCGCTGTTCATCAGGTTGCCGGCCAGGATGAACAGGGGGATAGCCATCAGCGAAAACACGTTGATGCCGCCGAAAAACTGCTGCGGCACCATGCGGCCAATCATGGCGGGATCGATGAACATAAAGCCCACCACGGCGGTGACCAGCAGGGCGATGAACAGGGGCAGGCCCAACAGCACGTGAATGATAAAAGAGGCAAACATTGCCAGCGTCATGCGTGACCTTCCTTGCGGCCGAATGGGCCGCGCAACAGCGTAAAGACGAACAAGAGGCCAAAACCCAGGGGCAGGCTCAGCACCGGCCAGGTACGGCTGATACCAAGCCCCATGGTGGTAAAGCGGCTGACGGAAAAGGCGTAGTGCCAGGAATACCAGCAGAAACCGGCACTCACCAGCAGGATCAGCAGCCACTGGTACAGCTTCAGCAGCCGGGCCAGGGGCGCGGGCAGGCGCTGTTCGAGCAGGCCGATGCGCATATGTTCGTTGCGCACCCACACCACGCCCGCCATCAGCAGGGCGCAGCCGATAATCAAAAACCGGGACAGCTCGTCCATCCAGATGGGCGAGCGGCCGAGCAGATAGCGGGCGGCCACGCCGTAGAGCAGCACCAGCAGGTTGGCCAGCACCAGGGCGCCGACTACCCACTCTATGGTGCGGCTGAGATAACGTATCAATGATGTTGTCATGGTGTCACAGGGCGGCCGCGAGGCCGCCGTTATGCAAAGGATGAAAGGAAAAACTCAGAATTTGGCCGCGTCTTCCAGGGCGAGGTCGACCCATTTTTGCTCGATGTTCTGCTCCTTGAGCCAGCCGATATAGGAGGGTTTGGCCTTTTCCTGGAACTGGCCCAGCTCTTGCTGGCTCGGGCGATACACGGCCATGCCCTTGTCGGCCAGGAACTGGACCCGCTCTTCCACCTTGGCTTCCACCGCTTCCCGGTTCAGCCGGTTGGCTTCCTGCACCGCCTCTTCCAGCGCCTGGCGCTGGGTCTCGGTGAGGCTGTTGAGCAGCTCGCCGTTGGCCACCAGGAACTGGTCGGAATACTGGATATTGGCCAGGGTCAGGTGCTGCTGCACTTCGTGCAGGCTGCCGAGGATGATGTACATGGGCGGGTTCATCTGGCCGTCCGCCACATTGGTTTTCAGGGCCATATAGACTTCGGTCCAGGGAATGGGCGTGCCCGAGGCACCAAAGGCCTCATAGAGCGCGACCTGGCTCTTGTCCATGGCGCGAAAGCGCAGCCCCTTGAAATCGTCCGGGGTCTTGATCGGGCGCTTGCTGTTGGTAAAGGCGAGGAAACCGCCTTCCTCCACCACCGCCAGGATATGGGTGCCGGTGCGGTCATAAAACTCCTGCTGGGCCGCCTGCCAGTATTCCCCCTCATCGAAGAAGCGGCGGGCATGGTCGAAATCCCGGAACAGGAAGGGGATGGAGCTGGCGTAAATTTCGGGGAACAGGGGCGAAATGCCGGCAAAGGAGGCAATGTTCAGGCCCGGGGCCGCGATAACCTGCTCCATGCGCTGCACTTCTTCACCCAGCATGCTGTTGGGGTAAAGGGTCAGCTCCAGCTCGCCGCCGGTTTTTTCTTCCACCAGTTGCTTGAGGTTGCTGGCAAACAGGTGCACGGCGTTTTTTTCGGCGTCGGGGGCGCCGTTGTAGGACAGGTCAATGGTGGTGGCGGCCTGGGCCAGGCCGCCCAGCATCAGGCTGCCGGCGCCCAGCAGGGTGGTGAGGGCAGTGGCCAGGCGGGAACGGACAAAAGGGGTTTTCATCGGATGATCTCCATATCGTGATTAGGGTTTCATTCAGCGCTTTCAGGTTAGGTGTTGAGCTGTTGACTTTTCAATACCAAGACTGTTGATTTTAAGTCAACATGGTGACTTATGCTTTAAATTTCATTAACTGAAAAACAACATGCCATCGTGCAGGTGCCGCAGCAGGCGTTCGCTGGCCACGGTCAGCTCCCGCCCCTTGTGGCTGATGATATGGGCCTTGGCACTGGCGAATACCGGGTGCGGGGCGGGCAGGCAAATGATTTTGCCCGCCCTGACCTCGTCGTTGACGGTAAGGCGGGGCATAAAGGTCAGGCCCATTCCGGACAGCACAAAATTCTTCAGTACCGCCACGGAATTGGTTTTTAATTGGGGGTTGAAGCGGATGTGTTCCAGTTGCTCCACCAGCCGGGTCAGCTGCCCCATGCCGAACTGCTGGTCGATCAGCGCCAGGGGATAGTCCAGCACCCGGTGAATATCGAGAGGGCCGGCACCAATCAGCGGATGGCCCGGCGGGGTGATCAGCTCCAGGGGCTGGCAACTGGAGACATGGGACTCCAAATCCGGGTCGGGCAGGGGAGCGTAGACCAGCGCCAGATCCACCATGTCTTCCTTGATCAGCCGCACCGCCTCATTGGCGCCGGCCATTTCCACGGTGATGGCGATGTCGGGATAGCGCTGCATAAAATTTTGCAGCGGTGCCGAAATCAGGTCGGCGATAAAGCCCTCGCCCACCGCCAGGGTTACCCGGCCGCGGCGCAACTGTTGCAGGGCCTCGATGCGCGAGCGGGCCGCCTCTTCACTGGCCTTTTGCTGGCGGTACAGGGAGATCAGCTCCTCTCCGGCTTCGGTCAGGGCAAAGCCCTGGCCCGAACGGTGGCCCACCGGCAGGCCCAGGTCTTCCTCCAGCTGGCTGAGCTGGCGGCTGATGGCCGACACATCGATATTCAGGCGTGTGGCGGCCTTGCGCAACGAACCCTGGCGCGCCACCTCGTTGAGGTAGTGCAGGGCCCGGGGGTTGAATTTCCACATGGGCATCTCCCGGCCGGTGTTAAGGGGTTGGCGTGGCCGGCGCAAAGCGGCGGCGCTGGGCGCGCCGGTCGAGCACGCTTTTGACCGCCATCGCCAGCAACACTAGGGCGCCGCCCAGCAGGCCCTGATTGCTGGGCCGCTCGCTCAGGAACAACCACACCAGCAGGGTGCCGAACACGGTTTCCAGCAACAGCAGCAGGCTTACTTCCGCCGAGGGCAGATATAGCGGCCCCTGCTGGATCAGGGTAAAGCCCGCCGGCATCAACACCAGGCAAAGCAGCAGCAGCCAGCCCAGGTTGGCGGCGTCGGGCAGCATGACCTCGCCGCTCCAGGCCAGCGCCAGCAGGGCGGTGCCCAGGCCGCCCAGGGCCAGCATGGGGCTCATGTCCACCCCGGGCCGGCTGCGCGCCAGGGTAAGGTTGCCGGCCAGCCCCAGGGCCGCCATCAACGCCAGGGCGTTGCCGAGCAGGGAGCCTTCGCCGGCATCGTCGAGCACGATAAGGGAAATCCCCGCCAGGCAGGCGCCGATGGCCAGCCAGGTGCGCAGGGGCAGCCGTTCATGCAAAAACACCCGGCTGAGCAGGGCGGCGATAAGGGGTGCCGAGGCCAGGATCACCAGCACATTGCCGGCCTTGGTGAAATGATTGCCCAGCACAAAGCCCAGGGTGCTGACCGTAAACAGCAGGCCGCAGCCCAGCCCGGCCAGGCCGCAGGCCAGGTAGGCGCGAAACCAGTGGCGGCGGTAGCGGGCCACCACAATCAGCCAAAAGCCCAGCACATTGAGCAGCCCGCGCCACAGCACCAGCTGCTCGGCAGGCAGGCTGATAATGCGCAGCAACAGGGCATCGGGGGAAATAATCAGCACCCCCAGGGCGGTAAGCAGCAAACCTTTTTGATGGTTGTCCATAACCCGGATTCATAAGTAGCCGACAAAGCAGCGATGCTACCCAAGCCGGCGGGGAATGGCCAGCGCCGCGCTGCTTTCGCGCACCACCAGCTCGGGGCTCAGGGTCAGTACCCGGGGCGGGGCCGAGGGCTGTTGCAGCCGCTCCAGCAGGGTGTCTACCGCCAGGGCGCCCAGGCCGGCCTTGGGTTGCTCTATGCTGGTGAGCGCCGGCACCAGGTAGCGGGCCAGCTCGATATTGTCGTAGCCCACCAGGGACATGTGTTGTGGCACGTTCAGCCCGGCATCGGCCAGGGCGCGCAGGGCACCCACCGCCATCATGTCGTTGCCCACAAACACCGCCGTGGGGCGCTCATTGCCTGCCAGCAGCCGGGCCATGGCCGCCTTGCCGCCAGTCAGCTCAAAGTCGCCCTCGGCAATCCATTCGGGGCGCACCGCCAGGCCGGCCTGTGCCATGGCGGCCTTGAATCCCGCCAGCCGTTCCTCCGCCGCCCGTTTGCCCATGGGGCCGGTAATGCAGCCGATATGGCGATGGCCAAGGCGGATCAGGTGTTCGGTGGCCAGCCGGCCGCCCCGCTGGCCCGAATCCTGAATAAGATCCGCCTCCAGATCCATGGGGCCCCAGTCCGCCAGCACCAGGGGCACGCTGGGGTAGCGTTCAAACACCCCGGCGCCCAAATGGGCCTGGGTGCACATCAGGATGACGCCGTCCACCCGCTTTTGCAGCAGCATTTCCATGCTGGCGTTGAGCCGGGCCTTGTCGCCCAGGGTGTTGCACAGCACCAGGCTGTAGCCGAGCTCGAAGCAGCGCTGCTCCACCCCCTGCACCGCCTCGGCAAAAAAGGGGTTGGCGCTGGCGGTGACCAGCATGCCCAGGGTCCGGGTCTGGTTGACCTTGAGGCTGCGTGCCAGGGCCGAGGGGGCATAGTGCAGGGCTTCTATCGCCTGTTCCACCCGGGCGGTGATCTCGGGGCTGACGAAGCGGGTTTTGTTCAGCACATGGCTGACGGTGGAGGTGGAGACCCGGGCAAGCCGGGCCACGTCCTTGATGGTGGCCATCAGTGTTGCTCCAGCAGGGCCTCGATCTCGGCCCGGTAGGGCACCGAGGTCTGGGCGCCGGGGCGGGTCACCGAAATGGCCGCCGCCGCCTGGGCAAAACGCACCGCCTCGGCCAGCGGCCGGTCCTGCTGCAGGGCGGCGACCAGGGCGCCGTTAAAGGTGTCGCCCGCCGCCGTGGTGTCCACCGCCTGCACCGAAAAGCCCGGCACCCGCCGGCCCTGGCCTTGTTCGCTCAGCCAGACGCCGCGCGCGCCCAGGGTGATGATGACAACTGCGATGCCCTTGGCATGCAACGCCCCGGCCGCGGCGGCCGCGCCGGCGTCGTCGTTTACCGCCACGCCGGTGAGCCGCTCGGCTTCGGTTTCGTTGGGGGTGATGAGATCCACCAGGGCCAGCAGTTCGTCCGGCAGGGCCCGGGCGGGGGCGGGGTTGAGCACTACCCGGGCGCCCCGGGCCTTGGCGGCGCGGGCGGCGGCCAGGTTGGTGTCGAGCGGGATTTCCAGCTGCAACAGCAGCTGTTTGCAATGCAGTGCCTCGGCGTGGCGCGCCAGCCGGTCCGGGGTCAGTTCGGCGTTGGCGCCGGCCGCCAGGGCAATGGTGTTTTCGCCGGCGTCGTTCACCTGGATAAGGGCCACGCCGGTGTTGACGCCCGCCACGGTGTCGATGGCGGACACATCAATGCCGTCGGCGGCAAAGCCGGCCACCAGGCTGCCGGCCAGGGCATCCTCGCCCACGCAGGCCACAAAGCGGGTGGCCGCGCCGGCGCGGGCGGCGGCCACCGCCTGGTTGGCACCCTTGCCGCCGGGCACAATGCGGTAATCGCGGCCGGTGAGGGTTTCACCGGGGCGGGGAAACTGGGGCAGCCTTATCACATGATCGATATTGATGCTGCCTGCTACGGTCAGGGTCATGGTGGTTACCTTGTAGTTAGGGGGGTGGCAACATCGTCTGTGCCCCCTGGCGGTCGACCAAAGGGCCGCCGTTTTTAGCATGGGTATTTGCCTGCCGGTGTGCACCTGAGGTATTCCACCGTGGCAGCTTTGGCGCGAGGCGGCCGGGTCTTGCCCGGCCGGCCATCTTACTGGCTGATCACCTGCAGCGGAACCGGGATATAGTCGGCCACGGTTTCGCCCTTGAGTACCTTGTCGGCGGTTTCCACCGCGATGGCGCCGATGGCGTCGGGTTGCTGGGCAATGGTCGCCGCCAGGCGGCCGCCTTCCACCGCCTTGATGCCGTCCTCGGTGCCGTCAAAGCCGACGATCAGTACCTCCTGCTTGTTGGCGGCCTGCAGGGCGCGCATGGCGCCCAGCGCCATTTCGTCGTTTTGGGCGAACACCGCCTGCACGCCCGGGTTGCCGGTCAGCAGGTTTTCCATCACGTTCAGGCCCTTGGTGCGGTCGAAGTCGGCGGGCTGGCTGGCCAGCAGGGTCAGGCCGTGTTCGGCCACCGCCTGGGCGAAGCCTTCGCCCCGCTCCCGGGCGGCGCTGGTGCCGGCAATGCCTTCCAGCTGGATCACCCGGGCGTCGTGGCCGACCTTGTCGGCAATAAAGTCGCCGGCCATTTTGCCGCCGGCCACGTTGTCGGAGGCGATGTGGGAGACCACCTCGCCCCGGCTGGCGGCGCGGTCCAGGGTCAGCACCGGCAGGCCGGCGCCGTTGGCCAGGCGGATGGCGTTGGCCACGGCATCCGAGTCGGTGGGGTTGATCAGCAGCGCCTTGGCGCCGCGCACGCCCAGATCCTCCACGTTGGCCAGCTCCTTGGCGGGATCGTTCTGGGAGTCGAGCACAATGAGGTTGTAGCCCAGCTCGGCGGCCTTCTGCTCGGCCCCTTCCTTCATGGTGACGAAGAAGGGGTTGTTGAGGGTGGAGATCACCAGCGCCAGGGTATCCTGGGCATAGGCGCCGGCGGTCAGGGTGGTGCCGACGAGGGCGGTGGCAAGCAGGGTGGTCAGTTTTTTCATGGTTCGGCTTCCTTTTCGTGTGTAGGGGTAGAGCGTTTGTTTATCAAAAATGTTGGGCCGTACTAAAGGCTGCGGCCAAAGGAGCCACTACGCCGACACGCCATAATCCCTCCCTGGGGGCTCGGACATGCCATCCATGGCATGTCACGGTCGGCTACGTGGCTCCCTTGTCCTCCTTCGCAACTTACCTGTTCTTGTTGTCCACCAGCACCGCCAGCAGGATCACCGAGGCCTTGGCGATCATCTGGTAATAGGACGACACATCCAGCAGGTTGAGGGCGTTGTTGAGAAACCCGATAATCAGCGCCCCTATCAGGGTACCCATAATGGCGCCCTTGCCGCCGGCCAGGCTGGTGCCGCCGAGCACCACGGCGGCGATGGCGTCCAGCTCGTAGCTGGAGCCGGCGGTGGGCTGGGCCGACGACAGCCGGCTGGTAACGATGATGGCCGCCAGCGCCGACAGCATGCCGCAGAGGGCGTAAACGCCCATTTTTACCCGGGCCACGTTGATGCCCGAGAGCCGGGCCGCCGCCTCGTTGCCGCCCACCGCGTAAATATAGCGGCCAAAGCGGGTGTGGTTGAGCAGGTACCAGGCGCCGAGAAAGGTCAGGCCCATCAGCCACACCGGCACCGGAATGCCGAACACATAGCCGGTGCCGAACCAGGCGAACAGATCGGCGGCATCGGTAAAGCCGGTGGAGATGGGGCGGCCGTCGGTATAGACCATGGTCACCCCGCGCAGCAGGGTCATGGTGACCAGGGTGGCGATAAAGGCCTGCACCCGGCCCTTGGCGACGATAACGCCGCTGACCCCGCCGAGCAGAAAGCCCGCCAGCAGCACCGCCGGCAGGGTGAGGAAGATGGGCAGCTCCATCGCCACCATGGTGGCGGCAAAGGCGCCGCACAGGGCCAGCACCGAGCCCACGCTGAGGTCGATGCCGGCGGTGAGGATCACCAATGTCATGCCCACGGCGATAATGGCGTTGACCGAGGTCTGGCGCAAAATATTGAGCAGGTTGTCGAGGGTGAAGAAGTTGGGGCTCAGCACGGAAACCACCCCAATCAGCACCAGCAGGGCGATCAGCGATTTCTGCGCGATCAGCCATTCCTTGCTGAACCAGCGGCGGCCGGGGTCGAGAGTCGGGGTGTTCATGGGGTTACCTCTTGTTGCGCCTGGCCGACGGCGGCGGCCAGCAGTTGTTCCTGGGTGGCCTCGCGGGCCTTGAATTCACCGGTGATGCGCCCTTCGTGCATCACCAGGATGCGATCGCTGATGCCCAGCACTTCCGGCATGTCGGAAGACAACAGCAGTATGGCCATGCCTTCCTGCTTGAAGCGGTTGATCAACTGATAGATTTCCTTTTTGGCGCCCACATCCACGCCCCGGGTCGGCTCGTCCAGAATCAGCACCCGGGGGCGGGTCATCAGCCCCTTGGCGATGGCCACCTTCTGCTGGTTGCCGCCGGACAGGTTGCCGATCAGCTGCTCCCGGCCCGGGGTCTTGATGTTGAACAGCCGGATAAAATCGTCCACCGCGGTGCGCTCGGCGCCGTGGTCGAGCTGGGGGCCGTGGCTCAGCTCCGCCAGGGCCGACAGGCTCATGTTGACCTTGACCGACAGCCCCAGGATAAGGCCGTCGCCCTTGCGGTCTTCGGAAATATAGGCGATGCCCGCCGCCAGCCCCTGCTGGGGCGTTTTGGCGTGGTAGGGCCGGCCCGCCAGCCGTACCGAGCCGGCGGTGCGGGGCAGGGCGCCGTAGAGGATTTTGGCCAGTTCGGTGCGCCCGGCGCCCATCAGTCCGGAAAAACCGAGGATCTCGCCCTGGCGCAGGCTGAAGCCGACGTCCCGGACGCCGGGGCCGGCCAGCGCCTCCACCCGCAGCACTTCCTCGCCCGCGGGCACCGCCAGGCGCGGGTATTGCTCGTCCAGCCGCCGGCCCACCATCATTTCGATCAGGCGGTCCTCGTCGATGTCGGCCACCGCTTCCTCGCCAATCCAACGGCCGTCGCGCAGCACCGTCACCCGGTCGCAGATCTCGAAGATTTCCTTGAGCCGGTGGGAGATGTAAACGATGCCGCAGCCGGCCTGGCGCAGCTCTTCAATCACCCGGAACAGGGCCCGGGTTTCGGTATCGGTCAGGGCGTCGGTGGGTTCGTCCATGATGATCACATCGGCCTTGAACGACAGGGCCTTGGCGATTTCCACCATCTGCTGGGCGCCGATGCTCAAGTCGCCCACCCGGGTTTTGGGGGAATGGCGGATCTGCAGCCGGTCGAGCAGGGCCTGGGCGTCGGCGTAAAGCCGGCGCCAGTCGATGTTGCCGAAGGCGCCGACCGGCTCCCGGCCGAGGAAGATGTTTTCGGCGATGGTCAGCTCGGGCAGCAGGTTCAGCTCCTGGTGGATGATGCCGATGCCCGCCTGCTGGGATTCACGCGGCCCCTTGAAGCGGCAGGCCCGGCCCCGGTAGCGGATTTCGCCCGCGTCCAGCGGGTAGATGCCGGTCAGCACCTTCATCAGGGTGGACTTGCCGGCGCCGTTTTCGCCCATCAGCGCCATCACCTGGCCCGGATAGACCTTGAGCCCGGCCTGGTCCAGCGCCTTGACCCCGGGAAACGCCTTGTCGATGCCGGCAAGAGACAGTATGGGTTCCATGCTCACCTCAGAAAGGCACGCCGGCGCGCAGGATAAGATTGGCGTAGGGGGTGCATTCGCCGGTGCGCACCACTGCCCGGCTGCGGCCGTTTTGCCGTTTGAACTCGGCATGGGGCACGTAGCCGACCGGGATCTCCCGGCCCTGGGCCGCGCCCGCCCGGGCCAACTGCTCCAGCAGCCGCCGGTGCAGTTCGGGGCTGACCGTTTTGATTTCTTCCGCCAGCACCACGGCCTCCAGCTGCAACTCGCTGAGCAGGGCCGCCAGGGTGTCTTCCAGCCCGGGCAGGCCGGGGCGCACCGCCAGATCGATGCATTCGACCCCGGCGGGAACGGGCAGGCCGGCGTCGGCCAGGGTGATCTCGTCGGTATGGCCCAGGCTGGCCACCAGGGCGGACAAATGACGGTTGAGCAGGGTGGTTTTCTTCACGGCGGCACCTTGTCTGGCCGGGCCGGTTGGCCCGGGATTACCCGGTGATTGCGAGCGAAACGGTTACGCAATCGATTCGATGGCGTAATTCTAGGTAATATCTCCGACAATGTTAGGTGCGGATCCCGAAAATGCGAGCCGGATCAAAAACCGGAACCCGGGGTCAGCCCCGGGTCCGGCGATGGCGGCGTCCGCCGGGGGGCTGCCCCGGGCGGCATGAATTGGTAAACTGCGCGGCTCTACCCGGCCTTGCCGCCCACAGGAATCGATTGTGTATACCCATGTCCCGAACGCCGAGTTAAGCCAGTTGCTGGCCCCCATCCACGGTTTTTTGCACTGCGCCACCCCCGACGCCTGGCTCGGCGAGGCGCGCCGCCCGGAGCGGCTGGCGGTGCTGCTGGTGGATCACGCCAACTGCGAGATGAAGGCGGCGATGAGCGCCCACAGCCTGGTGCGCCGCTACTGCTTGCCCAAGGAAAAGCGCAAGCTGCTGCCCAACCTGGATTTTTACAAGTCGCTGGACGCCCTGCCGGAAAAGGGGGAGGTGCTGGGCAAGCAGGCCCTCACCGACGACAACCGCCGGGTGTTCGATGAATTGGCCAAGAACGAGTTGCTGGTGAAAATGGTGCGCCTGATCCAGGAGGAGCTGCATCATTTCGAGCAGGTGCTGGAGATCATGGCCGCCCGGGGCGTGGCCTACGACACCCTGTCCGCGTCCCGCTACGCCGCCGGCCTGCTGCGCCATGTGCGTACCCACGAGCCGGCGGCGGTGGTGGATCGCCTGATCATCGGTGCCTATATCGAGGCGCGCTCCTGCGAGCGTTTTGCCCGGCTGGCGCCTTTCCTGGACGAGGAGCTGAGCCGCTTTTATGTTTCCCTGCTGCGTTCGGAGGCGCGCCATTACCAGGATTACCTGGCCCTGGCGCGGGATTATGCCGGCGGCGACATTGCCGGGCGGGTGGCGTTTTTCGGGGAGCGTGAGGCGGAGCTTATCCAGTCGCCGGACCCGCTGTTCCGCTTTCACAGCGGCAGCCCGGCCTGAAGTAAGGGGGGAATGGCGGCTCACGACCGGCGGCGGCCGGGTTTTGCCAAGCGCCGTTCGACCGGCGCTTTAGTCCGGGGCATGGCCCTCGAGCAGCAGCGGCAGCAGCAGGGCCAGGCCGGCCTTGAGCTGCTCGGGGGCCAGTTCGGGCTCGCGGCTCAGGCGCAGCAGCACCCCTTCCCACAGGCACTGGATCAACAGGGTGACGCGGGTGGCCCGGGCCGGGTCCATGCCCAGCCCGCCTTCGGGCCGGGGCCGGCTTAGCCAGGCCACGAACTGCTGGCGCAATTGCCGGTCGGAACACTGCACCGCCGAGGCGACGGCGGTGTCGCGGGTGGCCTCGGCGGAAATTTCCAGGAACAGCGGTGCGCTCAGGGCGTCGCCGGCGGCACCGCCGTCGTCGAACAACTGCAGGAAAATGGCATACAGCCGTTCCTCGCCGCCCTGCAACTGGCCCAGGTCCTGGCGGGCCAGGTCCAGCTGCTGGGCGATGATGGCCAGGATGATGTCATGCTTGCCGCCAAAATAGCGGTAGATAAGGCCCGGGCTCATGCCGGCCTCCTGGGCCACCGAGGCCATGCTGGCGCCGTGGAAGCCGTCGCGGATAAAGCAGCGGCGGGCCGCATCCAGGATGCGGCCGCGCTGCTCTTCGGCGCGGTTGCGGTGGGCGGCGTTCATCAGCCCGCTTCCCGCCAGCCGCCTCCCAGCGCCTTGTACAGGTTGACCCTGTTGCTCTGCTCCGCCAGCTCGGCGCTGATCAGCGACTGCTCGGCCTGGTACAGGGTGCGCTGGGCATCCAGCAGCACCAGGTAGCTGTCCTGGCCCGCCCGGTAGCGGGCGAGGGACAGTTGCTCGGCGCGGCGGGCGGCGTCCACCAGGGCCTGCAGCGCGTCTTGCCGCTCCGCCAGGGTGCGGGTCAGGGCCAGGCCGTCGGCCACTTCCCGAAAGCCGCTCTGGATGGCTTTTTCGTAGTCCGCCAGGGCGATGTCCCGCTCCGCCTCGGCCAGGCCGAGGGCGGCGCGCAGGCTGCCGCCCTGGAAGATAGGCAGGTTGATCCGGGGCGCGAAGCGCCAGATGCCGCTGCCGCCCTCGAACAGGCCGTCCAGCTCGCCGCTGGCGGTGCCCACGCTGCCGGTCAGGCGGATGGACGGGAAAAACGCCGCCCGGGCCGCGCCTATGTTGGCGTTGGCGGCGAGCAGGGCGTATTCCGCCTGCTGCACGTCGGGCCGGCGCAGCAGCACGTCGGAGGGCAGGCCGGCGGGCAAGGGCGCCAGGCCGCTGACCTCGCCGCCGTCGCCCGCCGGCAGCAGCGCCGGATCGACGGGCGCGCCCACCAGCAGGGTGAGGGCGTTGAGATCCTGGGCCACCAGGCCCCGGTAGCGGGCCAGATCGGCCCGGGCGGTTTCCAGGGCGGTCTGGGCCTGGCTCAGATCCAGCCCCGACACCGCCCCCAGCTGGTGGCGGCGTTCGGTCAGCGCCAGCGCCTGTTGGCGGTTGTCGAGGGTTTCTTCGGCCAGCCGCTCGAGCCGGCGGTCGCCGGCCAGGGTGAGGTAGGCGTTAGCCACTTCCGCCACCAGGCTGAGCTGGGCGGCGCGGCGGGCCTCTTCCCGGGCCAGGTACTGGTTCAGCGCCGCCTCGCTCAGGTTGCGGACCCGGCCGAACAGGTCGAGTTCGAACTCGGCGATGCCGAGGTTGGCGCTGAACTGTTCGCTGACGCCGGCGTCCGGGGCCAGGCGGCCCCGTTCCAGGTCGCCGGCGGCCGCCACCGATGGCAGCCGGTCGGCGCGTTCAATGCGGTACTGGGCCCGCGCCTTGTCGACGTTGAGCAGGGCCACCCGCAGGTCGCGGTTGTTGGCCAGGGCCTGTCCGATCAACTGCTCCAGCTGCGGATCGGTGAAGAAGTCGAGCCAGCCGATATCGGCCGCGGTAGCCTGGGTATCGGCGCTGCTGGCCGGTATCGGCCAGTCGGCGGCCACGCCCGGACGGGCCTCGGGCAGCTCGGGCACCAGGGTGGAGCAGCCTGCCAGCAGCAGGCCGGTAACCAGCGCCAGGCTGGTGCGCACGGGGTTATTCATCGGTATTGTCTCCTGTCTGCACGGCGGTGTCGGCGGCCCGGCGGCGGCCGAACAGCCGCTGTACCACCACGAAGAATAGCGGAATAAAGAACACGCCCAGCAGGGTGCCGGCCAGCATGCCGCCAAGCACGCCGGTGCCGATGGCGTTCTGGGCGCCGGAGCCGGCGCCGGCGGCGATGGCCAAGGGCAGCACGCCCAGGCCGAAGGCCAGGGAGGTCATCAGGATCGGCCGCAGCCGGTCGCGCACCGCCGTCATGGTGGCCTCGATCAGGCTCATGCCGTGCTTTTCCAGGTTCTCCTTGGCGAACTCAACGATCAATATGGCGTTCTTGCTGGTCAGGCCCACTGTGGTGAGCATGGCCACCTGGAAGTACACGTCCCGCTCCATGCCGCGCAGGCCGGTGGCCAGCACGGTGCCGAGGATGCCGAGGGGAGCCACCAGCAGCACGGCGGTGGGCACCGTCCAGCTTTCATAGAGGGCGGCCAGGCACAGGAACACCACCAGCAGCGACAGGCTGTACAGCAGCGGGGTCTGGGAGCCCGCCTGGCGTTCCTGGTAGGACAGGCCGCTCCATTCCATGCCGATGCCGGCGGGCAGCTGGCCTACCAGCCGCTCCATCTCGGCCATGGCCTCGCCGGAGCTCACGCCCGGGGCCGCCTCGCCGTTGATTTCCATGGCGGGCACGCCGTTGTAGCGCTCCAGCCGCGGCGAGCCGTAGTCCCAGCGGGTACTGGCGAAGGCGGAGAAGGGCACCATGTCGCCGTCCTTGTTGCGCACCGACCATTGCTCGAAGTCTTCCGGCACCATGCGGAAGGGCGCGTCGGCCTGCAGGTAGACCCGCTTGACCCGGCCCCGGTCGATAAAGTCATCGATATAGCTGCCGCCCCAGGCGGTGGCCAGGGTGGCGTTGATGTCCGCCGCCGACAGGCCGAGGGCACCGGCCTTGGCGTGGTCGATGTCTATCCGGAACTGGGGGGTATCGTCCATGCCGTTGGGGCGGACGTTGACCAGCAGTTCGCTCTGCCCGGCCATGCCGAGCAACTGGTTGCGGGCGTCGACCAGGGCGTCGTGGCCCAGGCCGGCGTTGTCCTTGAGGAAGAACACGAAACCGCCCGAGGTGCCCAGCTCCGGCATGGCCGGGGGCGCAAAGGCGAACGCCATGGCGTCCTTGAACTGGCTGAGGGCGGCCATGGCCCGGCCGGCGACGGCATCGACGCTTTGCTCGGGGGACTCCCGCTCGGACCAGTCCTTGAGCTTGACGAAGGCCAGGCCCATGTTCTGGCCGGTACCGCCGAAGCTGAAGCCCTGTACGCTGAACACCGACTCCACCACCTCGGCCTCGTTCTGCAGGAAGTGGTCTTCCAGCTTCATGATCGACGCCATGGTGCGCTCCTGGGTGGCGCCCACCGGGGCCTGCACCTGGGCGAACAGAATGCCCTGGTCTTCCGGCGGCAGGAAGGCGCTGGGCAGGCGCAGGAACAGCACCACCATCACCGCCGACAGGGCCAGGAAGATCAGCATGAAGCGCTTGCTGCGGGTCAGGATGCCGTGCACGCCGCCCTGGTATTTGCCGCTGGCCCGCTCGAAGTTGCGGTTGAACCAGCCGAAAAAGCCCTTGGTGCCGTGGTGCTCGCCCTTTTTCAGCGGTTTGAGCATGGTGGCGCACAGGGCCGGGGTCAGCACGATGGCGACCAGCACCGACAGCGACATGGCCGAGACGATGGTGGCCGAGAACTGGCGGTAAATGACGCCGGTGGAGCCGCCGAGGAAGGCCATGGGTACGAACACCGCCGACAGCACCAGGCCGATGCCCACCAGGGCGCCGGTGATCTGATCCATCGACTTGCGGGTTGCCTCCAGCGGCGACAGCCCTTCCTCGGTCATGATCCGCTCCACGTTTTCCACCACCACGATGGCGTCGTCCACCAGCAGGCCGATGGCCAGCACCATGGCGAACATGGTCAGCATGTTGATGGAAAAACCGAGGGCGGCGAGCACGCCGAAGGTGCCGAGCAACACTACCGGCACCGCTATGGTGGGGATCAGGGTGGCGCGGAAGTTCTGCAGGAACAGGTACATGACCAGAAACACCAGCACCACGGCTTCCACCAGGGTTTTGACCACCCCTTCGATGGAGACCTTGACGAAGGGGGTGGTGTCGTAGGGCACCACAGACGTCATGCCGGCGGGGAAGAATTGCTCCAGCTGTTCCAGGGTCTGTACCACGCCGGCGGCGGTATCCAGGGCGTTGGCGCCGGTGGCGAGGGACACCGCCACGCCGGCGGCGGGCTGGCCGTTGTAGCGGCTGATGAAGTCGTAGTTTTCGGCGCCGATTTCCACCCGCGCCACGTCGTCCAGCCTGAGGGTGGCGCCGTCGGCCTGGGTACGCAGCACTATGTTGCGGAACTGCTCCGGGGTCTGCAGCCGGTCCTGGGCGTTGATGGTGGCGTTGAGCTGCTGGCCGGGCATGGCCGGCGTGCCGCCGAGCTGGCCCACGGCCACCTGGGCGTTTTGCGCCTGGATGGCGGCGATGACCTCATCCACCGACAGGGAGTAGGTTTCCAGCTTGTTCGGATCCAGCCAGATACGCATGGCGTATTCGGAGCCGAACACCTGCAGCGAGCCTACCCCGGGCACCCGGCTCAGGGGATCCACCAGGTTGGCGTTGATGTAGTCGGCGATGTCGTCCTTGCCCATGCTGCCGTCTTCCGACACAAAGCCGAGCACCATCAGGAAACCGCTGCTCGATTTACTGACTTCCACCCCCTGGCGCTGCACGTCCTGGGGCAGCAGGGGCATGGCCAGTTGCAGCTTGTTCTGCACCTGGACCTGGGCGATATCCGGATCGGTGCCGTTCTCGAAGGTCAGGGTGAGGCTGGCCCGGCCGCTGGCCTGGCTGGTGGCGGACATGTACAGCAGGCCGTCGAGCCCCTTCATGTTCTGCTCGATGATCTGGGTCACCGAGTCTTCCACCACCTTGGCGGAGGCGCCCGGATAGGTGGCGTTGATGGTCACCGCCGGCGGCGCTATGGTCGGGTACTGGGAGATGGGCAACTGGCTGATGGACAGCGCCCCCGCCAGCATGATGATGATGGCGATCACCCAGGCAAAGATGGGCCGATCGATAAAGAAACGTGCCATTCAAAATTCTCCTCAGGAGCGGCTGTCGTCGGTGGCGGCGTCGATGACGCGCACCTCGGCGCCGGGACGGACCTTTTGCAGGCCTTCGATGATCACCCGGTCGCCGGCTTCCAGCCCGCCTTCCAGCAGCCATTGGTCGCCCAGGGTACGGCTGACCTGCACCGCCCTTTGCTCGACCTGGTTGTCGGCGTTGACCACCAGGGCGCTGGTATTGCCCTTGGGATCCCGGGCGATGCCTTGTTGTGGCACCAGCAGGGCGTTGTCGCGCTGGCCCTGGCCGAGTTCGGCGCGCACATACATGCCCGGCAGCAGCAGTTGCTCGGGATTGGGCACTTCCACCCGCAGCAGATAGCTGCCGGTGCTCCGGTCGACGGTGGCCTCGCTGAACGCCAGCCGGCCCTGGTGGGGATAGGGCGTGCCGTCTTCCAGCAGCAGGGTCACCGGCACTTCGTCGGTGCTGCTGAGGGTGCCGGCGGCCAGCTCCCGGCGCAGTTTGAGCAGTTCGCTGCTGGACTGGGTCAGGTCCACATAAATGGGATCGAGCTGCTCTATGGTGGCCAGGGGCTCGGCCTGGTTGGCGGTGACCAGGGCGCCCTGGGTGAAGGCTGACTTGCCGATGCGGCCGGCGATAGGCGCCGTGATACGGGCATAGTCGACCCGGATCCGGGCGCTGGTGACCGCCGCCCTGGCGGCGGCGAGATCGGCTTCCGCCTGGCGCAGGGTAGCGATGGCGTTTTCGTTGTCCTGGCGGCTGACCGCGTCGATTTTGACCAGCTCGGCGGAACGGGCGGCATTGAGCCGGGCGGAGGTCAGGGTGGCTTCGGCCCGGGCCTGGGCGGCCTTGGCGGAAGCCAGGTCGGCCTGGTAGCTGGCGTCGTCCAGTTGGTAGAGGGGCTGGTCGGCCTTGACCTCACCGCCTTCGGTAAACAACCGCTGCTGCACTATGCCGTCCACCTGGGGGCGAACCTCGGCGGTGAGGTAGGCGGCGGTGCGCCCGGGCAACTCGCGGGTGAGGGTGACGCTCTGGGGTTGCAGCGTGGCCACCACCACTTCGGGCGGCGGGGCGTTCTGGGCGCTGCTCTGCGGATTGCTCTGGGTATCGCAGGCCATCAGGCCGAGGCCCGACAGCACCCCCACCAGGACCAGGCGGGGCGGAAAGGTTCGCAGTGACATAGTAAGTCTCGCTTGCATGCTTGATGTGGTTATTGGAATCGGAATGAACGCTCATTCATTTGCGCCCAAGAATGAACGATCATTCATTGTTTTTCAAGTGACAATTCATGACCGGTGCCGGCGGCACTCCGGGCGGGAGGGAAGGGAGGGGGGAGGAAAACGGGCGGCTCAGCCGCCCCGGTGCCAGCGGTATTCGTTGTTGTAGCTCTGCAGCAGGCGCAGGCCCTGCTCGCTCTGGGGATGCTCCAGCACCCTGTGGGTGGGGCCGGCTTCCACCACATGGCCTTCGTGCATCAGGATCACCTGGTCGCTGACATGGCGCACCACGCCAAGGTCGTTGGCCACGATCACGTAGGACAGCCCCAGGGTGCTCTGCAGGCTGAGCAGCAGGTTGATGATCTGGGAGCGCACCGAGATGTCGAGGTTGGAAATGGCCTCGTCGGCAACGATGATCCGGGGCGAAAGGATCAGGGCCCGGGCCAGGGCCACCCGCTGTTTCTGGCCGGTGGAGATCATGCCCGGATAGAAATGGTAGTGATCCGGCAGCAGGCCGACCATGCGCAGGGTGTCCAGGACCAGCGCCTCGCGCTGCTCGGCGTCCAGCTCGGTATTGAGGCTGAGCGGGGCTTCCAGGATCTGGCCGATGCGGCTGCGCGGATTGAGCGAGGTGTTGGGATCCTGGAAGATCATGCGCAGCAGCTGGCAGCGCTTTTTGTCGTCGCCGGGCGCTATCTTGTCGCCGTCGATGTAGACGCTGCCCTGGGTGGGCGGCATGACGCCCGCCAGCACCTTGGCCAGGGTACTCTTGCCCGACCCCGCCTCGCCCATCAGCGCCAGGGTCTGGCCCCGCTCCAGGGTGAACGACAGGGGATGGAAGGCGGTCTTGACGCTCTTGCGGAACAGACCGCTGTGATTGACGAACACCTTGCTGAGGTGGTCGACCTTGAGCAGCGGAGCCTGGCTCATCGGGGCTTCCCTTTCTTGGCCATGTTGAGGGGGAAATGGCAGTAGTAGCTGTGCCCCTTGACCTTGGCCAGGGGCGGCGCCACCACGCACTGTTTCTGGGCATTGGGGCAGCGCGGGCCCAGCCGGCAACCGATGGGCAGGCTCTGCAGGGGCGGTATGACCCCGGGCAGGGTGTTGAGCCGGGATTTATGGGGCAGGCTGCCGTCCAGATCCGGCATCATCTGCAGCAGGGCGGCGGTGTAGGGGTGGTGGGGCCGGGTCAGGATTTGCTCCCGGCTGCCCGACTCCACCGCCTGGCCGCAATACATCACGGTGATGTTGTGGGTCAACCGGGCGAAGGTGGTCATGTCGTTGCTGATCAGCAGTATGGTGGTGCCCGACAGCTTGTTGACCCGCTCCAGCAGGCGCAGGATCTGGGCCTGGTTGGTGGCCTCCATGGCGTTGGTGGGCTCGTCCGCCACCAGCAGCTTGGGCTGGTTGGCGATGGCCATGGCGATCATCACCTTCTGGCAGACCCCTTCCGACAGCTGGTAGGGATAGGCGTTCATCACCTGGCGGTGATCCCGGATGCCGACCCGGTGCAGCAGGCCGACGGCCTGGTTGCGCCGCCACTGCCAGCGCTGCCACCACTTGCCGTGAAAGCTGCGCGAGGGAATGGCCTCGATCAGCTGGGCGCCGATCCGCTCGGCGGGATCCAGGCAGCTGGAGGGCTCCTGGAACACCATCGCCATGTCGCGTCCCATGACCAGCCGCCGCTCCTTGGGGGACAGGCTTTGCAGGTCGATATTGTCGAGGTACATGCGATCGGCGGTCACCCGCCAGGTGTCCTTGGCGATGCCCACTATGGTTTGGGCCACCAGGCTCTTGCCCGAGCCGGACTCGCCCACCAGGCCGCGGATTTCGCCGTCGGCCAGGGTCAGGCTGAACTTGTCGACCGCCTTCACCATGCCCTGGGGGGTATCGATTTCGATGGTCAGGTTGCGGATATCGAGCAGCGGCATCAGTCCATTACCTCATTGATGGCCTGGCGCAGGCCCTCGCCGACCATGTTGATCACCAGTACCGACAGCAGTATCGCCAGGCCCGGCAGGGTGACGGTCCAGGGCGCCAGGTAGACCAGTTCGAGGGCGTCGGACAGCATGGCCCCCCACTCGGGCCGGGGCGGCTGGGCGCCGAGGCCGAGAAAGCCGACCGCGGTAATGTCGAGGATGGCCGCCGACAGCGCCCGGGTGGTCTGGCTGACCAGGGTATCGCTGAGGTTGGGCAGCACCCCGTAGCGCAGGATGCGCCACTGGTTGGCGCCGTCCAGGCGCAGGGCGACGATGTATTCCTTCTGCATCTCTTCCGACACCGCGTTGTAGGTGGCGCGGACGAACTGGGGGATCAGCGCCAGGGTGATGGCGAACAGGGTATGCAGCAGCCCGGGGCCCAGGATGGCGACGAAAATAATGGCCAGCAGCAGCGAGGGGATGGACAGCAGGGTGTCGAGCAGGTGGTTGAGGATGCTCGCCTTCATGCCCCGGCTCATGCCGCCGAGGATGCCGATGCTGCCGCCCACCAGCAGCGCCACCAGCACGATCAGCACGGCGTTGCCCACGGTCAGGCGGGCGCCGCTGATCAGCCGGGACAGCAGATCCCGGCCCAGGTCGTCGGTGCCGAGGAAAAAGTCGATGTTGCCCTCGGCGGCCCAGGACGGCGGCAGCAGCAGCGCCTCACCGAACTGTTCATAGGGAGCGTAGGGCGCCAGCCAGGGGCCGAACAGGGTGAACAGGGTCAAAAACCCCAGCCCCCAGAGGCCGATCATCGCCAGGGTATTTTTGCGAAACAGCAACCAGGCCTGCTCGAGGGGGGAGCGGACCTTGAGTTCGGGATAGATGTTAGCCCTGGTTGGCATAGAGCGCCCTCCGCCGGCTGGGGTAAACGAGGGTGGAAAGAATGTCCATGCCGACTCCGGCCACTATGGTGAAGGTGGCGATGGCCAGGGTGCCGCCCTTGATGGCGGCATAGTCCTGCAGCGCTATGCTGGTGACCAGCCAGCGGCCGAGGCCCGGCCAGTCGAACACGATTTCGGTCATCATCGCCGAGGTCAGCACTGTACCCAGTTGCAGCCCCAGGGTGGGGATGGTCATGGGAAAGGCGTTGCGCAGGCCGTGGCGCAGTATCACATGGGTTTCGCTGAAACCCTTGGTCAGCGCCGCACGGATGTAGTTTTGCCGGAGCACCTCGAGCAGGGCGCTGCGGATTTGGCGGATCACCTCTGTGGTCGGCACTATGGCCAGCACCAGGGCAGGCAGGATCAGGTGCTGCAGTGCGTCGAGGAAGGCCGGCAGGCGATGGGGGGTGTCGGCGAGCAGCGAGTCTATGATCATGATGCCGGTCACCGGGGTGATGTCGTAGAGCAGGCTCAGCTGGCCCGATACCGGCAGCCAGCCCAGGTGCAGGGAAAACAGCATCACCAGCAGCAGGCCCAGCCAGAACACCGGCACCGAATAGCCCACCAGGGTGCCGGTGAGGATCAGGGTATCCTGCCAGCGGCCCTGGCGCAGGGCGGCCAGGGTGCCCACCGGCACCCCCACCAGCAGGGAAATGACAAAGGCCGCCAGGCACAGCTCCAGGGTGGCGGGAAAATACTGGCCGAGCGCCCCCAGCACCGGCATGCCGGTGGCGCTGGAAATCCCGAAATCCCCCGCCAGCAGCTGCTGCAAAAAGGCCAGGTAGCCGGGCCAGAACTCCCCGCCGTCGGTGCCGAGCAGCCGGTATTCCAGGCCATAGGCGAGCAGTGTCAGCAGCAGCAGGGTACTGAGCAGCAGGTTGAGCCGGCGCAGCAGGTAATGAAACATGGCTACTCCTCCTTGTAGGCCTGGTGGAAGGCCACGCCGCCGTAGGGCTGCAGCCGCAGCCCCTTGACCTGGCGGCGGTGGGCCTGCTGCTTGAGGCTGTGGGTCAGCGGGATCAGCGGCATGTCCTGGTAGACCAGTTCCTGGGCCAGCTGATAGTGGCCGATGCGCGAGGCCAGGCCGGGATCGGCCAGGGCCGCGTCGAGCTCGTGCTCGAACAGCGGATGACACCAGCGGCTGGCGTTGGTGCCGGCGGCAATGGCCTGGCAACTGAGCAGGTTGCGCAGCATGTTGTCCGGATCCGGGGAGTCGGCGGACCAGCCGGTCAGCACGGCGTCGTGGGCGCCTTCCCTCAGGGTGCGGCGCAGTATCTGCTCTTCCAGGCTTTGCAGCCGGACCCGGATGCCGAGCTCGCCCAGGCGGCGCTGGATCAGCTGGCCGGTCTTGAGTCCGTCCGGGTTGAAGCTGCGGCTGCCCGCCGGCACCAGCAGCGTCATTTCAAAGCCGTGCTCAAGGCCGGCCTGCTCCAGCAGCCAGCGGGCCCGTTCCAGATCGGGCAGGGGCATCAGCAGGTTGGGATGGTGCCCCCAGGATACCGGCGGCAGCAGCGATTCGGCCACGGAGCCGATGTCGAAATAGACAGCGTGCAGGATATCGGTGCGCGACAGTGCCAGGCTCAGCGCCTTGCGCACCCTGAGATCGCTGAACGGCGGCTTTTGGGTATTCAGTGCCAGTGCCGAGACGTTCATGCCGGTGGCCTGGTCCAGGGCCAGCTCCGGGTGGCGGCGGATCACCGACATCTGGCTGGCGCCCGGGTGGGCCATGACGTCGCACTCGCCGGTCAGCAGTTTGGCCAGGCGCTTTGACGACTTGGGGGTGATGTCGAAAATCAGCTGGCCGAGCCGGGCCGGGCCGCGCCAGTAGTCGGGATGGCGGTAATAACGGATGAAGTCGTCGGTGCGGTAGTGGCTGAGCCGGAACGGCCCTGTGCCCACCGGCTGCTGGTCGAGCAGCTGGGGGGTGCCGGCGGCGAGCAGGCCCTCGGCGTATTCCGCCGAGAGGATCACCGCGTAGTCGCTGGCCAGGTTGGCAATAAAGGAAGCGTCCGGCCGGCGCAGGATGAATTCCACCTCCAGGCTGTCGAGGGCGCGCACCTCGCGGATAAGCTCAGGCCAGCCGATGCTGTCGAAAAAGGGATAGCGGCCGCCGCTGACCGGGTGATAGGGATGATGGGGGTCAACCAGCCGGCGAAAGGTGAATACCACGTCCTCGGCGGTAAGCTGCCGGCCGGGGGTGAACCAGGCGGTATGGTGGAAGCTGACCCCGGGGCGCAGCCTGAAGCGGTAGCGCAGGCCGTCCTCGCTGCGGCTCCAGGCCAGGGCCAGGGCGGGCACCGGCTGCAGGTTGTTGGGATCGATGTCGAGCAGGCGGTCGTACAGCTGGCGGGCGGTGGCGTCCAGGGTCTGGGTGGAGGTGACCAGTTGCGGGTTGAAGGTCAGCGGCGGGCCTTCCGCGCAATAAAGCAGGCTCTCTTTGGCCAGTTGTCGGTTGCCGCCGTCGCAGCCCGCCAGCAGCAGGGGAAACAGGCAGCACAGCCAGAAACGCATGTTCAGTCCTTGTGTTCCGCCGCCCCGCTGGCGGCGTGTTTGCGCAGCAGGCCGCGCAGTTGGTGGTAGCTGAGCCCCAGCAGCCCGGCGGCCTGACGTTGATTATAACGGGCCCGGGCCAGTGCCGTCTGCACCAGGCTGTGTTCCTGTTCGGCCAGGTGCCGGCGCAGGTCGAGCGGCAGGGCCGGCGCCGCCTGCTGCCCGGGGCCGCCGCCCGGCCGCCAGGGGGAGGCGAAGGGGTCCAGGCACAACTCGGCCAGGGGCTGCTGGGGGCAGCCGTGGCGGTAGAGGCTGCGCTCGACCACGTTTTTCAGTTCGCGCACATTGCCCGGCCAGGGATGCTCCAGCAACCGGCGCCGCGCCGCCGGGGCGAAACCGGCGAACAGGGGCCAGCCCAGCTCCATGCACAGGGCGACGGCAAAGTGTTCCGCTAGGCGCAGTATGTCCTGATCCCGGGCGCGCAGGGGCGGCAATGTAACCACATCGAAGGCCAGTCTATCAAGCAGATCGGCGCGAAACTCGCCCTTTTCCACCAGCTCGGGCAGATCCTGGTTGGTGGCGCACAGCAGGCGGACGTCCACCTTGACCGGCTGGCTGCCGCCGACCCGTTCGAACTCGCCGTATTCGATGGCCCTGAGCAGTTTTTCCTGCACCCGGGCACTGGTGGTGGCCAGCTCATCGAGAAACAGGGTGCCGCCGTCGGCCCGCTCGAAGCGGCCCAGGTGGCGTTTCTGGGCGCCGGTGAAGGCACCCGCCTCGTGGCCGAACAGCTCGCTTTCGAGCAGGGTTTCGGCCAGGGTGGCGCAGTTGAGGGAGATGAACGGCTGTTGCCAGCGGGACGAAAGGTAATGCAGGCGCTGGGCGATCAGCTCCTTGCCGGTGCCGCGCTCGCCCACCACCAGCACCGGCCGGTCGAGGGGGGCGAGCAGGGAGACCTGGTCCAGTACCCCGAGCAGGGCATTGGACTGACCGATAAGCTCAATATCCATGGCGTAACTCTTGGTTAAATTTGCCAAATGATAGCCTTTTTAACCACGAGTCGGCAGGCCTCATTCCGCGCCCTTTATAAAATAGTCATGTTTTTCATGGTATTAATGTTTGTTTAAGGTTTGGCATGTATCTTGTTTAGGTGAGTGGGAAGGCGAAGCCAGGGGGCATTCGCCGCCCAACCGCCCGAGGAGGCAATTCATGAGCATTTTTTCACGCATGGCCGACATCATTAACGCCAACCTCAATTCCCTGCTGGACAAGGCCGAGGATCCGGCCAAGATGGTCCGGCTGATCATCCAGGAGATGGAGGACGAGCTGGTGCGCGAGCGCTCCAACCTGGCCCGCTTCCTGGCCGAGAAAAAGGATCTGCTGCGCCAGATAGAACGCCACCGGGAGCGGGTGCAGGAATGGCAGGACAAGGCCGAGCTGGCGCTGACCAAGGATCGCGAAGACCTGGCCCGGGCCGCCCTTATCGAAAAGAGCAAGCAGGCCGAACTGCTCAAGGCCCTGGAGCAGGAATGCACCGTGGTGGAAGAGAGCATGAACAAGCTGGCGGAAGCCATCCAGCAGCTCGAGGCCAAGCTGGCCGACGCCCGTGCCCGCCAGCAGGCGATGCAGTTGCGCGAGCGCAGCGCCCAAAGCCGGATCAAGGTGCAGGAGCGGGTGCGCCAGAGCGAAAACGCCTCGGCCATCGACAAGTTCGATCGCATGGAGCGCAAAATCGACGAACTGGAGGCCAGGGCCGATCTGTACAGCCGCAGCCGGGGGCTGGATCAGGAATTTGCCGAACTGGAGGCGGACGACGTCATCGGCAAGGAACTGGCCCGGCTCAAGGCCCGGCTCAATAACCGCGAGGAACAATAATGTCCGAACTGGCCTGGGCCCTGGTGGCCCCGCTCAACATCTTTCTGTTTCTGGTAGTGCCGGTGTGGCTGGTGCTGCACTATCGCAGCAAGCGGCGGCTGGACGAGGGGCTGGATGAAGCCGCCCGCCAGCGCCTGGAGCAGGCACTGCAACAGTCCGAACAACTGGCCGAACGGGTGCAGACCCTGGAGCGGCTGCTGGATCAGGAGGTCCCCGGATGGCGTCAACCCTGATAAACCTCTATCGTGACAAAAGCAACGGCAAGCTCGGCGGGGTATGCGCCGGCATTGCCCGCAAGGCCGGGGTCGAGCCCTGGCTGGTGCGGGTGCTGGCCATCACCGGCCTGGTCTTCGCCAGCTTCCTGACCCTGGTGCTCTACATCGCGGCCTGGCTGCTGCTCGACGACCTGCCCGCCGGCACCCGGCAAAGCCCGCCTCCGGAGCATGTCAAGGCCGCCGGCTGGCAGTCGGGGCTGTCGCCCCGGGAGGCGCTGGAGCGTCTTGAGGGCCGGCTTGCACGGCTGAACGAGAGGGTGGCGGGCATGGAGCGGCTGCTGACCTCCCGCGAGTTCAGGCTGCGCCGGGAATTCAACCATCTGCGCGAGGATAAATGAACAAAACCGCACTGGAGCAGTGGCGCAACAAGGCCGGGGCCTGGGTCCAGCGGGGGCTGGACCAGCGCCTGCGGCTGGCGGTAACGGGCTTAAGCCGCAGCGGCAAGACCGCCTTTATCACCAGCCTGGTCAACCAGTTGGAGCACGCCGGCATCGACGCCCGGCTGCCCCACTGGCCGCCGGCAGCCGAGGGCCGGCTGCTCGGCATCAAGCGGGTGCCGAGCCGTCACCACCATGTTCCCGCCTTTGGCTACGAGGCGGCCCTGGCCCAACTGGCGGGCACGCCGCCGGCCTGGCCCGAGCCGACCCGGGGCATCAGCGAGATCACCCTGGCGATCCGGTACCAGCCCGGCAATGCCCTTAAACGCCGGCTCAAGGATACCGCCACCCTCTATCTGGAACTGGTCGACTATCCCGGCGAATGGCTGCTCGACCTGCCCCTGCTCGACCTGAGCTATGCCCAGTGGAGCGAACAGCAGCGCCGGCTGCTGGACAACCCCGAGCTGGCGCGGCTGGCCAGGCCCTGGCTGGAGGCGGGCGCGGCCGTGGCCGCCGACGCCCCCGCCGAGGATGCCCGGCTGGCCCGGCTGGCGGCCGACTACAGCCGCTGGCTGCTCGACATCCGCCGCGAGGCCGGCGCCTACCTGGTGCAGCCCGGGCGCTTTATCCTGCCCGGTGAATACCAGGGCGCGCCCATGCTGGAGTTTGTGCCCTGGGTGTGGGGCCAGGTGCCGGCCGGGCTCGGCGAGCAGCATCACTACGGCATGATGGAAGCCCGTTTTGAACACTACAAAAAACACCTGGTGGCCGGTTTTTACCGTGAATTTTTCGCCGGCTTCGACCGCCAGATAGTGCTGGTGGACTGCCTGAGTGCGCTCAACCGGGGGCCGGACAGCGTGGCCGACCTGGGCCGGGCCCTGTCCGCCATCATGCAGAGTTTCGAGTATGGCCAAAGCGGCTGGTGGCGGCGGCTGTTCGCCCCGCGCATCGACAAGCTGCTGTTCGCCGCCACCAAGGCCGATCACCTGACCCCCGACCAGCACGGCCGCCTGAGCCGGCTGCTGGGGGCCCTGGTGCGCGGCGGCCACCGCCGGGCCCGGCTGGCGGGCATCGATATCCAGACCCTGGCGCTGGCCTCGATCCGCGCCACCACCAGCGGCGAGGTCAGCCACCAGGGCGAGCGCATCCCCGCGCTGCAGGGTCACCGGCTGGCCGACGGCCAGCCGGTGACCCTGTATCCGGGCGAGGTGCCCGAGGGCCTGCCTGAGGCGGACTTCTGGCAGCGACAGGGTTTTGACTTTACCGAATTCGCGCCGCCCCGGTGGCAACAGGATGCGCCACTGCCCCATCTGCGCCTGGATCAGGCGCTCGCCTTTCTGCTGGGAGACAAGTTGTCGTGACCCTCAAAAGCAAACTGATTCTGGACCAGCCCCTGGCGGCGCCGGCCGCCGACCCGCTCAAGCCGGGGCAGGCGCTGGCGGAAGACGATTTTATCCGCCTCGATGACACCGAGCCGGTGCCGCTGGCGGCGCTGCGTCCGCGCCGCCGGCACCGGCTGTGGGCCAGTGCCATCGCCCTGCTGCTGCTGTTGCTGCTGGTCGACTCCGGCCTGTCTTTGTGGCAAACCTGGCAACAAAGCCGGCTGCTGGGGGCCGCCTGGAGTCTTGCCCTGGGGCTGCTGGCCGTGGCGGCCCTCGCCACCCTGTGGCGCGAGCTGCGGCTGCTGCGCCGCCTCGAACAGGTGGGGCGCCAACGGGCCCGGGCCGAGGCCCTGCTGGCCGGCGCGGGCAGCGGCCAGGCCAGGCCCTTGTGCGAACAGCTGGCGGCCCAGGGCGGGCTGACCCATACCGAGGGCTTTCAGCAATGGCGCGCCGGGCTGGAGCAGCAGGAGCTGGACGGCGAGGTGCTGGCACTGTACAGCCGGCTGGTGCTGGCCGGCCAGGATCGCCAGGCCCGGGCCCGGGTGCTCAAGTGGTCCGGCGAGGCGGCGGTGATGGTGGCCGCCAGCCCCTTGGCGGCGGTGGACATGCTGCTGGTATTGTGGCGCAACCTGCGGATGATAGAGGACATTACCCAATGTTACGGCATCCGCCTCGGGGCCCTGAGCCGGATGCGGCTGCTGCGGGGCGTGCTGCACAACATGCTCTATGCCGGGGTGTCGGAGGCGGCGGTGGACATGGGCATGGACCTGCTGGGGCTGGAGCTGGCGGGGCGGCTGTCGGCCCGGGCCGGGCAGGGGGTGGGCGCGGGCCTGCTGACCGCCCGCCTGGGCCTGCAGGCGATGGATTTGTGCCGGCCCGTGCCCTGGCAGGGCGACGAGAAAAAGCAGCTGGGCGGCATTCGCCGTGCCCTGGTCGACAAGGTGCTCAGGCTGCTGACCCCTAAATCATGAGGAGAACGAGATGAATGCGGAAAAACTGATTGGCCAGTTTTTGGGCAAGGGTGCCGGTTTTGGCAAGGGCGCCGCCACCGGCGGCATACTGGGCCTGCTGCTGGGCAGCAAGAAGGGCCGCAAGATGGCCGGCGGCACCCTCAAGTACGCGGGACTGGCGGCGGCCGGGGTCATGGCCTGGAAGGCCTACCAGGGCTGGCAGCAGGGGCGCAGCCCGGGCCAGGCGGCGCCCGCCACCGAGGCCGATCTGCAACAGCTGGATCCGCGGTTTTCGCCGTTGGCCGCCGCGGCCAACGGCGAGCCGTTCCAGCTGTCGCTGATGCGCGCCATGATAGGCGCGGCCAAGGCCGACGGCCATGTGGATGCCGCCGAGCAGCAACGGATTTTTGAGCAGGTGGAGCAACTGGGGCTGGCGGCGGACGAAAAGGCGCTGGTGTTCGACATGCTGTCGGCGCCGGTGTCACTGGGCGACATTGTCGCTTCCGCCCGGGGACCCGAGCAGGCGGCGGAGCTGTATCTGGCATCCCGGCTGGTGATCGATCCGGATCAGGCGGCGGAGCAGGCCTACCTGGAAGCGCTGGCGCACCGGCTGCAGTTGCCGGCGGAGCTGGTGACACATCTGGAAAGCCAGGCCCGGCAGGGAATGGCATAGCCGAGGGCTTGCCTGCAGGGGAATGCAATGGGATTAAAGTGGGGTGACCGACGGGGCTCGAACCCGCGACAACCGGAATCACAATCCGGGACTCTACCAACTGAGCTACGGTCACCAGTGATGGCGCGCCCTGCAGGACTCGAACCTGCGACCATCCGCTTAGAAGGCGGATGCTCTATCCAGCTGAGCTAAGGGCGCCGGGCGTTGCGCGGGGTTCGGCCACGACGCAACGGGGCGGCATCATACCGATTTGGCCCCACAGGGTCAACGGCTTTATCCCGCCGGGCCTTGCTTATCAAAACCCTGAAAAAATGCGACAATCGCCGCAGGTTTATAAAGGTGAGAATCAACGCAGATGTCAGCTCAAATCATCGATGGAAAAGCGATTGCACAGGCGGTGCGCAACCAGGTTGCCGAACGGGTTGCCGAACGCAAGCGCGAAGGAAAACGCGCTCCCGGCCTGGCGGTGATACTGGTGGGGGCCAATCCCGCCTCCCAGGTTTACGTGGGCAGCAAGCGCCGGGCCTGTGAAGAGGTGGGCTTTGTCTCCCGCTCCTTCGACCTGCCCCAGCACACCACCGAACAACAGCTGCTGGATCTGATCGACGAGCTGAACGGCGATGCCACCATCGACGGCATCCTGGTGCAACTGCCGCTGCCGTCCCACATCGACAGCACCCTGGTGCTCGAGCGCATCCATCCCCACAAGGACGTGGACGGTTTCCACCCCTACAATGTGGGCCGCCTGGCCCAGCGCATTCCGGCCCTGCGACCCTGCACCCCCAAGGGCATCATGACCCTGATTGAGCGCAGCCACATCAAGACCCATGGCCTCAACGCCGTGGTGGTGGGAGCGTCCAACATAGTGGGCCGGCCCATGACCCTGGAACTGCTGCTGGCCGGCTGCACCACCACCACCTGCCACCGCTTCACCGAGGATTTGCGCGGCAAGGTGGCCGGCGCCGACCTGCTGGTGGTGGCGGTGGGCAAGCCCAACTTCATCCCCGGCGACTGGATCAAGCCCGGCGCCGTGGTGATCGACGTGGGCATCAACCGCCTGGACGACGGCCGCCTGGTGGGCGACGTGGAATATGCGGTGGCCGCCGAGCGCGCCGCCTACATCACCCCCGTGCCCGGCGGCGTGGGCCCGATGACGGTGGCGTCACTGATTGAAAACACCCTGATCGCCTGCGAGCGCTACCACGACCGTTAAGGCCCGCCCATGAAGTGGCTCGACAAGGATGTCCTGTACACCGTGATTTTCGGTACCGAAACCCCGGCGGGACGCCGGTTCGATATCGGTCTTATCATCGTCATACTGCTGTCGATAGGGGTGTTGCTGCTGGACTCCATGGGGCCGGTGCGGGCCCGCTACGGCAGCCTGCTCTATGGCCTGGAGTGGGGCTTCACCCTGCTGTTCACCCTGGAATACGGCCTGCGCGTCTACTGCGCCCAGAGCCGGGCGGCCTATGTGCGCAGCTTTTACGGGGTGATTGATCTGCTGGCGGTGCTGCCCACCTACCTGGCCATCTTCATTCCCGGGGCCAGTTTCCTGATGATGGTGCGCCTGCTGCGGGTACTGCGGATTTTCCGGGTGCTCAAGCTGATGCGCTATGTCAACGAAGCCAACACCCTGTTGCGCTCGCTCAACCAGAGCCGGCGCAAGATACTGGTGTTTTTCAGCACCCTGTTCATTCTGGTCACCCTGTTCGGCTCGCTGCTGTATGTGGTGGAAGGGCCGGAAAACGGCTTTACCAGTATCCCCACCAGCATTTACTGGGCCATTGTCACCATCACCACCGTCGGCTTTGGCGACATCACACCGCAAACGCCGCTGGGGCGTGCCATTGCCGCCGTAACCATGCTGATGGGCTATGCCATTATTGCCGTGCCCACCGGCATCATCACCGCCGAGCTGGGCCGGGAAATGCGCCGGGAGCAGGACTTGCGCCATTGTCCCCAGTGCGACAAGGGCGGCCACGACCGGGATGCCCGTTTCTGCAAGCACTGCGGCGGCGAAATGGAGCCGACCCAGGGCGCCTGAGCGGGACGGTAAAAACCGGCTGTACAGCCAAAAAAAGAGGGAGCCCCGGGCTCCCTCCGCCAACCGGGCCGGCGGTTATTGCTGTTCGCTCTCTTCGAGCATTTCATTGAGCTTGCGCTCCGCCTCGGCGGCCGCTTCGTCCATCGCCTCGCCCATGGCGTCGGCCTGTTCGCCGGCGGAATTGACCATGTCCTCGGCCGCCTGATCGAGGGATTCGCCCAACTGCTCCATGGCGCCCGGCTCTTCCACTCCCAGGGTTTCCCTGGCGTCGTCGGCGAACTGCTCGCCTTGCTCCTGTACCTGCTCGACGGCCTCGTCCACCTGTTCCCCGGCCTGCTCCGCCGGGCCCTTGTTGTCACAGGCGGCCAGGCCAAAGGCGGCGACCGAACTCAGCAACAGTACATTCAGCAGTGATTTCTTCATGATTCGCTCCCTAGGGTCTAACGGTTGTTATCGCGGCCTGAGCCGCATTGAGGTGTTTTCACTATCAGTAATAGCGCATGGCGGCGTAGGGCAACAGGGGGCCGGCCCCGGGGATGGGGCCGGGTTTTTAATTAAATGTTTTTAAAATCAAAAATTTACCTGTTTTCGCGAAGCCGGGTGACGCAACAAAATCGTATCCGGGGCGAAGAAATATGACGGACTGCCGCTGTTCACTCGCTGGCCAGGGTGGATTCCATGATGTCGCCGAGCCGGTCTTCCGCTTCCCGGGTGGCTTCCTGTACCACCTGTTCGAATTCCTGTTTCTGCTGTTCCAGCACCTCGGGATCGGGCCTGGCCTCTGCCGGTGGCCGGGTTTCGGCCGGTCGCTCGGTATTTTCCACAACCTGATCGATATTGTCGCCGATGTCGGCGGCCGGTCCTTTTTGCTCGCAGCCGGTCAGTGCCAGCAGCAGGGTCAACAGCAGGGGAGGAAACAGTGTATTCATGGCAGGCTCCTGTCGGTATGGCCCAGGCAGGGCGATAAAAAACGGGGCGCCCATTATGACGCCCCGCTCAAGGATTGCAAAACGGCCGGGCGCTTACTTGCGCCGCCAGCGGGTGCCCTCCGGGCCGTCTTCCAGCACTATGCCCATGGCGGTGAGCTGGTCGCGGGCGGCGTCGGCGGCGGCCCAGTCCTTGCTCTGGCGCGCATCCAGGCGGGCCTGGATCAGGCGCTCGATGTCGGCCACCTCGTCGTCGGCGCCGGCATCGCCGCGCAAAAAGGCCTCGGGCTCCTGGGTCAGCAGGCCCAGCACCCCGGCCAGCTCCCGCAGGCGACCGCCCAGGCCGGCGGCCGCGGCGTCGTCCTTGCCCTTCTGGCGGTTGATTTCCCGAGCCAGATCAAACAGCACCGAATAGGCCTCGGGGGTGTTGAAATCGTCGTCCATGGCGGCATTGAAGCGCGCCACAAAGTCCTCGCCGCCAGCGGCGGGCGCCTCGGGCAGATCCCTGAGTGCCGTATAGAGCCGCTCCAGGGCGGTGCGGGCCTGCTTCAGGTTTTCGTCGGAATAGTTGAGCTGGCTGCGGTAGTGACCCGACAGCAAAAAGTAGCGAATGGTCTCGCCGTCGTAGTGCTTGAGCACGTCGCGAATGGTAAAGAAGTTGCCCAGCGACTTGGACATTTTCTCCTGATCCACCATCACCATGCCCGAGTGCATCCAGGTGTTGACGTAGGGGCTGTGGTTGGCGCAGCAGCTCTGGGCGATTTCGTTTTCATGGTGGGGGAACTGCAGGTCCGAGCCGCCGCCGTGAATGTCGAAATGCTTGCCCAGGTGCTTGCCGTTCATGGCCGAGCACTCGATGTGCCAGCCCGGACGGCCCTCGCCCCAGGGGGACTCCCAGCTCGGCTCGCCGGGCTTGGACTGTTTCCACAGCACGAAATCGAGGGGGTTGCGCTTGCTCTGCTCCACTTCCACCCGGGCGCCGGCCTGCAGCTGCTCCAGGTTCTGGCCCGAGAGCCGGCCGTAGTCGGCAAAGCTGTTCACCTCGAACAGCACGTCGCCGTTGTCCGCCACATAGGCGTGGCCGTCTTTTATCAGGGTTTTGACCATGGCAATGATTTCGGGAATATGGCCGGTGGCCTTGGGCTCGATATCGGGCCGGGCGATATTGAGGGCATCAAAGTCCTTGTACATATCGGCGGTCAGGCGCTCGGTGAGGGCGTCGCAGCTTTCGCCATTTTCCGCCGCCCGCTTGATGATCTTGTCGTCAATGTCGGTGATGTTGCGCACAAAGGTCAGATCGTAACCGGCATAGCGCAGGTAGCGGGTGACCACATCAAAGGCCACAAAGGTCCGGCCATGGCCGATATGACAGAGATCGTAAATGGTCACACCACACACATACATGCCGACCTTGCCGGGCACCAGGGGTTTGAATTCTTCTTTTTGTCGGGTCAGGGAGTTGTAGATTTTCAGCATGATTAGGGTCTTGGTGGTGGTGAGTGGTTAGGAACGTCAGCGCTTATTGAACCGTTAATGGCCACGCGGTGCAAGCACAAAGCCCGGCGGCGGGGCGGGAGCCGCCGGGTAAGGGAAAATCGCAACAAGGATCAGGCTACATCATCGCCGTCGGGCGGCCGTTTGGTGCCGGTGAACATGGATTTGATCAGGTTTTCCCGGTGGCGCAGGCCGGTGAAGATGACCCCGGCAATGTGCAGCCCCACCAGCCCCAGCAGGGCATTGGCGATAAACTCGTGCACGTCTTCCAGCCAGTCACCACCGGCATCGGTGACATACAGCCAGCCGCTCAGGGTGAGCAGGCTCAGGCCGGCCAGCAGGGCCAGCACCATGGCCGCGCCCGCCGGGTTATGGCCGAGATAGCGCTTTTCCCGGCGGTGGCAAACCTCGTTGAGGTAACCCAGCGTGGCCGCCGGCGGGCGCACGAACTGGCGAAAGCGGGCATAACGGGAGCCCACCAGCCCCCACACCAGCCGAAAGGCAATCAGCCCCATCACGCCGTAGCCCGCCACTTCGTGTACCGACTGCCATTCGTCGGCGGTCAGCCAGGCGGTGGCAAAGGCCGCCACCAGCGACCAGTGAAATACCCGCACCAGCGGATCCCATACCTTGATGGATTGCATTGCGTTATCTCCCGTGTCAGCGGCCGATGCCGGCCTTGTACTCACTTTAGGGAAATAAACTTAAGGCTACATTAAGTGCCCATGCGTGATTTAATACCGGGCCGCACATCAAGGCCGACGTCGGGCCGTTGGTCAACACGAGGAAAGGGCATGCGCATTCTGGTGGTGGAAGACAATCCGGATATTCTGGTCAATATTATCGATTATCTCAGCCTCAAGGGGTGTACCGTGGATGCCTTGCACAGCGGAACGGCGGCGCTGGCCCTGCTGGCCCGTCAGGAATTTGATCTGCTGGTGCTGGATCTTGGCCTGCCGGGACTCGATGGCATTGAGTTGTGCCGTCGGTTGCGGGCCGGCCTGAATCCGCTGCCGGTATTGATGCTGACCGCCCGGGACACCCTGGACGACAAGCTGGCCGGGTTCGAGGTGGGGGCCGACGATTACCTGGTCAAGCCCTTCGCCCTGCCGGAGCTGTGGTCGCGCATTCAGGCCGTGCTCAAGCGCAGCCGGCAGCAACGGGTGCGCCGGCTGACGGTGGCCGATCTTGTCCTGGATCTGGATACCCTTAAGGTCAGCCGCCAGGGGCGGGACATCAGTCTCAACCCCAAATGCCTTAAATTACTGGAAGTGCTGATGAAGCACTCGCCCAATGTGGTTAGCCGGGCCACCCTGGCGAGCGAATTGTGGGCCGACGAGCCTCCCGACAGCGACGGCCTCAAGTCCCATATCTACCTGTTGCGCAGCGCCATCGACAAGCCCTTTGACCGGCCGCTTATTCACACCGTGCACGGCCAGGGCTACCGTCTGGTTGGCGACGATCATGCGCCTGACCATTAATGCCCGCCTGCAGTGGGTGCTTAACCTGCTGATCGTAAGCTTAAGCCTGATGGCGTCGGCGGCCATTGTGTTGCTGGTGTTCTGGTTTGAGCGCACGCTGTTTTACAACCATTTGCACAGCGATCTGCTCGATCAGGTGCGGGCCCATGCCAGCCTGCAGCAGCCGCTGGTGTTGCCGATGACCGACACCACCTATTACAAGGTGCCCTCTGGGCAGCAGGCGCTGCTGCCGCCCCGGTTTCGGGATTACCCGGAAGGGGGGCACGAAGTGCTGCTGGGGGACGGTGCCTACAACCTGTTCGTGCATTATCAGGATGGCTGGGAACACGTGCTGGTGCAGGATCAGAGCGAATTCGAACGTTACGAGCTGCTGGTGTTCAGCGGCATGACAGTTGGCGTGCTGGGTGTATGGGCCCTCGGCTTCTGGCTGTCGCGCCGGCTCAGCCGGCAGATATTGCAGCCGGTGTCGCAACTGGCGAAAGAGGTGTCCCGGCTGCGCCAGCAGTCCGGCGCCCGCCTGCATGGCGTTTACCCCGATGACGAAGTGGGCTTGCTGGCGCGTGCCTTTGAGGAGTACGCCGACCGGGTGCAGGAGCTGCTGACCCGGGAACAGCAGTTTTCCGCCAACGCCAGCCACGAGCTGCGCACACCCATGATGGTGATCCGCGGTGCCCTGGATATGCTGCGGGAAACCGGCAGCGGCTCGGTGCCGGAGCAACGCCAGCTGGCGCGCATGGAATCGGCACTGGACGACATGCAGCGTCAGGTGAGCCTGTTTTTGCAATTGTCCCGCTCACCGGAAGACGCGGTGCGCCACGACAACCTGATCCCCCTTAACCGGCTGGCGGCCAGTACCCGGGAGCAGTGGGCAGCGCTTGCCGAGCGGCGAGGTCTGACGCTGACCCTGGCCGGAGAGGCGGAGCCGTCCCGGCCCGTGCCCGCCATCCTGGCCGGCGCCGTGCTCAACAACCTGTTGCGCAATGCCCTGGATCACACCTTTAAGGGCGGGGTTGAGCTTCGCCTGGGGCCAGACTGGATGGAGGTGTGCGACACCGGCGAGGGCATAGCGCCGGAGATGCTGGCGCGTATTCACGAGCGGGGCGTGAGTGGTGGCGACGGCTTTGGTCTTGGCATGTCCATCGTCAAGCGGGTGTGCGATCACCAAGGCTGGACCCTGAGTCTGGCGTCCAACTCACCGGCCGGTACGCGGGTGCGCGTCACCTTTTGACCTTTTTTTGACCTTGTCGCCCTTAGCATGGGGTTTTAATCCGACTGGCGCGGTGAGCATGACAAGACTCAAACAATGGCTGGGACCGCTGTGGCCCTTTTTCTGCTTTTTGCTGCTGAACCTGGTATTGCTCGGTTTCAGCCGGCTGGCGCTGGCGCTGTGGCAGGCCGAGCGGGTCACCGGTGCCAATGGCTGGGGCCCGGTGCTGCTGCAGGGCCTGCGGGTGGATCTGTCTACCCTGTGCTGGCTGTTCGGCGTACCGGCGGTGCTGACCCTGCTGCTGGCCGGCAAGCATGGCCCGGGCCGCGCCTGGCTGTGGCTGATGCGAGTGTGGCTGACGGCGGGCACCGGATTGCTGCTGTTGCTGGAGCTGGCGACCCCGGCCTTTATCAACACCTATGATCTGCGTCCCAACCGGCTGTTTATCGAGTACCTGATCTATCCGAAGGAAGTGTTTGGTATGTTGCTGCAGGGGCACCTGCCGGCGCTGGTGCTGGTGAGCCTGCTGGTGCCGGCGGCACTGTGGGCGGGCTGGCGCTGGTCCGGTCGGCTGTGCCAGCACCTTGCCATGCCTGCCTGGTACTGGCGGCCGGTGCTGGTGCTGCTGGTACTGGCCCTGGGCCTGCTCGGCGGGCGCTCCACCCTGGGCCACCGCGGGCTGAACCCGGCACTGGTGGCTTTTTCCACAGATCCCCTGGTCAATGGATTGGTGCTCAACTCCGCCTATTCGGTGGGTTTTGCCGCCAAACAGCTGGGCAAGGAAGAAAACGCCGCCTCCCTTTACGGTCGCATGGAGCAGAGCGAGTTGCTGAATACGCTGCGCCGGGCCCAGGGCCGGCCGGACAGCGACTACCTGTCGGCCGAGCTGCCCAGCTTGACCCGCAACACCGCCAGTTACCGGGGCAAGCCCAAAAATCTGGTGATCATTCTGGAAGAAAGCCTGGGCGCCCGGTTTGTGGGCACCCTGGGCGGGCTGCCGCTGACTCCCGAGTTCGACAAACTGGCCCGGAAGGGCTGGCTGTTTGAGCAGCTCTACGCCACCGGCACCCGCTCGGTACGGGGCATAGAAGCGGTGGTGACCGGTTTTACCCCCACCCCGGCCCGGGCCGTGGTCAAGCTCGACAAGAGCCAGACCGGTTTTTTTACCCTGGCCCAGTTGCTGAACCAGCGGGGTTATCACACCCGGTTCATCTATGGGGGCGAGAGCCATTTCGACAACATGGCCAGCTTCTTTCTGGGCAACGGCTTTGAGCATATCGTCGATCAGCGGGATTTCGAGTCGCCCGCGTTTGAAGGCGCCTGGGGCGTGAGCGACGAGGATCTGTTGGTGCGCGCCCATCAGGAATTTGAGCAGTTGCACCGGCAGGGCAAGCCCTTCTTCAGCCTGGTGTTCAGCTCCAGCAACCACGATCCCTTTGAGTTTCCCGATGGTCGCATCGAGCTCTACGAGCAGCCCAAGCAGACCCGCAACAACGCCGCCAAATACGCCGATTACGCCCTGGGCCGCTTCTTTGAGCTGGCGCGGCAGTCGGATTACTGGCAGGACACTCTGTTTCTGGTGGTGGCGGATCACGACTCGCGTACCTACGGCCCCGAGCTGGTGCCGGTGGCGCACTTTCGGGTGCCGGCGCTGCTGCTGGGCGAGGGCATAGCGCCGCGCCGGGACGAGCGCCTGGTGAGCCAGATCGATCTGCCGCCGACCCTGTTGTCGCTGATGGGCATCGACAGCGACAACCCCATGCTGGGCCGGGATCTGACTCAGGCGTCGCCGAACCGGGCATTGATGCAGTTCGACAAGAACTTCGCCTTGCTGAGGGATGACCACATGGTGGTGTTGCAACCGGAGCAGCATGCCCTGGGCTTTCGCTATGATGCCGGGCAGCAGCGGCTTATCCCGGCGCCGGTGGATGCCGAGCTGGCACTGCAGGCCCAGGCCTATGCGCTGTGGGGCAGTCTGGCCTATCAGCAGGGGCTGTACCGGCTGCCCGCCGGCCCCTTTCTCGCCGGCCGTGACGGGGCAGGGGTTCGCTAACGGCCCGGCTTGCGCTAAACTCGCCCCCTGAACTCACACATTCGGAAGCATCAACATGGTCACACTGCACACTAGCTACGGCGACATCACCCTGAACCTCTTTGCCGACAAGGCGCCGGAAACCGTTGCCAACTTTCTGCAATACTGCCGCGACGGCCACTACGACAACACCCTGTTCCACCGGGTTATCGATGGTTTCATGATCCAGGGCGGCGGTTACGGCCCCGGTTTCGAAGAAAAGGAAACCCGCGCCGCCATCAAGAACGAAGCCGATAACGGCCTCGGCAACAAGGTGGGCACCATCGCCATGGCCCGCACCATGGAGCCCCATTCCGCCACCGCCCAGTTCTTTATCAACGTCAACGACAACGACTTCCTCAACTTCAAGTCGGCCACCACCCAGGGCTACGGCTACTGCGTGTTCGGCGAAGTGAGCGAAGGCATGGACGTGGTCAACAAGATCAAGGGCGTGGCCACCGGCACCCGCGGCTACATGCACCAGGACGTACCGGTGGACGACGTGCTGATCACCGGCGTGACCGTCAGCGAATAAGGCCGCTCGGCGATGGCCTTGCAATGCCCGCCCCGGCGGGCATTGTTGTGTTTGGAACCGGATGTTACCCGATGCCCCATACCCTGTTTATTGCCGATCTGCACCTGAGTGCCGGCCGGCCCGATATTACCGCCGCCTTTTTGCGTTTTATGGCAGAAGAAGCGCCGAAGGCCGATGCCCTCTATGTGCTGGGGGATTTGTTCGAGTTTTCCATTGGCGACGATGAACAAAGCCCGCTCAACCGCCGGGTGGCCTCGGCCTTTCGCGACTGTGGCGTGCCGGTGTTCTTCATCCACGGCAACCGGGATTTTATGGTCGGGCGCCGCTTTGCCCGGGAAGCCGGCCTGACCCTGCTGCCCGAGCATCAGGTCATCGACCTGTACGGCGAGCCGACCCTTATCATGCACGGCGACACCCTGTGCACCGACGATGCCGGCTACCAGCGCTACCGCCGCATCACCCGGCTTGGCTGGCTGCAATGGCTGTTTCTGCGCCTGCCGCTTAAAAAACGCCTGGGCATCGCCGACGGCATTCGCGGCAAAAGTGCCGAGGCCAAGCAGGACAAAAGCATCACCATCATGGATGTGAATCAGGGCGAGGTAGCGCGGCAGATGCGCAAAGCAGGTGTGCGGCGGCTGATCCACGGCCATACCCACAGACCCGCCATCCACCGGTTTGATCTCCACGGCCAGCCGGTGCAGCGCATCGTGCTGGGGGACTGGTACACCCAGGGCAGCGTGCTGGTGGTAACGCCGGAGACCGAAACATTGCAAGGCCTGAGCCTTGGGGAGAACCGATGAAACCAGGAAAAACCGGGCTTGACCGTATTATTTCCGCCGGCGGCTATTCGTTGCAGGGGCTCAAAAGTGCCTATCGCAACGAAGCGGCCTTTCGCCAGGAATGCTGGCTGGTGCTGGTGCTGCTGCCGGTGGCCCTGATCTGGGATGTGGGCCTGGTGCCCCGGCTGTTGCTGGTGGGCAGCCTGGTGCTGGTGCTGGTAGTGGAATTGCTCAACTCGGCGGTGGAGGCGGTGGTGGACAAGGCCAGCCCCGAATACCACGAACTCGCCGGCCGGGCCAAGGATATGGGCTCGGCGGCCGTGCTGCTGACCCTGTTGCTGATGGTGCTGACCTGGCTGCTGGTGCTGGTCGACTACCTGTTCTGAGGCCGCCGGCGGAACCGCCCCGGGGCAGGATCGCGGGGGCCTTATGAGGTGTAATGTGTGATAACAACGCATTAACAAAGCAAATGAGCTGATTTGAAGTATTCATTTCTGTTATGACGTTGAGGGCTATAGCATCAGGGGTATGCGCAAATCCGCCATCACACGGGGCGCAGCCAACCCTGTTATCGGTTCGTTAAGGAAGGAGCCTTACCATGCAAATGCCCAACACCCTGACCATCCCCAACGGCGAAAAAGTCCGCGGCATGTTTTCCGAGGCGGAAATGCGTTCCCGCCAGCACAAGCTGCGCCAGTACATGGCCGCCAGCGACGTGGATGCGGTGCTGTTCACTTCCTACCACAACATCAACTACTTCAGTGATTTTGTGTACTGCCGCTTCGGCCGCGACTATGGCCTGGCGGTGACCCAGGACATCCACACCACCATTACCGCCAACATCGACGGCGGCCAGCCCTACCGCCGCAATGCCCTGGGCGACAACCTGGTATATACCGACTGGCAGAAAGACAACTTCTTCCGCGCCGTACAGCAGCTGATCGGCGGCGCCAAGCGGGTGGGGGTGGAGTTCGACCATCTGAGCCTGCAGAACCTGGACAAGCTGAAGGCCGCCCTGCCGGAAGCCGAGTTCGTGGACATCGGCGTGCCCACCATGAAGATGCGCATGATCAAGTCGGCGGAAGAAATTGAGCTGATCAAGCAGGGCGCCCGGGTGGCCGATGTGGGCGGTGCCGCCATTCGCGACGCCATCGGCGTGGGCGTACCGGAATACGAAGTGGCCCTGGCCGGTACCCAGGCCATGGTGCGCGAAATTGCCCGCACCTTCCCCCATGCCGAGCTGATGGACACCTGGGTGTGGTTCCAGTCCGGCATTAACACCGACGGTGCTCACAACCCGGTCACCAGCCGCAAAATTGAAGCCGGCGACATCCTCAGCCTGAACACCTTCCCGATGATCGGCGGCTACTACACCGCCCTGGAGCGGACCCTGTTCAGCGAGCACGTGTCCGACCGCCACCTGGAGCTGTGGGAAATCAACTGCAAGGTGCACCGCCGTGGCCTGGAGCTGATCAAGGCCGGCAACCGCTGCTGCGACATCGCCGCCGAGCTGAACGAAATTTTCGCCGAGCACGACGTGCTGCAGTACCGCACCTTCGGCTACGGCCACTCCTTCGGCACCCTCAGCCACTACTACGGCCGTGAAGCGGGCCTGGAGCTGCGCGAAGACATTGAAACCGTGCTGGAGCCGGGTCATGTGGTGTCCATGGAGCCGATGATCATGCTGCCGGAAGGGCTGCCGGGCGCGGGCGGTTACCGCGAACACGATATCCTGGTGATCAGCGAAAGCGGGGTGGAAAACATCACCCGCTTCCCCTTCGGTCCCGAATACAACATCATCAAGGGATAACATCCGGCCCACCCTCCTGCGAGGGTGGGCTTTTTAGTTTTGGGCCCGGCTGTAATGTGATGGACGGCGTTACAGGGTTCAAAAATGGGATACACCTGCGAGTAACGAAAGTCGCTTGTATGGTATCTTGCGGTTAATGAGAGAACAGCTTGTCTGGAGCGGTTCCAAGGAGTTGACGTCATGGTTCTCAATAATGGCCCATTGAAGGGCATTAACCCTTATATCATGTTTATTTCCTTGCTGATCACCGTCGCGCTGATCGGTTATGCCTTAATCTTTCCAAGTGAATCCGCTGCCCTGGTGGATTTGGTCAGAACATTAATTACCCTTGCCGCCAACTCCTGGTATGTGTTGTTGGCCGCCCTGTTTTTGATTTTTTGTATCTGGATTGCCTGCAGCCGTTATGGAAATATCCGGCTGGGCAAGGATGATGAAAAACCGGAGTTTGGTTATTTTGCCTGGTTTGCCATGGTGTATGCGGCAGGGCAGGGGATTGGTATTATTTTCTGGTCCATCGCCGAACCCATGTTTCACTTTTCTTCCGGCTCGCCCTTTTCCGAGCAAACCGGTAATGCAGAAGCCGCGGCCTCGGCCATGGCTATTTCCTTTTTTCACTGGGGGCTGAACGCCTGGGCCATTTATTCGGTGGTTGGCCTGTCCCTGGCGTTTGTGTGTTACCGGCTGAACAAGCCACTCAGTATCCGGTATACGCTCTATCCCCTGTTCGGCAACAAGGTAACGGGTCGCTGGGGAGTATTGATTGATGTCATTGCCGTGTTCGCCACCCTGTTCGGGATTGCCACTTCCCTTGGCATGGGCGCGCAGCAGATTAACGCCGGGCTGTCGGAAATATGGGGCATACCGCAAAGTCCGGGAGTGCAGCTGGCACTGATTGTGGTGATTACCCTCTGTGCGCTTATCTCCGTATTGACCGGCCTGAAAAAGGGCGTTAAATACCTGTCGATTGGCAATATGTGGCTTACCGTGTTGCTGCTGCTGTTTTTCTTTGCCTTTGGACCAACCCTCTATATTGTAAAAACCTTTTTCAGCGGCTCCTTTGACTATATTGCCCAGTTGGTCAGCTTTAATTTTTATATCGAGCCCGCTCCCCATGCCCTGGGCGATGCGCAGGCCAGCTGGAAGGGAATGTGGCAAGGATGGTGGACCGTGTTTTATTGGGGCTGGTGGATGTCCTGGGCGCCCTTTGTCGGCGTGTTCGTGGCCCGGGTGTCCAGGGGGCGGACCATTCGCGAGTTTATCTGGGGCGTGGTGGGCGTTTCGTCCTTGCTGTCCTTCGTCTGGCTGGCCGCCTATGGCGGCACCGCCCTCTACCTGGATTTGTTCGAAGGCGCCGGCATTGCCGCCGTGGTGAGCAACGACGTGGCCAAAGCCCTGTATGCCACCTTCCAGGGCATGGAACTGGGCAGCCTGTCCACCCTGGCAATGATTGTCGGCACCCTGATGGTGGCCACCTATTTCATTACCTCGTCGGATTCCGGCACCCTGGTGCTGACCACCATCATGAGCGAGGGTGAAGAACATCCGCTGAACAGGCACAGGGTGATATGGGGAGTCATGCAGGGTGTGGTGGCGGCCGTGCTGCTGTTTGTGGGAGGCGAAGCCGCGCTGAGTTCGCTGCAAACCGCGTCTATCGCGGCGGCGCTGCCCTTTTCGCTGATTATGTTGTTGATGTGTGCGTCATTATACAAAGGGGTCAGGGCCGAATATAAAAAAATAGGCGATGCCCGCCTGTATGGTGCCGCTGTGGTTAATTCAAAAGAGGTGTAAGTGAAATGGTGAATCTGGAATTAATGGACTGGCAGAGCTATGCCGCCAGGGTCAAGGATGGCAATGCGGTCATCATGCTGCCGATAGGTGCCATAGAACAGCACGGCCCCCATATGTCGATGAACCCGGATGTATTGATCCCCAAGGCCATTTCCGAAGGGGTCGCCGGCAAGTCGGATTCCATCCTGGTTGCGCCGCCCATTTCCTATGGCTACAAGTCCCAGGTCAAATCGGGTGGCGGCAACTTTTTCCCCGGCACTACCTGTATCAACGGTAAAACGTTGATCGATGTGGTGAAGGATGTGCTGGTGGCCTATGCCCGCCATGGCAACCGCAAGTTCGTGCTGGTGAACGGTCACTTCGAAAACTCCATGTTCCTGGTGGAGGGCATCGATCTGGCCCTGGAGCACCTGCGCCATGAGGGCATCCAGGCTCAGGTCATGCTGCTGTCCTACTGGGACTATGTCACCCAGGACACCATCGAAACCGTGTTTCCGGACGGCTTTACCGGCTGGGACGTGGAGCACGGCGGCGTGCTGGAAACCTCGCTCATGCTGCACCTGCATCCGGAATGCGTGGACATGGAAAAGGTGGTGCACCATCATCCGGCCACCTTCCCGCCCTACGATATCTTCCCGTCCGAGCCAAGCTGGGTGCCCTCGTCCGGTACGCTGTCATCGGCCAAAAACGCCAGCGAGGAATATGGCCGTTTGTTGTTTGAGGTGTGCGTAACAGGCATTTACGGTTCGGTTGCGGAACGTTTTCTCTGAGGGACGGCGCGGCGGAGCCCGGTCGGTGCAGCACTATCAGGATCGGTTAGTTAGCGTCAACGCAAGAGTACCCGCCTTTTCCCCGGCAAGCCGCGGAGGTGCGGAGGCAAGCCATGGTGACATGGCTTGCCTCTTTCTTCATGGCCTGGCCGGAATTTCATTTAACACCTCATTAACGTACCAAATGACACAATTACAAGTTCTCATTTCTTTTGTCCGGGACCGGGGCGTAGCATGAAATTTATCCATCATATCCGCGCGTATTACTTCAGGATACAGGAGTGATGTAAGGGGAGGTTATGGATAACGACAACAACAGAGAGGTAAAGTAAAGTGACAAACAAACAAATGGTTTATGAGAAGCCAAGAGGTCACAGGGAATCGCTTGAACCGGTTGTGATCCCGAGGTTTACCGGGCGGGATCTTCCGCCCATTGGCCGGCTGCTCATCCAGTTTACCCCACCCATCGCCATCATCGCGCTGATTTTCATGGTGCTGAAAAATCCCGATGGCGTCGCCGGCGTCATTTTTGACATGAGAACCTATGTCACCAATGACTTTACCTGGCTGTTTATTCTGTACTCTTTGTTTGCGGTAGCCATTTGCGCCTGGCTGGTGTTCAGCAAGCTGGGCAAACAGGTCAGGCTGGGGGGGCCCAACGCCAAACCGGAATACAGCAACTTTGCCTGGTATTCCATGCTGTTTGCCTGTGGCCAGGGTATCGGATTGATTTTCTGGTCGGTGGCACAGCCCATCATGCTGCGCGACGACAGCCCGGTGATCCGGGCCGTGGAAGGCGACGTGGCCGGCGGCGGTATCGTCTGGGCCTATTTCCACTGGGGATTCACCGCCTGGGCCATGTATTGCGTGGTGGCGGTGTGCCTGGCCTACTCCCACCACAACCTGGGAAAAACCCTGACCTTCCGCGAGGCCACGGTGGATATCCTGCCGCGCTGGGCCCAGGGGGGCGCCGGTGTAGTGGTGGAGCTGCTGGCCATCATGGCGACCGTATTGGGCCTGTCCACTTCCTTTGCCTTTGCGGCCATGCAGTTTTCCTCCGGACTGAGTTCCTTTACCGGTGCCACCTCCAGCCCTACGCTTTGGCTGCTGGTGATAGTGGGACTGGGGACGGCAGCGGCCATTTCCGCCTTTTTCGGCATCAGCAAGGGCATGAAACTGGTCAGTGAAACCAACTCCATCCTGAGTGTGGTCCTGGTGCTGGCCGCCCTGGTATTTGGTCCCACCCTGTTTATTGTGTCCAACATCACCCAGACCTTCGGCTCCTATTTCATGAATTTTATTCCCATGAGTTTCTGGACCGACGCACCCAGCACCGCCCAGCCGCTGGAAAGCTGGCAGCAAAGCTGGAATGGCTGGTGGACCGTCTTTATCTGGTGCTGGGTCATTGCCTTCTCTCCCTTTGTGGCCGGCTTTATCGCCCGTATTTCCCGCGGCCGTACCCTGAGGGAGTTTGTGATTGGCGTGACCGTCATTCCTTCCCTGATCGTCATGCTCTGGATCGGCGTGCTGGGCTCTGCCGCGATTTACTACGATGATCTCAGCGCCGGCGGTATTTCCTCGGCCGTGGGCGAGAATGTGTCCAGCGGGCTCTTCGTTATGCTGGAGTCCATTCCCTTTGTTGGCAGTCTGCTGCTGATTGTGGCGACCATTTTGGTGGCGACCTATTATGTGACTTCCCTGGATGCCGGCACCTATGCCCTGGCGGAGTTTGTGTCGGCTCCCAAACAGGCGGGAGCCTGGTTCCGGGTGGTGCTGGTGATCAGCATAGGCGCGGTGGCGACAGTGCTGCTGACCCTGGGCGGCAGTGGCGTGGTCGATACCGTCCAGACCGGGACCATCATAGGCGCCTTCCCCTTCTCCATCGTCATCCTGCTGATGATCATCAATACCATCAAGCGGCTGCTGAACAGGGACAGGGCGACCAAGGAGCTGGAAAAGGTGGTCAACAACCCGGATCCCAAAGTGGAGCTGAAAATCGATGAGGCCGGCGAAGCCAGGGCCGTAACCACGGATGGCATGGCACTGGGCAGTGGTGGCGCGCGCTAGGCCATTTTTCCCCGGCCGGGCAGGCTCCGGACATAAGCAGACCGGTTAGTGGTGCCCGCCTTGCTGCGGACCCGGCAGTGGTATTCTCCCGCTGCCGGGTTCGCTTTTTTACTGCCCCTGCCAATCTTCATTAACAAAGTTAATCAATAAATTAAAAGTATTGATTTCATTTATGTCCGATGGGTGTTTAGCATCGATCTTGAGCACGAGTCCTGTGTTTTCCCGCATTGTGATATCAGCTACAAGGAAGGAGTCTTTTCATGCAAATGCCCAACACCCTGACCATCCCCAACGGCGAAAAAGTCCGCGGCATGTTTTCCGAGGCGGAAATGCGTTCCCGCCAGCAGAAGCTGCGCCAGTACATGGCCGCCAGCGACGTGGATGCGGTGCTGTTCACTTCCTACCACAACATCAACTACTTCAGTGATTTTGTGTACTGCCGCTTTGGCCGCGACTACGGCCTGGCGGTGACCCAGGACATCCACACCACCATTACCGCCAATATCGACGGCGGCCAGCCCTACCGTCGTAATGCCCTGGGCGACAACCTGGTGTACACCGACTGGCAGAAAGACAACTTCTTCCGCGCCGTGCAGCAGCTGATTGGCGGCGCCAAGCGGGTGGGCGTGGAGTTCGACCACCTGAGCCTGCAGAACCTCGACAAGCTCAAGGCCGCGCTGCCCGAGGCTGAGTTTGTGGACATCGGCGTGCCCACCATGAAGATGCGCATGATCAAGTCGGCGGAAGAAATTGCGCTTATTAAGCAGGGTGCCCGGGTGGCCGACGTGGGCGGTGCCGCCATTCGCGACGCCATTGGCGTGGGCGTGCCGGAATACGAAGTGGCCCTGGCCGGTACCCAGGCCATGGTGCGCGAAATTGCCCGCACCTTCCCCCACGGCGAGCTGATGGACACCTGGGTGTGGTTCCAGTCCGGCATCAACACCGACGGCGCCCACAACCCGGTCACCAGCCGCAAAATTGAGGCCGGCGACATCCTCAGCCTGAACACCTTCCCGATGATCGGCGGCTACTACACCGCCCTGGAGCGGACCCTGTTCAGCGAGCACGTCTCCGACCGCCACCTGGAGCTGTGGGAAATCAACTGCAAGGTGCACCGCCGTGGCCTGGAGCTGATCAAGGCCGGCAACCGCTGCTGCGACATCGCCGCTGAGCTGAACGAAATCTTCGCCGAGCATGACGTGCTGCAGTACCGTACCTTCGGTTACGGCCACTCCTTCGGTACCCTGAGCCACTACTACGGCCGCGAAGCGGGCCTGGAGCTGCGCGAAGACATTGAAACCGTACTGGAGCCGGGTCACGTGGTGTCCATGGAGCCGATGATCATGCTGCCGGAAGGGCTGCCCGGTGCCGGCGGTTACCGCGAGCACGACATTCTGGTGATCAGCGAAAGCGGGGTGGAAAACATCACCCGCTTCCCCTTCGGCCCCGAATACAACATCATCAAGGGATAACATCCGGCCCACCCTCCTGCGAGGGTGGGCATCCGGTTTTTCAGGGCATCAGGTCCTGCTACAACGCTCAACGACGACGCCATCCCTTTCCCCAGAACCCCGCGCCACCCCGGTTTTCAATCTCCGGTCACTCCCGCCTCGCTCCGTGGGGCCCGCACAGACGGTATTCCATAGGTCTGTTGCCGCAGGAATTCATCAGGCAACAAATCATTAACATCACAAATGGTCCGATTTGAAGTATTCATTTCTGTTATGAATGCCGGGGTTCTAGCATCGAAGAGACGCGCTTAACCGGTGCCGGTTGGCGCAACGACCCATCAAAAACCAGCAAGGAGTCTGTTCACGCTGTTAGCGCCGGCACCGGAGCCGTTGCGGCGGCCAGGGAGTTGTCTGGCCGGTTATTCAAGGGCGGTAGAAGGAGTGGTTACCGCCTGCCTACTTCTGGTGAGGCCGGCCCTGGCCGGTGGAATCAGGGACATTAACGCCAGCTTCGCAAGAAGCCGCTCGAAGAGGTAGAAGTCATGCTCAGTGAATCCTGGACCATGGAATGGTTCGTTTATCTCAACGCCATCATTCTTGCCTGGGCCGCCCTGGCCTATGTCTACCGGGAATACGTTCGTAAATCCGATGATTGATGAACGACTCGACCAAACGACCAAAGGGAATTTGTGATGGAAAATTATTCATTTTTAAACTGGGCCCTGCTGCTGGGCTCCTTCGGTGTGCTGATCTTGATTGGCTGGCTGTCCAGCCGGGTGGTCAAAGACAGCGACGAAACCGGCTTTCTGGTCGCCGGGCGCAGCCTGGGGCCCTTTGTGGGGGCCGGCACCATAGTGGCCACCGGTTTCAGCGGCTGGGGCTTTATGGGCTCCCCCGGCGTGGCCTATGAGTTCGGCGCGGTGGAAGTGCTGGGCAACTTCTTCTTTGCCCCGGCCATGGTGATTGTGGTGCTGTATTTTGCCAACTTCCTGCGCCGGCGCGCCGAAGAGCTGGGCAGTTGCACCATCCCCGAGTATGTGTCCCAGGTGCACGGCGGCGGCGCGCTGCTGGAGCGCTGGGTCAAGGGGGTGGCGGCGGCCATTACCATAGTGCTGCTGTTGGTGTTTCTCACCAGCCAGATCAAGGCGGTGGGGCTCTTGGGCGCATCCTGGCTCGGCATCAGCCTGAACGAAAGCGCGCTGCTGATGATTTCGGTGATCATCCTCTACACCATGCTCGGCGGCCTGGCCGCGGTGGCCTGGACCGACACCCTGATGGTGGCGGGCATGGGCATCGGCGCCCTGGTGATGATGGTGCAGATATTTACCGATGTCAGCCCGATGGAAATGGTGGAGCGGCTCAACGCCATCGATCCGTCGCTGCTCAACCCCACCACCTCGGCGCCCTATGGAGAAAGCAAGGGCTCCGTGTTCCTGGTGCTGCCCTATGCCTTTTTGTTTACCGCCGTGCTGCCTTACATGGCCGTGCGTTTCCTGGCCTTCAAACCCACGGTGAAGATGCATCATGTGGCGATTTGGGTCGCCCCCATGGGCTGCCTGCTGAGCCTGGTGCCCATCGTCGGCATGTATGTGCGGGTGGCGCACCCGGAGCTGGCCGAGGCGGATCAGGCCATGCCGGTGTACCTGGCCAACTTCCTGCACCCGGCCCTGGCGGGGGTGATCACCCTGTTCATTCTGTTCGCCATGAAATCCACCGCCAACTCGCTGCTGCATACGGTGTCGAGCGCCGCTTCCCACGATCTGCGCACCGCCCTGTTCCCGCACAGCCGGCCCTCGGGCGCCCGCATTTTGTGGATCAACCGCATCTGGGTGGCCATTCTCGGTTTTGTCGGCTTCCTGATGATGCTGTACGCGCCGCCCTTTATGTTGTCCTGGCTCGGGATCCTCGGCTCCGGCACCCTGCTGGCGGTAATGATAGGCCCGGTGTTTATCTCCGCCTTCTGGCAGGGCAACGGTTACGGCGCCCTGGCCGCCATGCTGGTCGGCCTGGTGACCAGCGGCAGCTTCCTGCTGTTCACTCAGGTGGGCTGGGTGGAAGGCCCCCTGTATGGCTGCCTGGCCTCCGGCCTTGCCTATGTGGTGGTGAGCAAACTGACATCGGGCCAGCCGGTGGCGCGCCGTGCCACCGCCTGAGGCTAAAGCCAGCATTGATGAGGGCGCCGCAAGGCGCCCTTTTGCTATGTAATGCCGGGAAACGGCCGGGCAGGGGTTACTACTCCCCGCCGGGTTTTTTGCGGCGCAGGGGGGCCGAGCCATCGTCGGAGCCCAGGCCCGGGCCGCTGAAGCGCTCGGCCCGGCTGTGCGCCGGCTTGGCGGGCTTGTGTGGCTGTGCCTGGCCGGCGCTGTCCTTGCCGGCCGACCGTGGTTTGGGCCCGGGTCTGGCCGGGGCTTTGCTTGCCTTGGGCCGGATACCTTTGAATTTGCCTTCCAGCCCCTCGATGCCGGCAAAGGCGATATCCTGGCGCATAAAGCGTTCAATCCGCTTGAAGGCGTCCCAGTCTTTGGGCCCGACCAGAGACACTGCCATGCCGCTGGCTCCGGCGCGGCCGGTACGGCCGATGCGGTGCACGTATTCCTCCGCCTGGCGCGGCAGGTCGAAGTTCACCACCAGCGATACCTGCAACAGGTCCAGCCCCCGCGAGGCCACGTCCGTGGTGATCAGCAACCGCTGCTGGCCACGGGCGAAGCTGTCCATCATGCGGTTGCGCTCGGCCTGGCTCATGTCGCCGTGCAGGGCGGCGGCACTGTGGCCCTGCTGTTGCAGCAGGCCGGCCAGCCGTTCGGTATCGGCGCGGGTGGCGGTGAAGATGATGGCCTGCTGATAGCTTTCGTGGTTCAGCAGGTGCAGCAGCTGTGCCTGTTTGTGATCCAGGTGATCGCTGAGCAAAAACCGCTGCGCTATGTCCCTGTGCTCAGTGTGAGCCTCGCCCACCGCCACCCGTTTGGGCGCCTTGAGCAGGCGAGTGGCCATGTGGTCGACCTCGGCGTGATCCAGGGTGGCGGAAAACAGCAGGGTCTGGCGGCGGCGGTGATCGGCGGCCTGGTGGATCTGCTCCAGCTGGGGCGCGAAGCCCAGATCCAGCATGCGGTCGGCCTCGTCCAGGATCAGCAACTCCAGGTTGTGGAGCAGCAGCGAGCGGGCATCCAGATGGTTGGCCAGCCGGCCGGGGGTGGCCACGATAACCTGGGGCTGCTTGCGCAGGGTTTTGAGCTGATCGTTGAAATTTTCGCCGCCCAGCAGCAGGGCGATGTCCAGGCCGCTGCCGCCGGTCAGGGCGCGCAACTGCCCAAACACCTGACGGGCCAGCTCGCGGGTGGGCGCCAGGATCAGGGCGCGGGGATCCCGCTTGCCGAGGGCACGGGTTTTCAGCAATCGATGCAGGGCCGGCAGCAGAAACGCCAGGGTTTTGCCGGAGCCGGTTTTGGAGGACGCCATCAAGTCGTGGCCGGCCAGCACCACAGGTATGGCGTCCTGCTGGATGTCGGTCGGGGTGTCCAGACCCAGGTGGCCCAGGGCCCTGATCAGCCGGGAATCCAGCCTGAAGTCGGTGAAATGAGGAAATTGTTGCGCCAAGTTGCAGCTCCGGAAACGGGGATGTGGGCGGGCATTGGGCCCTTGCCGTGAAAAGGAGCCGTATTGTAGCCAAACTCGGCAAGGATGTAATGATCCCCACGTCAAAGGGGGCCGGCCAGGGATTTCGCTACAGGCGGTGCAGGGCATTCCTCAGGTAATCCAGCAGCATGCGGCTGGCGGCGCTGAGATCATTTTTGTTGTAGCAAAAGCCCACGGACACACTGCCCAGGCTGGGACAGTGCTGATACTCCATGGAATGCTCCAGATCGTCCGGCACTGTGCTTTTGGCCAGGGCACTGATGCCGAGCCCGGCCTTGATGGCCGCATGGATGCCGAGCAGGCTGGCGGTGCTGTACACGATACGCCAGGGGCGGTTGGCCTGGGTGAGGGCGTTGATCATCGACTTGCGGTAGAGGCAGCCCTTGGGATAGAGGATCAGCGGCAGGGGAGCCTCGGCGGGCAGGATAAAGTTGCTGCTGCGCACCCACACCAGCGGCTCGAGGATAAAGTCGGTCAGTTGGGGATGTTCCGGGCTGCTTTCTTCTATGGCCATCACCAGGTCGTAGGCCCCCTTGCGGTAATCGTGCAGCAGGTTGGTGCTGATGTCGCTGCTCACGTCCAGGGTAACGTCCGGGTAGGACTGGGAAAAACGGCCCAGGGTGGTGGCCAGGAAGGACACCTCGAAGTCGTTGGGAATGCCGAGGCGCACCGAGCCGCTGACTTTGGGCGTGCCCAGCCGGGAGATGACGGCATCGTTGAGATCCAGCATTTTCTGGGCATAACTCAGCAATAACTGGCCTTCTTCCGTCAATTGCAGGCCACTGTTGCGGTTGAACAGCCGGATATCCAGCAACTCTTCGAGCCGCTTTACCTGCAGGCTCACCGCCGGCTGGGAGCGGCCCAGCATTTCCCCCGCCTGGGTAAAGCCCCCCAGCTGGTTGATGGTAACAAAGGTGCGCAGCAAATCCGTGGGCAGGTTCTTCATCCTGAACGCTCGACATTTCCAGTGTTAATAACCGGGCTATTGTCATTAACTTTGGCAATGAAAGCCAGTGTCAGGGTGCAGAGAATGAGGTTTTGTCCGTATTTGGCGACCGGCGTCAACCCGGGGAGTGTCGCTGCCGGGCCGGCGATCTTGGGTGCCTTAGCCGGCTTTCCCTGCCGTTGTCCGGGAATGGAGTGTTACATTACCGGGACAGTGCAAAGGGCGCCGTAGGGTGGCCGGCAGGAGAGGGAGTATTAGGAATGAGAAGCAAGGGACTGAGCCTGTGGCTCGACCGGCTGGCTTATGGATTGTTCTTGTGCGGGGTAGTGGGGCGGTAGGGATGACAGTTCTGGTGTTCGTCAGTACTCTGTCGCGCTATCTGTTCAATATACCCTGGCATTTTGCCAATGAACTGACAGGACTTCTGTTTTTTTCTCTGACGTTCCTGACCATTCCCCATGTGTTCAACCAGGGGGGGCATATACGGCTCGACCTGCTTACCCAGCGTCTTCCCGCTGGCCTGGCGAGGATTGCGGAGGCACTGGCGGCGCTGATCCTGCTGCTGTTTGCCGCCATTCTATTGTATGAGTCCTGGGATTTTATGTTTGTCTCTTACGGGCTTGCCGCCCGCACCGAGATCAGCGGCCTGCTGCTATGGCCATGGATGGCGCTTATGCCGCTGTCATTTCTGCTGTGTATCCTCATCCAGCTGCGCCATGGTCTGTCAGCCCCGGGCAAGCATTGCACCGGGGAGGGGGAGTCATGAGCTGGTTGATGTTGAGCTCCGCCTTGCTGGCACTGCTTGGCAGTGGCGCCCTGCTGGGTGCTGCGCTGGGCCTGGTGGGGTTGATCCTGCTTCACTTCCAGGCTGACGGCGCCAGCTTCCTGGCGGTGCATGCGGCCTGGAATCTGCTCACCGGCTTCTCGCTCACGGCGGTGCCGCTGTTTATCTTTCTCGGCGATATCCTGCTGGCCAGCGGGGTGTCGACCAAGGTGTACAACGGCCTGGCGTCCCTGTTCCGCCGGGTGCCGGGCTACCTGACCTTATCTTGAAGATAAATGTGGAGCTGGTCATCTGGTGTGGCGGTGATCGGATGTGTAAATAAAAATGTAACAGCAACAAATGATTAGCTCAGGGAAAAGGCTTGATATACTGGTTGGATATATTCCGAAAAGAGACTCAGCCATGGACCTTATCCGCATTATCGTCGCCATCCTGCTGCCCCCGCTGGGGGTATTTTTGCAGGTGGGATTCGGCAAGCACTTTTGGCTTAATATCCTGCTGACCCTGTTGGGCTATATCCCTGGGATCGTACACGCAGTGTGGATTATCGCCAAAAAATGAGTTACCGGCCCGGGCCGGTGGCAACCATTGCCATGGCCCAGCTGCTCGGCACCTCGCTGTGGTTCAGTGCCAACAGTGCGGCGGATGACCTTATGGCCAACTGGGGGCTCGGCAACACCGATATCGGCTGGCTGACCGGGGCGGTACAGGGCGGCTTTATCCTGGGGACGCTGATCATGGCGCTGACCGGCCTGGCGGATCGCTATCGCGCCAGCACGGTGTTTGTTGCCAGCGCCATTGCCGGAGCCCTGTTCAACGCCGGTTTTGCCATGGGGGCAGACGGGCTGGCCAGTGCCATGGCCTTTCGTTTCCTGGTGGGCCTGTCGTTGGCGGGGATTTATCCCATGGGGATGAAACTGATCGTCGGCTGGGCTCCCGAGCGCACCGGCCAGGCGCTGGCGCAACTGGTCGCCATGCTGACTCTCGGGACGGCGCTGCCGCACGCCCTGCGGGAACTGGGCACAGGACTGCCCTGGCAACTGGTTATCCTGGCCTCGTCGGGCCTGGCTCTGCTGGCGGCCGGACTAATCCATGCCCTGGGCGATGGCCCCCATCTGCCGCTGGGCCGGCCGGGGCAAACCACAGGAGCCAGGCCCGGGGCTGTGCTCAAGGCCTTTCGTATTGGCCGGTTTCGCGCCGCGGCCTGGGGCTATTTTGGCCACATGTGGGAACTGTATGCCTTCTGGACCCTGGTGCCGCTGCTGGTTTCCCACACCCTGCCGGCCGGCTGGATCCCCGGGCTTGGCACCTTTGGTATGGCGTTTGGCATCATAGGCGCGGGTGCGCTGGGCTGCTGGCTCGGCGGCCGGCTGTCGCTCCGCGTTGGCAGTGCCCGGGTGGCGCTGGCGGCACTGGCCACGTCCGGTGCCTGCGCCCTGGTGTTCGCCCTGTGCTGGCGGGATCTGCCGGCCCTGGCCCTGGGCCTGCTGCTGCTGGTATGGGGGGCGAGCGTCGTCGCGGACTCGCCCCAGTTTTCCGCCCTGTCGGCCCGGGCCTGTCCACAGGAGTGGGTTGGCGCCGCGCTGGCCATGCAGAACGCCATTGGGTTTGCCATTACGGTGGTTTCCATCGCGGCCACCACCTCACTGTTCGACCGGATCGGCCCGGATGCGGTCTGGCTGCTGATCCCGGGGCCCATCATCGGGGTGCTCGGTTTTGCCCTGGCATCCCGCCGGGCCGGCGCTACTTCCTGAGCCGGTGATTCGCTCCCGGCGAGATCATGGTACATGCTTGGTGTTATCCATGTGGGTCCAAAGGTGGGGATTTACCCTGCCGGGCCTCGTTTTCTCCATTTTCGACAGGAGTCGTCCATGAAGCCATCCGTTCACGTGCTCGCCTTAATCCTGCTGCTCGCCGGCTGCACCGGCCAGCCCCAGTCATTCCGCTACCAGGCCCCGCCGCCCCAGCCCGAGATCGCCTCCGGCTACCAGGAAAAACCCGGCTGGGCGTTGCGGGACTACGCGGTGGCGGCCGCCAATCCGCTCGCCACCGACGCAGGCCGCCAGGTACTGGCTGCAGGGGGCTCGGCGCTGGACGCGGCCATAGCGGTGCAGATGGTGCTGGGGCTGGTCGAGCCGCAAAGCAGCGGTATTGGCGGGGGGGCCTTTCTGATGTATTACGACGGCAAGCGGGTCCGCGCCTACGACGGGCGCGAGACGGCGCCGGCCGCCGCCGATGAAACCCTGTTCCTCGATGCCGAGGGCGCGCCGCTGGCGTTCAACCAGGCGGTAGTGGGCGGCCGCTCGGTCGGTGTGCCGGGCACGGTGGCGATGCTCGAGCTCGCCCACCGCGAGCACGGCACCCTGCCTTGGGCCGAGCTGTTCCAGCCGGCGATCCGGCTCGCCGAGCGGGGCTTTGCAATCAGCCCGCGCCTGTACAGCCAGCTCGAGTCCGATGCCTTCCTCCGGCAGGATCCGGTGGCGGCGGCCTATTTCTACCAGCCCGACGGCAGCCCCTATCCGGTCGGCCATGTGTTGCAGAACCGGCCCTATGCGGCGGTACTCCGGCACATCGCCGCCGAGGGCAGCGCGGCTCTGCACAGCGGCGAGATAGCCGAGGCCATCGTCGCGAAAGTCCGGGGCCATGCGACCAACCCCGGCCAGCTGACGCTGGCCGACCTTGCCGGTTACCGGCCGAAGCAGCGCGAGCCCTTGTGCAGCGATTATGACGCCCGCGGCCGGGAGTATGTGCTGTGCGGCTTTCCCCCTCCCAGCAGCGGTGCCATCGCCGTCGCCCAGATCCTCGGCATCCTGGGCCATACCGAAGCCGCCGGGCTGCCGATGCAGCCCACCGACGGCGGCGAGCCGTTGCCTTCGCCCCAGTGGCTGCACCTGTACACCGAAGCGTCGCGGCTCGCCTTTGCCGACCGCGCCAAGTACCTCGGCGACCCCGACTTCGTCAGCCCGCCCGGGGGCGACTGGTCGAGCATGCTGGCGCCCGACTACCTCGCCGCCCGGGCCGGCTTGATCGGCGAGCGCAGCATGAAAACCGCCGAGCCCGGCCGGCCCGGCGAAATACCGGTCGCCCTGGGGGTGTCTGCGGCGCAACCCGAATACGGCACCAGCCACATCAGCATTATCGACCGCGAGGGCAGGGCGCTGAGCATGACCACGACCATAGAGGCCCAGTTCGGCTCCCGCCAGATGGTGAACCCCTACGGCACGGATCCCGGCGGCTTTCTGCTCAACAACGAGCTGACCGACTTCAACTTCGCGCCCAACGACGCCGCCGGCCTGCCCACCGCCAACCGGGTGCAACCGGGCAAACGCCCGCGCAGCTCGATGAGCCCGACCCTGGTCTTCGACAAGCCGAGCGGCCGGGTGCTGTTAAGCGGCGGCAGCCCCGGCGGCGCGCTGATCATCCACTACACCGCCAAGACGCTGTACGGCATGCTCAACTGGGGCATGGACGCCCAGAGCGCGATTAACCTGCCGAACTTCGGCGCCCTCGGCGCGCCGACCCTGCTTGAGAACAACCGTTTCCCGGCCGGGACCCTGGACTGGCTGAGGTCACGGGATCACGACGTGATCGAGATGGACATGACCAGCGGCCTGCAGGCGATAGGGCGTACCGACCAGGGCTGGTTCGGCGGCGCCGATCCGCGCCGGGAAGGCGTGGTGATGGGGGAATAACCGCAGAGGTAAGGTAGGAATGGCGCCATCTCGGGGCGGGGAGCCGGCGCCGTCCTTTCGGGCGGCCGGATGTGCTGATAGGCGCATTTCCGTGCAAGGCCAATCGGCGTAAGATGCGGCCGACAGAGTGGTATTTTAAGACTACCTGAACCTGCTTAGATCCAGCGCCACCGCCTCACCCAGCCAGTAGGCATGGACAGTATGGTCGGCCAGGTTATCTCCCGTATCGGCATGCACCAGCACACTCAGTTCTCCCCGGTTCCGGTCCAACCAGGGAATAAAGCGGTCAAAATCCGCGTGAGTGAACTTCACCTGACAGCTCCACAGGGTATGCGGCCCCACCGGCTTTTGATGAATGCGGCCCACTTCCAGTAACAATTCCCTTTCAATGCGTTGGCACAGCGCAGTGGCAAACGCCAGAGTGCTGGCATCGAAATACACATGGGCATGATAGGCATGGTGTTGATTGACGGGGCTTTTGGGGCTGGTCATTGGGTAACCTTGAGTAAGTTATGGGAAAAGCCAACGGTTGCAGTTTGAGTATATTGGCATCGCCATGGTGGTTGCGAGGAGAAAACACGCCGTAGTCACCTGGTTCACGGCCGGGCAGGCCCATCAGCCGCAGTTCCAAACCGATCCAGGACATCAGGCGATCACATCGCCGTCATCGACATCCTGCCAAAGCGCCTGCCCCCGAGCCGTTTCTGTCGGTGGGCGCCAATCTGACCATGCGCTGGAAGGAATGGTTGGCGGGTATCGAGTTGTAATTGCCGTGTCTTTGGGGATGCACGAGTAAGGTCCCAACCTCGGTAAACGACAAAGCCCTGGATGCAACTCCAGGGCTTGTTTTTGCGGGCCGCGATCACTCGCATTGAGGGAGCAACCGCCCCACTGCAAACGCAGGGGGCGGTCGGCTGAGCCTGCCGTGCTTGCGGTGTTACTTGGCCCATGCCTGGGTGGCCGGGGATCCGGCCTTCTCGGGCCGGGCGGCTTCCTCCGCGCTCAGCCGGGGCGAGAACCAGCCCAGGTAGCCGTAGGCCATGCCGATCAGCGGCGATAGCCAGCAGGCGAAGGCCAGGGGGATGTACAGCAGGTTGATGGTGTTGCCCTCGGCAATGCCGAGTCCGAGGGCGGTGATCACCACGGCGCCGCCGGCGTTCCAGGGAATGAGCGGCGAAATCAGGGTGCCGCCTTCCTCGGTGGCGCGCGACAGGTTGAGAGCCGAGTAGCCCTTGGCCTTGTAGGCCGGGGCGAACATGCGGCCGGGCAGGGCGATGGACAGGTAGGGGTCGCCGCCGATCACGTTGGTCATGGCCGAGGTGGCGATGGCGGAGGACTGCATGGCGCCGAAGCTGTTGGAACGGGACAGGATTTTTTCCACTATCACCTCCAGGCAGCCGGTACGCTCCAGCACGCCGCCGAAGGCCAGGGCCACCAGCATCAGAGTAATCACCCAGGTCATGGACTGGATACCGCCACGGTTAAGCAGGGCGTCAATCTCGCGCACGCCGGTGTCTATCTGGTAACCGCTGAACATGAATTCAAACGCCTGCTGCAGGCCCACTCCCTGGCTCAGCATGGCGGTGGCCAGGCCCAGCAGGGCGCCGGCAAAGAGGGTCGGCAGGGCCGGCATTTTCTTCAGGGCCAGGCCTATGGTCACCAGCAGTGGCAGCAGCAGGGTCCAGGACAGCTCAAAATGCTGCTCCAGGCCGCCGATGATGGTGTTGATGCGGGCAAAGTCCACCTGCTGGTCGCCGATCAGGCTGAATCCCGCCACCAGGTAGATGACCAGGGCGATCAGCATGGCCGGTATGGTGGTGGGCAGCATGTTGCGGATATGGGCGAACAGGTCCACCCCGGTCACCGCCGGCGCCAGGTTGGTGGTGTCCGACAGGGGCGACATCTTGTCGCCGAAGAAGGCGCCCGACACCACGGCGCCGGCGGTCCAGTACATGGGAATGTCGAAGCCGTTGCCGATGCCCATCAGCGCCAGGCCCACGGTGCCGGTGGTGCCCCAGGAGGTGCCGAGCGACACCGATACCACGGCGCAGATCAGCACGCTGGCAGCCAGGAACAGCTCGGGCGAGATCAGGCTCAGGCCCAGCGTGATCAGGTAGGGCACGGTGCCGCTGGCAATCCAGATGCCGATGATCATGCCGACGATGATAAGGATACCCACCGACTGCAGGCCAAGACGCACCACGTGCATGATGCCGTCTTCCATGTCGTGCCAGCGGTAGCCGCGCAGCCAGCCGATCAGGGCGGTCACGGCCACGCCGATGGCGAGCGGAATGTGGGGGGTGAAGTTCTTGAAATAAAACAGCTGTACGCCCAGCACCGCAAAGGTCAGGGCGATGGGTAAACAGGCCAGCCAGAAGCTGGGCTTGTGGGGAAGTTTTGCTGTCGTCATGGGTCTCTCCTTAGAACCTGGGCGGACCGGCCGGCAGCCGGCGGTCCTTGTCGCTATCCCGAGGGATAGCGTCAGGCTAGGGGACGGCTGTAAACAGGGTTTTTCCCTATTGTTAAAAATTGTAAAGAGTTGTGCCGTTACCCCTGCCCGAGCCGGTTCTGAAGCTGGTGCAGCCGTGCCAGGGCCCGCTCGGTCTCTTGCCCGAGCCCGGCCAGCAGGGCGGCGGGCAGGGGCCGGTGCGCCTCCGCCAGGGCCTCGATGTCCGCCAGTTGCGCCGCCAGGGCGTCGAGGCCGAGCAGCCGGGCGGTACCCCGGATGCGATGGGCCAGCTGGGCCTGCTCCAGGTGGTCGCCGTCGGCCAGCTCCCGGCACAGGGCGGCGTGCAGCCCGGGCAGGTCATGGGCAAAGCGGGCGAGCAGGGCGCCCAGGCGCGAGGGGCCGAGCAGGCGCAGGTGCTCCTGCAGCAGGGGATGATCCAGCTCGGGCGGGCCCGCCCTGCCGGTGGCCCGGGCCATGGCCTGGTGCAGTTGCGGCCATTGTACCGGCTTGGCCACCACGGCGCTGATGCCCGCCTCCAGGTAGCGGCGGATGTCCTGGGGGCCGACGCTGGCGGTCAGGGCCAGCACCGGGGTGTCCCGGTTCAGGCCCTGGGGCTGGGCCTGGATGTGGCGGCGGGTTTCCAGGCCGTCCATGCCGGGCAGGTGCATGTCCATCAGGATCAGGTCGAAGGCCTGCTGGGCGGCGATGGCCAGCGCCTCCTCGCCGCTGGCGGCCGGGATGACCAGGTGGCCCTGTTGTTCGAGCAGGGCGGCGATGATCTCCTGGTTGATGGCCACGTCCTCCACCAGCAACAGGCTCAGGCTGGGCAGGGGCGGCGCTGTGGGAACGGGCGCTGCCGCCGGCGCCGGCGCCTCGGCCAGGGGCAGCGAAAACCAGAAGCGGCTGCCCCGGCCCGGCTGGCTTTCCACCCCTATCCGGCCGCCCATGGCGGCGACCAGCCGGGCCGAAATAGCCAGCCCCAGGCCGGTACCGCCATAACGGCGGGTAATGCTTTCATCGGCCTGGGTAAAACGCTGGAAAATGCGCCGCTGTTGTTCCGGGGCGATGCCGATACCGTTGTCCTCCACGCTGAACAGCCAGTCATCCTGGCGCCGGCGCACGGCCACCTCTACCCGGCCGTCTTCGGCGGTGAACTTGATGGCGTTGGACAGCAGGTTGATCAGCACCTGGCGCAGCCGGCCGGCATGGCCCAGCAGCCTGGCCGGGGGCACGGGGGCCAGCGTCAGGCTGATCCGCTTGGCGCCGGCATAGTCCTGCATCATGGCCAGGGTGGCGCCGAGCAGCTCGTCCAGGGCAAAGGGGGCGGCCTGGCCGGACAGGGGCCCCTGCTCCAGGGCGGCGAAGTCGAGCACGTCGTTCAGCAGCATCAGCAGATGTTCGGCCGACTGCTGCAGGGTATCCAGCCGGCGCCGTTCCAGGTCGCCGGTCAGGGCCGGCCGCAGCAGCGCCACCGTGCCCAGAATGCCGTTCATGGGGGTGCGCAGCTCGTGGGTCATGTTGGCGATAAAGCGGGTCTTGGCCCGGTCGGCCGCCTCCGCCGCGTCCTTGGCCTGGCGCAGACGCCGGGTGCGCTTGTCCACCAGGGCTTCCAGCCTGGACTTGTCCAGCTGCAGCTCGCTCTGGCGGCGCTCCCGGTGCCGGCGATCCTGCTCGATGGACTGGCGCAGGGTGTTGAGGGCGCGCACCAGGGTGTCCAGTTCATCCTGTTGCCGGTGTGGCCGGCGACTCAGTTGCAGCGCCTGGCTCCACTCGCCCTTGCCCAGTTGCTCCACATGGCGGGCCATCCGCTCCAGGTGGCGGGTGACCAGGCGCTGGAACAGCAGCATCAGGCTGAGGGCGATGGCCAGCACCGTCAGGCTGTGGCCGAGCAGGGCCGAGAGGGCATTCTGCGCCAGTTGCCGGCGAATGCTGGATCGGCTGAATTCCAGCTCAAGCCGGCCCACCGCCTGCGCCCCCAGAACCGGGCTGGGATACACCAGCTCGAAGGCGTGGCGGTCGGGCTCGCTGTCGCCGGCCGGGTCCCGGGCCAGCACCAGGGGCGCGGCCAGGGCGTCGGCGGTCACGCTCAGCCGGGCCATGTGGGGCATGTCGAGCATGCTCTTGAGCTGCAGCCGGGCCTGGGGCAGGTTCAGATCCCACAGGCTCTGGGTCAGCCCCTCCAGGTAGCTCTGTTCGATAAGGGATAGCCGCGCCGCCATGTCCTGCCTGGCCTGGCGATAATCCAGGGCCAATTGCACCGCGGTGGAGATCAGGGAGAACCCCAGGCTGAACCCCAGCACCAGCAGGAACAGCCGGAAGCCGAGCGGGTGGCGGCGGCGATAGCGGGGCAGCAGGGCGAGCAGGCGGCGCATCTCAGGGACCGTCCAGGTAGCGGTGCTCGTAATGGCGGCCGATGTGCTCTATGTACTTATCCTCGGTCAACTGGCGCAACCGTTCCGACAGCGCCGGCAGCAGCGGCGCCAGCACCGAGCCCCTGGGCAGGGCCAGGTGGTAGCGCTCCACGGTCAACAGGTGATCCAGCGCAAAGACCTGTTCGGTCAGGCCCAGCTTGCGGGCCTGCAGCCGGCCGGTAGTCAGCCCTATGGGCATGTAGTCGATGCGTCCCCGGGCCAGCTTGTGGAAATTCTGTTCACCGGTAGAGACACGCTCCACCCGGGGGTGTTGGGCCGCCTGCCGGTCGAAGGCGTCGCCGAAGCTGTCGCCGAACAACAGCCCCAGGGTGCGGCCGTCCAGTTCGGGCGCCTGGGCGCGCCGCCCGCGGTGGGTAAACAGCACCACGGGATCGGCGATGATGGGGGTGTCGCTGAACAGAAAGTCCTGTTCCCGCCCGCGGGTTTTGTAGGCCGCCACGATCAGGTCCACCTTGCCCTGGCGGGCGGCCAGCTGGCAGCGCTCCCAGTTGCCGAACACCCGCAGATCCAGGGCATAGCCCTGCTCGGCCAGCAGCCGGCGCGCCAGGTGGGGGGCGATGCCGACCAGCTCGCCACCCTCGGCCCAGGACAGGGGCGGATACATGGGGTGGCCGCAGGCCAGCAAGGTCCTGGCCGAGGCGGGCTGGGCCAGCAGCAGCCCGAGCAGCAGCCACAGGCCGGGTTTCAGTGGCACGGCACCGGCCTGGGGGTGAACACATAGCCCGCGCCGTGTACCGTGAGGATGGTCTTGGGATGGGCCGGATTGTCGCCGAGCTTGCGCCGCAGCCGGCCCACCAGCACGTCCACGGTTCTGTCGTTGGGGGCCCATTCGCGGTTTTTGATCTGATCCATCAACTGGTCCCGGGACAGGGTCTGCCCCGAATGGCGGATAAAGGCGCACAGCAGCTGGTATTCCCCGTGGGTCAGGGACGTTTGCCGCTGTTCCCGGTCGATCAGCACCCTTCTGTCCAGATCAAAACGCCAGTCGTCGAACTGGCGCACGTCGCCGGCGTTGGGCGCCGGGCCCGCCGGGGCGGCGGCGCGCACCCGGCGGGCCAGGTTTTTGGCGCGGGCCAGCAGTTCGCGGGGGTTGAAGGGCTTGGTCACGTATTCGTCGGCACCGCATTCCAGGCCGATGATGCGCTCTATCTCATCCTGTCGGCTGGTCACCAGTATGATGCCGGTTTCGGTGTTGGCCCGGATTTCCCGGGTGAGGGTGAGGCCGTCCTTGCCGGGCAGCCGGATGTCGAGCAAAACCAGATCGATGGGCTCGGTTTGCAGTATGTTCTCCGCCTGTTCGGCGCTTTCGGTCGAGTAGACCCTATACTGTTCTGCCGTGAAATAGGCAACCAGGCAATCCCTCGTCACCTCGTCATCTTCCACAATCAAGATGCTGATATCCATATCTTGCTTACCTTCAGGTCGTCGGCGCGCCGGACTGCCCGCCGGCCGCCAACTTCTAACACCGCCAGCCGGCCATTGTCAATGGCCGGGCGGTTTGCCGCAGATGCGAACAAATCGCTACATGTTGTTACATTTTTTTACAAGTCGAGCCCTTACCCCCGGCGCAACTGCCGGGCCTGGCTAGGGGAAACGCCGAAGAAATCCTTGAAGCAGTGGCTGAAGTGGGTGGAGCTGACAAAGCCGCAGGCCACGGCGATGTTGGCGATGCTGTCGTCGCTTTGCAGCAGCAGGCGGCGGGCGTGGGTGATGCGCAACTCCAGGTAGTAACGGGAAGGCGTGGTTTCGAGGTGGCTCTGGAACAGCCGCTCGATGCGCCGCCGCGACAGGCCTACGTAGGCGGCCAGCTCCTCGATGCCGAGCGGCTCCTCGATGTTGCTGTTCATCAGGTGCAGCAGGTTGCGCAGGGGTTCGGGCAGGCCGGGATCGTTTTCCGCCAGGGTGAGCCGGGTTTCGTTGCTGTCGGCGATGCGGTCGCTGCTCAGGATTTCGCGGATGGCGCGCACCGTGTCCTTGCCGTGCAGCCGTTCGATCAGGGCCAGCATCATTTCCAGGGCGCTGCTGGGGCCGGCGCTGGTCAGTACCCGCTCGCTCACCACCATCACCTGATGCGATACCTGCACATGGGGGAAGTGCTCCCGGGCGAAGGCGTGGTTGTCCGGGTGGATGGCGCAGGCCAGGCCGTCGAGCAGGCCGGCATGGGCCAGGGCCACGGCGCCGTTCCACAGTCCGCCCAGCATTTTCTGGCGCTTGGCGGCGGCCTTCAGCTTGAGGGTGAGCAGGGTCTGTTCGTTCAGATCACAGCGAAAGCCGCCGCACACTATCACCACGTCCGGCGCCGTGTCTCCGTCCAGCGGCAATTGGTCGAGGGTGGCCTGGGCGGAGATGTCGATGGCCAGATCGCTGCGTACCCTGGTGCCGTCCAGGCCGTAGCTGGCAAAGGTGAACAGGGGAGAGGCCTGTACCAGGTTGGCGGTGACCAGGGCGTCCACCGCGGCGGTGAAGGCCATCATGGAAAAATGGGGCAGCAGTACAAAGCCCACCCGGGTCGGTTGCCCCGGTTGCTGGCGGGCCGGGAGAAAGGCGCTGTTGGCGTCGCGCAGGCGGTGGCTGAAAAGGCGTTTTTCACGGGTTTGGGACATGGCGTATTGACGACAGCCGGATGGACGGCGGCGGTATTCCTGAAAAGACAACGACTGGGTCGAATATTACCCCTTGCCGGCGGGCTTTGCACTCCCGGCAAGGCGGCGCCATGCCAGGCGTGGCGCGGTTGTTAACGGTTTGCAATCGTTTAGGCGCCATGTTGCCCGCACCGACGGGCCTGCAGGCCCGTCGCTATTGGCTGATGTTGAGTAAATGTGAACTTTTGTCGCAAATACGCAGCTTTCAGCCGCAGCCAGTCAGCCCGGCTCCCGGGGGGCTCAGTAGTATGCAAGTCAACGCAAGACCCGAGCGCCCGCCAGCCGGACGCCGGAGAGATGGACAACATCAGGCCGGGACAGCCCGCGCCGAGCAAGGAGGTCACAAGATGTTCAGCAAACACACCCGCATTCAGGACATGGACCCGGCACTGTGGGCCGCCATGGAAGAAGAGGCCGCCCGCCAGGAACAGCATATCGAGCTGATTGCCTCGGAAAACTACACCAGCCCGGCGGTAATGGAAGCGCAAGGCTCGGTACTGACCAACAAGTATGCGGAAGGCTACCCCGGCAAGCGCTATTACGGCGGTTGCGAGGCGGTGGACAAGGTGGAGCAGCTGGCCATCGATCGGGCCAAGGAACTGTTTGGCGCCGATTACGCCAACGTCCAGCCCCACTCCGGCTCCCAGGCCAACGCCGCCGTCTATATGGCCCTGTGCGCCCCCGGCGACACCGTGCTCGGCATGAGCCTGGCCCATGGCGGCCACCTCACCCACGGCGCCAAGGTCAGCTTTTCCGGAAAAATGTACAACGCGGTGCAATACGGCCTGAACGAGGCCACCGGCGAGGTGGACTACGACCAGGTCGAGGCCCTGGCCCTGGAGCACAAGCCCAAGATGATCGTGGCCGGCTTCTCCGCCTATTCCCGGGTGATGGACTGGGTCCGTTTCCGCGCCATCGCCGACAAGGTGGGTGCCTGGTTGTTCGTGGACATGGCCCACGTGGCCGGCCTGGTGGCTGCGGGCTGCTACCCCAACCCGCTGCCCTACGCGGACGTGGTCACCACCACCACCCACAAGACCCTGCGCGGTCCCCGGGGCGGCCTGATCCTGGCCCGTGCCAACCCGGAGATCGAGAAAAAACTCAATGCCGCCGTTTTCCCCGGCGGCCAGGGCGGCCCCCTGATGCACGCCATCGCCGCCAAGGCGGTGGCCTTTGCCGAAGCGCTGACCCCGGAGTTTCGCGCCTACCAGCAGGCGGTGGTGGACAACGCCCGCGCCATGGTGGAGGTGTTCAAGAGCCGCGGTTTCGATGTGGTGTCGAACGGTACCGATAACCACCTGTTCCTGCTCGACCTGTCCGCCAAGGGCATTACCGGCAAGGACGCGGATCGGGTGTTGGGCGAGGCGCACATCACCGTCAACAAGAACGCGGTGCCGAACGACCCGCAGCCGCCCTTTGTGACCTCGGGCCTGCGTATCGGCACCCCGGCGGTGACCAGCCGCGGTTTCAAGGTGGAGCATTGCCGCCAGCTGGCGGGCTGGATCTGCGACATCCTCGACCATATGGACGACCCGGAAGTGATAGTGGCGGTGAAGGATCAGGTCGCCACCCTGTGCAGCTACTTCCCGGTATATCGCTAAACCATTGCTAACGGCCTGCCTGGAGGAGAGCCAAACCGGCACTCCGCATGTCCAGGCAGTCCGGACACTGACTTAAAAACGACAGGTGACATCATGCAAAAATATTCCGGGTTCGGGCTGCTCAAGCATGCCCTCAGCCATCACGAAAACTGGCAGAAGGTGTGGCACAACCCCACCCCCAAACACGAAGGCTACGATGTGGTGATCGTCGGCGGCGGCGGCCACGGTCTGGCCACCGCCTACTACCTGGCCAAGGAGCACGGCATCACCAACGTGGCGGTGATCGAAAAGGGTTACCTCGGCGGCGGCAACACCGCCCGCAACACCACCATAGTCCGTTCCAACTACCTGTGGGACGAGGCCGCCTGGCTGTATGAGCACGCCATGAAGCTGTGGGAAGGCCTGGCCCAGGATCTCAACTACAACCTGATGTTCAGCCAGCGCGGCGTGCTCAACCTGGGGCACACCCTGCAGGACATGCGCGACATCGAGCGCCGGGTCAACGCCAACCGGCTGAACGGCATCGACGGCGAAGTGCTCAACACCAGGCAGGTGCAGGAGCTGGTGCCGATCCTGGATTGCTCCAAGAACGCCCGCTATCCGGTGCTGGGCGCCTCCTGGCAGCCGCGCGGCGGCACCGCCCGCCACGACGCCGTGGCCTGGGGCTTTGCCCGCGCCGCCGACGCCATGGGGGTACACCTCATTCAGCAGACCGAAGTGACCGGCATCCGCCGGGAAAACGGCGCCGTGGCCGGGGTGGAAACCAACCGCGGCTTTATCAAGGCGCGCAAGGTCGCCTGTGTGGCTGCCGGCAACTCCGGGGTGCTGGCCAATATGGTGGGCATGAAGCTGCCGCTCGAGTCCCACCCGCTGCAGGCCATGGTGTCCGAGCCGGTCAAGCCCATTCTCGATACCGTGGTGATGTCCAACCACGTGCACGGCTATGTGTCCCAGTCCGACAAGGGCGACCTGGTGATCGGCGCCGGTATCGACAGCTACCTGGGTTACGGCCAGCGCGGCTCCTTCCCGGTGGTGGAGCACACCATGGCGGCCATCGTGGAAATGTTCCCGATCTTCAGCCGGGTGCGCCTCAACCGGACCTGGGGCGGCATCGTCGACACCTGTCCCGACGCCTGCCCGATTATTTCCAAGACCCACATCAAGGGGCTGTATTTCAACTGCGGCTGGGGCACCGGCGGCTTCAAGGCCACCCCGGGCTCGGGCAACGTCTTTGCCCACACCATCGCCCATGACGATCCGCACCCCCTGGCCAAGCCCTTCAGCGTGGATCGCTTTACCAGCGGCCACCTGATCGACGAACACGGCGCGGCCGGCGTAGCACACTGAGGAGAGAACCGATGTTACATCTTTACTGTCCGCACTGCGGCGAGCACCGCGAAGAAGAAGAATTCCGCTACGCCGGCGAGGCCCATATTGCCCGCCCGGCGGATCCGGACGCCCTCGGCGACGAGGAATGGGCCCAGTACCTGTTTATGCGCAAGAACCCGCGCGGACTGCATCGGGAGATGTGGTACCACGCCGCCGGCTGCCGCAAGTTTTTCAACGCGGTCCGGCACACAGTGACATATGAAATCGAAGAAACCTACAAGGTCGGCGAGCAAGGAGGCCAGTCATGAGCCAGCAACATCGTATTCAGGGCAAGGGGCGGGTGGACCGCAGCAAGCCGCTCAGCTTTATTTTCAACGGCAAGCGCTACCAGGGTTATGCGGGCGATACCATCGCCTCGGCGCTGCTGGCCAACGGGGTGGATCTGGTCGGCCGCTCCTTCAAGTATTCCCGTCCGCGCGGCATCATGGCCGCCGGGGCGGAAGAGCCGAACTGCATCCTGCAGGTGGGCTCCTCTGAGGCCACCATGATCCCCAACATCCGCGGCACCCAGGCCGAGCTGTATGACGGCCTCACCGCCGCCAGCACCAACGGCTGGCCGAACGTCGACAAGGATCTGATGGGCGTGGTGGGCAAGGTCGGTGGGCGCATGATGCCCCCGGGCTTTTACTACAAGACCTTTATGTATCCCCAGTCCATGTGGCCCAAGTACGAGCACCTGATCCGCAAGGCCGCGGGCCTTGGCCGGGTGCCGAAAGAGCGCGATCCGGACAGCTACGACAAGCTAAACCACCACTGCGATGTGCTGGTGGTGGGCGGTGGCCCCGCCGGCCTGGCCGCGGCCCTGGCCGCCGGTCGCCGTGGCGCCCGGGTGATCCTGGTGGACGAGCAGAACGAGTTCGGCGGCCACCTGCTGCACAGCACCCAGCCCATCAACGGCCAGGCGCCGGGCCACTGGGTGGCGGCGGCGGTGAAGGAGCTGAGTGCGCTTCCCGACGTGACCCTGCTGCCACGCAGCACCGCTGCCGGCTACTACGATCAGAACTTCGTGTCCGTGCTGGAGCGGCGTACCGATCACCTGGGCGAGCGCATTTCCGGCAAGACCCGCCAGCGCCTGCACCGCATCCGCGCCGGCCGGGTGGTACTGGCCACCGGTGCCCACGAGCGCCCCCTGGTGTTCGGCAACAACGACCTGCCCGGCTGCTTTGTGGCCGGCGCCATCTCCACCTATGTCAACCGCTACGGCGTGGCCCCGGGCCGCCGCCTGGTGCTGATGACCTGCAACGACTACGGCTACCAGGCCGCCCTCGACTGGCTGGACGCCGGCCGCGAAGTGGTGGCGGTGGTGGACAGCCGTCACCGGCCGTCCGGTGCCCGTTACCAGCAGCTCAAGGACAGGGGCGTCAAGGTCTATACCGGCCATGGCCTGATTGAAGCCACCGGCAAGAAGCGGGTGAGCGGCGCCAAGGTGGCCCCGCTGTCCAGCGACGGCAGCCAGGTGACAGGCCCAGCCGACACCCTGGCCTGCGATACCATTGCCAGCTCCGGCGGCTGGAGCCCGGTGGTGCACCTGACCGCCCACACCGGCGCCCGTCCGGTATGGAATGACGATATCATCGGCTTTGTGCCCGGCGACACCGTGCAGAAACAACTGCTGGCTGGCGGCGTGCAGGGCAGCTACCTGCTGTCCCGGGTGCTGGCCGAAGGGCTGGAAGCCGGCCGCGCCGCTGCCGAAGCCGCCGGTTACGGCGACCTCGCCGCCCAGGTGACGGATCCGGAAATCAAAACCGTGGACCCGCGTGAAGACGAGCCCCAGGCGCTGTTCCTGGTGCCCCACAGCAAGCCGGTCAGCCGCGCGCCCAAGCAGTTCGTGGATTACCAGAACGACGTGACCGCCGCCGGTATCGAGCTGGCCGTGCGCGAGGGCTTCGAGTCCATCGAGCACATCAAGCGCTATACCGCCATGGGTTTCGGCACCGATCAGGGCAAGCTCGGCAACATCAACGGCATGGCCATTGCCGCCCGGGCCATGGGCAAGAGCATTCCCGAGACCGGCACCACCGTATTCCGGCCCAACTACACCCCGGTGACCATGGGTGCCCTGGCCGGGCGCGACGCCGGCCACCTGTTCGACCCGGCCCGCTTCAGCGCCATGCACGCCTGGCATGTGAAGCACGGCGCCGAGTTCGAGGACGTGGGCCAGTGGAAGCGCCCCTGGTATTTCCCCCAGCCGGGCGAGGATCTGCACCAGGCGGTGAACCGGGAGTGCGTGGCCGCGCGCACCAGCGTGGGCATCCTCGATGCATCCACCCTGGGCAAGATCGATATCCAGGGCAAGGACGCGCGGGAATTCCTGTCGCGCATCTACACCAACGCCTGGGCCAAGCTCACTCCCGGCAGCTGCCGCTACGGCCTGATGTGCAAGGAAGACGGCATGGTGTTCGACGACGGTGTCACCTCCTGCATCAGCGACACCCATTTCGTCATGACCACCACCACAGGTGGTGCCGCAGGTGTGCTGCAGTGGCTGGAGCTGTGGCACCAGACCGAATGGCCGGAGCTGGAGGTGTACTTCGCCTCCGTCACCGACCACTGGGCCACCATGACGGTGTCCGGCCCCAACAGCCGCAAGGTGCTGGAAAAAGTGGTGGAAGGCGTGGATCTGGCCGGCGAGGCCTTCCCCTTCATGACCTGGAAGGACGCCACTATCGCCGGGGTGAAAGGCCGCATCTTCCGCATCTCCTTCACCGGCGAGCTGAGCTTTGAGGTGAACGTGCAGGCCAACTACGGGCTGCATGTGTGGGAGGCGCTGATGGCGGCGGGAGCCGAGTTCAACATTACCCCCTACGGCACCGAAACCATGCACGTGCTGCGGGCCGAAAAGGGCTTCATCATCGTCGGCCAGGATACGGACGGCTCCGTGACCCCCTTCGACCTGGGCATGGACTGGTGTGTGGGCAAGACCAAGCCCTTCCCCTTTATCGGCAAGCGCTCCTGGTCGCGCAGCGACACCGCGCGCACCGACCGCAAGCAGCTGGTGGGGCTGAAGTGCAAGGAGCCCAAGACCGTCATTCCGGAAGGGGCGCAGATTGTGCTGGATCCCAAGCACCCGGTGCCGGTGCCCATGGTCGGCCATGTGACCTCCAGTTATTACAGTGCCAACCTGGGCTACAGCATCGCCATGGGTGTGGTGAAAGGCGGTTTGAACCGCATGGGTGAAACCGTGTTCTTCCCCCTGGCCGACGGCCGGGTGCTGGAAGCCGAGATCACCAGTCCCGTTTTCTATGATCCCAAAGGAGAGCGTCAGCATGTCTAACGTTACCGCCAAACTGGCCCGGACTGAGCCCCGGGTGCGGGTGGAATCCCCGCTCTATCACGCCAACCTGCCGGCCCTGGCGGCCGAGCGGCAGCAGGGCGAGGTGGTGCTGCGCGAAAAGGCGCTGCTGGGCCACCTGGTGCTGCGCGGCAACGCCGGCAACGAGCTGTTCGGCCGAACCGTGGAAAAGGTGCTGGGGGTGGCGTTGCCCACCCAGCTCTGCAGCTCGGTGGAAACCGACCGGGTGCTGGTGCAGTGGCTGGCGCCGGACGAGTGGCTGATCATCGTGGAAGGCGGCCGGGAAGGCCAGCTCGAGGCCCAGCTGCGTGAACAGCTGGCCGGCCACTACGCCATCACCGACGTGAGCGGCGGCCAGACGGTGCTGGAGCTTTCCGGTCCCAAGGCCGAGCTGGTGGTGCGCAAGTCCTGCCCCTACGACGTGCACCCCTCCCACTTCCCCACCGGCAAGTGCGTGGGCACGGTGTTCGCCAAGAGCACGGTACTGCTGCGCCGCACCGGGGCGGAGAGCTTCGAGCTGGTGGTCCGGCGCAGCTTCGCCGACTACCTGTGGATGTGGCTGCAGGATGCCAGCCGCGAATACGGCCTGGTGATCAGCCGCTAAGGGCGGCGCCAAGGCCGGAACAAGGGCCGCGACGCCGGCCACCGGGTTCGCCCGGTGCGCCGGCGGAATTGGCCCTTTGGCCGACGGATATGAGCGGTTCCAAACCGGACTGTTTTCCACAAGGAGGTTGCCCATGAACACCCCAGATACCCTTATCCTCACCGCCACCTGTGCCAGTCGGCTGGGCACGGTGGACGTGGTCACCCGCTACCTGTGCGAGCAGGGGTGCTATGTGGCGGACATGCAAACCTTCGACGACGCCCGTGCCGGCCAGTTCTTTATCCGGGCCGAGTTCCGCCGGCCGGCGGAGGGCGACTTCGACGAAACCGCCTTTCGCGACGGCTTCGCCCCCAAGGCGGCGCGGTTTGGCCTGCAATGGCAACTGACCGAACGCAAGCGCAAGCCCAATGTGGTGATCCTGGTGTCGAAATTCGACCATTGCCTGAACGACCTGCTGTACCGCTACCGCACCGGGCAACTGGCCATCGAAATCCCGGCCATCATCTCCAACCACCCGGATTTGCAGCGACTGGCCGACTGGCACCACATTCCCTACTACCACCTGCCGGTGACCGCCGATACCAAGGCCGAGCAGGAGGCCAGGATGTGGGACATCATCAAGGAGAGCGAGGCGGAGCTGGTGGTGCTGGCGCGCTACATGCAGGTGCTGAGCCCCGAGCTGTGCGACCGGCTCGCCGGCTGGGCCATCAACATCCACCATTCGCTGCTGCCGGGTTTCAAGGGCGCCCAGCCCTACCACCAGGCCTACGCCAAGGGCGTCAAGCTGGTGGGGGCCACAGCCCACTACATCAACAACGAGCTGGACGAAGGCCCCATCATCACCCAGGGCATCCAGCCGGTGGATCACAGCCACTATCCGGAGGATCTGGTGGCCAAGGGCCGGGACGTGGAATGCGTCACCCTGGCCAGGGCCATCCAGTACCATATCGAAAAGCGGGTGTTCATGTACCAAGGCAAGACAGTGGTACTGGGCAGTTGACACCCATCACCCCTCGGGTGCCGACGGCACTCGGTATGAAGAAAAAAGGAGACATCATGTCCAAGAAAATCACGGTTCTGCGCGATACCCAGCCCACCGTCCTGCTGGATGCCACCAAGTGGGAAAAGCTCTCGGGCGACCCCCATACCGTCAACCTCAACGCCTACACCTCGGAAGACGGCAGCAAACTCATGGGCACCTGGATGTGCACCCCGGGCAAGTGGGCGGTGAACTACACCAAGTGGGAATATTGCGACTTCCGTGAAGGCTACTGCATCCTGACCCCGGAAGGCGGTGAGCCCATCCACCTCAAGGCCGGCGACATCTTCGTGGTCGAGCCCGGCTTCCAGGGCACCTGGGAGGTGGTGGAAACCGTGCGCAAGTATTTCGTGTTTGCCTGAGGCCAATGCCTCCGGAGTTGAATAGCTCCGCCATAAATAACACCAAAGGGCGCCATATGGCGTAATGCCGTTCACTTAAGGTGAGCGGCATTTTTCTTTCTGACCGGATAGGTGTTTTTGGACGCTTTCAACACCCTTGGATAACTTCGTTCTCGTTTCCCCTCCAGCTTGAACTGTTTGGCCTGTTTCTCTGGGGCAAACACCTACAGTACGCCCTGGCCAAGCAGATCCTGAACAAGCACGGCCTGGATTACGTGGGCGAGTTTATTGTGGGCTGGCGCGACATGCACCATGTGATCGACGTGCTCTATGACCGCACCAACCCGGAAGAAACCAAGCGGGCCGACGCCTGTTTTAATGAGCTGCTCGACGAGTTCGAAAAGCGCGGCTACGCCGTATACCGGGTGAACACCCGCTTCATGGACCGGGTGGCCCAAAGCTACGGTCCGGTGAAGCGCCGGCTGGAGCATACCCTCAAAAAGGCCCTGGATCCCAACAACATACTGGCCCCGGGCAAGTCCGGTATCGATCTGGACAAGTTCAACGACTGGTAAGCGCCATTGCCGCCAAGCTCAAGGCCGCCCCTCGGGGCGGCCTTGTCGTTGCTGGCCTCAGCGCTGGCCGGCGCGGGCTTCCATCTGCTCCGCGGTATTGCGCACACTGTTCATGAACATCTGGATGGCCGGGGTCGGCAGGGTGTCGGCGCGGGTGGTCAGGCCCACCGGGCCCAGGGTTTCCAGGGTATTGATGGGCAGTTCCATCAGCTCTCCCTCGAGGATCTCCCTTGCCACCACGCCCCGGGAAATAATCCAGATGGCGTCGGTCTGACGGATGTATTCCTTGCCGAAGGAATCGGAGATGGTTTCGATGCGATCCGGCGGCGTGCGCAGCCCCTGGGAAATGAGGAAGCGCTCGACCGAGGCGGTGATAATGGAGTCGCGGGTCGGGTAGAGCACGGGGTAGTGGCCGAGCTGCTGGATATTGAAGGGCGCCCGGGCGAGCAGCGGATGCCCGGGACGGACCACAAAGGATACCCGCTCCGAGTAGAGGTGCTGGAAGGACAGGCCGCTCATCAGCTCCGGCTCAGCCAGCCGGCCGACCACCAGGTCCAGCTCGCCAACCCGCAACTGGCCGAGCAGCAGGGTGTTGGGGCCGGAGATCAGGTTGAGGGTGACATCCAGCCCCGACTGGCGAAAGCGGATCACCGAGGCGGGCAGTATGCTGGCCGCCACCGTCGGCAGCACGCCGATGCTGATCCTGGCCTTGCCCTTCATCTGCGCCTGGATCAGACTGTCGGTGCCCTCGCGCAAGGCGGCCATGCTGGCCCCGGCGTACTTGAGGAACACTTCGCCGAACTGGGTCAGCGCGACCCCCTTTTTGCTGCGATCCAGCAACTGGACCTCCAGCATTTCTTCCAGCTCCTTGAGTTTCTTGGAGACCGCCGGCTGGGTCAGCGACAGCAGGTCGGCGGCGCGGCTGACGCTGCCCTGCCTGGCCACCTCGATAAAGCATTGCAGGTGCCGGAACTTGATTCTGTTTTCTAGCATTGACGCCTCGGATTGCTGTGGCGGGCGGTGGGCCCGCAACCGTTATGACCGTTCCTGGCCGTGCCGGCCGATGCCGTAGTCCTTGAGCTTGTTGGCGATGGCGGTGTGGGAGATGCCAAGCCGCCTGGCCAACTGGCGGGTGGAGGGATATTCGGGGTAAAGCCGCTCCAGCAGCCGCCGCTCGAATCCCTTGACCGCCTCTTCCAGGGAGCCGTCGCACAGGCTGTCCAGGCCCGGCAGCGGCTCCTGCTCGGGCAGGGACAAATCCCCCGGCCCCAGTTCGTCCCCCTCCAGCAGGCTGATCGCCCGGTACAGGCTGTTGCCGAGCTGGCGCACATTGCCCGGCCAGGGATAGTGCTGCAGGTAGTCGGCAAGGGCCGGCGCCAGCCGCGGGCGGGGGCGTTCCAGCTCGGCGGCGAAGCGGGTGCACAGGTGCTGGGCCAGGGGCACGATGTCCTTCTGGCGCTGGCGCAGGGGCGGCACCCGCAGGTTGAGCACATTGAGCCGGTAGAACAGATCCCGGCGGAAGCGGCCGTCCTGCACCAGGCCGGCCAGATCCTGCTGGCTGGTGCAGATCACCCGGATATCCACCTTCACTTCCTGTTCGTCGCCGAGGCGGCGGAACACCCCGTCCTGCAGCACCCGCAGCAACTTGAGCTGGAGCCACGCCGACATTTCACCGATTTCATCGAGCAGCAGGGTGCCGCCGTTGGCCTGCTCCAGTACGCCGCGCTTGCCCTGGGCATTGTTGCCGAAAGCGCCGGGGGCATAGCCGAACAGCTCGTTTTCCGCCGCCTCATCGGGGATGGCGGCGCAGTTGAGCAAAATGAAGGGACCTTCGCCGCGCAGGCTGGCATGGTGGCAGGCCCGGGCCAGCTGCTCCTTGCCGGTGCCGGTTTCGCCCTGGATCAGCAGGGGGGCGTCCAGCGCTGCCAGCCGGCGCGCTTCCCGCAGCAGTTCGCTCATGGCCGGGCTCTGGGCGATAAAGCCGTCAAAGTGGGCCGACTCCCGGTGGCGCATGGCCTTGAAGTGCTGGCCGATGCGCCAGGCGGACCTCAGCACCACCACGGCGCCGGCCAGGCTGGGCCCGCCGGACTCCTCGTCGACCCAGATGGGCAGGAAGTCCGCCAGGTAGGGCTCGCCTTCCAGCATGACCTTTTCGCTCAGCGGCCCGGGCGCGTCCTGCTCCAGCCAGCGGCTCACATGCACCCCCTTCAGGCGTGGCCCGAGCGGCTGCTGGCGCAGCTCGGCCTGGGGCTGGCCGAGCAGGGCGCAGGCGGCGTCGTTGGCCAGGGTAATGCGCCCGCTGCCGTCCACCGCCACCACGGCGTCGGGCAGCACCCGCAACAGGGCGGTGATGGCGTTGTGCTCCTGCTCCGAGGGCATGCAGGGGATGGTCTTGACGTCGAACACCCCGGGAATGCGGCGGATGGCCGGCATCAGGTGCTGCAGGCTGGTGAAGTCGAGGGTGGGGAAGTTGAGATAGATGATGCCGCTGGTATCGATTTCGATGCCGCGCAGATCGATCTGGTGCTCCACCAGAATGTCCAGCAGCTCCCGGGTCATCCCCAGCCGGTCTTCACAGGTTACTTTCAGGCGCATCGTCAGCCTCTGCCAGGTCGTTTTGGGTGTAAATAATACCTTACAGCCGGCAGCGCTGGCCAATGGAAGATGGCCGGCCGTGCCCGGGCCGAAAAAATCCGCCCGGGCGGGCGTGAAATGGTTTACGCCGCCGCCCGGGTCGGACATGCTATGCCCCCTGTCTGGGCGCCCGGCGCCATCCATTACGATACAACGGCAATTTTCAGGTGAAGCAATGAACGAAGCGGGTTTCAGAACGGTCAAGTCCTCCCAGGTCATCCTCAAGGAACTGATGGTGCCCTCCTACGCCAATTTCGGCGGCAAGGTGCACGGGGGCGTGATTTTGTCGCTGATGGACAAAATCGCCTACACCTGCGCGGCCACCCACGCCAAGGGTTACTGCGTGACCGCCTCGGTGGATTCGGTGGATTTCGTCAACCCGGTGGAGGTGGGCGAGCTGCTCACCCTGTACGCCTCGGTCAACTATGTGGGCAAAAGTTCGATGGAAGTGGGCATCAAGGTGGTGTCGGAAGACTTTAAAAACGGCATCGTCAAGCACACCAACACCTCCTACTTCACCATGGTGGCGCTGGACGAGGAAACCCGCAAACCCAGCCAGGTGGCGGGCCTTATTCTGGAGAGCGAAGAGGAAATCCGCCGCTTCGTGATGGGCAAGCTGCGCAAGCAACTGCGCCGGGCCCACCGCCAGGAAATCGCCGACATCCGCCAGGCCCTCACCCTGGGCCCGGACATGGCCGAACTCGAGGGCGAGAACTGCCAGCTGGCCGCAAGCTGAGTGTCCAACAAGTATCAGCAACTGGCCGGACAACTGCGCCACCAGATTGCGGCCGGCGCCTGGCAGCCGGGAGACCGGCTGCCTTCCCTGCGGGAAAGCGCGCGGCGCACGGATCTCAGCCTGATGACGGTGCTCAGCGCCTATCAATTGCTCGAAAGCGAAGGCTGGATCCGCTCCCGGCCCCAGTCCGGTTATTTTGTGGCCGAACCGCTGGCAAGTACCATTGAGCATTCGCCGCCCTTGCTGCAACCGGCGGAGACCGTCGACATCAACGCCGTTATCTTCAGGTTGCTGCAGGCCGGGGACGATCCGGCCTGCGTCGCCCTGGGCTCCGCCTTTCCCGATCCGTCGCTCTTTCCCCGCCAGCAACTGGCCCGCTCCCTCGGCCGGGTGGCCCGGCAGCTGTACCGCCAGGGCACCGGCGTGAGCCTGCCCCCGGGCCGGCTCGAACTCAGGCGAGCCATCGCCCGCCGCTACGCGGCCCGGGGCATGACGGTGTCGCCCGATGAAATCGTCATCACCTCGGGGGCGCTGGAGGCGCTCAACCTCGGCCTGCAGTCACTGACCGCGCCCGGCGACTGGGTGGTGGTGGAGTCGCCCGCTTTTTATGGCGCCCTGCAGGCGCTGGAGCGGCACCGGCTGAAGGCGGTGGCGGTGGCCACGGATCCGCAGAAAGGCATGGATCCGGATGCCCTGGCCGAGGCCCTGAAGCGCTATCCCATCAAGGCCTGCTGGCTGATGAGCCACTGCCAGAATCCCCTGGGTGGTACCCTGCCGGCGGCCCGCAAGCAGCGGCTGCTGGCGTTGCTGGCCGAACACGATGTGGCCCTGATAGAAGACGATGTCTACGGCGAGCTGTATGCCGGGGAGGAGCCGCCCCTGCCGATCAAGGCCTGGGACGAAGAGGGGCGGGTACTGCACTGCGCTTCCTTCTCCAAGACCCTGGGCAGCGGCATGCGCATCGGCTGGGTGGCGGCGGGGCGGCAGGCCGAGGCCGTGCAGCGGCTGCAGCTGATGAGCACCCTGTCCGCCAGTGCGCCCATGCAGCTGGCCCTGGCCGACTACCTGTGCGGTCACCACTACGACAAGCACCTGCATACCCTGAGGCGCACCCTGGCGCAGCGCAAGCAGCGCTTCTGCCGGGCGGTACAGCGGGTCTTTCCGTCCTCGGCCCGGCTGCATGGCGCCGAAGGCGGTTACTTCCTGTGGATCGAGCTGCCGGCGCCGGTCTGCACCACCCGGCTGTACTGGCGGGCCCTGGCGGAGGGCATCACCATAGCACCGGGGCGCATGTTCGCCACCGATGACCGCTACCGGCACTGCCTGCGGCTCAATGCCTCCCTGCCCTGGAACTCCCGCAGCGACGCCGCCATCCGCCGGCTGGCGGAGCTGATCGGCGAACAGCTGGCCTAGAGCACCATATAGTTTAAAACTGAGGCGGCTCTGATACGCCGTTGGTTGCAGGCATTGTTGATTCTGGCGAGGCAGAGGCCGTCGGCCAAAGGGTGCTACTCCTCCGGCACGCCGTAAACCCATCCCTGGGGGCTCCGCCGCGCCCTCCCTGGCGCGGAGGGCCGGCGGAGCAGCACCCTTTGTCCTTCCTATCGCACCGCAACTGCCTGCGGGCACCCCCCTCAGACGGCGCCGGAGCTTGAAAGAGGCAACAGGGATGGCCTCCGCCGACCGTCACCTGCCAGGGATGGCAGGTGCGAGCCTACAGGGACGTACTCGCGGCGTGTCGGCGGAGGTGGCCCTGTTGACTCTTTTCTACGTTGCAACAGACAACAAATAGCTAATTTTGATCGATTTTTAAACTGAGCGGTGCTCTAGCCCGGCTGTTCTGTCAACCGGCGCACAGACCGCAACTGTTATGGTTCATCCGCGGCCAACTGTTTATGTTGCGCCGTCTGCTCCCATGCTCTACTGCCCGGCGAATTCTTCCCAGCCGCAATGTGAGTCCCATGGAAACATCATCCCAACGCATCGAGGTGCAACAGATCCTCCCTTCTTCCGGCAGCAGGCCCATCGACCAGGGCCATGTCTATGTGCGCGCCCAGCAAGGGCGCTGGCAGCGCTGGCGGCAACGCCTGGGCTGGGCGCTGATGCTGCTGTTCCTGGCCGGCCCCTGGCTGCGCTGGAACGGCCGGCAGGCGATCTGGCTGGATCTGGAGCAACAGCGTTTTTACCTGTTCGGCGCCACCATCTGGCCCCAGGATCTGACCCTGCTGGCGCTGCTGCTGATGGTGGCGGCCTTCGCCCTGTTCTTCGTTACCGCCTTGCTGGGGCGGGTCTGGTGCGGCTACCTCTGCCCGCAGACGGTATGGACCTTCTGGTTTATCTGGGTGGAGGAGCGGTTCGAGGGCAGCGCCAACCAGCGCCGACGGCTGGACCAGGCCGCCTGGAGCCCGGTAAAGGTCGCCCGCAAGGGCGGCAAGCACCTGGCCTGGCTGCTGATCGCCCTGCTGAGCGGCGTGACCTTGGTCGCCTATTTCGTGCCGGCGACCGAGCTGGTCACCGGTCTGCTGGCGTTCTCCGCCGGCCCCTGGACCTGCTTCTGGGTGCTGTTCTTCACCCTGTGCACCTACCTCAACGCGGGCTGGATGCGCGCCATAATGTGCACCCATATGTGTCCCTATTCCCGCTTCCAGTCGGCCATGTTCGACCGGGATACCCTGACCGTGGCCTACGACGCCCGCCGGGGCGAGAGCCGGGGGCCGCGCGCCCGCAAGGCCGACCCGACACAGTTGGGTCTGGGAGACTGCATCGACTGCCACCTCTGCGTGCAGGTCTGCCCCACCGGCATCGACATCCGCGACGGCCTGCAGTACGAGTGCATCAACTGCGGCGCCTGTGCGGATGCCTGCGATCAGACCATGAGCGGCATGGGCTATGCCCCCGGGCTTATCCGCTACGCCAGCGAGCGGGAACTGGCCGGGGGCCAGAGCCGGCTGCGGCGGCCCCGGCTGCTGGGCTATGGCCTGATGATGGGCCTTGCGCTGGGATTGCTGGCCTACGCCGCCCTGAACCGCCCGCCGCTGGCGCTGGATGTGCTGCGGGATCGCAACCAGCTGTACCGGGAAACGGCCGAAGGGATGGTGGAAAACAGCTATATCCTCAAGCTTGCCAACAAAACCCAGCAACCCCGGAAGTACCGGTTACGAGTGGCAGGTGACGCTGCGCTGCACTGGCGGGGCGAGCAGGACATAGTGCTTGCCGCCGGAGAAAGACGAAGCCTGCCCGTCAGCCTGGCTGCCGATCCTGCCCGGATATCCGGGCGGATCCTGCCGGTGATCTTCGTGGCCAGCGATGGCCGGACCGAGGTCAGTACCGACAGCCGTTTCTTCGGCTCCGGGCACTGAAGGCCTACTCCAGGCAGGACTCCAGCTGTGCCAGCAGTTGATCGCCCAGTTCGAACAGGGTTGCCAGCAGGGCCTGGGCGTCCCGGCTCCGGCCCTCCTGGTGGGCCAGGCGCAGTTGTTCGGCCTGGTCGTGGATACGCCGGTGCAGCTCGGCCAGCGCCTCCCGGCGCGCCGGAGCCAGGGGCGGCTGGCCCGCCAGCCAGGCGCCGAACCGGCACAGTTCGGGATCCAGCGGCGGCCAGCTGCGGCTGCCGCTGGTGAGGGTGGCCGTCACCTCCTGCAACCAGGCCCTGTGCTCTATGCCGGCGTACAGCAGCGGCAGCTCTTCCCGGTTCAGGCGGCGCAGGCCGGCCCAGTGCGGCTCGGGCCGCCAGCGGGCGACCCAGGCGGGCAGCTCTGCCGCCGGCATGGGCCGGGCGATGCCGTAGCCCTGGGCCAGATCGCAGCCGATACGCAGCAGCATGTCGCCGTGCTCCCGGGTTTCCACCCCTTCGGCGATGACCTGGCGGCCGAAGGCGCTGGCCAGGCCCAGTATCCCGTCCAGGATGGCCAGATCTTCCGGATCTTCCAGGATGTCGCGGATAAAGCTCTGGTCGACCTTGACGATGGTGGCGGGCAGCCGCTTGAGGTAGGTGAGCGAGGAATAGCCGGTGCCGAAGTCGTCGAGAGACAGGCCCACGCCGAGGCCGCGGCAGTCTTCCAGCAGTTGGGAGATTTGCGCCAGGTCGCCGAGGGCGCTGGTTTCCAGCACTTCCAGCTCGAGCAGGCGCGGGGCGATGTCCGGATAGTGGCCGAGCAGCTCCTGGAGCTGGCGGGCGAAGTCCCGCTGGCGCAGCTGGCGGGCACCGATATTGACGCTCACCGGCAGGCTCAGGCCCTGCTGCTGCCATTCCCGGATCTGCTGCAGGGCGGCGTCGATCACCCAGTTGCCCAGTTCCACCGCCAGCGGGTGCTCTTCGATGATCGGCAGAAAGTGGGCGGGCGGCAGCAGCCCCTGCTGGGGATGCTGCCAGCGCAGCAGGGCTTCGGCGCCCAGCACCTCGCCGGTGCGCATGTTGACCTTGGGCTGGAAGAACAGCACGAACTCGCCCGCGTGCAGGGCGGCGCGCAGGTGCTCCAGGCTTTCGTGGTGGCTGCGCAGGGAGCGATCCTGCTCGGCATCGAACAGGTGGTAGCGGTGCTTGCCCGCCAGCTTGGCCTGGTACATGGCCTGATCCGCCTGGCGCAGCAGTTGCTCGGGCTCCAGCTCCTCGGCCTGGGGATAAAAGGTCACGCCCAGGCTGGCGCTGACCTGCAGCCGGTGGCGGCCGAGCGACACCGGGCGGGCGGCGGCCTGCAGCAGCCGGTTGAGCAGGGGCTTGCTGGCGTCCACGTCGTTCAGGTCGAGCAGTATGGCGACGAACTCGTCGCCCCCCAGCCGGCACAGGGTGTCACCCTCGCGGATCACTTCCTTCATGCGGGCGGCGACCGTCATCAGCAGCTTGTCGCCGGCGGCGTGGCCGTAGTGATCGTTGACGGCCTTGAAGCCGTCCAAATCCAGGTACACCACCGCCAGCGACTGGTGGTGGCGGCGGGCCTGCAGCATGGCCTGATGCAGGCGGTCGGCCAGCAGGATCCGGTTGGGCAGGTTGGTCAGGGCGTCGTAGTGGGCCAGTTGTTCGAGCTGTTGTTCATGGGTCTTGAGCGGGGTGATGTCGGTGGAAATGCCGAGCAGCCCGACCACCGCCTGTTGCTCGGGCTCGTCGTAGATGGGGGTCTTGATCTCCAGGAACACGGTGCGCCGGCCGTCCTTGCCGATGCTCTCCACCTCTTCCCGGGTCTGTTCGCCGGCAAACACCCGGGCGTCTATCTGGCGCAGCCGGCGGGCGGTGTCGAGGGGAAAAAACTGCTCGTCGCGGCTGCCGGCCAGGGTGGCGGCGGTGCAGCCGAACAGCTCCAGGGTGGCCCGGTTGGCATAGATATAGCGCGAGTCCGTGTCCTTCATGTAGATGTAGGACGAGAGCTGGTCGAGAGCCTCGCGAAAATGCCGGGTTTGCCGGTTGGCTTCCCTGAGCGCCAGCTCCGCCTGCTTGCGGGCGGTGATGTCGGTGATTACTCCGTACCAGCTGATCGAGCCGTCCTCTTCCCGGTGCGGTACCGAATCCCCAAACACCCAGCGCTGGGTGCCGTCCTCGAAACGGACCCGGTATTCATGGCGCCAGGGCGCGAGCTGGTCGGCGGAACGCTGGATGCTGGCGGCCACGTCTTCCAGGTCGTCCGGATGGATGGCGGTGAACACGGCGGCGGCGTTTTCCCGTGCCTGCTCCGGGCTGATGCGGTAAATCTGGCGGATGCCCTCGCTGGCGTAGGGAAAGCTGGAGCGGCCGTCGGGGTAGAGCCGGTATTCGTAGACCACGCCGGGCACCCGGCTGGCGATGGTCTGCAGCCGGGTGAGCAGTTGTTCGAACTGGCGTTCGCGCTGGCGGATCTCCCCGGTGAGTTGCTCGGCCAGGGCCAGCGCCCGGCTGCGGGTGCGGGACATGGAGCGGATCAGGGAAAACAGCAGCATGCTGAGGGCGGTCCCGCCGGACAGGGTGGCCCAGGCGGCGGTATGATCGACGCCCGCCGCCGGGTTGGCGTGGTCGAAGGTGAGCAGCCACTGGCGGCCGTTGAAGTCGATCAGCCTTTGCTGGAAAAAGGGGCTGGGGGCGGCTTGGTGCGGGCGATCCAGGTTCTGGTAGAGCAACTGGTGCGGATCCGCCCGGTCGCCGTCGAAAATGCGCAGGCCCACCGGTTGTTCCGGGTGGGCGAGTCTGTCGCCGAAGATGCCGTGCATCAGATCCTGCATCCGGTAGGCGCCGTAGGACCAGCCGATCAGGGCCTGACGGCGCTGGACCAGGGTATTCCAGGACGTCCCCTTGCGGTACACGGGCACATACATCAGGGTGGCGGGCTGGGCCTGGCCGGCGGTCTCGGTGACCAGCTCGACCTTGCCGGTCAGCGCCGCCCTGCCGGTGTCTCTGGCCTGGAGCATCGCCGCCCGACGCACCGGGTCCGAGAACATGTCGTAGCCCAGTGCCAGCAGGTTGCGATCCCGAAAAGGCTCGAGAAAGAGCACGGTGCCGTAGAGCGGCCGCCGGCCGGCGGGCCGGATCCGGTAATCGGCAAAGCCCTCGGCACGCATCTGGGCGATGTGCCCGGCCAGCTCCTCCGGACGCAGCAGGCGGGCGAAGCCGATGGCCTCGATGCCGCCGGCCACCTCGGAAATCTGCAGTTTGGCGGCGTACTGGCGCCATTCTTCCCGGGTCACCGCGTCGGAGGCGTCAAACAGGCCGGCGCCGCCGCGCAGCACCAGGGCGTAGGCCGCCAGCCGCTCCTCGATTTTGATGGCGAGCTGGTCGGCGCTAAAGGCGAAGTTCTTGACCGCATCGGCCTCGCCGACCCGCTTGACCTGCAGGGCGGCGAAGGCGGAGATCAGCAGCCCCAGCGCCAGGATGAGCCAGGAAAGGGTGGACAGTCGGACGGCACGGTTGTGGGGCATGGCACCTGCTTATGGCTCTGGTTCGCTGGGCCTTATATTAGCAACGGGAGCGCGCGGCTGACTACGCCTGGCCGCGTTCGTGCTCCCGAATGTGAGCAGTGTCGCCCCGGGCGGCGTTCAGGGGGCCGGGTTGGGGTACTGGCGGTGCAGCTCGGCGATGGCCTGGCGCAGCTCGGGGCCGAGCTCAAGGTGTACCGAGTCGATGTTTTCCCGGAGCTGGGCCAGGCTGGTGGCGCCGATCAGGTTGCTGGTGACGAAGGGACGGCTGTTGACGAAGGCCTGGGCCAGCTGGGCCGGAGTCAGGCCGTGCTCCCGCGCCAGCGCCACATAGGCGGAGGTGGCGGCCCTGGCCTGGGGACCACTGTAGCGCTGAAATCGCTGATAAAGCGTCAGGCGGGCCTGCTCCGGGCGGGCGCCATGCTCGTACTTGCCGCTCAGCATGCCAAAGGCCAGTGGTGAATAGGCCAGCAGGCCCACCTGTTCGCGCAGGCTGAACTCGGACAGGCCGATTTCGAAGGTGCGGTTGAGCAGGTTGTAGGGGTTCTGGATGGCCTGGATGCGCGGATAGCCGAGGGTTTCGGCGGCCCGCAGAAAACGGTGCACGCCCCAGGGGGTTTCGTTGGACAGGCCGATGTGACGGATTTTACCGGCCCGCACCAGTTCGTCGAGCACCGCCAGGGTTTCCTCTATGGGGACGGTGTCGCCCTCGTCCAGCTGCTCAAGGCCGAGCTGGCCGAACATGTTGGTGCGCCGGTCCGGCCAGTGCAACTGGTACAGATCGACATAGTCGGTGCGCAGCCGGCGCAGGCTGTCGTCCAGGGCCCGCACTATGTTGGCCCGGTCGAGCATGGGCTTACCCTCACGAAAATAGGAGGGGCGCTGGGGGTCATGGGCCCGGCCGACCACCTTGGTGGCCAGCACGATTTTATCGCGCTGGCCCCGCGCCGCCAGCCAGTTGCCGATCATGGTTTCGGTGCGCCCCTGGGTTTCCTGGCGTGGCGGTACCGGGTAGAGTTCGGCGGTATCAATAAGGTTGATGCCCGCCTCGAGCGCCAGGTCGAGCTGGGCATGGGCCTCGGCCTCGGTATTCTGCTCGCCCCAGGTCATGGTGCCCAGGCCTATCAGGCTGACGCGGATGTCGGTATTGCCCAGTGGTCGGTATTTCATGCTTTCCCTCGAAGACTGCTGTGCCGATGCGGCCAAGCATAACAGCAAAGGCGGGCGGGGATCACCCCGGTGCGGTTTCGTCCGGCGCCGTCTGGACCTGGTTGCGGCCTTGTGCCTTGGCTCGGTAAAGGGCCTGGTCGGCCCGGCTGAACAGGCTGCTCTGGGTGTCGTTCGGGCCTACCTCGGCCAGCCCCAGGCTGATGGTGACCTGGCCCCAGGGCCAGTCCAGGGCGGCGATATGGCGGCGCAGCCGCTCGGCCACGGCCAGGGCGGCGGCCTGATCGCTGCCGGGCAGGATGACCGCGAATTCCTCGCCGCCGACCCGGGCCAGCCAGTCCAGATCCCGCAACTGTCCCTTCAGCTCCCCGGCCACGGTGTGCAGCACCCGGTCGCCCATGTCGTGGCCGTGGCGATCGTTGATCTGCTTGAAGTGATCGATATCGGCCAGCACCAGGCTGAACGGCTGATGCTGGCGCTGAAACAACGACAGCTGCATGCCCAGCTCGCGCTCGTAGACGCGCCGGTTGTACAGCCCGGTCAGGGGATCCGTGGTGGCGAGCTGTTCCAGCTGCCGGTTGAGCTCGGTCAGCTGCTGCTGCTGCTGCTCCAGTGCGGCCCTGGCCTGCTCCAGCTCGCGGTAGGCCTGCTCCTTGTGGCGCATGGCCTGCTCGGCGGCATGGCGCGCCTGCAGCAGTTGCTCTTCGAACAGGTGGCGACGGTGGATGGGCATGATGGCCAGGTCAAAGGCCCGGCCCCGGGCCAGGTCGCGCCGGCGGGCGTTGAGCAGCACCGGCAGCTCGCCGCCGGGGGTTTTCAGCCGCAGGTAGACTTCATCGATGTACCCCTGCTGCTGCAGTGAGGGCAGGATCTGGGCCAGGTAGTATACCCGGGCCGAAGCCCCGAGCAGCCGGTCCAGGGGGGCGCCCAGCAGGCGGTCGGCGTCCTGGCCGAGCCAATCCGCAAGGGGGGCGTTGATGAAGCGGATGCGGTTGGTTTCATCCACCGTCAGCAGGCCGCAGGGTTGCTGGTGCAGCGTGGGCGGAAGCGTCATGGCCGGGCGTTCAGCTCCTGGTGGATGGCGTCGATAACCAGGCGGGGATGGCTCACCTGGGGATAGTGGCCGCTTGCCGCCAGCCGGTGCAGGCGGCAGCGGGGCAGCCGGCGGGCCAGGTAGTCCACCGCGGTCAGCGGCACTATGATGTCCGATTCGCAATACAGCACCGAGGTGGGCAAGGACACCCGGGGCAACTGGGCGCGGATGTCGCACAGGAAGGTGGCCTCGGCGAAGCGGCGGCTGATCACCGGATCGGCGGCGAGAAAGCTGCGCCGCAGGCCGTCCGCCAGCTCGGGGCGATCCGGATTGTCCATGACCCGGGGCGCGAGGTAGCCGGCCCATTCGAAGCGGTTGCGTTCCATCATGTCGAGCAGGTCGGCAATGTCGGCCCGCTCGAAACCGCCATGGTAGTCCTCGTCGTTGAGGTAGCGGGGCGAGGGACCAAGGGCGATCAACTGCTCGAAACGGCCCGGTTCGGCGATAGCCGCCAGCATGCCGATGGCGCCGCTCACCGAGTGGCCGACGAAGGTGACCGGCCCCGGCGCCAGGGCCGCGGCTACCTCGAGCACATCCAGGGCATAGCCGTCCAGCGTCTGGTAGCGCTGCTCGTCGTAGGCGCCGGGGTCGGCGCGGCCACAGCCCACATAGTCGAACGTCACTACCCGGTAGTCCCGTTCGAAGGCGGGCGCGACCTGGCTCCAGATTTGCTGGTCGCAGCCAAAGCCGTGGCCGAACACCAGGGTGCGCTCGCCCTGGCCCGAGCAGGTGACATGGTTGCGTGTGAGAATGAGGCTGGCATTCATGGCATGGCGTTCCGCTGGATGATGGCCTTGTTATTGTGGCGATATTCGCCGGCGAGATCCAATCCGGACAGGGGCGGAAATAAAAAACGGGACCCAGAAGGCCCCGTTTGGCAGCGAGTGAGCGGACTCAGGCGCCGATCACACCGCCGTCCTTGCGGGTGACTATCATGACGCTGGAGCGGGGAGTGCTGTCGCCGCCCAGGGGGAAGTGGGAGCCGGCCAGCTCTTCGCCCGGGTGCTGGATGCCCACGAACAGGGTCTTCTGATCCGGGGTAAAGGCCAGGCCGGTGACCTCACAGGCGATGGGCCCGGTGAGGAAGCGGCGGATCTCGCCGCTGGCCGGATCGGCGCACAGCATCTGGTTGTTGCCCTGGCCGGCGAAGTCGCCTTGGTTGGAGTAGTTGCCGTCGGTCTGGATCCACAGCCGGCCGCCCTGGTCGAAACCGATGCCGTCCGGGCTGTTGAACATATTGTCGGCACTGACGTTGGCGGAGCCGGCGTAGAGGCTGTCGTTATGCACTTCGGGGTTGCCGGCCAGCACGAACAGATCCCAGTCGAACCCGGCGGCGGTGTGGCGGCCATCCGCCGGGCGCCAGCGCACGATCTGGCCGTAGTGGTTTTCGGCGCGGGGGTTGGGGCCGTCCACCGGCTGGTTGTCCTTGGTGCCCCGGTTCTTGTTGTTGGTCAGGGTGCAGAACACCACCGGCTCGGTGGGGTGGGCCGCGACCCACTCGGGCCTGTCCATGGTGGTGGCACCCACCTGGGTGGCGGCGAGGCGGGCGTGGATCAGCACCTCGGCCTGGCTGTTGAAGCCGTTTTCCGGGGTCAGGCCGTTCTTGCCGAAGGAGAGTTCAATCCATTCGCCCTTGCCCTTGAGTTCACCCTCGGCGCCGCTGTGGAACTTGGCCACGTAGAGGGTGCCCTCGTCGAGCAGGTTGCGGTTGGCAGCCTGGTCGTTGGGGTTGTACTTGTGCTTGCTGACGAAGCGATAAATATGCTCGCCGCGCTCGTCATCGCCGAGATACACCACCACCTGGCCGTCCCGGTCGATCACCAGCTCGGCGTTCTCGTGCTTGAAGCGGCCGAGGGCGGTGCGCTTGACGGGAGTGGACGAGGGATCCCTGGGGTCGATTTCCACCACCCAGCCGAAGCGGTTGGGCTCGTTGGGGTGCTTGGCCAGGTCGAAGCGCTCGTCGAAGCGGTGCCACTGGTAGCCCGCATCTTCCGCCGCCACGCCGTAGCGGGCCAGGGCAGGGGGGAGCTCGATGTCGCCGTCGGTGCCGAAGTAGCCGTTGAAGTTTTCCTCACAGGTGAGGTAGGTGCCCCAGGGGGTCATGCCGTTGGCGCAGTTGTTAAAGGTGCCGAGCGCCCGCTCGCCCTTGGGATCGGCGCCGGTCTGCAGCAGGGCGTGGCCCTTGGCCGGGCCGCTGATGGCCATGGGGGTGTTGGCGTCGATGCGGCGGTTATATTGGCCGTCCTTCTCGAAGCGCCAGCCCTCGGCCTGCTTTTTGAGGGTGATGACGGACACGCCGTGGGCGGCCTGGGCACGCTTGATGTCGTCCTCGCTCATGGCCTTGCCCTGGTGCGGGAACATCAGCTCGTAGTTGGTGTATTCGTTGTTGATGGCCAGGATGGCGGTGTTGTCGTCCACCGGGAAAAAGCTCATGCCGTCGTTGTTGTCGCCGAACTGGCCGGCCTGGTCGGCAGCGCTGTTGCCGCCGCCGTTGATGAATTCGGCCACGTTGGAAAACAGGGGATCGCCCCAGGAGATCAGGCGCTCCACCTGGTAGCCTTCCGGCACCACTATGGTGTCCTGGGTGCTGGTCGGCACCGCCTTGAAGCCCAGCAGCGGGCTGTTGCCGGTGGCGGCGGCGATGGCGCGGGAAACCGGTGAAGCGGCGAAGAAGGCGGCGGCACCCAGGGCCGCGGCCCCGCCCAGGAAACGGCGGCGGCTCAGGCTATGCTCCACCATCTGGGTGAACTCGGGGGTCTGATGGCGCGGGTGATTGCGTTCGTCCTGCTGTTCAAACTGGCTCATTTTTAAATTATCCTTTGCTCACATGGGGTTAGAACGCGGCCATGGTAGAAGCCCAAGATGGCAGTTTGATAACAGACAGATGACAGGAAAAGGAAAGATGAAAATACAGACCGCCGATACCCTGGCCAGGATCATCCTTATTGTGCAGGCCATACTGATCCCCGTGCTGGTACTGGGCAGTGGCCTGCTGATGCAGCAGGGGCTGGCCGAGGGAGGGCCGGCGCCGGCCCTGACCGGCCCCATGCTGTGGGGATTTCTGGTACTGATAAGCCTGGCCTGGATCTGGCTGTGCCGGCGGGCCTGGTCCGGTTACCTCTCCGACGGCGGCATGCTCCGTCAATGGCCTTTCTGGGTGCTGGTGGCGGTGCAACTGCCGTCCTTCCCCCTGGGCACCCTGATGGGGGCGGGCCTGATCTTTCTTAAGATAAAGTTCCACCCGCGCCGCCAGTAACAACAAGGCCCTTTGCGGGCCGCCTGCGCTCCGGGGGCGAATTAGGTCGAGCAAAAGAAAGCCCGGCTTGCGCCGGGCCCGGGAAGTTCAGTCATCCCAATGGCGGTGCTTTTTCTTCCACTTTTTCTTTTTGCCGTGATGGTAGTGATGGACTTCCCGGCGGTGGTTGTCGCCGGACCTGGCGCCCAGGGCCGAGCCGGTGGCGCCGCCGATGCCGGCGCCAATCAATTGACCGTTGTCGCCGGCCAGGTTTTTGCCCAGCGCCGCGCCGCCCAGGGCTCCCACGGCACCACCCAGGGCGGCTTCGTTCTTGTTGCCCCGGTTGGCGGTGGCGGCACCGCCGGCGGCGCCGCCCAGGGCGGCTCCCACCAGGGCACCGGTGTCACCGCCCATCTGTTTGCCGAGCAGGGCCCCGGCGGCCCCGCCGGCGCCACCGCCGATAAGGGTATTGAGGCTTTCACCGGCCAGGGCGGGCGCGGTGCCGAGCAGCAGCAGGCTAAGGGCAAGGCTTTTGTGCAACATGATGAAAGGTCTCTGTCGGTTCAACTTGGGCCCAGTATACAAGGCCGCCGGAAGAGCAAAAGCGCGGCCGCCCCGGGGCCGGCTTGGCGCAGGATCGAGAATTTAATTACAACTATTTGATATTAATATGATTTTTTTGATACTTTCCGGCGGCAACGACAGTCCATGACCGACAGCTCCTGTCCGCTTCAGGCCTTGTATACCCACACCAGGGTGCGCAGGCCGTTCTGGCCGTAGCGGGCCAGGCGGTCGAAGCGGCTGCGCTCTATCGGCAGGTATTGTTTGTCCACCGGGCTTTCGCCGGCATCGTCGTCGATGTCCGGATCGTGGATATAGACGAATTCCTTGTCCATGGCGCACACCAGCACCCAGTGGGGGGCCTTGCGTCCGTCCAGGTGGTAGGTGCTGATCAGCACCAGCGGCAGCCGGCCCAGGGCCAGTCCCTGCTCCAGTTGCTCCAGGCTGAAGCTGCCGTATTGGGGCCTCATGCCAAGCCCGGCCATCTGGGCCAGGAACTGTTCGTGCACCCGTTCGAGGATCAGCTTCTTGTCGGGGGTGCGCACGCTGCTGACGAACAGCGGCCCCTGCTGGTTGAGCATCAGCTCCACCTCGAAGCCGCGCCGCCTGGCGGCCAGGGCCAGACCATGGGGGCCGCAGCCGCCGTGACCCCGAGTCATGAAGATGGTGGTGGCCTCGCGCCACAGCTGCAGCTCTTCGTCGATTTCCGGCCGGTAGTCCGGGTCCAGGGCGCTCACCGCCATCATCAGCGAGGCCGGACCGCAGGTGAATTCGGTGGTCTGACGATAATAGGGCACCGCCTTGGTGCCCGTCAGCGGGTGGTAGTGGTGAACCCGTTTCTGGTAGCGCAGGGCGCTCTGGTGATCCTCGTAATAGTCGTGGAAGACCCCGAACTGGCGGTAGCCGAGGGACTGGTAGAGGTTCTGGGCGGCGGTGTTGTCGGCGCGCACCTCCAGGCGCATGAACACGGCGCCCTTGTCCCTGGCCCCGTCCTCGGCGGCCAGCATCAGGGCGCGCCCCAGCCCCAGGCCGCGGGTGTCGGGGGCCACCGCCACCGAATAAATCCGCGCCAGGCGGGTGTTGCGGCGAAACAGTACCAGTATGTAGCCCTGGAGCTGGCCCGCTATCTCGGCCACCAGCAGCAGGTCCTGGGGATGTTCGATAAAGCGCTGGAAGCTGCGCCGGCTGATCCTGTCCTGTTCAAAGCAACGGGTCTCGAGGGCGAGCAGGGCGGTGAGTTCGGACTTGCGGGCGGGGCGGACGAGGGGTGCGGACATGGGTCACCGGATGGGCCAGATGAATGCTTTCAACATACGTCAAAAATATTCCGCCAGCGAGCAAATTTGCATGCCCCGGGACGGGATTGGGGGTAGAGTGGAAAGCCTCCATTTTGGCAGCCAACACGGATTTTCCCCATGACCCAACTGATCCTGGTGGTGGATGAACTCAGCGCCTGGGAACCCTATTTCCCTTCCGAAAACCTGGTCGACTTCGAAACCTACCTCAAGCAGGCGCCGGCCAAAAACGCGCCCCGCACCCGGGTGATCAACCTGTGCAAGACCGGCAAGTACCTGTCCAACGGCTATTATTGTTCGCTGCTGGCGGAAGCCCGGGGCCAGCATGTGATCCCCTCGGTATCGACCCTCAACAACCTGCGCAACAAGGGCCTGTTCGCCTTCGGCTTCGACGGCGTGTCCGAGGCGCTCGACCAGTGGCTGGCCGGCGGCGAGCCGGTAAAACAGCTGAAAATCAAGAGCTACTTCGGCCACTGCCAGGTGCCGGGCCTGGCCGGCCTGTGCCGGGAGCTGTTCGAGCGGCTGCCGTGCCCCGTCATGGAGCTCGGCTTCAAAAAGCGCACCCACTGGGAGCTGACCGGCCTGGCCACGCTGTCGCCCCGGGATCTGGCGGGGGAGGAGGAGGATCAGTTTGCCAACGCCCTCGAGGCCTATTCCCGCATCATCTGGCGCAAGCCCAGGTCGGTGAAGCGCTACCGCTACGATCTGGCCATGCTGGTCAACCCGGACGAGGAACTGCCGCCTTCCGATCCCAAGGCGCTCAAGCGCTTCGTCAAGGCGGGGGAGCGGGCCGGGGTGAACGTGGAGCTGATCACCCGCAAGGACTACCAGCGGCTGGCGGAGTACGACGGCCTCTTTATCCGCGAGACCACCGCCATCGACCACCACACCTTTCGTTTTGCCCAGAAGGCGGAGCACGAGGGCCTGGTGGTGATCGACTCGCCCACCTCCATACTGCGCTGCGCCAACAAGATCTTCCTGGCGGAGAGTTTCGCCAAGCACGGGGTGCCCACGCCGAAGACGCTGATGGTCAACCCCAAACAGAAGGATGCCGCCGACTGGCTGGAGCGGGAGCTGGGCTACCCCCTGGTGTTGAAGATCCCCGACGGCGCCTTTTCCCGCGGGGTATACAAGGTGGCCGACAAGGCGGCCCTGGTCGATACCCTGGCCAAATTGCGCAACGCCTCGGCCCTGGTGCTGGCCCAGGAGTATTTTTTCACCGAGTTCGACTGGCGTATCGGGGTGCTCAACCACCAGCCGATCTTCGCCTGCAAATATTTCATGGTGAAGGGGCACTGGCAGATCTACCGCCACAACGGCGGCGGCCAGGAGGCGGACTCCGGCGGTTTCGTCACCCTGCCCACCTTCGAGGCGCCCAAGGCGGTGATCAACGCCGCTCTCAAGGCGGTCAGGCCCATCGGCGACGGCCTCTACGGGGTGGATATCAAGGAAGGCAAGGGCCGGGTGGCGGTGATCGAGGTGAACGACAATCCCAATATCGACCACGGGGTGGAGGATGCCTTTCTCAAGGACCGGCTCTACGACATGGTGATCGAGGATTTCGTACGCCGGCTGGAGGCGGATTGAGCCTCAGCCGCCGGCGAACCTGTCCTTGAGGTCGACCCAGAGGGCGTTGCCCTGCCAGCCCCGGATCCAGTCCGGGATGCGTTCGGCGGGCATGGGCTCGGCGATGCCGTAGCCCTGGGCGAAGCGACAGCCCAGACGCAGCAGCAGGGCCGCCAGCTCCGGGCTTTCCACCCCTTCGGCCAGCACCGGCCGGTGCACGCTGTGGGCCAGGTGCAGCATGCTGCTGACCAGGCTGAGATCGTCGCTGTTGGTCAGCATATCGCTGATCAGGCTGTGATCCAGCTTGAGCAGGTCGAGCGGCAGGCTGCGCAGGAACGACAGGGCCGACAGCCCGGTGCCGAAATCGTCCAGGGCGATGCGCACCCCCAGGCGGTGGCAGCGCTCCAGTACCAGGGCGGCCTGCTGGGGATGGTGGAGGGCGGCCACTTCCTGCACTTCCAGCTCCAGCCGCCCGGGCGCCACCGCCGGATGGCGGGCCAGGGCCTGCTCCAGCTGGTCGGCAAAGTCGGCCTGCAGCAGGTGATCGGCGCCGATATTGAGGCTCACCTCCAGCACCAGGCCCTGGTGCTGCCAGAGATCCAGCTGGTGCAACACCTGCTCCAGAACCCAGCGGCCGAGCTGGGATTCGAAGCGGGTGCCGTTCAGCTGGGACAGAAAGGCGCCCGGCACCAGCAGGCCCTGCTGGGGATGCTGCCAGCGCAACAGGGCTTCCAGGCCGACCAGATCGCCGTTGTGCAAATCCACCTTGGGCTGGTAATAAAGCCTGAACTGATGCAGCAGCAGCGCCTGCTCCAGTTGTTGCAACTGCAGCTGGCGGGCGTGCTGGTGCTGTTGCTGGGCCGAGTCGTAGCAGCGATAGCGGTTCTTGCCGCCCTGTTTGGCCAGGTACATGGCCTGGTCCGCGTGCTGCAACAACAGATCGGCCTCGACCTCGTCGTCCGGGTAAAAGGTGACGCCGATACTGGCCGACACCCGCGCCTGGCCTTCGTCCAGCCGCACCGGCTCGGCCACGGTGGCCAGCACCCTGGGCATGACCGAGGCCAGATCGTCCCCCGGCGGCAGATCGGCGAACAGCAGCACGAATTCGTCTCCGCCCAGCCGCGCCAGGGTGTCGTAGGGACGCAGTATCTGCTTGAGCCGGCGGCTGATTTCGATCAGCAACCGGTCTCCCGCCGGGTGGCCGTACTGGTCGTTGACCTGCTTGAAGCCGTCCAGATCCAGGTAGCAGACCGCCAGCCGGGTGCCGTGGCGGTGGGTGCGGGCCATGGCCTGCACCAGGCGGTCCGCCAGCAGGCGGCGGTTGGGAATGCCGGTCAGGGCGTCATACTGGGCGATGTGCTCGAGTTCGGCGTTTTCCGCCCTGAGCTGGCTGATGTCGCTGAACAGGGCCAGGTAATGGCCAACCCGGCCCTGTTCATCGCACAGGGCCGAAATGGCCAGCAATTGGGGATAGATGTCGCCGCCCTTGCGCCGGTTCCAGACCTCGCCGCGCCAGCGGCGCTGCTGTTCGAGGCTGCGCCACATCTCCCGGTAGAAGCTGTCCGGGTGGCGGCCGGAGGCGAGCAGGGCCGGGGTGCGGCCGAGCAGCTCGGCTGCCTCGTAGCCGGTGATCCGGCAGACCGCGGGGTTGGCGAGCAGGATACGGCGGCGGGCATCGGTGATCAGGATGCCGACGTCGATATTGTCGAGGATGCGCGCGGCCAGGCCGAGCTGGGTTTCGACCAGCTGGCGCCGGCGCAGGTCCTGGCCGATGAAGAGGCGGACGCCGGGCAGCTCCAGCAGGGTCCACAGGCCCGGGCAGGAGCGGCCCTGGCTGTCCCGGGGCGACCATTGATGAAAACCGGCGGCGGGCCGGCGGCCGAGCACCTTTTTGACCGCCCGGCGGGCGGCGGGATCCGGAAACAGCAGGGCCAGGGGCGAGGGACCGGCCAACTGGCCGGCGTTCCAGCCGAGCCAGCGCGTGATTTCCCGGTTCCACAGCAGGCAGCGGCCCTGGTGATCGAAAGCGCACACCGGCAGGCTCAGTCCGGCGAGCTGTTCGGCGAAGGGGGCGAAATCCGGGGAGCTGGGGGTACGGCCGTCCATGGCTGGCTGTCCTCAAAGGAAGTCGGTTTCTCCGCGCCTGAGCGGGTCCGGCTTGGGGGCGCCCGCGGCACAGAAATCGAGGGAGGCCGAATTCAGGCAATAGCGCAGGCCCGTTGGCGGAGGGCCGTCGGGAAACACATGGCCCATATGGCCGTCGCAGCGGGCACAGCGGATTTCCACCCGGCGCATGCCGTGGCTGAGATCCACCAGCTCACGGATGTGATCCGGATGATAGGGTGCGTAGAAGCTGGGCCAGCCGGAGCCGGACTCGAACTTGCAGGCGGAGGAAAACAGCGGCAGGGCGCACAACCGGCACACATAGCTGCCGTCGGCATGGTTGTCGAGCAGGCCGCCGCAAAAGGGCGGTTCGGTGCCCTGGCTGAGCAGGATGTGCCGCGCCTGGGGATCGAGGCCGGCGGCCAGTTGTTCGAGTTGCTCCGGGCCGGGCGGGCTGAGGTCGTAGGGGCTCGGGGTTTGCGCCATTATTGTATTTCCTTTTTCAGCCGGTCCGGATAGTAGTGCCGGATTTTGGCCACCTTGGGTTGGGCCACGGCGGCAATATAGGGTTGGGCGGGGTTGGCCGCCGCGTAGTTCTGATGATAGTCCTCCGCCGGATAAAATGCCTCCAGCGGCTCCAGGGTGGTGACGATGGGGGCCCGGAATGCGCCTTGGCGCGCCAGCAGGGCGATATAGTCGGCGGCCAGGCGGCGTTCGTGCTCGTCCTGCCAGAAAATGGCCGAGCGGTACTGGCTGCCGATGTCGTTGCCCTGGCGGTTGAGCTGGGTGGGATCGTGGGCGATGCCGAAAAACACCTTGAGCAGGGTGGCGGGGCCGATGCGGGCGCTGTCGTAGCGCAGGCGGATCACCTCGGCATGGCCGGTGGTGCCGCTGCACACCGCCTGGTAATTGGCGGTGTCGGCGCTGCCGCCGGCATAGCCGGACACCACCTCGAGCACGCCCTCGAGCTGGCGGTAGACCGCCTCGGTACACCAGAAGCAGCCGCCGGCCAGCACCAGGGTGCGTTCGCCGCCGTTACGCAGGGCGCTGTCGTCGAGGTCGGGAAAGTCGCCGGGCAGCAGGCTCAGTACGGAATCCGTCATGGTTGGGGTCTCCTCGTGGATATGAGGCTACGTTACCATAGCCGCCCGCCGGGCTGAATGGCGAAAGCGGATTGAGGTACTGATGAAAAACAGGAATAGGTTTGAGTCTTTGCTTTCGCTGTCGCAGCGTGTGCCATCCTGCTAGGCTGGGCGCCCTTTGCTTGCTAAGTTCGGATTCTCATGGAACTGGATCTCCTGACCCTGGGCCTGCTGGCCCTGGCCGCCCTGCTGGCCGGATTTATCGATGCCATCGCCGGCGGCGGCGGCCTGATCACGGTGCCGGCGCTGCTGGCCACCGGCATGCCGCCGACCATGGCCCTGGCCACCAACAAGCTGCAAAGCAGCTTCGGCTCCTTTTCCGCCACCCTGTATTATCTGCGGCGGGGCCTGATCGACTGGCGGACCATGAAGTGGGCGGTGGCCTGCACCTTCATCGGCAGCACGCTGGGCACCCTGCTGGTGCAGCGCATCGACGCCAGCCTGCTGCAAAAGGTATTGCCCTTCCTGCTGGCCGCCTTTGCGCTCTACTTTTTGTTTTCGCCCCGGGTCGGCGACGAGGATCGCCAACGCCGCCTGGGCCTGGTCCCCTTCGCCCTGCTGGTGGGCACGGGAGTGGGTTTTTACGACGGCTTTTTCGGCCCCGGCACCGGCTCCTTCTTCGCCCTGGGGTTTATCGCCCTGGCCGGCTTCAGCATGGCCAGGGCCACGGCCCATACCAAGCTGCTCAATTTCACCTCCAATATCGCCTCCCTGCTGTTCTTTATCCTGGGCGGCCAGGTCGCCTGGGTGGCCGGCCTGTCCATGGCGCTGGGGCAGTTCGTCGGCGCCCGGCTGGGCTCGAAAATGGTGGTGACCCGGGGTACCCGCATCATTCGCCCCATGCTGGTCACGGTGTCGCTGGTAATGTCGGTGCGGCTGCTGTGGCAGCAGCACCCGGAATGGTTCGCCTGGCTGGGGTAGCAAGGAATCAATCCAGCCCGGCGAAATGGCGCTCCAGGGCCGCCATCAACCGGGCCAGCCGGTCCCGCTTGCGCGAGCTGGGCCGGAACACCAGGCTGACCGGCCGGCTCAGGGGGACGGGCGGGGCATGGCGGCAATCGTGCCCGGCCCCCATCAGCCGGGCCACCCCGAGCGGCACCACCGCCGGCGCCACTCCCGCCCGGCCCAGCTCGGCGGCGGCGAAGTAGGAGTCCATCTGCATCCAGGGGATGAGGCCGCTGCCGCGCAGCCGGTGCTCCAGGTAACGGTTGGCGGGGTTGCCGAGATCGATGGTGACCACGTCCAGCGGCCGGCTGAAGTCGGGTGGGGACGGCGCCACCAGCACCATTTGCTCCTCCAGCAGGGGCACCACGTCCAGTCCCCTGGCCTGCAGCACCTCGCCGGCACAGAGGCCGAGGGCGGCATCGCCGGCCCTTACCCGCTCCAGGATCACCGGGGTATGATGGGTCGAAAAACGCAGGTAGGGGTCCTGGCGCAGGTAGTCCTTGAGCAGGGAACCCAGGTAACCGGCCAGTATGGTTTCCGAGCAGGCGATGGCCAGCGGCCGGCTGTCGGTGAGCTGCTGGCTGTCGAACAGCTGGCCGCGCAATTCGTCGAGGCTGGGGCCGATGCGTTCCAGCAGGGCCTGGGCTTCGGCCGTCAGCCGCAGCTGGCGGCCATCCGGCTCCACCAGCTTTTTGCCCAGGCGCGCCTCCAGGTTGCTGATCCGCTTGCTTACCGCCGACTGGGTGATATAAAGCCGTCCGGCCACCTTGCCCATGGTCTTTTCCTGGGCCAGCAGGTGCAGGGTTTCCAGTCCTTCAAGCAGCATATGATCACCTATTCCGGTAGGGAATAGCCGATTCTAGCAGGCCGGCGGCGACAAAGCAGGCCGTCCCTTCGCCGGGTTGCGGCCGGCGCGGTTTTGCCCCCGGGCCCGGGATGGTAACATGGCGGCTTTTCCCCAAGAGAGGCCGCCGTGCTGACCGCCCTGCTGACCACGCAACAACGCAAATACCGCCACTGGCTGCTGGTGCTGTCCCTGGTGCTGGCCACGGCCATGCTGCTCAGCCTGCAGCTCGGTGCCGTGGGCGTGGGCATAGAGGCCCTGTGGCGGCCGGTATCGGCGCTGGAGCAGCAGGTGTTCTGGCAGTTGCGCCTGCCGCGTACCCTGCTGGCGATGCTGGTCGGCGCCAGCCTGGCCCTGTGCGGCGCCGTGCTGCAGGTACTGCTGCACAATCCCCTGGCCGAGCCGGGGCTGATTGGCATTTCCAGCGGCGCCAGCCTGGCGGCGGTGCTGACCCTGTCCCTGGGCGCCTGGTTCGGGCTGGCACTGCCCTGGTGGAGCCTGCCGCTGGCGGCCTTCGGCGGCGCCCTGGTGGTCACCACCCTGCTGATGGTGCTGGCCCGGCGCCGGCTGGGCCAAGGCGCCCTGCTGCTGTTCGGGGTGGCGGTGGCCATTTTTGCCAATGCCATCCTTACCTGGCTGCTGTACCTGGCCGACGACGCCTCGCTGCGTACCTTCCTGTTCTGGATGATGGGCAGCCTGGGCCATGGCCAGCCCCTGTCCTGGTGGTGGTGGCTGCCGGCGCTGTTCACCCTGGCCTGGCTGCTGTGCCAGGGACGGCGGCTCGATCTGCTGGCCCTGGGCGAAAACCAGGCCCGCCTGCTGGGGCTGGACGCCCACCGGCTGCGGCCCCGGCTGGTACTGGCGGTGTGCCTGCTCACCGCCTTCAGTGTGGCCATGGCCGGAGTGATCGGCTTTGTCGGCCTGGTGGTGCCCCACCTGCTGCGGCTGCTGGCCGGCGGGCGGCAACGGTTTTTACTGCCCGCCTCGGCCCTGGCCGGCGCCAGCCTGCTGACCCTGGCCGACGTGGCCGCGCGCCAGACCCTGGCGGTGGGGGAGCTGCCCATCGGCGCGGTCACCGCCAGCCTGGGGGCGCCGGTGTTTATCTGGCTGCTGGTGCGTCGCCATGCTGTCGCTTGAGGCGGTGCAACTGGCCGGCCGGGTCGGCCCGATCAGCGCCGAGCTGGCGGCGGGCAGGCTGACCCTGCTGCTCGGCCCCAACGGCAGCGGCAAATCCAGCCTGCTGGCGGCGGCGGCCGGCCTGCTCGACGGCCAGGGCGAGATCCGGCTGGCGGGACGGCCGCTGCGCGCCATGGCCCTGTCCGAACTGGCCCGCCGGCGGGCCATGCTGGTGCAGCATGCGCCGCTGCCCGCCGGGCTGCGTGGCTACGAGTTGCTGGCCCTTGCGGTGGCGCCCCTGGGCGAGGTGAGCGAGGCGGCCTGCCTGGCCATGGCCGAACTCGGCGAGTACCTGGGACTGGCCTCGCTCTATCCGCGGTTGCTGGCGGACCTGTCCGGGGGGGAGCAGCAGCGGTTGCAGATCGCCGCCACCCTGTTGCAGGTATCGCCGCGCATCAACCCCGAAGCCCGGCTGCTGCTGCTGGATGAACCCCTGGCCGGGCTCGACTGGCAGCATCAGCTGGCCACCCTGCGGTTGTTGCGCCACTACGCGGGCCTGGGGCTGGCGGTGGTGGCCTCCATTCACGATATCAACCTGGCCTGCCAGTACGCGGACGAGATCTGGTGCCTGCACAAGGGCCGGCTGGTGGCCCAGGGCGGCCCCGGGCTGTTGACGCCGGCGCTGGTGGCCGAGGTGTTCGGCGTCCGGGTACGGCTGCTGGAGCAGGACGGCGCCCGGCTGCTGTTGCCTGACTAAAGCTGGAAGCCAGGTGCCGGAAGCTGGAAGAAAAAACCTTGTGGATGTGGCATCGGGCTTGTTCTTAAACAGGGTGTTGCCTGGCTTTGCACAGGTTGATGCGACACAGCCCCGTACGGGCATCAGGTGACCGAATGGGGCGCGGGCGGCCCGCCTGCGCTCCAGGGTTGCCGCCTTTGTTGATTGAGCGCCGTCTTGTTGGCCATTAGTTCAGCTTCTAGCTTTCAGCCTGGTACAGCATCGCCAGCAGTTGTTCGCTGTCCGCCCAGCCCAGGCAGGCGTCGGTGATGCTCTGGCCGAACACCTCGGCCCTGCCGTTCACCACCTCCTGGCGGCCTGGCTCGATAAAGCTCTCGGCCATGATGCCGGCAATATGGGGGCTGCCCTGGCGCAGCTGGCGGCAGATGTCTTCTGCCACCGGCAACTGGCGCTGGTGCTGCTTCTGGCTGTTGCCGTGGCTGAGATCCACCACCAGCCGGGGCGACAGCCCGACTGCGGCCAGCCCCTCGGCCGCCTGGCGGATGCTCTCTGCATCGTAATTGGGCGCCTTGCCGCCGCGCAGGATCAGGTGGCCGTAGGGGTTGCCGTCGGTCTGGTAGATGGTCATGCGGCCGTCCTTGTCCGGCGAGCAGAAGATATGGGGGTGGCTCGCCGCCCGCACCGCGTCCAGGGCGATCTGGATATTGCCGTCGGTGCCGTTCTTGAAGCCCACCGGGCAGGACAGGGCCGAGGCCATTTCCCGGTGCACCTGGGACTCGGTGGTGCGCGCGCCGATGGCGCCCCAACTGATCAGGTCCGCGATATACTGGCCGGTCACCATATCCAGGAATTCGGTGGCGGTGGGCAGGCCCAGGGCATTGATGTCGCACAACAGCTTGCGCGCCAGGCCCAGGCCGGTGTTCACATCGAAGCTGCCGTCCAGGTGCGGATCGTTGATCAGCCCCTTCCAGCCCACTATGGTGCGCGGCTTTTCGAAGTAGGTGCGCATCACAATGCACAGTTTGTCGGCGTAGCGGGCGCGCAGGGGCGCCAGCCGTTCGGCGTAGGCCAGGGCGGCGGCCGGGTCGTGGATGGAGCAGGGGCCGATGATCACCAGCAGCTTGTCGCTCGCGCCGGTGAGGATGGCTTCAATCTCGGCCCGGGCGCCGAGCACGGTCTGGGCCATGGCGTCGGACAGGGGGTATTGTTCGCTCAGCTGGTGCGGGGTGATCAGGGCCGCCAGCCGGCGACTCCTCAGTTCATCGGTATGCAGGGACATAGGTTTCTCTAAAAGCAGGAAAAATCGGGGTGCGTACGCACTATGTCCTTACCATAACGGAAAGCCGTGGCAGGGAAAACCACGGCGAAGGGGGAAAAGCGGGATTTATTCCGGCCGGCTGAAGCGCTGGCCGGAAATGGCCGGATGATAGAGGGGCTGGATCACGTTGCCGGCGGGATCGGTAAGGTGGAAGCTGCGGGCGCCGTCGCCATGGTCGTGGGGCCGGTCCAGCAGGGTGACGCCCTTGCTCTGGAAGTACAGGTACCACTGCTCCAGCTCTTCCTTGCTGTCCACGATAAAGCCGAAGTGATCCATGCGCTGCACGCCGCTGGCGGGCAGGTCGGCGCGGCCCAGGGAGAGGTTGTCGTTGCCGCAGCTGAGGTACACCAGATCCGCATGGGCCCGGTTCAGTATTTCCATGCCCATGATCTCGGTGTAGAACTGCACGCATTCTTCCAGGTTGGGCATGGTGAAGGCGATATGGCGCATGCCGTTGAAGCGGCCGGGTCGGTCCATGAGAGGCTCCTTGGAATTGGCAATAATAATTGTGTACTATTTGTTTAAATTAAATAAACAAATGGAGTTTACAATGTATTCAATTATTGTCAAAACCAGGCTCAAGCCGGGCACTGCCCAGGCCTTTCTCGACGCCATGCTGCAAAACGCCGCCGCCTCGGTGCGCGACGAGCCCGGCTGCCACACCTTCGACGTGCTGCAGGACCGCGCCGATCCCGAACTGTTCTGGCTCTATGAAATCTACCAGGACGAAGCCGCCTTGGCCGCCCACAAGGAAACCCCGCACTACCAGGCGAGCCGCGCCGTGGTGAATGAGCTGATTGCCGAGCAGTCGGTGATCCGCGCCGACGTGCTGGCGGTCAATCCGACCCGTTAACTCTCAGCCCACCAAGTCCGCCAGCAACGACAGGCTGTGGTGGCGGGCGGCCTGATCGTAAATATCGGATACCAGCATCAGCTCGTTGGCGCCGGTCCGGGCCAGCAGTGCTTCGAGCTGCTGCGCTACCCGGGCCGGACTGCCGATGACGGCGGCGCCGAGGAAACCCTCCACCCCGCGCTGCTCGTGGGGCAGCCAGCGCTGGTCCAGGTCGGTGACCGGCGGCTGCAACAGGCGGCCTTCGCCGCGCAGCAGCGACAGTACCTTCTGGCGCGCCGTGCTGGCCAGGAACTCGGCCTCCCGGTCGCTGTCGGCGACGATGGCCGGCACGCCCAGCATCAGGTAGGGCTCGGCCAGCACCTCCGAGGGCCGGAACCGGTCTTTATAGATGGCCACCGCCTCATGCAGCATGCGCGGCGCGAAGTGGGAGGCGAAGGCGTAGGGCAGGCCGAGCTGCGCCGCCAGCTGGGCGCTGAACAGGCTGGAGCCGAGCAGCCAGATGGGCACATTGGTGCCGGCGCCGGGGATGGCCATCAGCTTCTGGCCATGATGTGCCGGCCCCAGCAGCTGCCGCAACTGCTGAACCTGTTCGGGAAAGTCCTCGCCGTCTTCCGGCCGGCGGCGCAGGGCGCGCATGGTATCGGGATCCGTGCCCGGGGCCCGACCCAGGCCCAGGTCGATACGCCCGGGGTAAAGGGTGGCCAGGGTACCGAACTGCTCGGCCACCACCAGGGGCGGGTGGTTGGGCAGCATGATGCCGCCGGAGCCGACCCGGATGCGGGCCGTGTGGCCGGCGATATGGCCCACCAGCACGGCGGTGGCGGAGCTGGCGATGCCGTCCAGGTTGTGGTGTTCCGCCAGCCAGAAGCGCTCGAAGCCGAGGCCCTCCACATGGCGGGCCAGGGCGACCGAGTTGGCGATGGCGTCGGCGGCGTCGAAACCGCTACGGATATGCACCAGGTCCAGCACGGACAGTTTGACCTTGGATAATAGACTCATAAATGGTAATGGTATCGATTGAAACAATAACCCGATAACAACATATTTTGCCCGGGATCGCCATCCGCAGTGGATATGGCTTGTGTCCCGGCAGCTACCGGAGGAACCCCATGGACATGATGGCGCGGCTGGCCGGCTGGCAGATCCGGCCGCCGCTGATTGAACATCCGCCGCTGCCTACCTGTGCCGATGCCGACCGGCTGCTGGTGGACAGGCCCGGCACCCGGCTGAAAAACCTGTTCCTGCGCGACAACTACGGTCGCCGCCATGCCCTGCTGCTGACCCGGCCCGGCAAGCAGGTGGATCTCAAGGCATTGTCCCGCCAGCAGGGCTGGTCGCGCCTCGGCTTTGCCTCGGCCGAGCGGCTGCAGCGCTACCTGGGGGTGGCCCCGGGTCATGTCTCGGTGCTGGCGCTGGTGAACGACGTGGCGCAACAGGTGGAGCTTTGGCTGGACGAGGAACTGAAGGACGGCGACGACTTTCACTGCCACCCCCTGCGCAATACCGCCACCGTGCTGCTGAGCCGTAGTGATTTACTGCGCTTCACCGGGCAGACCGGGCACACTCCGCTCTGGCTGCCGGTGCCTTCTTTTTAAGGGATTGGGGACTGGGGAATAGGGACTGGTCACGAGTCGCCAACGAGGACGGAATGCGAAGCATCAGTGCGGTTGCACTCCGCCGACACGCTTCAAGTACTTGTAACGCTCGAAAATGCCATCCATGGCATTTTATGGTCGGCTCCGGCAATCCCCACTGCTGCTTCGGTCAACATTGGCGTTGTTTTCAGCGACCAATCCGCTCCGAGTGCTGAAGACAAAGGGTGTCTGTTTAGCCGACCCTCTGCGCCATGGATGGCGCAGCGGAGCCCCCATGGAAGGTTTACGGCGTGTCGGGGAAACAGTGCCCTTTGGCCTACGGTGTTGCACGGCGTTACAAGCCCACAGTGATCAAATCGCTTCGATTTTCGCCGGCAGTCCCTGGCGGACCGAGGCGCCGCTGGTCCAGTCTAGCCAGACGTTGGCCACCTCCTTGCGGGTGGGATCCATCAACCCCAGGTCGTTCTGGTTGACCCCGGCGCCCAGCCACGGGTTGGCGGGGGTCGGCTCGCCGTCGATCAGGTGGGAGCGGGCGCCCAGCTCGCTGTGGCCATAGCCGTGCTCGATGGCGACGGCCCCTTCCACTATGCCGTCCCTGACCAGGGCGATGCCCTCCACCTGTCCCCCCGGGGTGATTACCCGCACCGGCTGGCCGTGGCGGATGCCGGCCCGCTCGGCGTCCCTGCGATGGATGCTGATGGGGTTTTCCGGATGGATCATGCGCAGCCGCTCGGCACCGATGCTGGACGAGCTCATCAGGTGCGACTTGTAGGAGGTCACCAGCAATGGCCATTCCTGTTCCGGATAATGGTCGCGCATGGGGCTGCCGTCGGCAAAGCGCGGGCCGTAGAAGGCGGCGCAGCCGCTCAGCCGTTCGCCGGTCATGGCATGCACGGTACTGCCGATGGTGGCATTCCAGATGCACAGTGTATTGCCGGTGCGCTTGCCCATCAGTTCTCCCTGCCAGCCCGACTCGAAGGGGGCGAAGCGTCCGCCCCGGCTGAAAATAAAGCCGGCCCGGCGTTGTTCGTCCGGCGCCAGGGTGGCTTCAATCAGCGGCATCAGCCGGGCGGCGTTGGTCAGCACCAGATCGTCGGCGCTGGCCTCGGGCACCGGCCGGTCGCCGGCAAAGGCCAGGTTGGCGGCACCGCGCAGGTAAAAATCGGCGGCGGTGTGCAGGTCGTGACGGCCGCCCCGGCTGTCGGGGATGGCTCCCTTGCCGTAGCCGGGCAGCTCCATTTTGCCGGCCAGGGCGATGATGAAGGCTTCCAGTCCCAGGTGATCGCCGTTGGCGAGCCGGGGCGTGGCCGGCGCAACCACCGGCCAGCGGGCGGTGGTGGTCTGCTGGGGTACCCCGCTCCAGGGCTTGGTGAAGCCCCAGCTTTCGTAGGTGAGGGTGTCCGGCACTATGTAGTCGGCCAGGGCGGTGGTTTCGTTGATAAAACCGTCCACCGCGATAAACAGCGGCAGGTTGGCCGGATCTTTCAGTTTTTCCCCCAGAAACGCCTGGCCGCCGCCGATGCCGTACAGGGGGTTGGTCATGTGGCTGATCCAGGCCTTGAGCCGGTAGGGATAGCCTGCAAAAGCGGCTGCCAGGTGCTCGGTGAGCAGGGGCGAGGAAAAGCTGAACCAGGGCGCCCGGGCCGGGTAGGGGGATTCCCCGGCGGCCAGCTTGCGCCGGTATTCGCTGCTGTTCTGGTAGGGAAAGCGGTTGCGTGACAGGAAGAGGCCCTTGGGGGTTACCATGCCGTCGAACCGGGCCAGATCGTAGCGGGGGCCGTTTTCCACCGCCGCCACGCCGCCGGCGCCGAGCGCCAGCCCGCCCCGGGCGTTGATGTTGCCGAGCAGGGCGTTGAGGGTCATCACCGAAAAGGCGGTATAGAAGGCGTTGCCGTTCATCATGCCGCCGTGGGCATCCACCACCGCCCGGGGACCATGACGCTTGAGCTGGCGGCCCAGGCCTTCGATGATCTCCAGCGGCACGCCGCAGTAGTCGCTGTACTGGGCCAGGGTCTGCCCGAAGGCGGCCTCCCTGAGGCACAGCAGGGCGGATTTTACCCGGGCCGGGCCATCGGCCAGCTGCACTTCCCGCTCGACCCAAAGGGCGGCCTCGCGGGCGTCGGTGTGGTCCATCAGCTCGCCGCTGTCGGCGTTGACCACCAGCGGGCTGCTGGCCTCGCCCCGGCCCAGGTCGGCGGCGGTGAGGAACTGACCGGCCCTGGGATGCGGTGCCTGCAGCACCAGGTGGGTGGCGTTGGTATGACTGGGCTGGCCGGCCCTGGCCTGGGCGGCCGGGCCGGGCTGGGCCAGGTAGCGCCGGTTGATGCTGTCGTTCTCCATCAGCCAGCGGATCAGGGCCAGGGCCAGGGCGTCGTCGGTGGCGGGCTTGATCGGCACCCAGCGGCCGCGCTCTTCGTTGAGCCGGCTGATGCTGTTGGGCAGGGTGGGAGCCACCACCACATAGTCGAGGCCGCCGTCGCTGCGGGCGCTGGCCAGTTGGCGGCCCTGGCGCTTGAAGGGATTGCCCGCCTGGGCCGGCGAGGTGCCGATACACAGCACGAAGGCGGCATGATCCCAGTCCGGCTTGCCGTGGGCGAACTTGTCCAGGTCATTGAACATGGCGCCGGAGCCGGCCCGGAAGCCAAAGCCGCAGTAGCCGCCATGGTGGCCGAAATTGCGGGTGCCGAAACTGTTGAAGGCAAAGCGCTTGAGAAAGCTGTCGCGGCCCTCGTCGCCGGCGTTTGTCACCAGCAACTGGTTGGCCCTGGGGCCGTATTCGGGGTTATCAGGGTCGACCGGGGTCTCCAGGTCGCGGATGGCGCGCAGGCCGTCCACCTGGCCCTCGCCAAACAGATCTCCGCCCTCGACCACTTCCTCCAGCAACTGCTCCAGGCTGATGCTCTGCCACTTGCCCTCGCCGCGCCGCCCGGCGCGCTTGAGGATGCGGGTCACCCGGTAGGGGCTGTGCAGCTGCTCGGCCAGGGCCGCGCCCCGGGCGCAGGCCGTGGAGCGCTGTTCGATGCCGGCCTCTCCGGCCAGGGTCTTGTATACCTCCCGGACCGGCGTTTCCTGGGCCGGCGGGCGGGGGTTGGAGAGGGGATGGTAAGGGTTGCCGGCGATGCGCAGTACCCTGTTGTTGGCGGTATCGACCCGGGCACGCAGGCCGCACAGGGTCCAGCAACCGAAACACTGCACCGGGCTCACCGCCTGGTGCTCGGCCATTACCAGCTCGCCCTGGGGGGTTATCATGAATTCCGGCGGCAGGGCGTTGCCGGCGATGCGGTCATTGGCGGGCACGCCGCTGGTGCCGTTGAGGACGCCCTTGACCGCCTTGGCGACGGGGTTGGCGTAACCGGCGGCAAAGGCGCCGGCGCCGCCCACCATCATGCCGGTCTGCAAAAGGGCGCGACGTTTCTTATCCATGACGGACTCCTGTGTTATCCAGTAGCATCCAGACCGCGCCGGCCAGCGCCAGCCACAGGCCCAGGGTGCCGGCGACGATGTGGCCGGCGGAAGACAAAAGATGGGGATCCAGGTGGTAGAGGCCGGCGCCGTACTTGGGCACCGTCTGCACGTTCATCAGCACTACCCAGCGAAAGCCCCAGGCGCACAGCAGGGCCAGGGCGGCGGTCAGGCCGTCGGCGGCGGCCAGGGGCCGGTGCCGGCGGACCAGGGCCAGCAGCCACAGCAGGGCGCCGGCGGCCAGGGACAGCAGCAGCAGGTGGCGCCAGAAGGCAAAGCCCTGGAACAGCCGGCGGGCCTCGAGCCAGGAGGCGCCGTTGTGCACGCCGGACAGGGCCCAGAGTGCCATCGTCAGGCTCAGGGCCGCCAGCAGCCACAGCAGGGCGCGACGCAGCGGGGCGGCGTCCGGCGCCGGTCCCCGGCGGGGCAGCAGCAGCTCGAGCGCCATCAGCAGCCCCACCAGCGCCAGCAGGGCGGTCAGCAGCAGGTTCACCGGCAGCCAGGCGGTATGCCAGAGCGGCCGGGCCCGTACCACCATGATCTCCATGCCGGTATAAAGCAGTATGCCCGCGCCGGCCAAGGCGCCCAGCCAGGCCACAAGGCGCAGGCGGCGGGCGCAGGGCCAGGGCAGAGCGGCCAGCCGGCGTAGCAGGGCCTGGCGCGGGCTTATCCGGGTCATCAGCAGGCTCAGGCTGACCAGCAGCGCCAGGGTCACGAACAGCGGCAGGATCAGCGCCCCTAGCCACATCCAGGAGCTGGGGGTCAACTGGGTGTAAAAATGCCAGAAGCGGGCGGGCTGGTGCAGATCCGCCAGCAGCGCCACCGGTCCGGTCAGGGCGCTGAGCCCGAGGATCAGCGCCAGCCGGTCGCGCCAGGGATGCCAGCCGCTCCGGGGGGACAGGGCCAGGGGCAGCAGCAGGGCGGCGGTGGCGGCCAGGCCGATGAAGAAAAAGTATTGCACGGCCCAGGGCAGCCAGGGCGCCTCGGCATGGGTGGTGAGCAGTTCGGTCACGGGCATGTTGCCTCCTCAGTCATGGCCGGGGGACCAGAGTCCGGGCTGGCCATCGATACGATTAACGAATTCATCGCCCAGGCCGATGTAGTACACTTGCGGGCCCGTGCCCTGTTCGGGCTTGAGCACCTTGATGTCGTCGGCATGCTCCCGCAGCAGCCGGCCGGCCTGGCTTTGGGGGTTGTTGAGATCGCCAATCACCCGGGCGCCGCCAACGCAGGACTCAACGCAGGCGGGCAGCAGGCCCACCTCCAGCCGGTGCACGCAGAAGGTGCACTTGTCGGCGGTCTGGGTATCGTGGTTGATGAAGCGGGCGTCGTAGGGGCAGGCCTGAACGCAGTAGGCACAGCCCACGCACTGCTGGTTGTCGACCACCACGATGCCGTCGTCGCGCTGGTAGGTGGCCTGGGTCGGACACACCGGGATGCAGGGCGGGTTGGCGCAGTGGTTGCACAGGCGGGGCAGCATCACCTGGGTGGCCTGCTGCCGGTTTTCCAGGCGCACCTCGTACTGCTGGACGGTGGTGCGGAACTGGCCCACCGGGGGCAGGTTTTCCATGCTGCAACTGACGGTGCAGGCCTGGCAACCGATGCACTTGCGCAGGTCGATGACCATGCCATAGCGCTTGCCGGCGGTGGCGGGCGCGGCGTCCAGCTCGGTTACCGGGATCAGGCTGGCGCCGGCGGTCAGCCCGCCCAGGCGCTTGAGAAATTGTCGTTTACTGGCATCCATCTCGTTCTCCTCGGTGAGGTTTGGGGTATTGTCCCGGGAGCGGATGGGTTACCTCTATTGTGGTATTCCACATAACGGATGCGGATTTGATCTGGAACAAGCTTTTATGGCCGCTGGTGCTGGCGGCGCTGCTGGCCCAGGCACCGGCCCGGGCCGATGACTTCGATATCGGCTTTCTGGCCTTTCGCGGCGAGGCCCGCGCCCGGGAAGAATGGTCGCCGTTGCTCGACTCCCTGCACCAGGCGCTGCCCGGGCACCGTTTCGAGGGGCATTTCCTGACCCAGCGGCAGCTGGACCGGCGGCTGGCCGAAGGCAGCCTGGACTTTGTGGTCACCAACCCGGCCCACTTTGTGCTGAACCGGGGCCAGGGGCTGAACTGGCTGGCCTCCTGGCTGGATCCCCGCTTCGGCTCGGCCCGGGAAAGCGTGGCCGGCAGCCTCTGGGTGCACGCCGACAGCGGCATCACCCATCCGGAGCAGTTGACGGGGCGGCGGGTCGGCGCCATCCACGACCAGGCCTTCGGCGGCTACCTGCTGGTGGCCGAGCAACTGCGCCGCCAGGGGCTGGACCCGGCCCGCTGGCAGATGCAGTTTGCCGGCTATCCGGCCGATGCCCTGCTTTACCTGTTGCGCGATGGCGCCCTGAGTGGCGCCATGCTGCCGGCCTGCGTGCTGGAAAGCATGGTGGCCGAAGGCCTGGTGGCAAGGGCCGAGTTCCGGGCGCTGATGGTGCAATCCGAGTCTCCCTGCGTGCGATCCACCCCCCTCTATCCGGGCTGGAGCTTCGCCGCCGTGGGGCAGGTCGACGAAGGCCTGCTGCGCAGCCTGACCCGGGCCCTGCTGGACCAGGAGCAGGACGGCCGCCCGCTGTGGGGCGCGCCCATCCGGCTGGACGAGGTGGAGCGGCTGCTGGCCGGCTGGCAGCTGGGCCCGGGGGCGACGCCGCCGCTGCAACTGTTGCGGCAGGTGCTGGTGCGCCACTGGCAGTGGCTGGCGGCGGCGGGGCTGGTGCTGCTGGCCCTGGTGCTGCACCATGTCAGGGTGAGCCGGCTGCTGCGCCGGCGGACCCGGGAGCGGGACCGGCTGCACGGGCTTATCCAGCACAAGGAGCAGGAGCTGGCCCGGGCCCGCCAGGCCACCCTGCTGGGGGAAATGGCCACCGGCCTGGCCCACGAACTGAACCAGCCCCTGTCCGCCATCCAGGCCTATGCCCAGGCGGGAGAACTGGTGACCGAAGAGGCCCGCAGCCGGGAAGCCTTTGGCCAGATCAGCCGGGAAACCGAGCGGGGGGCGGCCATCATCCGCCGCTTCCGCCAGTGGGCCACCCAGCCCCTGCCGGGGCCCGCCGCCTTCGAGCCCGCGGCCCTGTGCCAGGCCCTGTGCGAACGGCTCGGTCCCCGCGCCGAGGCCGGCCAGGTGCGGCTGTGTTGCGATACGGAGCCGGGCGAAGCCTACGGCGTGGCGCCGGCGGTGGAGCAGATCCTCACCAACCTGCTGGGCAACAGCCTGGATGCCTACCGCCGCCAGCAACGGGCGGGCACCCTGCGGCTGGGGCTGAGCCGGGCGGACGGCGGCTGGTGCTATGTGGTGGAAGACAGCGCCGGCGGGGTCGAGCAGGGGGTGCTCGACGCCCTGGGCCAGAGCCTGCCCGCCAGCCGCGTCCACGGACTGGGGATAGGGCTGTTGGTCAGCTACCGGCTGGCCCAACGACTGGGCGGGCGCCTGCGGCTGGAAAACACCGGCTGGGGCACCCGGGCCGAGCTTTTTCTGCCCGAGGAGGCATGATGCGGATTTATGTTCTGGACGACGACCCTCAGGTGCTGGCGGCCAACGCCTTCCTGCTCAAGGCCATGGGGCATGAGAGCCGGTGCTGGTCGGAGCCGGCGGCCTTTCTCGCCGAGCTGGACGACGCCGAGCCGGCGGTGCTGCTGCTGGATTTGGCGATGCCGGAACTGGACGGGCTGGCGGTGCTGGATATCCTGAACCGGCGCCGCAGCCCGGTGGCGGTTATTTTGCTGACCGGCCATGGCGACGTGCCCCAGGCGGTAACCGCGATGAAGCGGGGCGCGGTGGATTTTCTGGAAAAACCGGTGGATGCCCGCCGGCTGGCGACGGCCCTGGCCCAGGCCCGGGCGCGCGCCGGCGAACTGGAGGAGAGGGCCCGGGCCCGGCGGCAACTGGCCCGGCTGTCGGCCCGGGAGCGGGAAGTGGTGGCGCTGGTGGCCGGGGGGCTGACCAACAAGGCCATCGCCGACAGCCTTTGCCTGGCGGTGCGCACCGTGGAAGTGCACCGGGCCTCGGCCATGAGCAAACTGGAGGTGGCCAACATGGCCGAGCTGCTGCGTTGCTGGCAACAGGGCCAAGACTAGGCCTCAGCCCGCCGGAGTCAGCTCGCCCCTCAGGCTCTGGCCCATTAGCCGGCGGATTTGCTCCGGCGGCAGCTGCTTGCTGAGCAGGTAGTGCAGCTTGGCCAGGGCCGCCTCCGTGGTCATGTCGAAGCCCGAGATCACCCCGGCTTCGGCCAGGGCGTGGCCGGTGGCGTAGCCTTCCATATTGACCGAGCCGCGCAGGCACTGGGTGAGGTTGACGATAACCACGCCCCGGGCCGAGGCCTCGGCCAGCAGCGTGAGCATGGCGTCGTTCTGGGGCGCGTTGCCCACCCCGTATGACAAGAGCAGCAGCGCCTTCACCGGCTGGCGCAGCAGGTTGGCAATCACTTCGGCGGAAATCCCCGGATACAGGGTTACCACGCCGATGGGCTGGGGGGTGATGGGACTGACGGTGAGCGGCTTGCCGGTGGCGGTGCCGAGTTTGCCCGCTTCCAGGCCGATATGGATACCGGCGTTGAGCAGGGGCGGGAAATTGGGGGAGTCGAAGGCATTGAAGCCGTCGGCGTGCACCTTGCTGGCCCGGTTGCCGCGATAGAGCCGGTTGTTGAAGAACAGCCCCACCTCATGGATGGGGTATTCGGCGGCGATATAGAGGGCGTTGAGCAGGTTGTTGCGCCCGTCCGAGCGCAGCTCTACCAGGGGGATCTGGGAGCCGGTGACGATCACCGGTTTTTCCAGATCCTCCAGCATGAACGACAGCGCCGAGGCGGTGAAGGCCATGGTGTCGGTGCCGTGCAGCACCACGAAGCCGTCGTAGTGGTCGTAGTTGGCCTGGATGTCGTCGGCGATGCGCTGCCAGTCGGAAGGGGTCATGTCCGAGGAGTCGATTAAGGGATCGTACTCGTGGATATGGTAGTCGGGCATTTCCGGGCGGTGCAGCTCGGGGGTACGCGCCAGGCTGTCGGTCATAAAGCCCGCCAGGGGCACGTAGCCCTTGGCGGATTTCTGCATGCCGATGGTGCCGCCGGTATAGGCGATATAGATCCTTTTCTTGTCCATCAGAACTCCTGACATTCCACGCACAGTACATACTGGCCCCGGATGTCGTCGAAGCGACCCAGGGTGGACAACTCCCGGCCCAGTTGCTCGCCGGCCGGGCGCAGGGCGCCGGGCAGCATGGCGCCGAGGCGTTCCGCGACGCCGGCGCCGGAGTCGAGCAGCAGCTGCTCCATCAACACTTCACGGGCGCTGGCGGGCAGGCGCACCTTTTTCACCCGGTAGGCGGGCAGGCCGGCCAGCCCGGCGGCGCCGGCCAGGGCGTCGTCCAGGTAACCCAGCTCGTCCACCAGGCCCAGCGCCTTGGCGTCGACCCCGGTCCACACATGGCCCTGGGCGGCGCGCTCCACCTGCCCGGGGCTGAGCCCCCGGCCCTCGGCCACAATGTCCACAAAGCGGCGGTAGGTGTGTTCGACGCCGAGCTGAATCAGCTCCCGGGCGTGTTCGGGCAGGCCGGTGGTGAGGCCTGCGCCGACGAAGTCGGTGGTGCCCACGCCATCGCTGTTGAAACCGAGCTTGGCGAGGGCTTCCTCGAAGGTGAGAAAGAGGCCGAACACGCCGATGGAGCCGGTGAGGGTGGTGGGGGCGGCGTAGATGCGGTCGGCATCCGCCGCTATCCAGTAGCCGCCGGAGGCGGCGGTGCTGCCCATGGACACCACCAGCGGCTTGCCGCTGGCCTTGAACTGCAGCAGGGCGGTGCGGATCTGTTCGGCGGCGAAGGCGCTGCCGCCGGGACTGTCGATGCGCAGCACCAGGGCGTTGATCTCGTTGTCCAGGCGGGCTTCCTCGATAAGCCGGGCCAGGTACTCGTCGTTGATGGTGTTGCCGCCTGCCTCGTTGCCGCTCATGATGGCGCCGCTGGCGGTAATCAGCCCCACCGCCGGCGCCGTGGTGTCGCGCTGGCCGGCCCGGGCCAGGTAGCTGGCGATGCCGACGCCGCTGTATTCGCCGGCCTGGCTGTCCCAGCCCACCTGCTCGCCTATGGTCTGCAGCATTTCGCCGCGTCCGGCCAGGCGGTCCACCAGCCCCAGCTCCAGGGCATAGCGGGCCGGATCGCCGCCCACGGCGCGAAAGCGGCTGAGCAACTGCTCTTTTTCCGGGCTGACATGGTCGGCGGGAATGCCGCGCAGGGTGGCCACCCTGTCCTGGTAGTGACGCCACAGCTGGTCCAGCCAGCGCAGGGTATCCTCCCTGCTTTCCGGCGACATGTCGTCGCGCAGGTAGGGCTCGACGAAGGATTTGTAGGTGCCCACCCGGAACACATGGGGGGTGATGTTGAAGCGCTCGAAGGCCGACCTGTAGTGCAGCCGGTACACGCCCATGCCCTGGATGGTCACGGCCCCGGCGGGGTTGAGCAGGATTTCGTCGGCATGGGCGGCCAGGTAGTACTGGCCCTGGGTGTAATAGTCGCCGATGGCGTACACCGGTTTGCCCGAGGTTTTGAAGCCCTCTATGGCCTCGCCGATTTCGTCGAGCCGGGTCAGGCTCGATTCGGTCATGTTCTGCAGCCGCAGCACCAGGGCCTGGATGCGCTCGTCATGCCGGGCCCGGTCCAGGGCCTGCTTGATGTCGCCCAGGGTGGCGGGTGGCGGCGTGTCGTCGCCCGCCAGCCACTTCTGTACCAGCCGGCGGGGGCTGGCGGGGCTGTTCTGCTCCGGCACCGGGCCGATAATCTCCAGGGTGAGGGCCGCACTGTCGGGCAGGCGGGGTGCTTCCTCCCGGGCGGTGAACACCAGCACCAGGGAAACCAGCACGGCCAGGAAGAAAAGATTGATAATCAACATGCGGATGGCATTCAGCACCCGACCTAGGGTACGGAAAAACCACTTGATGGCAGACCACATAGCGATGCCTTGAACGGAAACGTTGTCGAATTGGTCCATTATGACGCGAGCCGGCGCACAATGCCATGGAGCCGGCGTCGGCAGGATATAAAACAAGTGTTTGAAAAAGGTGTTTTAATCCATTAGCCTGAGCGGGTCATTTCGGCATCTACCGGCGGAGGGATCATGAGCCGTTACCCCCATTTACTGGCGCCCCTGGATCTGGGCTTCACCACCCTGAAAAACCGGGTCCTGATGGGATCCATGCACACCGGCCTGGAAGAGGAAAAAGGCGGTTTCGAAAAACTGGCCGCCTTTTACCGGGAACGGGCCCGGGGCGGGGTAGGGCTCATCATCACCGGCGGCATTGCCCCCAACTTCCGGGGTCGGCTGATGCCCCACGCCGCCCAGCTCAGCTTTCCCTGGCAACGGGCCAGGCACCGGCGGGTGACTGACGCGGTGCACCAGGAGGGCGGCAAGATAGCCCTGCAAATCCTGCACGCCGGGCGTTACGCCTACCATCCCTTCCTGCAGGCGCCCTCGCCCGGGCAGGCGCCCATCAGCCCGTTCAAGCCGGCGGTGATGAGCGAGCGGCAAATCCGCCACTGTATCGACGACTTCGCCAATACCGCCCGGCTGGCGCGGGAGGCCGGTTACGACGGCGTTGAAATCATGGGCTCCGAGGGCTACCTCATCAATCAGTTCGTCTGCGCCCGCACCAACCACCGCCAGGACGACTGGGGCGGAGACGCCGGGCGTCGCAACCGTTTCCCGCTGGAGATAGTGCAGGCGGTGCGCGCCGCCGTGGGCGAGGATTTCATCATTATCTTCCGGCTGTCGATGCTGGATCTGGTGGAGCAGGGCTCGAGCTTGGAAGAGGTCATTGCCCTGGGCCAGGCCCTGGAGCGGGCCGGGGTGACCATCATCAACACCGGCATCGGCTGGCACGAGGCGCGGGTGCCCACCATCGCTACCAGCGTGCCCCGGGCCGCCTTCAGCTGGGTTACCGAGCGGGTGCGCCAGGCGCTGTCGGTGCCGGTGGTGGCCACCAACCGCATCAACACCCCCGAGGTGGCCGAGGCCATACTGGCCGGCGGCCAGGCGGATCTGGTGTGCCTGGCCCGGCCCTTCCTGGCGGACGCGGACTTCGTGGCCAAGGCCGCGGCGGGCACGCCCGAGCTTATCAACACCTGCATCGCCTGCAACCAGGCCTGCCTGGATCATATCTTCAGGGGGCGGCGGGCCTCCTGCCTGGTCAACCCCAGGGCCTGTCACGAGACCGAGCTGAATTTTTTGCCCACGGCCGCGCCCAAGCGGTTGGCGGTGGTGGGCGCGGGGCCGGCGGGGCTGAGCTTCGCCTGCGAGGCGGCGGCGCGCGGCCACAGTGTGACCCTGTTCGACCGGGCGGCGGACATCGGCGGCCAGTTCAACTATGCCAAGCAGATCCCGGGCAAGGAGGAGTTTTTTGAAACCCTCCGCTACTTCCGGGAGCGGCTGGCGCGTAGCCGGGTGCGCCTGCGCCTGGGCACCGAAGCCACCCCCGAGCGGCTGGCGGAGTTCGACGAGGTGGTGCTGGCCACCGGCATCCGCCCGCGTACCCCCGATATTGAAGGCATCCATCATCCCAGGGTGCTGAGCTACCTGGACGTGCTGGCGCGCCAGGCCCCGGTGGGGGAGAAAGTGGCCATCATCGGCGCCGGCGGCATCGGCTTCGACCTGGCCGAGTACCTGGTGGCCACTCCGGCCCGGGGCACCGAACACTGGCTGGCCCAGTGGGGCATCGACAAGGAGTACCGGGCGCCGGGGGCGCTGATGACGCCGGCGCCGGCCGTTCCCGGACGGCAGGTCTGGCTGCTGCAGCGCAAGGCCGGCAACCCGGGCCAGGGCCTGGGCAAGACCACCGGCTGGATCCACAAGGCCAGCCTGCGCCACCACGGGGTACGGATGTGGGGTGGGATAAGCTACCAGCGTATCGACGATGCCGGCCTGCATATCGAGAAGGACGGCGAGCCGCTGTGCCTGGCGGTGGACAATATTATCGTCTGCGCCGGCCAGGAGCCGGAGCGCGGCCTGCAGGCGGCGCTGGTCGGGCTTGGCCTGCCGGTACACCTGATCGGTGGCGCCGATGTGGCCGCCGAGCTGGACGCCAAGCGCGCCATCCGCCAGGGAGCCGAACTGGCGGCGTCCATTTGAGAATGCCTCTTTTTTGCTTTGCTCCGTTCCGGCCGGCTGCTAAGGTAGCGCCATTGCAATCTGGAGTGAAACGATGGACGCACTGGAACTGTTACTGAACCGCCATTCCTGCCCCCGCCTGGCCGAGCCGGCCCCGGCGGGCGAGCAACTTGAGCTTATCTTCAAGGCCGGGCTACGCGCCCCGGATCACGCCACCCTGACGCCCTGGGAGTTTATTGTCTTTGCCGGCGAGCAGCGCTACCGGCTGGGCGACATACTGGCAGCGGCGGCCGAGGCCAGGGGCGAGGTGCCGGAGGCGGTGGACAAGGCCCGCAACGCGCCCCTGCGCGCGCCCCTGGTGATCGCCGTGGCGGCCAGGGTCAAACCCCACGACAAGGTGCCCGAGCTGGAGCAGCACTTGTCCGCCGGCTGCGCTCTGATGGCGATGCAGATGGCGGCCCAGGCCCAGGGTTTCAACGGCATCTGGCGCTCCGGCTGGTTTATCTTCGATCGTGGCGTGCACCGGCAACTGGGGCTGGGCGAGCAGGATCAACTGGTGGGCTTTTTGTACCTGGGCACACCGCTGATGGAGGTACGCAAGCTGCCCGAGCGGGATCCCGCCCAGTTTGTGCGTTATTTCGACCGTTAAAACAAAAAAGGGGTCGGAGTCAATTTTAAATTGACTCCGACCCCTTTTTTTCAGCGACGGCGCTGTTTTTCCAGCTCGGCCAGGGCATGGGGGGTGTTGAGGTTGAAAAAAGCGCCGGCTTCGTCGCTAAAGTCCACCGGCACCAGTTGATGGCGCTCGTACCACAGCTGCAGTTTGCGGTCGCCGCCGTCCAGGTAATTGTTCAGGGATGGCAGCAAGGACTGATGCAGCAGGGCGGTGGCGGCGTGCAGCCGGGCACCGTCGTCCACCACCGCTATTTGATCGTGGCGGTGCACGGCGGCGCACAGGCGGCGGGCCAGGTCGGCGGGCACCAGGGGGCTGTCGCAGGGCACAAACAGGACCCATTCGCTGGGGGCGTGGCTGAGGCCGGCCTCGAACCCGGCCAGGGGACCGGCGCTGTGGTAGTCGCGATCCGGGATCACCGGTGCCAGGGCGCGGTAGCGGTCCAGGTTGCGGTTGGCGTTGATCAGCACTTCGGCTACCTGGGGCTTGAGCCGGTCCAGCACATGACACACCAGGGGGCGATCCCACAGGCTGACCAGCCCTTTGTCGGCGCCTCCCATGCGCCGGCCTTCGCCGCCGGCGAGAATAACGGCGGTAATGTCTTTCGGATCCAGCATAGTGATTCCCGTGTTGGCAGTCTCTGGCCGGATGTTAACCCGTAATCCCTGCCCTGAGCAGGGGCTGGGTCAAACAAAATGCGCTTTCCCGGTGCTTGTTATGGTGTCTTTCAGCTCCTACCATAGGGCGCTGCGCCCTCATATCCCATAAAACAGAGATAACAACAATGACGAGCACTGCCTTTCCCGACGGCCCCTTTCACGGTCGCCCCCTGGTTGCCGCCCTGGCCGTGGCCGCCCTGATGCTGGCCGCCGCCAACCTGCGTGGCGGTATTGTGGTGGTGGGGCCCCTGGTGGAGCAAATCCGCCAGACCCTGGCGATCAGCGCCAGCGCCTTCAGCCTGCTGACCACGCTGCCGCTGATCTGCTTCGGGGTCATCTCCATCTGCGTACCGGCGCTCACCCGCCGCTGGTCGCCCCAGGTTCTGGCCATCGGCGGCCTGTTGCTGATCAGCCTGGGGGTGGGATTGCGCCTGGTCGATCACTATCCGGTGGTACTGCTCGGCACCCTGCTGCTGGGCGCCGCCATCGCCCTGCTCAATGTGCTGATCCCGGGGTTGGTCAAGGCGTTTTTTCCGCGTCGGGTAGGGCTGATGACCGGCCTGTATTCGGTGACCCTGAGCGTGGGCGCCGGTCTTGGCGTTTTTCTGGCGGTGCCGCTGATGGAGCTGTTCGGCAGTTGGCGCCACCCGGTGGCCCTGTGGGCCCTGCTGCCCCTGTTCTGCCTGCTGTTCTGGCTGCCCATGCTCAGGGTGAGGGGAGTGGGCCGGCCCAGCAACCCGGTGCGGGTGAGCCTGTGGCGGGACCGGCTGGCCTGGGCCATTACCTTCTACATGGGACTGCAGTCCTTCTATTTCTATTCTATGGCGACCTGGCTGCCCAAGATACTGCTCGAAAGCGGACTCGACGGCCACCAGGCGGGCACGGCCACGGCGCTGATCAACCTGGTGAGCATTCCCTTCAACCTGTTCGTGCCCATACTGGCGGCGCGGATGCGGGATCAACGGATCCTGGTGCTGGGTATTTTCGTGGCCTCCCTCAGTGGGCTGGCGGGATTGTGGTGGCAGCCGGCAGCGGCGCCCATGCTGTGGGCCTCGCTCATCGGCGTGGGCTGCGGCAGCTCGCTCAGCCTGGCCCTGTCGTTTTTTGTGCTGCGCGCCGCCAATACCGCCCAGGCCACGGCCCTGTCGGCCATGGCCCAGAGCATCGGCTACCTGCTGGCGGCGGCGGGCCCGGCGACGCTGGGGCTGATGCGCGATCTCGGCGGCGCCTGGCAGGGGGCCCTGTTGCTGATGATGGTGCTGCAATTTCTGCAGTTCGGATTTGGCTGGTATTCGGCCCGGTCGGCCGGCGTGGTGGCGGATCAGGACAGATAACGGCGGCGCCGAAACGGGGGAGAGCGGCTAAGCTTGGTCTGAAAACGGGAGGACAAGATCATGCGTTATCTGCTGCTTCCCCTGGGCCTGCTGGCGGTGACGCCGGCCCAGGCCCAGGCGCCCGGGGCGCCGCCCCTGCAACTGGCGGAGGTGTTTCGCCCCCACCACGACATTGCCCATTATCTGGTCAGTGAAAAACTCGACGGTGTGCGCGCCTACTGGGATGGCCGGCAATTGCTGTCCCGCGGCGGCTATCCCTTTGCGGCGCCGGAGTGGTTCCTGGCCGGTTTTCCCGCCACCCCCCTGGACGGCGAACTGTGGCTGGGGCGAGGCCGTTTCGACGAGCTGTCCGCCGCGGTGCGCCGTTATGAGCCCATCGACGGGGAGTGGCGGCAGATCCGCTTTATGGTGTTCGACCTGCCCGCCAGCGAATTGCCCTTCGAGGCGCGGCTGGCCGCCCTTGAACGCCTGTTTGCCGGCCTGTCGTCCCCCTGGCTGGCGCTGGTGGAGCAGCAGCCGGTGACGGACAGGGCCGGCCTGGCGGCAAGGCTGGACGAGGTGGAGGCGGGCGGTGGCGAGGGACTGATGCTGCGCCATCGGCACAGCCTGTACCTGGCCGGGCGCAACGAGGATTTGCTCAAGCTCAAGCGCCACCAGGACGCCGAAGCGGTGGTGCTGGCGCACTTGCCCGGCCAGGGCAAGTATGAGGGCCAGCTGGGGGCGCTGCTGGTGCAAACCCCGGACGGCCGGCGCTTTAGGCTGGGCACCGGTTTCAGCGACGAGCAGCGCCGCCGGCCGCCGGCGGTGGGCAGCACCGTCAGCTACCGCTACCGGGGGGAAACCGCCGCTGGCCTGCCGCGTTTCGCCAGTTTCCTGCGGGAGCGCCGGGACCAGCCCGAGCCGCCCCGTTAGGACCTGGCCGGGCTGGTGTCCCTTGGCGCCCGACGTTAAGGTAGGAAACAACCGCACCCAATCCGAGGAACTTATTTTGTGTCTGATCGCCTTTTCCTGGCAGCCCGGCGCCCACCGCGCCCTGCGGCTGTTGGCCAACCGTGACGAATTTTACGACCGGGCCACGGCCCCGGCCGGCTGGTGGCCGGATCTGCCCCATATCTGGGGCGGGCGGGATCTGCAGGCGGGCGGCAGCTGGCTGGGGGTGACGCGCCATGGCCGGCTGGCTGCCCTCACCAACCACCGGGATGGCCGGGTGCCGCCGCCGGCCCATGCCCGCTCCCGGGGCGAGCTGGTGGCGGATTTTCTGGCGGGCGATGACAGCCCGCGGCAGTATCTGGCCAGGGTGATGGCCCGCCGTCGGGATTATGGCGGATTCAACCTGCTGGTGGCGGATCTGGGCGCGGGCGAGCTCTGGTATGGGGGCAGCCGGGACGGCGCCGGGCCGCGCGCCCTGGCGGCCGGACTTTACGGCCTGTCCAACGCCGTGCTGGATACGCCCTGGCCCAAGGTGGAGCGGCTCAAGCAGGGGCTGGCCGGATGGACGGGCGACGATGAGGCGGCGGCCTTCGCCCTGCTCGACGATCACCGTCCGGCCGAGCCGGCGCTGCTGCCCGATACCGGCGTAGGCGCCGAGTGGGAACGGCGGTTGTCGCCGGTATTCATTCACAGCCCGGGTTACGGCACCCGGGCCCAGACGCTGCTGACCCTGAGCGGGGACGAACTGCGCCTGGTGGAACGGGAACGGGATGCGGATGGCGCCGTACTCGGCCTGCGCCGGGCCTGCTTGCAACTGGCCCGGCACACCGCCCTGAAGGGGGCCTGCTGATGAGCGGACGACTGCAACAGGCGCTGCGCGAACAGGTGCGGCGGATGCTGGTCCTCAACCCCAGCCTGCGGCCCTGGCATTTTCCCCTGGTGGCGGGCCTGTGCACCGGACTGCCAGTGCTGCTGGGCGCCTGGCTGGGCCGGCTCGACCTGGGCGTGCTGGGCAGCCTGGGCGGCATGGTGATCCTCTACCTGCCCCAGGCAACGGTGGCCTACCGCCTGGTGACCCTGGTGGTGTGCGGCTTTGGTTTTGCAACCAGTTTTACCCTGGCCGCCCTGGCGGGCGGGCCCTCCTGGGTATCGGCCCTGGTGCTGGGGCTGGTGACCATGCTGATCAACCTTGTCTGCCGTTTTTATTCGGTGGCGCCACCGGGGCGCTTCTTTTTCGTGATGATCGCCTCCCTCGCCAGCACGGCGTCCCTCGACCTGGCGCTGCTGCCGGAAAAAGTGGGCGTTATGGTCATGGGCTCCATGCTGGCCTGCCTGCTGGTGTTCGGCTACAGCCTGCTGCTGCCGGCCCCGTCCGGCGGACGGGAGCCCCACCACCCGGCGGATTGGTACCTGCGCCGGTTGTGGCTGGAGTCGCTGCTGATTGGCGCCCTGGTGGGCGGCTCCTTCCTGCTGGCCCTGCTGCTGGGGCTGGACAACCCCTACTGGGTACCCATCTCCTGCGCCGCCGTGCTGCAGGGCAACAGCGTGTCCATGCTGATCCAGCGCAAGCTGCACCGCATCCTGGGCACCGCCGTGGGGCTGGTGCTGGCCTGGCTGCTGTTCAGCCTGCCGCCGGATCCCTGGTTGCTGGCGACCCTGGTGATCTTGCTCAACTTCGCCATCGAAACCCTGGTGACCCGCAACTACGGCCTGGCGGTGGTGTTCATTACCCCGCTGACCGTCTTGCTGGCAGGCATGCTGCAGCACGGCGCCCCGCCCGAACAGCTGGTGCTGGCGCGCATGGTCGATATCCTGCTGGGCAGCCTGTGCGGCCTGCTCGGGGGCAGCCTGTTGCAGTGGCTGCCGTCCCCCCGGCGCAGCTGACCTGCTGGGGGCCGGGACTATAGCTTTATCGCTTGCCGCCGTGCCCCCCGGCCCGAAGGCGATATGACCAAGCGCCGGGCCACCGCAACATCCCCCAGCAGGCCAGGGCCTGCAGGATAGCGTCGAACACATAGGGCGTTATTAAAAGCCAGGCCCGCCATCCCTTCCATGGCACCGCCGGCCGGCGCCACCCGGCGTACTGGCCATGATGACACCGTCAACGGGTGCGCCCAGGGTCAAAAGCCGGTGCGCCCAGCGTCAATTCGGGCGGGTGGCGTCACTTTTATACTGGCGGCGAAAACGAGTGGTAACAGCTTGTTAACGACCCTGTTCAGCCAGTCATAAAACGGAAGGTAGACGATGGCCACACATGTAGACCCAATCACCCTGGCGGTGGTGCGCGGAGCGCTCGAAACCACCCAGCGGGAAATGACCCTCACCCTGGAAAAGACCGGCCGCTCCAGCGTGTTCAACCTGGCCCACGATTACAGCAACGCCCTGTTCGACCATTTCCCCGAGATGATCCTCCAGGGCCAGGATATTCCCATCCACCTGGGATCCTTGATCCCGGCCATGAAGGCGGTGGCCGAGCACTTTGGCGACGACATCCACGAAGGGGACGTCATCTATCATAACGACCCGGCCTACAAGGGCAGCCACATCCTCGACTGCTGCATGTACAAGCCGGTGTTCTACCGGGGCGAGCTGGTGTTCTGGACGGTGTGCAAGGGCCACCTCACCGACATCGGCGGCCCGGTGCCCGCGGGCTACAACCCGGATGCCAAGGAAATTTACGCCGAGGGCCTGCGCATTCCGCCGGTGAAGCTGTGGGAGAAGGGCAAGCGCCGGGACGACGTGATTAACCTGCTGCTCACCAACATGCGTGCCCGTCGGGATCAGGAAGGGGACATCAACGCCCAGTTCGGCGCCTGCCGGGTGGGGGAGCGCAACCTGCTGGCCCTGCTCGACAAGTACGGCGTGAAAACGGTGCAGGCCTGCATTGCCGAGCTGAAAGACATGGCCGACCGCCAGATGCGCGCCCTGATCCGCGCGGTGCCGGACGGCGTGTACCAGGGCTGCGCCGTGCTGGAAGACGCCGGCCACGGCTTTGGCGAAATGACGATCACCAGCACCATCACGGTGAGCGGCGACCGGCTGCACATCGAGGTGCAGAGCCCGCCCCAGATCCCCTATTTCATCAATTCCTACGAGGGCAACTCGCTTTCCGGCGTCTACCTGGGGCTGATGATGTTCGCCCAGCTGCCGCCGCCCTACAACGAGGGACTGTACCGCTGCGTGACTGTGGATCTGGGACCCAAAGGCACCCTGTGCAACGCGGTGGAGCCGGCGCCCCACGTGAACTGCACCACCACTCCGATGGAAACCCTGACCGACGCGGTGCGCATGGCCCTGGAGCAGGCCGCGCCCGAGCGGGTCACCGCCTCCTGGGGCCATGCCAGCGGCATTAACATCGCCGGTATCGATCCGCGCAGCGGCGAGCAGTACGTGACCATGGTGCTGGCTTCCATCATTTCCGGCGCCGGCGCCACCCAGGTGATGGACGGCTGGCACGCGGTGGGGCCCCTGTGTTGCTTCGGTGCGCTCAGCTCCGGCGACATCGAACTGCTGGAGTACTCCTATCCCATCATCATCCACCGCTACGGCCTGGTGCCCGACAGCGGCGGTGCCGGCAAGTACCGGGGCGGCTCGGGCACCGCCTGGGAAGTGGAGCCCAGGGAGCACGAGATGCAGGTGATCGCCTTCGGTGAGGGCCGCCAGATCCCCACCATGGGCGCGGCGGGCGCCGAGAACCGGTTGCTGGAGCCCAAGCTCGGCAAGCTGGTGGTGACCCGGCCCGACGGCGAGCAGGTGCATAAACACAACACCATGCTCACCATCAAGCCCGGCGAGCGGATCACCAACATCAACCCCGGCGGCGGCGGTTATGGCCCGGCCTTTGAGCGGGATCCCAGGGCGGTGCTGGAAGACGTGCGCAACGGCCTGGTGTCGCGGGAGGCGGCCGAGCTGGAATACGGCGTGGCACTCAACCCCGATTGTCTGAGCGTGAACTGGGCTCACACCGAGCGCCTGCGTGGCTGAACTCATTAACTGGTAAGGAAACTGATTATGCGTAGCAAATATCGTCTGGGCGTGGACGCCGGCGGCACTTTCACCGATTTTGTACTGGCCGAGAACGACGGCAGCATCCGGGTGTTCAAGAGCCCGTCCACTCCCGAGGACGGCACCATTGCCATCCGCCACGGCCTGGGCCAGATTGCCGAGGCGCTGAACAAGCCGGTGAGCCAGATAGTGCAGGAGTGCGATCTGTGCATCAATGGCACTACGGTGGCGCTCAACGCCCTGATCGAGAAAAAGGGCGTCAAGGTGGGCCTGCTGTGCAGCCACGGCCATGAAGACAGCATCGAGATCCGCCTGGGCCACAAGGAGGAGGGCTACCGCTACGAGGCCGACTTTCCCCCGGCCCACATGATAGTGCCGCGCCACCTGCGCCGGGGCATCGGCGGCCGCTTCCTGGCCGACGGCACCGAGCACAGCCCCCTCAATGAGCAGCAGATCCGCGAGGCGATTGCCTACTTCAAGGAGCAGGAAGTGGAGAGCGTGGCCATTTCCTTCGTGTGGTCGGTGCGCAACCCGGCCCACGAGCGCCGCGCCAGGGAGCTGGTGCAGCAATTTCTGCCCGGGGTGTTTGTCTGCACCGGTAGTGAGGTCTATCCGCAGATCCGCGAATACACCCGCACTTCCACCACCATCGTTAACGCCTACCTGAGCCCGGTGATGCGTCGTTATGTGGAGCGCATCGACGATTACTTCAAGGGCCTGGGCGCCCGTTATCCGGTGCGTTACTTCCAGTCCAACGGCGGCCTGGCCATCGGCGAGGCCATGCAGGGGCGGGCGGTCAACGCCATCAACTCGGGGCCGGCCTCGGCGCCCCAGGCGGGCCTTTATGTGGCGCGGCCCTTCGGCATCGACAACGTGATCACCGTGGACATGGGCGGCACCTCGTTCGACATCACCCTGACCAAGGACAGCCACACCAACCTGAGCAAGGACATCGACTTTTTGCGCTACCGCATCGGCGTGCCCATGATCCAGGTGGAAACCCTGGGCGCCGGCGGCGGCTCTATCTGCCAGGTGGACGAATACGGCATGCTGCAGGTGGGCCCGGAGAGCGCCGGCGCCACGCCCGGGCCGGTGTGCTACGGCAAGGGCGGTACCCGCCCCACCGTGACCGACGCCAACCTGGTGCTGGGCTACCTGAACCCGGACGCCGTGCTGGGCGGCACCATTCGGCTGAACCGGGAAGCGGCCTGGCAGGCGGTGAAAAAGCACGTGGCCGATCCGCTCGGCATCAGCGTGGAAAAGGCAGCCTATGGCATCAGCACCATCGTCAACCTCAACATGGTCAACGGCATCCGCCGGGTGTCCATTGAGCGGGGCTATGATCCGCGCGACTTCGCCCTGGTGTGCGCCGGCGGGGCGGCGGGCATGCACATTACCGCCCTGGCCGAGGAAATCGGCAGCCGCACCGTGCTGGTGCCCAAGGTGGCCTCGGTGTTCTGCGCCTTCGGCCAGATCATCTCGGACGTGCGCTACAACTACCTGGCCTCGGAGCCCATGCCCATCCACCGGGAGGCGGACCTGTCCACCCTCAATGCCCGCTTCCATGAGCTGGAGCGCCAGGGCACCGAGCACCTGCTGGCCGACGGCTTCCAGCTGGGCGATATCGGTTTGGGCCGCAGCGTGGAAATGCGTTACCAGGGGCAGATCCACGAATGCCCGGTGGAGATCCCCGGCGGCGAGATCACCCCGGAGACGGTGGACGCCATGCTGGCCGCCTTCCACCGCCGCCACGAGGAGCTGTATACCTACAGCGAGCCCGGCAACCCGGTGGAGCTGGTGAACATCGAGTCCACCCTCACCGGCCGGGTGAGCAAGCCGCCGGTGCAGCATCGCACCCCCGTGGGCAAGACCCTGGCCGACGCCCTGACCGGCCACAGGCCCATGCTGTTCGACGCCGACGGCCACTGGGTGGAAACCGGCGTGTACAGCGGCGAGCGGCTGGACGTGGGGCTGGAAATCGTGGGCCCGGCGGTGGTGGAAGAGCCCACCACCAACATAGTGGTGCGCCCGGGCTGGTGCCTGGTGCTGGAGCCCAACAACTGCTACCGGCTGACCCGGCTGAAGTAAGGTCACAACTTAATCACTCGTCCCTTGTGATTGCCGCCGGCGCCGGTTTACCATGGCCCGGCGGTTTTTTTGACCGGATCAGACGCAATGGATTTGCGAAGGAAGCGAATATGCATTCATGCCATCTGACCAGTTTGCTGCCGGCGCAGGAGCGGCAGGATTACTGGCGCGGGGTGATCGGAAGCACCTATTTCGACCTGGCCCTGCACTTTACCGAACAACAGCGCTTTTACGGCCAGCTGTGGCGCTGGGACGTGGCGCCCTTCGGCATCTCCTTTCTCAGCACCTCGGCCACCCGCTACCACCGCCTCAAACAGCACATCAACCGGCACGAAGACCACCACTTCCTGATCACCCTTCCCGAGCGCCACGAGGTGCACTTCAGCCAGGAGCGGCGCAGCGTGCGCTGCCGGCCCGGGGGCTTTATCCTGGAGCGCAGCGACAAGCCCTACGAGTTTGAATACGGCCAGGACAACAGCCTGTGGGTGGTGCGGGTGCCCGGCTCGCTGCTGCGCGCCCGGCTGCGACTGCCCGAGCGCTACCTGTTCAGCGAGTTCGACCGCAGCCAGGGGCTGGGGGCGGTGTTTTTCGACTACTTTCGCAGCATCACCAATCAGGTGGCCTACCTGGACGACCGCCAGGCGGCGGCGCTGATGCGCCAGCTGATTGAGCTGTTTGCCCTGGCGGTGGAAGGGGACCCGCGCGCCATTTCCAGCGACGACAGCGGCCTGCGCCAGGTGCACCTGCAGCGGGTGGAGCAGTACATTCGCGATCATATTCGCGAGCCCGGCCTTAATCCCGAACAGGTGGCCGGGGCCTGCGGCATTTCCACCCGCTATCTGCACAAGCTGTTCCAGGGCCAGGAATTCAGCGTCGGCCAGTGGATCCGCGAACTGCGCCTGCAGGGCGCCGAGGCCGACATCCGCGCCGCCGGCCCCGGCCGCACCCTGGCCGATATCGCCTACAAATGGGGCTTCAACGACCAGGCCCACTTCTGCCGCAGTTTTAAAACAAGGTTTGGGATCACGCCCAAGGAAGCGAGGAGTGGGTGAGGTAAGGCGTTTGCCTTAACGGCTCCCCTTGGGAGCACACAGGCCAGTCCTGAGGTTCCCGCAGTGCAGTAAAGCAGGCGGGCCGCCTGCGCTCCACCAGTCAGATGCCAATGGGGCTCTAAATAACAGATCCTAATAGTGCTACATCGACTGGGCCGCGCCCGCAGACACGCCGTGAACCCATCCCTGGGGGCTCCGCCGCGCCATCCGTGGCGCGGAGGGTCTGCTTAGCGGAACCCAGTCGCCGCCGCCAGTGATCTACTATTCGGAACAGCTATTTATCCGGAAGAGTCTTGACCACACCCGTTAGAGGCACGAAATCGGTTGCCTGCATACTACGCCCTTCTCGCCAGCAGTGCGCGCAGCGCGGCGGGCAGGTGCCGTTGCAGGCGCTCGGTCAGTTGCCGCTGGTGGCGCTGCCAGAGGATGCCGAGACCCATCACGGCCAGGCCGATGGCGGTGAGGGCCAGCGGAAACAGCAGGCTGTCCTCGAACACCTCCCAGGCCAGCCAGCCCAGGTACCAGGCCAGGCCCAGGCCGCCCAGGGCGACGAATACCCGCCGGTCCAGCAGGGTGCCGGTGGCTATCATCATGAGGTTGACCAGCAAAAACAGCAGCCGTTCGCCGCCGCCGTTGTCGGTCAGCAGGCAGAGCCCGCCCCAGAAGGTAATGGCGCCGAACAGATAAAGCCAGAAGGCGAAGTCCCGCCGGCTGCGGTTGCGGATGTCCACCCAAAAGGCCAGCAGCACCATCAAGAGCCCGAACCAGAGCGATACCCACTGGCGAAACTCCCAGCCGGCGACATCCCGGCCGCTCAGCCACAGGCTCAGGTCCATGCTCATATACCAGAGGGTGGCGGCCAGGGGCAGCAGCAGAAAGGGCTGGCGATAGCGCCACAGCATAAGCCAGCCCACCGCCAGGGTGGCCAGCTCCAGGCTCAGCCAGCGGCCGTGGATGAGGCGGTGGTACTGACGGTAGTCCAGCGCCGGATCCCACCAGCCCAGGGCAACTTGCAGGCCGTACAGGGTGAGGGGTGTCAGGCAGATCACCAGGGCGGCGAGAATGCCGCTCGGCACCCACAGCCGCCGCTGCTTGAGCCCTTCGGCCAGGGCCAGGGCGGGCAGGGCATAGAGCACACCCAGACCCACCAGGGCCCAGCCGCCGTACTGCTGCCAGCCCAGGGTCATAAAGAGAGTCATGGCGCCGATGGCGATAAGGCCGCCCAGGTAATAGAGAAGATGGGCGAAGCGAAAGCCGGCGGGGGCGCCCTGCTCGAGGAACTGCCACAGGGGCGCCACCTGCTCCGGGTGCAGCAGGCCCCGGCGGGCCGCCTGCTCCAGTTGTTGGCGATCTATCTTCATGGCTCAGGCTCCCTTGCCCGGGGTGTCGATATGGGCCAGCAGCCTGGCCAGGTCATTGTGGATATAGCGGCTGTCGATGCAGCTTGCCAGGTTGTCGTTGATAAAGCGGACAAAATTCGCCGCCGGGTAGGGCAGGCGGCGGTTGTTGTGGCACACCAGGTACCAGTGGCTAGTGAGCGGGAACTCGGGCAGCGCCGGGCGTCCCAGGCGGTGCTCGCCCTCCGCCAGGGTGTGCTCCGACAGCACCGCCAGCCCCAGGCCCTGCTCCACGCTCATGCGCACCACCTCGTTGCTCTCTATCTGCATCACCCGCTTCAGCTGCAGGTTGTGGTTGCGCAGCCATTCCTCGAACACCAGCCGGGTGGCGCTGCCCGGCTCGCGCAGCAGAAAGCGCTCGCCCAGCAGGGCGGAAAAGTCCGCCGGCGGCCGGCGCGCCGTCCAGTGATCCGGCGGGGTGATCAGCACCAGCGGATTGCGGATAAAGCGGCCGCTCAGGGTGTGCTCGCCGGCGGGCGGATGGCTGAACAGATAAAGATCATCCTGCTGGTGGCGGTGGCGCTCCAGGATGTAGCCCCGGTTGCCCACGCTGATGGACACCTCCACCTCGGGAAAGCGGCGGTTAAAGGGCCCGAGCAGGCGCGGCAGTATGTATTTGGCGGTGGTCACCACCCCGATACTGAAGCCGCCGCGGGTGCCCTGGCGGGCGTCCTGCAAAAAGCCGTTGAAGTCGTCGAAGCGGGAGAGGGCGTCGAGGGCGGCGTGGTAGAGCTCGGTGCCCACGGCGGTGGGGCGGATGCGTCCTTCCTGGCTGTCGAGCAGGGGCTCGCCCACCGCCTCGGCCAGGCGCTTGAGCTGCTGGGACACGGTGGGCTGGGTCAGGTGCAGCTGGGCGGCGGCGCGGGACACCGAGCCCAGCCGCACCACGGCCACGTACACCTGCAGCAGGCGAAAGGTCAGGTGGCGTATGTTCATAGATGATTATCTATATCTTCTGTTATTAACATTTATTGGTAACTATATACCTTGATCCGCACAATGTCCGCCGTTGTATTCCTGGATAGGCAATCGAGTCTGACTGGGCGCCGGAAGGAAACTGCTAAGCCGACCGTGACATGCCAGGGATGGCATGTCCGAGCCCCCATGGGGCGAGCTTGCTTGGCGTAACGAGCTTTTTCGGCCTGACCGAACATCCAGTGAATGTTCGCAGCAGGCCGAAACAGCGAGTGTCACGTCCTATGGCGAGTCGGCGTGTAGTTCCTTCCGGTGGCGAGCTCATGGTCTGACTTACTGCTCTACTTAATTATCACGAGGATTTGTTATGCCGGATATTGTAGTGGCGTTTTTTGCGCTGGGAGTGGTGGCGGGGCTGGCCCGCTCGGATTTGAAGGTGCCCAAGGCGGCCTACGACACCCTCAGCATACTGCTGATGCTCACCATCGGCTTTAAAGGGGGCCTCGCGCTGCACGGCAACCTGCACTGGCGGCTGCTGCCCGAGCTGCTGGCGGTGGCCGCCCTGGGCGTGCTCATTCCTCTGCTGTGCTACCCGGTGGCGCGCAAGCTGCTCAGGCTGAACAGCGCCAACAGCGCCAGCATCGCCGCCCACTACGGCTCGGTCAGCGCCGGTACCTTCGCGGTGGCCCTGGCCTACGCCCAGAGCCTGCAACTGGAAATAGCCCCGCAAACCACCCTCTACCTGGTGTTGCTGGAGCTGCCGGCCATCATCGTCGCCATCTACCTGTACAAGACCCTGTCGGGGCAGGATACCGGCAGCAAGGCGGCGGTGTGGCACGAGGCGCTCACCAGCCGGGGCGTGGTGCTGCTCACCGGCGGGGTGTTGATCGGCTACTTCTATGGCCCCGAGCAGTCGGCGCCGGTGAGCGATCTCTTTATCACCGCCTTCAAGGGCCTGCTGGCGCTGTTCCTGCTTGAAATGGGGCTGTGCACCGCCCAGGCGCTCACCCCGGTGCCCTGGCGGCGCTGGCCGGTGATGCTGTTCGCCCTGCTCGCCCCCCTGGTGCTGGCCGGCATCGGCGTGGGCGCGGCCTGGCTGCTGGGGCTGCCGGCGGGCTCGGCACTGATTTTGGTGACCCTGGTGGCCAGCGCTTCCTATATCGCGGCCCCGGCCGCCATCGGCGCCGCCATCAAGGAGGCGGACATCGGCCTGGCCATGCTGGCGGCGCTGGCGGTGACCTTTCCCTTCAACGTGGTGGTGGGCATACCGCTCTATGCCCGCCTGCTGGCAGCCTGAGTAAAGGCAAAGCAGGTCGGGACATCATGCGAAGCGGCAGCGCATGTACTGTCGGTATAAAAAAGCGGACCCCTTGGGGTCCGCTTTTGCCTGGATGGATGGCAAGGGAGCTACACCAGCTCCCGGTTTTCCTGTTTGGCAACGGCCACGTCGTTCCATACCCCTTTGCAGATGCGTACCAGCACCCAGAGGGTGAGGGCGGGCCAGATCAGGATGTAGGCGCCGAGCAACAGTTCGTTCATATCAGGACTCCTTGACCAGTCGGGTGGGGGTGCGGGCACCGGCATTGCCGGCGGGGCGGACGCGGTTGTCGTAGCTGCCCACACGCTGTTTGATAAGTTCAAAATCGAATTCCTCCCGGGTCAGCAGGCTCATCGCCACGCACACCAGGGTGCTGACGCCATAGGCCACCAGAGAAGAAAGCAGTACCGTGTATTCCCGCAAAAAGCCGGTGGCGAAGAACATCAGCGCCAGGCCGGCGATAATGCCGGCGGCAAAGCCGATGCGCTTGCCCAGAAAGCCGAACGCCATCAGGCCGATGACCACGCCGCCGCCGATGCTAGCCAGCAGTTCAAACCCCAGGGCTACGGCGCCGGTCATGGGCAGCAGCTCGAAGCGGGCCACGCAAAACAGCACCAGCGCCGCCAGCACCGAGGTGGTGAAGGCGCTGTTGGTGACCCGGCTCCAGAAGCAGCTGGCGATTACCGGGAATACAATGGCCCCCCAGAGTGCCCCCACAAACACCAGCATCACCAGAATATCGAGAGAGAAGCTGGCGAACACAATGCCCAGCATGGTGGCCACTATCATGGTCAGCCGGCCGATCAACAGCATGCGCTTGGGGCAGGCCCGGCCCCGGGCAATGTTCTTGCCGTAGACGTCGGCCATCATGATGGCGGAGAGCGCCGACAGGTCCGAGTCGGCGGTGGACGACAGGGAGCCGATCACCAGGATAAAGAACAGGCCGATAAACACCGGCGGCAGGTAGCTGGACACCATTTGCGGGATCAGGTTGTTCATGTTGCCGTTCAGGGGCTCAACGCCGTTGGCGAGCGCCATCAGGCCAATCATGCCCAGGCCAATGACGATGGCGCCGTAACCCAGGGTGGCGGTGAGGAAGGTGGGCTTGATGTGTTTTTCGTTTACCGCGAACAGCCGCTGGGAAATGGTCTGGTTGCCGATGGCGTAGGCCAGCACCGCCACAAAGTAGGGCGCGCCCTGGTGCAGTATGGCCTCGGTGGAGAACAGGTTGGTCTGCTCGGCGGTCAGGTTGTCAAAGCCGTTCAGCACCTCGGCCGGGCCGCCCATGGCGAACAGCACGGCGGGGATGATCACCACGGCAATGGCCATGAGCGCAATCAGCTGGGCGAAGTCGGTGAGCACGGAAGCGCGAAAGCCCGACCACAGGGTGTAGCTGAGCACGCCCACCCCGGCGATGATGACGCCGGTCTGGAACGACAGGGGCGACAGCACCGACACCAGGGCGCCGGCGGCGGTAAAGTTGACCATCAGGCTGATGATGCTGCCGAGCAGGTTGGAAAAGGCCAGGATCAGCTGGCTCGACGAGCCGTGGCGGGCGTGGATCACCTCGCCCAGGGTATGGGCCCGGGGTGCCAGGGCGCGAAAGCGCCGGCCAAAGGGATAGATGAACAGGATCATCAGCGCGCCCCACAGGCCGTAGTGCAAGGGGCCCGACACCCCGTAGGTATAGCCCGAGGTGGCGGCGGCGTAGAAGGAGGCGGCCCAGATCCAGGTGGCGGTCATGCTGGCCGCGCCCATGCCAAAGCCGACGCTGTGGTTGGACACCATAAAGGCGTCGGTATCTTCCTGCTCTTTTTTGATAAAGGTGGTGATTAGGTAGGTTCCGCCGTAAAAGGCGGCCAGCAGCAGCAATACTGTGGTGCTGGAGAATTGGTAGAGTTCCAAGTTCATCTCCCTGTTCTTGCGAAAAAACACAGACACGCCCCCCGCGGCATCGCCGAAAGGCGAAACGCAGGGCACGAATTGGACGACCTGGCTAGCGGCAACGGACGTGTAGAACCCGTAACAAGGGCTCGGCAAACCATTCAGGGGTGAAAGCAATGCGCTTTAAAGACGTTGGCGGTAGCCGGGTATGGTGCGGTCGACGGCACGGGGCCGGGGGTCAGGGTAACGCTTCGAGTGCGCCCATCATAAGGCGGAATCCTCCTCTCATGGTGTTCGGCCGGGGGTGGCGGCCAATACCTTAGCGGCCCGCCCGGGCAATGTCCACCCCCGGGCGGGCGCGGCCGACTAGCCGCAAAACCGGCGTTTCGCTATAATCCGCGCTCCCCCTGGATCCACCCCATTGCAGAACGTTGTTGAACAGGAGTAGTCATGCAAGCAAAAGTTGCCGTCATCATGGGCTCGAAAAGCGATTGGCCCACCATGCAGGGCGCTGCGGAGATCATGGACAAGCTGCAGGTCGCCTATACCGTGGAAGTGGTGTCGGCCCACCGCACCCCCGACAAGCTGATGGCATTCGGCGAGCAGGCCGTGGCCCGCGGCTATGAGGTGATCATCGCCGGTGCCGGCGGCGCCGCCCACCTGCCGGGCATGGTGGCAGCCAAAACCCGCCTGCCGGTGCTGGGCGTGCCGGTGCAGAGCAAGGCCCTGAGCGGGCTCGACAGCCTGTTGTCCATTGTGCAGATGCCCAAGGGCATCGCCGTGGGCACCCTGGCCATCGGCGCCGCCGGCGCCTTCAACGCCGGCCTGATGGCCTGCCAGATCCTGGCCAACAACGACGCCGCCCTGGCCGAACGGCTGGAGGCGTTCCGCGCCGAGCAGACCGAGGCGGTGCTGAGCCAGCCGGATCCGCGGGAGGAAGCATGAGCCGTATCTGGGTTCTGGGCGCCGGCCAGCTCGGCCAGATGCTGAAGCACGCGGGCATGCCCCTCGATCTTGAAGTGTGCCCGGTGGACATCGAATCGGAAGAGACCTTTCCGCTTGAGCTGCACGAGCAGGTCACTGCCGAACGCGAACAGTGGCCGGACACCGCCGCCACCCGCCAGCTGGCGGCGCACCCGGGTTTCGTCAACCTGAACACCTTCCCCATACTGGCGGACCGCTTCACCCAGAAGTCGCTTATCGACAAACTGGAGCTGGCCACCGCGCCCTGGCGCCTGGTGGAAGCGGACACCACCGCCGACGGGTTGCACCAGGCCCTGGGCGAACGGGTGCTGCTCAAGCGCCGCACCGGCGGCTACGACGGCCGCGGCCAGCACTGGCTGCGCGAGCCGGGCCGTGACGCCATTCCCGATGACTGGCACACCCAGGCCATCGCCGAGCAGGCCATCGACTTCGATGAGGAAGTGTCCATCGTCGGCATGCGCGGCGACGACGGCCAGTGCCATTTCTATCCGCTCACCCTCAACCTGCATGTCAACGGCATCCTGCTGGGCTCGGTGTCGCCCCTGGCGCGGCTGGCCCACCTGCAAGCAGAAGCCGAGGGTATGCTGGGCAAGCTGATGAACGATCTGGACTACGTGGGCGTGATGGCCATGGAGTGCTTCCGGGTCGGCGATCACCTGCTGATCAACGAGCTTGCCCCCCGGGTGCACAACAGCGGCCACTGGACCCAGGCCGGCGCCAGCGTCAGCCAGTTCGAGGCGCACCTGCGCGCCGTGGCCGGCCTGCCTCTGGTCAAGCCGCGGGTGAAAAACCTGAGCGTCATGGTCAACCTGGTGGGCACCGAGCGGGACAACGGCTGGCTGGCGGTGGACGGCGCCGAGCTGTACTGGTACGGCAAGGAAGTACGCCCCGGCCGCAAGGTGGGCCACATCAACTTCTGCCTCGACAGCCAGGCCGAGACCCGCTCGGCCCTGGACCGGCTCGAACCCCTGCTGCCCGCCAGCTACGGCCCCGTGCTGGACTGGCTGCGCAGCCAGCTCGACTGAGCCCCACACCCCGCTCCGGCGGGGTTTTTTGTTTGCCCGGCGAAGCCGGCAAACCCGGCCATCTGAAAGAAGATGGCGTCACCCCGACTGAGGGGAAGACAATCCGACTGGCAAGGGCGCCACTGGCCAACGGTGGGGTCTGAAGGAAGCC
>NZ_PXYH01000010.1 GCF_003012795.1 Zobellella taiwanensis
TGCGAAGGTCAAAACCGGCATCACTGTCCCCGAGTTCGGGGTAAGTTAATGGCATGAGCCGTATACGTGGCCCGTATGTACGGTTCTGTGAGAGGGATGAGGCGGTAACGCCTCACCCTACTCGATGTGCCCGCGCGGCTTTATTTCGGCGGCGCGACCTGGCCGGGCTGGCAGGGCGAACGGGCAAAGGCGTCAATCAGGTAATCGATCATCGCCCTGACCTTGGCGGGCTGGCGCCGGTCGGGAGGAAACAGGACATGAAGGCCGCCCAGCTCCAGCGTCGGCTGGTCCAGCGGCAGGGCGACCAGCTCTCCGCTAGCCAGGGCCTCGCCGACGATAAAGTTGGGCTGATAGATAATGCCCAGGCCTCCCACCGCAGCCGCCAGCAGGGCGTCGCCATTGTTGGCGCTGAGGCTGCCCTTGACCGGTATCTGGATTTCGCCCTCAGTGCCAAAGCGCCAGCTGCCCGCATTCTGGGACGATGACAGGGTATAACCCAGGCAGTTGTGGCCGGACAGCTCGCTGACCAGCCGGGGAGTGCCGTGGCGTTCAAGGTAGGCGGGTGCGGCGCATACCCGCAGTGGGCAGTCACCCAGGCGGCGGGCACGGAGCGGACTGTCGGCGAGGTGGCCGACACGGATGGCCAGATCCCAGCCCTCGCGGATCAGATCGAGCTGGGAGTCGCTCAAGCCAAGCTCTATTTCCACCCTGGGGTAGCGGTGGCTGAAGGCCGGCAGCAGCGGGGCGATAAAGCGGGTGCCGAAGGAGAGGGGCACCGTCATGCGCAGCCTTCCAGCCGCCTCAGTGCGTTGTGCCACGACTTCCGACTCCGCCTCGTCAAGATCCCGCAGTATCCGTCGGCAGGCCTCCAGGTAGTCGGTGCCGGCCTCCGTCAGCGTCAGGCGCCGGGTGGTGCGGTGCAGCAGCCTGAGCCCCAGTCGAGCCTCCAGGGCGTCCAGGTGTTTGGTGGCCATGGCCGGCGACATACCCAGGGTCCGTCCCGCAGCCGACAGGCTGCCGAGCTCGGTGGCCTGGGTGAATATCTTCATTCCGGTAAAGCGGTCCAGCATATATTTCCTACTTATGGTTAACACTGTTACTCAATAATGCCGGGTTATCCCACTCCTGCAAGGAAGTTATAGTGTCGCTTCAATACCGCCACTGCTCTTGGCAGCCGGTGTGTCGCCCTCCATCAGTACAGTCAGGAGAACCGTGATGAAAATTGAACTTTCCGGCAAAAATGCCCTGGTGACCGGAGCTTCTGCCGGCATCGGACTGGCTATCGCCTCCGGCCTGGCCCAGGCCGGTGCCCGTGTGATCCTGGTCGGTCGCGATCCGGCGCGGCTGGAGCAGGCCGTGGCCAGGATCCGGCAGGCCAGCGGCCATCATGACGCCAGCGGCGTGGTTGCCGATCCCGGTACTGCAGAGGGATGCCGGGCAGTCATAGCGGCGTACCCCGAGGTGGATATCCTGGTGAACAACCTGGGGATCTATGGCGAGCGTCCGTTTTTCGATATTGATGATACCGCCTGGGAAGAGATCTTCCAGGTCAATGTGATGAGCGGCGTGCGCCTTGCCAGACACTACGCCAGGGGCATGCAGGAACGTGGCTGGGGACGGATACAGTTCATTTCCAGCGAATCGGCGCTCAATATTCCCGCCGAAATGGTGCACTATGGTGTCAGCAAGGCGGCATTGCAGGGGGTGTCCCGTGGCCTGGCCAAGGTGCTGGCGGGCAGCGGGGTGACCGTCAACACCATATTGCCCGGCCCGACCCGAACCGAGGGTGCTCTGGCGATGATGGCGGATCTAGCCGCCCGGCGCGGGGTATCGGTGGAGGAGATGGAAAGCCTGTTCCTGAAGGAGCATCGTCCTTCCACCTTGCTGCGCCGCTTTGCCACTCCGGAGGAGGTGGCGCACCTCTGTGTTTATGCGGCGTCTCCCCAGGCCAGTGCCACCACCGGGGCCGCCCTGCGGGTTGAGGGCGGCATTGTCGAGAGCATTGCCTGACCGTCAGACGATATCCAGCGGTTCCTTGCGCCGGAGCGGCGGGAAGGCGGCATCGAGCCGGGCCAGCAGATCGTCGTTAAGCCGCAAGCGCAGCGCTTCGGCGTTTTGCTGCACATGGGCGGGCTGTACCGCTTTGGGAATGGCGATGACATCCCGCTGGCCGTCGACCGGGCGGATGGCCCAGGCCAGCAGCAACTGGGCCGGGGTGGCGCCGAGCTCGGCGGCCATGGCCTGCAGTTCGGGATGGCCGAGCAGCTCCCGGCGCAGCCGGCCGCCCTGGGCCAATGGGCAGTAGGCCATGGTGGGCAGGCCCCGTTCGCGCTGCCAGGGCAACAGGGAGTGCTCTATGCCCCGGGAACCCAGGTGGTAGAGTACCTGGTTGACCGCGCAATGCCCGCCGCCGGGCAGGGACGCCAGTGCCTGCATTTCGTCGATATCGAAATTGGACACGCCGAAGCGCCGGATCTTGCCCTGCGCCTGCAGCCGCTCGAAGGCCTCCAGGGTTTCGTCCAGCGGAATATCGCCCGGCCAGTGCAGCAGGTAGAGATCCAGGTGATCGGTGCCCAGGCGCCTGAGGCTGCGCTCGCAGGCGGCAATGGCGCTCTGCCGGCCGGCGTTCCAGGGATAGACCTTGGACACCAAAAAGGCCTGCTCCCGGCGTCCCTTGAGTGCCTGGCCAACCACCTCCTCGGCGCCGCCGTCGGCATACATCTCGGCGGTGTCGATAAGGGTGAGGCCGAGATCCAGCCCCTGTTGCAGTGCCCTGACTTCATCCTGCCGCGGGCTGAGCCCTTCGCCCATGTACCAGGTGCCCTGGCCGATGGCGGGCAGCTCGATGGCCGGCTGGCCGGCCCTGGCCTTGAGTGTGACGGTGGCGTCCATCTGTCCCTCTCTTTTTTGGAAGTCGATTCCGCATTATGGTGGCGCAGCCCAGGCGGCTTTGCAATGTCCCGGCCGCCTTGCTTTTGAAATGGCTTTGCGCTTGACTCGGTCTTGCCATTCAGGGAGAGGAACAGGAGCTATCCATGACCATGTCAGCGGGCGACGGCCAGGGCGAATCCGCCCTGGTCCGGCGCCATCTCAGGCTCGACCATATGAACCAGCTGCAAATCGAAAAGCTGGCGCGGGTGTTTGACGCCGAGCCGGGGGTGGCCAGGGTGGTGGTGCGCAAGCACTGGCTGGACATTGACTACGACGCCGCCGTACTGACCCTGGACCGGGTGATTGCCCTGCTGGAGGCCTACGGCGGCGAGCTGTCCCACGACTGGTGGACGGCGTTCAAGGCCCACTGGTACCGCCGGCGGGAAGAAAAACTGCGGGCCCGTCTGGTCCGGGAAGATGAGGAGTCTGACGAGCCCTAATCTTCCAGTGCCCGGCGCAGCACGCCCTGGCCCCGCTGCAGCCGGGCGCGGGCCTCGGTTTTGTTCAACCCCGACAGCAGCATCAGTATCGCCAGCTTCACTTCGCTGTCCGCCGCCGCCAGGGCGTTGGCGGCGGTGGCCTCGTCCGCGCCGGTGGCCTGCATCACGATGCGGATGGCGCGGGCCTCCAGCTTCTGGTTGCTGGCGTGCAAGTCCACCATCAGGTTCTGATAGACCTTGCCCATCCTGATCATGGCGGCGGTGCTCAGCATATTGAGCACCAGTTTCTGGGCGGTGCCCGCCTTCAGCCGGGTGGATCCGGTGATCACCTCGGGCCCCACTTCGGGCTCGATGGCGATGTCCGCCTCCCGGCCGATGGCCGAGCCCGTATTGCAGGCCAGCGCCACAGTGCCGGCGGCCAGACTGCGGGCGTAGCGCAGGCCGCCGATCACATAGGGGGTGCGGCCGCTGGCGGCGATGCCCACCACCACGTCCTTGCCGGAGAGGTTGATATCGCGCAGATCCTGCTCGCCTTGCCGCGCATTGTCTTCCGCTCCTTCCTGAGCCTGGAACATGGCCGCCTCGCCGCCGGCGATCAATCCCACCACCAGACCATGAGGCACGCTGAAGGTGGGCGGGCATTCGGAGGCATCCAGCACCCCCAGCCGGCCGCTGGTGCCGGCGCCGGTGTAGATCAGCCGGCCGCCCCGGCGCAGGGCGGATTCAATCATCTCCACGGCGGCGGCAATGGCGGGCAGCACCTTTTCCACCGCCGCCGGCACCTGCTTGTCCTGGGCGTTGATGGCGGTAACAATGTCCAGGGCGCTTTGGGTGTCGATGTCGAGGGTATCCGGGTTGCGGCCTTCCGAGGTGAGGCGGGCCAGATCCTGAAGCAGCGGGTTGATAGGCATAACAGTCTCGTCAGTCGGGAAAATGCACGGCGCCGAGCACGGCGTGGCGCCGGGCGCCGGTCACCTCGGGCAGGTTGCCGGGCAAACGGTGCAGGGTCTGGTGGGCCAGCCAGGCAAAGGCCATGGCCTCCATGGCGTCCATGTCGACGCCGGCGGCGTTGGTGGTGTTCACCTGCCAGCCGGGCAGCAGGGCGGTGAGGCGTTCCAGCAGCAGCGGATTGTGGCCGCCGCCGCCGCATATCAGCAGCTCGCCCGCCGGCCACCCCTGCGCTTCGCGGGCGATGGCGGCGGCGGTGAACTCGGCCAGGGTGGCCTGCACGTCGGCAACGGCTTCGTCGCCGCTGAGCCGGGCATCGAGCCAGGCGTCGTTAAACAGCTCCCGGCCGGTGCTCTTGGGCGCCGGCAGCGCCAGCCAGGGCTCACTCATCAGGCGCGCCAGCAGGGCGGGCAGCACAGTCCCCCGGCGGGCCAGGGCGGCGTCGCGATCAAAAGGGACACCGGTATGGCGCCGGCACCAGAGATCCATCAGCATATTGCCCGGGCCCACGTCATGGCCCATCACAGGCCGGCCCGGAGCCAGCACCGAGATATTGGCGATGCCGCCGATATTGACCACGATGCGCAGCCGCTCGGGGTGGGCCAGCACACACTGGTGAAAGGCGGGCACCAGGGGCGCGCCCTGACCGCCCAGGGCCATGTCCTTGCGGCGAAAATCGGTGACGGTGGTAATGCCGGTCTCCGCCGCCAGCCGGTTGCCGTCGCCCAGTTGCAGCGAGAACGGCAGTTCGCCATTGGGCTGGTGCCACACCGTCTGGCCGTGGCAGCCGATGGCCCTGATGTCGGCGGCCCGCCGGCCGGAAGACGCCAGCAGTTGCCGGGTGATGTCGGCATAGGCTCGGCCCAGGGCGGTGTCGAGCTCGCCCCATTGCCGGGCGGTGACGGCGCCGCCAGCCGCCAGGGCCAGCAGCCGGTCGCGCAGCCCAGAGGCAAAAGGCGCCGTGGTGCGGTCAAGCAGGCGGACTCGTTCGCCGTCGGTCTCGACCAGCACGGCGTCGATGCCGTCCAGGCTGGTGCCGGACATGATGCCGATGTAGTTTTCCATCCTTACCAGCTCTCGGGGACTTCCAGCACCGGGCTGACCGGCACGCTGATCACCCCGTTTTCAAAGGGTTGCGGCTCGGGCTCGGCGGTCACCACCGGGGTGGGTGCGGGCGCGGGCGGCGGCGTGGGGCTGCCGCCGCAGGCGGCGAGCAGCAGCGCCAGGCCGAGCCACAGGGGTTTGTGCATTGCGTATTTCTCCGTGAAGGGTCACTATTTTGAGCCCACAAGGTTGCCATAGACCGATAATGGCCGCCAGCGGGCGGTAACAATAAATGACGAGGGGATCCCATGGCCTGCTGGCTGTTCAAAACCGAACCCGATACCTTTTCCATCGACGATCTGGCCCGGGCCAATACCCTTTGGGAAGGGGTGCGCAACTACCAGGCGCGCAATTTTCTGCGCGACCAGGTCAGGGAAGGTGACGAGGTGTTCATCTACCATTCCAGCTGCAAGCAGGTGGGGATCGCCGGCATCGGCCGGGTGGTGCGGGCCGGCTTTCCCGACCCCTTTGCCTTCGACCCCGACAGCCCCTATTTCGACCCCAAATCCAATCCGGACCAGCCGCGCTGGTATGCGGTGGAACTGGCCTTTGTACGCAAGCTGCCGCTGCTGCCCCTGGCGGCGCTCAAGGCCAACCCGGCCCTGGCCGGGATGCCGCTGGTGCAAAAGGGCAGCCGGTTGTCGGTGATGCCGGTTACCGAGGCCGAGCGGCGCGCCATTCTGGCTATGATGTGAGCGTCCGGTTGCCGCGTTGCGGCAATTTGCGGGCGGCCGCCTGCACGAGTGCCGGCAGGCGCTCGGTGTGACTTAACACTACAACTCAAACACCCGGGCCAGGTAGCGCGCCACGCCGTCTTCGTCGGCGCTCAGGGTGCGTTCGTGGCGCGGCAGGGCATCCCGCAGCCGGGAGTGGGCGTTGGCCATCACCACGCCGCGGCCCACGCCGGACAGCATCTCGTAGTCGTTCATGCCGTCGCCGAAGGCGATCACCCGTTGCAGGGGAGTGCCCTGCAGTCCCATCAGCGACGCCACCGCCGAGCCCTTGTTGACCTCGCCGTGCATGACCTCCAGGCAGATGGGAAGGGAAAAGGTGATGTTGAGCCGGTCGCCGAAGTGGGCCAGCAGCATGTCCTCCAGCTGCAGCAGCCGTTCGTGGTCGCCGGCGTAAAACACCTTTTCCACCCCCTGTTTGGAGGTGGCGCGCAGATCCGCGAGCTGGTAGCGAAAGTCGCTGTCGGGACTGAAATCGAGCAGGCCCGGCATGGCTTCTTCCACCAGCCAGTGTTCGCCCCGGTACATGTTGAGGTGCACTCCGGGCAGGCGGAAGCGCCCGACCAGCTCCTCCACCATCTCGGCGGGGATGGTCTGGTTGTAGATCAGCTTGTCGTCCGGGTTGTGCACCATGGCGCCGTTGCTGGTGATCAGGCTGACGTCCAGGCCCAGCTTGTCGCGGATGGAGCGCACGTCCACATAGTGGCGGCCGGTGGCGACGATGAGTTCGATGTTGCGGGCCGCGAGGGCGTGCAGCACCTCCCGGGTATAGTCGGAAACCTGATGGTGGCTATTCAGCAGCGTACCGTCCAGATCGGACACTATTACATCGTACATGGCATTGTCCTGTGGTTGCGGGCCGGCGGCCCGGGTTATCCGGCTCAGGGATATTGTTCGAAAAACGACAGCACCGCTTCCAGTGCCTGGTTGCGTTGACTGTCCTGCTCGATAAAGAGTTCGTGGGCGGCGCCGGCGATCACCAGGGGCTCACCGCCCCGGCAATGGCCCAGGGCCCGGCAGAAGTCCCGCTGGGCCTGGTTGTCGACCACCACGTCGGCGCCGGCCTGCAGTACCAGCAGCGGAGTGCCGATGCGCCCGGCCCTGGCAATGGCGGCATCGCCGGCGGCCAGGCCCTCGGCCAGCCATTGCAGGCTGACCCCGCCCAGCTGCAGCTCGGGGCGGGTGCGGTACAGCTCGCGGAACAGCCGGTAGCGCAGTTCGCTGTGGGTGAGCTCGTTGTCGGCAAACGGCGTTTCCTCATAGTCGCCCTGGCCCGGGGCGTAGCAGGCGGGTTTGCCCAGCCAGCGGCAACCGGTGCCGAGCGCGGCCACCAGGCTGTCGGCCAGCCAGCGCGGCAGGGGGCCGAGGTAGATGCCCATCATGGGGGAGGACAGGGCCGCCGCCTGCAGCCGGACCCGGGTATCGGCCAGCCACAGGGCCGAGATGGTACCGCCCATGGAGTGGGCCAGCAGGTACCGGCGCGGCGGCGCGGTGGGCAACACCACCTGCTGCACAAACTGTTCGAGATCGCGGACATAGTGGTTGAAGGCGGGCACATGGCCCATCAGCGGATCCGGCAGCAGCCGGGGGGCCAGGCCCTGGCCCCGGTGATCGTAGAGGTAGACATCGTAGCCGTTGCGAAACAGATCCCGCGCCAGCTCCTGGTATTTGAGGTAGCTCTCGGTGCGGCCGTTGACCAGGATCACCGCCTTGTCGTGGGCGGTGGAGGCCAGCCTGGCGTAGGGCAGGGAGAGGCCGTCATGGCCGGCGAAATGCCCCTGCTCCGCCTGCTGTTGCCAAAACCGGTCGAGCCCGTCCAGGCCGAGCCCGGCCAGCTCGGTTTCGGTGGTCAGGCGCGGGGCCGAGGCGATGGCGGTGTTCATAAACAGGCAGATCCCGAGCAGTAACAGGCGACCGAGCATAACAGGCTCCGAGCGGGGGCGACAGATGAGGCAGTGTAACCCCAAACGCCCGGCAGGCAAATGTTGTTGCTTGATCAACAGTCCCTGTTATTTGCGCTGGCGGTAGACCTTGAGCACGTTGGGGGTGACCCGGATTTTGCGCATGATGTTGGCCAGGTGGATCCGGCTCTTGGTGGTGATCAGCAGCTCCACCACATAGACCCGGCCGTCCTTTTCCTCGGTGCTGATGCTGTGGATATTGGCACCTGTGGCGGCGATCACATTGGCCAGCTCGGCCAGGGCGCCCTGGTGGTTGACGATTTCGATGCCGATTTCGGTCTTGAACTCGAAGTCGAAGTCCTGCTCCAGATCCCACTGCACCGGCAGGTATTTGTCGGGCTCCCTGGCGTAACCGCGGATGTTTTTGCACGACTCCAGGTGCACCACCAGGCCCTTGCCCGGGCTGATATGGGCGACGATGGGATCGCCGGGAATGGGCCGGCAGCAGTTGGCGAAGTTGAGCAGCATGTCGTCGGCGCCGCGGATCGGCATTTTTTTGGTCGCCTTCTGGCGTTCGGTGGGAACGTCCTCCAGCTTGCCCAGCAAGCGGCGCGCCACCACCACGCTCATGGCGTTGCCCAGGCCGATGTCCGCCAGCAGGTTGCTGAGGGAACCGTGTTTGGTGTCCTTCAGTACCTGTTCGATGCGTTCGACCTGGATGTCTTCCAGGTTCTTGGCGCCCAGGGCGTGGTTGAGCAGCCGCTTGCCCAGCAGCACCGATTCTTCGGTGCGCAGGTTCTTGAGGAACTGGCGGATCTTGGTGCGGGCGCGGGAAGTGACCACGAAGTTGAGCCAGGCGGCGTTGGGCCGGGCGCTGGGGGCGGTGATGATCTCTATGGTCTGGCCCGAATGCAGCGGCTGGCTGAGCGGGAAGGGCTGGCGGTCGACCCGGGCGCCGACGCAGGCATGGCCGATATCGGTGTGCACCGCGTAGGCAAAATCCACCGGTGTGGCGCCGGAGGGCAGCTCCAGGATGCGCCCTTCCGGGGTGAACACGTAGATCTCGTCGGGGAAGAGATCGGTTTTGACCCCCTCGATAAATTCGAAGGAGGAGCCGGCGCTTTGCTGCAACTCGAGCAGGCTCTGCATCCAGCGCTGGGCCCGTACCTGGGCGGTGGTGCCGGAGCTTTCGCCGTTTTGCTTGTAGGCCCAGTGGGCCGCGACCCCCTTGTCGGCCATCTGGTCCATGTATTCGGTACGGATCTGCACCTCCACCGGCACCCCGTGCGGCCCCACCAAGGAGGTGTGCAGCGACTGGTAGCCGTTGGTCTTGGGAATGGCGATGTAATCCTTGAACCGGCCCGGACGCGGCTTGTACAGGGTGTGCATCTGGCCCAGCACCCGGTAGCAGGTGTCGATATCCCGGACGATGACCCGGAAGGCGTAGATGTCCATCACCTCGTGGAACTGCAGCTCCTTTTTCACCATCTTGTTGTAGATGGAGAACAGGTTTTTCTCCCGTCCCTTCACCTGGGCCTCGATGCGGGCATCGTCCAGCCGGCCCCGGATTTCCTCCAGGATGGACTGGATGATTTCGCGCCGGTTACCCCTGGCCCGGCGCACCGACTCGCGCAGCACCCGGGTGCGCATGGGATAGAGGGCTTCCAGGCCCAGCTCCTCCAGCTCGTTCTTGATGCTGTGGATACCGAGGCGGTTGGCGATGGGGGCGTAGATTTCGAGGGTTTCCCGGGCGATGCGCCGGCGCTTGTCCGGGCGCAGGGCGCCCAGGGTACGCATGTTGTGGGTGCGGTCGGCCAGTTTGATCAGAATGACCCGAATATCCTGGGTCATGGCCAGCACCATCTTGCGGAAGTTTTCGGTCTGGGCTTCCTTGCGATCCCGGAACTTGAGCTTGTCGAGCTTGGAAACCCCTTCCACCAGATCGGCGACCGGCTTGCCGAACTGGTGTTCGAGCAGTTCCTTGGTGACCGGGGTATCCTCGATCACGTCGTGCAGCAGGGCGGCCATCAGGGTTTCGTGGTCCAGGTGCATCTCGCCCAGGATGCGGGCCACCGCCACCGGATGGGTGATGTAGGGCTCGCCGCTGGAACGGGTCTGGCCCTGGTGGGCGTCGCGGGCGACGATGTAGGCAGCCTTGAGCTGCTCCATCTGCTCCGCGGGCAGATAGGTGGCGGCGAGTTCTTTGAGCGGTTCGAACAAATACAAGAGATACCCCGACGGTCAATGCCGTTTACACAATTCAGAGCAAAAGGGCCCGCGAACGGGCCCGCCGGCACTGGCCGGAGGGCAATACCGGAGAGTTTAGTTGCGGCCTTCGGCGATGGCGGCCACGGCGGCCAGCTCGGCGGCTTCCAGTTCCTGTTGTTCCTGGCGATCCTGGGCGTCCATCACGGAGTGATTGACCAGGCCTTCCTCGATCTCGCGCAGGGCGATCACGGTGGGCTTGTCGTTTTCTTCGTCCACCAGCGGCTCCTTGCCCTGGGTGGCCAGCTGGCGGGCGCGGCGGGCGGCGACCAGCACCAGATCAAAGCGGTTGCCAACCTGTTCTACGGCATCTTCAACGGTAACGCGGGCCATTACGGACTCCCATGATTAAAAAAGGTGCAAAATTCTAATGGATCTTAGCTTATTCCGCCAGTAGCCGGGAAAGCAAGTCCTGGTAGCGGACCGCCTGCTTGCCGGTATTGGCGCGCTCGGCCTCGATAATGGCGCTGAGCTGGTTGAGGGCGTGTTCGAAGGTGTCGTTGACCAGCAGGTAGTCGTATTCGTCGTAGTGGGACATTTCCGACACCGCCTTGGCCATACGGCCCCGGATCACCTCGGCGCTGTCCTGCTGGCGGGCGTTGAGCCGGCGCTCCAGCTCTTCCCGGCTGGGCGGCAGGATGAAAATGGACTTGGCGCTGGGCGACTGCTCGCGGATCTGGCGGGCACCCTGCCAGTCGATGTCGAGCAGGATATCGATACCCTGGGCCAACTGGGCGTCTATCCACTCGCGGGAGGTGCCGTAGTAATTGCCGAAGACCTCGGCCCACTCATAAAAGGCGTTCCTGGCGATGAGCCGCTCGAATCCGGCCTTGTCGATAAAATGATAGTGCACCCCGTCTTCCTCGCCCGGACGCATGGGCCGGGTGGTATGGGAAACCGACACCTGCAGCCGGCCGTCGGCGCTGGGCCGCTCGAGCAGGGCCCGGATCAGGCTGGACTTGCCCGCGCCGCTGGGGGAGGAAATGATGAATAAGGTACCGATATGCGCCATGCTGTTGTGCCCGTTCGAGTGATCTTGCCAGCGCCGAGCGGGGCGCCGGAGCCAGGGGCGGCAAAGCTTACCAGAAGCCGGCGGATAAAAAAATGGCCGTTGTATGGACAACGGCCAGTCAAAAGTAACTATAGCTTGCTGCGGAAGTGCCCTCCACGCAGATTTCATTATGATCAGCCAGCCGGTTCGGCTCTATCAGTTTTTTCCTGCAGAAAACCTCGTTAAAAACGAATTGTTATGCGAACGTTATCTCGCTGCCGGCCTTCAGGGGGCGGGCGCGGACGTGCCCAGCCGGGCGGTCTGCCCGTCGTCGTCGCCCGTCAGCCCCTGGGCGAAGTGGCCGGTTTTGCCCTTGAACAACAGCGACTGGGTATAGCGGGTGTAGGCCCTGGCCCTGTGTTCCCGCGGCCGGTCCGCTTCGGTACAGGCGGCGGGGCTGATGTCCAGGCCGTTTTCCGCCACCTGGAAACAATCGGCACCCTGGGCGGTGGTAACGTCGAAGCGCAATAGCCGCTGCCCTTCAATCCAGCTGACGATGCGTCCGCGGGAATAATGGGCGAAGCCCTGGTCCGGATCCCGCAACAGGGAGCGGCCGGTAAACCAGGGGGCGTGGCCGCCCAGCCAGTCGAGGATGGAGGGGGCAACGTCCAGCTGGCCGGCGCGGGCCGGGCTGTGTTTTGTCGGCAGCGAGCCGTCGGTGGCGTACATCAAAAAGGGGATGGCGTTGCGCTCAAGCCCCACCGGTGCCGATCCCGAGGTATGGTCGGCAACCAGCACCACCAGGGTCGGTTCGCTCAAGACCTCGGGCAGGCGTTCGATAAAGCGCTGCAGCGCCGCGTCCGCATGGTGCACCACGTTGCGGCGCAGGGCCGTCCGGTCGGCCTTGCCGAACACATAGTCGGCCTCGTCGGGCAGATAAGTGTCGTGGGTGGTGCCGGTATTGACGGTCACAAACCAGGGGCCGGGCAGCCCCCGCAGCCGGTCCAGGGTGAAACGGTAGATGTCGTCATCCATGTAGCCCCAGTAGTTTTCGGTGCCGTCGAAGCCATAGTCGGTCTTGCCATAGGAATGGGTGAACCCCAGGCTTTGAGCGAAGGCGCCGACAATGCCCTTGCCGCTACCCTGAATAAAGCGGGTATCCCAGCCCTGCTCCTTAAGCAGGCGCGGCAGGCAGCGGTAGTCGGCGCCCTGCAGCTGGGTGCCGGCCACGCCGCCGCCGACGGGGTTGGGGAAAGAACAGAAGGTCGCGAACATGCCTTCCACGGTGCGATAGCCGTCGGCATACATGGCGCGGGTGGAAAAACTGCGGGCGCGCAGCCGGTCGAAGTGGGGTGCCGCGTCCACCTCGCCTCCGTAGCTGAGCAGGTCCGCTGCCGTCCAGCTTTCGAGTAGCACCATCAGCACATTGGCCCGGCGGGCCGGCGGCTGCCAGGGCGAGGTGGTGTCGTGGTAGTCGGCCAGCCGTGCCAGATCCGCCGCCGTGGGCTCGGCGGTTTGTTGCTGTGCCGCCCGCTTGCTCCCCTTGGCGAGGTAATAGCTGATGGCATAGGGAGCGCTCCAGGCCACGGCGGCCAGTTCCGGGTTGCCTATCTTGTAGGCGCTCATGGGCGACTGGGGGGCGTCGCTCCAGCCGCCGCGGATGGCGGAAACCGCGAACAGCAGCCAGGCCAGCAGGAAGGCGCCATCCCGGTGCCAGCGGCGTCCGGCGGCGTCCGGCCGGGACAGGGGCAGCCGGTAGACCGCCAGGGTCAGGGCCAGCAGCAGTCCCAGCGCCGTCAGGCTGTGGGCGGCGTAGCCCGTGAGGGCGGTGGCAACCAGGCCGCCTTCGAGCCCCTGGCCGGTAAATACCTCGAAGGTGACGTGGCGCCCTGCCTCCAGCTGATAAATGGCGTCGGCGGTGGTGGTCAGCACCAGCCAGCCGCCGGCCAGCAGCAAGGGAGGCCGCAGCCAGCGGGGCGAAGGGCCCCAGCGCCGTCCGGCCAGCATCAGCAGTACCAGCAGGGTGGTGAGCGCGGCGGCGGCGGTCAGGTCCAGGCGCAGGCCCCATGCCAGGGCGCGGGCGCCCTCGGCGCTAAACAACAGGGACGACTGATCGGGGCTGAGGATCATCATGGCCACCTTGCTGGCAAAAGCGGTCAGCAGCAGCAGCAGTAACATACGCAGGGTATTGGCAAACACAGTGTTATCCCGTCTGGCGACCGGTAGCGCGGTCTGTTGGCTTAAAACAATAAGGGCCGCCCGGGAAGACCGGGTCGGGCGCAGGGGGGCGATGATCCCGGGCCGGGCAAGAAGTGTCAAACGAAAAGCGGGAACCGGGCGCAATCTTTTGATGGCGGTCGCGGTCCAGATGCCAAACACCAAGGGAGGACAAAGGCCATGGCCACATTGCATCAACTGCTGACCGACAGGCCGGTTATCGACAGGGTGACGATAAGCTCCCACCAGATGAGCATCTATCTGGTGGAGTTGATCCTGGACGGACAACCCGTGCTGCTGCGCGATGAGCAGGGGCGACCGCAGATGTTTCGCAGCCTGCAGCAGGTGAAGGACAGCCTGGCGCCGTTGTCGATCCGCCGGGTGCTGCTCAGGCAGGACTCCGCCTTTCATGAAATGGCCGGACTGCCGGCCCAGTCCGTTGCGGCCATGGAACTGCCGCTGCACTGGAGCCGGGAGGCACCGACGGGCTTATAGTTGCATGTGAAGAGTCAATTATGTGTGATCTCGATCAAGGACCTTAGCGGGCATTTGTGCGGCAATGGTATCCCCTGTTGTTCACAATGCCGGCGGCCCGCGCCGGCGGCCGAAGTAAGGAGCTGCAATGCGCGACAGAGTCCACGCCGACTGGGATCCCAGAGACGAATCCGTACAACAAGACCAGATTGCCGCCTACGACGACCTGCGCCGCCGCTGCCCGGTGGCGCACAGCGATTACCTGCACTGGTCGGTACTGAGCCACAGCGAAGTGCGCCGTATCCTGGAGGATCACAGCACCTTCAGCAGCGCCGTCTCCCGCCACCTGTCCGTGCCCAACGGCATGGACCCGCCCGAACATGGCGACTACAGGCGCATTATTGAACCCTATTTCAGCGCCGCCAACATGCGCGACTTTGAGCCCCGCTGCCGGGAGATCGCCCGGGAGCTGGCCCGGGAGCTGGCCACAGAAGTGGAACTGATTGGCGCCTTCGCCCAGCTGTTTTCGCTGCGTGTGCAATGCGCCTTTATGGGCTGGCCCGCCAGCCTGCACGAGCCCCTGCGCCAGTGGACCCTGAAAAACCACAGGGCGACCCTGGCCGGCGACCGGGCCGAACTGGCGGCGGTGGCCACCGAATTCGACGGTTATATCCGCCAGTTGCTGGACGAACGCCGGGCCCAGGGCGAGGCTGCGCCGGACGACGCCACCAGCCGGCTGTTGCGCGAACGAGTAAGGGGGCGAGCGCTGACCGACGAGGAACTGGTCAGCCTGCTGCGCAACTGGACGGTGGGAGAACTGGGCACCATTACCGCCAGCGTGGGGATTCTGGCCCACTACCTGGCGGAGCACGGCGAGCTGCAGCGCCGGCTGCGCCTTGAGCCGGCGCTGCTGCCGGCGGCCATCGACGAAATACTGCGTATCCACGGCCCGCTGATCAGCAACCGGCGCATCACCACCCGCGAGGTTGACATCGGCGGGCGCCGGCTGGCGGCGGGCGAGCGGGTATCCATTATCTGGGCTTCGGCCAACCGGGACGAGGCGGTGTTCGGCGATCCGGATGCCTTCCGGCTGGACCGGGACCCCGCCGACAACCTGCTGTACGGCGCCGGCATCCATGTGTGCCCGGGCGCGCCCCTGGCCCGGCTGGAGCTGCGGCTGGTGATGGAGGCGCTGCTGGCGGCGACGGAGCAGTGGTCCCTGCTGCCGGGGCGGACACCGCTCCGGGCCCGCTACCCGGGCAGCGGCTTCAGCGAACTCTGGCTGGCGGTTACGCCGGCCCGCTAGTATTGCCGGGCGGGGGATCCTGGCGGACCACGTCGGTCTTCTTTTGCTCCTTGGTCCACTTGCCCTGGGGCTTGTCGATGTACTGGAAGTGTTCGTTGGTGAAGCTGCCCTGGCTGCAGGTATAACGATAGAAGGTGGTGGGCACCTGGCGGTAGTCCAGTACCTGGTTGAACACCCCGGGGCCGGTCAGGTTGTAGACCCCCGTGATGGTGTTCTCCCGGATATTGTTCCATACCCGGTCGATCAGCCGGGCCAGGTTGGGATTGTCGGGCTTGCTGGCAATGAAGTAGTTGGTGAGTTCGTGGTTCTGGCGGATGATATAAAGCTCTTCGTGCCCCGGCTTGATGATAAAGCCGAGCGGCCATACCGCATGGGCGTCGATATCCAGGTAGACGCCGCCGTATTTCTGCAACACCAGCAACCGCCAGAAATCCGCCTGGGCCGCGCCTATCTGCAGCCGGGAATACTGTTCGAAAATCTCTGCCGGGTAGTGTTCCCGGATAAAGTCGGCCCGCGCCTCGGTGATCATGAAGCGGTACTCGAAGGTGGGCGAGATCAGGCGGTTGAACAGGTAATTGAGGTAGACCGGCAGCGTGACCCTGTTGGTAAAGTTGGTCTGCCAGATGATGCGCGGAATCGGCCGGCGACTGCCCCTGAGCAGGGCGGGAGCCCGTTCCGGCAGGGTAAAGCGCCGGTTGGGAAGAACGGCATGGAAGCCGTAGCTCAGCATTTTGGTAAGGTTGGCGAACAGCTTGATCAGTTGGCGGGTTAGCAGGATATGTGCCTTCACAAGGGCTCCGTTATACGGCTTGGGTTTATCGCTCCCAATTTAGCACGATAATCTGTGGTGACGACCCTGCCGGTGGTTTTTTTGGCCGCCCGCTCCCGGCCCAGTCGTACAGCGCCCAGGACCAGGCGGCACGGTTTTTAAGGGTAAGGATGGTCATGGGCTGGGGAGCCTCGAATGGGGGGCCGATCATCGCATGCCTCCCTTACCGTCGGGTATCGGCCGGCGAGGGCATCCGACCCCGCTCGGTGCCGGTGCCACAGGCCGCTTGGGCCGCCTGCTTAAACGATCTTCTCCATTCTGGCCGCGATTGCGGGCCGCCACCAAGGTGACGAGGTGTTTTTGTGGGACGCTGGATTGCTGAGTTAGCTTTCCCGTTTTGTAAGCTGGCATGGCCCACCTCTCTACGTTATCGAGGTGTGTCCGTTAAAATGGGTGAGGCAGCTTAGCGGCAGGTGCCAACAGGGTCTAGCCGGTGGTGTGGTTTTTGTGTTTTAAGACAAAGATTGGTTGATAAATAACCGATTGGTGTGCGGGGTTAAGTGCGTGGCCGGATATCGGGACCATGCCCCGGTTTATGGACCCCCGCCTTGGCGGGGGCGACATCCGAAAGAGGCCTGCGGGGGCGTGTAATGGCCCGGGTTGCCCCGGGCCTTTTTATTACTTTTTCTTTTGCAGGGCGGCGGCCAATGCGGCGCCCATGGCGCCCTGGGGGGCGGGCTGTTCGCGGCGGGCGGGGCGATTGCCGGATTGGTTCCTGTTATCGCCAGCTCCCTTGCCGCCGGGCTTGCTCCGCTCATCCCGGCGCTGGCCGCCGTTATTACCGCTGCCATGCTCGGCGGCGCTCTGCTCCAGGCGCATGGTCAGGGCAATGCGGTTGCGCTGCAGGTCCACCTCCAGCACCTTCACCTTGACGATATCGCCGGCCTTTACCACTTCCCGCGGATCCTTGATAAAGCGGTCGGTTAGGGCCGAGATATGCACCAGGCCGTCCTGGTGCACGCCGATGTCGACAAAGGTGCCGAAGTTGGTGACGTTGGTCGGGTCACTACCCCTTCGAGGATCATAACCTCGGTATAAGTGGTGTCGGATCTTTATTTTTGCATCAGGTATATTAATAAAGAAAGGAAATGAAAAGGCAAAGCATGACCTCCATATCCGGCGGCTGTAGGACTTTGGTTACAAGTAGTGAAGGTTCACCAGCAGAGCACAGGTGTGACCGCTTTCTGAATGCTTTCGGGAATGCCGTTTGTAAGGTCGATTGGGGTGGCCTGACCACTGGGGAATACCACGCCAGAGCGGCGAAGAAAGTAGATAAGCTCCTCACCCGTGACAGCATAGTTAATGTTCTGAGGAAGGGTCCCTGTTGCCTGGGCAATGGCTGCCTCGGAAAGCCTTGCGCTGATAACTCCTAAGATTTCCCCTTTTTTATTGAGTAATGGACCTCCACTATTACCTGGCTGTACTGGTGCGGTTATTGAGATAAATCGATGATTGTCACTATAGCCGGCCAAGGCACTAACATTCCCGGCGGTCAGGTTAAGTGATGTGCCGGTCAGCATGTAATAGGGGTAACCAAGAGCATAAACTTGCTCTCCCAATAGTGCCTTTCCAGTGATGGATAGAGGTAGCCAGTGACGAGAGCGGGTGGGGGAGTTTAATATAGCTAAGTCAATGTTTTTGTCGCTTGAAATTAAATCAAGTTTTACACCGTTGATGAGAGTAACCAAGGAGCATTGGTATACAACATGCTCTGCGGTCACCAGATCGGTGTTGTTGATGTAAAAGGCAGTGCCAATGCTGGTTGGTATGTTCTTATTATTTGGTGAGGGTTTGTAAGTGTTGCTTCCAGGAGGGCTTTCTGTTGGTGTGTTTTTTTCTCTTATCACAGTGAGGCCTTGTTTTATTACTCTGTCGAGTAATGAGTTTTTTGGTATATCCCAGCTTCGAGGGGCCCCGTAATGAATGCTTGAGCTGATGGCGTGAAGCATATTGTGTTGTTCTTTGCTTGAGCTGATAAATATCGTATTCCATAATTGATGTATTTTATCTGTTCTCAAATAAAATACACGACCTTGATTGTTTGATACCTTGGTCACTAGACGGCTTGGTAGTCGAAGGGAGTAAGGTTCATCTGGTGATGCATGTTGTTTTTTTATGGTGTTATGAATATCAATTGCATTCTTATCTGAAGTGGTGAAGTGTTGGATTTTTAAATCACCATTCTTGGTGGACCACTCGGAAACAGAAGTCTTGTCGTTTCTTTCTTGATGTAGTAACCCCCAAGGGGCAGCAATGGACAAGTTTGCTTCAGGTATGTATTTATCATTCCATCCGGTTTCCTCATGGATTTGTACTATTTTCAATAAGAGAGTGAATGCATGATAGAATTGGACTCCGGTGTAATCAGAGAACTCTCTTTTTGAGTAATCTTCCAACGCCATTTGGCTTCCTTTTCCCCAAATCCCATCTATTAGGCCGACATAGTGACCTTCTAGTGCTAGTCCGGTTTGAAGTAATCTTTTTTCGGCGGAGTTCATCTGTCTGGCATCAAACTCCATGAATAATAAATCGAAGTTATCAGTAAAGGCTTTAGGAGAGACCAACAGCAAGGACAAGACGATCATGCCTGTTATAAGTACTGCCCGCATTGTAACCTCCCTGTTTAGGTCTTTTTATCGAGCAAACCAATACATATTGTAGGTAGAGCAGGCGTTGTTGAGCAAACTAGAGCCTAAAATGCCCGTCCCTAAAGGTCTCCGGAGGTTAAGTAACTGATCCTAATAGCGCTACATCGACCGGGTCCCGCATGCAGACACGCCGTGACAGTGCTCTGGGGGCTCCGTCGCGCTATCCCTGGTGCGGAGGGTCTCCAGTCGCTGCCGGTAGTGATCTCTACCATTCGAAACAGTTATTTAACTGTGAGGCGTTGTCGTGCTTTAAGGTAACGGTTGGTTGATAAATGACCGATTGTCGTGCAGGTTGAAGCGCGCGGCCAGATATCAGGACTGTGCCCCGGTTTATGGACCCCCGCCTTCGCGGGGGAGACAGTTTGTAATGGCCCGGGTTGCCCCGGGCCTTTTTATTACTTTTTCTTTTGCAGGGCGGCGGCCAATGCGGCGCCCATGGCGCCCTGGGGGGCGGGCTGTTCGCGGCGGGCGGGGCGATTGCCGGATTGGTTCCTGTTATCGCCAGCTCCCTTGCCGCCGGGCTTGCTCCGCTCATCCCGGCGCTGGCCGCCGTTATTACCGCTGCCATGCTCGGCGGCGCTCTGCTCCAGGCGCATGGTCAGGGCAATGCGGTTGCGCTGCAGGTCCACCTCCAGCACCTTCACCTTGACGATATCGCCGGCCTTTACCACTTCCCGCGGATCCTTGATAAAGCGGTCGGTTAGGGCCGAGATATGCACCAGGCCGTCCTGGTGCACGCCGATGTCGACAAAGGCGCCGAAGTTGGTAACGTTGGTCACCACCCCTTCGAGCACCATGTCGGGAACGAGATCCGCAGGCTTTTCCACCCCGTCCATAAAGCGGGCGGTCTTGAACTCGGGGCGCGGATCCCGGCCCGGCTTGTCCAGCTCCTTCAAAATGTCCTGCACCGTGGGCAGGCCGAAGTGCTCGTCGGTGTAGTCGCGGGCGTCCAGGGTCTTGAGCAGTCCGCTGTTGCCGATAAGGCCGTTCACCGGCTGTTGCAGCCTGGCCAGGATGCGCTCCACCACAGGGTAGGCCTCGGGGTGCACGGCGGAGGCGTCGAGCGGGTTCTTGCCTTCGCGGATGCGCAAAAAGCCGGCGCACTGCTCGAAGGCCTTGGGTCCCAGGCGCGGCACCTTCAGCAGCTGCTTACGCTCGGCAAAGGCGCCCTGTTCGTCGCGAAAGGCCACTATGTTCTGGGCCAGGGCCGGGGTCAGGCCCGACACCCGCGCCAGCAGCGGCGCCGAGGCCATGTTCACGTCCACTCCCACGGCGTTCACGCAGTCTTCCACCACCGCCTCCAGCTTGCGCGCCAGCTGGGTCTGGGACACGTCGTGCTGGTACTGGCCCACGCCGATGCTCTTGGGATCGATCTTCACCAGCTCGGCCAGCGGGTCCTGCAGCCGGCGGGCGATGCTCACCGCGCCGCGCAGGGACACGTCCAGATCCGGGAACTCGTTGGCGGCCAGCTCCGAGGCGGAATAGACCGAGGCGCCGGCCTCGCTCACCACCACCTTCTGCAGCTTGAGCTCGGGCGCCTGCTTCATCAGCTGCTCCACCAGCCGCTCGGTCTCGCGGGAGGCGGTGCCGTTGCCGATGCTCACCAGGCTCACCTGGTGGCGGCGGCACAGCTCGCCCAGGGTGCGCAGGCTCTGCTCCACCTTCTTGTGCGGCTCAAAGGGATAGACGGTGGCCTGCTCCAGCAGCTTGCCGGTGCCGTCCACCACCACCACCTTGACCCCGGTGCGGATGCCCGGATCCAGGCCCATGGTCACCCGGGCGCCGGCGGGGGCGGCCATCAGCAGATCCTTGAGGTTGAGGGCGAACACCCGTATGGCTTCTTCCTCCGCCTGCTCCCGGGCCTGGCCCAGCAGCTCGGTTTCCATCTGCAGCGAGAGCTTCACACGCCAGGTCCAGCTGATCACCCCGGCCAGCCATGGGTCGGCGGCGCGGCCCTTGTTCTGCCAGCCCACAAAGCGGGCGATAATGCCCTCGCAGGGGTGGCTGTCGGCCTCGGTTTCCACCACCAGGCTTAAGCTCAGTACCCCCTCGTTGCGGCCGCGCAGCATGGCCAGCAGCCGGTGGGAGGGCACCCGGCCGATGGGCTCCTGGTGCTCGAAGTAGTCCTTGAACTTGGCGCCGCCTTGCTCCTGGCCGGCGATCACCCGCGCCTGCAGCAGGGCGTGCTGCCACATATGGCGGCGCACCGCCTCCAGCAGATCCGCCTGCTCGGCGAAGCGCTCCATCAGTATGTATTTGGCGCCGTCCAGCGCCGATTTGGCGTCGTTTATGCCGGCATCGGCCTTGATATAGCCCTCGGCCAGCCGCTGGGGATCCTGGCCCGGGTCGTTGAACAGGGCGTCGGCCAGGGGTTCCAGCCCGACCTCGATGGCAATCTGCCCCTTGGTGCGGCGTTTGGGCTTGTAGGGCAGGTAGAGATCTTCCAGCCGGGTCTTGGTGTCGGCGGCCAGCAGCTCGGCCTTAAGCGCCTCGGTGAGCTTGCCCTGTTCGTCGACGGACTTGAGGATGACGGTGCGCCTGTCTTCCAGCTCGCGCAGGTAGCCGAGGCGGCTGTCCAGGTTGCGCAGCTGGGTGTCGTCCAGGCCGCCGGTCACTTCCTTGCGGTAACGGGCAATAAAGGGCACGGTGGCGCCTTCGTCCAGCAGGGCCACGGCGGCGTTGACCTGGGCTTGCGCAACGGCGAGTTCCTGCGCCAGTAATTGGTTGATATTGGTCATAATTCAGTCTTCGAAGGGGCTGTATCTAATGTGGTTGATGTACCACTCCCGGACGCCCGAGGGGGTGTTGACCCGCACCTCGTCGTCCACCTGCTTGCCGATCAGCGCCCGGGCCATGGGCGAGTCGATGGTGATGTGGTTGTTTTTGGTGTCGATTTCGTCGGGGCCAACGATGCGGTAGCGCACCGTTTCGCCTGCTTCGTTTTCCAGCTCGACCCAGGCGCCGAAAAACACCTTGCCGTTCTGGCGCGGGTCGTGATCGACGATTTTCACCGCTTCCAGCCGCTTCATCAGGTAGCGGATGCGGCGGTCGATTTCCCGCAGCCGCTTCTTGCCGTAGATGTATTAGAACCCCTATATAATACATACTATTAGTTAGCATAGATAGCCTTTACCTTTGGTTTTTAGGTGCTACGCTTCATGAAGTAACCCTATAACAGATATACTAATATGAAGTATTCCTTGAAGCTAGCTGTAAGCTATACAGACACAGCAAGTGGAAACCGACATCAGTTACCAGCTGTCTACACTCGTAACGGGATCTTGATCTCGCATCTCCGTTATCTTGCTTGGTATTCAGAGAAAAGTGATTCTTGGAAAGAAAAATCCATTTTTTCAGTGAGACTGTTGATTGACTATATAGAGGCTACTTCTCGCTTCAAAAAAATAATAACTCTTTTGAAGAATTTCACTGAAGCTCTGGTGACAGGAACAATTGATTATGAAGCTTGCGATGATTCATTAGGTTTATTCTGGAAGCCAAGGAATTTGAGTGATGCTAATACCATTCTTTTTCATATAACAGCGTACACCGATTTTCTAGCTCGACAAGATGAATATGAAGAGAGTCGTATAAACCCATTTAGGAATGCAAGCAGTTGGGAAGAACGCATGAACTGGTGTGCTTACTATCACAAGCAAGCCAATGTCTTTCTTAATCATTTATCTTCATATGCTGAAGCAAAAAAAGCAGCAGCTCGAAAACGTTTGATCTATACGCCAGCCCAGCTAGTGATAAGTAATGATAAAGCCGAGCGCTTTCCTGAAGATAAAATAGAAAGCCTGATTCATGATGGCTTTGTTTGTAAAGGGAGAGTTGACTATCGTTCTCAGGCTATGACTATGCTCCTTAATTATGGTGGTCTCAGGAAGAGTGAGCTTTTCCACATCTTTACTTCAGATATCACAATTCATCCAAATCATGAGGGTGAAGCTTTGGTCAGAGTCTATCATCCTTTATATGGACGATCACCAGATCCAAAGTATAAAAATAGATCTGAGTATTTGCGGTCTGAAACTGGTTATCAGCCAAGAAATCGATATCGTATAACAGAGCGTCTTTACTCTGGCTGGAAGAATCCTCTGATGACCAGTAAAGATGGATACTTCGAAGTTATATTCAACCCAACGTGCAAAGCAAAAGAATTTCTTATTGTATGGGTGAACTATCTCAAGTATCAAAGAGTTGAACCAAGTGATAATCACCCGTTTGCCTTTACTAATGACCGGGGTGAACCTGATACATTAAAAAACTTTCAGCGCCGACATAAACGTGCTGTAGAGCGCATCGGGTTGGATTATAAGAAAGAGTTAGGTACAACAGAGCATGGTCATCGACATGCATATGGTTATCGTGGCAGGAAGTTAGGGCTAAGCCAGGTTGAACTGCAGAAGGCGATGCACCATAAGAGTCCTAATTCCTGTTTGGTTTACATAAAGCCTACCAGTGACGATATAAGAACAGAAATGAGAGAGTCTGAAAATGAGCTCAAGCAATAGGAAAAATTACAATATACCCTCCATTAGTGCATCTAGTTTGGAAGAGCTAAAAGCTATTTGTAAGAAACATGGTATAAAAAACTCCGTTGATTATAGGCAGCGTTATAAAGATATCCCTAGTCTTCCAGCCCACCCCGAAAGGCTGTTCCGTGATGAGTGGACCAGTTACTCTGAATTTTTTGATCTGCCTAAGATTAAAAAGTATGATGATTTAAAGGAAGAAGTGCAGGAAAGGGAAATTAAATCAAAGCGAGAGTATATATCTTGGGTTAATTCATTAAAAGATCCTTCTTATCCTAGAGCACCTGAGACTTTTTATGAAGAATGGGAGAGCTGGTATGATTTTTGTGGTAAAGAAAAGCCATTTAAGCCAGAGTACATATCAGAACCCTTTAAGTTATGGGGTGAAAAGATAAAGGAGTTTATGAAGCAAGCACATGGTGGTGGATCTAAAATAAATCATCTTTGTCGCTTTGTAAGATTTTATATTGAAAAGCATGATAAAAGTACTTCGCCACAAAGCTTTCTCACAAAAGAAAAGGTTAATATTCGTCCATTTAGAGAAGAGTTGAAAAAGTTACCTACTGATAATTATCGTAGAAACATCATCATGGCTGTTAATGAGTTTATGAACTTTGTTATCAGTAACGATTTAACTGATGAAGATGAAGAAACAGGTGAAGTAGTGCGCGTTATGAATGCACGAAACCCGTTTCAGTTATTGCTTGAAGATAAAAGTGTCACTGCACCTGTTAGAAGTGAGACAACAAAGCCCTGTTTGCAATATTATTTTGTTAGAAAAGCTCAAGAATGGATTATTCCAGAAAAAGCGAGGCATTTTGGAGACCTGAAACACTTGCAGAAGTTTGACGCTGATTGGGTGAAGATAACACCTGATCTAGTAGATTACTCTGATCCTGACTGTGTTGTGAGAAAACAAGGAAGTCAATATTATTTATGGTGTCCAATAGACTGGGTTCATACTTATGCTCTTACTAAGGTACCTTTGAGAGGTCGGCAAATTGCTTATAATGATTCCGGTGAAGGGGACAAAGAAATCGCTGACTTGGATCAGTCTGGAAAGTTGTTTTGGGTGAAAAATACCAGTCCAATGGCGGGCATGACGAAATCTCAATCTTTTATTAAAAAACTACCAGATGGTCATATGGGGATGTATGTTACTACCAACAAAACCAGCAACGGTGGTGTGGGGTACTCTATCCCTTGGATGCCAGAGGACCTTGCTTATTGGCTTGTGAAACTTCGTAAGTGGCAACAAAAATACAACCCGATTAATGGAGCTACCCCTTGGACTAAATGCATTCGAACTAACCTAAATGAGTCACAGCTTAAGAGTAAAGGAGTTAACTGCTTTCTGTTCAGAGCATTCGGTGATGTTGAACCAAAAAATCCAGGGTTAGCGCTTACTATGCGTTTGGCCGCCACTCTATATCATGTTCAGCCTTCCAGTTTAAAGCTGGCTGAGTTGAGCGGAAATGATTATGGACTTTCAAATTATAAGTCTAAATATACCCCACACTCCATGCGAGTAAGTCTGATTACAGCTTATATTATGGAAATGGGAATGCCAGTAGAGATTGTCATGAAGGTGGTTGGTCACTCATCTATCGTCATGTCTATTTACTATTGCAAAGTTACTCAAAGAGATATTCGAAAGCGGTTTGAGGCTGCTGAGAAAAAAGCTCTAAAGACTCAGGCAGAGGCGACTCAAGCAGAGATTGAGCAGAATAATATAGAGTCAGTAAAGAATCAGTTGGTTGGCAATAATCAAGAATTGCTCCAATCACTTACTAATGATGTACCAGCAGGGAACTATGTCTTTAGAGACTATGGAATCTGTCCATTTGCTGCATCTCGCTGTGATGATGGCGGAGAAGAAATTGGGGCAAGCAAAGTGCGCAGTCCGGTATCTTCTGGATATTTAGGTTTTCAAAACTGTTTGCGTTGTCGGCATTTTATTACTGGACCAGTGTTCATAGGTGGTTTGCTATCGATTACCAATGAAATACTGTTAGAAGCAAATGACCAGTCTGATAATTGTCAAAGCTTGCAGAATGACATCGATTTTATTAATTCAGAGTTGAGAGATCTTGATAGACTTGAGTATATTTCTAACCTAAAAAAGGAAGACTTTGATGTCAGCAAAAGAAAGCCTCTTGAGTTTAAGTTGAGGAAATTAGAGTCAGAATATGAAAGTGCAGCAAAAAAAATGGATATGCTTTTGTGTGATCTTCAAGCAGCTTATAAACTGATACAATTGTCACAGTCGATAACTAATGGTCAGCTAAGCACTGATGACTCTAATTTAGCTCTTATAAAAATGTCTGATTCAGAAATTCAGATCGAGATTGAAGATGGCTCTAATTTCCAACAGCTTCATGAAATATGTGAAAATGCAACCATTTATGAAAGCTGTAATGCATCACGGGCCATCATTCCTAGATCTCAGTTAATTGATAGAATGGCAAGCTTTAATGATCTTGCTCCACGCCTTTTTTTACTTTCAAAAGAGGAACAGCTTAAAGTGGGCAACCAACTGGTATCTTTGTTCAAGTCACGTCTGAAAACTTGGGAGAAAGTTAATAAACTTATTGATGGGCAGCTTAAACTTTCTGATTTAGTTGGTCCGGAAAAAATAGAACCTTCTGAAATTGAGCTAATCAGTAAGGAGTCAAACTCAGTTATACTTTTAGGAGGTGCGTAATGAAACCAGAAATTTTATTGGAAAGGCTTAAGGAAAGTGCCACGCCAAAAGCATGTAAAACACTTGATATCATTTATGAAATCTGTGTGGAGCAAGAGAAAAGAGAGGTTTATGACTTTTCCGTAGCAACTATAGCTCGACTTGGCTATAAAAGAGGTGTGCCTAAAGCTCAGAGTTTACGTAATAAAACAGGAGAGAGCTACAGAGCTTTACTCCGTTCCTTTGAAGAGTACCACCATAACAAAAAAAATAATGTAGTATCTAAGAAGGAAGATGACTGGATTGAAGAGATCCAGAACCCAAAACATAAATTGCTTGTTCGAATGCAAGCATCTGAGTTAGCTGCAGCAAATAAAAAGCTTCGCGAATTTAACCCGCCTGGTACACGTATTGAAGTAAGAGATTACCAAAATGAGAAGTTGGATGAAGATTCAGCGTTATCCAGCTTGGAACGTCGTGCTCTTGAATATATAATTTCGGAAGAGTTTCTTGGTAAGTGGGACTTTTCTATTTCAGAGTTTGGAGAGGTGGTAGATAGTTCTGGAGCCGTAGTTCTCCGTGCAGCTACTATTGATGCTGTGAAAAAAGCTCTCATTAATCTATAGGTGATCATGAATACCAATATTATCACGCCAGAAGGTTACGCTAAGCTGGAAAGAGAACTCAACCAGCTTTGGCGAGAGGAACGGCCGGAAGTTACTAAGAAAGTGCAGTGGGCCGCAAGTTTGGGCGATCGCTCTGAGAATGCAGATTATCAATATAACAAGAAAAGACTGAGGGAAATTGACCGGCGGGTAAGGTTCATTAAGAAAAGATTAGAGGTTCTACGTGTCATTGAGTATAACCCTACTCAAGAAGGTAAAGCATATTTTGGAGCATGGGTTACCTTGGTTGATGATGATGATAAAACCTTAACATTTAGAATTGTTGGGCCCGACGAAATCTACGGCAGAAAAGATTATGCCTCAGTTAACGCCCCCATCGTCAGAGCTTGTCTTGGGAAGGCTGTCGGTGATGAGGTCGTGGTTAGAACTCCTGAAGGCAGCAAAGAGTGGGAAGTTGAAGCTATCAGCTACAGAGCGGGATGAAACTTTGTTAATAAAGTTGAATGGGTGATTGAGTAATGTACTGCTCGATAAAGTAAACCAATCAATTAAATAGAAAGAAAAAGATAATGCTGAAACAAGTATTTGATAAAAATCAACTTGCTAAAATTCTTACACCGCAAGATGTAAGAAAGTGGAGGCTGTTGTCGAGCAATGATAATGTCGATGTGGCGATAGGTGATATTGTAAGTCACTGGAATAAGCACAACCTGAAATTACTGCCATTTGAAAAGAAGATAGTAAAAAGGAAGTCTGTTTTTAGTCCTTCTATAGTAGAAGATGACTTATCTATTAGGTTGCTCGATAGATTTATCCGAAGGATTTATAAAGTTAGACAATCAGATCGTAATAGGATAGTAAGACAACTTATTTCTCTCCTAAAAGATTCTGGAAATTATCATGTCCTGAGGTTGGATATCAAGGATTGCTATGAAGATATCAAGCTAAATAGACTAATTAATAAGTTTGATAATGACTTGATTTTAGCTCCAGAATGTATGCAACTACTTAATCAGATTCATAGTCATCTCCAAGAAATTCATAATGTAGATGGTTTACCCAGAGGGCTAGCTATCAGCCCGACACTGGCCGAACTGTATTTGGAATTATTGGATAATAATATAGCATCCCACAAGAGTGTTATTTATAGTGCCAGATATGTTGATGATATAATTATATTAGTGCCTCAAGGGAAGGAGGTGGATGTCGAAAAGTATGTCAAATCTCTTACAGAAGATCTGGGCTTAAGTATAAATAAAAGTCCTGGTAAATACTATAGTGGTCATTCGAGTACAGCATCTTTCGACTATTTAGGTTATTCAATAAAGGTTTCTTCTGTAAAGAATAAGCCAAACAAAGTAAATGTTGAAATTTCGACATCTAAACTTAACAAAATAAAATCTAGAATAATAAAAGGATTTTGTGATCATAAGAAACAAAAAAATATAAACCTTCTAAAGAAGCGGCTTGAATATCTATCAATGCTAAAAATCGTAAAAAAAGGAAATAATGGAAATTTACTGGGTGGAATCGCTCATAACTATCAGTATGTCACAAATGATTTCGAATGCCTAAAAGGCATCGATGGCTTTCTTTGTTGTCAGATTAACTCCCCTCGTTTTGGATTGAGTGCTGAAGAGCGTGATAAAATAAGAAAAATATCAGTGTATGGAAATGTAAAGAATAAAAAGGTTGGGAACTTTAGCAAAAGCCAGACAGTTAGAATTATGCGGGTGTGGAAAGATGTCTAGTATCATCAAAGTTGACACAAGTGATAAATTACGAGTATTACTGACAGATGTATTGCCTTACGAGTTGCCTCTATGGTTTTCTAACTTTACTCTGTACCAGAGGTTTAAGGATAAGAGATATATAAATTCATACGGTGAAATTTCAGGGCTTAATTTTCAAAGTAACGGTGGCACTTATATTCCACTAGATTATTATGTTAGTCGAGGTGGCAACAAGACGCCAAGAACTATATCAATAATGCATCCAGTAGCTCAATTAAGTGTTTGTGATTTTTACAATGAATATGATGACTTAATTGAATACTACTGTACAAAGTCAAAGTTTTCATTGAGACACCCATATCGAAAATCGACTAAATTTTATGGTAAGAGTCAAGAGGGCTCCAAGCTATCTGATGGTGTAGAGAGCTCAGATGAAGAACGAATTGTTTCTAGCTCTTACTGTCATTTTCAACAATTGTTGCGACTAAACAATAATTGCTGCGACAATCTCTATGTTGAGTTTACATAGAGCGCGCCCTTGTGACCGTTTCTCTCAAACAATGCAGAACTTTTAGCTTCCCAGATGGCACCTTTAAAGACGAAGCTGAGCGCTTGGTCGTTTGGTGGTATGGGCCTATCTTCAAGAATAATCGCTTACGAAGCGTCCCTAAAATCCATATCTTCTTGAGAACCATCGACCATGAGAATAACTTAGGAGGCTTGGTTAGACGTGAGACAGTCTTAACGCATGTGGGGCTATTGAGAATCGGCTCCGTATGGGAAAAGGGCGTGAGTAACTCCCGTATTGCCTACGAGGAGAGAAAATTCCCCGTTTCGTTCTCTCCAGGCGGCTGGCGAATCGTCTCCCTAGACGACTTGCTCAGAGAAGGGCGCAGCCTCTATACCTCCTTTCATGATTCGAACTACTTACCCCAGAAAAGTCAGCACAAAACGTACCTGATTGACTTTGACCTCCCGGATGACAAACATCTGCTCATCCCTTGTACAGAGTTTTTTGCACGCTGTTACGGTCGCTCTTCTGAAATTAAGCGTGTCCTCGCCACTTACCGTTGGGAAGAGGTCAAAGAACGGCTTTATCGACCGCTTAATGCACCTGCATCACCGGGCACATGGCCCGTCAGATTTACTCATCGAGTTCATAGGCACGATGCGATTTTGCTCGCACACATTTTGTACGATCCCTATGCCGAGCGGGCTGCCAGAAGAATTTATTCGCAGATTGAAGCCAGCTTCACCCCAGACCAGATGCTTTTAGAGGTTACCCCTTGGTTCCAGGGGGACGGGGAGATCTCTGTTTCTGGAGTACCTATTGATGATGGCAACGCATTTCTAGGCTTGCAGATATTAGGCTGTACGCAGCCCGATGGTGCCACGATCCACCGTGAAAGAGAGAAATCAACGACAGTACCAGCCACCGATGGCGACGATACCCCCTCTCAGTTTCCCTATCATCAGCTTCAAGACATCCCCGATGTCATTGACCTCACGGATGATGACGAACCCGACCATGGTTCTTCTTGGCTAGACCTTCCTGAGGACGAATTCGTTATATTAGGTAAGCCTCGCGCCGTCTTGGATAAACGATATACCCGAAAAAACGTGCCCGATACACGAGGCGTCCCCGTTCCTGGCGACGAAACCATTTTCTCCACCGGGGAGCCACATGGATCAGGAAAAGGGGTCGGACAGGCCTCTATTCACGCTCCTATTACACTGGAGTCGCAGGGCTTTCTACGTGATATGTGGAATGCGCTTCTTTATTTAAAATCGGCTTATCCCGAGACGGTTCATAGCGTCAGCTGGTTTACCTTTGAAGACGGCTTTAGCACTTCCCCCGACCCTCGGTTGATCAGCCTGGAACCTTTCGAAATAGACGACGAGGTGGAAACGTCAGTCGCTAATTGGGTTTACATTGATACTCAGACCAAGGTGCCTCGCGGGGTACTCGTCATTAGAGTGCATGTGTTAGATCAAACGCTCTATCTCATGGAGATCCAACGCCGCCCTCCTAAACCTAGAGCCGGCGGTAGTGAGGAGGCCTCCAAACCTCCCTCCTACAAAGGTTTAGTATTCACACTGAGCCCTCAAGGCAGCTTTGAACATTGGCTGCGCCAAGTGCTTTCTAACGTGCGGCACGTAGAAGGTGTCGTTCAAAAACTGGTTCGACACTGCCCAGGGTTCGCCGATACGTTCAAACACCCTAAAGCCAAAAACGAAAACGTTCCCTGCGAAGCTTCAGTGTTGAATGCCTTTAGCAAGATCGGTATCACGCGAGGAGACCTAGTGTAGTATCAAGCTGGCTCGATGGATAAAAGCAAGGTGGACACTCGTTGATATTTTAAAGCGTGTACTCCCTCTATCGATGTGTCTACCTGGTACCTGAATCCGTGAGACCGGCCCCCGGAAGCACTTCTAACCCACTGACCTGCATGGCAATATAGCCATTATCGCCATTCACCCAGACAGTGCCATGCCCAACATAAAGTTCCGCGCCAGTTGCCGCACCCTCACCAGCCACGCCGGGCTGTCCATCATCGGGCAATGCTTCGAGATCGCTGGCGTCGACAGCATCGACAGCCGCTTCCCCACCACGCTGGGCATGCGCACCAGTGACGTGATCAAGAGCTACCTGGGCCTGCTGTGTCTGGGCATGAGCGACTATGACGCTGTCGAGAACTTCCGCCGCGACAAGCCCTTCCAACAACTGCTGACCCTGCAGAAGGTGCCGAGCGCGGCGACACTGCGACAGCGGCTGGAAAAACTTGCCGCCAACGACCTGCAGGCGCGCACCGCCACCTGGTCCACGACCCTGCTGTCACTGATCGAAGCACCGATCACCGCCGAGACGACGCACGTCTGCCTGGACATCGACACCTTCGTCATGGACAACAGCAACTCGAAGAAGGAAGGCGTCTCGCGGACCTACCAGAAGGTCGATGGCTACACCCCGATCGCCGCCTATCTGGGCAACGAAGGGTGGTGCCTGGGTCTGGAACTGCGGCCTGGCAAGCAGCACACCATGAAGGAGAGCAACGCCTTCCTGGAGCGGGTACTGCCTCGCGCCCAATGCTTGACCAAGCAACCGATCCTGTTACGCGAGGACAGCGGCTTCGACAGCCAGGCGCACCTGGCGCTTCTCGAACAGCAACGCCAGGTCTTTGCCGACGAGGGGCGCCGGCTCGACTATGTCGTCAAATGGAACCCGCGTGGCTCGGCCACGGCTGATCGAGATACCTGGCTGGCGGTGGCGGCGGACTACTGGGAAGAGCTGCGTCCTGGCAAGCGCCAGGCGCTGTGGTCGCAGACCGTCTCGATCCACGACGACAACAAGACCGAATACGTCGTCCAACGCGTGATGCGCCTGGTAGAGCGCACCGCCGATCGCGATGGCCAGTTGCTGCTCGAACCGGACTATGAGTTGGAAGGCTGGTGGACCAGCCTGGACGAGGCGCCGGAGGCGGTGATCAAACGCTACCAGGCGCATGCCACCCATGAGCAGTTTCACAGCGAGATCAAGACCGATCTCGACCTGGAGCGCTTGCCGTCCGGCAAGTTCGCCACCAACGATCTGATCCTGCATCTCGCCCAGTTGGCCTACAACATCCTGCGCCTGATGGGACAGCTGGGCATGACCGGCGAGCTGAGCCCGGTTCGCCACCCGACCAAGCGGCGCCGGCTGCGCACCGTGCTACAAGAGCTGGTGCACCGTGCGGCTCTCGTGATTCACAAGGCACGGCAGATCATCCTCGACTTCGGGCAGGATATCGGGCGCATGACGGTGCTCAAGACGCTGCGGAGCCGAGTGCGTTATCCACGAGGAACGCCATGCTGACCGTCAATCGGCGACACTCTATCCACAAGCAGTTCCAAGCGACACGCGATCGCCAGATATGTCGTGCCTGGCGGGTGGAAAGGCATGACAAAACGGGCCGTCAGCACCGATCAGCACGGTGGGTTTTGGCAATAACGGGCTTGCGAAAGCCAACTTGCACGGGGCGAATGATCAAAAAGTGCTCGCTGGCGGTGATAGGGAAAGTGTCGGCGCCGGCTTCACGGATTCAGGTGGTAGAGCACAGCTCATCTGTGTTGTGTGACAGCTTGTTCACTATTAGCGCATGCTCACTCCCGGCCTGGGTCTCCTGCCAAATACGCCTGGTAAAGGTCATCAAACAACATATCGGTATGTTGCAGTAGGGCATCATCGTCGTCACAACGCTCCTTGGCCCCGGCCAGCATAAGTTTTAGCCCCACGGCCTCCGGCACGGGGGTGCCCCCCACATCCAAGTAGTGGACTAGCTCCGCAATTCTGCTCAAACCTGTCTGCGACTCAAGGCTAAAACTCGCGAGCAGCACTTCAAACGTCACCTTGTCATCAACATGGGTGAAAGGGGCTCCATCAAAATCAAACCCCAGCGCGTCTTGCGGACACTGGTTTGGATGCTCAAGCCACACGAAGCGAGCCTCGGGATCAATAAAGCGCTTGATCAACCAAGCCGATGCTAGCCTGTCCACCCAAGGGCGACAGCGCGTGGCCCACGATCTCCCACGAAATGCAGCGTGATCAAGCCGCGGGATCTCGGCTTGGATCGGCTGGGGCTCGTCTGGCACAAAATAGCGATTAAAGACGGTCTCCGCCTCTGCCAAGGCCATAATGGCGCGCTCGCTTTCTGACCCTGGAAAAAAATCGATCTCCACAATGCCTTGTAAACGTCGTTGCAACTGGGTCAATTGACGCTGCGCTTCTCGCTCCTCCAACTGAGGGCATGCCTGCTGCCACTCAACCACCGCCGCCCGTAAGGCTTGAAAATCTGGCTCTCGATCAAAGAGCGAAGGCAACGCATCGACGCTATCTATGGCTGAATCGTCTACCTCGATCAACAGCGCGTTACCCCCCAGCTCCCGAATAGCGCCGACTTGCTGCTCCAGCGCTTCCCTTCGCGAGGGGCTAGTAGGCAGTAAGTACACACCATCTCTGAGTACCACGGCACCTAAACCACGAAGCGCCCGCCAGATCCTCATACGGGGCGTGCCCGCCCGCCCACTGAGACGCATGATCAGGATTAACCAGTGTTGTACGTTATCTGTCATACCGCCTCTTTCGTTGTATGTATAACCTAACTGTTATACATTCTACAAAATAACACCCCTACATCGCTAAAGAGTGTGCCATGCCGCCCAACATTGAGTCGCCCCATCAAGTACCGTTCCGTGAGGCCGTTAGGGTCTGGTTACGAATCGCACTATTGAGCTTCGGCGGCCCCGCCGGTCAGATAGCGGTGATGCATCGCATCCTTGTCGAAGAAAAAAAATGGATTGGCGAGCGCCGTTTTCTGCACGCACTTAACTACTGCATGATGCTGCCGGGGCCAGAAGCGCAACAGTTGGCTATCTATATCGGTTGGCTGATGCATCGTACCAAAGGTGGCTTGGTGGCGGGCAGCCTCTTTGTGTTACCTGGCTTCATCGCCATTCTGGCCCTGAGCTACCTGTATGCAGCTTTGGGCAATGTGGGGGCAGTTGAGGGGCTCTTCTTTGGTCTAAAAGCGGCGGTGCTGGCCGTGGTGCTTAACGCTGTCGTCCGTATAGGCAAGCGGGCACTAAAAAATCAGATAATGCTTGGCATCGCCGCTGCCGCGTTTGTCGCCATCTTCTTTTTTGAGGTGGCGTTTCCGGTGATTGTTCTAAGCGCGGCCCTTCTGGGGTACTGGGGAGGGAAGCGTGGCATGACAGCCTTTCAGGTAGGAGGTGGCCACGGTGATGCCGACGAGTCAGTGCTTAGCGACCGAGATTCCCTACTGGGAAAAGGGCTGCCTGCCCATGCACGCCCCAATCGCCAGTGGTCGCTACGCATGTCAGGCACGTTACTCCTATTGTGGCTAACACCGGTGGTGGTGCTATTGGCCCTATTCGGCAGCGAGAATGTGTTCAGTCAGATCGCATTCTTCTTCAGTAAGATGGCGGTGGTGACCTTTGGCGGTGCCTATGCGGTGCTGGGTTACGTCACTCAAGAGGCGGTGCAAAATTATGGATGGTTGGCACCGGGCGAGATGCTGGATGGCCTGGGCATGGCGGAGACGACACCGGGCCCGTTAATTCAAGTCGTGCAGTTTGTTGGGTTTATGGGCGCTTATCGTGAGGCCACAGGCCTTGATCCCATGTTGGCGGCAACGCTGGCCGCATTGCTGACCACGTGGGTAACGTTTGTTCCTTGTTTTCTTTGGATATTTTTAGGGGCTCCCTATGTGGAGCGTCTACGTGACAACCGCGCCTTAAGCGCTGCGCTGTCCGCCATTACCGCTGCGGTCGTCGGGGTTATCCTCAACCTAGCCATTTGGTTTGGACTTCACGTTATCTTCGCTGACGTAGGCGAATGGCACGTGATGGGGGCACGACTTTTAGCGCCGAACTTAGCGTCCCTCGATTTACTGGCGTTATTACTGGCGGCAGGCGCGATGGTCGCGATTTTTCATTTCAAGGTGGGCATGCTCAAAGTGCTGGCAGGGTGCGCGCTTATTGGTGTCTTAGCGTCTCTTGTGGTTTTTTAGCCAGCAGTCACCCGCTGATGGCGTTTCCGGCTCGCCTGTATCGCCTTTTGTGTTTTGCTGTGCTTGCTATCGCAAGTCCGGTTGTGAACCCACCTGATCTCCACTAGTATCCCACCTATCCCCCCAGGGGGGATAGGTGGCGTCGCAATGCTCGATAGCGCATACGCTGAACATGTTCTTCTTCCATTAGGTACGCTAGTCATGCCTCACCATCGCCTTGACCAATGGCAGCACGATCATACGTTTGGCCAGAACCATAAACGCTCCGGTGAGTTGCGGACGCTCATTGTGGTCGGGCTGACCCTGGCCATGATGGTTTGGGAAATTACGGCGGGGGTGATCTACGGGTCAATGGCGCTGCTAGCCGATGGGTTGCATATGGGCTCCCATGCGGTGGCACTGGGTATTGCCGCCTTTGCGTATGCCTATGCCCGTAAGCATGCTACGAATGACCGGTTCTCGTTTGGCACCGGAAAGGTCAACGCGCTGGGGGGATTTACCGGCGCGATACTGCTGGCCGTGTTCGCCCTTTACATGGTGATAGAAAGCGTGGGCCGCTTTATTCAACCCGTTGAGATCTCGTTTAACGGGGCTATTTTTGTCGCTTTCATCGGTTTGGTGGTCAACGGTATTTCTGCTTGGATATTAGGCGAGGCCGGTCATGATCACCATCATGGGCACGATCACGATCATGACCACAGCCATCATCATGACCATAATCGTCGTGCTGCTTACCTGCATGTATTGGCGGATGCACTGACGTCAGTGCTCGCGATTGTGGCTCTGCTGGCGGGTAAATATGCGGGTTGGGGTTGGATGGACCCTGCCATGGGAATCGTGGGCGCTATCTTGGTCACCCGCTGGTCATGGCAGTTGCTTAAAGAGACATCGACAGTACTGCTGGATCATCAGCATCAATCGATGGAAAACGCCATCAAGCAAGCTGTTGAGAACGATGATGCCCGTGTTACTGATCTTCATGTGTGGTCGATCGGCCCCAATATATTTATGCCGCTATCGTCTCCATCGTGGCCCATGAACCCGAGTCGCCCACGGCTTACAAACGCCATATCCAGGCCCACTGTTCCTCTCTCGTTCACATCACGGTTGAGATATTGCCCTGTGAGGAAGACCAGAGCGCTGGCCTGGCGTTAGCTCCTCACAGATAACGCGCAATCGCTTTGAAATCGTCGACATGGTGTTGCTGTTCCGGTGAGAGCGGCCTAAGGGCGTCATCCAGACAGTGCTCAATATGGTCATGGATCAATACGCGCTTAGCCTGCTGGACAGCTTTCTCGACCGCGTGGAGCTGCTGCGCAATGTCAAGGCAGTGACGACCCTCTTCCATCATGTGCGTCACGCTTTGTAGATGGCCGCGAGCGCGATTGAGCCGCTTGATGATATCGGGATGCGACTGGTGGGTATGCGGTGTCATGTTCTTTTCCTTTTCATTGTTTCTATCCCCCTAGGGGGGATGGTAATCTATTGGTATCATGCTGCCAACGCTCGCGCTGAAACAGCATGTGTTGCTTGGTTATCACTTTCACTCTGGTTGTTTTGTCATGCTCCATCGGCTGCGCCACCGTCTTGGCTACCTTATGTTCTTACTATTGTTCTTGCCGAGCCTGGTCATCTCCAGCCTCGGCGAGGCGCAAGCCCATGGGGCGGCGAGCGTTGCGTCGTTTGACCACAAGAGTGATCTAAGCGGCCATGGGCATACCCATGGCCACATGCATGAAGACGGTCGCCAGCTCCCTCATGAGAGCGGCAGTCACTTCCACGAACAAGCGGATCGGTTGGGGGCGAGCATTGCCCTGGCACCCAACGTCCGTCATGCCCTGCGGCTAGGCGAACGACACGCTTTTCCCCTGCGTCGTGTCTACCGCTTGGAGCGGCCTCCACGGCCAGTCGTCGCTTGATGACTGGGGCCATCCATCCGATGGCCAAGACTAATGACAGACCCGTGGAGGTTGCATGTTTCCATCCCAAGTAAGGGGTGCGCTCGGCTTGCCTATGATGGCCCGACGCCACGCCTGCGGCTTCGGCATTTTCGCTGCGATCGCCAAGGGCGGCGGCTTCCGACACCGCCTGTGTCACGGCGGGACGCTCCACCTTCCACAGGTGCTTGAGCTCGTCGTCCAGTTTGTGCCAGCCGGCACGGGTGATCAAATTGGTTTTCATTGAACGGACTCAATGGCTCGACAATGGCGGCTATTGTGCGCCAGCGGGGTCCGTGCCGTCTACTCCCAGGCCGGGAAGGGATCGGGCAGTTGTTGCCAGGCGGCGGGGCCCTGGTGCAGTTCCTCGTCGGTCAGCAGGCAGGCGTCCAGCTCGCGGCACAGCCCGGCCTGGTCCAGGCCCTGGCCGATAAACACCAGCTCCTGGCGGCGATCGCCATGGGGCTCGGCCCAGCTGGCCAGGATATGCTCCCGGCTTTCTTCGTCCTCGGGCCAGTCTTCCTCGGGCACCGCCTGCCAGAACAGGCCGGCGCCGCCGTGGTAGGCGATGCCGCCGGCCTGGTTCCACTGGCCGGCAAAATCCGGGCGGCTGGCCAGCCAGAAAAAGCCTTTGGAACGCAGCAGCCTTCCTTCGTCCCGGGGCCGGTGCAGACAGTCGAAGAAACGTTGGGGGTGGAAGGGGCGGCGGGCGCGATAGACGAAGCTGCCTATGCAGTATTCCTCGGTTTCCGGGCGGTGCTTGCCGCGCAGCTCCTGCAGCCAGCCGGGGGCGCGGGCGGCGCGTTCGAAGTCGAAGCGGCCGGTGGCCAGCACCTTGTTCAGGTTCACCCGGCCCTGGCGGATGGGCAGGATCTCGGCCTCGGGGTTGAGCCGGGCGAGGATGGCGGTCAGCTCCGCCAGTTGCGCCGGGCTCACCAGGTCGGTCTTGCTCACCAGCAGCAGGTCGCAGAATTCCACCTGCTCGATCAGCAGGTCGGCCACGCTGCGCTCGTCGTCCTCGCCCAGGCTCTCGCCCCGCTCGGCCAGGGCCTGGGCGGCCTGGAAGTCGGCCAGGAAGTTGACCGCGTCCACCACCGTCACCAGGGTGTCGAGCCGGGCGATGTCGTGCAGGCGGCTGCCGTCTTCACCCTCGAAGGTAAAGGTTTCGGCCACCGGCATCGGCTCCGAGATGCCGGTGGATTCGATCACCAGGCAGTCGAAGCGGCCCTCGCCGGCCAGCCGGCGCACCTCCAGCAGCAGATCCTCGCGCAGGGTGCAGCAGATGCAGCCGTTGCTCATTTCCACCAGCCGGTCCTCGCCCCGGTGCAGGCTCACCTGCTGCTGCACCGTGGCGGCGTCGATGTTCACCTCGCTCATGTCGTTGACGATCACCGCCACCCGCAGGCTCTGGCGGTTGTTGAGGATATGGTTCAGCACCGTGGTTTTGCCGGCGCCGAGAAAACCGGACAGCACGGTCACGGGAAGGGGGGAAGGGCTGGACATGGTGTTTGCTCCGCTTGCTTGCCATGGCTTATGATGAATTTGTTGTTATAACATAACATGTGTTGTTTATCCCCTGTATCAGCAAGGAGCCCCGGTCATGAGCATTACCGATCAGCTGTCGTCCTGTTTCGCCCCCGTCAGTGTGCAGGGCGGCGATCCCGCCACCCTCACCCGGATCTATGAGCCCGACTACAACCTGGCGGTATGGCAGCGGCCCCTGCCGGCCGGGGCGGCCGACTATGTGCAGCGGCTGCTGCAGGCGGGCAGCCGGGTCAGCGTGCGCGAACTGGTGCCCGCCGAGGCGGTGGCGGGGGAGCTGGCCGGGCAGTTGCCGGATCTGCCCGGCCGGGAGGCCCTGGCCGCCGACGTGCAGCAACTGGCGGAAATGTTCGCCTGCCTGTTCGATCTGCCCCGGGTGGGCGTGCGCCTGGCCAGCCTGCAAACCGCCATGTGCCCGCGTTTCCATGTGGACCGGCTGCCCTGCCGGCTGGTGAGTACCTATTCCGGCCCGGGCACCCACTGGCTCAACCAGGAGCAGCGCAACCAGCTGCTGGCGCAAGGGGGACGGGAGCCGGAGCAGTGGCAGCAACTGGCGGTGGGCGACGTGGCGCTGATGAAGGGCGACGGCTGGGAAGGGGAAGAAGGCCGGGGCCTGTGGCACCGTTCGCCGCCGGTGCCCACCGGCTACCGGCGGCTGTTCCTGTCGATGGATATTGCCGACTGAGCCGAGCCAGACAGGTGCGTTCGCACCATTTTGGTGTTCTGTTATGGTGCGCTGCCGGGCGGCGGGGGCGGCAGCGCCGGATAAAGCACCACGAATACCACCAAGGGGGTGCCATTAATGCTTGGAAATGGTCCGAACGGGGCAGCTCCGTCTTTTCCACGCCATGGAACGCTTCTTGCTAAATGTGTTGAAAAATCACTAAAAACAAGGAGTTTGCATGGAATCGGCAGCCATGAGCGGTCAGTTTGTTTCCCCCCATATGGCCGGTCGCGGCCCCCGCATGAGCCTGGCCCTGCGGCTCAGGATGAAGTGGGCCAACTGGCTCAACCGGCGCAGCATCGCCGGCCTGGAGCAGGTGTTCGACGGCTTTGCCGCCACCCGGGTCAGTTTGCTCCAGCGCTGGACGCGCCAGCAATGGTACTTTCTCGAAACCCTGGGCCCGCGGCTGGACTGGCGGCAGCCGGCCGCCAACGGCGCCCTGCTGCGGGATCTGTGTCGGGAAAGCGGTGATTGCTCCGAATTGTTCATGTTGTCGGCCGAAGGGCAGGTGCTGGCCTCCAGCCAGGCCGGACGGGAGGGGCAGGCCGACACCGACGCCAGGGTGCTGGCCGAGGCCGGGGTCAGACCCTTTTTGCACGGCCCCTACGCGGATCCGGTCACCCTGCGGCTCGGCCCTTCCAGCTCGCGCTTTCACGACGCCATGACCCTGATGTTCTACTTTCCGGTGCGGGTGAAGGACGAGCTGCGCGGCCTGCTGTGCGCCCGGGTGCCGAACGACGTGATGAGTGACCTGATCCAGCGCGAAGCGGGGCACATCTACCCCGATTCGGGCGACAACTACCTGTTTATGGTCGAATCCCGCTTCGACTCGCGCATCGCCCCCGGCACCGCCCTGTCCCGCTCCCGCTTCGAGGACAGCACCTTCGGCGGCGGCGAAAACCTGAAGGAGGGCATCAACACTCCCTGGGGCCAGATCCGCATCCACCACCATACCGAGCTGGAGCTGCGCTTCACCGATCCGGCCACCGGCGAGCTGCACCCGGGCGTAAAGAGCACCATAGAACGCGGCCACAACGGCTTTGTGCGCTACCCGGGCTATGCGGACTACCGCCATATTCCGGTGGTGGGCAAGGGCGTCACCTTCTCCCTGCCCGGCTCGCCGGATCGTTTCGGCATGATGTGCGAGGCGGATCTGGCCGAAGTGTTCGGCCGCCGTCCTTTGGGCTGGCAGCTGCAGGCCGGTTACCAGGCCTGTGTGCTGCCGGTGCCGGCCTTCAACCTGGCGGCGGCCGGGCTGGATCTGCCGCTTGCGTCCCTGCTGCTGGGCAACCTGCTGCTGCTGCTGCTGTCCGGCTGGTGTTTTGCCCGGCTTGGGCCCCGGCGGTTGTCGCGCCGGCTGAACGAGATGACGGGGGTGGTGCGCACCCTGGCCGAAGGCGAGGGCAACCTGCGCCAGCGGCTGGACAAATCGCGCCTGGGGCGGGACGAAACCGGCGAGCTGGGCATGTGGATGAACAGCTTTATCGACAATCTGGACGGCATGATGGGCTCGGTGATCGCCATGGCGGAGCGGCTGGAGCAGAGCAACCAGGGGCTGTTCCGGGTCAACCGGCAAACCCAGGATCACTCCCGCACCCTGTCCTCCGCCATCGAGCAGATGCTGGCGGCCCTGGCCAGCCAGCAACAGCAACTGGATCTGGCCAGCGCCACCGCCGGCGAGATGAAGCAGGCCATGGATCAGGTGGTGGTGCGGACCCAGCAGCAACTGTTGTCGGCCCGGGACGGCAACCAGCGCATCCGCGAGGTGGTGTCCGGCTCGGCGGCGGCGGTGCGGAGCCTGGACGGCCGGGCGACGGAGATCGACGACATCGTTTCCGCCATCAGCGACATCACCAAGCAGACCGAGCTGCTGGCGCTCAACGCCGCCATCGAAGCGGCCCGGGCCGGGGAGTTCGGCCGGGGCTTTTCGGTGGTGGCCGACGAGGTGCGCGCCCTGGCGGCCCGCACCGCGGTGGCGGCGGAAGACATCCGCCACAAGGTGGAAGGCATGCAGGGGGAAACCCGGGCGGCGGTGGCCATGATGGAAAACGGCGTGGCCGAGGTGGATCAGGGCCTGCGCCTGGTGGACCAGGGCGGCGAGGCGGAGCAGTATTTGCAACAGAAGGTGGAGCAGATGTTCACTGTTATAAATGACCTGGCCGAGACCCGCGAGCAGAACCGCCAGGCTACGGCGCTGATCGCCGATCTCACCGGGGAGATGAATGTGTCCTTCGGCGAGCTGCAGCGCAGTACCGAGCAGGTGAAGGGCACCGCCTTCGGCCTGCAGCAGCTGGTGGGCAGCTTCGAGGTCAGCCGGGGCGCCGGTACGACGCGACCGGCATGACTCAGTCGAAGTCGACGGCCCGGAAGTGGGGGTTGTCGGTGAGCGCCTCCATGCGGGTCAGTTCCGCCAGCCGCACCAGTTGCTCGGCCCCGTCGGTGCCCAGCAGCAGGCACTCCTGCCGATCCCCGTCGCGGCGGGTGTCGAGGGCGATGCCCGTCAGCTGATGGCCCGAGGCCAGGGTCAGCCGGACCCGGTAGCGGTACAGGCAGGCGATTTCGAGGTAGTCATGCTGATCGCAGCTCATCATGGCGTGCTCCTCCGGTTCAGCCCAGGTGTTCCAGCGGCAGGGCGGTGTCCTGCTTGATCCGCCGCAGCACGAAGCTGGAGCGCACCCCGGTCACCCCCTCCAGCCGGGTCAGCTTGCCCAGCAAAAACTGCTGGTAGTGCTCCATGTCGCGTACTATCACCTTGAGCTGGTAATCGGCCTCGGTGCCGGTGATCAGATCGCACTCCAGCACCTCGGGAAAGCCCAGTATGGCCGCGTCGAAGGCCTCGAACCGCTCCGGGGTGTGCCGGTCCAGGGAGATGTGGATATAGGCCTGCAGGGTCAGCCCCAGCCGGGCGGCGTTGAGCCGGGTCACGTGATCGAGGATGAGGCCGGCTTCTTCCAGTGCCTTGACCCGGCGCGAGCAGGGCGAGGGCGACAGGCCGACCCGCTCGGCCAGCTCCAGGTTGCTGATGCGGCCGTGGCGCTGCATCAGCTCCAGGATGCGCCGGTCGGTGCGGTCGAGTTGTAGGAGGTTGCTCAAGAATCTGTCCTTATGGCAATAACTGTTCTTAATGGATTATAGGTGGGGAGAGTTATTGCGTTAAGGGGCGAAAATGACTTTATCTTTGCAACCACTCGTCAGAGCTTCGAGGTTACTATGTTTACACCTTAACAGGAACAGCAGATCGGCATTACCGGCCCCTGCCGCAAGCCGGAATACCCTTTCGGTGAGCACCGCAAGCGCGGCACTCCAAACAGGAGTGCAACAGCGTGGGAATACGGACTACAAGTTCGCAAAGGGCACAAAAAGCCAGCCATCGAGGGCTGGCTTTGGTGTTTCTGTAGGAGGTCAGGCTTCAGGAATGGCGGCGATCACCGAGATCTCCACCAGTAACTCGGGGCTGGCCATGGCGGCTTCCACGCAGGCCCGGGCCGGGGCGTGACCGGCGGGCACCCAGGCGTCCCATATCTTGTTCATCTCGGCAAATAGACTCATGTCCTTTACATAGATGGTGGCGCTCAACAGGTGCTGGCGATCACTGCCGGCTTCGGCCAGGAGGGCATCGACCTTGGCCAGCATGGTTCGGGTCTGCTCGGTAATGTCCTGGCTGCGATCTTCGGCCACCTGGCCGCAGAGGTAAACGGTGTTGTTGTGGATGACGGTGCGACTCATGCGCTCGCCGGTGTGATGGCGTACTAGGGACATGCTATCTCCTCAAAAAGACAAGGGCACCGTGCAGTGGGCACGGCGGTCAAGGTCAGGGCTGGGGCTGATCGGTATTGTTCAGGTTGGCCAGTTCTTGCAGGGTTAGTGGTTTTATGGGTGAACGAATGCGGTAATAACCCACTTCCGCCGGGGTAGTCTGGCGCGTATCGGCGATGATCTGCGATACCGTCAGGCCACACATGCGACCCTGGCAAGGTCCCATGCCCACTCGGCTGAAGGCTTTGGTCTGATTAGGGCCGGTGCAACCCATTCGGGCGAAGCGGCGAATATCGCCAGCGGTGACTTCCTCGCAGCGGCACACCAGAGTGTCGTCGGCTGGGGTGAGAAACTCTCCGGCGGGTTGATAGAGCACATCGAGAAAGGGACGAATGGCCAGTACCGGCGCCAAGGCGCGACGCACAGGCACCGCCAGCCGGTCCCGCTCTTTGGGGCTTAGGCGGTCCAGTTGGCAGGCGACTTGCCAGGCGGCCAGGCGGCCGGCTTGTTCGGCGACAACGGCACCGCCGATGCCCGCGCCATCACCGGCAATAAAGATGCCTTCGAGGTCGGTTTCGCCCCAGGTATCGGTGGAAGGGCGCCAGCACAGCTGCAGCTCGTCCCACTGGTGGCCGATGCCGATGGCCCGGCTCAGTTGCACATTTGGCACCACACCCTGGTGCACCAGCAGGCTAATGGCGTCCAGCGTCCGTGCCTGGCCCTTGTGGCTGAAGTGGACCCGGGCCAGTTTGCCGTCACTGCCAGCTTCACCCCGCAGTCCGCTTACCTGGCTCAGGAATGGGATACCTGCTCCCTTGAGCTGGGCTATATAGTTAAGTCCCTTGAGCAGCATCTTCCAGCCACGCAGGGCGCCACCAAAATGACGGCTGGCCTTGAAGTAGTTCTCTTTCGGGGTGGTGTCGAGCACAGCGGCAATTTCGACTCCGGCCCGGTGCAGTTGCAGTGCAATCAGCAGCAACAGTGGGCCGCTGCCGGCCAGTATCAAGGGGACTGGTGGTGTCAGACCGCTGGTCTTGAGCATGATCTGGGCGGCACCACAACTCATGACGCCGGGCAGTTGCCAGCCGGGAAAAGGGGCAGGGCGTTCCTGGGCTCCGGTGGCCAGAAGGATTCTCTCGGCTCGTAGGGTGCGGGCCTGTCCCTGTGCCGAAAAACGTACTTCCCGTTCTTTGGTAACTTCCCACACGGTGGCAGAGGAAATATAGTCCACACCGGCCTGGCCGAAGGGCCCCAGCAGCCGGCGGCCATGGTAATAGTCTGGCCCCAGAATACCTTCATCCCGAGGCGCCGGGGCCGAGATGGCGCGGTATATCTGCCCGCCGGGAGCGGCCTGTTCATCCAGTACGGCAACGGTCAATCCCTGTTCGGCCGCCGCAGCGGCTGCCGCCATGCCGGCAGGGCCAGCGCCTACAATCACCAGATCATACTGCTTCATGAAAGTTTCCCTCTGTTAGCTCTCGGGCGCCCGACTGACGATGCACCTTCATGCCTTCGGTGACCTGCACCATGCAGCCCTGCACATTGGGCAGACCATCGACTTCCACCAGACACTCGAAGCACACGCCCATCATGCAGTAGGGCGCGCGGGGGCTGGCGGACACTGGGGTGGTGCGAGACGGGATGGCGCCTGCGGCCAGCAGGGCTGCGGCGACCGAATCGCCCTCACGGACGGTAAAGGGCTGGCCGTCGATCTCGATGATGACGGAACCGGCAGGGGCCGTGTCCAGCCGGTTAAATGGGGAATCGGTCTGCACTGAACGCCTCCAGGGAAATCTCTATGTCTTTGCCAAGCAGCCAGTTGACCAACGGACCTGCGTGCACGGCCCCCAGGGTGACGCCGCTGTGGCAGGTCACCACATAGGCACCGGGATGCCGGCTCGACTGTTGGTAGATGGGGTAGCCGTCCGGGGTCATCACCCGTAGTGCTCCCCAGGCACGGATCAGTCGCACCTTTTCCAGCACTGGGTACATGCGGATGGCGCGGGCGGCAATCTTGCCAAGTTCTTCTGCAGTGGTGCCGGTGTTGAGGCCCACATCCTCCTTGGAGTCGCCCAGTTGTACCGTGCCTTCGCCGGTCTGACGGACATGGCCGGTGGGGTAGTGAATAAAAGGCTTGAGTCGCTCGGTAATCAGCACTTGTCCCCGATTGGGTTCTACCGGAGCATACAGGCCAAGCTGTGGAGCCAGCGCCTTATTGCCGAGTCCGGCAGCCAATACCACTTTTCCGGCTGTCAGGCTCTTGTCCTGCAGCCGTACTTCAAAACCGTGCTGCAGTGGCTGAATATGTTGTACTGGCTCGCCATTAACCAAGTTTCCGCCTCTCTGCTTGAAGGCTTGGTGCAGGGCGCGGAACAGCAGCAACGGGTTGAGGTGGCCATCCATGGGAGACCAGGTGGCGCCGGCGATGTCGGGGCCCAATGCAGGCTCCTTTTCCCGTGCCTGCTCGGGGGTGAGCACCTCGAAGGGATAGTCTCCGCCGGAATCCTGCCGCATACGGGCCAGCATATCGGCCCTTTGCTGCAGGCTTGGCTGATCCAGGCAGACATAAAGGCCGCCATCCTGCCGCAGCTCGATATCGATGCCGGTCTCCTGTTGCAGGCTTGCGGCCAGCTCAGGCCAGAGCCGGGCCGACAGCCGGGTCAGATGGGCGTAGTCAGGGCAGGAGTCTCCCTTGCCCTGTACCCAGACCAAGCCGAAGTTGCCGCGAGAGGCCCGCAGCGCCTGATCGCCTTCGTCGAAAACGGTCACTGTTTTACCCTGACGCAGCAGGCCATAGGCCAGGGACATGCCCACCAAACCGCCACCGATGATGGCCACATCAGTGTCGTGGCGGCTGGCATGGTTGCGAACCGACATCACGTTCTCCTTTGGCAAATGAGAAAGCCGGGCCCGGTTGGGCCCGGTAGTATTACTTGAATTGAGACAGAACCTGCTCGGCCCAGTCTTGGCCGATATCTTTAATGATTTCAGGCCAGATACGTTCACGGGCCACATCGGCATAGGCGTTGATGTCGGCTTCGGTCACCTCGACAATGGTGGCGCCGGCATCGGCCAGGTATTGTTCATTAGCTGCTTGATCGGCACGGGCAGTCTCCCAGCGGCGTTGTTCAAAGTTCTGTGCGGCTTTATCCAGGGCAGCACGATCTGCATCATCCAAGTCGGCATATCGCTCGGCATTGATCTGCAGGAACCACACTTCGAAGTGGGTATTGAGTGGAACATAGGACTTGGTCACATCGCGGAAAGAGGCATAGTACCCCTCGGCACCCGAGCCCATAACACCATCCACCACGCCGGTCTGTACCGCGGTAAAGGCTTCGGAGAAAGGCAGGGGAGAGCCGATGAAACCGGTGCTATCGGCCAGCATCTGGAACGACTTCATCGGCGGCACCCGCAGTTTTGCTCCCTTGTTATGGGTCGGGTCGGTAACCTGGCCCACCTCCCTGTTTAGGGCTATACCGCCGAAGTAGACCGGCCATGCTGCCAATACCTTGATATCTTGCGATTGGTACAGTTCATCGATGGTGTTGCGCAGTGGCGAACCCGGGGTATATGCCTTGCGTGCATCGTTCCAGTTTTTCACCATGTAAGGCATGTAGATCACCTGGAAACGTTTGTCGGCACTGGCTGAGGGCGGCTGAACCGCCATATCGATGGCGCCCAAGCTGACTCGTTCCTGTACCACTGTGTAGTCACCCAAGGCGTTGGCCGCATATACCCTGAGTTCGAGAGCACCATCGGTGGCGGCCTTTAGCTCTTCAGACAGCTGATGCACATCTTCGTCGATAGCTGTACCCTGAGGCCGCACGTGGGAAATTTTGAGAGTAGCAGCCTCGACGGCAGTACCGGCCAAGGTCAGCGCCAGCAGCATACTTTTGGCGATGGTGCTGTATTGAATCCTTTTTTTCATCATCATTCTCCTTCAGGGTTAATAGCCAAACAGGGCTGGAATATATTCGGACAGATCGGGCCATACCGAGACCAGAACCACGACCGGCAGATAGCCGAACAGAAGCAGGATCATGGCTGGCTTTATTACTTGGGTGAACGGCACTTTGCCGATTCGAGCCCCCATGTAGAGGATGCTGGCATAGGGGGGCGTTACACCGCCCATGGCAGTATTGACGCCCATGATGGCTGCAAACTGTACCGGGCTGACGCCCAGCGCCGACATCAGAGGCAGAAGCAACGGAGCAGTCAGGATGATGGCGGTTACATCATTTACTACCATGCCGATCAGGAACAGGAGCAGGTTGACCATGATCAGCAGCACTACTTTGTCGGTGGTGATTTCAAAAATAGCGTCCACCAGGGCTTGGGGAATGTCTTCCATTACGTAAATCTGGCTGAGCATCAGGCTGAACAGCACCATGATTAGAATGGCCCCCACCGCTGTGGCAGACTCCTTGCCTGACTCGACGAAGTTGCGCCAGGTAAGCCCCTTGTAAATTAAGAAACCCACCGGAATGGCATAGATGACGGCAATGGCAGCGGCCTCGGTCGGGGTCATGATGCCACCGTAGATGCCTCCCAAGATGATGACCGGCATCAGCAGGGCTGGCAGGGCATGTACGGTGCGGGACGCGCCTTCGCGGATCACCTCGTTAAAGGGCTTGGGATCGTCCAGTATCAGCGGAAACTTGCGTGCCATAATCAAGTTGACTAGAGCGAAGTTGAGCATGATCAGCAAGCCTGGCCCGAGAGTGGCGAGAAAACTCGCCAGAATCGACGTCTCGGTAACCCAGCCATACACGATCATGGTAACGCTGGGTGGGATCAGCAGGCCCAGGATGGACGAGTTGGCAATCAGTGCGGTGGCATAAGCACGAGGATAGCCCTGGCGCTCCATTTCTGGGATAAGCAGAGGACCAATCGCCGCGATACCAGTCAGACCACTACCTGAAATGGCGCCGATAATGGCACAACTGAATGACGCTACTACCCCAAGTCCTCCACGAATGCGACCGACAAACAGGTTCACAAATTTGAGCAAGCTACCGGCGATGCCGCTGACGCTCATCAAGGTGCCGGCAAAGACAAACAGCGGTACGGCCAGCAGCACTGGGGTGGCTAGCTGGTTAAATCCCCACAGCATGGTGCCTTTCATGGTGGCGTCCCCGACCAGGGTCATGACCATCAAGCCAGCACCGAAGCAGTAGGGTAACGGCACGCCGATGGTGAGCAGGATCACCAACACGGCAAAAGCCAGAATTGCAACTTCAACCATGGAATTTTTCTCCTTTCTGTTCTTCCGTGAGCAGACGGAATTCAGTGACCTCTGCCGGTTCGGTAATGGTATCGACCGGGCGTGCTTCACCACCGGCTGTCAGGGTGCGCAGATGTTTCAGCAGGTGCCAGCCGGTATAGAGAGTCATGATCACCAGTCCCAGCAGTAAGGCGGACTCATAGATGATGGTAGGAATGTAGAGGGTCGGGCTTTCTTTCCAGACTCGTTTGGCATACTTGAAGTAATCCCAGGCCCACCAGGTCAGCCAGCTCGAGATAGCCAGGCTGATGGTTTCGGCGATTACAAACAGCCAATGGCGTGCCTTATCTGTTTTGAGGAAAACCTCTAGCACATTGGCCCTGATCTGGGTGTCTTCCCGAGAAGCATTGACAGCTCCCAGTATGTACAACCACATGGTGGGGATCAGGGCCATTTCCTCCAGTCCCATCATGGGGGTTTCGAACACGTAACGCGAAATTACCTGCACTGCCTGAAAACCGGCAACCGTGGTAATCAACAGTGTCAGCGTGTATCTGAATACCGTTTCCATATCCTTGTCCTTATTCGGTTAATCTGCAGAAATCGGCGATGGACACCCTTTCTGTCTGTTGTTCATTTTGCATTCACAATAAAATAACAACAAATCGTTTTTTATAGATTTTGTATAACACAATGTTATCCTAAGAGATTGGCAGTATTCAGGGACAGAACCATGACCAAGTTAAGCTATCGGCAGGTGGAAGCCTTTCGGGCAGTGATGATCGCCGGGACCACTACGGGGGCGGCGGAGTTGCTATACATTTCGCAACCGGCGGTGAGCCGGCTACTTAATGACTTTGAAGCGACGGTTAATGTCAAACTGTTCGAACGGCATCATAAGCGACTGGCGCCTACACCAGAGGCGTTGTTACTGTTCGAGGAGGTGGAGCGTTCTTTCATCGGTATCGATAGACTGGCAACCATGGCAGAAGAGCTGCGCGATTTTCAGCGCGGTAGTCTTAAGGTAGCGGCCATGCCAGCCATTGCCCTTGGTTTTTTGCCACGGGTGATGCAGAAATTTAGCGATTCACATCAGGGCGTTAGCCATACCTTACAGGTTCGTAGCTCCCAGCAAGTGGCCGATTGGATAGCGACCCAGCATTTTGATGTGGGTATTGGAGCTATCAATGTGGTGGATCCAGCGTTATCGGTAGAGGTTCTGGGTGAAGCTGCGTTGGTCTGTGCTTTGCCTGCCCGTCACCCGTTAGCCAAAAAGGCCGTTATCGTGCCAGAAGATCTGCGTGACCAGCCTTTTATCTCACTGGGGCCGGAGCAGAGTGTGCGTTACAAGGTGGATGAGGCCTTTGAGCAGGCTAGAGTCAGCCGCCAGTTGGTATTTGATACCCAGCTATCTCATGTAGCCTGTTCGTTTGTGGATGCAGGGGCGGGGGTGGCGCTGGTTGACCCTATAACAGCGCTGCATTTTCCGTCTGCGAATCTGGTGTTCCGGCCCTTTGAACCTTGGATTTCATTTTCATACCATCTGCTTTTCCCTGCCTCCCGGCCCCGCTCTCGCATCACTCAGGAATTTAGTCAGTTACTGAGAAGTGAATTGGCATTGCTTACCGAGCAATCCAGCGGACTGCTCAGACTCAAGGATATGCTTAACACGCCTTGACCCGGCGCGAGCAGGGTGAGGGCGACAGGCCGACCCGTTCGGCCAGCTCCAGGTTGCTGATGCGGCCGTGGCGCAGCATCAGCTCCAGAATGCGCCGGTCGGTGCGATCCAATTGGATAGGGTTGCTCAAGATAATCCACCTTATGCAATGATTAATATTAATTTAGTTTATACGGGGTCAATGATTGCTTAAAGAGACGTTTAGTATGCGATCTTTGCAACCACTCGCCCCGGGTTAAGGGGTAAGATGGCTTCACCTTCTGGGAACAGCAGGCCGACACCCTCGGACCCTGCCGCGAACCGGGCACACCACCCCGGCCAGCGCCACCAGCGCCGTTTGCCTTATCGGGCACCGGGCGTGGAGCCGGAGCCACAAGCTCCGGGCGAAAGGAAGGCAAGGCGGCCAGCGGCCGGCAGTAAAAGAGCGCCCCGAGCGCTCTTTTTGCGTTTATGGCCGGCACAAAAAAGCCCCGGCGCTGGCCGGGGCTTCAGTTTGAGTGACAAAATTCATTACCCGCTATGTCGACGGGGCTTTCCCTTTATCACTGCCATTTCATCATCGTCATCTCCGCGAAGGCGGAGATCCACGACATACGGCATTGGACTCCCGCCTTCGCGGGAGTGACCACAGAGAAATTCGCAGCTTTGTCCGCAGCGTGAAGCCCCGGCGCTGGCCGGGGCTTTATGAGTTACCGCGTGGTTCCGCTTACAGCTGCGGGCCGGCGGCCACCAGGGCCTTGCCCTCGGCGGTGTCGGTGAACTTCTCGAAGTTGTTCACGAAGCGCTGGGCCAGATCCCGGGCCTTGGCGTCCCACTGGGCCGGCTCGGCATAGGTGTTGCGCGGATCCAGGATGGAGACGTCGTCCACGCCCTGCAGCTCGGTGGGGATGGCCACGTTGAAGTAGGGCAGGGTCACGAAATCGGCGTTCTCGATGGAGCCGTCGAGGATGGCGTTGATGATGGCACGGGTCGCCTTGATGGAGATCCGCTTGCCGGTACCGTTCCAGCCGGTGTTCACCAGGTAGGCCTCGGCGCCCACGGCGTCCATGCGCTTGGCCAGCACCTCGGCGTACTGGGTCGGGTGCAGGCTCAGGAAGGCCGCGCCGAAGCAGCTGGAGAAGGTCGGGGTGGGCTCGGTGATGCCGCGCTCGGTGCCGGCCAGCTTGGCGGTGAAGCCGGACAGGAAGTGATACTGTGCCTGGTCACGGGTCAGCTTGCTCACCGGCGGCAGCACGCCGAAGGCGTCGGCGGTGAGGAAGATCACCTTCTTGGCGTGACCGGCCTTGGACACCGGCTTGACGATGTTGTCGATGTGGTGGATGGGGTAGGAAACCCGGGTGTTCTCGGTTTTGCTGCCATCGTCGAAATCGATGGTGCCGTCGTCCAGCACGGTCACGTTCTCGAGCAGGGCGTCGCGGCGGATGGCGGCATAGATCTCGGGCTCGTTTTCCTGGCTCAGGTTGATGGTCTTGGCGTAGCAGCCGCCCTCGAAGTTGAACACGCCGTCGTCGTCCCAGCCGTGCTCGTCGTCACCGATCAGCTGGCGGTTGGGGTCGGTGGAGAGGGTGGTCTTGCCGGTGCCGGACAGGCCGAAGAAGATGGCCACGTCGCCGTCCTGGCCCACGTTGGCGGAGCAGTGCATGGAGGCGATGCCCTTGAGCGGCAGCAGGTAGTTCATCATGGAGAACATGCCTTTCTTCATCTCGCCGCCGTACCAGGTGCCGCCGATCAACTGCATGCGCTCGGTCAGGTTGAAGGCCACGAAGTTTTCGCTGTTCAGGCCCTGCTCCTGCCAGTCGGGGTTGGTACACTTGGCGCCGTTCATCACCACGAAGTCGGGCTCGAAGCCCTGCAGCTCTTCCTCGGTGGGGCGGATGAACATGTTCTTCACGAAGTGGGCCTGCCAGGCGACCTCGGTGATAAAGCGCACGGACAGGCGGGTGTCCGGGTTGGCGCCGCAGAAGGTATCGACCACGAACAGCCGCTTGCCGGACAGCTGTTGGGTCACCAGGCCCTTGAGGTGGGCCCAGGTATCGGGGCTCATGGGCTTGTTGTCGTTCTTGCCCTGGTCGGCCCACCACACGGTGTCGCGGGTCACATCGTCGCGCACTATGTATTTGTCTTTCGGAGAGCGGCCGGTAAAGATGCCGGTGTCCACCGCAACGGCGCCCAGATGGGTAACCACGCCCTTCTCAAAGCCGGACAAATCGGCACGGGTTTCTTCTTCGAACAACTGCTCGTAGGAGGGGTTGTAAAGGATCTCGGTTACGTCGGTAATACCGTATTGGGAAAGGCCTAATTGTTGCGCCTTGGACGTCATTGTTATCTCCTGGGTACAGAGGGGTTGGGTGTTTCGTTATTAGTGTTGTTTTAGAGCAAAAGAATATCAGTAATCGGCGGCTATTTAGGGGATCAGCTTCAAAATTTGCAATTTTGCGCGACGAATTAAGCCCGGGGCCGTGAAAATACGGCTTTATATGCAACCATCATGTTAATGGTTTGTTTTTTATTTAGTGCTTTCAAGGAGTTGGAGCCGGATAAGGAAGGTCCGTGGCGGAGGCGGGAAAAGAAAAGGGACCGGCGTTGCCGGTCCCGCGCCGGCTCAGTGCAGGGTGTGGCCGTTGAACAAATCCTGCAGTTCGCTGCTGTCAAAACGGTAATGCCGGCCGCAATAATCGCAGTGCATTTCAATGTTGCCGTGTTCGCGCAGAATATCGAAGGCCTCGTCCCGGCCAATCTGCAATAGCGCCTGTTCGCATTTTTCCTGGGAGCAGGTGCACTGGAAACGAACCAGTTGGGGGTCGAACACCCGCACCGCTTCCTGGTTGTAGAGCCGGTACAGTACCTCGTGGGCGTCCAGGTGCAGGATTTCCTCCGCCTTGATGGTATCGGTGAGGGTCTCGAGGTGGGCGAAATCCTGTTCCTGATCGGCGTTGCCGGCAGGCAGTGCCTGCAGCAGCAGGCCGGCGGCGGCCTGCTGTCCGGCGTGCGGCTCGGTGAACAGCCAGATGCGGGTGGCCAGCTGTTCCGACTGGGCAAAGTAGTTTTCCAGGCTCCTGGCCAGGGAATCGGCGTCCAGCTCCACTATGCCCTGGTAGCGCTCGCCCTCGTCGGGGGTGATGGTGATGGCCAGGTAGCCCTTGCCCACCAGATCCGCCAGCCTGGCGCTGTCGGGCAAGGGGCCTTCCCAGCGGGCCACGCCGCGCAGCTGTTGCAGGTGGTCGCCGTTGACCACCGCCAGTTTCACCGGGCCGTCGCCCTGCAACTGTACCGTGATGTGTCCCTCGAACTTGAGGGTGGCGGTGAGCAGGCTGGTGGCGGTGAGCAGTTCGCCCAGCAGCCGCTGGACCGGCGCCGGATAGGCCTGGGCTTCCAGCATCTGGCGAAAGCTCTGCTGTAGTTGTACCAGTTCGCCACGGACCTGGTAGTTGTCGAACAGATAGCGGTGGAGTTGATCGGGTTTGTTCATAAGGGATCCTGTGAAGGCGACTAGTCGCCCTGTTTGATTTTTAGCAGGGTGCGCCGCTCCTTTTTGTCCGGGCGGCGCTCTGGGCTGGGTGCGAACTGGGTATTGAGCTTGCGGGCCTCGGCGTTCTGCTCCCGCTTGCGCAGGCTGTCCGGGGTTTCCCGGTACAATTGCTGGGCGATCTCCGCCTTGCTCCGCTGCTCGGACAGCGCCAGCACCACCACTTCCTTCTCGTCGTGGCCCTGGCGCAGGCGGATGGTGGCCCCCACTTCCATCATCTTGCTGGGCTTGGTGCGCTGGCCGTTGTAGTGCACCTTGCCACCCTCAATCATGGCGCGAGCCAGGCCGCGGGTTTTGTAGAAACGGGCGGCCCACAGCCACTTGTCCAGGCGGACGGCGTGATTTTCTCCGTTCATTGCGCTCGCTCACACGAAAACAGGGGCATGATTATACCAGATGGCCGGGGCTCTGGAGTATAAAGGACAGATCTCTGCCGCTGTCATCACGTTGCGGCAGACGTTGGCCGGCAGTTGCGATAACCTCGGGGCAAGGCGAGCCAGAAGACGGGACAGGGCATGACGGATCACGACAAACAAAAACCCCAGATACTGCACACCGAGCTGGTGGCCGAGAGCCGCCTGTTCAAGGTGGAATCGGTGCACCTCAGGTTCAGCAACGGCGTGGAACGGGTCTATGAGCGTATGCGCAGCGGCGGCCGGGGGGCGGTGATGCTGGTGCCCATGCTGGACGACGACACCCTGTTGTTGATCCGCGAATACTCCGCCGGCACCCACAGCTATGAGCTGGGTTTTCCCAAGGGGCTGATCGATCCGGGAGAAACCGCCCTGGAGGCGGGCAATCGCGAATTGATGGAGGAAGTGGGCTACGGCGCCCGCCAGCTTATCCCGCTCAAGCAGGTCAGCCTGGCACCCGGCTACTTTGGTAGTCGCATGGATATTTTATTGGCACGGGACCTGTATCCCGAACAGCGGGAAGGGGACGAGCCGGAGCCGCTGGACGTGGTGCCCTGGCCGCTCGATAAACTGGACGAGCTGTTGTCCAGGCCCGATTTTTCCGAAGCCAGGAGCATTTGCGGCTTGCTGCTGCTGCAGGCCTGGCTCAGTCACGAGGAATAGCCATGGACATAGAAGCCTTATTGCCCGGCGTGAAGGCGGCGGCCCGAGAGGCGGGTCGGCGTATCCTGACCCTGTACGACAGCGGCCGTTACCAGGCCGAGCGCAAGGACGACGACAGCCCGGTGACCAGCGCCGACCTGGCGGCCCATGCCTATCTTGACAAAGCACTGCGCGAACTGGCCGATGTGCCCGTGCTTTCTGAAGAGGGCGGCGATATTCCCTTGTCCGAACGGCGGAGCTGGCCGCGCTACTGGCTGGTGGATCCGCTCGACGGTACCCAGGAATTCATTGCCGGCAGCGGCGATTTTTCCACCATGATCGCCCTGATCGAGGGCGGCCGCCCGGTATTGGGCATGGTCTACGCCCCGGTGGCGGATCTGATGTATTACGCGGTGCGCGGCCAGGGCGCCTTCAAGGAAGCCGGAGGCCGGGTGGTACGCATCCACGCCCGCCACCACGATCCCGCCTGTCCGCCAAACCGGTTGCGTATCGCCATCAGCCGGCGGCAAAACGTGGACTGGGTGCGTTCCCGGCTGAGCGACGCGCTGGAATACCAGTTGCTGCCGCTGGGATCGAGTTCGCTCAAGTCCTGCCTGGTGGCCGAAGGGGCGGCGGATCTTTACATGCGCATCGGGCCCACCGGCGAGTGGGATACGGGGGCGACCCAGTGCATCGTGGAGGAGGCGGGAGGAAAACTGCTGGATTTGGGCCTGGGACGGCTCAGCTATAACCGGCGCGACAGCCTGATCAACCCCAACTTCATCACCCTGGGCGACGAAAGCCTGCCCTGGCAGGAGATATTAAAGTGTGAAGCCTGAAGCGAACCGAGAGCCGTCAGCCATACACTGTCGGCTGGCGGTGGTGGTGTGAGTGAACCCCGAGCTGTGCCTGCGAATGACACATGAATAGGCAGGCACGATTCAGGAGCCTCAATCAGCCGGGGATGGCTTCAAGCTTCCAGCCGACCGCTTCCAGCTTTGGTTTCAGTCGTCCTGCTCGAAATCTTCGATTTCAATGCCCAGCGCCGTCATGATGTCCCGGGCCCGGGCGGGGATCTGGTCGGGGACATCCTTGCGCAGGTCGTCGTCCTGGGGCAGGGGCTGGCCGGTGTAGGCATGCAGGAATGCCTCGCACAACAGCTCGCTGTTGGTGGCGTGGCGCAGGTTGTTGACCTGGCGGCGGGTGCGCTCGTCGGTGAGGATTTTCAGGACCTTGAGCGGGATGGAGACGGTGATTTTCTTGACCTGCTCGCTTTTCTTGCCGTGCTCGGCGTAAGGGCTGATGTAATCGCCGTTCCATTCAGTTTTCATTATTCACCTGCGTCAGGGTTAAAAATCCGGAACGAATTGTAACCCCTACCTTTTTTATTGGCAATCCAACAGCAAAGCCTTGCAGACGTCCAGAAGGCTTGACGGCTTTTTTGCGCTGGGTTACTGTGCGCCTTCTGCAAACACCCCATTGATCCTGCCATGTGCAAAGGAGAGGACATGCCTGACTACCAGACCCAGACTTATGCCGTTCGGACCGGTATCGACACCGATACCCAGCATGGTGCCGTGGTGCCGCCTTTGTACCTGACCAGTACCTATACCTTTGCCGACTACAACCAGCCGCGCCAGTTCGATTACACCCGTTCCGGCAACCCGACCCGGCAGACCCTGCTGGAAGCCCTCACCCGGCTGGAAGGCGGCGCCGGGGCCGCAGTCACCTCCACCGGCATGGGCGTCATCAACCTGATCGTCACCTCCCAGCTCGAACCCGGGGATTTGCTGCTGGCGCCCCACGATTGCTACGGCGGAACCCAGCGGCTGTTCAACTCCCTGGCGAAAAAGGGGCATTTCCACCTGGAGTATGTCGATCAGACCTGCCCTCAGGCCCTGGCCGAGGCCCTGGCGCGGCAGCCGCGCATGCTGTGGATTGAATCCCCGTCCAATCCCCTGCTGCGGGTGGTGGACATTGCCGCCCTCTGTGCCGCGGCGAAAGACATCGGTGCCCTCTCGGTGGTGGACAACACCTTCCTGTCGCCGGTGCTGCAGCAGCCGCTGGCGCTGGGTGCCGACCTGGCGGTGCACTCCACCACCAAATACATCAACGGCCATTCCGACGTGCTGGGCGGGGCCGTGGTGGCCGCCGACGCCGACCTGGCAGAGCAGTTGCGCTGGTGGGCCAACTGCCTGGGGCTGACCGGCTCCGCCTTCGACAGCTACCTGACCCTGCGCGGCCTGCGCACCCTGGGTGTGCGCATGCGCCAGCACTGCGAAAACGCCGAGGCCCTGGTGGCCTTCCTGCAGGAGCGGCCCGAGGTCAAGGCGGTGTATCATCCCAGCCTGCCCGGCAACCCCGGCCATGAAGTTGCGGCCCGCCAGCAGAGCGGCTTCGGTGCCATGCTCAGCTTCGAACTGGATGCCGACGAGGCCGGCCTGCGCGCTTTTCTGCAGCAGTTGCAATTGTTCTCCCTGGCCGAGTCCCTGGGCGGGGTGGAGAGCCTGATCGCCCACCCGGCAACCATGACCCATGCGGCCATGACCGAGGAGGCGCGCCTCGCCGCCGGCATCAGCAATCAGTTGCTGCGGGTGTCGGTCGGCATAGAAGACATCGGGGATTTGATCCACGACCTGGAAAACGCATTCAAGGTGCTCAGCAAGTAATGACCCAATTCCAGCCCGACGCCGGCGCCCAGCGACCGGTGCACAAGTTTGGCGGCAGCAGCCTGGCCGATGCCGCCTGTTTTCACCGGGTGGCCGGCATCATCCACAACCTGCACCAGCCCGATGCCCTCATAGTGGTGTCGGCGCCGGGCAAGACCACCAACCGGCTGATCGAACTGCTCAGCCTGTTTGCCAGCGGCGACAGCGCGGCCCCCGAAGCGCTGGAAGGGTTGCATGACTTTCAGCGCAACCTGATTGCCACCACCCTGGCGCCGGACCAGGCCGAGCCCCTGCTGGCCGCCCTCGAGGACGACATCCAGACCATCGCCCGGGTGCTGGAGCAAAGCCGGCTGGGCGACTTCCAGCGCAACCTGATCCAGTCCTTCGGCGAGGTCTGGTCCTCGCGCCTGCTGGCCCGGCTGCTGTCCTGCCAGGGACTGGCCGCCGACAGCCTGGATGCCCGCCGCTTCCTGCTGGTGGCCGGTACGCCGGTGCAGGTGGACGAGGCCGAATCCCGTCGCCGGCTGGGCGAGATTCTGGCCGAGCACCCGGCGCGGATACAGGTGGTGACCGGCTTTATCGCCGCCGATGCCGAGGGCCGCACCCGGTTGCTGGGGCGTAATGGCTCCGATTTCAGCGCCACCCTGCTGGCGGCATTGGCCGACAGCTCCCATTGCACCATCTGGAGTGATGTGCCCGGGGTGTTCAGCGCCGATCCGCGGCGGGTGAAGGAAGCCCGGCTGCTGACCCGGCTGTCGCTGCCGGAAGCCGCAGAACTGGCCCGGCTGGGCTCGCCGGTGCTGCACAGCCGAACCCTGGGCCCGGTGGCCGCCAGCCGCCAGCAACTGATGCTGCGCTGCAGCTATCACCCGGACGACGGCCATACCCGCATTTCCCGCCAGTCGCGACGGGAGGCGGGGGGGCGCATCGTCACCTCGGTGGACGACGCCGTGCTGCTGGAAATGACCATTCCCGCCCGCTACCAGGATAGGGTGGATGCCCTCACCGACTGGCTGACCCGGCGCGAGCTGGCGCCCCTGGCCTGCAAGCGCCGGCCCGAGCGGCGCCTGTGGCAAATTGCCTATACCCGCGAGCAGGCCGAACAGGCCTTTGCCCTGCTCAAGGATCACCAGCCCGCCGGCGGTTTCGAGGGGCTGCAGCTGCGCGAAGGCTTCTCCCTGGTGGCCCTGGTAGGCAAGGAGGTTACCGCCCAGGCCGAGCAGTGCCTGCAGTTTTACCATGCCCTCAATGAGCAGCCCCTGGAGTTTATCCAGCCGGCCAAAAACGGCCTCAGCCTGGTGGGGGTGGTGCGCAAAATGGTGCTGGAGCCCCTGCTGCTGCGCCTGCACCAGAGCCTGTTCAGCCGGCCGAAGCGGGTGGGCCTGGTGCTGTTTGGTCGGGGCAACATCGGCCAGGCCTGGCTCAGGTTGTACCGGGAGCAGAAGCCGCGGCTGGAGCGGGAGCTGAACCTGCACCTCAGCCTGTACGGGGTGTTCGATTCCCGGGGGGCCATGCTGTCCAGCCAGGGACTGGAGGTGGACCAGGTGTTGGCCGATTTCCAGCCCAGGTCCGTGGTCTGGCCCGACTGGCTGGAGGATCTGGAGGAGCACGGCTTCGACAGCCTGGTGGCGCTGGATCTGACCGCCTCCGAGTCGCTGGTGCAGTATTACCCGGCGCTGGTGCAGCAACATATCCATCTGATTGCCGCCAACAAGCAGGCGGGGGCGGCGGAGCAGGAGTACTACCTGAAGCTCAGGCAGACCCTGGCCGAGCACAGGGTGCAGTTTCTCAGCAACGCCACCGTCGGCGCCGGCCTGCCGGTGCAGACCAGCGTGCGTCAGCTGCAGCAGTCCGGCGAGCAGATCCGTACCCTGAGCGGCATTTTTTCGGGCACCCTGAGCTGGCTGTTCCAGCATTACGACGGCAGCCAGCCCTTTTCCGAACTGGTGCTGCAGGCCTGGCAGCAGGGCCTGACCGAGCCGGATCCGAGGCAGGATCTGAGCGGTGAGGACGTCAAGCGCAAGCTGGTGATCCTGGCGCGGGAAGCAGGTTTCGACCTGGATCCGGCCAACGTCCGGGTCAGCAACCTGGTGCCCGAGTCCCTGGCGGCACTGGACAGGGAGCGCTTCTTCGACCGGCTGGCCGAGCTGGATCAGCCCCTGGCCGAGGCCCTGGCCCTGGCCCGGGCCCGGGAAGAGGGTGGGGTATTGCGCCATGTGGCCCGCTTCGATGCCCAGCGCCATGAGGCCGGCGTGGGGCTGGAGGTGTTGGGGCCCGAGCATCCCTTTGCCCACCTGCGGCCCGGCGATAACATCTTCGCCATCGAAACCCAGCACTATCGTCAGAATCCCCTGGTGATCCAGGGTCCCGGCGCCGGCCGGGAGGTGACTGCCGCCGCCGTGCAGGCGGACTTGTGGCAGTTGCTGGCCGGCCTCTGACCCCGACCGGGCTCCCTTATCGGGGAGCCCGGCCTGTTCCCATTTCCCACCCCATTCCGCTTCTTTCACAACCTGATGTTAACCTTTTATATCAATGGTATAGATGTTATTAGCCGTATTTTTGATCGATTTATAGTGATCTTGATCACAACATTTTGAACATGCTTATGTGAATAAATGTTATGTGGCATCTTAAATAAATCTATTTATTTTCAATGTATTAGCTATTTCTGATGATTCTGCTTTTTGTGAGGTCCCGACATTAACTGTGACGATATGTGGTCAATAATGTATTCATCACAATAGTTCACAGCTTGGGAGTAACACAGATGAGCGCACTTTCCCGTATTGGCCTGGTCGGCCTCGGCTCCATGGGTATGGGCATGGCCCAGTCCCTGATCCGCGCCGGCTTCGATACCTATGGTTTTGACCTGAACCCGGACGCCTGCGCTCGTCTGGCCGAGGCCGGCGCCGCCGGCACCGGCCCCTCGGCGCTGCCCTATGCGGACCGGCTCGACGCCCTGATGCTGGTGGTGGTCAACGGCGCCCAGGTGGAGGCGGTGCTGTTCGGCGAGCAGGGCCTGGCCCAGGCGCTGCGCCCGGGCAGCCTGGTGATCGTGTGCAGCACCCTGGCTGCTACCCAGACCCAATCCATCCACCGCCGCCTGGCCGAGCTGGGCCTGGAAATGATAGACGCGCCCATCTCCGGCGGCGCCGTCAAGGCCGCCGACGGCAAGCTGTCGGTGATGGCCTCGGGCAAGCCCGAGCTGTTCGAGCAGGCCCGTGGGCTGTTCGACGCCGTGGCCGAAAAACTCTATGTGGTCGGGCCCGACATCGGCCAGGGCAGCACCGTCAAGACCATCCACCAGCTGCTGGCCGGGGTGCACATCGCCGCCGCCGCCGAGGCCATGGCCATGGCCGCCAAGGCGGAGATCCCGCTGGAGCTGATGTTCGAGGTGGTCACCCACAGCGCCGGCAATTCCTGGATGTTCGAGAACCGGGTGCCGCACATCCTGGACGGGGACTATGCGCCGCGCTCCAGCGTCGACATCTTCGTCAAGGACCTGGGCATAGTGCTGGACACCGCTCACCAGATGAAATTCCCGCTGCCGCTGGCCTCCGCCGCCCACCAGATGTTCCTGGCCGCCAGCAACGAGGGCTACGGCCGTGAAGACGACGCCGCCGTGGTCAAAACCTTCAAGGGCATCCGCCTGCCGGAGGGCAAGTAAATGACGCAACGTCTGGGTGTTATCGCCGACGACTTTACCGGCGCCACCGATATCGCCGGCTTTATGGTGGAAAACGGCTGGCGCGTGACCCAGCTGATCGGCCACGGCCCCGCCCAGGTGCCGGCGGACGTGGACGCCGTGGTCATCTCCCTGAAGAGCCGCTCCTGCGCGGTGGAGCAGGCGGTGGCCGACTCCCTGGCGGCGCTGGCGCGGCTGCAGGAGCTGGGTTGCAATCGCTTCTTCTTCAAGTACTGCTCCACCTTCGACTCCACCGCCGAGGGCAATATCGGCCCGGTGACCGACGCTTTGCTCGAGGCGCTGGACCAGAACTTTACCGTGATCTGCCCGGCGCTGCCGGTGAACGGCCGCACCGTCTGCCACGGCAACCTGTTCGTGAACGGGGTGCCGCTCAACGAGTCCGGTATGAAGGATCACCCGGTGACCCCCATGACAGACGCCAACCTGCAGCGGCTGATGGCCGCCCAGGCCCGGGGCCAGGTGGGGCTGGTGGACTATCATGCCGTGCTGGCCGGCCCGGCGGCGGTCCGTGCCCGGCTTGAGGAGCTGAAGGCCAATAGTGTGAACTACGCGGTGCTGGACACCCTGACCATGGCCGATCTGCCGGTGCTGGGCGAAGCGCTGAGCGAGCTGAAGCTGGTTACCGGCGGCTCCGGCCTGGGCGCGGGCCTGGCTCGCTTCGCTACCGGCGGCCAGGGCGCCGCCCTGGCCCGGGAGCTGGGTGCACCGGTGGCCGGCGGCCGTGCCGTGGTGCTGTCCGGCTCCTGCTCCCAGATGACCAACGCCCAGGTGGCGGCCTACCAACAGAAGGCGCCGCACCGGCTGGTGGAGGTAGCCCGCTGCATTGAGGCGCCCGCCGCCTACGCCGCCGAGCTGGCCGACTGGGTTGCGGCCCAGGACAGCGCCCCGGCGCCCATGCTGTACGCCACCCAGCCCGCGGCCGAGCTTTCCCGCATCCAGGCCCAGTATGGCGCGGCCAGGGCCAGCGAGGCGGTGGAAGGGGTGTTCGCCGCCGTGGCCGCCCGCCTGGCGGGCGAAGGCTTCAGCAAGTTTATCGTGGCCGGCGGTGAGACCTCCGGCATCGTCACCCAGGCGCTGGCGGTGACCGGCTTCCATATCGGCCCGCAGATTGCCCCGGGCGTGCCCTGGGTGCGGGCCCTCGACAAGCCGTTGTCCCTGGCACTCAAGTCGGGCAACTTCGGCGACGAGCATTTCTTCAGCAACGCCCAGGAGTTTTTCCATGACTGAATTTTCCCTGCGCCTGGAAATGGTGAAGATCGCCAAATCCATGTTCGAGCGCGGCTACAGCAGCGGCGGGGCGGGCAACCTCAGCCTCAAGCTGCCCGACGGCAACCTGCTGGCCACCCCCACCAATACCAGCTTCGGCGACCTGGATCCGGACCGCCTGAGCAAGGTGGACCCGGACGGCAACCACCTGGACGGCGACAAGCCCTCCAAGGAAGTGCTGATGCACATCGCCATGTACCGCCAGCGGCCCCAGGCCGGCGGCATAGTGCACCTGCACTCGCCCTACCTGACCGCCCTGTCCTGCGTAGACGGGTTGGATCCGGCCAACTGCCTGCCGCCCATCACCCCCTATTACGTGATGCGGGTGGGCAAGCTGCCGCTGATCCCCTACTTCCGCCCCGGCAGCCCGCGCATCGCCGAGGAAGTGGAAAAGCTGGCCGCCGGCCATGGCTCGGTGCTGCTGGCCAACCACGGCCCGGTGATCAGCGGCAAGAGCCTGCGCGAGGCCATGTTCAACGCCGAGGAGCTGGAAGAGACCGCCCGGCTGTATTTCATTCTGCGCAACGGCCCCATGCGCACCCTGACCGACGATCAGGTGGCGGAGCTGGAGCAGGTTTTCAAAGGCAAGATGTAAGGAGCGGACCATGGCCCGATTTGCAGCCAACCTGTCGATGATGTTTACCGAAGTGCCCTTTATGGCGCGCTTCCAGGCCGCCCGCGCCGCCGGCTTTCGCGCGGTGGAATACCTGTTTCCCTACGCCGAGGACAAGGACGCCATCGCCGCCGAGCTCAAGGCCCAGGATCTTACCCAGGCGCTGTTCAACATGCCCCCCGGCGACTGGGAGGCGGGCGAGCGCGGCCTGGCCTCGCTGCCCGGGCGGGAGGCGGAATTCCGCGCCGGCGTGGCCACCGCCCTGGCCTATGCCGAGGCGCTGGGCTGCACCCAGCTGCACGCCATGGCCGGCCTGTGCCAGCCCGGGCTGAGCCGCGAGCAGCAGCAGGCCACCTATGTGGACAATATCCGCTACGCGGCGGACCAGGCGGCCCAAAAGGGTGTTCTGGTGCTGCTTGAACCCATCAACAGCCGCGACATGCCCGGCTACTTCCTCTCCACCCAGGTACAGGCCGAGGCGCTGCTGGCCGAGATCGACCGGCCCAACGTCAAGATCCAGCTCGATCTCTACCACTGCCAGATCATGGAAGGGGATCTCACCCGCACCATCGACCGGCTGTGGGGCAAGTTCAGCCATATCCAGATAGCCTCGGTGCCCGATCGCCACGAGCCGGACCAGGGCGAGGTCAACTACCCCTGGCTGTTCGACTACCTGGACGCCAAGGGCTACGACGGCTTCCTGGGCTGCGAATACCGTCCGCGCGGCAACACCGAGGCGGGCCTGGGCTGGTTCGCCCCCTGGGCGGACAAGGAGTAAGCCATGATCCCCGCCGAACGCCGCGACTACATCTACCGCTACGTGCACGAGCGCAACATGGTGTCCATCAACGAGCTGGCCGCCGAGCTGGACGTGTCGCACATGACGGTGCGCCGGGATATCCAGCAGCTGGAGGCCGAGGGCAAGGTGGTGTCGGTAAGCGGCGGGGTCAGGCTCAATGACGCGGTCAAGCAGGAGCTGGCCTACAGCGAAAAGGCCAGCATCCACCATAACAGCAAGGTCGCCATCGGCCTGGCGGCGGCGGAACTGGTGGAGGACGGCCAGGTGATCTACCTGGACGCCGGCACCACCACCTTCGAGGTGGCCAGGGGCATCGCCCGCAAGGCCAACCTGACGGTGGTGACCAACGACTTCACCATCGCCAATTACCTGATGCAGTACCCCCAGCTCACCCTGTTCCACACCGGTGGCCTGGTGGACGTGCGCAACCGCTCCTGCGTGGGCCAGGCGGCGGCGGCCCTGCTCGCCAGCCTGAACCTGGATCTGGCCTTTATCAGCTCCAGCTCCTGGGAGCTGGAACGGGGCATGTCGACCCCCACCGAGAACAAGGTGATGGTCAAGCAGGCGCTGCTGAAGGTGGCCCGGCGCCGGGTACTGGTGAGCGACAGCAGCAAGTACGGCAAGTACGGCATGTTCCGCATCTGCCCGTTGCAGGCGCTGACCGACATCATCAGCGATGACGGCCTGGCGGAAGAGACGGCGGAACAGCTGCGCGGCCAGGGCCTGCAGGTCCGGCTGGTGGCGCGGCAAGGCTCGGCATGAACACGATTATGACAAACCAACCTCTGTAGCTTATCGGGTGCCCTCGAGCACCGAGGAGAATCAAATGAATATCATCATTACCGGTGGTGCGGGCTTCCTCGGCCAGCGCCTGGCCAAGGCCTTGCTGCAACAGCAGCAGATTGCCTTCGACCGCCTGACCCTGGCGGATGTCATCGTCCCCACCTCGCCGCTGGCGGACGAGCGGGTGCACTGCGTGCAGGCCGACCTGGGCGACCAGGCCGCGGTGCAGGCGCTGGTGACCCCGGACACCGGCCTGATCTATCACCTGGCAGCCATCGTCAGCAGCCATGCCGAGGCCGACTTCGACCTGGGCGTGCGGGTCAACATCGACGCCACCCGCTACCTGCTGGAAGCCGCCCGCCACCAGGCGCCCGGCTGCCGTTTCGTGTTCTCCAGCTCGCTGGCGGTATTCGGCGGCGAGCTGCCGGAGGTGATCCAGGACCACACCGCGGTCTGCCCCCAGTCGTCCTACGGCATGGAAAAATCCGTGGGCGAGCTGCTGGTCAACGACTATGCCCGCAAGGGCTTCGTCGACGGCCGGGTGCTGCGCCTGCCCACCATCAGCGTGCGCCCGGGCAAGCCCAACAAGGCGGCCTCGTCCTTTGCCAGCGGCATTATCCGCGAGCCGCTGCAGGGCGAGGAAAGCGTCTGCCCGGTGGCCCTGAGCCTGCCCATGTGGCTGTCGTCCCCGGCGACCGTGGTGGAGAACTTCGTGCGCGCCGCCCAGGTGCCCGCCGAGGCCTTCGGCGCCAGCCGCACCGTCAACCTGCCGGGCATCACCGTCACCGTGCAGGAAATGATCGACGCCCTGCGCCGGGTCGCCGGCGACCCGGTGTGTGACCGCATCCGTTATGAAGAAGATGAGGCGGTATCGCGCATCGTGGCCAGCTGGCCCGGCCGTTTCAACATTAGCCGTGCCCAGGGGTTGGGCTTTGTACAGGACGCCGACTTCGACAGCGTGATCCGCCGTTTTATTGCCGATGATATGGAAGGAACCAAGCAATGACAGACGCAAGTTCAATGGCCCCGGTGATCGGCCTCGCCGTCGCCGTGGTGGTACTGATTTTCCTGGTGGTGAAAACCCGGGTGCACGCGCTGATCGCCATGCTGGCGGCGGCCAGCATTGCCGGCGCCCTGGGCGGCATGGCCGCCGGTGATATCGTCAACGTGATCACCAAGGGCTTTGGCGGCACCCTCGGCAGCATAGGTATCGTGATCGGCCTCGGCGTGATGATGGGCCGCATCCTGGAAGTGTCCGGCGCCGCCGAGCAGATTGCCTACAGCTTTATCAAGTGGCTGGGCAAGAAGAAGGAAGAGTGGGCCATGGCCATCACCGGCTACATAGTGTCTATTCCCATCTTCGTGGACTCCGCCTTCGTCATCCTCTATCCCATCGCCAAGGCGCTGGCCAAAAAGGGCAACCGCAACCTGCTGACCGTGGGCGTGGCCCTGGCCGGCGGCCTGGTGGTGACCCACCATACTGTGCCGCCTACCCCGGGCCCCCTGGGCGTGGCCGGTCTGTTCGGCGTGGACGTGGGCGCCATGCTGCTCACCGGCCTGGTGCTGGCGCTGCCCTGCGTGGTGGTGATCGTGCTTTATGCCCAGTGGCTGGCCAAGAAGTACCCGGACTTCCAGGCGCCGACCGTGCAGGACAGCCCCGAGCTGGAAGATACCTACAACCAGTACCTGGCCGCCAAGGAAGGCAAGCAACTGCCCAGCCTGTTCCTGTCGCTGCTGCCGATCACCGCGCCCATAGTGCTGATTTTCATCAACACCCTGTTCGGTACCCTGGGCAAGCTGGAAGGCTTTGAAGGCCTGGCCGACAATGGCCTGGTGCAGCTGTTTACCTACCTGGGCCATCCGGTGATCGCCCTGTCCATCTCGGTGCTGCTGGCGGTGTACACCCTGGTGCCGAAGATGAACAAGCACGACACCATGGAGCGGCTGGAGGAAGGCCTGCAAAGCGCCGGCATCATCCTGCTGGTCACCGGTGCCGGTGGAGCCCTGGGTGCGGTGCTGCGCGAATCCGGCGCCGGTGCCATGCTGGGCGAGCAGATCGCCGGCCTGCCGCTGCCGCCGGTGCTGATCCCCTTTATCGTCTCCACCCTGGTGCGGCTGATCCAGGGCTCGGGCACCGTGGCCATGGTGACCGCGGCCTCCATTTCGGCGCCCATCCTGGCTACCATTCCCGGCGTGAACATGCTGGTGGCGGCCCAGGCGGCGACCATGGGCTCGCTGTTCTTCGGTTATTTCAACGACAGCCTGTTCTGGGTGGTCAACCGCATGATGGGCATCAAGGACGTGAAGCAGCAGATCATCGTCTGGTCCATCCCCACCACCCTGGCCTGGGCTACCGGCCTGGTTGGCGTGCTGATCCTCAACGCCGTGCTGTAAGCGGCCGGGAGCCGACCGAGGGGAGCGAGTGGCCGTTGCCGGCCGCTTGAACCCTCTTCGTTGAAAGAAAAAAATCCGATGACGCCTCGTCATCGGATTTTTTGTGTTTCTGGCCTAGGGTGGCGCGCAGGCTCAATGGTGCAGGAGCCGTTTTTCAATTTCGTACACCGGCATCTTGACCAGATCCTTGTCCAGCTCGGCACGGATCGCATTTTTCAGCGTTTCCGAATAGGCCGAGCGCAGCATGCCGAGGGCGCGAGGCGGGGCGACCATGATCACCGACCGGGTCTTGTCGGCACCGAGGACGTCGTCCAGATGCCGGACGAGACGGGTCAGGAACTCCTGCTCGGCCTGATCGTGCCAGTCGGTCTGCTCGAAGGTGGTGCGGATGTGGCCCGCGGCATGGCTGCGGCCTGGGGCATCGGTGCCGAGTTCGCGCGTCGGCTGGGCCTTCTGTTCGAACACCTCTATGGTCTTGAGGTTGGGCGATTTGGCGTCGCCGTCATTCTGCAGCACCAGCGCCTTGGCGCCATCGCACACCACTACCCACTCATTCTCTAGAATAGACAACCCGGACATACAACAGCCTCCATGGAGATACCATGGTATCTCTGAGGATAGCAGCGGCGCTATTGCCTTGCGCGGGCGCCCGGTGGCCGATGCACCGGCGCCGGACCACGGCGATAACGCCGACCCTGGGTGCAGGGGACATCTGTTTTCTTTCTAGGATTTCTTAAGGAGGCGATAGGCAAACAGCAGTATGATAGCGCCGATGACGGCGGTAAAGAGGCTGCCCAGGTTGAAGCCGGTGACCGAGCCAAAACCCAGCCGGGTGCCGACCCAACCTCCGACGAAGGCGCCGGCAATGCCCAGCAGCGTGGTCATGATGAAACCGCCGCCGTCGCGGCCGGGCATAATGAATTTGGCCAGAAAACCCGCGATCAGGCCGAACACAATCCAACTCAGGATCCCCATACTCAGCTCCTCGTTATCTGTGGTGTTCAGACAGCATAGCCCAGCCTGGCATGGAGGGAGCCATTCAAGTCGGTTGCTGCGTCAACTCCGGTCCGGTGGCGGGAACGCCGTCCCGTGGTTGTCCCATTGCCAGGGGGCGGGGCGTGTCAGTATCAGGAAGGACCTGGGTGGATGTCAGTCGTGCTCGGCGATGTCGGCGATACGGGCCTGGAGCAGGCCGGCGATAACCTCGGCGGCCAGTCCCACCGACAGGCCGCGCTTGCCGCCGGAGACCAGGACGCTGTCGTGCTCCAGGGCGGAAGCGTCGAGCACGGTAGGCAGCCGCTTTTTCTGGGCGAATGGGCTGATGCCGCCGACCTTATAGCCGGTGAGCCGCTCGGCCTTCTGGGGCGGCATCATGTCCAGCTTTTTTACCCCGGCGGCCTTGGCCAGCCGCTTGAGGTTGACCTTGCCCGACGAGGGAACCAGCGCCACCACGGCGCCCTGCTCGCCTTCGGTGAGCAGGGTTTTGAACACCCGGGCCGGTGGCACCCCCAACTGGCCGGCGGCGTGGGCGCCAAAGTCGTCCTGGGCGGTGCAGTCGTACTGATGCAGGGTAAAGATGGCCTTGTGCTGTTCCAGAAATCGTATGGCGGGCGTCATGGGCAGTCCGGTCAGTTTGTAAAAGAAGAATTATGCAGGGGACGATGCGTTGAGGGAATGGCAATGACCGGATTCCGCATGCTGCTTAGCGGAACCCGGTCGCTGCCGGTAGAGATCTACCACTCGGAACAGTTATTTAGCATTCTGAACGGTTCATTGGCTCCAGCGGATCCAGTCCAAGATTGTCATACCTATGCCAATGGGTGGGCCTGCGCATATTCTCTCAGGTGCTTGAAGATAAAGGGCATCACCGTCGGGTTTTTGTGCCGGACGTGATACACCTCCAGCGACGCCAGATACCAGTCGGGAATGCCGGCATACCCGTTTTCAAGATGATAGATATGGCCAAAATTACTCTGTATGGATTGGGCTGAGCCTTTGGCACCGGCGAAATACAGCTGCCTGTCGTGATCAACCCAGATGCCGATAGTAGCGTTCAGTACACCACCATCGGCGGCCAGGGAGGCTTTCAGCCGGTAGCCATGTTCGGCCAGAAAATCGTACACCGCTTGCTCGGATTTTTTCTTGTAATTCAGGGCTGCAAGCAGGCGGCTGGCTGGCAGCGCCTCTTGCCGGGCTTGGTGGATCAGTTGCTGCAGGCGGGAGCGCAGCTCTTCCGGCATATCGCCCTTAACCGACAAGCAGGTTTCCAGCAACTGAGCGGGCACCGGTTGTTGCAGGCTGTGCTCGATCTCGTGCAGGTAGCGGTGCAGAGTGGCATGATCGGGCAGGGTCACGGCCTGGGTATCGGTGATCAGCATGACCTCCTTGTTTTCAGGGTTAAAAACCAGCGAGGGGCGGTCATAGCCAGAAAACAGCGCCCGCTGTTGCTGAGCGTCGAGAGATAGGCGAACGTCTTGCTGAAGAGCAGGATCTGCCCACCAGAATGTCATCCTGTTTTCTGCCAGGCGGGCGCAGGCCCAGGGCCAGTCTGCATCAGGCGCCAGTCCCTGTTCCGGCTCCTCGGGGCGGATTGGCAGAATAAACACCAGATCGGCGGGCATATCCGGATAACCGAACCGCAGGCAGCCGTCTTTCACTTCCTGCTTGATCAGCAGCTCCTTGAGCAGCACTTCCACCACGTGTGCGCGGGCGTTTCCTTGCAGGCGCTGGGGAGTGCACGACTGAATAACGGCGTGGGGATAACGCTGGCGCGCCAGCCGGTAGGGATCCCGGTGTTGCTGCTGTTCATACTCGGCCGCCTCGTTCACGATGAGCAGGTTCAGGCCATCGGGCATGATGTCGCCGGCATGAATGCCATTGAGATCCAGCTGCTTCAGCTCTGCAGACAAGGCTTCCGCTGCCAGAGGGTCATCACTGCGATTGACGAGGTAAATCCGTTGGCTGGCAAGCAGGCGATAAATCTCCCGATATGCCTGATGTACGTCCTTGTCCCTGATTTTTATCTGTACGGCGTTGAGCTTTTGCAGCCCGATATTGGCAAGCTCGCCATAAGCTCGTTGAAAATCTTCCAGAAACTGGGTCAGTACGCCGACCCTGCTTTTATAAAACTGCTCCAGCTGCCCTGGGCGTGCATGCAGGGCCTGAGTGCGGTTTCGCCTGGCCGGAAAACGTGCCAGGCGGACATAATCGCCATCGCCGCACTTGCTTAACGACTGGCCGGCCACATTCAGCCGGTATCTGGGTTTTTTGATGGCCTTTTTGTAGGGCGTGCCGTCTTCATGCCGGTGCAGAGAGAAGGGGGTAAAGGTGACGGTTTTTAATGCCAGATAGTGACCGCGGGCACCTTTGATCGGCTGTGGAGAGACCTCAGTGGTCACGACCTCTGCCCCCTGATGGCCGGGAATGGATTTGATGGCGGTGATGTAGAACAGACCATCGCTTTCAAACCAGTCTCTGGTATTGGCTGTCAGGATGCGGGGCAGCGCCCTGACCAGTAAGGTGCGTATCAGCCAGCTGGCCGGAAAGCGGGCTCCCTCCATCGGGTAGCTGACCAGAGAGCGGTCGGTCAGGGTCAGGCTGTCGCCCTTGCTGAGCATCAGCACATAGCGTTGGTGCTCTCTGGCATCTTTTGCCAATGACAACACTCTGCCCTGATTTTGCCGGTAGAGTTCCTGGGCCAGTGTTTGCAGCCGGGTGGTGCGCGCCGGCTCGGGAATGTCTCCGTAATACACGGCCACAAAAGTAAATCGCTCCGCAAGGGCCTGAGCGCAGTAGTGGGGAGTGGTGAGCAGGGAGGTGTGCACTTCAATCATGGTTTGGCTCCAGTCCATTCTATGAGTCCGGTCAGGTGATCATGCAGGAGTGCGCCGCTGTCCCGGTGCAGCAGGCCGGGCACCATCATGGTGCTGGCGGTCGCGGCAGGGGCGCGGATCAGCGAGTCATTTACCGTGTGCAGGGGCTCATGAGGGAGTCCGAACAGGTTGATAAACACAAAGCGGCTGACATTGAGATGCTCCCGCACCCGGGCGGCCTTATGGGCATGGTCGGGGGCTTCTCCGGGCTGCCGCCAGTACTTGGCATCCACACATACCCGGCGGCCGTCGGCAGTAACGAGCATAAAGTCGTAGCGTTCATACAACGCATCGGGCATGGGCTCGATCACAAAGCCATAATGCAGCAACAGCGCCCTGATGGCTTCTTCACCCAGCGCGCCCTTGTACAGGTTGTTGAAGGCGGCCGGTGTCATGACATAAGGCTGTGGTGACCACTGGGTGGCGTACCCCTGTTGCTCAAAGTAGCGGCGGACAATGGCGTTTTGCATCATCAGCGGCAGGCCGCTCTGCTGCTCACCGACCCAGGCAGGGTGAGTGGCCTGCTCGTAGAACCGCAGCGAGTCGCTGCCGGCTTCGTCAGCGTCGGTTTCCAGTGAACCCTGGTAGGCATAGGGAGTCCCGCCGGGTGGGCACAGATAAAGACGAGGGCAGCTGCCGGAGGGTTGCGCCAGGGTGGGCTGGCACAGCAATTGCCGGCGCAGCGCCTCCCAGTTGCGAATATCACTTTCACTGCCTTTTTGAATTCCCTTTAACAGTTCTCTAATCAGCTGCAGCGTGTCTCTGGTGTGCAGTATGGCCAGGTTCAGCTGGCGCTGTTCGGCGGCCGGCAGTTCGCTGTCGGCCCGCTCTGTTCGGAATTGCTCTACCAGTGCCCGGTATTCAAGGGACAGGGTATGTCCGGGGCGCGGGTCACTGCCGATGACGGGGGTCAGCTCCCGGTCCACCAGAATGTGAATATCAGGGCGCTTGAAGGCGGTGCGTGCCATTCTGCCTACCGCCTGCTCGGTCACCTTGCGCAGTAGCCAGTGGTAGTCTTCGGTCCGGTAATAGCGGCCTAATTGCTCCGGGGTATTGCTGCCCTGCAAGGTACGAAAAACCCAGTTTGCCGTATTGTCGGGCGATATCCAGCCGGCGTCCTGCAGGCTCAGGATCTGGTGCAGTTTGACCAGTCTGTCCAGGGCCGGGCTTTGTTCGTGTCCCAGCAACTGATGAGAGGGGCGTTCAAGATACAGGGTGTCGATGTCGGTACACACTTGCGCTTCAGGCTCGCCGCTGCCAACCCAGATCAGGTTGTCTTTATCGGCCTGCCGGGTCACCGGATAGTCCGGGTTTTTTCCTTCTCCGATGGAAGCATAAGTAGAAAAAACAAGGATCTTGTCATCCGTGGTCGACAGCGCGTAACGGATTTCTTCAAACAGGCCTTCGCTCATGGCCCCGGCATCCAGCCCGGTGAATATTTGGCAGGCGGTCAGGCCGCAATGTGCCAGGTGATTTTCCAGCAGGGCAATAAAGGTACTTGTCTCACTGGGTTTCAGCGTTCGGTTCAGCAGCAACATCATGTAGCGGTTGCCGGGCTGGGCGGCGAAGTGGGTCAGTGCCTGCAGTACCTTTGACACCCACCGCACCACATAATCCTTGTCTCCTGGAGTTGCAGGCTGGCCAAGATACTGGCCAAGCACTGTGCCCGGCAGGCGTACGGGGCACTGGCCAAACCGTTCAAGCGCCCTGATGGCCAGCTGATGATCCGGCCCCAGGGCGTGGGCATGAATGCGCACGCCTTCTTCTGCATAGCGCCGGCGGCTGTGATAGTAATCGTCGATCAGCTGTTGCTGGGGTGGCGTAAGCGCAATGTATTTGTCTGCCAGCCGCTGCCGGAGATAACTTTGATCGAAATTCTTGATGACGGTCGGCGAGGTGGCGGTGGCGCTGATGCCCAGTATGCGGGCGCCGGCATCCACCATGTTGGCCAGCAGGCCGGTCGGAGATACCGGCAGACCATGAAAATGGCAGGATACGGTGTCGGGCACCCCTTCTTCCCGAGTAATGTCCACCACCTTCAGGCCGGTGTCGTGGTAGCTGCGCTGGGCCATGCGATAGCGTTTTTTCCGCCGGGACAGGCTCAGCTGCACATCCAGGCTGGTAAACACATCCTGGCGAAACCCGGACAAGTTGAAGTGTGACAGTACGGACAGCACCGCCTCCTGAAAGCGGCCGTTGGTATCGCCGGTGTTGTCATTGCCCATCACTCGCCAGATGGCTTTTCGCATGCTCTGCAGGAACTGACGGTATATCCAGTCGGCCTCATTGACAAACTGGCTGAGCCGGTAGCCTTGAGGATGGATGCCGTCGCTGTCCTGCTTGTGAACGCCGAAAATCACGTTTTTCTGGCGCTCCCGATGGGTTTTCAGCAGCAGGCGCTGAGTGGCGCTGTGGCAGTGTGTGACGGTGCGATCGGAAAACAGCCTAATGGGTTTGTCATCCAGGCCGGCCCCTTCATGGTTAAACGCATACTGAATTTGCCATTCGTCGGCGAATTGCCGCAACCGTTGCCGCAGCGGCTCAAACAGGGGATCCACCCCCTGATAGCGGAGTGAGGCTTCCAGCTGGTAATAATCAAGGTTGGCGTAAAGGGTGCGGGCCAGAGTGATCAAATCCCGAGATGGCTGCTCACTCAATGCGCGCAGGATGACTTCATTCTGCTTGTCGATTTCATCCACAATAAGCAGGCAGTGAGCCAGTGTGCGAATGGGATAGATGCGATGCCGGCTGCTCTGATAGCCCTGCAAAAACTTGTCGGTGGTCATGAACAGCACCTCGGCCTGACCGGTGCGCACCCTTTCTCCCGGCAACAGGGCGTGCAGCGCATGCCCTGTGCGGCCCTGCAGGCTGACCGGGTTTTTGCGCTGGCGAGCCTGAATGCCATCCACTATATGGCGGTAAAGCTCGCTCGCCCGCTCCTTCAGGGGGCCCTGCAACTGAGCCGCAATATGAGGGTGGTCCGCGGCTGCGCGCTTCAGGCCTTGAAGTGCCTGCCAGCCCTGGGCTATGTGTTGCACGGCACTCAGGCCAAAAGCCTCAAGTACCTCGGTGACCCGTTCGGGGGGCGTTGCCAGCAACTGGGCAGATTGCGCCGGCAGATACAGTATGCGTTGCTTGAGTTGCTCTCGCTGCGCCGGTGTAAACCTGGGCTGGCCGTCAATGATCTGAGTGTCAATCAGTCTTTGCAGGGCGGCATAGGTCTGGCTGACGTTGTCGACCGAGTTGGTGACATAATAAATCAGCCCGGCAGGGGCTGCCTGGCCGGTCAGCTGCCGACGAATGGAGGTCAGCAGCTGCTCAATGATTAGGGCGTTTGCGGTGTAGGTTTTGCCAATGCCGGTCTGGGCTGTGACCGGAATAAAACAGCCTTTCGGCCCCGGGCCTTGCAGATAAGCTCCCAGCTCTTGCTGAAACAGGCGATCCAGTGCCGATAGCTGTGGTTTTTTATCAAAATTGAAGCCAATAAACGCATCCATGCCGAGCCCTGTTGCTGGACGTAATTTTTACATGAGCATCAGCATAGACCGCAATCATGAAGGTGGGATGGCAAGTGGCGGGAAATGAATAAAAGCCCTTGAAAAACAAGGGCATGATTGCTTTTAATCGGTGTTATTCAATATTCTGGATCTGCTCGCGCATCTGCTCTATCAGCACCTTCAGCTCCACTGCGCTGGCGGTGATGTCGGCGTTGATGGACTTTGAGCCCAGTGTGTTCGACTCCCGGTTGAACTCCTGCATCATAAAGTCCAGCCGCCGGCCGCAGGCGCCGCCCTTTTTGAGGATCTTGCGGGTTTCGGCGATATGGGCGCCGAGCCGGTCCAGCTCTTCGGCCACGTCCACCTTCTGGGCCAGCAGCACCATTTCCTGCTCCAGCCGCTGGGGTTCCAGTTCCAGCCGCGCTTCCTCGAAGCGGTCCAGCAGGCGCTGGCGTTGCCAGGCCAGGACGTCGGGCATATGGGTTTTCACCTTGGCCACTTCCTGCTCGATGCCGTCCAGCCGCTGTTCTATCAGTACCTTCAGTTTTTCGCCTTCGCTGGCCCGGGCGGCGAGGAAATCGTCGATGACCAGGTCAAGGCAGGCGATCAGGGCGTTGCTGAGGGCGTCCATGTCCTGGGCCTGGGTTTCCATGACCCCGGGCCAGCGCAGAATATCCACCGGGTTGAGGCTGCCGTGGCCGGCCTTTTCCATCACCCAGGTGGCGCCTTCGATCAGTTGTTCGGCCAGCGCCTTGTTCATCTGCAACTGTCCCTGGCTGGCCAGGCTGGACTCGAAACGCAGGCCGCATTCTACCTTGCCCCGTTGCAGCCGGGCGCGCAGCTTTTCCCGTACCAGGGGCTCCAGGCCGCGGAACTGCTCGGGCAGGCGGGTATAGGTTTCCAGGTAGCGTTGGTTGACCGAGCGGATTTCCCACACGGCGGTGCCCCAGTCCTGTTTGAATTCCTGGCGGGCGTAGGCGGTCATGCTGTGGATCATGCGAGTCTCGTAAGGGTTGACGAACTATGGCGGCAGTGTGACACAGGCCGGCCCCGCCGCCAATGGCGGCCGGCATGCAATGGCCGCGCGCTTTCTCTATAATGGCGCCTCCTCGCCCCGGCGAGACCCGCTTTTTAGCCCACTTGGAGGATCCCATGTCAACACGAGCCAGCGGACGCGCGCCCGATCAAATCCGGCCGGTCACCATCACCCCCAACTACACCCGTCACGCGGAAGGCTCTGTACTGGTGGAATTCGGCCATACCAAGGTGTTGTGCACCGCCTCGGTGGAAAAGGGCGTGCCGCGTTTTTTGCGCGGCAAGGGCCAGGGCTGGGTAACGGCGGAATACGGCATGCTGCCGCGCTCCACCCACAGCCGCATGGACCGGGAAGCCGCCCGGGGCAAGCAGGGCGGTCGCACCATGGAAATTCAGCGGCTTATTGGCCGCTCGCTGCGCGCCGCCATGGATCTGGACAAGCTGGGTGAATACACCATTACCGTGGACTGCGATGTGATCCAGGCCGACGGCGGCACCCGCACCGCCGCCATTACCGGCGCCTGTGTGGCCCTGGCCCATGCCCTGAACTGGATGAAGGCCGAGGGCATGATCATTCATAACCCGCTCAAAACCCTGGTGGCGGCCATTTCCGTAGGGATTGTCGACGGTCAGGCCGTGGCGGATCTGGAGTACACCGAGGACTCGGCGGCCCAAACCGACATGAACGTGGTGATGACGGCCGAAGGCAACATGATTGAGGTGCAGGGCACCGCCGAAGCCGCTCCTTTCAGCCACGATGAGCTGCTGGCCATGCTGGCGCTGGCCCGCAAGGCGGTGAATGAGCTGGTGGAGTACCAGCGCCGGGTAATTGCCGGCTGATCGCGGCAGTTCGCTTCAAGTTACTGAATAGATGATATTGCGGAGAGCAGCATGAAAGCCTACCAGCGTGAGTTTATCGAGTTTGCCATGAGCAAGCAGGTGCTCAAATTTGGCGAATTTACCCTGAAGTCCGGGCGTAAAAGTCCCTATTTCTTTAACGCCGGCCTGTTCAACAGCGGCCGGGATCTGGCTCGCCTGGGCCGGTTCTACGCCGCCGCCCTGGTGGATGCGGGCGTGCAGTTCGACGTGCTGTTCGGCCCGGCCTACAAGGGCATTCCCATTGCCAGCGCCACCGCGGTGCAGCTGGCGGAAGTGCACGATCTGGACGTGCCCTACTGCTTTAACCGCAAGGAAGCCAAGGATCACGGCGAGGGCGGCAACCTGGTGGGCAGCCCATTGGCCGGGCGCATCATGCTGGTGGATGACGTGATTACCGCCGGTACCGCCATCCGTGAATCCATGGATATTATCCAGGCCAACGGGGCCACCCTGGCCGGAGTGCTGATCGCCCTGGACCGCCAGGAGAAGGGCAAGGGCGAGCTGTCCGCCATCCAGGAAGTGGAGCGGGACTATCAGGCTCAGGTCACCGCCATCATTACCCTGGCGGATCTGATCGACTACCTGGGCGAAAAGCCGGAGATGGCGGAGCACCTGGCGCGGGTGCGGGCCTACCGGGAGCAGTACGGTATCTAATAAAGCAGTACGGTATCTAATAAAAAAGCCGCTGAAAAGCGGCTTTTTTGTGGGCAAATGCGGCGATCAGGCTTTTTCTTCCCGGAACAGGTGCACGTCCATCTGAGGGAAGGGGATGCCGATACCGTTGGCGTCCAGCTCGTTTTTGATCTTTTCCAGCAGATCGAACTTCAGGCTCCAGTAGTCTTCGGCCAGCACCCAGGGGCGCACGATAAAGTCGACGGAAGAAGCGCCCAGCTCGTTGACCGCAACGCGGTAGGCGGGCTCTTTCAGTACCCTGGGCTCCTCGTCGAGAATGCGGGTCAGCACTTCCTTGGTTTTCTGCAGGTCGGCCGTGTAGGAAACACCAATCACCAGGTCCAGGCGGCGGGTTTTTTCCTTGGAGTAGTTGACGATGTTATCACTCAGGATTTTGGAGTTGGGTACCACTATCATGCGGTTGTCCGGGGTCATCAGTATGGTGGTGAAGATTTGCACCGAGTGCACAGTGCCGGCGGTGCCGCCCGCCTCCACGTAGTCGCCGGCCTTGAAAAAGCGAAAGCCAATCAGCAGTACGCCGGCGGCGAAATTGGACAGCGACCCCTGCAGCGCCAGGCCCACGGCCAAGCCGGCGGCACCGACGATGGCCACGAAGGAGGCGGTTTGCACGCCGACCCGGCTGAGGGCGGCGATGATCACAAAGGCCAGCAGGCCGTATTTGAGCAGGCTGGTGATAAAGTCGGAGATGGTGCTGTCTATCTTGCGTGCCTTGAGCACCTTGTTCATCCCGCCGGTCAGCATGCCGACGGCAATAAAGCCGATGATCAGGGTCAGCAGGGCGGCGGCGATATTGACCGCATACTCGATGAGCAGCCCCTGGTTGTTGATCACCCAGCTTTGGGCTTCCTCAATGAAATCGGTATTGATAAGTTCGGTTTCCATGCACTCGTGCCTCTGTTGTTATGGATGGGTATCAAACTCCGGTGTCAGGCCGCAACCAGTTGCTGGTGCAGCAATTGCCAGTGACTGTCGAAGTTGTGAGTGGGTTTGAGCCGGAACTGGCTGCGAACATACTGGTTGATGCGGCCTTCGGCATAGGCCAGCAGCAGGTTGGCCAGTACGGTTTCGCTTTCGGCGAAGGTGTCGCCTTCGTACAGGCGGCGTTCGCGCATCACCTGCTTGAGCTGGGTTTCCAGCCGGTCGAACAGCTGGTTGATGCGCACCAGCAGCCGCTCGTGTTCGCCCTGCAGAGCGTCGCCGTTGAGCAGCCGGGTGATGCCGGGGTTGCGTTCGCAAAACCCCAGCAGCAGGTGCAGTATGTAGCGCAGGCGCAGGGCGCTGTCCTTTTCGTCCTGAAGAATGAGATTGATGCGGGAAAACAGGGTTTCCTCGATAAAGTCGATCAATCCCTCAAACATCCGGGCCTTGCTCGGAAAATGGCGGTAAAGCGCCGCTTCCGATACGCCCACCGCCGCCGCCAGCTTGGCGGTGGTGATCCGCTGCCCCGGGCTGGTTTCCAGCATATGGGCCAGGGCCTGCAGGATCTGCTCACGACGGTTTTTCTTGTTTTGGGTATTGGCCATGGGCGCTCTCGATCTGGTTAATGGCGACCGGAAGAGCCGAAACCGCCTTCTCCCCGCTCGCTTTGGTCAAATTCGTCAACTAGCGTAAATTGGGCCTGAACCACCGGCAAAATCACCAATTGGGCCAGGCGCTCTCCTGGCTGCAGGGTGAAGGACTGCTGCCCCCGGTTCCAGCAGGATACCATTAACTGACCCTGGTAGTCAGAGTCAATCAGGCCGACCAGATTGCCCAGCACGATGCCGTGCTTATGGCCCAGGCCGGAGCGCGGCAGTATGGTGGCGCACAGGCCCGGATCCTTGATATGGATGGCGATGCCGGTGGGTACCAGAGTGGTGTCGCCCGGGGCCAGCTCCAGGGGCTGGTCGAGGCAGGCGCGCAGGTCGAGACCGGCAGAGCCGGGAGTGGCATAGGCCGGCAGCGGAAATTCGGTGCCCACGCGGGGGTCGAGGATCTTCAGTTCAATGGGTGTCATGGTATCGGTCTGCAATCAGTGTCATCAGGTGCCCGGCCAGTTCGGACTTGGCGGACAGGGGTAAATCGGCCCGGCCACCGGGCCAGAACACGCTCAGGGCGTTGTCGTCGCTGTTAAAGCCCTGGCCGTTTTTGGCCACGTCGTTGGCGGCGATCATGTCCAGTCCCTTGCGGGCGAGCTTGTCGAGGGCGTATTTTTCCACATCCCGGGTTTCGGCGGCAAACCCGACAGTGAAGGGCCCCTCGGGCAAAGCGGCGACGTCGGCCACGATATCGGGATTTTTGGTCAGTTCTATGACCAGGGTGTCGCTGGCGGTTTTCTTGATTTTATGGCCGGCCACCTCCCGGGGCGCGTAGTCGGCGACGGCGGCGCAGGCGATGAAAATCTGCTGGTCGGCGAGGTGCGTCATTACCGCCTCGTGCATCTGCCTGGCGCTTTCCACCTCGATCCGGGTGACACCCGGCGGGGTGGCCAGGCCGACGGGGCCGCTCACCAGGGTGACCTCGGCCCCCATCCGGGCGGCGGCGGCAGCCAGGGCAAAGCCCATCTTGCCCGAACTGTGGTTGGAGAGAAACCGCACCGGGTCGAGTGCTTCCCGGGTGGGGCCGGCGGTCAGCAGCAGCCGCAGGCCGGCCAGTGGCCGGGTTGGGGGGGCGAAGTGCGCTTCGGCCAGCGCGACCAGCTCCATCGGCTCCAGCATGCGGCCGGGGCCCACATCGCCACAGGCCTGTTCGCCCCGGGCCGGCCCCCAGAGATGAACGCCACGGTCCTTCAGGATGGCCAGGTTGGCTTGCGTGGCCAAGTGGCGGTACATCTGCTGGTTCATGGCCGGGGCCACCGCCAGGGGGGCCGGGGTTGCCAAGGCCAGGGTGGTGAGCAGGTCGTCGGCCAGGCCATGGGCCAGCCGGGCCAGGGTATTGGCGCTGGCCGGGGCGATCAGCAGCAGTTCGGCCCAGCGGGCCAGTTCGATATGGCCCATGCCGGCCTCGGCGGCCGGATCGAGCAGGGCGTTGGACACCGGCTCGCCCGACACCGCCTGCAGGGTGAGCGGGGTGATGAAGGCCTGGGCGGACTCGGTCATCACCACCCTGACCTCGGCGCCCCTTTCCTTGAGGCGGCGCACCAGCTCGGCGGCCTTGTAGGCCGCGATGCCGCCGGTGATGCCGATCACAATGCGTTTTCCTGCTACAGACATGACAGCTTCTCCTCGTTGCGGGCCGGCAAGATTACCACAATCGGTCAAATTGTGCGGTCCGGCGCCGGGCTGGACTAGGCTGTATGCAGGAGGTGGCGCCGATGAGTATCAAGGATTGGCCGCAGGGCGAGCGCCCGCGGGAAAAACTGCTGAGCCGGGGGCCGGCCAGCCTGTCGGATGCGGAACTGCTGGCGATTTTTTTGCGCACCGGGGCCAAGGGCATGGACGCGGTCACCCTGGCGCGCCGCCTGCTGAGCCAGTTCGGCTCCCTGCGCCAACTGCTGCAGGCGGATCCCCGGCAGTTTTGCGAAGGTCCCGGGCTTGGCCTGGCCAAATATGTGCAGTTGCAGGCCAGCATGGAGCTGATGCGCCGGTTTCTCGATGAAAAGCTGGTGCGCGAGCATGCCCTGACCAGCCCCGAACTGACCCGCCAGTACCTGCAGGCCCGGCTCAGGGACGCCCCGCGCGAGGTGTTTGCCCTGCTGCTGCTCGACAACCAGCACAGGGTCATCAAGTTTCATGAACTGTTTTTCGGCACCCTGGACGCGGCCGCCGTATACCCGCGCGAAATCGTGGCACTGGCGCTGAAACTGGGTGCCGCCGCGGTCATTTTGGTGCATAATCACCCGTCCGGAGTGGCCGAGCCCAGCCGGGCGGATCGCATGATCACCGAACGCATTCAGGCCGCTCTGGGGCTGCTGGATATCCGGGTGCTAGATCACCTGGTGGTTGGTGATGGTGAAACCGTATCTTTTGCCGAGCGTGGCTGGCTATAGCTGCCGGGCGCTTGGCTTTTTGTTGATCTCGAGCGGGGTTTGCTGTATAAATTGCCGCCTTATTTTGCCCCGACAGACGGCCAACGGGGTATCATTGCTCGAGCAAAAGTAAGTTTTGGAGAAGACTGACATGTCTAAAGTATGCCAAGTAACTGGTAAGCGGCCAGCTGTTGGTAACAACCGCTCTCACGCGAACAACGCCACCAAGCGTCGCTTCCTGCCCAACCTGCAAACCCACCGTTTCTGGGTTGAAAGCGAAAAGCGTTTTGTAAAACTGCGTATCACCACCAAGGGTATGCGTATCATCGACAAGAAAGGCATCGACAGCGTCCTGGCTGACCTGCGTGCCCGTGGCGAAAAGGTTTAAGGAGATAACTCATGGCTGCTAAAGGTATTCGCGAGAAGATCCGCCTGAACTCCAGCGCCGGTACTGGTCACTTCTACACCACTACCAAAAACAAGCGCAACATGCCCGAGAAAATGGAGATCAAAAAATTCGATCCCGTTATTCGTCAGCATGTGATCTACAAGGAAGGCAAGATCAAGTAAGATCGCCCCTTCCCCAAAACCCGGCTCCGGCCGGGTTTTTTTATGGCCGCGACCTTGGCTATACTGCCGCCTCATAGTTGCAGGAGGGCGAGATGCCGGAGTTACCAGAAGTCGAAGTCAGCCGTTTGGGCATCACCCCCCATCTGCTGGGGGAGTCGGTAATGCGGGTGGTGGTGCGCAACCCCAGCCTGCGCTGGCCGGTACCGACGGAGATCCAGGAGCTGACCGGGCTCACCATCACCGGCATCCGTCGCCGGGCCAAGTACCTGCTGCTGGAAACCGACTGGGGTACTGCCATTCTGCACCTGGGCATGTCCGGCAACCTCAAGGTGCTGCCCCATGGCACCCCGGCGGGCAAGCACGATCATGTAGACATCGAGTTCGCCAACGGCAAGCTGCTGCGGCTCAACGATCCGCGCCGCTTCGGCTGCCTGCTGTGGACCCGGGAAGCCGTAGAGCAGCACCCGCTGCTGGCCCGGCTGGGGCCCGAGCCGCTCACCGACGCCTTTGACGGCGACTACCTTTACCAGCGCAGCCGGGGCCGCAAGACGGCCATCAAGCAGTTCATCATGGACAACCATATCGTGGTAGGGGTGGGCAACATCTACGCCAATGAATCGCTGTTCGCGGCCGGCATCAGCCCCAAGCGGGAGGCGGGAAATATCGGCCGGGAGCGCTACCTGAAACTGGCCGGGGAGATCAAGGCGGTGCTGGCAAAGGCCATCGGCCAGGGCGGCACCACGCTCAAGGATTTTACCGGCAGCGACGGCAAGCCCGGCTACTTTGTGCAGGAGCTGCAGGTCTATGGCCGGGCCGAGCAGCCCTGCGTGCAATGCGGCGGCCTGCTGAAGGAAATCCGCATGAACGGCCGCAGCACCGTATTTTGCCCCCGCTGCCAGCGCTAGGGGCTCAGGCCAGCTTGCGGGCGATGGCCTCGGCCACACTGGCCGGCACGAACTGACCGATGTCGCCGCCGTGAATGGCCACTTCCTTTACCAGGGTGGAAGAGATGAAGGAGTTTTCTTCCGCCGGGGTGAGAAAGACGCTTTCAAGCGTCGGCATCAGCCGGCGGTTCATGTTGGCCAACTGAAACTCATATTCGAAGTCGGAGACCGCCCGCAGGCCACGGACCAGCACCGAGGCCCCGTGCTCCCGGGCAAAATCCACCAGCAGGCCGGAAAAGCCCACCACCGTCACGTTGTCCAGCTCCCGGGTCACCTGGCTGACCAGCTCGACCCGTTCCGCCAGCTCGAACATGGGGCGCTTGCTGGGGCTGAAGGCGACGCCGACGATCACCTCGCCGAACAGGCGGGATGCCCGCTCGATCAGATCGAGGTGGCCGTTGGTAATGGGATCGAAGGTGCCGGGGTAGATGACCCTGATGCTCATGAGGTTTCCTTATTAACAAAAGACAGGCGAACACTTTAGGGTAGAATAACGCAGCATGACGGCAAGCGGGAGACTGGGTTGATGAAGCGGATACTGGTGGTCAGAAACGATAAAATCGGCGATTTTATGCTCGCCTGGCCGGCGTTTGCCATGCTCAAGGCCTCGCTCGGCTGCCATGTCACCGCCCTGGTGCCGGCCTATACCCGCGAACTGGCACGCCTCTGCCCCGCTATCGACGAGGTTATCCTGGATCCGGGCCAGGGCGGCGATGCCGCTGCCCAGAACGCCTTGCTGAAAGCCCTTAAGCAAGGGAATTTCGATGCGGTTGTCTGCTTTTTCTCCAACTTTCGCAATGCCAGCCTGATGTGGCGGGCCCGCATTCCCCAACGCTGGGCACCGGCCACCAAGCTGGCGCAGATTTTCTACAACCACAGGGTAACCCAGCGCCGTTCCCAGTCGGCCAAGCCGGAATACCAATACAACCTGGATCTGGCGCGTGCCCTGCTGCACCGGCAAGGAGTGCCTGTTGTCGAGCCCCAGGGCCCCTACCTCGCTTTTCCCGCGGCCGAACTGGCCGAAGCCCGCCAACGCCTGGCGGACAGCCTTGGCATCGAGGCCGGACGGCCCTGGCTGATGGTGCACGCGGGCAGTGGCGGCTCGGCCAACAATCTGTCGGCGGCGCAATATGCCGAACTGCTGCGTCGTCTGTGCGCCGATTTCCCGCAGGCCAGGGCGGTGCTGACCGCGGGTCCGGGCGAACAGGAACTGGCCCGGACCGTGGCGGTCGAGGCCGGATGCGGCGCCGTGGTGGCCGAAGGCCTGCCGCTGCCGGATTTTTGCCGGCTGCTGGCCTGCGCCAGCCTGTTTATCGCCGGCAGCACCGGGCCGCTGCACATTGCCGCCGCCCTGGATGTGCCCACGGCGGGCTTCTTTCCCCTGCGCCGTTCCGCCACGCCGCTGCGTTGGCGCCCGCTCAACAGCGAAGGCCGGCACCTGGCCCTGCATCCCCCCGGCGAGGCGGGAGAACAGGTGGAGGACATGAGCCGGGTAGATGTGGCGGCGGCGGCGGCGGCGATTACTCCCTGGGCCCGGACGTTTCTGTCCTGATCCAGAGGTCGGCATATTTCACGAAAGTGGAGTGGGCCGACAGCAGGCAGAGCAGCAGACCCTGTCGTCCATCCAGAAAACCGGCTTTGAGCAGATACATTTTGAGAAAACATCCCGCTCCGTGCAGCAGGCCCTGGAGCAGCGAACCTTTTTTGCCCTTTTGCTGCCGCTGCTCGGCCCAGGCGGCGGCGTAGCCCGCCGACTTCACCAGGTAGTGTTGCAGATCCCGATAGGTGTAATGCAATAAGTCACCATCCAGCCGGGCAATGCGGCTGCCAGTGGGTAGCTCGACTTTTTCGTGCACGAGGGCGTCGTTATAACCGGTCAGCCGCCTTGGATAAAGCCGCAGTACCCGATCGGGATACCAGCCGCAATGGCGGATAAATCGGCCAAATACCCATGAAAGGCGGGTGATAGCGTAGACGGTATTTTCTGCGGGCTTGGTTATTACGGCCTCTATGCTGGCCCTGAGCTCGGGGGTGACACGCTCGTCCGCATCCACCCACAGAATCCAGTCGGACTGCACCTTTTCCTGGGCCAACTGTCGCTGACGGCCAAAGCCCGGCCACGAAGCGTTCACAAAAAAACGTGCGCCTGCGGCTTCCGCTATGGCGCGGGTTTGGTCCGTGCTGCCTGAGTCCATGATGACAATTTCGTCTACCCAGTCCAAAGTAGCCAGGCACTCGGCCAGGTTGTCCGCTTCGTTTTTGACGATCAGAACCGCGGCTAGGGTAGGGTGCTGGCTCATGATAACTCCTGTAACAGATTGAAATCGCGGCAGATGCGGTCGAACTGTGCGGTGACCTGCTCAATGGTGATGCGCGCCATGGCGTGAGGATCCCGGACCCGGGTGCGCCAGGGCAACTGGTCGGGCGTTTTGCCGGTTTCGGCCAGCAGGGCTTCGGAATAGGCGCTCACCACATAGTCCCGGCACAGGTAGGGGCCGGTCCGGACCGGATTGTGGTGGGCATAAAGGCCGAGTACCGGGGTGCCCACCAGGGTCGCCATATGGGCCGGGCCGGTGTCCGGCGCCACTACCAGGCTGGCGACGCTGATCAGGGCCAGCAGCTGCGGCAGGCTGGTGGTGCCCACCAGATTGTCGTCCACACCGCCGGTGAGCCGGCAAATGTGCTCCGCCAGGGCCCGCTCCTGGGTGGCGGGGCTGCCGATGAGGATCACCTTCATGCCCTTGCTTCTGGCGTGCTCCACCAGGGCGGCATAGCCTTCGGCGTGCCAGTTTTTGTATGCCTTGCTGGAGGCGGGGCAAAGCAGCAGCAACGGCCGCTGATCCCGGTGGGCCCGGGCCCAGGCCTGGTGCACCCGATCCAGGGGAAACTGCCAGCGGGGTGTGCCGTCGGCGATCCCGAGCGCGCGGGCAAACCCCATAAAACCATCGGCCACATGCTCGCCGAGGGCAGGCACCTTGACCCCGGTGAACAGCCACTGACCGTCCTTGGCACGCTCCCGCTCAAACCCCAGCCGGTATCTGGCCCGGATGCCCAGGCTGGCGATGCTGGCGCGCAGCGCGGCCTGCATGTGCAGCAGGGCATCGAAGCGGCGCCCGCGCAACTGCCGCCACAGGGCAACATAACCTCGCCAGCCGCTGTTCTTGTCGAAAGGTATAACCTCCACTCCGGGCAGGTACTGCAGCAGGCCGGCTTCTGCCTTGCCGGTAATCCAGGTAATGCGGGTTTGCGGCCACTGGCGCTGGATGGCCTGCACCAGGGCCACTGCGTGGCAACAGTCGCCAATGGCGGAAAGCCGTAGCAGGCACAGGGACTGAGGAGCCGAGCTGAAGGGTAACATAAGTGAACTCTCGCGATACTGAGTCCGGCATTATGCAAAGCCTTTCAGGCCATGTAAAATCCGGGTTTTCGCTGGGGGGATGGCAATGGAACGAATAGAGCACGGCTCCGAAATTATCTGGTACGACCCCGAATGTTTCGGGGACTTTCATCGCGATTATTTTGAAATCGATTACTGGCGCGAGCACAACGCCATCCGCGGCAAGGCGGTGGGGCGCAACACCACCTGGTTTGTGCAGGATGAGGTGGGCCACAAGGTACTGCGCCACTATTACCGGGGCGGCATGATAGGCCGGGTGATGGAGGATACCTTTTTGCACGTGGCCGAGTCCAAAAGCCGGGCCATGGCGGAGTTTACCGTGCTGGCCAAGCTGTACCGCAAGGGCCTGCCGGTGCCGCGCCCCTGTGCCGCCCGTATGGTGCGCTCCAACCTGGTCTACCGGGCCGACATTATCCTGACCCGCATCGAACATGCCCGCGATCTGGTGGCCATCCTCAAGGAAAAGGCACTGAGCAAGCAGGAATGGCAGGGGATCGGCAAAACCATCCGCCAGTTCCACGCCGCCGGCCTTTACCACGCGGATCTTAACAGCCATAACCTGCTGCTGGATGACAACGGCAAAAGCTGGCTGATCGACTTCGATAAATGCCATTTCCGCCAGCCCGGCAGCTGGGCCAGGGAAAACATGGATCGGCTGCTGCGTTCCTTCCGCAAGGAGCAGGGCCTGCATCCGGATTTCAATTGGGACGAACAGGACTGGCAGGCGCTGCTGAGCGGTTATAAAGCGAGCTGATCCTCGATCCGCGCCAGGGTTTTGGCCAGTGCGCCTCGATTGGCGCTGACCACCGCCAGCGCGCGTTCACCCATGTGGGCGGTGATGCTCTCATTGCCGAACAATTGCTTTAGTGTGTCGCTCAGTTCGCCGGCATGGGTAACAACGGCTGCACCACCGGCATCGATCAACTGGTGGCTAATATCGCTGAAATTAAAGGTGGAAGGGCCGCTCAGCACCGGCTTTGCCAGGGCGGCGGGCTCCAGCAGGTTGTGGCCGCCCCGCTCGATCAGGCTGCCGCCCACAAAGGCGATATCGGCCGCCGCCAGCATCAGCGGCAGTTCGCCCATGGTATCGCCCAGATAGACCTGGGGGTTGCCTGCGGGCTTGCCCAGAGTGCGACGATGTAGGGTAAGGCCCTGTTTTTGTACCAGGCTGGCGACCTGCTCGAAACGTTGGGGGTGGCGTGGAACCAGTATCAAGAGCGCCTCCGGCAGGGTAGCCAGCAACCTGCGATGGGCATCCAGCAGTTGTTCGTCTTCGCCTTCGTGGGTGGAGGCGGCTATCCATACGGGCCGTTGTGTGCCCAGTTGCTCCCTTAACTGCCGACCCTGCTCGACGATATGCGGGCCGTACTCGATATCAAACTTCACCGAGCCGCTGATACTGAGTTGTTCACGGGCCAGCCCCAGGCCGGCGAAGCGCTCGGCGTCGTCCCGGTGTTGGCAGGAAATATGAGTGATATTGGCGGCAAGCAAGCGGAATATGCCGTGAAAGCGGCGGTATCTGGCGGCGGATCGGGCCGACAACCTTGCGTTAAGCAGCAGCACCGGCAACCGGCGCCGGCCACAGGCATGCAGCAGATTGGGCCAGAGTTCGGTTTCCATAATCAGCAGCGCCCTGGGCTGAATACGGCGCAGGAACAGGGTTACCGCCCAGGGAAAATCCAGAGGCGCATAGCGGTGTTCAACCAGATCGCCCAGTTTTGCCGCCTGATCGGCGCCGGTGCGCGTGGTCGTGGTTACCAGCACCGGCAGCTCCGGATGTTCGGCCTTGAGCTTTCTGATTAGCGGCGTTGCCGCCACTATTTCCCCCACACTGACCGCATGCAGCCACACCGGCCGCTCGCCGCGGGTGGGGGACACAAACCCCAGGTGCTCCGGCCAGCGCCGGCCAAACCCCGGCTTGCCCCGTTTGGGCCAGTAAAGAAGGGCCAGCAGAGCGGGGCTGAGCAGGTGGATCAGCAGGTTGTAGAGCAGGAGATAGAACATAAGGCTAGCCCTGCAGAGATGAAATGGCCTGCAGCACCCGTTGCGGCGCCAGTTCTTTCAGGCATTTGAGGTGTCCAAGCGGGCATTCCCGCTTGAAGCAGGGGCGGCACTCAATGTCGGTATGGACCACGGCAACCCGCTCGGCCAGGGGCGGTGTGTATTGGGGCGAGGTGGAGCCGTAAATCCCGACCAGTGGGCGTTGCAGGGCGGCGGCGATATGCATCAGCCCCGAGTCGTTGGACACCACGGCGGCGCTGAGCGCCATCAGATCAATGGCCTGGTGCAACGAGGTTTTTCCCGCCAGGATATGGCAATGTTTCTGCTCGCTGGCCGGCAGATAATGCCTTATCGCCTCCGCCACCGGAATATCCTTGGCCGAGCCGAAGATCCACACCTGTTGACCCTGCTTGATCTGCTGTTGGGCAACCTCGGCGTAGTGCTGCTCCGGCCAGCGCTTGGCCGGGCCAAACTCGGCGCCCGGGCACAGGCTTAGGATGGGCCTGTCGGTGGTGAGCCCCAGTTCGGTCAGGGCCTGCCGCTGGTTACGCAGGTCGACCCGCAGCGCCGGCCAGGGCAGCTCGGGAAGGCAGTGGTTATCCTTCATCTGTGCCCTGGGATAGGCCAGCGAAACATAGCGCTCCACCATCAGCGGGAAATCGCTTTTGTTGCTACGCAGATCGTTCAGCAGGCCGTAGCGGGATTCGCCTTTCCAGCCGGTGCGCTTTTTGATGCCGGCAAACAGCGGGATCAGCGCCGATTTGAGCGAGTTGGGCTGGACGATGGCCCAGTCATACCCTTCTTTTGCCAGCTCCCGGCCGAGGCGATAGCGCTCGGCCAGCCGGAATTCGCCGTGGCCCAGGGGCATCACTATGGCTCTGTCCACCTCGGGCATCCGCTCCAGCAGGGCGCAGCACCAGGCCGGTGCCATCACATGCAGCTCGGCTTCGGGATGCTGCTTTTTCAGGGTGATGTAAAGACTTTGGGACATCACCATGTCTCCGACCCAAGATGGGCCAATAACCAGAATTTTCATGATGTCAGTATTTTGTATTTGATGACCCGAGATTATACAATCTGCATCCAGCCCACTCCATGGTAACGCGTAGTGTTTAGACGATTCATCTCCCGTGCACAGCTATTCAGGGATCAGTTGCGGCGTAAATTTGGCAAATTACTGTTTGATCGCGCCAGTCGGGGAGGCGATCTCGGCCAAGTGAAACGCCTGCTGCTGGTGCGCTGGGATGCCAAGATCGGCGATTCCATCGTCTCCTCGTTTTTCTTTCGGGAGTTGCGCCGTGCCCGGCCGGATATCCGTATCGATGTGATCACAGCTCCTCACATGGCATCGCTGTACCGGGAGCATTTTGGTGTTGATCATGTTATCTGCTGCAAGAAGCGACCGAGCTATGGTGAGCTGAAAACACTGGCACTCGAAACAGGTTCGGTGGATCTGGTTATTCATCTTGGCAAACAACTTAAGATGAAGGATATCTATTTTCTGCGTTGCCTTGATGCCGATAATGTCATGGGGCTGGATGACGAGCTTACGCTGATTAACCATAAACTCGGCAAGGCCACAGCAGGCAGGCATTTTTCCTATAAATTTGCTTATGCATTGAATCTGCTGGGAGTTAATGCTCTGAACTGTCAGTATATTATCCCGGAAGATAGTGGACGTCATCAGCTTATACAGAAGGTATGGCCTGAAGAATCGGTTGTTGCATTTAATCCATACGGCAGTGGTAGCAGTCGGCGTCTGAATTTCGAGAGTGTTTCTAGGTTGGTTGAACTGATAGTTAAATATAAACCGGCATGGAAAGTTTGTTTGATGTCGACGCCTGATACCAAGGTAGAGGTTGAGAAATGGTGTTATGAGCTGGGAGCAGATAGAGTATTCACTGTACAAGTCAGTGAAACCATTCAGGATGCTATAGAAATTGTTCGTTTGTCTGCTTTGGTAATTTCTGTTGATACTGCTATTGTACATATTGCAAGTGGGCTTAATAAACCATTGTTGGGGATTTATAACCCTGATAAAGAAAATTTTTCAGAATGGCATCCTAATTCTGATAAAGCATTCGTCCTTTTTTCTTCAAAATATGAAAATAAGCTTGCAAATATAAACAATATTGATTTCTATAGCGCGTCTGAAGTGTTTGATGATATTTTTAAATCATGATTTTTAATTTTCGTTTTAAATAAAGATCAACATCTAGGTTGATCTTTATTTTATAATTTAGCATTTTACAGATTTCTAGCTTCGATATTAAGCCATTTATTTATTTCTCGTTGTTGCTGCTTTAGTTTTACTTTCGAATAGAAAGGTATTGGCAATATATTCCTTATTTTATATTTGTAATCAAAATTCCTACCCCCAACACCATCAACTAAGTATAATTTTCTTTTCCCATCAAGTTTTATTACTAAATTACTCATGCTTAAATCTGAGATGGTAATATTGTTTTTAGATATAAAGTCATAAAGCTCATTTAATAAATGGTTGGTCTCATTTATATCTACCAATTTCCTTCTAAATGCTTCCTTTAAAGTTAAGCTCACATTTTTATTTTTATAACTAAAAACCCTCTCATAAACGAGTCCATCACCCATATTTGTATCTATCCAACCATAACATTTTGGTAGGTGTGATAATTTTATATTTCTCTTTTTTAATTTATAAAAATAGTCATGTTCCACTATGCTTTGTTCCAACCTTCCTTTTATATCTTTTTTAGTTATCTTTATACATAACCCCGAGTCTTTAGGATGAACATAACAATGCCTTTCAGCACCCTCGCCAATTAACAAACTTTCATCTATAATAATCATTTTAATAAGTCGTTTTTAATTAATTAATTATATTTTATTTTTTATATATCGAATACTATTTCTGTTTTTGATTGTTTTCTCTAACTTTTATAACTCTCCCTTTGGGAATGCATTTAATAAGTCTTCTTTTGAAAAATTGAATCTCTTTACATTAGCATAACTGTCAATGTCCTCTATTAATCTAACTAGTTCATCATCTGTCGTTATTGTAAAGCTTTTTTCATCAGGTTTCTCTGTAGTTGAATAATAATCATGAAATTTAAACTCACCACCAACCAGACGATCTGATAAAACAATCCATTTATTTGGTATATCATATGCGTCAGAAAGAATTAATCCATGCAGTGAAGAGGAAAGTATATTAGAGCACTCCATAAGATCATTTACAAATCCCTCAGGATCTTGTTGTACATCAATGATCCTTATGTTTTCATCTAGAGATACGCTTTCAGGTATTTTGTCTTTGTCTACATAATGTGGAACTATGCCAATCTTGTATTTTTTTTCTTTGTGAGTTTGGTAAACTAAAGGCATAAGGATGCCAGGATCACCAAGTGGAATGTCTCCTAGGTTAATGTTGTATTTTTCACCTAGTATTCTTACAGATTCTTTTCCTCTGAGTGCTCTAATTTTCTTAGAGTCCAATCTCTTGGGGAGATCAGTTGTACTTATGAATCCTGAACCCCAAATATAGCTCGTTATTTTTGCTTCGTGCATTACACTGCCAATAGCAAGAAGGTTGGACGATTTACCTTTTTGTCTTTGAACACACTTTACTTCAAATAACTTTTCGATCAAGTATGGATTTAGAATATCGCCTACATTTTTTTCTTTATCGAAATAGTAAAGTGATATGTGGTTTTCACTTTTATATGCGTAATAATCAATGAGCGAACCAACAAGCCTTTTTGCTTTTCTAGAAAAATAATTGGCATTATATTTCTGTACATTCATGATAGCTCCTATCTATTTATTATTTTCAATATGGACACCATAATCTCTACCAGGTATTGTGGTATCTAAATGTCCTGTATCTATACAATTTGGCTCGATACCATAAGTATTTAACCTATGCCACTGTAGGTAACCAGTTAGATAGTCGGCAGGCATTCTAACCGGGTGTGCAAGCTCTAATAAACGTTTAGCGCCGCTTTGGGATAATACATAACCAACAGCACCAATAATACAACGCTTGGATTTGTTGCTGGGGTACCTATATTTTGCCAGCCTATAGCCATCTGGTAGTCTGTTTTTAATGGGCCAACTTTTTGCTTTCCCGTGGAAAAGATAAAGCAATTCAAAGTTGGGTTGTTTTTTTAATGCAGACTTTAGCACGGCGGGAAGAACAGATAGTAAAAATGCATCATCTTCAAGGACTATTGCACTTTCTAATCTTTCTTCAATTATTTTTTCATAAACTTTAATGTGACTTAATGCGCAGCCAATTTCTGAATTGTTCATACTGTGCCCAAATTTTTTTTTGCAAAATTCAAGGTCAACCTTGTCTAATGTTTCGCTATCAAGCTTGCTACCATCAATCCCTTCAATAAACTCAAAATTAAACCCAAGCCTGTTAAGTTGCTTGGAAATTAATGACCTTCTTTCATGATGACGAGGAAGACTGATTACGTATACATGAGGCAAATTATTGTGGTTAGGCATGCTTTTTCTCAATTTTTTCTGAACACATAATCCCCCTTAATCTTCCGCCACAAGCCGAATACGTCGGTGCGGGGAAAGATGGCGATGCGGCGGATCTGGTAAAGATCTTCGTGCATGGCCAGGGGGCCGCTGTTGGTGGCCACGGCGAAGGGGTAACCCAGCTCTTCGGCCAGTTGTTTGCTGTCGTTATTGTGAATGCCAAAGGGATAGGCGAATGAGCAGAGTCTGTGTCCCAGTAACTGCTCCAGCTGGGCCTTGTTGTCGGCAATTTCGGTGCGTTGTTGTTCGCGGTCCAGCCGGTCCAGCTTGGGGTGGGTCAGGGTATGTCCGCCAAATTCCACCAGCCCGGAGTCGGCCATTTCCTTGATCTGTTCCGGTGTCATCAGCTCTACCCGTTTTTCCGGGTTGCCGGGCTGCTCCACATCCCAGCGGTTAAAGGTTTCGCCGGTCACCGCGTAGATCACCGCCTTGAAGCCGTACTTTTTCAGCAGTGGAAACAGCAGCTCAAAGTTGTCCTTATAGCCGTCGTCCACCGTGATGATGATGTATTTTTTGCCCGTTTCTAGCCGGCTGGCCAACCCTTTTTCGGCAAGATCGGCAAAGGTGAGGGTCCGGTAGCCGAGGCGCTTAAGCAGCTTGAAGTGCTTTTCCAGCATGTTCACATGCAGATAGGTGCCATGTACCCCTTTTTCGCTGTCGTCGCGGATAAAGCGGTGGTACATGATGATGGGCACTTCCCGCCGCAGCTGGTGCACATAAACACTCTGGTAGTGCTGCTCCAGTTGGTCGGCCACGGCGACGAGATCATAGTTGTGCCTGACCTTTGCCATCACCTCGGGCGCCGTGCCCTGGCAGGCCAGCGCCGCTGCTATTTGCTCGGGCAGGGCGGCAAAGTTAATATCCAGGTCCTTGGGCCCGATATCGCCGAAGTTGCCTGCCATGGCGGTATCGATATTGTCGGGTGTCACCAGCCCCGGGGCGCTGGCCTCGCCAATGGCGAAGGTAGGCCTGCCCATCAGGATGGACTCCATGGCCACCCGGCCGGCGCCGATCACCAGATTGGAAGTGGCCATCAGTCCAGGCACGTCCTGTACATAGCCGAGAAACGCCACCTTGTCCTTGAAGCGCTGGAAGCGCTCGGGAAGCTCGGAGCCGGAGGCCACCTGCACCCGGTACCTGTCGGTATCCAGGCACTGATCCAGCAACCGGTAACAGAGCTCGCCCTTGGGGCCGGTGAGCCGGCCGACGATGCTGACAACCGGCCGTTCATTCACCGGTGCCTGCACGGGCTGGTAATGACGGGTGTCGATGCCGTTTCGGCCGATGGCGATCAACTCAGGCTTGACTCCCAACCCGGTAACCAGTTGATCCCGCACCGCCTCGCATACCGCCAGGGCGCGGTCGCCCAGGGCATGGAACTTCTTGCGCGAGGTGTGCACCGGCTGGCGGCCGTGCACCGAGGTGATCATGGGCGTGCCGGTCAGTTTGCAGGCCACATAACAGCTCCAGCTGGAGGCGCGGCTATGGGCGTGCACCAACTGAATACGGTGCTTTTTAATCAGGTAAACCAGATAGCCCACATGCCAGAAGCGGCGGGGAATGCTGCGCTTGTTGAAGCGCAACCGGAAGAACCTGCCCTGGTGCGGCTTGGTCAGGGTGTCGGAAACATAAAACACCCTGTGCCCGCGCCGGCTCAGCTCGTCGCCCAGGGTAGTGGCATAGACTTCTGCCCCGGTCACTTCCAGCTGGGACAACGCCATCAGTATATTCATGAGGAGTCTTACCGGTTCAGCCAGCTCATGTATTCCGCCACGCCTTCCGCCACGGTTTTGAACTCGTGGGGGTAGCCGGCGGTGCGCAGTTTGGTGAGGTCGGCCTGGGTAAAGCTCTGGTAGCGGCCCTTGAGGTGATCCGGGAAGGGAATATATTCAATCTGGCCCTTGCCGTGGTAGTTGATCACCGCCTCGGCTACGTGCTGGAAGGGTTCGGCGCGGCCGGTGCCGCAGTTGAAAATGCCGGATACCTCGGGGTTCTGCCAAAACCAGAGGTTGACCCTGCACACGTCGCCCACGTAGATGAAGTCGCGCATCTGGCCGCCGTTGCCAAAGCCGTCGCAGCCTTCAAACAGCTTGGGGTTTTCGCCCTTGTGCAGCTGGGTGTTGAGGTGGAAGGCCACGCTCGACATGCTGCCCTTGTGCTGTTCGCGCGGGCCATACACGTTGAAGTACTTGAGGCCCACCACCTGGGAGCGGATATCCGGCATCAGGCGGCGCACATATTGGTCGAACAGCTGCTTGGAGTAGCCGTAGACGTTGAGCGGCTGCTCGTATTGCGGCTCTTCGATAAAGTTGTCGTTGCGCCCGCCATAGGTGGCGGCGGAGGAAGCGTAGATAAAGGGGATGTCCCGTTCCAGGCAGTAGTGCAGCAGATCCTTGGAGTACTCGTAGTTGTTCTCCATCATGAACTTGCCGTCCCACTCGGTGGTGGCGGAGCAGGCGCCTTCATGGAAGATCACCTCTATGCCGCCCCATTCCTCGAACTCGTCGCCGGACACGATACGGTGCAGGAACTCGTCCTTGTCCAGGTAGTCGGCGATGGTCAGGTCGACCAGGTTGACGAACTTGGTGCCGTCGGTCAGATCGTCGATCACCACCACGTCGGTACGGCCCTGGTCGTTCAGGGTTTTTACCAGATTGCTGCCGATAAAGCCGGCGCCGCCAGTCACAATGATCATCGCTGTCTGCCTCTTGCTGGCCGGAACCTGTCCGGCAAAACGAAGTGAATTGGGGCAAAAGTTTATCACGGTTCGGCGGGAGAAAACTAACCTGCGGGGGCTGTGTTACTATTCGGTTATGTCAGCGCGTTTTGGTCAGCAGGATGAAAACCAAGGATAAAATCGTCGCCGCGGCTCTGCAGCTGTTTAACGAACAGGGAGAGACGAATGTGACCACCAACCATATCTCGGCTCACCTGGGGATCAGTCCGGGCAACTTGTATTATCACTTTCGCAACAAAAACGATATTATTCACTGCATTTTCCTGCAATATGCCGAACATTTGCGCAAAAGCTTTACGCCGGTCACCGGCCCGGCCAGTGCCAGCCCGGCGGTGTGGTTCCACTATCTGGACGCCATCTTCTATGTGATGTGGGAGTTTCGTTTCTTCTACGCCAATCTCAACGACATCCTGCACCGGGATCCTGAGCTGCACAAAAAGTACCTGGCGGTACAGCGGGAATTGGCGGTGAACCTGCAGGGACTGCTCAGGGAACTGAATGGCCAGCAGGTGCTGGCCATTCCCGATGAGGAAATCGAGCCGCTGGCACAAACCCTGAAACTGGTGGTGTCCTTCTGGGTCAGCTACCAATCGGCCCAGTCGCTACAGCCCCGTATCAGCCCGTCTGTGTTGTACGAGGGCGTGGCCCGAGTGCTGTTGTTGCTCAAGCCTTATTTCCATCCCGAAAAGGGGGTCGAACTGAGCCGGCTTTATGAGCATTACCAGGCCCTGGCCCGGGCTCCCAGTGATCCGTTTCACAAATAAGCCACTTGGCCAGAATATATTATGAGAAAAGCATATCAAGGCAGTAAAATGACCTGAATTAAACCCAGTCAGCCAGATTGATAACGGGAGTTCAGTATGTCGACGGCATTTTATGCTCACCTGAGCAAGCAATTGGCCCAAACCCAGGCCGAAGGGTTGTATAAGCGGGAGCGGGTGATCACGTCGCCCCAGGATGCGGCCATCGAGGTGGGCGAGCGGGAAGTGATTAACTTCTGCGCCAACAACTACCTGGGGCTGGCCAATCATCCCGAGCTGGTCCGGGCGGCCCAGCAGGGACTGGACAGCCACGGTTTCGGCATGGCCTCGGTCCGCTTTATCTGCGGTACCCAGGATCTGCACAAGCGGCTGGAAGCGGAATTGTCCGCTTTCCTCGGCATGGAAGATACCATCCTTTATACCTCCTGTTTCGATGCCAATGCCGGCCTGTTCGAGACGCTGCTGGGTCCGGAAGACGCCATTATCTCCGACGCCCTGAACCATGCCTCCATTATCGACGGTGTGCGCCTGTGCAAGGCCAAACGCTACCGCTACGCCAACAACGACATGGCCGAGCTGGAAGCCTGCCTGCAGCAGGCCGTAGCCGACGGCGCCCGCTTCAAGCTGATTGCCACCGACGGTGTGTTCTCCATGGATGGCGTCATCGCCAACCTCAAGGCCATCTGCGACCTGGCGGACAAGTACGATGCCCTGGTGATGGTGGACGATTCCCATGCGGTGGGCTTTGTCGGCGAGCAGGGGCGCGGCACCCATGAATACTGCGACGTTATGGGCCGGGTAGACATTATTACCGGCACTCTGGGCAAGGCCCTGGGCGGGGCCTCCGGCGGTTATACCTCGGGCAAAAAGGAAGTGATCGACTGGTTGCGCCAGCGCTCCCGGCCCTACCTGTTCTCCAACTCGGTGGCACCGGCCATCGTCGCCGCTTCCATCAAGGTGCTGGACATGCTGAAGGACGGCGATGAACTGCGCCGCAAGGTGCGGGAAAACAGCGACTATTTCCGGGAAAACATGAGTGCCGCCGGCTTTACCCTGGCGGGCAGGGATCACGCCATCATTCCCGTCATGCTGGGCGACGCCGCCCTGGCCTCGCAAATGGCCGACAGGCTGCTCGAAAAAGGCATTTATGTGATTGGTTTTTCCTTCCCCGTGGTGCCCAAGGGCCAGGCCCGTATCCGCACCCAGATGTCGGCGGCCCACAGCCGCGAGCAGCTGGATCGGGCGATTGCGGCCTTTACCGAAGTGGGTCGTGATCTGGGCGTGATTTGAGGATAACTGACATGAAAGCACTGGCAAAACTGAAAGCCGAACCGGGCATCTGGATGACCGAAGTGCCCGAGCCCGAACTGGGCCACAACGATCTGTTGATTAAAATCCGCAAAACCGCCATCTGCGGCACCGATATCCATATCTACAACTGGGATGACTGGTCGCAAAAGACCATTCCCGTGCCCATGGTGGTGGGCCATGAATACGTGGGCGAGGTGGTGGCCATCGGCCAGGAAGTCCGTGGCTTCGCCATTGGCGACCGGGTATCCGGCGAAGGCCATATCACCTGCGGCCACTGCCGCAACTGCCGCGCCGGCCGCACCCACCTGTGCCGCAACACCGTGGGCGTGGGCGTCAACCGGGCGGGGGCCTTTGCCGAGTACCTGGTGATCCCGGCCTTCAATGCCTTCAAGCTGCCCGATGAAGTGTCCGACGATCTGGCGTCCATTTTCGACCCCTTCGGCAACGCCGTGCACACCGCCCTGTCCTTCGATCTGGTGGGGGAAGATGTGCTGATTACCGGTGCCGGCCCCATCGGCATCATGGCTGCCGCCGTGGCCCGCCATGTGGGTGCCCGCCATGTGGTGATCACCGACGTCAATGAATACCGGCTCGAGTTGGCCCGCAAGATGGGGGTGACCCGGGCGGTCAATGTGGCCGGCGAGAAGCTGGCGGATGTGATGGCCGAACTGGGTATGACGGAAGGATTCGATGTGGGCCTGGAAATGTCCGGTGTGCCTTCGGCCTTCCGCGACATGCTGGCCCGGATGAACCACGGCGGCAAAATCGCCATGCTGGGTATTCCGCCCTCCGACATGGCCATCGACTGGAACCAGGTGATCTTCAAGGGGCTGGTGCTCAAGGGCATTTACGGCCGGGAGATGTTCGAAACCTGGTACAAGATGGCCAGCCTGATCCAGTCCGGCCTGGATCTCACGCCCATCATTACCCATCACTTCAAGGTGGATGATTTCCAGCAGGGCTTCGACGTGATGCGCTCGGGCCAGTCCGGCAAGGTGATACTGGACTGGCAGTAAGCCGCCCCCACCGTCGCCTGCTGGCTCGACTATCAGACGGCATCGGGGCTTGAAAGGGCAACAGGGATCGCCTCCGCCGACCGTCACATGCCAGGGATGGCATGTGCGAGCGTACAGGGACGTATTCACAGCGTGTCGGTGGAGGTGGCCCTGTTGTCCCTTCTCTACATGAAATCAGGCAGCCGGATTTGTGACCAAGAGTCAGGCTTCCAGTCCCTAATCCCTGCTCCCGGGAGGGCAGACCGACTCCCGCACCACCAGCCGGGGCTGGAGTTCCAGCTGCTCGGGCCGGTGATCCTTTTCCTTGATCCGCTTTAGCAACAGCTCCAGGGCCCAGCGGCCCAGGGTGCGTTTGGGATGGGAGATAGTGGTCAGGGGCGGGCTGGTAAAGCGTGCCAGGTTGACGTCATCGTAACCGATCACCGAGATATCCCGGGGCACCCTGAGCCCGGCCTGGGTGATGGCGCAGAGGGCACCGAAGGCCATGGTGTCGCTGAAGGCGAAGACGGCGGTAGCGTCCGTCCGCCGGCGCAGCAGCGCCTGCATGGCCCGGTAGCCGCTGTCGGTTTCAAAATCCCCTTCAATGATGTGATCCGGCGGCAGCGTCAGGCCCGCCTCGGCCAGGGCGGAGGTAAAGCCGTCCAGGCGCAGCCGGCTGGTGCCCTTGTGCAACTGGCCGGTGATGCAGGCAAAACGGCGGTGGCCTTGCTCAATCAGATATTTCCCTGCCAAATGGCCGCCGATGTCGGCGTTGTCATGGATGATGTCGGCAAAATCATTGTTCCGGCTCCAGTCCAGCATGACCAGCGGCAACTCGGGATGCTGGTGCAGCAACTCGGTCAGGGAAGGCGGGGTGTCGGTGCAGATCACCAACAGGCCGTCCACCCGTTTCTCCAGCAGCATGCGCAGGTGCATCAGCTGCCGCTCCGGCCGGTTTTCGGTATTGCACAGGATCAGGCTGTAACCCAGTTCGAAGCAGAGATCTTCCACCGCCTGCACCACCTCGGCGAAAAAAGGATGCACGCTGGTGGTGACCAGCATGCCGATGGTGCGGGTGTGGTTGACCTTGAGGCTGCGGGCTACCGAGTTGGGAGCATAGTTGAGTTCGCACACCGCCTGCTCTACCCGGGTTCGGGCGGCGTCGCTCACCTTGCGGGTTCGGTTGAGTACGTGTGAAACGGTGGAAATGGACACTCCCGCTTTTGCCGCCACATCTTTGATGGTCGCCATGCTTGAACCTCGACACCGGAAAAGCCACATATTAGCAAATGTAATCCCGGGGCGGTGTTTTTATATCCAGCGCCGGACGGCGGATATCTGCTCCAACGGGGGCTGAGCGGGGGAGGGAGCGGGCGCTTAGGCCGATTTTTCCTGATGCCCGCAGGCGCGATGAGATCCGCTCGCGCACTCTGTGCTTTTGTCTTGCGAGAGGCCCCATCTGAAGCATTTTTCTCTTGTACAAATTCCGGACTAGGGTTAGAACAGAAACTCGGCCGGATCATCTCCGGTTGTACCAATCTGGATAGAGGGAATTTACATGGTCACAAGGAATAAAAAGGCGGTAGCGTTGGCGGTGTTCGCTGCCCTGGGTTACGGCGCTGCATTTTCCGCGGCTGCCGAAACCGTAAAAATTGCCATTGCCGGCCCGGTCACCGGCCCGGTCGCCCAATATGGTGACATGCAGTTCACCGGTGGTCGCATGGCGGTGGAAATGCTCAACCAGTCCGGCGCCCTGGGCGACTATACCCTGGAGGCGGTGGAATACGACGATGCCTGCGATCCCAAGCAGGCGGTGGCGGTGGCCAACCGTATCGTCAACGACGGCATCCAGTTCGTGGTGGGCCACCTGTGCTCCGACAGCACCCTGCCGGCCTCCGATGTTTACGATGACGAAGGCATCCTGATGGTGACCCCGGCGGCCACCAGCCCCACTATTACCGAGCGGGGCCTGGAGTTCGTGATGCGCACCATCGGCCTGGACAGTGACCAGGGCCCGACCGCCGCACGCTATATCCTTGATCACGCCAAACCCAGCCGTATTGCGGTCATTCACGACAAAAAACAGTATGGCGAAGGGCTGGCCTCGAGCGTGCGCGACGAGCTGAAAAAGGCCGGCGTCGAGGTGGTGGCCTACGAAGGGGTCACCTCGGGCGACAAGGACTTCTCGGCGCTGATTGCCAAGCTGCAGCGGGAGCAGGTGGACTTTGTGTATTACGGCGGCTATCACCCTGAACTGGGGCTGATCCTGCGGCAATCCGCGGAGAAAGGCTTCAAGGCCCGCTTTATGGGGCCGGAAGGGGTTGGCCACAAGGACATTACCTCCATCGCCGGCGAGGCTTCCGAGGGACTGCTGGTGACCCTGCCCAAGAAGTACGATCTGGAGCCGGCCAACGCGCCCGTGGTGGCGGCCATCCAGGCCAAGGGCGAAGACCCTACCGGGCCTTTCGTCTGGACCAGCTATGCGGCGGTGGAAGCCATTGCCGAAGGACTCAAGCGTGCCGGTCCGGATCCGGAAGCGGTGGCCGAGGCGCTGCGCTCCGCACCGGTCGATACCGTCATGGGCCCCCTGTCCTGGGACGACAAGGGTGACCTGGTGGGCTTCGAGTTCGGGGTATTCGAATGGCACAAAGACGGCTCCTCCTCCCAGTTGTAAGGGAAGCCGGCGCTTCCTGACACCAGCGGGGCCTGCCGGCCCCGCTTTGGTATCACCCCGATATTTCCGACCGCTCTTACGACAAGGAAAGGTTGTATGTCCGAGCCTATTCTCTATTTCGTCCAGCAGCTGCTCAACGGCCTGACCATCGGCAGCACTTATGCGCTGATCGCCATCGGCTACACCATGGTGTACGGCATCATCGGCATGATCAACTTCGCCCACGGCGAGGTGTACATGATCGGTGCCTACGCCGCCTTTATGGTGATGACCGGCCTGATGATGCTGGGTATCGACAGCAGCCTGCTGTTGTTGACCGCGGCCTTCCTGGTCAGCATGGTGCTGACCAGCGTCTATGGCTATTCCATCGAACGCCTGGCCTACCGTCCCCTGCGCAACAGTAAACGGCTGATTGCGCTGATTTCCGCCATCGGCATGTCCATTTTCCTGCAGAACATGATGCGCCTGTCCCAGGGCTCGCGCGATATTGCCATGCCCAGCCTGATCCCGGGCGGCTGGAGCTTTGGCGAGGGGAGTTTCCAGGCTTCCCTGTCCTATATGCAGCTCATTATCTTCCTGGTGACCTTTGTGTCCATGACGCTGCTGTCCCTGTTCATTTCCCGTTCGCGCATGGGCCGTGCCTGCCGCGCCTGCGCCGAGGATCTGAAGATGGCCAACCTGCTCGGCATCAACAGTAACACCATCATCGCCCTCACCTTTGTGATTGGCGCCGCCCTGGCGGCGGTGGCCGGGGTGCTGCTGGGCTCCTACTATGGCGTCATCAATCCCTATATCGGCTTTATGGCCGGGCTCAAGGCCTTTACCGCCGCCGTACTGGGCGGTATCGGCAGCATTCCCGGCGCCGTGCTCGGCGGTTTGCTGCTGGGCGTAACCGAGGCCATGACCGGCGCTTATTTCAGCACCGAGTACAAGGATGTGGTGTCCTTTGGCCTGCTGATCTGCGTGTTGTTATTCATGCCTACCGGCATCCTCGGCAAGCCGGAGGTGGAAAAGGTATGAACAAGCTCAAACCCGCTTTTATCGCCGCCGCCCTCTTTCTGGTGCTGGCCGGCTGGCTGCTCGGCTTCCGGCTGGAAACCGCCGGCACCCGGCTGGTGGTGACCAACCGCCTGGATGCGGCCTGGCAATGGCTGGCACTGGGTGCCGGCCTGGTGTTCCTGGCCCAGTTGTTTCAGGCCCAATGGCGCCGGCCCTTCCGCTATCTTTCGGATCGCAAGGGGCATTTCGCCCTGCCGGCGCCGGAGGAGCAGCCCTGGCTGTATCGCATCGTCACCGTGCTGGTGCTGAGCGCCCTTATTATCTGGCCTTTCGTCGGCTCCCGCGGCGCCGTTGACCTGGCCACCCTGACCCTGATTTATGTCATGCTGGGACTGGGGCTGAACGTGGTGGTTGGCCTGGCCGGCCTGCTGGACCTGGGTTATGTGGGCTTCTATGCGGTAGGGGCGTACAGTTATGCCCTGCTCAATGCCTACCTGGGGCTGGATTTCTGGACCTGTCTGCTGATTTCCGGCGGCATGGCGGCGCTGTTCGGCTTTTTGCTCGGTTTTCCGGTGTTGCGCCTGCGCGGCGACTACCTGGCCATCGTCACCCTGGGTTTCGGCGAGATCATCCGCATCCTGCTCAACAACATGACGGAGGTGACCGGCGGCCCCAACGGCATCGCCGGCATTCCCAAGCCGACCCTGTTCGGGCTGGAGTTCGAGCGCCGGGGCGACAACCTCTTCCATGAGTTTTTCGGCATTGCCTACAACTCGGGGCACAAGGTGATCTTCCTTTATCTGCTGGCGCTGGTGCTGGTGGTGTTCACCATCTTTATCATCAACCGGTTGCTGCGCATGCCGCTGGGCCGGGCCTGGGAGGCGCTGCGCGAGGACGAAATCGCCTGTCGCTCCCTCGGCCTCAATCCCACCCTGATCAAGCTGAGCGCCTTCACCATAGGGGCGGCCTTCGCCGGTTTTGCCGGCAGCTTCTTCGCTGCCCGCCAGGGCTTTATCAGTCCCGAGTCCTTCGTGTTCATCGAGTCGGCCATCATTCTCGCCATCGTGGTGCTGGGCGGCATGGGCTCGCAGATAGGGGTGGTGCTGGCGGCCATCGTCATGACCATATTGCCGGAGCTGACCCGGGAGTTTAACGAGTACCGCATGCTGCTGTTCGGCCTGCTGATGGTGCTGATGATGATCTGGCGGCCCCAGGGCCTGCTGCCGATGCATCGACCCCATATGGAGCTGAAATCATGACAGAGCTGTTAAAGGTATCCGGCCTGACCATGCGCTTCGGCGGCCTGGTGGCCGTGGATCAGGTGGCGCTGGCCATGGCAGAGCGGCAGATCGTCTCGGTGATCGGCCCCAACGGCGCCGGCAAGACCACGGTGTTCAACTGCCTGTCCGGCTTCTACCGGCCGAGCGGCGGCACCGTCAATTTTCGCGGACAGGAGATCCAGGGCATGCCGGGCCACAAAATCGCCCGCCTCGGCATGGTGCGCACCTTCCAGCACGTGCGTCTGTTCAAGGAAATGACGGTACTGGAAAACCTGCTGGTGTCCCAGCACTACCACCTCAACACCGGCTTTCTCGCCGGCCTGCTCAAGACCCCGGCCTTTCGCCGTTCGGAGCGGGAAGGGCTGGAGCGGGCCCATTACTGGCTGGAGAAGGTGCGGTTGACCGAGTTTGCCAACCGCACCGCCGGCAACCTGGCCTACGGCCAGCAGCGCCGGCTGGAAATCGCCCGCTGCATGGCGGCCCGTCCGCAACTGCTGATGCTGGACGAGCCGGCGGCTGGGCTCAATCCCTTTGAAACCCAGGAACTCAACGGCCTGATCCGGGATCTGCGCGACAACGAGGGGGTCAGCATCCTGCTTATCGAGCACGACATGAAGCTGGTGATGGGCATCTCCGACCATATCTATGTGGTCAACCAGGGACGTCCCCTGGCCGACGGCACCCCGGAGCAGGTGCGCAACCATCCCGACGTGATCAAAGCCTACCTGGGAGAAGACTGACCATGCTGCTAGTCGATAACGTGTCCGCCAGCTACGGCAAAATCCAGGCGCTGGAAAACGTCACCGTCGAGATCGGGCAGGGGGAAATCGTCACCCTGATCGGTGCCAACGGGGCCGGCAAGACCACCCTGATGATGACCATCTGTGGCGATCCCCGGCCGACCCAGGGCCGGGTCCTGTTTGAAGGCCAGGACCTGGGCGGTCTGGATACCGCTGCCATCATGCGCCGCGACATCGCCATCGTACCCGAGGGGCGGCGGATTTTTTCCCGCCTGACGGTGGAGGAAAACCTGCACATGGGCGCCTTTTTCGTGGACAAAGGCGAGCACCATGGCCTGCTGGAGGAGGTCTACCGGATGTTCCCCCGGCTCAAGGAGCGCATGCACCAGCGGGCCGGCACCATGTCCGGCGGCGAGCAGCAGATGCTGGCCATCGGCCGGGCGCTGATGAGTAAACCGCGGCTGCTGCTGCTGGATGAGCCGTCCCTGGGGCTGGCGCCCATCATCATCGCCCAGATCTTCGACATCATCGCCCGGCTGCGCGAGGAAAAGGGCATGACCATCTTTCTGGTGGAGCAAAATGCCAACCAGGCGCTGAAGCTGGCGGATCGGGGCTATGTGCTGGAAAACGGCCGGGTGGTGCTGGCCGATACCGGCGCCGCCCTGCTGGTCAATGAACAGGTACGCAACGCCTACCTGGGCGGATGATGCCAAGGCCGCCGCTATTGGGTAAACTGACCCGAATTTGTCCGAGGAGGAAATTATGGATCAGTTTGCCCACATATCGGTGGCCAAAGCCAGCGAACTGCTGGCCGGGGGACGTGCCCGGCTGGTGGATATCCGCGATCCCCAGTCTTTTGCCCTGGCCCATGCCGAGGGTGCCTTTCATCTTACCAACGACAGCCTGGTGCGTTTTACCCAGGAGGTGGACTTCGAGACCCCGGTGATCGTGATGTGTTACCACGGTATCAGCAGCCAGGGGGCGGCCCAGTATCTGATCCACCAGGGCTTTGAGGAAGTCTACAGCCTGGATGGCGGCTTTGAGGCCTGGCGCCGCAGCCAGGCGGTGGTCGGGGCCGGATGAAGCTGCTGCTGGTGCTCGACGACCCGCGCCGGGCCCAGGCTTTTGTGGACTACCTGGCCGAGCTCGGGCTCAAGTGCGAGCTGACCCTGGACGACGATCACAATGTCAGCATCTGGCTGGTCAATGAGTCCCGCTACCAGCAAGCCCTGGCGGAAGTGAAACGCTTTCTGGCCGAACCCCTGCACCCCCGCTACCAGGAAGCCTCGTGGAAGCGGGGCGATGGCCAGGCACGGTTCAGCCACAGCCCCCAGGAGGCGGGCTGGCTGAGCGATGTGCTGCGCCAGACCGGGCCGGTCAACATGGCGGTGCTGCTGGCCTGTCTGGCGATCTATGGCCTGAGCTGGCTGGGGCTGCCCATGTTCGGGTTGCTGTCGTTTCCGCCCCGCTGGGACCTGTTGCTGGGGCTGGAGTTCTGGCGCGCCTTCACCCCGGCGCTGCTGCACTTTTCCCTGATGCACCTGGTGTTCAACCTGTTCTGGTGGTGGTATCTGGGCGGCATGGTGGAGCGCCGCCTGGGGCATGGCAAGCTGCTGACCCTGTTGCTGGCGGCGGCGGTATTGCCCAATCTGCTGCAGTTCTGGGCCAGTGGTCCCCGTTTCGGCGGCCTGTCCGGGGTGGTTTATGCCCTGCTGGCCTACGTCTGGCTCAGCGGCCGGCTCAACCCGCGGCGGGGTATCGGCCTGCCGGACGGCATGGCGGTGTTCATGGTGGTCTGGCTGGTACTGGGGTTTGCCGATCTGCTGGGCACGCCGGTGGCCAACATGGCGCACCTGGGCGGAGCGCTCATCGGCCTGCTCCAGGCCTGGCTGGACCATCGACCCCGGCCCGCGGCCCGTCACTGATAGAGAAAGGTGGTGAACAGCAGGCGGCGGATTGGGGTTTGCCCGGTTTCCTGCAGCAGCAGGTCGTTGAGCCGCCGCTGCCCCTCCGCGGCCAGTTCGTTGCGCACCGGCAGGGAACGGATTTCCTGCTGGTTTTTCTCCGCCAGCAGGTTGTTGAGGGCATCCCGCAACAGCGGCTGGTGTTGTTCGATCAGCGGTTGTTGATCCGGGCGTTCCAGCATCAGGTCGACCGCCACCCGCACATAACCCAGGGTTTGCCCGGAATTCTGGTAGTTGGTAATAATGTCCGGTGTCATGGTGTAGTATAGAGGCCCTTCGGGCGGTGCCCCGTCCTGCTGGGCGCTGAGCGGTCCCGCGACCGCCAGCAGCAGGCAGAGGGCTACAAACCTAAACATCTATCGTGTCTCCCGACTGGTGAGCAGGCTGGCATTGTTTAAACAAAAGCCTGTCCGGTCAAGAGAATAAGTGCATTTAACTCTAACAAGGCCAGGGAATTGAAATGGCCCTGTGGTGTCAGGAACAAAGCGTGATACAAACCGCCGATCATGCCTGGAACTGGGGGACGGCGTTGCCCGCCGGCCGGCCCCGGTTGTGCGACTGGCTGGAAGAAGCCGGCTCGCTCACCCGGCGCCTGCGCCAGCATTGCCGTGACTTCCGGGTGGAGCCCCTGGCCGAGGCGTCCCTGCGTCCGCTCACAGCGGAACAGGTGCTGTTGCTGGGCGCTGAGCAAGCCTATTGCCGGGAAGTGCTTCTGCTGTGCGACGACCACCCCTGGGTCTTCGCCAGTTCGCTGTACTCGCCCGACACCCGGGAGGCCTTGCCGGCCCTGGCCGGATTGGGCCGTCGGGCGCTCGGCGAGCTGATGTTCGAGGCAGCGGACCTGAGCCGCAGCCGCTTCCAGTTTGCCGGGCTCGACTCCCGCCAATACCGGCAGCTGGCCGACCATGCCGGCCTGGCGCCGGAGCCGGCGGCCAGCCCCTGGGGCCGGCGCTCCGTGCTCAGCACCGGCCAGGCGCGGGTGCTGGTGACCGAATTGTTCTTACCCGCTGCTAATGCCTATCAGGAAATATTGTGATGACGACGCTGACTTCTGCTCCCCGCCCGCGCTGGCGGGCTTACCTGGCGCTGGCCCGCCTCGATAAACCCATCGGCAGCCTGCTGTTGCTCTGGCCCACCCTGTGGGCATTGTGGATTGCCGCCGAAGGCCTGCCGTCGCCCTGGCTGCTGGTGGTGTTTGTGGCCGGCGTTTTTGCCATGCGCTCCGCCGGCTGTGTCATCAATGACTATGCGGATCGCCATATCGACGGCCATGTCAAGCGCACCCATGCCCGGCCGCTGCCCGCCGGCGAGCTGACCGAACGCCAGGCCCTGGGCTTTTTCGCCCTGCTGGTGGGAGTCTCCTTCCTACTGGTGCTGACCACCAATGTCCTCACCATACAGCTGGCCTTCGCCGGGCTGTTCTGGGCCGCACTCTATCCCTTCATGAAGCGCTACACCCACCTGCCGCAGCTGTTTTTGGGCATCGCCTTTTCCTGGGCCATCCCCATGGCGTTCGCTGCCCAAAGCAACAGCCTGCCGGCCGGCCTCTGGCTGCTGTTTGCCGCCAAGCTGACCTGGACCGTGGCCTACGATACCATGTACGCCATGGTGGACCGGGACGACGACCTGCGGATCGGAGTCAAGTCCACCGCCATCCTGTTTGGCCGGCGCGACAAGCTGATCATCGGCCTGCTGCAACTGGTGACCCTGCTGCTGTTGGTGGCGGCGGGCCAGGCCTTCTCCCTGGCCGCGCCCTATTACTGGGGATTGCTGGCGGCGGCGGTGTTGTTTGTATATCAGCAACGGTTGATCCGGGACCGGGAGCGGATGCCCTGTTTTCGAGCCTTCCTCAATAATAACTACGCCGGTATGGTTATCTTTGTCGGGGTGGCGGTGGCCTTGCTGTGAGCGCGGGACCCGGCGGCGGATGGCACCCGCCGCCGGGTCACGGACTTTAGTGCTTGCCCTGGAGGTATTACTGGATATACTGACAGTAAGCTGTATAAAAAGACAGGTACCCTATGAAAGCCCTCACGTCCCGCCAGTCCCAGGTGCTGGAGATCATCAAGGAGCATATCCAGCAGACCGGCATGCCGCCGACCCGCGCCGAAATTGCCCGGTCCCTGGGCTTCAAGTCGGCCAACGCCGCCGAAGAACACCTTAAGGCCCTGGCCCGCAAGGGCGTGATCGAGATGATGCCGGGTACCTCCCGCGGTATCCGCCTGCCCCAGGAAGAAGAGCCCCAGGAGTCGGATGGCCTGCCACTGATCGGCCGGGTGGCTGCCGGCGAGCCGATTCTGGCCCAGCAACACATAGAGAGTCATTACCAGCTGGATCCGGCGCTGTTTCATCCGCCCGCCGATTTTCTGTTGCGGGTCAAGGGCATGAGCATGAAGAACATCGGCATCATGGACGGTGACCTGCTGGCGGTGCACAAGACCCAGGAGGCCCGCAACGGCCAGGTGGTAGTGGCCAGGCTGGATGACGAAGTCACGGTCAAGCGCTTCCGGCGCCAGGGCAGCAAGGTCAGCCTGCTGCCCGAGAACGAGGAGTTGGCGCCCATCGAGGTCGACCTGCGCAGCCAGGAGTTGATCATAGAGGGCCTGGCGGTGGGCGTGATCCGCAACACCGATTTCTGACCCGGCCACTTGCACCGGATGGAATGGGGGGCCAGGCTACCTCCCGTTCCCGTTCCCGTTCCCGTTCCCGTTCCCGTTCCCGTTCCCGTTCCCGTTCCTGCTTTCCAATATTCCTCTTTCTGTTTTTTTACATTTTCTTAATCAATGCTTTACTTAGTGTGCCGGGCCGATGGATGCGGTAGTCCGGCAGGCACAGGCTCCGTTCTTGCCGTGCACCAGGATAAAAAATGGATTTTGGGGGGTGCGTGTGAAGCTGATTATTGTGCTGTGTTCCGTGCTGGCGAGCCTGCCCTTGCGGGCACAAGGACGCCTCAACATGACCGAAGGGGTCACCGAGATCAGCCAGAGGGTGTATGGCCTGCACATGACCATCCTCATCATCTGCGCGGTGATCGGCCTGCTGGTATTCGGGGTCATGTTCTGGGCGCTGATCCATCATCGCAAATCCAAAGGCGCCAAAGCTGCCCAGTTCCACGAAAGCACCAAGGTGGAAATTCTCTGGACCCTGATCCCCTTTCTGATCCTGGTGGCCATGGCCATCCCCGCCACCCGCACCCTGGTGGCGATGGAGGATCCCAGCCAATCGGACCTGACGGTGCAAATCACCGGTTCCCAGTGGAAATGGCATTACCGTTATTTTGACCAGGACGTCGAGTTTTTCAGCCTGCTCGCGACCTTGCCCCAGCAAATAGACGGCCGCCTGGCCAAGGGTGAAAACTACCTGCTCGAGGTCGATCGTCCCCTGGTGCTGCCCACGGATCGCAAGGTCCGCTTCCTGATCACCTCCGACGATGTCATCCACTCCTGGTGGGTGCCCGCCTTCGCGGTCAAAAAGGACGCGATTCCCGGTTTTATCAATGAGGCCTGGACCCGCATCAACGAACCCGGGCTGTATCGTGGCCAGTGTGCCGAGCTGTGCGGCAAGGACCATGGCTTTATGCCGATAGTGGTGGAGGCGCGGCCGCCCGAGCAGTTCGAAGCCTGGCTGGACCAGGTGCGGGCGGAGCAGGCAGAGGCCAGGGCCGCCGAGCAGGCGTTGCTGGCGATGGAAATGAGCCTGGAGGAAATGATGACCCTGGGCGAGCAGGTTTACCTGCGCAGCTGTGCCGCCTGCCACCAGGCCAACGGCGAGGGTATTCCGGGTGCCTTCCCCGCCCTCAGGGGCAGCGGCATGGTGCTGAAGGACAGGGCCGCCCATATCGATATAGTGCTCTACGGCAAGGCGGGGACCGCCATGCAGAGTTTCGACCGGCAGCTGGCGCTCAAGGAGCTGGCTGCGGTGATTACCTATGAGCGCAATGCCTGGGGTAACGACACCGGTGATCTGGTGCAGCCCAAGGACATCCATCAAGCCAGGCAGGGACAGTAGGGGGCAGGGATGACACAGTTAGACCGGACACAGACCGCGGACGACCAGCTGGGCCTGGCGGATGACCATCACCACCATGGCCCGGCCAGGGGCATGATGCGCTGGCTCTTGACCACCAACCACAAGGACATCGGCAGCCTCTACCTGCTGTTCAGCCTGACCATGTTCCTGCTGGGCGGCAGCATGGCCATGGTGATCCGTGCCGAGCTGTTTCAGCCCGGTCTGCAACTGGTGGACCCCAATTTTTTTAACCAGATGACCACCATGCATGGCCTTATCATGGTGTTCGGCGCCGTTATGCCGGCTTTCGTCGGGCTGGCCAACTGGATGATCCCCATGATGATAGGGGCGCCGGACATGGCGCTGCCGCGCATGAACAACTGGAGCTTCTGGATCCTGCCCTTTGCCTTCCTGCTGATGTTGAGCTCGTTGTTCATGCCCGGCGGCGGGCCCAACTTCGGCTGGACCTTCTATGCCCCCCTGTCCACCACCTATGCGCCGGACAGCACGGCCCTGTTCGTGTTCGCCATCCACATCATGGGCATCAGTTCGATCATGGGAGCGATCAACGTCATCGTCACCATCTGGAACCTGCGCGCGCCGGGCATGACCTGGATGAAACTGCCGTTGTTCTGCTGGACCTGGCTGATCACCGCCTTCCTGCTGATTGCGGTGATGCCGGTGCTGGCCGGCGCCGTGACCATGGTACTGACCGACAAGTACTTCGGCACCAGCTTTTTCGACGCTGCCGGCGGCGGCGATCCCGTGCTGTTCCAGCATATTTTCTGGTTTTTCGGCCACCCCGAGGTGTACATCATGATCTTGCCGAGCTTTGGCATTATCTCGGCCATAGTGCCGGCCTTCAGCCGCAAACGGCTGTTCGGCTACGCTTCCATGGTATACGCCACCGCCTCCATCGCCGGCCTGAGCTTTCTGGTGTGGGCCCACCATATGTTTACCGTGGGCATGCCGGTGGCGGCGGAGCTGTTCTTCATGTACTGCACCATGCTGATCTCGGTGCCCACCGGGGTCAAGGTGTTCAACTGGGTGGCCACCATGTGGCGGGGCTCCATCAGCTTCGAGGTGCCCATGCTGTTCGCCCTGGCCTTTATCGTGCTGTTTACCATCGGCGGCTTCAGCGGCCTGATGCTGGCCATCACCCCGGCCGACTTCCAGTACCACGACACCTACTTCGTGGTGGCCCACTTCCACTATGTGCTGGTGTCCGGCGCCATTTTTTCCATCATGGCGGCGGCCTACTACTGGATGCCCAAATGGACCGGCCATATGTTTGACGAGCGGCTGGCGAAATGGCATTTCTGGTGCTCGGTGATTTCGGTGAACATCCTGTTTTTTCCCATGCACTTCCTCGGCCTGGGCGGCATGCCCCGGCGTATTCCCGATTATTCGCTGCAGTTTGCCGACATTAACGCCCTGGTCAGCCTCGGCGGCTTTGCCTTCGGCCTGTCCCAGCTGATTTTCGTGGCGGTACTGGTGAAGTGCATTCGTGGCGGCGAGCCGGCGCCGGCCCGTCCCTGGGACGGTGCCGAAGGGCTCGAATGGACGGTGCCCTCACCGGCGCCTTATCACACCTTCGAAACTCCGCCGGAGGTCAAATGAAGGATCATGGCCGCAAGGCGTTCAGGCTGGGCCTGCTGGCGGCGGGCATGTTCGGTTTTGGCTTTGCCCTGGTGCCGCTCTATGACGTGTTTTGCGACATCACCGGGCTGAACGGAAAAACCGCGAACCGAGCGGCGGCGGCGTCCCAGGGCCGGGATGAAAACCGGTTGATCACCGTGGAGTTTGTGACCTACCAGGCCAAAGGGCTCAATGGCGATTTTGCTCCGTCGGTGCAGCGGCTGCAGGTCCATCCGGGCGAGCTGCATCAGGTGGATTTCACCGTTACCAGCCATGGGGCGCAAGACCGGGTGCTGCGGGCCATTCCTTCGGTATCGCCTGGGGTGGCGGCGGGCTACCTGCGCAAGACCGAATGCTTCTGTTTTCAGGAGCAGCCGCTGGCAGGCCGTTCCCGGGCGGTGATGCCGATGCGGTTTTATGTGGACGAGGCGCTGCCCGCCGATATCGAGGTGTTTACCCTGTCCTACACCCTGTACGACATCACTGAACAGGCGGCCAAACGCAGCTAGCAAGGAGGCAATCATGGCGGTCAAGACCCAAAGATACTATGTGCCGGCCCAGAGCCCCTGGCCGATTGTGGGTGCCCTGGGGCTGTTCCTGCTGGCGGCGGGAGCGGGCATGTGGGCGGCGGGCATCGCCGGCGTCTGGGGGCCCGTGGTGTTTGCCGCCGGCACCCTGGTGATGACCCTGATGCTGTTCGGCTGGTTTTCCAATGTGATCAGCGAGTCCCATGCCGGTCTGTACAGCGAGCAGATGGACCGCTCTTTTCGCCAGGGGATGACCTGGTTCATCTTCTCGGAAGTGATGTTTTTTGGTGCCTTCTTCGGCGCCCTGTTCTATGCCCGGGTGCTGTCCGTGCCCTGGCTGGGGGGCGCCGGCAACAACGCCATGACCCACGAGGTGCTGTGGCCCGCGTTCGATCCGGTCTGGCCACTGGTGCTGACGCCGGGGGGAATCGAAACCACCGCCATGGGCTGGTTTGGGCTGCCGCTGATCAACACGCTGATCCTGCTGACTTCCTCGGTGACCGCCCACCTGGCTCATCTGGCGCTGCTGCGTGACCAGCGGCCCCGGGTGGTGCAATGGCTGGGCGCGACCGTCATCCTGGGCGCGCTGTTCCTGGCGCTGCAGGCCTGGGAGTATGTGCACGCCTACCGGGATCTGGGCCTGCGGCTCGACTCCGGCATCTATGGCAATACGTTCTTCCTGCTGACCGGCTTCCACGGGGCCCACGTTACCCTGGGGACCCTGATGCTGTTCATCATGTGGCTCAGGATCAACAAGGGACACTTTACCCCCGCCAGCCACTTCGGTTTCCAGGCCAGCAGCTGGTACTGGCACTTTGTCGACGTGGTCTGGCTCTGCCTGTTTATTTTTGTCTATATTCTATAGAGGCTCGTTTGGTGCCTTATACCGGTGTTGGGTTGGGCACCACCAGGCCGAGCGACAGGGCCAGGATCAGCAGTAGCACTATGGCACCGGCCAGCCAGAGGCGACGGCCGATATAGCGGCTCATCAGAGCCGGATCCCGGTTGCCGAGCATGGCCTTAAGGCCCAGCAGCAGGTTGCCTATCATCAGCAGCAACAGCAAAAGCGTCAGCAGTTTCAGCATGGTGGCTCGCTATCCGGGGGGAGGTCAGGCCTTGAGTATAGGAAAAAGCACAGGATTGCTGATGCTGACCCTGGGCATGACGGCCCTGATGCTGACCATGGGGGTATGGCAACTGTCCCGGGCTGATGAGAAGCGCCAGCTGCTGCAGGAGTGGCGGGAGCGCAGCGATATTGAGTTGGAGCTTCACGAAGCCCTGGCCCTGCACTCTTCCTTTGGCTACCGGCTGCGGGTGGGCGGCCTTTACCTGGCGGGAGGCGATCTGTTTCTCGACAACCAGATCCGCGACGGCCGGGTGGGGTACCGGCTGGTCCGGCCGCTGCAAACATCCTTTGGCCTGCTGGCGGTGGATACCGGCTGGTGGCCGGCGGCGGCGGACCGCGGCCTGCTTCCGGTGGTGGCGCCACCGCCGGAGGGTACGGTGGCCCTGAGCGGTGTCCTGATCCGCCCCTGGCAGCCGCCCCTGGCGCTGGATGGTGCCGAAGACCCGGCCAGCCGGCGTATCGCCGGGCTGGATCCTGCGGCACTGGCGCAGCGCTGGGGACAGCAGGTCTTGCCCTTTGTGCTGCGCCTGGAGCAGGAAGGCGGCATGGCGCCGCCGGTAGTCATGGGGCCGGAGCGGCATCTGGGTTATGCGGTACAGTGGTTTGCCATGACGGTGGCGGTCTGGGTAGCGGCGTGGTGTTTTTTCCGGAGGCGGCATGAAACATAAACCGATATGGGCCTTGCTGGGAGTGTTTGTTCTGCCGGTGGCGCTGGCCTGGCTGGTGCTGGAGCAAGGCTGGTTCAAGGCCGGCGTCAACGGCCATGGAGAATGGATTGAGGGCCGGGTGGGTGGGGCCCGCCAGTGGCGGCTGATCCTGCCCGAGGCAGAGGGCTGTGCCGGTTGTGCCGCCGCCCTGCCGCTGCTGCGCAATATCGATCTTGCCCTGGGGCGGGATCAGGACAGGGTCGCGGTGATCCGTCTGCCTGCCGGCGGAGCGCTGGAAGCGGGCTTTGTATATATCGCCGATCCCCCCGGCCAACTCATCATGCGCTACGCCCTGAGCGGTGACGAGCAACAAGACCGGCAACTGGGCAAGGCGCTGCTCGGCGACCTGCGCCGGTTGCTCAAGTTTTCCCGGGCGGGATAGGAGGTTGGCGATGCGCTCACTCGGTCTGTTTGCCCTGGCGCTGACCCTGGTGGTGGTGGTGCTCGGCGCCTATACCCGGCTGACCGATGCCGGTCTTGGCTGCCCCGACTGGCCCGGATGCTATGGCTTCCATGGGGTACCCAAATCGGAGCAGGCCCGCCAGCTGGCGGCGGAACGCTTCCCCGACAGCCCGCTGGAACCGGTCAAGGCGCGCAATGAAATGGTGCACAGGTACGCGGCCGGCCTGCTGGGCGTGACCATTTTGCTGATGGCGCTGGGCTCGCTCAGGCCGGCGCACCGCACCTGGCGCCTGGCAGCCTGGCTGCTGCTGGCGCTGGTGCTGGGCCAGGCCACCCTCGGCATGCTGACGGTGACCCTCAACCTGCTGCCCTTTGTGGTGATGGGCCACCTGCTCGGCGGTTTTACCATACTGGCGCTGTTGTTCCTGCTGGCCTGCCGGGGGCGGCCGAGCGCCGGCCCTCCGGTGCGGGGCCTGTGGGGCTGGTATCTGGCCGGGCTGGCGGTGCTGGTGGTGCAGATTGCGCTGGGCGGCTGGACCGCCGCCAACTACGCGGCCATGGCCTGCCTGGAACTGCCCGTGTGTCAGGGCGACTGGCTCGGCCAGTGGCAATGGAGCGCCTTTCACCCTCACGGTGTGCCGGCCGAAAGCTACCAGTATGGTGTGCTCAGCCAGCCAGAACGCATCACTATCCATGCCGCCCACCGGCTGTGGGCCATGGTGACGGTGCTGGCGCTGCTGGCACTGGCCTGGCGGCTGTGGGCGAGCGGCCTGCGCGGCTGGAGCCTGGCGCTGCTGCTGGGCACCGGGCTGCAGCTGGCCCTGGGTGTGATGAATGTGGTGTGGCACCTGCCGCTGGCAGTGGCGGTGGCCCACAACGCGGGCGCGGCGGCACTGCTGCTGATATTGACCGGAACGGGTGAACGCCTGTGGCGTGACAGGGAGGTAACAAAATGGCAAGAAGCGCATTGTTGTCCCGAAACTGGGAGCTGACCTGGCGGGACTATTTCGCCCTCACCAAACCCAAGGTGGTGGCCCTTATCCTGCTGACCGCCGTGGTCGGTATGTTTCTCACCCCCAGCCTGCCGCAACCGTTGCTGGTCGTGGAGGCCACCCTGGGCATTGGCCTGATGGCGGGCGGGGCGGCGGCCATCAACCACGTGCTCGACCGGCGTATCGACATCAAAATGGCCCGCACCTACCACCGGCCGGTGGCCCAGGGGCGGGTGCAGACGGCGCCGGCCCTGGCCTTTGCCTTTGCCCTGTCGGCCGGCGGGCTGGCCATATTGCTGCTATGGGTCAACGCCCTCACTGCCTGGCTGACGCTGGCATCCCTGCTCGGCTATGCGGTGGTCTATACGGTCTGGCTGAAACGGGCTACCCCCCAGAATATCGTCATTGGCGGTCTGGCGGGCGCCATGCCGCCCTTGCTGGGCTGGACCGCGGTCAGCGGGGAGTTCCATGGCCATGCCCTGTTGCTGGTGATGATTATCTTTGCCTGGACCCCCCCCCATTTCTGGGCACTGGCCATTCACCGCCGGGATGACTATGCCAAGGCCGACATTCCCATGCTGCCAGTGACCCACGGCATTGAATTCACCAAGACCTGTGTGTTGCTCTATACCCTGGTGCTGGTGCTGGTGTGCCTGCTGCCCTGGGTGGTAGGCATGTCCGGGCCGCTCTATCTGCTCGGTTCGCTGGTGCTCAATCTGCGTTTTGTACAGTGGGCCTGGCGGCTGAAGTTTAGACCTGGGCCGCAAACCGCACTACAATGTTTCCGCTTTTCAATCAGCCATTTGATGTGGCTTTTTGTTCTTATACTCGCGGATCACTGGATGGATTATGGCTAACACGAGCAAGCTGATTTGGGTTTTTGCGCTGACCCTGCTGGTGGCGGGCACGCTGAGCGGCGTCGCCTGGTACAACAACAGGGCCAATACCCTGACCGAGTCGGTGGTGGTGTATCCCGAGCCGCGCCCGCTCAGGGGCGTGTCCCTGACCAACGCCGATGGCCAGTCCTTCACCGAGCAGGACTTCCAGGGGCGCTGGAGCCTGGTCTTCGTCGGCTATACCTTCTGTCCTGATATCTGCCCCACCACCCTGGCCGATTTGGCGCGCATCCACCCTCGGCTGCTCGAGCTGAGCGACAAGGCGCAGGTGGTATTCATTTCGGTGGATCCGCAACGGGATACTCCCGAACGCCTCAAGGCCTATACCGCCTACTTCAATCCCGATTTTGTCGCGGTGACCGCCGCGCACGAACGGTTGATGCCGGTGGTGCAGCAACTGGGGCTGATTTACGGTATTCACGAACGGGAGCAGAGCGACTATCTGGTCGATCATTCCGCCTCCATCGCCCTGGTCGATCCCCAGGGCCGGCTGTATGCCTCCTTCCGTCCCGGCTTCGACGAGCAGAGCCAGGTTCCCCTGGTGGACGGGGATGAGCTGGTCGCCGACTTCGCCCGCATCCTCAAGCGCTACCGGGGCTGAAGGCCCGCATTACGGCATTGAATTCGCTGCTTCACGCCGCCAGGCATCGCCAGGTGTTTGCCCTGGCCATGCCCATGGTGCTGTCCAACATCACGGTTCCCCTGCTTGGCCTGGTGGATACCGTGGTGATTGGCCACCTGGCCGAGGCCTATTACCTGGGCGGGGTGGCCATGGGCGCCACGCTGATCAGCCTGTTGTTCTGGCTGCTCGGCTTTTTACGGATGTCGACCACCGGGCTGGCAGCCCAGGCTTTTGGCGCCGATGACGGCCAGCGCCTGCTGCGGGTGCTGGCCCGGGCCCTGTTGCTGGCCTGGGGGTTGGCACTGCTGGTGCTGGCCCTGCATCGGCCGTTGACCGAACTGGCGTTTTATCTGGCCGGCGGCAGCGATGAGGTCCAGCATTATGGCCGCGAATATGTCATGGTGCGGATCTGGAGTGCTCCGGCGGCGCTGACCAACCTGGTCCTGCTGGGCTGGTTGCTGGGCAACCAGGATGCCCGCGCTCCCATGTGGTTGTTGATCCTCGGTAATGGCGTCAACATCCTGCTCGATATCTGGTTCGTGATGGGACTGGGCTGGCAGGTGAAGGGCGCGGCGGCGGCCTCCGTACTGGCGGATTATGTGGCCACCCTGTTGGGGGCCTGGCTGGTCTGGCGAACCCTGCGCCGGCGCCAGTTGGTGCCGGCGGCGGGATTCTGGCGGGCCCTGTGTCATCGGGCTGCCCTGCGCCGCCTGTTGGGGCTCAACCGGGATATTTTTATCCGCGCGCTCTGCCTGCAGCTGACCTTTGCCTTTATGACCTTCCAGGCGGCCCGGCTGGGGGACGCCGTAGTGGCCGCCAACGCCGTGCTGATGAACTTCCTGATGTTTATTTCCTACGGTCTGGATGGCTTTGCCTATGCGGTGGAGGCCATGGTGGGCAAGGCCGTGGGGCAGGGCGGACGCCGGCGCTTTCGGCTGGCCTGCGGGCTCAACCTGTTCTGGGGAGCCGTGGTGGCGGTGTTGTTTGCGCTGCTGTTCGCCCTGGCCGGCGAGGCGATGATAGTGCGTATCACCAGTATCGATGTGGTTCGCGAGCAGGCATTCCGCTATCTGCCCTGGCTGGTGGCGATGCCCCTGGTCGCCTGCTGGTGCTTTATTCTCGACGGCATCTTCATCGGCACCACCCGGGGGCGGGAAATGCGCGATATGATGCTGATCTCCACCCTGGGGGTCTTTTTCCCGGTCTGGTGGCTGGCCCAGCCCCTCGGCAACCACGGGCTCTGGCTGGCGATGCTGTGCTTTATGGCGGCGAGGGGCCTGACCCTGGGCTGGGCCTGGTGGCGGCTGGACGGCAAGGGACATTTTTACCGCGCGGTGCGCGCAGACGGAGAAAGTTGACCAATATGTTTGATATTGCGCTCTACGAGCCGGAAATTGCACCCAATACCGGCAACATCATGCGTTTGGTGCGTAATAACGGCTGCCGTTTGCACCTCATCGAGCCGCTCGGTTTTTCCCTGGAAGAAAAAAAACTGCGCCGGGCGGGCCTGGATTATGCCGATTTCGGCCGTATCCGGGTGCACCCGGATTACCCGGCCTTTCTGGCCCAGGTGGCCGGGCGGCGTATCTTCGCCTGCACCACCAAGGGCAGCCGGCATTACCACCAGGTCGATTACCGGCCTGGCGATGTGCTGTTGTTCGGCCCGGAAACCCGCGGCCTGCCGCCCGAGGTGCTGGCCGCGGTGGCGGCGGAATGCCGTATCCGCATTCCCATGCAGCCGGACAGCCGCAGCCTCAACCTGTCCAATGCGGTGGCGGTGATCAGCTACGAAGCCTGGCGCCAGCAGGACTTTGCCGGTGCCTTGGGGGACGGTTAGGCGAGCTGGTTATTTCACACATAAAAATGGATCCTCATTGATTATTTATTGAACGGTGCAGGCTGTTCTACACTGGTGGCGGGAGGAAGCGGCCAGCAGGAGGATGACGGCCATGTTGAACAGACAGTGCGATTACGTGCTGACGGGCGAAAGCCCTGTGCACGCTCATATAGTGGTGAACCCGACCGGGTGGCTGGAGGTGGAGATCGCGGAGCGCGGGCAGTGTTTCGTTGCCGAGCTGGACAAGGTCTTTTTCCGGCGCGGCGAGCAGGGCATGCAGTTGGTGTGCGAATGCGCCGCCCGGCAGGTCAGTCTCTCCCTGGAGAGCCAGGATGCGTTTGAATTGTACCGTATGATTGACGATGCCCGCCAGGAACTGGAATGCCTGATGTGCGATCTTTGAGCCGGCCGGTGCCCGACCTGTCCCGGGCCGGCGGAGTAAAGGCGGGGCGGGCTCACATTCGACGGACGGCGGCGCTATACTAGGCCAAACTCCCTTACCGGCCACCCCATGTCCCATTCCTATTCCCGTTTGGTTACCACCGCCGCCATAGCGGCGTCGGTGGTGGCTGGACTGATGATCCTGGCCAAGTTGCTGGCCTGGTTTTACACCGGTTCGGCCAGCATGCTGGCTTCCCTTACCGATTCCCTGCTCGATATCAGCGCATCGCTGATCAATCTGATGGCCATCCGCTATGCCCTGGTGCCTCCGGATCGGGACCACAGGTTTGGCCATGGCAAGGCCGAATCCCTGGCCGGGCTGGCCCAGTCGGCCTTTATCAGCGGTTCGGCCATTTTCCTGATCATCAATGGCATTTCCCGCCTGTTGAATGCCCAGGAGGTTACCCACGCCGGCCTCGGTGTCTGGGTCATGCTGTTTTCCCTGGTGCTCACCATCGGCCTGGTAATGTTTCAGGGCTATGTGATCAGGCGTACCCACTCGGTAGCGATCCGCGCGGATCAACTGCATTATCGTTCGGATATTCTGCTCAATATTGGGGTGCTACTGGCCATTGCCCTGGCCTGGCATGGCTGGCATTGGGCCGATGGTGCCTTTGCCGTGTTGATCGGTGGCTATATCCTTAAGGGGGCGCTGAAAATCGGTTACGATTCGGTGCAGATGCTGCTCGACAGGCAGTTGCCGGAAGAAGAGCAAAGGCGCATTATGGACACCTGCCTGGCGGTAGAGGGGGTACGCGGCCTGCATGAACTGCGTACCCGGCAGTCGGGACCGACCCGCTTTATCCAGCTGCACCTGGAGCTGGATGATCAATTGCCCCTGGTGAAGGCACACCGTATCGCCGACCAGGCCGAGCGGGAGCTGCGCGGGCTGTTTCCCGATACCGATGTCATTATCCATATGGACCCTGTCTCGGTCGTGCCCCGTGAGGCCCGCTCTCAGCATATGAACGAACATCCATTTACAGCAAACAAGGTTTAACCCATGGAAGACGGTATTCAGTCCAGAACCTGGCAGCGCATTCGCGAAGAAGCCCAGCGCATGATCGCGGAAGAGCCGATGCTCGGCAGCTTCTTCTATTCCACCATTCTCAACCACGACTCGCTCAAGTGTGCGCTGAGTTTTATCCTGTCCAACAAGCTGGAAAGCTCGGTGATGCCCGCCATTTCCCTGCGTGAGATCATTGAGGTCGCGCTGGAGGAGGAGCCGGCCATCCTGGACATGGTCGCCATGGATATCTGCGCGGTGCAGGAACGGGACCCCGCAGTCGAGCTGTTTTCCACTCCCCTGCTTTACCTCAAAGGGTTTCATGCCCTGCAGGGGTATCGCATCGCCAACTGGCTGTGGCGCCATGGCCGTCGTTCCCTGGCCACTTACCTGCAAAACCAGATTTCGGTGGTGTTCGGCGTTGACGTGCACCCGGCGGCGCGCATCGGCAAGGGCATCATGTTCGACCACGCCACCGGCATAGTGGTGGGCGAAACCGCGGTGATCGAAGACGATGTTTCCATTTTGCAAAGCGTGACCCTGGGCGGGACCGGCAAGGAAGGCGGCGATCGTCATCCCAAGATCCGGGAAGGCGTGATGATTGGTGCCGGCGCCAAGATCCTGGGCAATATCGAGGTGGGCGAGGGGGCCAAAATTGGCGCCGGCAGTGTGGTGCTGGAGCCGGTTCCGGCCCACACCACGGTGGCCGGAGTGCCGGCCAAGGTGGTGGGGCGGCCCGACTGCGCCAAGCCCTCCCTCGACATGAGCCAGAACGTCTGAGGCGGGATTGGGCATGACGCAGCCGGCGCAAATAAGCCGCAATCGGGCGTGGTGTGCCGGCGGCGGCTTGTCGTCCGCCGGCCGCCGGGGTATGCTCGGGCGCTGAGGGGCCTGAAGGCCAGACAACAACGATGTTAGGGGTTAGCGCATGTCTTTTGATGTACTGGAAAAACTGGAAGCCAAGATCCAAGCGGCGGTCGACACCATTTCCCTGCTGCAGATGGAGGTGGAAGAACTGAAAGAACAGAATGGCCGGCTGGGTGACGAAAACCAGCAACTGAAGCAACAGCACGATGCCTGGCAGGAACGCCTGAAGGTGCTTCTGGGCAAGATTGACCAGGTTGAAGAAAACGTCTGAATTCAGACGGCGCAAACGAACAACGCCGGCGAATGCCGGCGTTGTTGTGTTCGGTGTTACTCTATGTCCAGGGACTCGGGCGACAGTATGATGCCGGTGGTATCGGCGTAGAGATGGTCTTCGGGCAGGAAGGTGACGCCGCCGAAGTTGACCGGTATATCCCGCTCGCCAATTTCGTTGTCGTCGGCGCCGACCGGGATCGAGGCCAGGGCCTGGATGCCGATATCCAACTCCTCCAGGGTATCCACTTCTCTTACGCAGCCATAGCAGACAATGCCTTCCCAGCCGTTTTCCGCCGCCGTTTCGGCGATATCGGCATCGATCAGTGCCCGGCGCAACGAGCCGCCGCCATCGATCAGCAATACCCGGCCCACGCCGTTCTCCTTGACCGCCTCCCGGATCAGCCCGTTGGCCTCGAAGCACTTGATGGTGGAAACGACGCCGCCAAAGGAGCTGCGGCCGCCGAAGCTGGAGAACATGGGCTCGACGACGTCGACCATGTCCATATAGGTATCGCACAGTTCAGAAGTATTGTATTCCATGGAGTCAGCCACATCTGGAAACAAGGTAACCTCAGTATAAAGAGGCGGGAGCGGTTTTCAATCACAATAATGTGACCGCTCCCGTTATTGGCGGGATCAGAGGATAAAGCGGCTCAGATCCTCGTCTTCGACCAGGTTCTTGAGGTAACGGTCCACATAGTCGGCGTCGATGGTGACGGTTTCGCCGGATTTGTCGGATGCTTCATAGGACAGCTCGTCCAGCAGCCGCTCCATCACGGTGTGCAGGCGGCGGGCGCCGATATTTTCGGTGGTTTCGTTGACCCGCCAGGCCGCTTCCGCCAGGCGGCGGATACCGTCCCGGGTAAATTCGACGCTGACGTTTTCGGTGGCCAGCAGGGCCTTGTATTGCTCGGTGAGCGAGGCGCTGGGCTCGGTGAGGATGCGCTCGAAGTCGTCCGTGGTCAGGGAGTTCAGCTCCACCCGGATTGGCAACCGGCCCTGCAGCTCGGGGATTAAATCCGAGGGCTTGGCCACCTGGAAGGCGCCTGAGGCCACAAACAACATGTGGTCGGTACGCACCATGCCGTGCTTGGTATTGACGGTGCAGCCCTCCACCAACGGCAGCAGATCCCGCTGTACCCCTTCCCGGGATACGTCGGGGCCCGAACTTTCGCCACGCTTGCAGATTTTGTCGATCTCGTCGATGAACACTATGCCCTGGTTTTCCACCGCGGCGATGGCCTGCTCCTTCAGTTCTTCCGGGTTGAGCAGCTTGGCCGCCTCTTCTTCCACCAGCAGTTTGAGCGCATCCTTGATCTTCATTTTGCGCTGCTTGCTGGTGTTGCCGGACAGGTTCTGGAACATGCTCTGCAACTGGTTGGTCATCTCCTCCATACCAGGGGGAGCCATGATTTCCACCCCCATTTGCGGCGCCGAGACATTGATTTCAATCTCTTTATCGTCGAGCTGGCCCTCGCGCAGTTTCTTGCGGAAAATCTGCCGGCTGTTGCTGTTGTCGGCCTTTTCTTCCTCGCCCCAGGTGTTGCGCGGGTTGGGCAGCAGGGCATCGAGGATGCGCTCTTCCGCCGCTTCCTCGGCCCGGTGACGGAATTTTTCCATCTGCTGCTCGCGGGTCATCTTCATGGCGATGTCGGTCAGATCCCGGATGATGGAGTCCACTTCCTTGCCGACATAGCCGACTTCGGTGAACTTGGTCGCTTCCACCTTGATGAAGGGCGCATTCGCCAGCTTGGCCAGGCGGCGGGCAATTTCGGTCTTGCCCACCCCGGTCGGGCCTATCATCAGGATGTTCTTGGGGGTGACTTCCTGGCGCAGCTCGGGCTGGAGCTGCATGCGCCGCCAGCGGTTGCGCAGGGCGATGGCCACGGCGCGCTTGGCCTCGGACTGGCCGACGATGTGGCGGTCCAGCTCATGGACGATTTCTCTCGGGGTCATTTCAGACATAATCAAATCCTGTCAGTCGGGTCCGCATCAATGGCTGTAGTCGAGCTCTTCGATGGTCTGGTTGCGGTTGGTGTAGACGCAGATGTCGCCGGCGATGGTGAGTGCCTTTTCGACGATGTCGCGGGCTTCCAGTTCGGTGTTTTCCAGCAGGGCGCGGGCGGCGGACTGGGCAAAGGCGCCGCCGGAGCCGATGGCGATCAGGTCCTGTTCGGGCTGTACCACATCGCCATTGCCGGTGATGATAAAGGAGTGTTTGTCGTCGGCTACCGCCAGCAGGGCTTCCAGGCGGCGCAGGGTTCTGTCGGTCCGCCAGTCCTTGGCCAGGGCCACGGCGGCGCGCTCCAGGTTGCCCTGGTGGGCCTGCAGCTTGGCTTCAAACCGTTCCAGCAGGGTAAAGGCATCGGCGGTACCACCGGCAAAACCGGCCAGCACCTTGCCGTTGAACAGGCGGTGCACCTTGCGGGCGTTGCCTTTCATCACGGTGTTGCCCAGGGAAACCTGGCCATCGCCACCGATCACTACCTTGCCGTTACGGCGAACTGAAACGATTGTTGTCACTGTGAACCTCACTCGACGGTGTAGCCGGCCGGGCCGGCAAGAATGTCATGTCCACAGTAATGGGGGCGCCGGGGCGGGACTTCAACCCTGGCGGACCACGCAATCGGTGTTGAGCCGGCTCATCTTGTGCTTGTCCTGCTCGGCAGCCCGCTGGCTCGGGTAGGGCCCCATGATGACCCTGTACCAGATGCCGTTGCTGCCTTCGCTGCGGCGCACTTCCGAGGCCAGCCCCTGGAAGGCAATGCGGGCCTTGAGCTGCTCTGCCTGGTCGGCGGAGCGGAACGAACCGCATTGCATCACATAGCTCTTGGCCGGCTCCGGTGCCGGCTTGTTGCGCTCATCGGCGGGCTTGGGCACATCGACGATGATTTCCTTGTTTTCCAGCTGTTCGATGTAGCGCCACTTCTCCACCGGCTTTTGATCGATGGGATTGACCGGCGCGCCCTGCTGTGCAGCGGCGGGGGCAGAGGCTGGTGGCGCCGGCGGGGGAGCGGCCGAGCCCTTGATCAGGAGGATCAGGTAGCCAAGGCCGCCCAGCAGCGCCAGCGCCAGTATCAGGGCCAGCCAGGGAATGCGCCGCTCCGGGGCCCGGGCCCGGCCGCCGGCGCGGGAGCCGCGGCTGGTTTTTTGGGACTTGCTGCGACGGACGTAATCCCTGGCCATGGATTACATCCGCTCCAGGGTGTCGATGCCGAGCAGGGACAGGCCAAGCTCGAGCACCCGGGCGGTGGCGGCGCACAGGCGCAGCCGGCTGGCACGTTCGGCGGTGGTCACCCCGTCCTTGTTGATGGGGCAGGCTTCGTAGAAGCTCATAAAGGCGCCGGACAGTTCGTAAAGATAGAGGCACAGCAGGTGCGGCATGCCCTTGTCGGCCACGGCGCGGACGGTGTCGTTGAACTGCACCAGTTTCTGGGCCAGGGCTTCTTCCGCCGGTGCCTGTATGTGCACCCTGCCGTCCAGCCCGGCGGCGGTTACGCCGGCCTTGCGGAAAATGGACTGCACCCGGGTGTATGCATACTGCAGGTAGGGGGCGGTGTTGCCCTCGAAGGACAGCATGTTGTCCCAGTCGAAGATGTAGTCGGTGGTGCGGCTCTTGGAGAGATCGGCGTATTTTACCGCGGCCATCGCCACCCGGTTGACGATACGGGCCTTTTCCTCGTCGTCAAGGTCGGTCTGTTTCTGGGCCAGCAGGGCGGCGGCGCGCTCTTCTGCCTCGTCGAGCAGATCCACCAGTTTGATGGTGCCGCCGGAACGGGTTTTGAAGGGGCGGCCGTCCTTGCCCAGCATCATGCCAAAGGCGTGGTGTTCCAGGCTGACGGTTTCCGGCACATAGCCCGCCCGGCGCACTATGCTCCAGGCCTGCATCAGGTGCTGGTGCTGGCGGGAGTCGATGAAGTACAGCACCCGGTCGGCGCCCAGCCGCTCGTAGCGGTACTTGGCGCAGGCAATATCGGTGGTGGTGTAGAGGTAGCCACCATCCTTCTTGCGGATGATGACGCCCATGGGGTCGCCGTCCTTGTTCTTGTATTCGTCCAGGTAAACGACGATGGCGCCGTCGTCTTCCACTGCCAGGCCCTGTTGCTGCAGATCGGCGACGATGTCTGCCAGCATGGGGTTGTACATGCTTTCGCCCATCACGTCCGCCGGGCTCAGGGAGACGTTGAGCCGGTCGTAGACCTGCTGGTTGTGCTGCAAGGTGATGTCCACCAGCTTCTGCCACATGTTCAGGCAGTAATCATCGCCGCCCTGCAGGCGCACCACATAGTTGCGCGCACGTTCGGCAAAATCCGGGTCGGCGTCGTACTGCTGTTTGGACTCCCGGTAAAACTGCTCGAGATCCGACAGGCCGGAGGACAGCACCTCGGGGTTCTGTTTTTCCAGCGCCTCCAGGTGGGCGATCAGCATGCCGAACTGGGTACCCCAGTCGCCGATATGGTTGGCGCGGATCACCTGGTGGCCGAGGAATTCGAGGGTACGCACCACGGCATCGCCGATGATGGTGGAGCGCAGGTGGCCCACGTGCATTTCCTTGGCCACGTTGGGGGCGGAGTAGTCCACCACCACCGTCTGCGGCTGCTCGGCGGTTGCGACACCGGCACGGGCGTCGGCCACCATGGCGTCGATTTGGCGGGCCAGCCAGTTGCTGTCGAGGAAGAAGTTGATAAAGCCGGGGCCGGCCAGCTCGGTTTTGGCCACCAGCTCGGAGGCGGGCAGGTTGTCCACCAGCAGTTGGGCCAGGGCCCGGGGATTTTGTCCGGCGGGTTTGGCCAGCAGCAGGGCCAGGTTGGTGGCCAGATCTCCGTGGGCCTTGTCTTTGGTGCGGTCAACCTGGATGCGGGGCTCCAGCTCGGCGGGCAGTTTGCCTTGTTGTTGCAGGGTTGAGACCGTTTGCTCAAGCAGGGCTTGAATATGTTCTTTCATTGTCAGTTCACCAAAATTAAGACAAGGTCGGAGATAACCTGGGGGGCACAAATTCTACTCATAACGGGCCCAGAAAACTACCGTCGAGGGTCGGGGGCGGCCCCGATTGAAAGCGGCGCCAGCAAAAACGGGTCTGTTGTTACAGATAGTGAACGGCAGGAAACCCGCTATGAAACTGGCCTTGTTACCGCTGACGCTGCACCTGATGCCCGGAGGCCGGGTGCCGCTGCGCATCTTTGAACCCCGCTATCTGCGCATGGTGGCGCAGGCCGGTCGCCATGGTCTTGGTTTCGGTATCGGCATGCTCGACGAGGGCGAAGAGGAAGGCGGCGACTTGTTTGCACTCGGCACCCGGGTCCGGATAGTGGATTTCTATACCCTGGACGACGGCCTGCTGGGGATCACGGTCGAAGCCACCGAACGCTTTCGTATCCTCGGGCTGGAGCGTGAGCAAGACGGCCTGTTGCAGGCCGAGGTCGCATTGCTCGATAACTGGGATCCCTGCGCCCTTTCCCCTACCGAGCAGGTGCTGGCCGACAAGCTGCGGGAGGTGTTCGATGAATATCCCGAGCTGGCCGAGTTGCATCCCGTGCCCCGCTGGCAGGATGCCGCCTGGATCGCCCAGCGCTGGCTGGAGGTACTGCCGATCCGTGGTCATTACACCCAGCAATTGATGGCCGAACGCAACTGCCGGCCGGCGTTGGCCTTCCTGATGTCGATGCTCAGGCCCGATCCCCAGAGCGGCCCGTGCCACTGAGCCCTACCATAATTCCTGCGGATCCATGTCCAGCGACCAGCGCACCTTGCGGGCCGCGGGCAGGGTGTCGATGATGGCCAGGGCCCGCCGGCAGGCCAGGGCCAGCTCCCGCCGCTGGTCCGACTGCAACAGCAACTGATAACGATATTGGCCGGCCTTGCGTTCCATCTGGGCGCTGAAAGGACCCAGGCACAGCACGGCGGCGGGCAGTTGGGGATGCAACTGCTGGGTCAGGTGCTGCAGAAAAGCCTGGCAGGCGGCTTGTTGTGGAGCCTGGCAGCGGAACAGGGCCTGGAAGCTGAACGGTGGCAGCCCGGCCCGCCGGCGTTCGGCCAGGGCGGTATGGGCAAAATGATGGTAACCCTGGTTGGCCAGATCCTGCAGCAGGGCGTGATCCGGGTGGTGGGTCTGCAGGATCACCCGTCCCGGCTTGCTGGCCCGGCCGGCCCGGCCGGCCACCTGGATATAGAGCTGGGCGAATCGTTCCGTGGCGCGAAAATCGCCGGCAAAAAGCGCGCCGTCCACATCCAGCATGGCCACCAGGGTGACGTCGGGGAAATGATGGCCTTTGGCCAGCATCTGGGTGCCGATGAGGATTTGGTATTTGCCGGCGCGGATGCCGTCCAGGTGCTGTTCGAAGCTGCCTTTGCGGCGGGTGTTGTCCCGATCGATACGGATGGTGCTGTACTGGGGAAACAGCCCGGTCAGGGCCTGCTCCACCTGCTCGGTACCCAGCCCGGTGCCGAGCAACTGGTTGCCGCCGCACTGAGGGCAGGCCGGCGGCAGTGGGCGCTGGTGGTCGCAGTGGTGGCAGTGCAGGCGCTGGCGGCTTTTGTGCCAGGTATAGTGGGCGTCGCAGCGCTCGCAGTCGGCCAGCCAGCCGCAGTCATGGCACAGCAGAACGGGAGCATAGCCGCGCCGGTTGAGGAATAGCATCACCTGGTTGCCCCCGGCCAGCTCTTGCTCCATCAGGGCCAGCAACTGGGGCGACAGGCCAGCCTGCAACTGCACGTGTTTGCTGTCGAGCAAACGGTGCTCGGCAGTGGTGGCCCCGGCCGGGCGCTGGCTGAGGGTCAGCAGGCGGTACTTGCCACTGGCCGCGTTGTGCAGGCTCTCAAAGCTCGGGGTCGCCGATCCGAGCAGGATGGGAATGTCCTGCTGGCGCGCCCGCAGCAGGGCCAGATCCCGGGCGTGGTAGCGGAAGCCGTCCTGTTGTTTGAAGGAAGCGTCGTGTTCCTCGTCGATGATGATCAGCCCCAGCCATTGAAAGGGGGTCAACAGGGCGGAGCGGGTGCCGATCACAATGGCGGCGCTGCCGTCCCGGCACGACAGCCAGGCATCGAGCCGCTCCCGCTCGCTCAGTGCCGAGTGCAGGGTACAGATCGGTAGTCCGAAGCGGCGCTGGAAGCGGGCTATGGTCTGGGGGGTGAGGCCGATTTCCGGCACCATCACCAGTACCTGGCGGCCGCTGGCCAGGACCGGCTCCATCGCCTGCAGATAGACTTCGGTCTTGCCCGAGCCGGTGATGCCCTCCAGTAAAAAGGGGCTGAAGCCGCTGGCCTGCTGCACCAGGCTGACCGCCAGGGCCTGCTCCGTGGTCAGCCTTGGCCTTTCTTCCTGCGGACCGGGAGGCGGTGAGCGCCAGTCCCGGGGTTCGGGAAGATGCTCCCGCTTTTCGGCCAGAGCGTTCTTGGCCAGGTTGGCCAGCACGGTGCCGGCGATACCCCGGGCGGCCAGTTCGCCCTGGGTCATGGGGCCGTTGGCCAGCAGTTCCAGCGCCTGGCGCTGCCGTATCGCCTGGGCCGGCGGAGCCCGGTCGGATGCCAGCCGGTGCCAGTATTCAAGCCTGCGGTAAGCGGCGGCTTCCCCCTTGCGCAGCAGGGTCGGCAGGGCCTGGAAGTACACCTCGCCCGGCGGATGCAGATAGTAGCGGGCGGCCCAGTTGAGCAGGCGCAATTCGGCCGGTCCGAGCACCGGCGCGGCGTCTATCCGGCACTCCACCGGCTTGATTTTGGCGGTATCGATATCCGGGTCCGACGGATGGCCAACCACCAGGGCGACCAGCTTGCGGTTGCCGAAGGGCACCCAAACCCGGCAGCCGGGCTCGGGCAGGGGCAGCGGGCACAGATAATCAAATTCCCGCCGCAGCGGAACCGGCAAAACCACCCTCACCAGGCCATGCCCGGACGGTATCGACATTGCTGTTTTTTCCCCCGCTTTTTCTTGCCTGCAAAAAGGCGATCCTATATGATTCGCACCCTTCACAAAACGTGTATCACTCGTGTGGTGTCTGGCTCAGGATCAGATAGCGACACGGCCTACTGACAGAGGTTGTCCATGAAACAAGGTATCCATCCGGAATACAAAGAAATTGTTGCCAAATGTTCTTGCGGTAACGAGATCAAGACCCGCTCTACCCTGGGCCACGATCTGAACCTGGACGTTTGCTCCGCCTGCCACCCCTTCTTCACCGGCAAGCAGAAGATCGTTGATACCGGCGGCCGTGTTGATCGCTTCAACAAGCGTTTCGGCGTGCTGGGCAGCAAAAAATAAGCTGTCGCGATCTCCACAAAAAAGCGCCTACGGGCGCTTTTTTGTTGCCTGCAATACTTGCCGGCGAACCCATTCCCGCCCATGGTTAGCGTTATTAACCTCCTTGCCTCCTGTTTATGTGGCCATGGTTGTGGTTTCTACTGCTTGTTAGCCTTTCCGTCCTCGGCAATGACTGCCCTCGGCTGCATCAGCATGAAACCGTAACTGTCCGGAAAATTCTGGATGGTGACACCATCCTTTTGATGGATGGCCGAGTAATTCGCTTTATCGGCATTGACACCCCGGAATTAAACAAACACCGTTCGGCAGCGGCCGAAGACGGAGCCCTCGCCGCTGCCCGGTGGTTGGCCAAGAAAATCGAAAAAGGGAGTCGATTGAAACTGGTTTTTGGGCCGGAAAGGCGTGATGATTATGGCCGACTGCTGGCTCACCCACTTACCGGAGACGGCAGGCTGTTGGTTGCCAGCATGCTGGCTGCCGGCCTGGGGGAGTTGCTCCTGCTCCCGCCCAATACGGCGTATTGGCCTTGCCTGCTGGCGGCCGAGCAAGCGGCTCGCCGGCAACGGCTGGGAGTATGGAGTCAGCCACTGGAAGCGCGTCCCGTCGGGGGCGGTATCCAGCGGTTACGGGTTCGGGTGCAAGACGTCCGGTGGCGTGGTGACAGGGTCATATTGCACCTGCAAGGGGGCGGCCGGGCGCTCAGTGGCAATCGTTTGCCCGCCGCTGACCGGCAGGCTCTGGCCCATGTTGGCGCCGGTGACTGGCTGTTTTTGCGGGGGTGGGTGCAACATCAGGAGCCGGGATGGCAGCTGTGGCTTAACCATCCCTGGCAGTTCTACCGAGAAAAATAACTGGATCGGACTGGGCAAGGTGAAATAAGTTGATTATTATCACATTGTATAAACATTGTGGTAAACTTGTTCACAGTGTAATCGTAAAAATGTCAACAATCGCATCAGGGTACTCGCAGAAATGACCGATTTTCGTCAAAAAGCGCTCGACTATCATGCTTTCCCCAAGCCGGGCAAGATATCCGTAGAAATCAGCAAACCAGCCGAAACCGCCAAGGATCTGGCCCTGGCCTACAGCCCCGGTGTCGCCGAGCCGGTGCGTGAAATTGCCGCCGATCCCGAAAACGCCTACAAATATACCGCCAAAGGTAACCTGGTGGCGGTGATCAGCAACGGCACGGCCATTCTGGGGCTGGGCAACCTGGGCCCGCTGGCGTCCAAGCCGGTGATGGAAGGCAAGGCCCTGTTGTTCAAGCGCTTCGCCGGCCTTGACTCCATTGACATCGAAGTCAAACACCGCACCACCGAAGAATTCATCCAGACCGTGGCGGCCATTGCCGACACTTTCGGCGGTATCAACCTGGAAGACATCAAGGCGCCCGAGTGCTTCGAAATTGAAAAGGCCCTGATTGAGCGCTGCAATGTGCCGGTATTCCATGATGACCAGCACGGCACCGCCATTGTGACCGCCGCCGGTATGCTCAACGCGCTGGAAATCCAGGGCAAGGACATTGCCGACTCGCGCATCGTGTGCATGGGCGCCGGCGCCGCCGCCGTGGCCTGTATGGAGCTGCTGATCAAGTGCGGCGCCCAGCGTGAAAACATCTACATGCTGGATCGCAACGGCGTTATCCACACTCGTCGCGACGATCTCAACGAATACAAGGCGTTGTTTGCCAACAATACCGACAAACGCACCCTGGAAGACGTCATCACCGACGCCGATGTGTTCGTCGGCGTGTCCGGCCCGGACGTGCTGCCGGCCGAGGCTGTGGCCATGATGGCGGAAAAGCCGGTGATCTTCGCCTGCTCCAACCCGGATCCGGAAATCAAGCCCGAGCTGGCTCATTCCGTGCGCCAGGATCTGGTGATGGGAACCGGTCGCTCCGACTATCCCAACCAGGTCAACAACGTGCTTTGCTTCCCCTTTATCTTCCGCGGTGCCCTGGACGTGCGGGCTTCCTGCATCAACGATGTGATGAAAGTGGCGGCGGTGGAAGCCATCCGCGGTCTGGCCAAGGAGCCGGTGCCCCGGGAAGTGCTGGCCGCCGCAGGGGTGGAAGCCCTGGAGTTTGGCAAGGACTATGTGATCCCCAAGCCGATGGATCCGCGCCTGCTGCCGCGCGTGGCCCGCGCCGTGGCCGTGGCTGCGGTCGAGTCCGGCGTGGCCCGTATCGAACTGCCCGCCAACTATATGCTGGACTGAATCAGGGTCCGCTAATGAAAAGGGGAGCTTCGGCTCCCCTTTTGCGTTATGACTTGCGGGTCAGGTAAACCCCGGCTTCCATATGATGGGTATAAGGGAACTGGTCGAACAGGGCGAAGCGGCTGATCCGGTGCGTGCCGGCCAGGCTATCCAGGTTCTGGCGCAGGGTGTCCGGGTTGCAGGAAATATAGACGATATTGTCGTATTCCTGCACCAGGCGCAGGGTATCCTCGTCCAGGCCGGCCCGGGGCGGATCCACCAGTATGGTGTTGCAGTGATAGCTGGGCAGATCGATGCCCTGCAGACGGCGGAACTCGCGCACACCGCGCATGGCCTGGGTGAACTCTTCCGCCGACATCCGCAGTATGGCCACGTTATCGATGCCGTTGGCGGCGATGTTGTACTGGGCCGATCTGACCGAAGAGCTGGAAATCTCGGTGGCCAGCACCCGGCGGAAGTTGGCGGCAAGGGCGAGGGAAAAGTTGCCGTTGCCGCAGTAGAGCTCGAGCAGATCGCCCGCGGCACCCCGGGTGACATCCAGGGCCCAGGCCAGCATCTGTTCGTTCATGCCGGCATTGGGCTGGGTAAAGCTGTTTTCCACCTGCTGGTAGACCAGCTCCCGGCCTGCCACCTGCAGCTTCTCCACCACATAATCGCGCTCTACCACCCACTTTTGCTTTTTGGCCCGACCGATAATGTGGGCCGCCACGCCCTGGCTGTTCAGGGTGTGGCGCAGGCTCTGGACGGCGGCGTGCCAGTCCTCGTCCAACTGGCGATGGTAGAGCAGGCTGATCACCAGCTCGCCGCTGAGCGAGGAGAGAAAATCCACCTGAAACAGCTTGCGGCGCAGTGCGGGCACCGGCCGCATGGCCTCCAGCAACAACGGCATGGCCTTGTTGATCAGCAAAGAGGCGGCGGGGAAGCGGTCTACCCGGTATTTCTGCTTGCTGGCCTGATCGAACATGATGTAGTAGAGGTCGTCGCCCTCATGCCATACCCTAAACTCGGCCCGCATCCGGTAATGCGCAGGGGCGGAAGCAAATACCTCCAGTGCCGGCGGGGCGAAACCGGCAAACTCCCGGCGCAGGCGTTCGGCCTTTTCGTCCAGTTGGCGAGTGTAGTGGGGGATATCGAGGTGGGTCATGATCGGGCTCCTGTACGGCGAGCCGCCGATTCTAAGGACTCTGGTCCGTTTGTCCAGTTTGTGGACATCCTGGAACAGTATGGCCATCCAGCATTCTTTATGGCTGTTTTTCATATACAGTCCGGGAGGCTTTCCCTATAATGCCCGCACTTTGGTGCCGACAGGCGTAAACGGGAATCCGGTGCAAATCCGGAGCTGGCGCGCAGCGGTAAGAAGGAACGAAAGCGACACGGGCAACGCCCAGGCACTGCCGCAAGGTGGGAAGCCGTCGCCGTAGGTGGGCAACAGCCCGAGCCCTCAAGCCCGAATACCTGCCAAAGAGAGAGCCACAGGCCCGCGGGCCTCACTACGCGAACTAGGGAAGAACATGTCCAGAAAGCTGTTGGCAGCCGCACTGCTGCCATGGGCCGCCTTTGCCCAGAATTCAACCGACACCACCTCCATTACCATTTACAACCGGGTAGAGCAGCCGCTGACCAGCGCCCTGGCGCCGGTGGAAGTGATCACCAAGGCCGATATCGAACGCCGCCAGCCCCGCTCGCTGGTCGACTTGCTGGAAACCCTGCCGGGTATGCAGTTTGGTACTCAAAACGGCGGCATTGGTCAGCAGACCAGTTTGTTTGTACGTGGTACCGAGTCCGATCATGTGCTGGTGCTGCTGAATGGCCGCCCGATGGCACAAATGGTGAATTCGAACGTCGATTTCAGTCAGTTGCCGGTCAACAACGTGGAGCGCATCGAATACATTCGCGGTCCCCGTGCCGCCATTTACGGCTCCCGTGCCATTGGTGGCGTGGTCAATATCATCACCACTTCGAAAGTAAACAGTGCTCAGGTGGGTGTGACCACCGGCAGCAACGACTACTATGCCGCCGATGTGTCCATCAACCAGTGGGTCACCAATGCCACCCGGCTGCAGCTGGCCACCGGCTACCGGGAAACCCGGGGCTATGATGTGGTGCCTGACAACAGTCAGCCTGACCGCGATGGCTTTGACAGCAAAAACCTGACGCTGGGTATGGAACATCAGCTGGATCAGAACTGGACGTTGGATGCCAACCTTAATGCTTGGGAAAATAATCTGGAATATGATTATTATGAGCCAGACTTTGGTTTTCCTGGCTCTGACAGCAGTAATACCAAAGCGTATCAAGTTGATACTGGTCTGCGCTATCAGGACGAACAGTTAGTTGGCCAGCTTAATGCCAGTTATGGCGAATTTAAGTCCGAGGACTGGAACAAAAGTGATGGGCAGCATACTGCCGATATTGCCAACACCGCCACCACCCGGGTTGATGGCCTGATTCAGTATTATTATGCCGAGCAGGCCTACGTTTTAACTGGTATGGATTGGCAACAAGATCGTTTGTTATCCAGAAGCACAAGTTTTACGGCGCCAGATCGTGATAATACCGGTTTATTTGTCTCTGCTTACCAGACGTGGTCACCGCTTACTCTTGAGTTGACTGGCCGTGTGGATGATAACGAACAGTTCGGAACTCATGGTACTTGGCAAAGCGCTTTGTCACTTGAGCTTCCTGAAGGGCATAAGGCAATACTTAGTTACGGTACCGCCTTTAGAGCTCCAAGCTTTACTGATTTATATTATCCTAAACATCCGGTTTGGGGTGGTGGTAACCCAGAGCTTAATCCAGAAACATCTAAAAACTGGGAGTTGGGATTTTCCGGTGATTATAATCTGATTGATTGGCAGTTAAACTTTTATCGTAATGAAGTTGATAATATGATTGTCAATTATGAAAACTCAACAGAAAATGTTGATACTCTCATCAGAGGGGCTGAGCTTGTTGTTAAGGCTGATACTGGGGCTGTGCATCATACTCTCATATATGAATATACTAATGCTAAGAGCATCAAGGATGCTAAGCAGCTAAATCGTCGTGCCAAGCGCAAGGCCAGCTGGACCGGTGATATCGACGTGGCTAAAGCAAATTTGTTTGCGCAAGTAATATATGTTGGCGAAAGAAATGATATTCACCACGTGAGTTATGAAGATATTGTTATGCCTTCCTACACCCTCTGGAATATCGGTGCCCGTTACCCGCTGACCCAAAACCTGACCCTGAACGGCAAGATCAATAACCTGTTCGACAAGGACTACCAGGTGGTCTCCGGCTACGATACCCCCGGCATGGAGTTCTACCTCGGCGCCGACTATCGCTTCTGACCCTCAAGCCGGCCCTTGCGCCGGCTTTTTCATCCTCGCGTTTGGCGCTATCATGGCGCCCTTGCACAGTGAGGGCGGTCCGTGGCATCCATTCTTCTTTTCGACTCCGGCGTAGGCGGTCTCTCTGTTTACCGGGAGATCCACAAGGCCTTGCCGGGGCAGCATTACTTTTACCTGTTTGATAACGCCTTTTTTCCTTACGGGGAACTGAGCGAGCCGCAGCTGGTTGCCCGGGTCGAGCAACTGTTTGCCGATTTTTGTGCCCGTCATCGTGTGGATATTGCCGTTATTGCCTGCAATACCGCCAGTACCCATGTCTTGCCGGCCCTGCGCCGCCTGTTGTCCATTCCGGTAGTGGGGGTGGTTCCTGCCATCAAGCCGGCTGCCGAGCACAGCCGGCGTTATGGGCGGGGGCGGGTTGGCCTGCTGGCGACCCCCGGTACCGTCTCCCGTCGTTATACCGCCGACCTGATCCGGGATTTTGCGGCCGATCTCGACGTGTCGCTGATTGGAACCTCCGACCTGGTCAGAATGGCCGAAGAAAAGGTATCGGGTAAAAGGGTGGATCTGGCCCGGCTGGCTGAGGTGCTGGCTCCCTGGCGGTCGGCCAACGGACCGGATACGGTGGTGCTGGGATGCACCCATTTCCCGTTGCTGTTGGAAGAATTGCAGCAACTGCTGCCCGGAGTCACTTTTGTTGATTCCGGCGCCGCCATTGCCCGTCGGGTTGGTGCCCTGCTGGCGTCGGGCGTTACCCATGGCGAGACTACAGACCCTGCACCTTCGACAGCCTTGTTTTGTACCCGCCTGAACGACAGGGCCAGAGCCCAGGCGCGTATTTTTGAACATGAAGGGCTGGGGCCATTGCGGCTGTTCGAGCCCGGTCACTCCTGATCGGCATCTTCTTCCTTGCGTTCATTCGCTTCCCTGACTTTAAGTGTCCGTTGTTGAAATTCGGTATCGTTCAGGGCCTGCTGGGCTGCGGTTGCGGCATCGGATGGCATTTCCACAAAACCAAAGCCCCGCCGCTTACCGGTGTTTTTGTCCTTCATCAGTCTGACCGAAACGACCTGGCCAAATGGTTCGAACAGTTCCCTGACCGAGGCCTCATTGGCACGGTAGGGCAGGTTGCCCACATAAAGGGTCGTAGTGGGGAGCTCTGCCGGCGGTGCAGGCGCAGCTTTGGTAACCAAAGTAGTGATAACGCCTCCCAGTAACAGGCCGGCGGCAAACATCAGCGCAGGTGAAAGCTGCAGGCCGCTCAGAGCAACGGCAATGTAGCCGGCCACTGCCAGCAGCAGGGCAAAGGCAGGATAAGGAAGGCGAAAGGGGGAACGGGAAGTCTTCATCGGCGATCAGATCCTGGATAAGTAAAAGGCTCGGGTTCGTTGTCGTGTTGACACGGAACCTGTCTTCAACAGCATAGCGCCTAATGCCGGGGAAAGTCGGGCTACCTGGACGGCAGACGTGGTAACTGTGATCCAGGCAGACTTTGAGGTGTTTGTTTTTTGCGCGATTTAATGCGGTTATGGTCCCGGGGTGTTGATAATCTTGTAGATAACCTGTGTTTTTGCTGGGTTAATCGGCATTCGGTGCTTGGGGCGACGTTTTTCACCAAAAAGCCCTTGCGCAAAAAGCGCGGCTCCCTATAATGCGCATCCACTGACACGGGGCAACACGCCAACGGTCACAAGAGTTGAAAGAAAACAAAATAACGTTTCAATCAGCACTTGACGAACACCAAGGATTGCGTAGAATACGCAGCCCTGACCCGATAACGGTCAACGCTCTTTAACAATCTATCAAGCAAACTGTGTGGGCACTCGCAGTCGATTGGGAAACAAAAAATACTGTTTTTCAATGATTTGTGAAGTGCACTAGTAATAGCAGCAATTCAGATATTCATTGAGCCTCAAATCTTTAATTGAAGAGTTTGATCATGGCTCAGATTGAACGCTGGCGGCAGGCC
>NZ_PXYH01000011.1 GCF_003012795.1 Zobellella taiwanensis
GCGAAGGTCAAAACCGGCATCACTGTCCCCGAGTTCGGGGTAAGTTAATGGCATGAGCCGTATACGTGGCCCGTATGTACGGTTCTGTGAGAGGGATGAGGCGGTAACGCCTCACCCTACTCGATATTTATGGCAGGGATTTGGGAATGGGGATTAGGGACTGGCGGTTTTAGTCCCGAGTCCCCAATCCCCAGTCCCGGTGACTTTGATATAATGCCCCGCTCAAGCGAGGGGAGTGAATAATGAGTTTTGACGAGCGTTTCGGGGGCATTGCCCGCCTCTATGGTGCCCGGGCCCTGGCCCGGTTTGCGGAGGCCCGTGTGTGCGTAATCGGCATTGGCGGCGTGGGCAGCTGGGCGGCGGAAGCCCTGGCGCGCTCCGGCATTGGGGCCATTACCCTGATCGACATGGACGATATCTGCATTACCAATACCAACCGGCAGATCCATGCCCTGCAAAACCAGATTGGCGCGGAAAAGACCCGGGCCATGGCCGAACGCATTGCGCTTATCAACCCGGACTGCCGAGTCACGGTAGTGGACGATTTTATCAGTGCCGACAACCTCACCGAGCATCTGCTGGCAGGCTTTGATTACGTGGTGGATGCCATCGACTCGGTGCGGGCCAAGGCGGCGCTGATCGCCTTTTGCAAGCGCAACAAGATCTCGGTGATCACCGCCGGCGGTGCCGGTGGCCAGATTGATCCTTCCCAGATCCAGTTAAAGGATCTCAGCAAGACCATTCAGGATCCTTTGGCGGCCAAGGTGCGCGGTGAGCTGCGCCGCTTCTACAACTTCAGCAAGAATCCCAAGCGCAAGTTTGGCGTGGACTGTGTGTTTTCCACCGAGCAGCCCCGTTATCCGGACGGCGAGGGCGGCATCTGCAGCGCCAAGCAGGAATCGGACGGCACCATGAAAATGGACTGTGCCTCCGGCTTTGGTGCTGTTACTCATATCACCGCTACCTTTGGCTTCTTTATGGTCAGCCGGGTGCTTTCCCGGCTTGCTACTCAGGCTGACAGCCAGAAGTAACCGAGAGAGCATCGCCCCGCGAAGCATCAGTGCGGTTGCACTCCGCCGACACGCTTCAAGCCCATCCCTGGGTCGCTCGGCAAATGCCATCCATGGCATTTGACGGTCGGCTACGGCAATCCCCACTGCTGCTTCGGGTAGCATCGGAGTTGCACGGTACAGCGAACAACAAGCGCGTTGCGGCTGGCTCAGGTTTTGGCGTTGGCTTTGATAGCCGAAACTACGGCCCGCAGGCCGTTACCCCGGGACGGGCTCAGGTGGTTGAGCAGCTGTAACTCCTCAAAATAAGCGTCGATATTAAAGGCGGTGATGTCGGCGGCGGTCTTGTTGCTGAGCGCCGCCAGCACCACCGCCATCAGCCCCTTGACGATGCGGGCGTCGGAGTCGCAGTGAAACTGCCAGCGGCCATCCTGGCCGCATTCGCCTATCAGCCATGCCTGGCTTTCACAGCCGTGAATGGCGTTGGCATCCACTCTGTGTTCGTCTGCCAGAGGCGGGAGCTGTTTAGCCAGTAAAATCAATTGCTTGTAGCGGGCTTCCCAGCCCTGGGCGGCGGCGAACTGGTCGCGAATTTCGGTGTCGGTGATCTCGGTGCCAAAAGGGTGGGTCATTACAGCAGCTCCCGGGCCTTGTCGATGCCGGCCAGCAGGGCGGCGACATCGTCGTCGGTGTTGTAAAAGGCGAGGGAGGCGCGCACCGTGCCATTTTTCAGCCCCAATGCCTGCATCAGCGGCATGGCACAGTGGTGGCCGGTACGCACCGCAATGCCCTGCATATCGAGCAGGGTGGCCAGATCCTGGGGGTGAACGCTGTTCATCACGAACGACACGGCGCCGGCTTGGGGCCGGCCGATCACGCGAATATCGGCCATGGCGCTTAGCCCGTCCACCAGCTGGCGCAGCAGGATGTCTTCGTAGCGCATCAGGGCGGCCCTGTCCTGCGCGGCCAGGTAATCCACCGCCGCGCCCAGGGCGATGGCGCCGGCGATATTGGGGGTGCCCGCCTCGAATTTGAACGGCGGTGCGGCAAAGGTGGTGTGTGTAAAACTCACGGTCTCGATCATCTCGCCGCCGGTCTGCCAGGGCGGCATCTTCTCCAGCCATTCGCTTTTGCCATAGAGCACGCCGATGCCGGTGGGGGCGAACATCTTGTGGCCGGAAAAGGCATAAAAGTCACAGTCCAGTGCCTGCATATCCACCGGAAAATGTCCCACAGCCTGAGCGCCGTCAATCATGGTCACCGCACCCACGGTTTTCGCCATGGCAATCAACTCGGCTACCGGATTGACCTGCCCCAGCGCATTGGACACATGGCCCACGGCCAGCAGTTTGGTGCGCTTATTTATCAGCCGTTCGGCGGCGGCCAGATCCAGCCCGGCGCTGTCGGTGAGGGGAATTACCTTCAGCACGGCGCCGGTGGCCGCCGCCGCCTGCTGCCAGGGCACGATATTGGCGTGATGTTCCAGGGTGCTGAGCAGGATCTCGTCCCCGGGTTGGAGGAAGTGCCGGCCGAGGCTGAAGGCCACCAGGTTGATGGCCTCGGTGGTGCCCCGGGTCCAGATGATTTCCCGGGCCGAGGGGGCGTGGATAAAGCGCGCCACCTTTTCCCGCGCCTGCTCGAAGGCCCGGGTGGCCTGGCCGCTCAGGGCGTGGGAGGCCCGGTGCACGTTGGCGTTGGTATCCCGGTAGTAATGGTTGAGCGCATCCAGCACCAGCTGCGGTTTCTGGGTGGTGGCGGCGTTGTCCAGGTACACCAGGGGGTGGCCGTTGACGATTTGGGCCAGGGTGGGAAAGTCGCGTCTGAGTGCCTTGATGTCGGTCGCCATGATATTGCCGGGAAAAGGAAAAACTGAGCGGATCATGAGCCAAAGCCGGGCCCATGACAAGGCGGCTTCACCCGAAGGCGGTCTGCCGTTAAAATGACCGGCCGTTCAACGCCCCAGGAGCCCCGATGAAACTCAACCCCGCCCAGGATGAAGCCGTTCGCTACATTGCCGGACCCTGCCTGGTGCTGGCCGGCGCCGGCTCCGGCAAGACCCGGGTGATCACCAATAAGATCGCCTACCTGGTGCGCCAGTGCGACTACAAGGCACGCCATATTGCCGCCGTGACCTTTACCAATAAGGCGGCGCGGGAAATGAAGGAGCGGGTGGCGCAGACCCTGGGCAAGCACGAGGCCCGGGGGCTGATGGTGTCCACCTTCCACACCCTGGGGCTAGAGATCATTCGCCGTGAGCACAAGACCCTGGGGCTGAAATCCGGTTTCTCCCTGTTTGACGATCAGGATCAACTGGCGCTGATCAAGGAATTGACCGAGAAGGAGCTGGAAGGCGACAAGGACAAAATTTCCCGGCTACTGTCCACCATCTCCAACTGGAAGAACGATCTGGTGCTGCCACCCCGCGCCGCCCGGCTGGCCACGGATCCCGAAACCGTACTGTTTGCCCAATGCTACGAGCGCTATCAGCGGCAGATGAAGGCCTACAACGCCCTGGATTTTGACGATCTGATCCTGATGCCCACCCTGCTGCTCAAGACCAACGCCGAGGTGCGCGCTTACTGGCAGAACAAGATCCGCTACCTGCTGGTGGACGAATACCAGGACACCAACACCAGCCAGTACGAGCTAGTGAAGCTCATCGCCGGCGAGCGCGCCCGCTTTACCGTGGTGGGCGATGATGACCAGTCCATCTATTCCTGGCGCGGCGCCCGGCCCCAGAACCTGGTGCTGCTGAAGGAAGACTACCCCAGCCTGAAAGTCATCAAGCTGCAGCAGAACTACCGCTCCCGGGGGCGCATTCTGCAGTGCGCCAACATTCTGATTGCCAACAACCCCCATGTGTTCGAGAAACAGCTGTTCTCGGAGATGGACTACGAAGCGCCGGTGCGGGTGCTGTTCGCCAAAAGCGAAGAGCATGAGGCGGAGCGGGTGGTGGCCGAGATCATGGGCCACAAGTTCATGAACGCCAGCAAGTTCGGCGACTACGCCATCCTCTACCGGGGCAATCATCAGTCCCGGCTGCTGGAAAAGGCGCTGATGACCAACCGCATTCCCTACAAGATCAGCGGCGGCACCTCCTTTTTCTCCCGCACCGAGATCAAGGACATCATGGCCTACCTGCGGCTGTTGGTGAACCCGGATGACGACAACGCCTTTCTGCGGGTGGTGAACACGCCCCGGCGGGAAATCGGGCCCACCACCCTGGAAAAGCTGGGCACCTATGCCAACAACCGGGGCAAAAGCCTGTTTGCCGCCAGCTTTGAGCTGGGGCTGGAGCAAACGCTCAGCGGCCGGGGGCTGGTGGCGGTGCGGGCCTTTAGCGACTGGCTGGTGCGGCTGGGGGATGAAGCCGCCCGGGGCAACGCGGTGGAAGCGGTGCGCGACATGATCAAGGACATTCACTACGAGGAATGGCTGTATGAAACCTCACCCAGCCCGCGGGCGGCGGAGATGCGCATGCAGAACGTGTCCACCCTGTTCAAGTGGGTCAGCCAGATGCTGGAAGGCTCGGATCTGGAAGAGGCCATGACCCTGCCGCAAGTGGTGACCCGCCTGACCCTGCGGGACATGATGGAGCGGGGCGAAGAGGAAGACGACGGTGAACAGGTACAGCTGATGACCCTGCACGCCTCCAAGGGCCTGGAGTTTCCCTTTGTGTTTATGGTGGGCATGGAAGAAGGCCTGCTGCCCCACCAGAGCAGCATCGACGAAGACAACATCGAGGAAGAGCGGCGACTGGCCTACGTGGGCATTACCCGGGCCCAGCAGGCACTGACCTTTACCCTGTGCCGGGAGCGGCGGCAATACGGTGAAACCATTCGTCCCGAGCCCAGCCGCTTCCTGCTCGAGCTGCCCCAGCAGGATCTGGACTGGGAGCACAACCGCAAACCGCCGAGTGAAGGGGAGCGCATGCAAAAGGGCCAGGCCGGGGTGGCCAGCCTGAGGGCCATGTTCGACAAAAAATAGCGGTCAGCGGTAAGTAACACCACAGATGTTTTCGGGGAGCGAATCTTGGGTGGGGGCTCGGGTTTTGCTTGCCGGCCCTTTGCCAGCAGATAAGTGATTGCTGACCACTCGGGCTGCTATCGCTTATCGCTTACAGCTGCCGTCAAAGCAATAAAAAGCCGCATCGCTGCGGCTTTTTTATGGTTACAACGGCCGGGCTCAAAGGGCTTCGAGCATATAGTCGACGGCGTTGGCGATCTCTTCGTCGGAGCAGTTGCCACAGGCGCCGCGGGGCGGCATGGCATTGAAGCCGTTGATGGCATGGCTCAGCAGGGTGTCGCGGCCCTGGTCGGCACGGGGACCCCAGGCGGCGGCGTCACCCTTGATCGGCGCGCCGGCGGCACCGGTGGCGTGGCAGGCGGAGCAGGCGGCATTGTAGACGTCTTCACCGCTGCGTGGCGCTGCGGGTTCGCCGCTGTTGCCGGCCGCGGCGGTATCGACGATACCCTCAAGGTCGGCGGCGGTGTAAACGCTGCCGACCGGCTTGGTGCGCTCGGCAATGGCTTCAGGCGACATATCATTGGCGGCGTAGGCCATACCACTCAGCGAAGCAGCGGCAACACCGGCAAGCAACAGGTTTCTTAACAGGCTCACCTTTTTATTCTCCCAGTTGGCTTATTTGTTTTCCGTTAAACCCGCCGAGTATACCCCAAGTATTCAGGTCATTAAACGTTCCCGCACGGCGGTGGGGCGTCCGGTGGCGGATATTTTGCCGGCGATGCAAGCGGAACCTTTATGTTATTATGACGATTGTCTTGATATAAAAATGGCTGCGAGCAATCAGGGAGCCCCAACAACAATGAACGACAACCACACGCAACCCATTGGCACCGACGGCAGCGGGGTCATGGATCAAATCGATCGTATCGTCACCCTCTGGCGCCGGGCTCGTCCTGATCTGGCGTTCGAGAGTACGGAAGTGGTCGGCCGGGTGGTACGGCTGGAATACTTCATCACCCGCCGGGTCTTGCAGGACCTGGCCCGCTACGACCTCAATGTGGGCGAATTCGATGTACTGGCGGCGCTGCGCCGTCATCCCCCCTATTTCCAGCTTTCACCCAACCAGCTGCAGGCCATGGTACTGATTTCCTCCGGCGCCCTGACCAACCGCATCAACCGGCTCGAAAGCCGGGGGCTGGTCAGCCGGGCCCAGGCCGATCACGACCGGCGCGGCGTTATCGTCACCCTGACCGACGAGGGCTTCCGGGTGGTGGAGGAAGCGGTGAATCACCACCTCGCCGCCGAGGCCGAGCTGGCATCGGCCCTGTCGGCGGACGAGCAGCGCCAATTCGCCGGCCTGTTGAAAAAAATGCTGCTGGCAGTCGAAGACTGAGGCCTGCCTCACTTTTCTGCAACGTGAGCAAGGATGTCGCGGCCCCGGCGTCGCCATTTCCCGGTTTCCTGCTGATACTTAATCCAGGGCCGGGCTTGAAACGGTGATGCCGCCTCCCGCTGGCAGGCCGGGCCCAAATCGCTACCAGGCATAGGCTCTGCAGCCGCCGGCTGCTCAAGGAGGTTTTACCCATGAAGTTATATTACAAGCCGGGCGCCTGTTCGCTGGCCCCGCACATAGTGCTGTCCTGGCTGGGGCTGCCCTATGAGCTGGAACTGGCCGATACCCGGGATCCGGAATTCCTGAAAATCAATTACATGGCGGCGGTCCCGGTGCTGATGACCGAGGAGATGGGCGCTCTCTATCAGAACAGCGCCATACTGCGCTACCTGTCCCGCCTGCCCGAGGGCGAACATCTGGGGCCGGGCACGGATCCGGTGCTGCAGTATCAGTGCGACTACTGGCTGAGTTTCCTCAACACCGATGCTTATAGCGCCTTTGTTCCCTATTTTGCGCCGCAGAAATACACCTCGGATCGCAGCTTTGCCGCCCACGATGCCATCAAGGCCGCCGTGCCCGAGCGGGTCGCCCGTTTCCTGCAACGGATGGACAACCACCTGGCCAGCCGCACCTGGTACATGGACGAGCACAAGAGCATAGTGGACGCCTGCGCCTTTCCGCTCGAATACTGGGCGACCCTGGTGCTGCCCGAGGGGCTGGCGCCCTATCCCCATCTGGCCCGCCATTTCCAGGACATGAAGGAAGATCCCGGCGTGGGCAAGGCTCTCGACGAGGAAGGCCTGCACCTTTAGCGAGTGACAATCAGCGCCGTACCGATCACGGTAGCCAGGGCACCGAGCCAGGCACCCGTGGCGGGACGGCGTTTCATCAACAGCCACAGCAGGGGCAGCACCAGCACCGGGCTGACCGAACTCAGCATCGCCACCATGCCCACTTCTCCGTAACGCAATGCGAGTAAAATCAACGTCATGCCTACCCCCATCGCCAAAAAGGCGTTGAGCGCCACCATGCCGAACACCGGCCAGTTGATGGCGCGCAGCGGCCTGGCCACCGCCAGGCCGCACCAGAGCAGGGCCAGGTGGGCAAGAAAGGCGCTGCTCATGCGCACCGCCGAGGCAGAGACCGGATCGATGTCGCCCATCATCACCGGTTTGACCATGAGCGTGGCCACCGACTGGCACAGGGCCGACAGCAGCCCCAGGCCGATGCCCGGCCAGGGACTGCCGTTGTCCTGCTCCCAGGCGTGGGTTTCGTTGCCGCGCCTGCCGAAGAAAATGGCGGTCATGACCCCGCCCACCAGCAGCAGGCAACCGAGCAGGGCCTGGCCACTGATAATTTCCCCGAACACCAGATAACCGAGCAGGGCCGAAAACAGGGCATGGGTGGCGAACAGGACGCCGGCCCGGCGTGGTCCCAGCCGGTTCATGGCCGCAAACAGCGCGGTATCGCCGATAAAAATGCCAATCAACCCGGAAATCGCCATGACGCCTACACTGTGGGGGCTCAGGCTGGCCCAGCCGCCGCCGACCAGGGCCACCGACCACAGCATCAGGCTGACGCAGAACATCCGCCAGCGGGAAAAGGCGAAGGCACCCAGATGGCGGGCGGCATTGGCCGACAGCAGGCTGGCCACCGCCCAGCAGGCGGCCGCCGCCAGGGCGAGATAGTCGTAGGAAAAAGGCATTTTGGTGCAAAATATGGGAAGAAAGGTCCAGTCTAGCAAGTTTTGCGGGGCCGCCAAGGGTATTTGCGTACGGCCTCCTGAGCGGGTTTAATAGCGGCTCAGCCGTTACCACAACCAACGCAAGGGCCGCCATGCGCATTCTGCACACCTCCGACTGGCACCTGGGCCAGCATTTCATGGGGAAAACCCGCCAGCACGAGCACGCTGCCTTTCTGGACTGGCTGGTGGCGCAGGCCGAGGTACTTCGGGCCGATGCCATCATCCTGGCCGGCGATGTCTTCGACACCGGCACGCCGCCGAGCTATGCGCGCGAGCTTTATAACCGGTTTATTGTGGAATTGCAGCGAACCGGTTGTCATCTGGTGGTGCTGGGCGGCAATCATGACTCCGTGGCCATGCTCAACGAGTCCCGCGAACTGCTCGGCTGCCTGAATGTGTCGGTGATTCCCGGGGTGCAGGACGATCCGCAACGGCAACTGCTGACCCTGCACCGGCGAAACGGCGAGCCCGGCGCCCTGCTGTGTGCCGTGCCCTTTATCCGCCCCCGGGAAGTGCTCGAAAGCCGGGCCGGACAAAGCGGTGACGATAAGCGCCAGGCCCTGCAACAGGCGATTGCCGACCACTACCGGACCCTGTTCGAGCTGGCCGAAGAACAGCGCGGGCAACGGGACGCCGTTGTGCCCATTATTGCCACCGGCCACCTCGCCACGGTCGGAGCCGGCAGCAGCGACTCGGTGCGGGAGATCTACATCGGCACCCTGGAGGCGTTTCCCGCCAGCGCCTTTCCGCCCGCCGATTATATCGCCCTGGGGCATATCCACCGGCCCCAGAAAGTGGCCGGGCTGGAGCACATTCGCTACTGTGGCTCGCCCATTCCCCTTAGTTTTGATGAAGTTGGCCAGCAAAAGACGGTGCTGTTGGCGGAGTTTGCCGGGGGGGCGCTGCAAGGGGTAACGCCGCTGCCGGTGCCCTGTTTCCAGCCGCTGGCGCGGGTCAGCGGCAGCTTGGAGGAACTTGGGGCCAACATGGAGGAGGTTGCTGCCAACGGCAGTGAAAAGCGACCTGTCTGGCTGGAGGTGACGGTACTGGATGACGACTATCTGAGCGATCTGCAGCCCAGGGTACAGGCCCTGGCCGAAGGGCTGGCGGTGGAAATCCTGCTGGTGCGTCGTGGGCGGCGGGAGCAGGCCACGAGCCTGGCGGCCGAGCAGCGCGAAACCCTGAGCGAGCTGACGCCGGAGCAGGTGTTTGCGCGGCGGCTGGGACTGGAGGCGCTGGCGGAGGCGGATCTGGCCGCGCTGAACGGATTGCACGACCAGGTGCTGGCGGATCTGAGGGAACAGGCATGAAAATCCTGACCCTCAGGCTGAAAAACCTCAACTCCCTGCAGGGCGAGTGGAAAATCGACTTCACTCAGTCGCCCTTTGCCGACAACGGCCTGTTTGCCATCACCGGGCCTACCGGCGCCGGCAAGACCACCCTGCTGGACGCCATCTGCCTGGCGCTCTATCACCAGACGCCGCGGATGAAAATCGTATCGGCGGGCAGTAACGAGCTGATGACCCGCCATACTGCCGACTGTCTGGCGGAGGTGGAATTCGAGGTCGGGGGCGAGGGTTATCGCGCCTTCTGGAGCCAGCGCCGGGCCCGGGACAAGAGCGACGGCAAGCTGCAGGCGCCCCGGGTGGAGCTGGCGAAGCGGGACGGCGAGATCCTCACCGACAAAATCAACGACAAGTTGAAACTCACCGAGCAACTGACCGGGCTCGACTTTGGCCGCTTCACCAAGTCCATGCTGCTGGCCCAGGGCGGCTTTGCCGCCTTTTTGCATGCCGATGCCAATGAGCGGGCCGAACTGCTGGAAGAACTGACCGGCACCGACATCTACGCCCGTATTTCCCAGCGGGTGTTCGAGCAGACCCGGGAACACAGGGCCGCCCTGGCACAACTGGAGGCCAGGGTGCAGGGCGTGGCGTTATTGAACGAGGAAGAGCGCCGGGACATAGAACAGGAACGGGAGCGCGCGGGTGCCGACATGGTCGTCCGGCAGGAGGCCCTGGCGCAAGCCCGGGCCGAGCTGCAGCGCCGCCGCCAGTGGGAGCAGCATGAGCAGCGGCTTAGCCTCGCCCGGCGCGAGTATGAGCAGGCCAGGTCGGCGGTGAACGAGGTGGCGCCCGAGCAGCGCAAACTGGAACAAAGCGAGCCGGCCGCCCGGCTGTATCCGCAATGGCAACAATTGCAGCAGCACCGGCAACGGCTCGCCCACCTGCGCACCCAGCGGGAACAGCGCGAGGCGGGGCTGGCGCTGCTGACGGCAGACTACCACCGGCACAGTTGGCAGGGGGTATCGTGCAGCCGCCAGCACCAGCAGGCCCTGCGGGCCCGGGATGGTGAACTGGAACGGCAACAGCAAGGGCTGGCCGATGCCATGGCCGCCAACGCCGCCGGTGAACGGCTGGGCGAGCAACTGGCGGGCTGGCGCGCCAGTGTGACGCAGCTTGGGCGGCTGCAGCAGCAGGCGCAGGAGTTGCAGGGGCGGCAACAATGGCAGGGGCAGGAACAACGGCGGCTTGAGGGTGAACTGCAGGCGCTGGTGCGGCAACAGCAGGCCGCGGAGCAGGAAAAGCGGCAGGCCGAGCAGTATTGCCGGCAACAGCAGCAGGCGCTGGCGCAGGTGCTGGGCGATGACAGTGAGCCGGAACTGAAAGCCCGGGTGCAGCAGTTACGCCGGCAACAACCCCAATGGCTGGCGCTGCAGCAGGGGGCCGAGCGGCTGGGGGAGTTGCAGTGGGAATTGCAGCAGGAGCAACAAAAGCAGGCCCGGCTGGAGCCCGAATGGCAACAGGGTGAGCAGCAACTGGCGCAGGTGCGTGAGCGGTATCGCCTGCTCAAGGAACAGTTGCGGGACAAAACCCGGCTGCTGGAACAGGAAGCAATCATCCGCTCCCTGGAGCAGCACCGGGCACAGTTGCAGCCAGGCGAAGCCTGCCCCCTGTGCGGCAGCGAGTCCCATCCGGCTATTGACGATTATCGCCAGCTGGACGACAGCACCGCCAGTGCCCTGCAGCAAACTCAGGCCGAACTGGAGGCCACCGAGCAGCAGGGCCAGCAACTGAGCACGCGGCAGGCGGAGCGCAAGGCCACACTGGTACAAATCGGGCAGCGGCTGCAGAGCCTGGGCCAGGCCATTGGCCAGCAGACCGAGCTGCACAATACCATGGTGCAGCAACTGGCGCTGGCCCCGGAACAGTGGACGCAGCAACTGGAAGAACTCCGGCAACGGCTGGTGCGGCTGGAACAACAAAGCGAGCAGCTGGATGCCGCCAAGGCCGGGCTGAACCAGGCCGAGCAGGCGACCCGGGCGGCTGCCACTCGGGCCGGCGAACTGGCACACCGGCAGCAGCTGCTGGAGCAGCAGTGGCAAACCCTAGGTCATGGCCAGCAACAGCTGAATGATGATATGCAGGCGGTGGAACGGCAGCGGAGTGAACTGGAACAGCAACTGAACGCCAGCGTCGGACAACAGCCCGCACACTGGCAGGAGTGGCTGCAGCAGACCGAGCAGCACTGGCAACACTGGCAGCAGCAGCAACGGGAGATGCGCCGGCTGGAACAACAGCGCCAGCAACTGGCCGCCGTCCTGAACGAGGCGGCCAGCCAGGTCCGGCACTGGCAGCAGCACTGGCAGGCGCTGGGGCTGGCCGACGGCGAGCCGGTGACGGCGGCCGATCCTGCCGTGGCGATGCAGGAGGCGGAAACCCGGTTGCGGGCAACGAACGATGAGCGCCAGCGCCAGGCTGCCCTGCTGGAGCAGGAAGGCCGGCAACAGGCCGAACTGGAGCGGGAGCTGGACGATGCTCGGGCAAGCTGGCAACAGGCCCTGGCCGCCAGCCCTTTTGCCGACGAGGCCGCCTTTCTCGCCGCCCACCTGGAAGAAGACGAACGCCGGCGGCTACAGGTGCGGTTGCAGGCCCTGCACCAGGCGCAGGCGCTGGCCGCGGATCGGCTGGCCCAGGCCGAACAGGCCTGGCGGCAGTTGGGGGACAGCGCGCCCGCGGCCCTCGATGAACTGCAACAAGGAGAGCAGCAGCAACAGCAGGCCGTCAACCTGTTGCAGCAGCAGCTGGGCCGGCTGGACGAGCGGCTGGAGCACGATACGATGCAGCGGGCCCGGCAACAGGCGCTGCTGGATGAGATCGCCCAGGCGCGCTGCCGGTTGCAGCGCTGGGACCAGCTCAACAGCCTGATCGGCTCCGCCGATGGCGCCCGTTACCGCCGTTTCGCCCAGGGGCTGACCCTGGAGCACCTGGTGTACCTGGCCAACCGCCGGCTGGCCAGGCTGCACGGCCGCTACCGGCTGGCCCGCAACGGCAATGCCGAGCTGGAGCTGGCGGTGATCGACAGCTGGCAGGCGGACGTGGCCCGGGATACGCAAACCCTGTCCGGCGGCGAAAGTTTCCTGGTGAGCCTGGCGCTGGCGCTGGCGCTGTCGGATCTGGTGAGCAGCAAGACCCGCATCGACTCGCTGTTTCTCGACGAGGGCTTTGGCACCCTGGACGCCGAGACCCTGGAAGTGGCGCTGGATGCCCTGGATGCCCTCAACGCCAGCGGCAGGATGATCGGTATCATCAGCCATATAGAGGCGTTGAAGGAGCGGGTGCCGGTGCAGATAAAACTGAGCAAGGGGCAGGGACTCGGCCTCAGCCGGTTGGCACCGGAATTCGCCTTTCACGGCGAGGGGTGAGGGGACGGGACAAAGGCACAAAAAAGCCGGAGCAGGGCTCCGGCTTTTTGCTGGTGTGGTTTAATCAGGCGCCGGTGATCAGCGCCGGAATACCCGGCAGCATGCCCACGGTGGCCATGATGGCCAGCAGGATGGCGAAAGTGATGCCCGGAATGACCCAGCGGTCCATCAGGCGCAGCTTGCGGCCCCGTTCCTTATCGCCAATCAGCCCCAGGTTGTCGAGCAGCATGGTCATGGACCAGCCGAACACCGGGTTGACGAAGGCGGAGGCGAACACCACTATGCCGGCGGACTGGCTGCTGGTGGTGTTGCGGGTCATCTGCATGCCGGCTTCCAGCAGGGGCATGAAGACGCCGACGATCAGCGCCACCCGCAGTACCGGATCCCATACCGCCAGATCCATGGGATAGCCCCAGAGGGCGGCGATCACGCAGAACAGGCCGGTGAGCACGGCGCCGGCGGGAATGGGCCGCTTGGCGATGGCGGCAGGGATCATATAGGTGCCCCAGGAGGAGGCCAGGTTGCCGCCGCCGAGCACACTGCCCACCGCCTGGCGCACCGAGGCCACGGCCATGGTGTCGTCCACGTTCATCAGCACCTTGTTGGCTTTTTTCGGGTAGTTCAGCTCCTGGAACACCCGGTGGCCCATAAAGTCCGGCGACCACATGGCCACCGCCAGCACCGCAAAGGGCGCCACGCTGACAAAGTGGTGCAGCTCGGGCCAGCCCATCTGCCAGCCGGTGGTTTCGCCCCACCAGTAGGAGGGGCTCAGGTGGGGGATGCCCGGCTCGGTCACGAATTCGAAGGGCGCGCCCAGGGCGATGGCGATCAGGAAGGCCAGGCCGGAGCCGAGCGGGATCGACAGCCAGCGCATTTCCAGCCGGGCCAGTAGGGCGTACATGATGATGGTGGCGAGAATCACCGCAAAGGCGATATGGCCCATGTCCAGGCCGTTGGCCCAGGCGGTGAGCGCCTTGATCTGGCTGAGCAGGCCCATGGCACCGAGGTAAATCAGCAGGCCGCCGCGCACCCCGTCGCTGGTGAGCGCCATCAGCTTGCTGCCGCCCTTGCTGATGCTGAGCAGCAAACCAAGCAGGCCCACCATCAGCCCCAATGCCAGCGGGTGGCCGCCGGAGGCCACGATCAGCGGGATCAGCGGGATCATGGGGCCGTGGGTGCCGGCCAGGTTGGCATTGGGGTTGATCAGCCCCGAGAACAGGATCACGAACAGCAGTGCCGCGATCAGCATCTCGAAGCGGACGTTTTCCACCACAAAGTCGTTGCCCAGCCCAAGCGGGCCGGCAAAGGCGGCCACCACGGCGGCCACCATCACTATCTTGCCGATGGTCGCGGCCAGGGCCGGCACCAGATCTTCCAGTTCGAAGCTGTAGTCGCGAAACGGCAGGTTGATGCGCCAGCGGCGGGGCGACATGATGGACAACTCGTGCTCCAGGTAGGCGGTGCGGTTGTCGAACGAACGGCGCGGCTTGCGCAGGTCGCGGTAACGGGGGGTCTGAGCCTCTGACACTGTACTCTCCTTGATGATGCTCATCACTATGGTGTCATGTTGGCGCCCATGGTATGGCCTGTTACCGTTTTGTGCCATGCGACCTAAGTCTTAACAAAATGCCATCCTGTGAAATATTTTTTTAACACGGGGCGGTCTGGTGCAGGCCCTCAGCCGTCGGCGGGGACCGGGCTGCCCTGCACGATATGGATGAAATTCTGCAGGGCCGGGGAGTGGTTGTGGCGGTTCCAGGCGAAGTGGATCGACATGTCGCACTCCCGCAGCTCGGCCAGGTCGATAAAGTGCACCCCGGGCGGCGAGCTCCAGCGGCAGTCGCCGGGCACGATGGAAATACCCAGGCCGGCGGCGACCAGGCTGAGGATGGTGATGTTGTCGGCCCCCTGCTGCACCACCCTGGGCTCCAGGCCGAGCCGATCAAAGTGGGCGCTCAGCCGGTCGTAGTAGAGCGGGGAGCTGTGCCGGGGCCCCCAGACAAAGTCGAGGCCGTTCAAGGCCTTAACCCGCCCGGGCGGCGAGCTTGCCAGCGGCGAGCCGGCGGGCACCGCCAGCACCAGGTGATCCCGGTGGAAGCGATGGCTGTGCAGATAGTCCGGCGCCGGCTCCTCCAGGTAAAGGAAGCCCGCATCTATGGTGCCGTCCTTCAGCTTTTCTCCCTGGGGCCCCGAGAGCAGCGGATAGACTTCCAGCGCCACCTGGGGATAGTGGTCCCGAAACCGGGCCAGCAGCCGCCGGATATCCGGCACCCACAGGTGGGACACCGTCACTCCCAGAGTGACCTTGCCGGTCAGCCCCTGGCCCAGGGCGCGGATGCGCGCCACCACCTGATCCCGGTTTTCCAGCATCTTGCCGGCGTCTTCGTAGAGCGCCCGGCCGGCCACGGTCAGCGTCATGCCACGGGTATGGCGCTCGAACAGGGCGACCTGCAGTTTTTCTTCCAGGGCGTGGATCTGGCGGGTCAGGGCCGGCTGGGCGATATGCACCCGGCGGCTGGCCGCCGACAGGGAGCCTTCCTCCACCACGGCGACGAAATAGTGCAACTGGCGAAAATCCATCTCAACATTCCGGCGGTTTCACGCCGGTCTCCATACCTTAATGGCATTGCGGGTATAGATATTTACTATTTTTTATATTGCCGTAACAAGTCCTATCTTGATGTTTAACACTTGCCCTGTCGGCGAGTCGAGGAAAGCCACTGCGAAGGAGATGCTTGATGAATACCAACCGCTGGGTAGGGCTGCACTTCGTGCTCTGCACCCTGGCCATGATCTGGCCCGGGGCCCTGATCGCCAACCGGGTGGAGCCCATGATTCTGGGCCTGCCGTTCCTGTTCTTCTGGTACATCCTGTGGATGTTCCTGCTGTTCGCGGGCCTGCTGGCCGCCTTTATCAAGCAGTATGGAGGCAAACGTCATGTCTGAGTCCGTCATCGTGACCGGCATTACCCTGTCCTACCTGCTGCTGGTGCTGTGGGTGGGGGTGCGCGCCCGTGGCAAGGGCGCCGGCTCCAGCCTGGAGCAGTACGTGGCCGGTGGCCGCCACGTGGGGGTACTGATCCTGTTCTTTATCCTGGGGGCGGAAATCTTCTCCGCCTTCGCCTTTCTCGGCACCCCGGGCTGGGCCTACCAGCACGGTGCCCCCGCCCTCTACATCCTGGCCTACCTGAGTCTTATCCCCATCATCATCTGGGTGATGGGGCCGCGGGTGCGCGAGCTGGGCAAGGCCCACGGCTACCTGACCCAGGCCGACCTGATCGCCCATCACTATCGCAGCCCGGGCCTGGGCGCCTTCGCCGGCATCATCAGCGTGGTGGCGCTGATCCCCTACCTGGCCATCCAGATCGCCGGCGCCGGCCTGCTGTTCCAGGCGGCCACCGGCGGTCTGGTACCCTTCTGGCTGGGGGCACTGCTCGCCTTCCTGGTGGTGGCGGCCTATGTGTACTGCAGCGGCCTGGGCGGCATCGGCTGGACCAACCTGTTGCAGGGGGTGATGATGGTGGGTATCGCCTGGTTCCTCGGCTGGGCGGTGACCGACCGCCTGTTCGGCGGCGTGGGTCCCATGTTCGAGCAGATCCAGCTGCAGATGCCGGAATACCTGGTGATGCCGGGCGCCACCGGGGTCATGGGCTGGGGCGCCTTCAGCACCGCCATTCTGGTCAGCGCCTTCGGCGGCGCCATGTGGCCGCACCTGTTCATGAAGTTCTACACCGCCGAAAGCGACCGCACCCTGCGCCAGGTGGCTGTGTTCTACCCGCTGTTCGCCTACCTGCTGGTGCCCCTGCTGCTGATCGGCTTCGCCGGCATCCTGGTGTTCGCCGACCAGCCCCTGGCCCGGCCCGACGAGGTGCTGCTCAAGCTGGTGATGGAGGTGGCCGGCTTCTCGCCCTGGGTCACCGGCATCATGCTGTCCGGCGCCCTGGCGGCGGCCATGTCCACCGGCGCCAACCTGGCCCATACCGCTGCCACCATAGCGGTGCGTGACATCCTCTGTCTCTCGGTGATGCGCAAGGCGTCCGAACGGGCTGTGGTACGGGCCATCCAGCTGGGAGTGCTGGTGGTGTCGCTGCTCGGCTACCTGTTCGCGCTCTACAACCCGGCGTCGCTGGTGGCGGTGCTGCTGGGCGCCTTCGGCATCATAGTGCAGCTGATGCCCATGGTGGTCGGCGCCCTCTTCCTGCCCGCCCTCACCAAACAGGCGGTGATCGCCGGCACCCTGCTGGGCAGCGGCCTGACCCTGCTGTACCAGTTTTATCTGCCGTCACCGCTGCAGTTCCATCCCGGCTTCTGGGGCTTTTTGCTCAACCTGCTGGTGGTGGCCCTGTGGCAATGGCTGTTCAACAACAAGACCGACGCCGTGGCGTCCAAGGTATAAGGAAACCCCATGCAGATACATGAGCTGATCAAGGGCGCCCTGGCCCGCGTTTACGACGATATCGACCACCTCTACCAGGACCTGCACCGGCATCCTGAGCTGCCGTTCGAAGAGGTCGAGACCAGTCGCAAGCTGGCCGCCCGGCTGGACGCCATCGGCTATGAGGTGACCACCGGGCTTGGCAAGACCGGGGTGGTGGGCCTGCTGCAAAACGGCGAGGGGCCCTGCGTGATGCTGCGCGGCGACATGGACGCCCTGCCCATCCGCGAGCAGACCGGGCTCGATTACGCCAGCTGCCGCCACGGCGGGGAGGGCCCGGCGGTGATGCACGCCTGCGGCCACGACCTGCACGCCAGTTGCCTGACCGGCGCCGCCGCCGTGCTCCATGCCCTGCGCGAGCACTGGCGGGGCACCCTGATGGTGGTGCACCAGCCGGCGGAGGAGGTGTTCGGCGGCGCCCGGGCCATGCTCAGGGATGGCCTCTACGAACGCATCGCCCGGCCCGACGTCATCCTGGGCCAGCACAACATGCCGGCCCTGGCCGGCATGGTGGGCCACATCGCCGGCCGGGCCATGGCCGCGGCCACCACCCTGGGGGTAACCATCCACGGCAACGGCGGCCACGGCTCCATGCCGGCCCAGGCGGTGGATCCGGTGGTGATCGCCGCCCACGCGGTGGTGCGGCTGCAGACCATCGTCTCCCGGGAAGTGGAGCCCAGCGAGCAGGTGGTGGTGACGGTGGGCAAGCTGCAGGCGGGCACCCAGGGCAACATCATCCCCCACAGCGCCGAGCTGGAGATCAACGTGCGCTGCTTCAGCGACGCGCTGCTGCAGCAGGTGCTGGATGCTATCCGGCGCATCATCGACGCCGAGTGCCTGGCGGGGCGCTCGCCGAAGCCGGCGGAATACCGGGTGCTGAGCGAAACCATCACCCTAGACAACGACGCCGCCACCGTGGAACGGCTGCGCCGGGCCCACGGCGACTACTTCGGCGAGCCGCAGCTGTTCGAGATGGGGCGGCTCGGCGGCAGCGAGGATTTCCCCTACTTCGGCAACGCCGCCGCCGGCGGCTTCGAGGGCGGGGACATCCCCTACGCCTACTGGTTTATCGGCGCCGCCACCGCCGAGAGCTGGGCCGGCACCCGCGGCGAGCGGGTCTATGATCGCATGCGCCAGTTGCCCATGCCCCACTCGCCCTACTATGCGCCCGACCGCCAGCCGGCCCTGGAAACCGGCACCGCCGCCCTGGTCACCGGTGCCCTCGAGTTCCTGGCGGCCCGCTGAGCCGGACGGGAAAAACCGGATGAAGCGAGGCGGAGGCTGTGCCACTATCGGCATTCACGGCAACAACGAATGACCTTAGGGGCACGCCATGATCACCGTCCACCATCTGGAACATTCCCGCTCCCAGCGCATCCTCTGGCTGCTGGAGGAGCTGGGGCTCGACTACGACATCAAGCATTACCGGCGGGATCAAGATACCCAACTGGCGCCGGAGAGCCTGAAGCAGGTGCATCCGCTGGGCAAGGCGCCGGTGATCACCGACGGCGAGCTGACCCTGGCCGAGTCCGGCGCCATCGTCGACTACCTGGCCCGGACCTATGGCCGGGAAACCCTGCTGCCGGCGGTCGACTCCCCCGCCTGGTGGGACTATGTGTACTGGCTGCATTACGCCGAGGGCTCGCTGATGCCGCCGCTGCTGATGCGCCACGTGTTCGACAGGGTCAAGGCGGCGCCGGTGCCCTTTTTCGTCCGGCCCCTGGTCAACCGGATAGTAGCGGGAGTGGACCAGGCCTTTTTGCGGCAACAGATCAAGACCCATCTGGATTTTGTGGAAGACCATTTGTCCTGCCACGACTGGCTGGTGGACGGGCGCTTCGGCGCCGCCGACATCCAGCTGAGCTTTCCGCTGGAAGCGGCCCTGAGCCGGACCGGCATGGCCGACCGCTACCCCCGCCTGGCGCAGTACGTGGCCCGGTTGCAGGCCAGGCCGGCCTACCTGCGCGCGCTTGCGGCCGGCGGCCCCTACGCCTACGGGCCGCGACAGGGCGACTGATCCCGGAGCCGGCGGGCATGCCCGGCCTTGACCTCGCCGGCCATTTCCTTAGCCTTGTGGGACAACGGCCGGCCCGCGCCGGCCATCACCATTACCCTGGGAGTCGTCTATGCAGGCACACGTCATGAAGTGGCTCGAAGCCTACCAACTGGAATTTACCGATCTTATCTCATTGCTGCTGGTGCTGGGTTTTATCATCCTCACTTCGGTGGTGGTGCACCTGGTGCTGCACCGGCTGGTGCTGGGGGCGGTGGAACGGCTGGCCCGGCGTTCCCGCCACTGGTGGAAACAGGCGCTGTTCGACAGCAAGCTGTTCAACCGCCTGGCCTTTACCCTGCAGGGGGTCATCATCTATGTGCAGGCCGGGCTCTGGCTGAGCGGCGGCACCCTCACCCTGGCGGTGATCCAGACCATCACTCACCTGTGGATACTGCTGTTCGGCCTGCTGTCGCTGTTTTCCCTGCTCGATGCCCTGCTCGGTATCTCGGCCCAGTCCAGCGTTGCCCGCAACCTGCCCCTGCGCGGCCTGTTCCAGGGCATCAAGCTGGTGGCGGCGCTGTTTATCGGCATCCTCATGGTGTCGGTGCTGATCGGCAAGTCGCCGGTGATCCTGTTCAGCGGCCTGGGCGCCATGACGGCGGTCACCATGCTGGTGTTCAAGGATCCCATACTGGGGCTGGTGGCCGGCATCCAGCTGTCCGCCAACCAGATGCTGTCGGTGGGCGACTGGCTGGAAATGCCCAAGTACGGCGCCGACGGCGACGTTATCGACATCGGCCTGACCACGGTCAAGGTGCGCAACTGGGACAACACCATCACCACCATCCCCACCTATGCGCTGATTTCCGACTCCTTCAAGAACTGGCGCGGCATGAGCGAATCCGGCGGCCGGCGCATCAAGCGCAGCCTGCACCTGGATGCCAGCAGCGTGCACTTCCTGGATGAAAGCGAACTGAAACGGCTGCACAAAGCGCAATTGCTGGCGCCCTACCTGGACGACAAGGTGCAGGAGCTGGGCCGCCACAACAGCGAGCAACAGGCGGATCTGTCCTCCCTGGTCAACGGCCGCCGGCTGACCAACCTGGGCACCTTCCGCGCCTATCTCAACGCCTATTTGCGGGCCCACCCCCGCATCCACCAGCAGATGACGCTGATGGTGCGCCAGCTGGAGCCGGGCTCGAACGGCGTGCCCATGGAAATCTATGCCTTTACCAACACCACCAAGTGGGTGGAATACGAGGGCATCCAGGGCGACATTTTCGACCATATCTTCGCGGTGCTGCCCGAGTTCGGGCTGCGGGTACACCAGACCCCCACCGGTTACGACATGCGCGCCCTGGGCGAGGGGCAGGGCCGGATGACCGGCTACCGGGAAGCAGGCTGATCGCCGATGCGCAACCATGAAAAAGGCCGGGGTTCCGGCCTTTTTGCTTACTGGGGGCGGTTGGGATGGTTGGGGTAGCTGGCGGTGCCCAGCACGCTGCCATTCACTTCCTTGCCGTACTGGCTGTGGCCGCCGTGGAATTGCTCAACGGTTTCTTCCAGTGAACCCTGGTTGCGGGGATCCTGGGGCCGCTCATGGGTGTCGAGGTACATGGCCACGTCCCAGGCCTGTTGTTCGGTGAGCTTGCCGGGCTGGCCCAGGGGCATGTTCTGGTGAATAAAGTAGGCGGCGGTGTTCACCCGCTGCATGCCGGCGCCCCAGTTGTAGGTGTCCGGGCCCCACAGGGGCGGGAACACATAGCGATCGTTGACCTTCTGGCCCTCGCCGTTGGCGCCGTGGCAGACCGAGCACTCCTGCTCATAGACCTGTTTGCCGCGGGCGATGTCCGGCGCCTGGGCCGGTTCGTCGATCACCGGATAGCCCCGTCCCGGCAGGGCCGGCTCCTTGCTGCCGCCCGCTTCCAGGTAGGCCGGCATAAAGGGGAAATCGTCGCGCTTGCCGCCCTTGACCAGATCTTCATCGCTGGGAATGACCATGTCGGCCGGATCGAAGGCCTCGCCGGTCAGGGTGCCCTGGGCCAGCCAGTAGGCGTAGGCCGACAGATCCACCAGTGCCGGATCCAGGTGGCCGGGCGGGGTGCCGTTCATGGAGAACAGGAAACAGCCCTGGATTCGCTCTTCATAGGTGTTGATCTTGTTGTTCTTGGCCCGGAAGGCGGGGTAGCTCATATAAGCGGCCCACAGGGGGGCGGCGTTTTCCTTCTTGCCGGCGTCCATGTGGCAGTTCACGCAGTTCAGGCCGTTGCCTACAAACTCGGGGGCCAGCGCCTGGGTGTTGATGAAGTAGTTGTAACCGCGAATCACCTTTTCGCCAAACTCGCCCTCGGGCAGTTTGTCCCAGCCCGGAGCAGGCGGATAGTCACCGGCCACCTTGCCCACCGGCAGCTCTTCCTGAATGGCCAGTTTGGCGGTGTCCACCGCCTGGGCGGCGGTGGCACCGGCGAGCGACAGGCCCAGCATAATGGCAGAAATTCGGTTCATGTTACTGGCCTCCCAGGCTGGCGAAGTAGCTGGCGACGGCGGTAATTTCTTCCGCGGTCAGTTTTTTGGCCACCGGGGCCATCAGTCCATGGGGATCGGTGGCGCGGCTGCCGCTTTGCCAGGCCTTGAGCTGGCTCTCTATATAGTCGGCGTGTTGGCCGGCCAGGCGCGGGAATACCTCTCCTACACCCACGCCTTCGGGACCGTGGCAGGCCACGCAACTGGGAAGGTCCCGCTGCCAGTCGCCCTGGTAGGCGAGCTTTTCGCCCGGCGCCATCTGGTCGGGACCGGGCTTTTCACCCCGGAACGCCGGATCCTGTGGCAGGCTGACCGGCAGGCTGGCGAACCACTGGCTTACCGCCTCAACACCGGCGTCGTCCAGCATCATGGCCATGGGTTTCATGATGGCGTTGTCGCGCTCGCCGTTCTGGAAGTGGCGCAACTGCTCGGCCAGGTAGGATGCCGGCATGCCCGCCACCGAGGGAGCCAGGTTGGGCATGCCCAGCCCGCTGGCCTGATGACAGCTGATGCACACCGCCGCCTGGGGCGGCATTTCGGCGAGCGCGGGGACGGCGCTCAGGCCCAGCAAGGCTCCCCATAGTCTGGTTCTGTTCATATTGTTGTTGTCCTGGCTTGTGTTACCCAACTGTTATTTTAGAGCCGGGCGCCGGACGGAGGTATACGTAGTTCCCACATAAACGCCGTGGTTAAGACCGGGGTGCAGCGGGATCAGGCGGGGGGCTGCCGCTCCCGCCACAGCAGCCAGAGCCGGGTGTCCAGCTCCAGCTGGTGATAGTCGGGCTCCATATGGCAGCACAGCTGGTAGAAGGCCTTGTTGTGCTCCTTCTCTTTGAAGTGGGCCAGCTCGTGGACCACTATCATGCGCAGGAATTCCGGCGGCGCCTCCCTGAACAGGGCGGCGACGGTGATGCTGTTGTGGGCCTTGAGCCTGCTGCCCTGTACCCGCGACTGGTAGGTGTGCATGCCGAGCGCCTGTTTGAGCACCTTGAGCTTGCTGTCGTAGCGCACCTGGCTGAGCGGCGCCGTTTTTTTCAGGTAACGGCTTTTCAGCCCGCTGACATAGTCATAGAGCGCCTTGTCGTTCTGCACGCCATGGGACTGGGGATACTTTCGCTCCAGGTAAGTGCCCAGCCTGCCGCTGGCGAGCAGCTCGCGGGCCTGTTGCTGAAGGCTGTCCGGATAGCCGGCCAGATAATTGGGGGTCGTCAATGGGGTTCTCCGCCGGTGGTCATGAGCCCCATTATAGAGGCAAGCCCTGGCTCAGGCGTAGCGCCGGCCCAACGCCACGCAGGCCACCACGGCCAGGCAGATCCAGATGGCCTGGGCCGAAACAGGCTCGCCCAGCAGCAAGGCGGCGAACCAGAGGGCGCCGAAGGGCTGCAGCAATTGCACCTGGCTGACCTGGGTCACGCCGCCCAGGGCCAGCCCCTTGTACCAGAAGAAAAAGCCCAGGAACATGCTGCAGCTGCCGAGGTAGAGAAAGCTCAGCCAGCCCGCCGGACTGGTGAGGGCCGGCTCGGGGCGGCTCAGCCAGATCAGCGGCGCCAGCAGCGGCAGCGACAGCACCAGCGCCCAGCAGATCACCTGCCAGCTGCCCAGCTCCCGGGTCAGCCGGGCCCCTTCCGCATAGCCCAGGCCGCACAGCACGCAGGCCAGCAACAGCCACAGATCCGCCAGCTGCCAATGGCCCTGGGCCTGCTGGCCGGCGTAGAGCAGTACCAGCGCCGTGCCCGCCAGGGCGCACAGCCAGAACACGGGCTTCGGCCGGTGCCGGTGCAGCCAGGCGCCGGCCAGGGCGGTGCACAGGGGCAGCAGGGCGGTCACCAGCACGCTGTGGGTGGCCGACACCGTTTCCAGGGCGAGGGAGGAGAGGATGGGAAAGCCGAACACCACCCCGGCGGCCACCACCGCCAGCCGGGCCCACTGGTGGCCGCTCGGCAGGGACTGGCGCGTGGCCGCCAGCAGCAGCAGGGCCAGCACCCCGCCCAGGCCGGCGCGGCCGGCGCCCACGAACAGGGCCGGCATTTCCTGCACCGCGATGCGGGTGGCGGGCAGGCCGGCGGAAAAGGTCATGACCCCGAGCAGGCCCCAGGCCATGCCGAGCAGGGGACGGGTATCGAGGGAAGGGGGGCTGCTGGTCTTCATGGCGGACTCCGGTTGCTTGCTTTTGGCCAGCTTAGCCGCTTTACTACCGGACAATCAGGACACTTCCTATAAAAATGACCCGAGTGTACAGGTAGCTTCGCCATGACAATTTCCGCCGCCGACTGGGCCTTCGACAAGGCCGACAGCCAGTCCTTCGTGGAGCAGCTGGTGCGCCACGCCACCCAGGCCATAGGAGAAGGACGCTGGAAGCCGGGGGAAAAACTGCCCTCGATCCGCGCCCTGGCCGAACAGTTGGAAGTGAGCCGCTTCACCGTGGCCGACGCCTACGAGCGGCTGGTGGCCGCCGGCCTGGTGGTCAGCCGCCAGGGCAGCGGCGTGTACGTGGCGCGCAGCCCGCAAACCCGCCGGCTGGCGCTGGAGGTGGACGCCTCGGGCAGCGCCATGGCCCAGGAAGTGGCGCTGCTGCGCCAGGTGATGGACACCGAGCGGTTTCGTTTCAAACCCGGCAGCGGCTGCCTGCCCGGCGGCTGGCTGGGCGACGAGGACATTCGCTCGGCGCTACGCGAACTGGCCCGCCAGCCGGCGCCGCTCACCGAATACGGCACCGCCCAGGGCCACCCGGCCTTGCGCCGCCAGCTTGGCCTGCGGCTGGAGCAGATCGACATTCAGGCGGATCCGGCGCAGATCCTGATGACTGCCAGCGCCTCCCACGGCCTGGATCTGGCCCTGCGCACCCTGGTGCGGCCCGGCGACCGGGTGCTGGTGGACGATCCCGGTTTCTACAATTTCCTCGCCGCGCTGCGGCTGGTGGGGGCGGTGCCGGTGGCGGTGCCCCGGGAGCTGGAAGGCCCCGACCTGGCGGCGCTCAAACTGGCCCTGGAGCAACACAAACCGGTGCTCTACATCACTAACTCGGTGCTGTCCAACCCCATCGGCGCCAGCGTCAGCCGCAACCGGGCACACAAGGTGCTGAGCCTGCTCGCCGGGCACCAGTGCTGGCTGCTGGAAGACGACATCTACGCGGATTTCGATACCCAGCGGGCCTCCCGCTACGCCAGCCTGGCGGGGTTCGAGCGGGTGCTGTACCTGGGCAGCCTGTCCAAGACCCTGTCGGCGGATTTCCGGGTCGGCTTTCTGGTCGGCAACCCGGCCGTTATCGCCGAGCTGACCGACATCAAGCTGATCACCGGCATGTCCACGCCGCCCTCCACCGAAACCCTGATGTACCGGCTATTGACCGGCGGCCGCTATCGCCGCCATGTGGAGCAACTGCGCCGGCGGCTGGACGAGGTACGCCATCCGGTGTTCGAACGGCTGGAGTCCCTTGGCTGCCGCCTGGCCCACAAGCCGGCGAGCGGCTTTTTTTGCTGGGTCCGCCTGCCGGCGGGCATTGGTGCCGCCCGGCTCAGCCGGCGGGCGGCGGAGCAGGACATACTGCTGGCCCCGGGGCGCCATTTCAGCAGCCAGGACAATGGCGACGACTTTATGCGCATCAATATCGCCCACTGCCAGCACGAGGCGGTATGGCGCGGGCTGGAGCTGGCCCTGGCCGGCTGCTAGCCGGCCCGCCAGCCGCCGCCGAGGGCCTTGTACAGGCCGAGAGCGGCGTCCAGCCGGCTCTGGCGCAGGCTGGCCAGCTGATCTTCGGCGCTGAACAGGGTGCGCTGGGCGTCGATCAGCGCCAGCAGTTCCTCGGCCCCTTCCCGGTAGCGCAGCTCGGTCAGGCGCAGGGTTTCCCGCGCCTCGGCCACGATGGCCCGCTGCTGGCTTTCCTGCTCCCGGTACAGGGCCTGGTTGCCGAGGGCGTCCTCCACTTCCTTCAGGGCGATAAGCGCCGCCTGGCGGTAACTTTCGGCCAGCTCCCGGCGGCGGGCCTCGTTCAGCCGCACCTGGGCGCGCAGCCGGCCGCCGTCGAACAGCACCTGGCTGAGGGACGCACCCAGGCTCAGGCTGCGGCTGGGATCCGCCAGCGACAGCAGGGCATCGGAGGCCAGGCCGCCGCTGCCGGTGAGGCTGACGCCGGGCAGCAGGGCGGCCCGGGCCGCCGCCAGGTTGGCGTCCGCCGCCAGCAGCGCCGCCTCGGCGCTGGCCAGATCGGGGCGGCGGGCGAGCAGCTCGGCGGGCAGTCCGGCCGCCACGGCCGGCAGTTGCAGTTGCATCAGGCCGGCGTCGGCCAGCTCGAACTGCTGGGGCGATTCGCCCAGCAGCACCGCCAGGGCGGAGCGGGCCTGGCTGGCCTGCTCGCGCAGGGGCCCCAGGCTGGCCCGCTGGCTGAGCACGGCGCTGCGCTGGCGGTGCACCTCGCTCAGGGCGCTGGCGCCGTGGCGGTATTTGGCCTCGACGATGGCCAGGTTGTCTTCCGCCAGGCGCAGGTTGGCCTCGCCGATGCCAAGCCGCTCCCGACTGGCCAGCCACTGGAACCAGGTGGTGGCCACCGCGCTGGTCAGGCTGAGGCGGGCGCTCTCGTAGTCATAACGGCTGGCCCTGACATTGGCGTCGGCGGCCAGCCGGGCGGCCCGGTTCTTGCCCCACAGATCCAGCTCGTAGCCCAGGCTGAGCCCCAGGCTGCTGCGCTCGCCGACGCTCGCATCGGACCAGCTGCGGCTGGCGTCGCCGCTGGCGTTGAGGCTGGGAAACAGCGAGGCGCCGCTGGCGGCGAGCTGGGCCTCGGCCTGGGCAATGCGTTCGGCGGCGATGCGCAACTCCGGCGCCCCGGCCAGGGCCCGCTCGATCAGGGCGTTCAGCTCGGGGGAGCCAAAGCCCTGCCACCACTGGCGGTCCAGCTCGGCATGGCCGCCGACCGGGTTGCGCCATTGTTCCGCCAGGGGCGGCGCCGGCGGCGGCGCGCCGCCGGGCAGGGCGCAGCCGGTCAGGGCCAGCAGCAACAGCAGGGACAGGGGGCGGGGGGATAATACGGTCATGGTTACTCCGAAGCCAGGGCGATAACGGGGTCGAGCCGGGCGGCCTTGCGCGCCGGCAGCCAGCCGAATACCAGGCCGGTGACAAAGGCGCAGCCGAAGGCGAGCAGCACCGGCGACAGGGAAAAATACACGGGGATCTCGAAGCGGCCCACCAGGGCGGCGGCGGCCAGCCCCAGCACCACGCCGATGGCGCCGCCCAGGGCCGAAACCACCAGTGCCTCGGTGAGGAACTGCTGCAGTATGTGGCGTTGGCGGGCGCCGGTGGCCATGCGGATACCGACCTCCCGGGTGCGCTCGGTCACGCTCACCAGCATGATGTTCATCACCCCGATGCCGCCCACCAGCAGCGAGATGGCGGCGATGGAGCCGAGCAGCCAGGTGAAGGTGCGGGTGGTGGCGGAGACGGTGTCGATAATGGACGACATGTTGCGGATCTGAAAGTCCTCCACCCCGTGGCGGGCCAGCAGCAGCCGGTGGATCTCGGCCTCGGTGTCGCCGATGCGGGCCACGTCGTCCACCGACACCGTGATGCTGCGCAGGAACTGCTGGCCGAACAGCCGCAGGCCGCCGGTGGTGTAGGGTACGAACACCACGTCGTCCTGATCCTGGCCCCAGGGCGAGGCGCCCTTGGGCGCCATTACCCCGATCACCTGGAACAGGATGTTGTTGACCATGACGTACTGGCCCAGGGGATCGGTGTCCGGGAACAGGGCGTCCACCACCGATTGGCCCAGCACCGCCACCGTGGCGTAGCTCTGCTCGTCGTCGGCGGTGAAAAAGGTGCCGGCGCTCAGGGCCCACTGGCGGGCGGCGGGAAAGTCGGCGGAGGTGGCGTTGATCTCGGGGCTGTGGTCCAGGTTGCCAAAGCGCAGGGTGGCGGCGCCGCCGATCTCCGGCACCGCCGCCGCCACGTTGGCCACTTCCTTGATGGCGTCCATGTCCGCCGCCACCAGGGTGGAGGTGGCGCGCCGGCCCCACTGGTTGGGCGCCCCGGGGCGCACCAGCAGCAGGTTGCTGCCCATGGCACTGATGCTCTGCACCACCTGCTGCTGGGAGCCGTTGCCGATGGCCAGCATGGTGATCACCGACGCCACCCCGATGACGATGCCGAGCAGGGTGAGGGCGGCGCGGAACAGGTTGCTGTGCAGGGAGCGAAAGGCGGTGCGCACCGCCTCCAGCAGCTCGGTGGCGAGCGAACCGGCGGGGCGGGGGCGGGCAGGGACTGCGGTGTCTTCCCGCGCGCTGGCCGGGCCCGGATCGGCGATAATGCGGCCGTCGCTGATTTCGATGCGGCGATCCGCCTGGGCCGCCACCTTGGGATCGTGGGTAATGAGGATCACGGTGTGGCCCTGGCGGGCCAGGCCGGTAAGCAGGGCCATCACCTCGGCGCCGCTGTGGCTGTCGAGGGCACCGGTGGGCTCGTCGGCGAGGATGATGTCGCCGCCGTTCATCAGCGCCCGGGCGATGGATACCCGCTGCTGCTGGCCGCCGGACAGCTGGCTGGGTTTGTTGCCCAGGCGGTTTTCCAGCCCCAGGGTCGTCAGCAGTTGCTCCGCCCGGGCCTTACGCTCGGCCCGGGACAGGCCCGAGTACAGTGCCGGTACTTCCACGTTTTCCCGGGCGCTCAGGCCACCCAGCAGGTGGTAGCTCTGGAACACGAAACCGAAGGTGTCCCGGCGAAGCGCCGCCAGCTCGTCGCCGCTCAGGCTGGCCACGTCCCGCCCCAGCAGCCGGTACTGGCCGCCGCTTGGCCGATCCAGGCAGCCGAGGATATGCATCAGGGTCGACTTGCCCGAGCCGGAGCTGCCCATGATGGCCACGAACTCGCCCCGGTTGATCACCAGATTGATATCGTGCAGCACCCGGGTGGCCAGCTCGCCTTCGCCGTATTGCTTGGCGATGCCATGGAGGGAGATCAGTGGCGCGCCCATCAGAAGCGCATCCTCATGCCGGAGCGGCGCTCGCCGCCTTCTTCCCCGGCCGGCGCCACGTTCAGCACCACCTGCTCGCCGGCCTCGAGTCCGTCCAGCACCTCGGCCTGGATGCGGTTGCTCACGCCCACCCGCACCTCGCGCTCCTGAAGGGCGCCGTCGTTGCCAAGCACGGTGATCCGCGCCCTGTCGCGCCCATTTTGCCCGGCAAAGCGCAGCGCCGACACCGGCACCAGCAGGACGTCTTCGGTTTCGGCCCGCACAAAAAAGACCTGGGTAGTCATCTGGGACATCAGCCGGCCCTGGGGATTGTCGATGTCGAACAGGGCGTTGTAGAGCACCACGTTGTTTTCCACCACAGGGGTGGGCTCGATGCGGCGCAGCTCGCTGTACCAGCGCCTGCCGGGCTCGCCCAGGGTGGTGAAATACACCTTCATGCCGGGCCTGAGCTTGCCCACGTCCGCTTCCGACACCTTGGCCTGCACCGTCATGGTGGCCAGGTCGGCAATGCGCATCAGGGTGGGGGCCTGCTGGTTGGTGTTCAGGGTCTGGCCCTGGCGCGCTTCTATGCTGACCACGGTGCCGTCCATGGGGGCATGAATGCGGGCGTAATCCAGGTTGGCCTCGTCGGCGCGCAGGCTGGATTCGGTCTGGGCAATCTGCGCCCCGAGTGCTTCCACCTGAGCCTCGGCCGAGCGCAGGCCGGCCTCGGCGCTTTGCAGTGCCTCCCGGGAGGTGGCGTTGTCGGCCATCAGGTTTTGCTGGCGCCGGTACTGCAGCCGGGCCAGGGCAAGCTGGGCCTCCCGGTCCTTGAGCTGGGCCCGCTGGTTGCGCAGCTGGGCGCGGCTGGCATCCACCTGGGCCAGGTAAACGGTGGGATCGATCTCCGCCAGCAGATCGCCGGCGCCGACCTGGTCGCCCACTTCCACATGGATCACCTTGAGCTGGCCCGAGACCTGGGCGCCCACGTCCACATAGCCGCTGGGCTGGAGCACGCCGGTAGCGGTGACCAGATCGCTGAGGTCGCCGCGCTGCACGGCGGCGGTGACCGGCGAGGTGCCGGCCGGGTCGGTGTTGCGGCCAAGCCACTGATGGGTCGCCAGGGCCAGGCCGGCGGCCAGCGCCAGGAACAGCGCGGTTTTTTTCAATGTTGTCATGGGCAGTCCTGAACAGGCCGGCCTTGGGCGGCCGGACGGGGATGGGCATATTCAACCCGCAAAATGTCGCTAAAGTGTGTCAGAAAAAGACAAAGTGCCACAACGAAGCGGGTGGCACCGGAAAAGAGGGCGGATGCAATAAGGGAGGATCAGGCCAGGCTGAGCAGGCTCTGGCTTTGTACCTGGGTGGACTTGCCGTAGACCCCGGCAATCACCTGATTGTGCAGTGCCATCTGGCTGTCCTGTTGCGGCTGTCCGGTATCGGGTTCTGCTTTGGCGGGGCCGGCGGTGGTGGCCTGCTCCGGGTCGGGATTGCGCAGTTCGGACTGGGCCTCGCGAATATGCTGGTCGGCCCGGGCGGCGGCGTTGCGATCGGCCTGGGAAGGCTCGGCCGGGGCCAGGGCCGCGGCCTTGACCTGCCGCATCTTGTCGATGGTGGCCCGGGGATCGCCGGGAATCGGGGACAGATCCACCTGTACCTCGCCACCCACGGCGTACTGCTTGCCATCGGGGCCGGTCTGGTAGTCGTAGCTGGGGGCGCCCGTATGCTGGCCGCCTACGGTGGCGTGCTGCTGTTCATGGGTGCGCACTTCCTGATCCCGCAGCTTGAGATCGTTCAGCTCCAGCACTTCCTGCTCGCTCATGGGCTCGCCGGAGGGCTTGCTGGGGCGGGCCTGGGCCTCGGCGGTTTGCGGGTCGTCTTCGGGTTGGCCCGCCTGTTCTTCGGCCGCCTTGGTGGTCGCGTTATCAGGACCGGTTTTTTGGCCCCGGGCATCGTACAGGGCAACCTCATCCTTGCCGCGCTCCCGGCGTTGGTCCTGGCCGGCAAAGGCATCGGTCTCGGCGGCCGGGGCCACCCGCTCGCGCTGGTCGTTGTCCTGGCGTGGCTGGGCGCCGGTGGGGGGCGTCGGGGCAAACAGCGGATCATTGAGCCGGTGGTCGATGTTCATGGGCACTCCGAATATCAATGCGCGGGCCGGGAAACTGGTTCGATTGAGACGTTCAATTATTCACCATAACGGCGGGCAGGGAAAGGCGCAAACGAAAAAGGCCCTCCAGGGAGGGCCTTAGGCAGGACTTGCACAGGGCTTAAAAGCGGATGTTGGTAGACAGCCAGAGGCGGCGGCCTTCTTCCAGGGTGCCGTCGGTGGAGCGGCCGCTCTGGGTGTAGTCGGATGCCCAGTCGGCGCCGTTGTTGTAGTAGGTGCCGGTGGTGAAGTCCTTGTCGAGCAGGTTATAGATGGTGGCGTTCAGGGTCACGTTGTCGGACACCTGGTAGGAGCCCCCCAGGTGGAACAGTTCATACCCCTTGAGATCGCCCGCCGCGTCGAGCAGGGCCTGCTGGTCGGCGCTCAGGTTTTCACGCTTGCTGAGGAAGCGGGCGCGATCGCTGCGGTATTCGCCCTGCAGCCACAGGGTCAGTTGCTCTGTGGTGTTCCAGCTCAGCCTGGCATTGAGCATGTGTTTGGGGGTGTTGGTCAGGGGCTCGCCCCGGTTGGCTCCGCTCTTTTGCTCACTGTCGGTAAAGGTATAGTTGCCGGACAGTTTCCAGTCCGGGGCGAATTGCCAGCCGGCGGCCAGCTCCAGGCCCTGGGTGACGGCCTCGTCAACGTTGACCAGCTGGGTACAGGTGCCGCCGGTGTTGCCGGCACACAGCGGATCGCTGACGGAGTTGCCCTCGGCAATCTTGTCATCGAACTGGTTATGGAACAGGGTGGCGTTGGCGTTGAAGCCGGCCAGGTTGTCGTAGTAGGCGCCGATTTCGGTGCTGGTGGTGGTTTCCGGCTGCAGATCCGGGTTGCCGATGGTAATGGTCGCGCCCTGACCGCTGATGCCGTTGATGCCGTCGTGCAGGTCGTTCAGGCTGGGGGTCTTGTAGCCCCGGCTGACGCCGCCCTTCAGGGTCCAGTTGTCGCTGGCGGTCCACACCAGGTAGCCACGGGGGCTGACGTGGCCGCCGAAGGCCTCGTGATGATCGTAGCGGGCGCCCAGGGTCAGGGCCAGATCGTCCCGCAGCAGCCATTCATCTTCCCCGAACAGGGCCCAGGAGGTCTGCTCGAAGGTCTCGGTGGCGATGCCGTCTTTCAGCTCGGCATCCTGCCACTGGCCGCCGACGGTGGCGATATGGGCCTCGCCGATGGGGGCCACCAGCTTGCTGTCGATCACCAGCTCGGTGGCTTTCAGCTCCCGATCGTTGCCCACAATGATGGAGGGAAAACCGTCGTAGCTGCTGCCAATGGGCTTGAAGCTGGACTGACCGACCCGTCCGCCGGGAATGGTGCGGCCCAGGGTTTCGGTGGTGTTGTGGGTAATGCTGCTGTCCAGGGTGCCAAAGCCCAGGCGGGCGGTGTGCAGCAGGGCCAGTTGATCCCGTTCAAAGCGCAGCTCGTCCTTATAGCCATTGGCCTGGGTGGGCGCGTCGGTGGTACAGCCGTCGGTCGCGCTGCCGCCGCCCTTGCCGTCCAGGTTGCCCAACTGGCAGTCGTCGTTGTTATAGACCTGCCGGCCCCGCTCCACATCGAGGGAAATATCGTGGTGCTCGTTCGGGGTCAGGGTCAGGCGGCCGCCCAGGGTGTAGTTGCGGCCTTCCACCGGCGAAACGCCGCGCTTGTTGACGGTACTGCCGTTGTCAAAGGTCAGATCGGAAGCGGCCCGGTCGAACACGCTGCCGCGCACCGCCAGCCCCAGCTTGTCTTCCAGCAGCGGACCGCTGGCGTAAAAGCTGGCCTTGCTGCTGTCGCCGTAGTCGCGGTCCTGCTGGAAGGTATGGTCCAGATCCAGGGAGCCGCTCCATTCGTCGGCCACCTTTTTGGTGATGATGTTGATCACCCCGCCCATGGCATCGGAGCCATACAGGGTGGACATGGGGCCGCGGATCACCTCGATGCGCTCAATGGCGGACAGCGGCGGCACAAAGCTGGTGGAGGTGTCGTTAAAACCGTTGGGGGTGGCATCGCCGGAAGTATTCTGGCGGCGGCCGTCGATCAGGATCAGGGTGTATTCGCTGGGCAGGCCGCGCATGCTGATGTTCAGGCCGCCGGTCTTGCCGGTGCCCTGGCGAATATCAATGCCTTCCACCCCGTCCAGGGCCTGGGCCAGGTTGCCGTAGCGCTTCTGCTGCAGTTCCTGCTGGCCGATGACGGTAATGCTGGCCGGCGCGTCCTTGACGTCCTGTTCGAAACCGGCGGCGCTGACCACCACGGTATCGAATACCTGGGTGGACTGGGCCTGGACGGTGCTGACGGCGACGGCGTTCAGCAACACCATGGAAATGGCACTGGCAAGGCGGCTGGGCGTGGGCATTTCTACTCTCCTGTACAAAGATGCCGGCTGGCGATAAGAAACATAGTAATGATAATGATTATCAAAGCAGTGGCATTGTATGGAAATAGTTCCCCGGGAGTGAGCCGAAAAAATGGAACATCTTGTTCCGCCGGATGGAATGGCGGCGCCCACAATGCTCCGCCTTGCCGTGCCGGTGTCCCTGCTTGCCGTTATACCCGGGCTGGCCGCCCGATTGCGGCCGGGTTCCGCTTTCTGCAACAGGATGTTTAGCACACCATGCTATAAAAAATATTGAGAATAATTATCATTGGCGTCCTTTGCAGAAACATACCCAGACAGAGCCGTCATCAAGGAGTCCATCCCATGTCCGAGCCTTTGCAAGCTCCCGTCCCCTTTGCGAAAAGCACCCTGACCCAGGCCCTGGGCCTGATCCTGCTTGGCCTGGCCGGCCAGGCCCTGGCCGATGAGGTTACCGCCCTGGAAACGGTGGTGGTGACGGCCGCCGGCTTTGAGCAGAATATTGCCGATGCCCCCGCCAGCATTTCGGTGATCAGCCGCGAGGAGCTGGAAAAAAAGGCCTACACCGACATTACCGACGCGGTCAACAACATTCCCGGCGTCCATGTCACCGGCGGCGGCAAGGCCCAGGACATCAGCATCCGGGGCATGGCGCCGGCCTATACCCTGTACCTGGTGGATGGCAAACCGGTGTCCGCCGGGCGCGCGGTCAACACCAACGGCAGCGACGGCGGCAAGCAGATTGCCCTGCCGCCGATTTCGATGATTGAACGCATCGAGGTGATCCGCGGCCCTATGTCGTCCCTGTATGGCTCCGAAGCCATGGGCGGGGTGATCAATATCATCACCCGCAAGACCGGCGACACCTGGAGCGGCACCATCAGCACCGACTACACCAAATCCTTCAATGATGTCAGCAACGACGAGCAGCAGGTCAGCCTGTTTGCGGGCGGCCCCTTGATTGCCGGCCTGCTCAGCGCCCGGGTCAACGGCAGCTGGCAGGGGGCCGACGAGAGCGATTTTGCCGGCGGCAGCGACGGTGCGGCCAGTACCCCGGAAAGCCGGCGCAAGAAAGGTGGCGTCAAGCTGATACTGACCCCGGACGACACCAACGAAATCGGGCTGGCCTACGATACCGCCGCCCTGGATGAAACCAGCACCCCGGGCAAGAGCGTGGCCGCTGCCGGCACCGGCTCCAGCACCACCTTCCACAAGGACGTATATGTGCTGTCGCACGATGGCGAGTATGGCGATCTGCAACTCAGCAGCTATGTACAGCACGACGTGTCGGAGCGGGTTCAGGATCTGACCAAGCGAGAAAAAGTCACCATTTTCAATACCCAAGGCAGCTATTTCTGGCGTGAGCATGTGCTGACCCTGGGGGGACAGTACAAGTTTGAGGACTTTACCGACGAGACCAACGGCCTGCTTACCAGCAATGTGCCCGGCGCCGTGGCCCAGGTAGATCGCTGGATTGCGGCCCTCTATGCCGAGGCGGAATGGTCGGTCACCGAGAGCCTCAACCTGACCACGGGGCTGCGTTATAACGACGACGAGCTGTTCGGCGGTCACCTGACTCCGCGGGTTTATGCCACCTATCACCTCACGCCCCGGTGGACCCTGAAGGGAGGGGTATCCACCGGCTACAAACAGCCGGGCCTGGCCGAGGCCACCGAGGGCTTTGGCCGCGGCACCGGCGGCGGTGGCTCGCCCGCGCCCCATCCGCGCGCCCTGATTATCGGCAACCCGGATCTGGAGCCGGAAAAAAGCACCAGCTACGAGGCCGGCCTGGCCTACAACAGCCGGGAAGCTGGCCTGAACGCCAGCCTGATGGTGTTCCGCACCGACTTCAAGGACAAGATATCGGAAAGCCGCCTGTGCGAGTCCGCCGGTGGCGATCGCAACGATCCCGGCACCTGGAGCTGTGCCTTCGGGGGCAATAACTACCTGTTCCTGAGCACCCGCGAAAACGTCGACGACGCCACTATGCAAGGGGTGGAGCTGACCCTGGATTACGATCTCACCCGGGATCTGCACCTCAGTTCCAGCTACACCTATACCGAGTCGGAGCAGAAAAGCGGCGATTTTGCAGGCCAGCCCCTCAACAAGTTGCCCGAGCACATGGCCAACGCCAGCCTCGACTGGCAGAGCAGCGACCGGCTCAACCTGTGGGCCCAGGCCAACTACCGGGGCGAGACCAGCGATTTTCTCAGCCGGACCAGCATGGCCGAGGGCACGCCGAGTTACACCTTCTTTGACGCGGGCCTGGTCTATGCGCTCACTCCGTCTACCGATCTGACCGCCGGCATTTACAACATTGCCGACAAGGAGATCACCAACGATACCTATGGCGCCGTGCTGGACGGCCGCCGGGTCAACCTGGGCATCAGCATCGATTTTTAAAGACCCCCTTTCCTTTTACTCAAAAAGTAAATAGAAATGGTTCGCAAAATCATTCATTTAATGATTAAAAAGTCCGCCTGTTTCGTTTAGGATGGGGCCAAATCCGGATTCCGGAATATGGAACAGGGCAGGGAGCGCCGCCTCAATCCAACCCGGTCGCGGCGGTAGCCTTCCGTCCGGCCCACTTGATCTCATGGTTTGCGATGCACGATTTACAGGAACTGGAAGGTTTCGCCACCGTCATGGCGCTGGGCAGCCTGACCGCCGCGGCCCGGCAACTGGGTATACCCAAATCGACCCTGAGCCGGCGGCTGAGCATGCTCGAACAACGGCTGGGGCAGCCGCTGCTGAGCCGCCAGGGCAACCGGCTGCTGCCCACCGAGGCCGGGGTGCTGTTTGAACAATACAGCCGGCAGATGCTGCGCCTGGCGGAGCAGAGCCGGCAGGCCATGGACGACTTGCGCGAGGAAGTGAGCGGTGAACTGGTGGTGCGGGTGCACGCCTGCTGCAGCCGGGGCTGGCTGCCGCGTTCGCTGGAGGCGTTTTTGGAGCTGTATCCGGGCATGCGCATCAGCCTGCATACGGAAACCCGGCCGCCGCGCCCGGGCGAGGGCCAGGGCGAAATCTGGCTGTGGGTGGGGCGGGATCCCGAATGCGGCCTGCGCCACGAGGTGCTCACCTTCTGGACCTGCGGCCTCTACGCCAGCCCCGACTACCTGGCGCGCCGGGGCGAGCCCGAGCATCCGCGCGAACTGGCCACCCATGCCTGGGTCGACTGGATTGGCGAGGCGGGGGAGGGAGTAGCGCTGCATCATGAACAGGAAGGCGACGTCATCGTGCAGCCGCCGCCTTCGCGGCTGAAGGTGGATCATCTGGTTCCCCAGCTGGACGCCATCGCCCGGGGCCAGGGCATCGGCATTTTGCCGGTGCAAAACGCCGAATCCTACGAGCTGGCGCATACGGGCAGCCTGCGCCGCTGCTTGCCCCGTTGGCGGCTGGCCGCGCGGCCGGTGGGGCTGCTTTATTCCTTCGGCCGCCAGCCGAAAAAGGTGACGGCACTGCTGGCGCACCTGCGCAAGTCGCTGCCCGAGGAATGGCGTTACCGGGAGTAGGGGGTCAGCAGCACAGCCGCTGGCGCTCCGGCCGGTTGCCCATACGGGCCAGGCGCTGGAGGGGCAGGTCGATATATGGCCGGAAGTGTTCGAGGGTGGCGCGCAGCACCGCCAGGCTGCCCGGATCCAGCCCGGGCGCCAGGCGGTAATAGACCCACTGGCCTTCGCGCCGGTCGGCGAGCAGGCCGTTCTGGCGCAGCAGCGCCAGGTGGCGGGAGATCTTGGGCTGGCTTTCGTCCAGGGCGTGGGCCATTTCGCACACGCACATTTCCTGCTCGGCCATGATCATCAGCACCAGCTTCAGCCGGGTGTCGTCCGACAGGCTCTTGAACAGCCGCAGCGGGGCCGGGACTACCACAGGCTTTTCTCCTGCCGGTCCTGGACCAGCACCAGCAGCTTGATGCGCTCGTAAATTTCGTGCACCACCTTGTTGGCCTCGGGCTGGCTGCAACAGTGGGCGTCGTCGAAATGCCAGGCCATAAAGCGATCGGCGGGAATGGCGCGGGCGGCGTCTTCGGCCTGCTCGCACAGGCTGATGACGATATCGAAATACTGATCGGCAATGCTGTCCAGGCCCTTGTTGTGCAGGCCTTGGGTATCGACGTGCAGGCGGTGAAGGGCGGCCAGGGCATTGGCATCTATGGCCGGGGCGGGGACGACGCCGACGCTGGCCGCGTCATAGCGGTCGGCGGCCAGGTGTCGGAGCAGGGCCTCGGCGATAGGAGAACAGACGGCGTTGCTGTGGCATACAAAAAGCACACGAGTCATGACGTAATCTGGGTCCAGAATGATGGCAACATCATATATACGGACTTTGCCATGTCAACGACAACCGAACGCCGCGTCATCATGTTGTCATTTTGTTGCGTTATGGGCGCCGGGACAGGGCCCGGGCCAGGGCGCGGCCGCTGAGGAAGGCGGCTTCCACCCGCCCGCCCAGGCACCAGTCGCCACAGGCCGCCAGCCCGGTTTGCGGGTCCAGCACATAGCCCTCGCCCGGCTCCGCCGGCTCGTTGCTCAGGGCATAACGCCAGCGGTGCAGCCGGGCCCCGGCAATCGCCCGGACCGGCAGGCCGGTCAGCGCGAGGAAAGACTCGGTCAGCTGCTGCTGCACCCAGTCCTGATCATGCTCCAGGTGCTCCCGGGCCCACTCCGGGGTGGAATGGGCCACCACGCTGCCCGCCGGGCCGCGCCCGGGCAGGCGATGGTTGAAGGCAATCCAGCGCAGGGGCGCGTGGTTGACCCGGGCCGCGTCCCAGGCCGGCAGGGCGGCGGCGTCCACCGCCAGCAGCAGGGCGTAGCAGGGCGCCATGGCGTAGGGCGCAAGCGCGTCGGGTTCGGCCAGGTGGGGGCCGAGCAGTTCGCGGGTCTGGGGCAGGGGCGCCGAGCTGACCACCCGATCGAAGGTGCCCAGATCCCCGTCCTGCTCGTCGAACAGCTGCCAGCCGTCGGGCCGGCGGCGAAGGTGGGCCACCCGGGTCTGCAGCCGTACCTCCTGGCCTGCCGCCATGGCCTTGAGCAGGGCGTTCATGCCCGGTACCGCCACATAGTGGGGTTCGAACCAGGGCCGCTTGAACGGCGGCTTTTCCGGGCTCAGGGTCGTCAGGTTTGGGTGCCACTCGGCTACGGTGCCGGCAGCGATATGGGGGGCCAGCAACTGGCGGAATGCCCGGCTGCGGGCGGTAAAAAACTGGGCGCCGTGATCCCACTGGCGGTCGTCCTGGCGGCGGGTGGACATGCGCCCGCCCAGGCCCCGGGCCTTTTCGAACAGGGTTACTTCGGCCTGGCCGGCCAGCTCCCGGGCCAGGGTCAGGCCGGCCAGGCCGGCGCCGATAACGGCAATACTGGGTTTCATGAATTTCCTTAGGATTGAGGTGGACGGCAGGCACGCAGGTGTGGGCGGCGCCGGTACCAGCACAGAAACAGGCGATAGCCCAGGGCCAGCAGTGCCCGCACCGGGGCCAGCCCGGCCAGGCGCGCCAGCGGGCGCAGCGGCGGCACCTGCCGCCACAGCAGCACAAAGGCGTCCACGCCGGTGTGCAGCCGTTGATGTTCGTCGAGCAGATGCAGCTGCTGCAGGCACTGCTCCAGGCCGAGGCCATGGCGCGCCATGTCGTCCCCGTGCTGCCACACATCCAGCCAGCGGATGCTGCCCGCGCGGGCCCGGCGCTGATAAAAACGAATCTCCCGGCGGCACAGGCCGCAGCGGCCATCGAAAAATACGGTCAGCATGCTTACTCCGAATCACAGTGCCGGCAATACCGGTTTTGTGCTTGACCGGACCGGGAGCCGGGGTCTTTCATTGAAGCAGGCGACAATTCATTTTGGGCGTAAACGTTTGATTTTTTAGTGGCCTGATGAGGTGCCCCGGGCTTTTTGCTAGACTCCGCCGATCGTTTTCTTGAGGTAAAGAAACATGAAGTTTCCCGGCCAGCGCAAGCACAAGCACTTTTTTCCGGTGGAAGCCCGCGATCCGCGCCTGAGCGAACTGCTGCCCGACAACAAGCCGGTGTCTGGCCATGTGTGCGGCATCGATCAGGTGCTGGTGGACATAGAAGCCCATGTGGAGCCCGAGTTCCTGGCCCGCCACGGCCTGTCCCGGGGCCATTCCCTGTTGCTGGCTCCCGAGCGGGCCGATGCCATCTACCGTGAGCTGCTCGAGCAGGGGCTTATCGTGTCCGAATTTGCCGGCGGCACCATAGGCAACACCCTGCACAACTACTCGGTGCTGGCCGACGACAGATCCGTGCTGTTCGGGGTGATGAGCGAAACCATCAGGGTGGGCACGTCCGCCTACCGTTACCTGTGCACCACCTCGTCCCGGGTCGATCTCAACTACCTGCAGCCGGTGGCCGGCTCCATTGGCCAGTGCATCACCCTGATCACCCCGGACGGCGAACGCAGCTTTGCCATCAACAAGGGCATGATGGACCGGCTGTCGCCCGACCACCTGGACCGGGAGCAAATCCAGAGCGCCTCGGCGCTGGTGCTGACCGCCTACCTGATGCGCTGCGAAGCTCACGAGCCCATGGCCGACAGCGCCCGGCAGGCGGCCGAGTGGGCGCGCCAGGCCGGGGTGCCGGTGGTGCTCACCATGGGCACTCGCTTTATCGTCGAGGATCGCCGGGACTGGTGGCAACAGTTCATCCGCGACCATGTGACCCTGGTGGCGATGAACGAAGACGAGGGGCTGGCGCTGACCGGCGAGGCCGACCCGCTCGCCGCCTGCGACCGGGTGCTGGAGTGGGCCGACCTGGTACTGTGCACCGCCGGCCCGGCCGGGCTCTACCTGGCCGGCCATGCGGACGAGGAACAGCTGAGGGAAACCAGCCGGCCGCTGCTGCCGGGGAGGATCCCCGAGTTCAACCGCTTTGAATACTCCCGCCCCATGCGCCGGGCCGACTGCCGCCGGCCGCGCAGGATTTACACCCATATTTCGCCCTACATGGGCGGCCCGGCGCGCATCAAAAACACCAACGGCGCCGGCGACGCCGCCCTGGCCGCCCTGCTGCACGACATGGCCGCCAACGACTACCACCGCCAGAACGTGCCCGGCAGCGCCAAGCACCGGGCCCGGCACCTGACCTATTCTTCCCTGTCCCAGGTGAGCAAATACGCCAACCGGGTCAGCTTTGAGGTGCTGGTACAGCACTCGCCCCGTTTGTCCCGCGGCCTGCCCGAGCGGGAGGACTCGCTGGAGGAGGCCTACTGGGCCGGCGAGGCATAGACGGCGGATGTGTGCGATATTTCCGTTACAATTGAACAGCTGAATGCTGCTGAAAAGGTGAAGCGATGGATATACCGGTACAGATAAAGCAGCAAAGCTGCATGGACTGCCTGAGTGGCCAGTCGCTGGGGTTCGAGATCAAAATGGCTTTCCAGCCGATTATCGACTGGCAGCAAAAGGAGATCTTCGCCTATGAAGCCCTGGTGCGCGGTCCCGAAGGCCAGGGTGCCGGTTGGGTATTCGAGCGGATCAACGACAAGAACAAGTACTATTTCGACCAGTCTTGCCGGGTCAAGGCGATAGAAACCGCCAGCCGCCTCGGCTGTGACCGGCTGCTGAGCATCAACTTCCTGCCCAACGCCGTGTACAACCCTGAAACCTGCATCCGTGCCACCATAGAGGCGGCAACCCTGTTTCACTTTGACCTGGAAAAAATCATCTTCGAGGTCACCGAAACCGAAGAGATCATCAACCAGGAAAAGCTCAAGCGCATTTTCGAATCCTACGCCCGGCACGGCTTTCGTACCGCCATCGACGATTTTGGCTCCGGTTTTGCCGGGCTGGAATGGCTGTATAGCCTGCGGCCCGCCATCCTCAAGCTGGACATGACCCTGATCCGCGACATTCATCTGGACGAGGCCAAGCAACAACGCCTGGCGGCGGTGCAGCAGGTGTGCCGCGAGCTGGGGGCCATGATCCTGGCCGAAGGCATAGAGGTGGAGGAAGAGCGGGATTTCCTGGTCAATGCCGGCATCCGCTACCTGCAGGGCTACCTCTTCGCCAGGCCGGCGCTGGAGCACCTGGCCGGGCAGGACGAGATCAACGGCTGGCAGTAGGAGCCGTTTTCTCGGCCCCATCCGCTACCCTTTTGGACCAAGACCCGCCGCCATAGTTTGGGGACGCCTTTTGGGGCGCGGGCGGCCCGCCCGCCTGGGATAACGCCAGGGATTTGGGTGTGGCATCGGGGCCCGGCGGTTCCCGCGCTGCGGGAATGCAGGCGGGCCGCCTGCGCTCCAGGGTCCGCGTTATTCCACTTGGAGCATTACCCCGTGTGGCGTTTGCCCCTCCCGCCTGGGGTAACGCCAGGGGTTTGGGTGTGGCATCGGGGCCCGGCGGTTCCCGCGTTGCGGGAATGCAGGCGAGCCGCCTGCGCTCCAGGGTCCGCGTTATTCCACTTGGAGCATTACCCCGTGTGGCGTTTGCCCCCTTCCGGGGCGCGACTTGCCGCCATAGTTTGGGGACGCCTTTTGGGACCACGACTTGCCGCCATGGTTTAGGGGCGCCTTTTGGGGCGCGGGCGGCCCGCCCGCCTGGGGTAATGCCAGGGATTTGGGTGTGGCATCGGGGCCCGGCGGTTCCCGCGCTGCGGGAATGCAGGCGGGCCGCCTGCGCTCCAGGGTCCGCGTTACTCCACTTGGAGCATTACCCCGTGTGGTGTTTTCCCCCTCCCGAGCCACGACTTGCCGCCATGGTTTGGGGACGCCTTTTGGGGCCACGACTTGCCGCCATGGTTTGGGGACGCCTTTTGGGGCCACGACTTGCCGCCATGGTTATGGTGTTCCTTTTGGGGCGCGGGCGGCTCGCCCGCCTGGGGTAACGCCTGGGGTTTGGGTGTGGCATCGGTGCCCGGTGGTTCCCGCGTTGCGGGAATACAGGCGGGCCGCCTGCGCTCCAGGGTCCGCGTTATTCCACTTGGAGCATTACCCCGTGTGGTGTTTTCCCCCTCCCGAGCCACGACCCGCCGCCATGGTTTGGGGACGCCTTTTGGGGCCACGACCCGCCGCCATGGTTATGGTGTTCCTTTTGGGGCGCGGGCGGCCCGCCCGCATGGGGTAACGCCAGGGGTTTGGGTGTGGCATCGGAGCCCGGTGGTTCCCGCGCTGCGGGAATGCAGGCGGGCCGCCTGTGCTCCAGAGTCCGCGTTATTCCACTTGGAGCATTACCCCGTTTGGCGTTTGCCCCCTCCCGGGGCCCGCCAGCCAACAAAAAAGCCCCGGTGCCAATGGCACCGGGGCTGTTGGTAAGCGGAGAACGCGCTTCTTATTTGGAGACCAGCTCGGCTACGCCGTCTTCGGCCCGCTTGCCGCGCGGCCAGAGGCCGATGACCACCTGCCAGGTTACTGCCAGGGCACCGATGATAAACACGATGTCACCGAAGGTACGCACCCAGCGCAGGGTTTGCAGCAGGCCCTGCTGCATAAAGCTCTCGCTGCGGGCATACCAGAGGCCTTCGCTGGCGCTGGCGATAAACTGGATAACCCCCACCGGCAGCACGCTGGTGAACAGCATCAGCACCAGTCCGCCGTTCAGCCACCAGAAGGCGGTTTTCATCAGCGACTCGCTGAACACCAGGTTGGGGCGGATATAGCGCAGCACCAGCAGGCTGAAGCCCAGGGCCAGGAAGCCATACACCCCGAACAGTGCCGCATGGGCGTGGGTGGGCGTAGTGTTCAGGCCCTGGATGTAGTAGAGCGCGATGGGCGGGTTGATCATAAAGCCCAGTACACCGGCGCCGAGCATGTTCCAGAAGGCCACGGCCACAAAGAACATCAGCGGCCATTTAATGTTGGCCATCCAGGGCGCACGGTTTTTCAGGCTCCAGTTTTCCCAGGCTTCGTAGCCCAGTACTACCAGGGGCACCACTTCCAGGGCGCTGAAGGTGGCACCTACCGCCATGATGGGGGTGGTGGTACCGGAGAAGTACAGGTGGTGGAAGGTGCCGGGAATGCCGCCCAGCATAAACAGCGAGGCCGAGGCCAGGCTGGCGGTGGTGGCCATTTTCTTGGACACCAGGCCCATGCTGCAGAAGATAAAGGCCAGGGCGGTGGTGGCGAACACTTCAAAGAAGCCTTCTACCCACAGGTGCACTATCCACCAGCGCCAGTATTCCATGACGGAGATGTGAGTGCGCTCGCCGTAGAAGAAACCGGCGCCGTAGAACAGGCCGATGGCGGCGCAGGAGGCGGTGAGCAGGGCCAGCAGGTGCTTGTCGCCGGGCTGGCGCAGGGCAGGCACCACGCCACGCAGCATCAGCACCAGCCACAGCACGATGCCCACGAACTTGCCAATTTGCCACAGGCGGCCCAGGTCCACGTATTCATAGCCCTGGTGACCCAGCCAGAAGTTGAGGTGCTCCGGCATGATCTGGGCAATGGCCAGGTAGTTGCCGACAAAGCTGCCTACCACCACGGCGACCAGCGCCCAGAACAGCACGTCTACCCCCAGTTTCTGGAACTTGGGATCCTTGCCGCCGTTGATGATGGGAGCGAGGAACAGGCCGGCGGCGAGGAAGCCGGTGGCAATCCAGAACAGGGCGCTTTGAATGTGCCAGGTACGGACCAGGGAGTAGGGGAACCACTTGGACAGCTCAATGCCGTAGAAATGCTGGCCTTCCACCGTGTAGTGGGCGGTGGCGCCGCCGAGGAGGACCTGGAAGGTGAACAGGGCCACCACCAGGAACACATACTTGCCCAGTGCCTTTTGGGAAGGAGTAAGCTTGAAGGTGGTGAGCGGATCCCGCGCCGGGGCGGCGGGCTCGTGCTCTTCTTCCTTGCGCAGGAAGGCCCAGGCCCAGATCAGGCCGCCCACGCCGGCGATCAGCAGAACCACACTGACCAGAGACCAGACGATGTTCTCGGCGGTGGGCTTGTTGTCGATCAGCGGCTCGTGGGGCCAGTTGTTGGTGTAGGTGGCCTCACCGCCGGGACGTTCGGTGGCGGCGGCCCAGGCGGTCCAGAAGAAGAAGTTGTTCAGATCGGCGCGGCGTTCGGCGCTCGGCAGGGTGTTCTCCTTCATGGCGAAGCTCTGGCGAGTGGAGCGCAGGGCCGGATCGTCGCTGAACAGCTGGTCGTAGTAAGCGGCGGTGTCGGCCATGGCCTGGGCCCGGCGCTCGGACACCACCAGCACGTCGGCCTCGGCGTCATAGCTGTTGAAGCGGTATTCCTTCTTCAGCCGGTGTTGCAGCACGGCCTGCTGTTCTTCTTCCAGGTTGTCGTAGGCGGTGCCGAACTCGTCCTGCGCCGCCAGTTCCAGCCAGGCCAGCAGTTCACGGTGCAGCCAGTCGGCGGTCCAGTCCGGCGCCTGGTAGGCACCATGGCCCCAAACCGAGCCGAGCTGCATGCCGCCTACCGATTGCCAGGCGGTCTGGCCGTCGAGGATGCCGTCCTTGGTGGTGAGCAGGGTGCCGCCCTCGGTAACCACCTGGGCGGGAATGGGCGGGGCGACCCGGTAGACTTCCCGGCCGAAATAGCCGAGCACAGCAAAGGTAATGCCGAGAACGACGAGCAATATCGTCCACAGGCGACGATAGTTAGCCATGTTGCACCTCCTGGCGCTGGGATGGTTGGAACAGAATGTTGTTTTCCAGATGGATGTGTTGCATTAAATCGGTGTGCAGCTCGCCGATGCCGGCATAAAGCGCCTGCCAGGTGTTGCAGGCTTCCGCCGGCAGGGTGAGGTTGTGGGTCAGCGCCAACAGCCGGGCCAGGGCCTGGCCGTGATCGTCATGCTCCATGCGCATTACGGTAATGGGGCCGCGGGCCGGATCGAACAGGCCCCGGCGCAGCATGGGGAACAGGATTTGTTCTTCCTTCTGCATGTGGCTTTCCAGTTCCTGGCGCATGGCGTCCAGATGGTCGGCCAGCCCCGCCGGGCAGTCGGGATGATCGCCGTGCACCGCTTCCACCCGGCGGGCCAGGCGCAGCAGTTCTACCAGCTGTTCCCGGTGCACGCTGTGGTAGCGGCTGAGGATATGGTCAATCAGCTCGCCGGTACCGGCCTGGCCCCAGTTGCGCTCGTCGTCGTGCTGGGCGGGGAGGGATTCGAGGCTGGCCAGCAGCTCGGCGGCGTCCAGCCCGCGCTCCGCCAGGGCGTCGCGCAGCAGGGTTTGGCCGCCGCAGCAGAAGTCCAGCCGGTAGTGGTGAAAAATCCGGGTGGCGCCGGGAAGATCCCTGGCCAGTGAGCCGAGGGAGCGGTCTAACAGGCTCATGGTATTGCTCCTTGATGGGTGTATCATGCTCCCTATATTGCAACCAATATGCCAGTTTTTAATTTATTGATTTATATGAAGTTAATAAATTTATGGTAATTAATACCCTTCTTGGTTAAGGTAAATAAAACCCTATAAAGGTAAAAAATACCCCATGCTCTACGAAATCCTGCTGGCCGACCTCACCACCGAACTGCCCAGTGCCGTCCGGCTCCAGAATATGGTGCGCACCCTGCGCGAATATTTTCGCTGCGGCGCCGTCTGCCTGCTCAAGCTGCAGGATGAGGTGCTGAGCCCGGTGGCGGTGGACGGCCTGGTGCGCGAAGCCCTGGGCCGGCGCTTTGTGGTGGCCCAGCATCCGCGCCTGGCAGCCATTCTTTCCAGCCGCGGCACCGTGGCCTTTCCGCCCGACTCCACCCTGCCCGACCCCTACGACGGCCTGCTCGAACACCATGTGGGCGAGGCGCTGCCGGTGCACGACTGCATGGGCATCAGCCTGTATCTGGAAGGGGATTTATGGGGCGCCCTGACCCTGGACGCCCTGCAGGCGGGCACCTTCGACCAGGAAGCCCGGGAGCACCTGCAACGGCTGGCGCTGACGGTGGAGGCGGCGGTGCGCATGACCCGGCTGGAGCAGGACATCCGCGGCCTGCGGCTGGTACGCCAGGACGCGCCCGAGCTGTACAGCGAACAAAAGGAAGGGGAAATACTGGGCCAGAGCAGCCAGCTCAAACGGCTGCTGCAGGAGCTGGATGTCGTGGCGGACTCGGAGCTGCCGGTGCTGCTCACCGGCGAAACCGGGGTGGGCAAGGATCTGTTCGCCCGCCGGTTGCACCAGCGCTCGCGCCGCCGCAACCGGCCGCTGGTGCAGGTAAACTGCGCCGCCCTGCCCGAATCCCTGGCCGAGAGCGAGCTGTTCGGCCATGTAAAGGGCGCCTTTTCCGGCGCCGGCAACGCCCGGCCCGGCCGGTTCGAGGCCGCCGACGGCGGCACCCTGTTCCTGGACGAGGTGGGCGAGCTGCCGCTCGGCATCCAGGCCAAGCTGCTGCGCACCCTGCAAAACGGCGAAATCCAGCGGCTGGGGGAAGACGCCCCGCGCAAGGTAAACGTGCGGGTGATTGCCGCCACCAACCGCCAACTGCACGACAGCGTGCGCGACGGCCACTTTAGGGCCGATCTTTACCACCGGCTGTCGGTGTATCCGGTGCCGATACCGCCGCTGCGCGAGCGGGGCAGCGACGTGCTGGTGCTGGCCGGCCACTTTCTGGAGCTGAACCGGGGCCGGCTGGGGGTGCGCAGTTTGCGCCTTTCTCCCGCTGCCGAGCAGGCCCTGTGCCAGTACGGCTGGCCCGGCAACGTGCGCGAGCTGGAGCATGTGATCAGCCGCGCCGCCATCAAGGCCCTGGGCCGGGGGGCGGCGCGGGAAGACATCATCACCCTGGAGCCGGAGCTGCTCGACCTTACCGGCGACCTGCACCGGCCGGAGAGCAACGCCACCACGCCGGCGGCGGCCCCGGCCGGCCAGGCGCCAAGCCAGCCCCCGGCCAGCCTGCAGGACGCGACCAACCAGGCCCAGCGCCAGGCCATAGAACAGGCGCTAAACGCCAGCAACCGCAACTGGGCCGCCGCCGCCCGCCTGCTGGAAATAGACCCCAGCAACCTGCATAAACTGGCGAAACGATTGGGGATGAAGTGAGGGGGATTTTAGGGGAGAGCCCCGCAGTTGGCTGCGGGGTGAAGGGGAATGAGCTAACGTAATTCTGGTGTGAAAGGGATTACTTTTGTGGATAACTCAGCGGTTTACGTCCCAATAACCGGCGCGCGGTTTTTTGCGCGTCCGGCGCCACAGCGTAGTCAATTGCTTTGTTAGAGCCTGTTCACGATCTCGTGTAAATATCCGATACTGGGCGGATGAAACGGAAGAGATACCCCAGCGATACCACGCAAGAGCAGTTTTGAGGCCAACTACTGACTAAAACCGTTAAAACCCGAACACCTGCTAACGCTCGGCTCACAGGAGACAAAAGCGAAGCTTTTGGCTTCCTGTGCAGCCGATTGTTATGTGCATTAGTAGGCGTTTCTGATGTCTATAGCTTCTTCGATCCAGTCAGCAATATTCTCACTAATGTAGTTGTATACCCCTTGACTCGTAGCCTGTGAAGGCTTTTTTAGCTTTACTACGCTTGATAGTTTTTTGCCATCAATTGTAAAGTCATCAAATGGGTTTCTGCCTTCACTACCCTGTTCACCTGAAGAATTCTTTAGCTTGTGAATCTGAATTCCAAGAACGCCTTTCCCTGATTCCCAGGCTTTCTTGATTTCATATTTAATCCATTTTCTACCAGCCGTGTTCTCTCCGACCAGTACGATCACGCAAGATTTTCCGGTCATTTGACCATCAATCCATTTCTGAATGGCGCTATCGCCGCCTTTTTTTACTTCTTCCCAATCGTTATCGCTTGCAGGCTTATTACCTTCAACAGAACCAATATTTCTTACTGTCGAAGCTCTCCAGTTATCATTTTTATAATGAAAACTATAGAACGCTTTTCTAGCCATAAAAACTCCTTATTTTGTCAAGTCAGAAATGAAATCAATTACCGTTTGAACTTTTTCATCTAGAGATACTTTTTTGTCGGCTAGCTTCTCTAAATATTTTTTCGCCGCCTCTGAGTTTTGATAATAACTATCAATAGAAGGCAGTATTTTTTCGTATATTTCCTGAGCAGCATGCCCTGTCGAAGCAACAGGTATACATATATTTCCGAAAGCATGTGAAATTTCAAACTCACGAATGACCCCACCCGCAGTAACAATTTCACCATCAACGTTTTTGTTTCCGAAAAGGAAAATCGATATACCAGACAATGAGATCATCTTATGGCGATATTCATCCCATAAAACCGAAAGATCTTTATCTCCAGTTTTGAATTGTGGGAATGGCCTTAGTATAAGTTGAGCATCTGAGTACTTTAACGGCTTTGAATATATCGCTTCTAAAGCCCCGTTTATCACGGAGCTTCCAACTCCCCAACCAAATCCATTAACAACTCTAAAATTACCTTCAATTAGTGCGCGAGATATCTTATGAATAAATTCAATTGATTCTTGTTTTTCGTAAGGACTGTAAACTTCGGCACTCCCGGAAATAAAGATCGTTTTCTTTTTAAATCGAGACTCAATCTCTCTTAGAATCTTGGTTATTTCTTCGTAACCATCAACAAGAAGTGTTTTTATTCCGTACCTTTTCAGGTCATTTATAATCAACTCCTGCTTTCTGACGTTATAGTCATATGTTGCTTGATCTGGATTATTGCTATCACCAAGAGTGGGGCGTTTGGTGATGCAGTAATGCTGCTTTTTATCTTCAGAGTATCGAAAATTAAGCCTGCTTAGCACGTAGTCAAGATTAGGGTCAGTAAAGCTAAAACCTAAAAACAGGAAAGTTTTTGTTGTAAGCTCACCTGTCAGAGCATTGATAAATGGTTCATGCGTTTGATGGTATTGCTCATACTGCTCTTTGGTTATTATCGCCTCAGCTGGACAAGATACATCGCCGTGCATTTTAAATATTACAACGTCTCTTTTAGGCTTGTTATTTAGCAGCTGTTTGACATTGTGCTTCGTATCCGAAACTTTACCTTCTGCTAAAAACGCCTTTTCGATAAGCTCATCGTAGTTTGTAGTCCATACAGATGATATTGGTAGTCTTGCTAGAATTCTGTGGTTTTCAGTCTCCTCAGTTTCCTCAATAAACTCCTCAAGAATTTTACGACTAATTTTTGATCTGGTTCTATTTTCATTTACGTGAAACTGCGCAAGCGAAACAAGGTCAGATTCGACATTAATATCTAAACCCAAGTCAAAGGCGATTTCGCTCATCAATTCCTGCCAATTGACAAACCCAGCAGGAATAGACAGCCCTGCGCCAGCAAAAATCGCCGCAGTCCCTTCATTCAAATCTTTCACGTAATCTCGTATAAAGATTTCAGTTTCTCGATCAAAAATCATTTTCATACTTCCAAGCTAATATTTATGACTTCCTGAGCACATAACGCCGCATTAAGGGGCAGCCAACGCTACTACCAACTTACCGCATAACACCGTAACCACAAAAACCAACGCATAATAAAAATGCCACGCGTTGGCTGTCCCTCTTAAATGCTTTGTTAGCCTTATCAACGCGATTGTGATGAATAAACTTCAAAAATTGAACGACCAATTTTAACAATTGCATCATTTCGATCTGCTATTGAAGCCTCTGTTTGCGCTAGATAGATACTAACTATGATTGAGGATTGAGCTTCACTCCAAACAACGGCTGTAATACTCCGAGCACCAAATCCGCCAGCACCTGAACGATCCGCAATATTCCATCCCTCTGGCAATACTGACCGCAATAAATTACCAGTGACTTGATTATTCACCATCCAATACTCTAATTTTTTCTGGCTATCTTGAGACAATGTGGAACCAAATAATAATTCATTTAAAGTATTCACTATTGCATTAGGAGTTGTCGTATCCCTCAAATCACCAAGCTTGCCTTCATTTAATTCAGGTTCAATACGGTCTAGACGGGTTTCTTTATCTCCGATTTGTCTTAGAAAATCCGTCACGCTTTCAGGACCTCCTAGGGCATTTAGGATGATATTTGCTGCTGCATTATCACTTGTCGTCATAGTTGCAAAACACGCATCATCGAGCGTTATTGCTTGTCCTACTTGCTTTTCTATTACGGGAGAATAGGTCACAAGATCTGCTTCTTTGATCTCAACTGTACTCTTAGGATTTATTTCCCCTTGCTCAGTATCATATAATAATTTAGCACAAGCTATTGTTTTAAAAGTACTTGTTAAAGGAAAACGCTGATTGCCATTGTAATCCCAAGACTCTCCAGTTTGAGTATCAAGAACAGAAATCCCTATATGCGCAGAAAGAGATGCTTCAATTACCTTAGCATCTTGTTCAACCTGTTGAAACTTTGAACTATTTGCAAACACTATAGACGGTATTAAAAGCGAAAATACCAGTAAAAGCTTCATGTAATAACCTCATCATTTTGATTGGCTTACATCTTATATCAGAGTGTGAAGTATTCAAATAAGGCTAACAATTGTATATTGACCTGGCTCGATTTTACTCATCGGTCCAGTTTCCCTAAGTAATTCTAATATGTTGATTTTAAAAGAAAAGTATGGGTTTTTCGTATCCAGCCTGCTGCAAGAGTCGGGACGGCTCAATAACTCCATCATCAGGCGCATTTATGTGCAAGGATAAATTATAAGCTTATGATCTCAAATGGGTTTTATAAATCGCGATGGAGAAAACGAGACATCCGATGAGTGTTATCGAGATGGGTACAGCACTTTATTTCATTAGCACTGTATGAGTTGTTAAAAATTTCGACGCTACCGCCCGTCGCTGACCTTGGCATAAGCGCATCCCTGCTTCCCCGTTTGGCTCTTATTGTTAACCGTCCATGCGGAAAAAGGCAATGCAAAACAGCCCCTTTGTCTCGGGTGATGGCGGGATTGTGATCAACGAAGCGGGCTTGGTGCGGCGCGGCAAGGGCAACCGGCAGGAGGTAGGCGGGCGGGTATTTGATGAAGCGTTCGTGGTTTCGGTTGATGAGGGTTACCTGTTTCATCTTTGGTGCGGGGTTTACTCCCGCTTTCACCAAATTCGGTAACCCTCATTGCTGCGGGATGAGCGGATCAGTTCGGACCGAATACCGCTTGGCGGCCCGCCATCACCGGCCGGGCCCCTTTCCCGGCAGGCATGCCGTCGGCTTCAGAGCGCCGCCGTCACGGCCGCCGCCAGCTGGGTGGTGCTGAGGTCGCCGCCCATGTCCGGGGTGCCGGCACCGGTGGCGGTCACCTTTTCAATGGCGGCCATCAGGGCCTCGGCGGCGGCAATCTCACCCAGGTGCCGCAGCATCAGGGCGCCGGCCCACAGCGTCGCCAGCGGGTTGGCCAGCCCCAGGCCCATGATGTCGGGCGCCGAGCCGTGCACCGGTTCGAACATGCCGGGCACGCCGCCGGCCGGGTTAATGTTGGCCGAGGCCGCAAAGCCCAGCCCGCCCTGAATGGCGGCGCCGATATCGGTGAGGATGTCGCCGAACAGGTTGGACGCAACCACCACGTCCAGCGTTTCGGGGTGGGTGATCATGCGCGCGGCGATGGCATCGACGTGGTAGCGGGTCACTGCCACGTCCGGGTAGTCCGCGGCAACGCGGTCGGTCATCTCGTCCCAGAACACCATGCTGTGGCGCTGGGCGTTGGACTTGGTCACCGAGGCCAGCTTTCCGCCACGCAGTCGGGCCTGTTCGAATCCGTGGCGCAGCACGCGCTCGACGCCGGCACGGGTGAAGATCGAGGTTTCCACCGCCACCTCCAGCTCGCCGCCCTGGTGCACCCGTCCGCCGGCCCCGGCATATTCGCCTTCGGTGTTCTCGCGAATGCAAAGGATGTCGAACGTCCTGTCGGTACGCAGTGGGCCCTTTACGCCGGCCAGCAGCCGGTGCGGGCGGGCGTTAACCGAAAGGTCCAGCCCCTGGCGAATGGCCAGCAGCAGTTCGCGCAGCGAAACATGGTCCGGCACCGTCGCCGGCAGCCCCACGGCCCCGAGGTAGATGGCGTCGAAGGCGCGCAGCTGCTCCACGCCGTCGGTCGGCATCATGGTGCCGTGCTTGAGGTAGTAGTCGCAGGACCAGGGCAGCCAGTCGCCCTCGAGCGAAAAGCCCTGTCGCTCGGCAAGGGTCTGCAGCACCGGCCAGGCGGCTTCCATCACTTCTGAGCCAATGCCATCCCCCGGCAGCAGCGCGATACGGTAGTTTTTCATGGTGTCTTCCTGTGGTTTGCAAGGTTAGCGTCAACCCGGGCGCGCCTGGCGCCGGGGCCGACTCGACAAGTGTGTTCAATAGGGCTGGGAGGCGTGCCGGTCACGGCCAAATGACCGGCCGGCACGCCCGTATCAGGGCGCATTTTCGCCCGGCGCCTGGCTGCCCGGCAGCCGCTTCTGGCGCGCCAGGCGGTACTGGCGGTAGATCGGCAGCGCGATCGAGACCACCGACAACAGGATGAAGCAGAGGCTGATCGGGCGGGTGAAAAACACCGACCAGTCGCCTTCGTACATGGTCATGCCGCGGCGGAAGTTCGACTCCACCATATAACCGAGGATCATCCCCAGCACCACCGGCGCCGAGCTGAAGCCGTAGCGGTTGAGGAAGTAGCCGAAAACGCCGAAGAACAGCAGTACCCAGGCCGAGCTCAGGGTTCCGCTGATGCCGTAGGAACCGAGGATGCACATCACCAGGATGAACGGCAGCAGATAGGAGCGGGGTATCTGCAGCACCCGTACAAACAGTTTGATGCCGATCGACTGGAAGCAGAACATAAAGAGGTTGGCGATCAGGAAGGCGATGATGATGCCGTAGGCGATGTTGGCCTGATCCTCGAACAGCATCGGGCCCGGCTGCAGGCCGTGAATGAGCAGGCCACCCATCAGGATCGCGGCCGAGGCGTCGCCGGGGATGCCCAGTGTCATCATCGGGATCAGGGCGCCGCCGGTCATGCCGTTGTTGGCGGATTCGCAGGAGACGATCCCCTCGTTATGGCCGCTGCGGAACTTTTCCGGCGTTTTCGAGATCCGCTTGGCCTGGTCGTAGGCCAGGAAGGAGGCGATGCTGCCGCCGGCTCCCGGTATGGCGCCGACCAGCGCGCCGATCAGCGAGCTGCTGGACCAGATCTTCCACAGGCCGAAGGTTTCGCGGATACGCGGATAGGCATTGTTGACGCGCACCCTGGTCTCGACCTTGCTCTGCGGCGACAGGGTGGTGACATCGCTGATGATCTGCGACAGCGCGAACAGGCCGATCAGCGCCGGCATGAAGTCGACGCCACCGATCAGATCGGGGATGCCGGCGGTCAGGCGCACCACGCCGGTCAGCGAGTCGATGCCGATCAACGAGATCAGCACGCCGATCAGGCCGGCGACAATGCCCTTGATGATCGACTTGTCCGACACCGAGGCGATGATCGTCAGCCCGAACAGGCCGAGGGCAAAATACTCGATGGCACTGAACTTGAGCGCCACGTCGGCGATCAGCGGCGACATGAAGGCAAAGATAACGACGCTGATCATTCCGCCGATCATCGAGGCCGTAATGCACAGCCCCAGCGCCCGGCCGGGTTCGCCGTTGCGCGCCATCGGAAAGGCATCGAGGGTGGTCGCCACCGACGACGGCGTGCCGGGAATATTCAGTAACGCGGCTGGAATGGAGCCGCCGGAGATGGCGCCGCAGTAAACTCCCAGCAACATGCCCATGCCGGTGACCGGGTCCATGCCGAAGGTCAGTGGCAGCAGCAGCGCAATGCCCATGGTCGCGGTCAGGCCGGGCAGGGCGCCGAACACCAGGCCCAGTATGGTGCCGAAGGCAATGGCCAGGTAAATGTTGATATTGAGAAACAGACTCGCAGCATCGGCGAAATTGGCAAGCATACAGGCTCTCCTGCTCAGGGCATCGACAGTTCAAACAGAACCGAGAACACCAGATAGATGAAGCTGGTCGCCACGGCCGAAAAGACGGCAGAGGCGATGAAGGACCGGGCCGTCGGCCGGGCTTTCTTGAGCAGAAGATCGACTATCTGCCGGAAAGCGAACAGGAAAAACAGGGTGCTGATGAAGAATCCGGCGAAGGACAGCAACAGCAGGTAGGCGACGATGGCGCCGAGGGTCACCAGCAGGGTAACGGCTTCCTGTCGCGTCATGCGCCCCGCTCCGCCAGCCTCTTGTTTGAAGAGGGTTTCGGTCACCAGCAGGTAGCCGACCAGAAGCATGATGATGACGCTGATCCAGAACGGCAGGAAACCGGCACCGGGATCGCCGGCCACTCCCATCGCCGACGGGATTTCATGAGCCATGCTCAGGAAAAATCCCGCTCCGAGGATCAGCAGTAAGTAAAAGATTTGTCGTTCGTTTATCCGGAACATTGCGATACCTGTATGGCTGACTGGGTGGCCGGCTCCGGTTCGCCGGGGCCGGCGCACTCGTTATTGCTTGAGTTTCTGGGCGGTTTCGATGAAGGACTCGGCCAGCAGGCTCATGCGCTGGTCGAGCGCCTCGCCCGGTGCCACGTAATCCACCACACCGCCCTGTGACTTGATCAACTGCTGGAACTCGGGATCCCGGGTCGCCTCGTCCAACGCCTTGGCCCAGGCCTGCTTGACCTCGTCGTCGACACCGTCCGGTGCCGCGACGCCGCGCCAGTTGGTCAGCGAGAAGTCATGCCCCGACTCCTTCAGCGTTGGCACATCCGGATAATCTTCTAGGCGCTGCTCACCCAGGCTCACCAGTGGTCGTAGCTTGCCCGATTCGAGGCCTGAGGCCAGGTCCACGAGGTTGAGCATCAGGGCATCGATATGGCCCCCCATGGCGGCAAGTACCGCGTTGCCGGAGCCGTCATGGGGTATCTGCTTGGCTTCATAGCCGGCGATATCGGCAAGCAGCGCACTGACCACATGGGTGGAGCCGCCGAAGCCGGAGAAGCCGAACTTGACCTTGCCAGGGTTCGCCTTCATGTCTGCCACCAGCTCGTCCCAGTTTTGCCAGGGGCCGTCGGCGCGTACCGCCACCAGGTAGTCCTCGGTCAGCACATTACCCAGATAGGAGAAGTCGGTGGATTTATAGGTCGCGTTGCCCATGCCCTCGGTGGCGAAGATCACGTTGTTGGGAATGGTCACCGTATATCCGTCCGGCCTGGCGTTGGCGACCTTGGTGAAGCCGAGGATTCCGCCACCGCCGGGCAGGTTCGAGACCACGATGGTCTGGCCGAGGGACTTCTCCAGCGCCGGCTGCAGTGCACGCGCCAGCACATCGGTGCCGCCGCCGGCGCTGTAGGGGATCACCATGGTGATCGGCTTGGTCGGATATTCGGCAAACGCCATGCCGGCGCTCAGCAGGCCGGCGAAGAGAACAGAGGTTTGGGCTAGTTTTTTCATCATGGTTCCTTATCGTTATTGGCCATTTCCTTAGGGTTTTTAAGGGGCGGGCGGCAAGGGTATTTCCGTCCGGTGCGTTTCGCCCCCATCTTGCTCATCTTGCCCGTGCAGGAGCGAAGGCGCCGATGGCTGCATCCAGCTTTCAGTAAGGGCCCGGGCTCGCGGGTGCGGTATCCCGCAACCCGAATTCCGCCGCGCGCCGGCGTACCGCCTGCATCAGCAGGTTGACGTCCAGCCCCACCGCCACGAAAGTGGCACCGAGGGACAGGAAGCGACGGGCCTGTTCCACGTCGCCGGTCAGGGTACCAGCAGCCTTGCCGCTGGCCACGATCCGCCTGATGGCATCATCGATCGCGCCCTGCACCGCCGGATGCCCCGGATTGCCCAGGTAGCCCATCGAGGCGGCCAGATCCGCCGGCCCGATGAAGACGCCATCCACCCCCTCGACCGCGCAGATCGCCTCGAGGTTGTCGAGAGCCCTGACGGTCTCCGCCTGTACCAGCAGGCAGACCTCGTCATTGGCCCGGTGCACGTAGTCGGGGCGGCCGTTCCAGCGCGAGGCTCGGGCCACGGCGGCGCCCACCCCCCGGATGCCCTGGGGCGGGTAGCGCATCGCCGCCACCATCGCGGCCGCCTGTTCCGGCGTGTCCACCATCGGCACCAACAGCGTTTTGGCACCGATATCCAGCAGTTGCTTGAGCAGCGCCGGCTCGCCCTGCACCGCCCGCACCACGGCCTGGCCGCCGTAGGGCGCCACCGCCTGCAGCTGGGCCAGGGTGCTGCGCAAATCGTTGGGCGCGTGCTCACCGTCAATCAGCAGCCACTGGAAGCCCGCGGTCGCGCACATTTCGGCACAGTAGCCGTCGCCCATCGATAGCCAGAAACCAATCTGCGCCTGGCCGTCGGCGAGCGCTTGTTTGAATGGATTGCCCGGCTGTAATCCGGGGAGGTGGAAATCCTGCATGGATATAGCTCCGGTTAGTCCGTTCGGCCTCAGCGCAGGTTGCCCTGGCAGAGGTACTTGAGGTGCATATAGTCATCGAGGCCGTACTTCGACCCTTCCCGGCCGTAGCCCGACTCCTTGACGCCGCCGAACGGCGCCGCCTCCGAGGCCACCGCGCCTTCGTTGATGCCGACGATACCGGTTTCCAGCGCATCGGCCACGCGCCATATGCGGCTGGCATTTTCGGAGTAGAAGTAGCCGGCGAGGCCGAACGGCGTGTCGTTGGCCAGTTCGAGAACCTCGGCCTCGGAGCCGAAGCGGAACAGCGGCACCACGGGGCCGAATGTTTCCTCGCCACAGAGCCGCGCGTCGCGTCCGACATCGGCGAGCACCGCCGGCGAGATATAGTTTGGACCCAGCTCTTCCCGCACCCGGGTGCCGCCTGTCAGCACCCGGGCGCCCCTGGCGACCGCGTCGTCGATGTGCTGGAGGATCTTGTCGACCGCGCGGGCGTTGATCATCGGCCCAATCTGCGCCTCGGGGTCCGTCGCCGGCGCCACCTTCAGCGCCGCGACGCGGGCCACTAGCTTGTCGGCAAAGGTGTTGAACACGGCGTCGTGCACATAGACCCGGTTCGGGCAGACGCAGGTCTGGCCGCCGTTGCGAAACTTGGCCGCCATCAGCCCCTCGACGGCCGCATCGAGGTCCGCGTCGTCGAACACGATGAAGGGCGCGTTCCCCCCCAGCTCCAGAGACAGCTTCTTCAGGGTGTCGGCCGAGGCGCGCGCTAGGTGCTTGCCCACCGGCGTTGAGCCGGTAAAGCTGATCTTGCGCACCCGGCGTTCTGCCAGCCAGGCATCCACCACCGCCGGGGTTCGCTCGCGCGAGGCGCAGACGATATTGATCACCCCGGCCGGCACGCCGGCCTCTTCGGCCAGGCGGATCAGTGCCAGCGAGGTCAGCGGCGTGTCCTCCGCCGGCTTGGCCACGACGGTGCAGCCTGCCGCCAGGGCCGGGGCTATCTTGCGCGCGATCATCGCCGCCGGGAAATTCCAGGGGGTGATCACCGCGACCACGCCGACCGGCTCGCGCACCGCCATCATGCGCCGCCCCGGCACCGCCGGCGCGATGATGTCTCCCTCGATGCGGGCCGCCTCTTCGGCAAACCATTCGACGTAGCTGGCGGCGTAGAGCACCTCTCCGCGGCCCTCGGCCAGCGGCTTGCCCTGTTCCAGCGACACCAGCCGGCCGAGATCTTCCCGATGTTCCAGGATCAGGGCGTGCCATCGTTTGAGCAACTGGCCCCGGGCCCTGGCCGGCAGCGTCCGCCACTCGGCGAACGCCGAGTGTGCCGCGTCAACCGCGGCCCGCGCCTCCGCGGCGGTGCTGTCCGGCACTCGGGTGATCAGGCTCATGTCGGCCGGATTGCCGACCTCGAAGAGCTCGCCGACGGCGGCGTCGACCCAGCGGCCGGCAATGTAATTCTGCGAACGGATCAGATCGTCGCGTGTCAGGTTAAAACTCATGCTCTGTTCTCCTTGGGGGCTCAACTGACGATACCGAGGTGCCAGGGGATGAATTCGTGATCGCCGAGCCCCAGCCGTTCGCTACAGGTCCGTTCTCCTGAGGCGACGCGCAATATATGCTCGAAAATCTGCTGCCCCATCTCCTCGATTCCCAGAATGCCGTCGATCACCTGGCCGCAGTTGATGTCCATGTCCTCGCTCAGGCGCCGGTACATCGGGGTGTTGGATGCCAGCTTGATGGTGGGCGCGGGCTTGGAGCCAAACATCGAGCCGCGGCCGGTGGTGAAGCAGATCAGGTTGGCGCCGCTGGCTATCTGGCCGGTCACCGCCACCGGGTCGTAGCCCGGCGAGTCCATGAACACGAAGCCGGCCTGGTCGATCGGCTCGGCGTACTCGTAGACGGCCTGCAGGGGTGTGGTGCCTCCCTTCATCGCCGAGCCGAGGGATTTCTCAACAATGTTCGCCAGGCCCCCGGCCTGGTTGCCCGGACCCACCATGCCGTTGAACTGGGCGCTGTGGCCGCGGGTATATTCCTCCCACCAAGCCAGGCGGTCCAGCAGCTTCTGCCCGACTTCCGGCGTCACCGCGCGGCGGGTCAGCATAAATTCGACACCGTGGATCTCCGGCGTTTCCGACAGGATGGCGGTGCCGCCATGGCGCACCAGTATATCCATCGCCGCGCCCAGCGCCGGGTTTGCCGAGATCCCGGAAAAACCATCGGAACCACCGCACTCGAGGCCGATTTTGAGATGGCGGGCGCTCACCGGCGTGCGTGCGACGCGGTTGGCCGCCGGCAGCATCGCCTCAATCCTGGCGATCCCCGCCGCTATCGACTCGCGGGTGCCGCCGACGTCCTGCATCACCAGCGTTTGCACCTCGGTGCCCAGCCCCTGGGATGCCACCAGCTCGGCTACCTGGTTGCGCTCGCAGCCGAGGCCGACGATCAGCACCCCGGCCAGGTTGGGATGGCGGGCGTAGCCGGCCAGGGTGCGGCGCAGTACGTCGAAGTGGTAGCTCGGCGACGACATGCCGCAGCCGCTGGTCTGGGCGAAGGCGACGACCCCATCGACGTTGGGATAACGGGCCAGCCGCTCCGGCGTGAAGTGGGCGGCGATATGGTTGATCACCGTCGCCGAGCAGTTGACCGACGACAGGATGCCGATGAAGTTGCGGGTCGCGACCCGGCCGTCCGGGCGCACTATGCCCATAAAGGTCGCCCGTTCCGCTTCAGGCACATAATCGATGGGGCGCACGTCCCGGCAGAACCCCGGGTCGCGGTCGAACTCGATGAATTTCAGGTTATGGGTGTGGACGTGCTCGCCGGCCTCGATATCGCGTGACGCCACACCGATCACGGTATCGTATTTTTTCACCTGTTCGCCGGCCGCAATACCACGGGCGGCGATCTTGTGCCCGGGCGGCACCTGGGCGCGGACTCGCAGCCCCAGCTCGGGCAACGCCTGCCCGAGCGGGAGCTGGTCGCGGGCGATCAGCACGTTGTCGTTGGCATGAAGCCTCAGTAGTAACGACGGGGTAGCGGACTTGTCCATAATGTTTACTTTTTGTTAATAGGAAACTGGTTTGCAGTATGCTCCCTCCCTACATAAGGATAAAATAAAACAATGGACTGCCTTCATAACAAAATAGTAATGTAAAAAGATGAGTGACATCGACCGGGTTCTTCGATCCAATCTCAAGCTGCGCCACCTGCAACTGCTCGTCGCACTTGATGAATTTCGCCATATCGGCCGGGTGGCCGAATTTATGGCGCTGACACAACCCGCCATCTCCAAAATGGTCGCCGAGATTGAACGCATGTTCGACCTCGAGCTGTTCAGCCGCTCGACCCGCGGCACCGAACCCACCGCTTACGGAGAAACGGTGATTCGCTTCGCCCGTTCGGTGCTGGCTGACTTCAGCCGCACCCGGGACGAAATCGAGGCGGTGGCCAGCGGTGCCGCCGGCCGGGTCAGCGTGGGCGCCATGGTGGTGGCGACGCCGGTCTGGCTGACACTGGCGGTAGAAAAGCTGAAGGCTCGCTCGTCGCTGACGACGGTGCTGATCGAGGAGGGCGACCTGAAGCGGCTGCTGCCACGGCTGCGCATGGGCGAGCTGGATCTGCTGGTCGGCCGCCTGGAACCCGGCTATGCGGCGCCGGATCTGGACACCCAGGCGCTGTACAACGAACCCATGTGCGTGGTGTCCTGTCCCGATCACCCCATCGCAGCTAAACCTAAGCCGACCTGGGCGGACCTGGCAACCTTGCCCTGGGTGGTGCCGCCGCCCTGGGCCTCCTCGCGCGTCAAGCTGAACCAGATGTTCTACCGGCACGGCCTGAACCCGCCGGTCGATCTGATAGAAACCGCTTCTTTTCTTGCCACGCTGAATTTCGTCCGCCAGAGGCCGGCCATCGGCTATCTGGCTCGGGACGTCGGTCGCCATTTCGAAAAGGAGGGCTTTCTGAAAGTCCTGGATCTCGATCTGCCGATCGAGCTGCCACCGGTCGGCATCATCACCCTGCGCGGGCGTATCCGCACCCCGGCCAGCACCCAGTTGATCCAGTGCCTGCGGCTGGCCGCAGCGGAGCGATTACAGTTGGATTGAAGTGTAAGATACTAATTAAAAATGGAATTATCATCTAATAGGCTTGCAGGAAACAACCTGTTCGGTATCCACCATAAAAAGATGACCATACCCTGCAGTTCGATCAGGGACTGGAACACGATAGCAACCACCGCCAGCAAACTCCCCAGCTGCAGCGCCGGATCATCCGGCAGTAGCGGCAACCCCGCCCACAGCATCAGCGGCAGCAATACAAAGTTGCCCAGCACGGCTGTGCCGATAAAGCGGCGGTCGGCCAAGGCGGCGCGCGGCTCCACCAGTGGCACCTGGGTAAAGGTGCTGTACAGCAGCAGGGCCAGTAACGGCCACAGTGCCTGCTGCCCCTGTTCCGCTGCCAGATGGCCGGCCAGCAGACCGGCCGCAGATGGGCATGCAAGCCTCAGTGCCCGGGCGGCTCCTTGGTTGTGCGTTTGGCGCGGTACATGGCGCCGTCGGCCCTGGCCATCAGTTCGGGGCCGCTGAGGCCGTGTTCGGGAAACAGCGCCATGCCCAGGCTGGGGGTGATGTGCAGGGTGGCGGCGGGCAGTGTATAGGGGGCGCTCAGGGCGGCGCGTATTTTGTCGGCCACCGGCGCCGCGGCCTCGGGGCGGGGCAGGTCTTCCAGCAGCACCACGAATTCGTCGCCCCCCAGCCGGGCCACGGTGTCGGCCTCCCGCACGCAGCTCACCAGGCGGCGGGCCACCTGCTGCAGCAACTGGTCGCCGGTGTGGTGGCCGTGACGGTCGTTTACCTGTTTGAACTTGTCGAGATCCAGGTACAGCACCGCCAGCAGGCCCCGTTCCCGCTGGGCGTGGCGCAGGGCGGTGTGCAGCCGGTCCAGGAAGAGGGCGCGGTTGGGCAAGTCGGTAAGGGGATCGAAGCGGGCCATGTGCTCCAGCTGTTGCAGCATTTGCTTGCGCTCCATGGCGGTGGCCAGTTGCGCCGCCATAAAGTGCAGCAGGTCGTGGTCCGCCTCGCCGAACGGGGGCGAGCCGGGCGGGGCCTGCACCAGCAGGGCGCCCCCGCTGCCCAGCCGGGCCGCCAGCCAGCCGTCGCCGGTGGCGGTGGCCAGGTTCTGTTCCAGCAGCCGCCCGGCCAGGGCGCGGGCGGGTTGGTCGTGGGTGTGGGTGCCGGCCCGGTAGGCGATGTCCAGGGCGCTCGTGTCCGGATGGCGCAGGGCAACCATCACCTCTTTCACCCCGAACAGCTCGGCGCCCAGCCGGCGGATGCGTTCGAACAACTGGTCCGGATCGCCCAGCAGGTTGGCGGCGTCGGCAATGGCGTAAAGGGCGGCCTGGCGCGCTTCGGTCCGCTTGCGCTCGGTAATGTCCCGGGCTACGGCAATGCGAAACTGGCGGTCCGCCGACCAGCGCGCCGACCACATGATGTGCGCCGTGCTGCCGTCCTTGCGTACATAGCGGTTTTCAAAATAGGGCCTGGGCCGGCCGGCCATGATGTCGGCCACGGTATCGCGGGTGCGCTGGTGATCGCCCGGGTGTATAAACTCGAACATATTGCGGCCCAGCATTTCCCCGGCCGGATAGCCGAAAATGCGTTCGCCGGCGGCGCTGATATATAAAAAGTGTCCCCCCGTGTCCACGATGCAGATGGCATCGAGCAACAGGTCGCTCACAACATCAAGGGTAAGCTCGGGCAACCGGGTCATGGCTGGGTCTCGCTGGTGCCGGGCCGCTCAGGGCTGGTAGATGACGTAAATCTTTTCGCAGGACTCCACCGTTTCCCATTCGCCGCTGAAACCGGCGGGAATAATGAAGTCGTCGCCCGCCGCCAGCGCCAGCCGGCCGCCCTGGTGGTCGTGCAGTATCACCCGGCCCTTGAGCAGCTTGCAGTATTCATGCTCGGTGTAGTTAACGCGCCAGCGGCCGGGCTCGCTGCCCCAGGTGCCCACGTGAAAGCGGTCGTCGGGGCTGCTGTAGTGGTTGGCCAGGGTCTGCACCGGATGGCCGGCGATCAGGGTTTGGGGATTGGGAGGCAGGGTTTCTGCCGGCACCGGGTGGCGGCCCATGACGATCACATCCTTCAGGGTCTGGCTCATAGCGCGTCCTTGTCGAGGGCATAGCGTGTTTCAGCAACATAAACGACCGGCGGCATAAAGGAAAGGTTGCTGTCGAGGATAGATTCGTGCGGCGCTGTTGTGCGGGGAGATCCGGCGGCCTGGCCGCCGCCGGAAGGCGATCAGAGGGCGGCCACGGCTTCCTCCGCCTGCAGGCGCACGCTTTGCAGGCCGGCGCCCGACAAATACCAGAGCGCCGGGGTCAGGTAGCCCAGGCGGATATCCTGGCCGCCGGCCTGGTCCAGGGCCTGGCGCAGGGTGGCCGGGTCCAGCGGCGTGTTGCCGATGGCGGCGCTGCGGTCCACCACCAGCAGGGCGGCGGGCTGCATCCGGGCCATCTGTTCCGGGGTCAGCGGGGTAAAGCTGCGGGTGCCGTTGGTCACGGTTTCCACCCCCTCGGGCAGGGCCGGGGCATCCAGCTGCAGCAACTGGGTCACCACGGGCTCCTGGCGCAGGGAGAAACGGCCGTCGTTATGGGTGACCACCAGTACTTTGGGGTGGCCGTCCACGCTGTCCCTCAGTTCGGCCAGCCGCTGCGCCAGCCCGGCCAGGGCGGCGTCGGCCTGGTCGGCGGCACCCAGGTCACCGGCCAGGGTGCGCACCTTGGCACTCAGGGCGGACCAGTAGTCGTCCCCCTGCAGGGTAACGTCGCGCACCGGGGCAATGGCGGCCAGTTGTTCCTTTATGTCGCCCTGGCGGCCGGTGATCAGGATCAGGGAAGGGCCAGCCGCGCGCAGGGCGTCGAGATCGGCCGAGCGCAGGCCGCCGGCGTCGGTGTAGTCGGCGCCGGCATAGGCGCTCAGGTAGGCGGGCATAGCCTGCTTGGGCACGGCCACCACCTGCCCGCCCAGTCCGAGGGCATCCAGGGTGTCCAGGCTGCCGTGGTCAAAGCTGGCGATGCGGGCCGGCCCGGCGGCCAGCGCCAGTTGGCTGGCCAGCACCAGGCCGGCGGCGGACAAGGCTTTTACCAGTGTCATCGAAATCTCCTTTGCTCGTTGTTTGTTATCAATAACCATTCTCATTATTCCATGGTTGCCGCCCGCCGGCCGCTTCCGTATTTGGTACGCTGCGTTGCAAAAACTGCAACGGAGGCGGCCGGCGGGCCGAGGCGGGGCCGCTGTTCCGAATAATGGAACAGGGTGTTCCGCATTGCGGCCTCCTTGAAATAAACGCAAACCATTATCATTAGCAGCCTTGTGAGCCGGGCGCGTCCTGGCTGACGCTTCCGGTCCGTCCGCGCCGCCGGCGCCCTCGTTGGAGATCACCCTATGTCAGGAGTTTTTGTTATGCCTGCTGTCCGTTACCTGAAAACCGCGGCCCTGGTGCTGGGCGCCCTGCTGGCCGCGCAACCGGCGCTGGCCGATGTGCGCACCCTGGAAACCCGGTTTGGCGAGGTGCAGGTCGAGGGCGACATCACGCGGGTCGTCACCCTGTACGAAGGCGCCCTCGACCTGAGCTACGCCGTGGGCGTCTCTCCCCTGGGCGCGGTGATCACCCGGGGCGGCAACGGCGTGGCCAGCTATCTGCAGGACCAGGCCCGGGACGTGGCCATTGTGGGCGGCCCGCGCGAAACCAATCTTGAGGCGGTGATCGCCCTGCAGCCGGATCTGATCCTGGCCTCTTCCTCGCTGCCGGAAGATCAGTACCGCCTGCTGTCGGCGGTGGCGCCGACCGTGGTGCCCGATGTGGACATGTTCCAGCCCGATGCCTGGAAGGAGGAAGCCCGGTTGTTTGCCCGCGCCCTGGACCGGGAAGACCGGCTGGAGCAGGAGCTGGCGGAGCTGGACCGGCGCATCGCCGGGCTCGGGGCGCGCTTTGCGCAGGCGGTGCCCCCGGAGCAGCGCAAGACGGCGCTGGTGCGCTGGATGCCCCAGGGGCCGTTGATGATGTCGGCCGGGCTGTTTACCCCCGGCCTGCTCAAGGCGGTAGGTTTTGCCGTGCAGGACGCCGGCATCGTTGAGCCGGGCCGGCCCCACAGTTCGCCCCTGAGCCAGGAGAAGCTGTCGCTGGCCGACGGCGACTGGCTGTTCCTCGCCACCCTCAACGACGACGGCCGCCAGGCCCTGGCCGCGGCCGAAAGCTCGCCCGCCTTCTCCCGCCTGGCGGTGGTGCGCAACAACAGGGTGATCCCGGTGGATGGCCAGGTCTGGACCAGCGCCACCGGCCCGCTGGCGGCCCACGCCATCCTCGATGACCTGGAACGCGAAATCGCCCGCCTGGAGCCCTGATGAGCCTGTCCGCCCGGCGTTCCCTGCCGCTGTTGATGCTGGCCTGCGGCCTCTTGCTGGCCCTGGTGTGCCTGGCCAGCCTGTTGTGGGGCGCCGGCGACGTGGGGCCGGCCCAGGCGCTGGCGGTGCTGGCCGGGGGCGGCACCGACGAGGCCCGTTTTGTGGTGGGCGAGCTGCGCGGCGCGCGCACCCTGGTCGGCCTGGTGGTGGGCATGGCCCTGGGCTGCGCCGGCGCCCTGATGCAGACCCTGGCGCGCAATCCCCTGGCCGAGCCCGGCCTGCTCGGGGTCAGCGCCGGCAGCAGCTTTGCGGTGACCCTGGCGCTGCTGTCCGGCGCCAGCGCCGCCACCCTGGCGGTGCACGTGGCCCAGGCCGGCGCCCTCGGTGGCTGCCTGCTGGTGCTGAGCGCCGCCCGGCTGCAGGGCGTGGGCAATGATCCCATCCGCCTGGTGCTGGCCGGCGCTACCCTGTCGGGCCTGTTGCTGGCGCTGACCTCCCTGTTGCTGATGTTCGACCAGCGCACCGCCGACGAAATCCGCTTCTGGATCACCGGCAGCGTGGCCGGGCGCGATCTCGATTATCTGCTGCGGATACTGCCTTCCCTGTTGCTGGCGCTGGTGCTCACCCTGCTGATCGTGCGGCCGCTGGCGGCCCTCGCCCTCGGCGAACGGGTGGCCCGGGGGCTGGGCCACAAGCCCGGCCGGATCCGCCTGCTGGCGGTCATTGTGGTGGCGCTGCTGGTGGGTTCCGCCACCGCCGTGGCGGGCCCCATCGTGTTTGTGGGGCTGGTGGTGCCTTTTATCGCCCGCGCCCTGGCCGGCCCCGATATCCGCCGCACCCTGTGGCTGTGCCTGCCCCTGGGGCCCACCATTGTGATTGGCGCCGACACCCTGTCGCGGCTGATTGCGGCTCCCACCGAGCTGCCCCTGGGTGTACTCACCGCCCTGATCGGCGCTCCCGTGCTGCTGGCGGTGGTGCGTGGCCGGCGTCTGACGACCTTGTGAGCAATGTGATGAACCCTGTTTCCCCGTCTCCCGCCCTGCACCTGCCCCACCACTGGCGGCTGCGCTGGCGGGGTGTCAGCCTGCTGCTGCCCCGGCGCGCACTGGTGGTCAACCTGCTGCTGACGCTGGCGCTGCTGGCGGTGGCCATACTGGCCCTGGGCCTGGGCAGCGTCAGCCTGGGCCCGGCCGAGGTGTGGCGCGCCCTCTGGGGCGAGGGGCCGGCCATGCACCAGTTGGTGGTGCATCAACTGCGCCTGCACCGGGTGCTGGCGGGCATGGCCACCGGCGCCGCCTTCGCCCTGTCCGGCTGCCTGATGCAGACCCTGGCCCGCAACCGCCTGGCCACGCCCGGCATCATCGGCATCGACAACGCCGCCACCGCCTTTGCGGTGGCCTCCGTGGTGGGGGTGGGGCTGTCCCTGGCGCCCTCGGCCATGGCCCTGGCCGGCGCCGTGACCGCTACCGTGCTGGTGTTCGGCCTGGCCGGCGGCAGCGGCACCCGGGGCTATCGCTTTATTATCGTCGGCCTGGGGGTGGGCGCCATTGCCGGCGCCCTGACCCAGCTGATGCTGAGCCGGGTGCCGATAGATCAGGCCAACGCCGCCTTTCCCTGGACGGTGGGCAGCCTCAACGCCCGTTCGCCCCAGGCGACGGCGTTGCTGGGCCTGGGGCTGGCGCTGGGCCTGGGCTGGGCGCTGCGGCTGGTGCGCGCATTGCAGTTGCTGCAGTTTGCCGACCCCGTCGCCATTGGCCTGGGCGCCCGCCTGCGCCGGGTGCGGGCCCTGTGCCTGCTGCTGTCGGTCAGCCTTACCGGGCTGGCGGTGGCGGTGGCCGGCCCGGTCGGGCTGGTGGCACTGCTGGGGCCGGAAATCGCGCGGATGCTGTGCCGCCACCGGGGGGTGCCCGTGCTGGCCTCGGCCCTGGCCGGCGCCCTGCTGATGCTGCTGGCGGACCTGGCCGGCCGGCGGCTGCTGGCGCCGATGGAAATCCCGGTAGGCATAGTGACCGCCGTGGTCGGCAGTCCCTATCTGCTGTGGATGTTGTTGAACCCTTCTTTCCGGAGCCGGTCATGAATGCTGCTGTCCCTCTCAACTCCCTGGCCGCCGTTACCCCGGGCGTCGGCCTGGAGGCCCGCCGGCTGGTGCTGGGCCACGATCGCCAGATCATCGTCGATGGCCTGGATCTGAGCCTGGCCAACGGCCAGGTTACCGCCATCGTCGGCCCCAACGGCTGTGGCAAGTCGACCCTGCTCAATGCCCTGGCGCGGGTGCTCCGGCCCAGGGGCGGGCAGATCCTGCTCGACGGTGCCGACATCCACCGCCGGCCCAGCCGGGAGATCGCCCGCCGGCTGGCCCTGCTGCCCCAGGATACCGCCGCCCCCGAGGGGATGACGGTGCTCGACCTGGTGCGTTTTGGCCGCCAGCCCCACCAGGGCTGGCTGAGCCAGTGGTCCGCCGAGGACGAGGCCATTGTGGCCGAGGCGCTGGACGCGGCGGATCTGGTCGGCATGGAGCACCGGGTGCTGGATCAGTTGTCCGGCGGCCAGCGGCAGCGGGCCTGGATTGCCATGGCCATGGCCCAGGCCACGCCGCTGTTGCTGCTGGACGAGCCGACCTCGGCGCTGGATCTGGGCCACCAGATCGAGATTTTCGAACTGATCCGAACCCTGGCCGGGCGCGGCAAGACCATTGCCATGGTGGTGCACGATCTGATGAGCGCCTGCCGCTATGCCGACCAGCTGGTGGCCATGCGCGACGGCCGGGTCATTGCCAGCGGTGCGCCGCGGCAAATCCTCACCCCCGAGCTGGTGTACCGGCTGTATGACGTGCATTGCGACATCATCCCCGATCCGGTCAACGGCAACCCCATGCTGAGCAATGTGCGCCGGGTCCGGCGTACGGCCTGAACCCGGCGCGCGGCCATGAAAAAGCCCCGGCACCTTGCGGTGCCGGGGCTTTTTTCGCTCGCGGGCTTAGCCGTTGAGGGCGGCCAGGTCCTGGTTGAGGGTGGCGCTGGGACGCATCACCTTCTCCACCGCGGCCGGATCGACGTGGTAGTAGCCGTTCAGGCCGGCGGGCTGGCCCTGTACCGCGTTCAGCTCGGCCACTATCTTGGCCTCGTGCTCGGTCAGGGCCTTGGCCAGGGGCGCGAAGTGGGCGGCCAGTTCGGCATCCTCGGCCTGGGCGGCCAGTTCATTGGCCCAGTACATGGCCAGGTAGAAGTGGCTGCCCCGGTTGTCCAGCTCGCCGGCGCGGCGGGACGGGGACTTGCCGTTGTCCAGCAGCAGCTCGGTGGCCTTGTCCAGGCACTTGGCCAGGATCTTGGCACGGGCGTTGCCTTCCTTGATGCCCAGCTCTTCCAGGGACACCGCCAGGGCCAGGAACTCGCCCAGGGAGTCCCAGCGCAGGTGGTTTTCTTCCATCAGCTGCTGCACGTGCTTGGGCGCGGAGCCGCCGGCACCGGTTTCGTACATGCCGCCGCCGGCCAGCATGGGCACGATGGACAGCATCTTGGCGGAGGTGCCCAGTTCCATGATCGGGAACAGGTCGGTCAGGTAGTCGCGCAGCACGTTGCCGGTGACGGAAATGGTGTCCTGGCCGCGCTTCATGCGCTCCATGGAGAAGCGGATGGCTTCGTTGTAGGACATGATGTGGATGTCCAGCCCGCTCAGGTCGTGCTCCTGCAGGTAGGCTTCCACCTTCTTGCGCAGCTCATTGTCGTGGGCGCGCTCGGCGTCCAGCCAGAACACGGCCGGGGTATTGGAGTTGCGGGCGCGGTTGACGGCCAGCTTGACCCAGTCGCGGATGGCGGCGTCCTTGGTCTGGCAGGCGCGCCAGATGTCGCCCTTCTCCACCTGGTGCTGCATCAGCACTTCGCCGTTCTCGGCCACCACGCGCATGGTGCCGTCGGCGGCCAGTTCGAAGGTCTTGTCGTGGGAGCCGTATTCCTCGGCCTTCATCGCCATCAGGCCCACGTTGGGCACTGTGCCCATGGTGCGCGGATCGAAGGCACCGTTGGTTTTGCAGAAGTTGATCACTTCCTGGTAAATGCGGGCATAGGTGGACTCGGGCATGACCGCCTTGGTGTCCTTCTGCTTGCCGTCGCGGCCCCACATCTGGCCGGAGTTGCGGATCATGGCGGGCATGGAGGCGTCCACGATGACGTCGCTCGGCACGTGCAGGTTGGTGATGCCCTTGACCGAGTCGACCATGGCCATTTCCGGGCGGTGCTCGTAGCAGTCGTGGATGGCCTGCTCGATTTCATCCTGGGTGGACTGGGGCAGGGTCTTGATCTTTTCCAGCACGCTGCTCATGCCGTTGTTGGGGTTGACGCCCAGCTCCTCGAACAGCTTTCCGTATTTTTCGAACACCTCGCGGTAGAACACCTTGACCGCGTGGCCGAACACGATGGGGTGGGACACCTTCATCATGGTGGCCTTGACGTGCAGGGACCACATCACGCCGGTTTCCTTGCAGTCCTGCAGGGTCTGCTCGAAGAAGGCGTCCAGCGCCCTGGCGCTCATGAACATGCTGTCGAGCACTTCGCCGGCCTGCAGCGCCAGTTCTTTTTTCACTTCCACCTTGCCGGCCTGGTCCACGAACTCGATGCGCACGGTCTGCGCCTTGTCCATGGTCACGGACTGTTCGCTGGAGAAGAAGTCGCCGCCGTTCATGTAGTCGGCGTGGGAGCGGGAGGCCTTGCTCCAGGCACCCATGGAGTGGGGGTACTTGCGGGCGAAGGCCTTGACCGCGGCCGGGGCGCGGCGGTCGGAGTTGCCCTGGCGCAGTACCGGGTTGACGGCGCTGCCGAGGATCTTGGAATAGGTGTCGCGAATCGCCTTTTCTTCGTCGCTGGCGGGCGCTTCGGGGAAGTCGGGCACCGCGTAACCCTGGGACTGCAGCTCCTTGATGCAGGCGCGCAGCTGGGGCACGGAGGCGCTGATGTTGGGCAGCTTGATGATGTTGGCGTGGGGGTCCTGGGTCAGCTGGCCCAGTTCGGCCAGGCCGTCGGTCACGCGCTGGGCCTCGGTCAGGTGCTCGGGGAAGGCGGCCAGGACGCGACCGGCCAGGGAGATATCGCTGAGGGTGACCTTGATGCCGGCGGCACTGGTGAAGGTGCGCACTATGGGCAACAAGGAGTAGGTGGCCAGTGCGGGAGCTTCGTCGGTCAAGGTATAGACGATGGTCGATTCTTTAGTTGTCATTATTCGCTATTTCCCTGCTTGTTGGGTGGGGGATCAACGGCTGGGCATGGCATCCACTTGTGGTGGCCGCCGTCGCTGGCCAGCGCCGCTGGATTGCATTTCCGGCGGGCATTGTATGACGTTCGCGCACAAGACTTAAGGGGGTAGCACGAATTCTGTCGACTGGCTCGCCTAATTGGTGTGAATTTAATCACTATAAAAACATTTTTATGCACACTGGCTCGGCGGCGATGCCCACATGGCGGCCTTGCCGGTCGATGGACTCGAAGGGCCACCAGTCCGGGTCGACGCACAGGCTGACCTCGGGGTGGGCGGCGATATAGGCCTGTTCGGAGGGGCTCAGGGCCACCCTGTCTTCCGCCCGGGGAGCGAAGGCGAGGGCGGCCAGCACCAGGCCGGCAAGGCGGGTCGGACGGAGGCTCCTCCGGCCGTGAAGAGGTAAGGCGGCCATGGCGCTCCTCGACAAGGACAATGGGCTCCATCATTACCCGTTATGCCGGGCGGGGCAATCCTCTCAGGGCAGCTCGGGGGCGGGCAATGGCTCCCCGTCGTCGCCCTCCACCTTGCCGAAGCGCTCGGCGCCCGCGTTCCAGTCGGCCAGGGCTTGGGCGATGTCGTCCCTGCTGTGGCCGACGAAGTTCCACCAGATGTAGATGTCCTCGTCCAGCGGCTCGCCGCCCACCAGCAGCACCCGGGCGCCGGGGGCCAGGGTCAGGGTGAGCTGTTCCCGGCGCAGGCCCAGGTAGGCCAGCTCGTTCTCCGCAACGTTTGCTGCGCCAAGCGCCAGCCGGCCTTCCAGCACGAACAGGCCGTATTCGAACTCCGGGCGCAGGGGGAGGCTCAGCGTTGCCCCCCGGGGGCTGTGCAGATCCATGCCCAGCAGGGGCGAGAAGCTGAGGGTGGGGGCCTTGTGGCTCAGGTAGTCGCCTATTAGCAGGGTGAAGTCGACGCCGCCCTGGGACCAGGCGGGCAGCCTGGGGTAGTGGTCGAAACGGGGCGGGGTGTCCTTGTCGGCCTCGGGCAGGGCAATCCACAGCTGGGCGGCGTGCAGCCGGCCCTGGCCGGGCACCGATTCCTCGGTGTGGGCGATGCCGTGGCCGGCGGTCATCAGGTTGACCTGGCCGGGGCGGATCAGCTGCCGGTGGCCCAGGCTGTCCCGGTGCAGCACCTCGCCTGCCAGCATCCAGGTAAAGGTCTGCAGGCCGATGTGCGGATGGGACCCCACCCGCATGCCGGGCTCGCCCGGGGCGAAGTCGGCGGGGCCGGCGTGATCGAGAAAACACCAGGCGCCGATCAGCCGCCGCTCACGCACCGGCAGCACCCGGGCCACGGGAATGCCGCCCACCTCGGCGAGGCGCGGTGCTATGCGCTGTATCTGGCGCTCGCCCTCCACCCGCGGGCAGTCGCGGGAAGAGCCGAAGCTCGCCGACCATCGGGTATTGCTCATGGAACCTCCGGAAAAGGGCTGGACAGGGTGCCTTGTCACCGCTCCGCTAAGGTTAGCGCCTTATCGGGCCCATGACCGGGCCCATGACCGATTATGGCCGTGTCGCCGGGGCTAATACCCGTCGCCCCACTCCCGGATCCCGCCAACCAGCGCCAGCAGCCGCGTTCGTACCGCCCGGGCCGCCACGCTCAGGGGCTTGTGGCGGGCATGGGCCAGGAAGATACGGCGTTCTATTTCCGGCTCGGTGATCGGCAGCGAGGGCAGGGGCCGGGGCGCGTCGGCCACCCGCCGGGACAGCACCGAGTAGCCGGCGCCGGCCTCGACCAGGGCCTTGATCTGATCCAGGGCGTCCATTTCCAGCACCACCCGCAGCGGGCGGTGCAGCAGCAGGGCGGCGCTCTCCAGCTCTTCCCGCAGGCGGTGGGGGCGGCCCGGCAGGATCAGCGGCAGTGCCAGCAGCTCGGCCAGGGTCAGGCGGTCGCGCCCGGCAAAGCGCTCGTCGCCGGGCGGCAGCACCAGCCGCAGCCGCTCCCGGGCGACCTCCTCGGCGGCCAGGCCAGGATGCCCCTCGCAGTCGAACAGCAGGCCGAGGTCCAGCTTGTCGTCCTGCAGCCATTCCCGCATGTGGCCCGAGAGCCCTTCGGTCAGCCGCAGCTGTACCTCGGGCAACTGCTGGCGCACCTGCAGCGCCAGGGGCACGCTGAGCAGGGGCCCAAGGGAGGTGGGAATGCCGACCACCACGGGCCCGGAGGGGCAGGCCTCGATGCCGCGCACCTCGTCGCGCAGCCCGGCGGCCTCGGCCAGCAGCGCCTTGGCCCTTTGCACCAGGTGCCGGCCGCTGTCGGTGGGGCTGATGCCCCGGGCCGAGCGGACCAGCAGGGCGCAGCCGAACTCCTCCTCCAGCTCCCGCACATGCCGGCTCAGGGCCGGCTGGGCCACGTACAGCAGCTCCGCCGCCCGGGAGAAGGATCCCGACTCCACTATGGTCACGAAATAACGCAGTTGCCTCAAATCCATGGCGACCCAGATCAAATTGTTAACTCTCGTATACCGATTATATCTTTTTCGTCTGGCGATAAATGCGACAAGCTGGGCAGAACAGGGACAGACAAGGAGAACGGCAATGCGACCCATGACATGGGAAGACCCCTTTTTACTGGATGAACAGCTGACCGACGAGGAGCGGATGATCCGCGACGCGGCCCGGCAGTACTGCGAGGAACGGCTGTCGCCCCGGGTGATCGCCGGCTACGCCGAGGAAAGCTTCGACCCCGAGATCCTGCGGGAAATGGGAGAGATGGGCCTGCTCGGCGCCACCCTGCCGGCGGAATACGGCTGCGCCGGCGCCAGCCATGTGGCCTACGGCCTGGTGGCCCGGGAAGTGGAGCGGATCGACTCCGGCTACCGCTCCGCCATGAGCGTGCAGTCCTCCCTGGTGATGCACCCCATCTTCACCTTCGGCAGCGAGGAGCAGAAGCAGCGCTTCCTGCCCCGGCTGGCGAGCGGCGAACTCATCGGCTGCTTCGGGCTGACCGAGCCGGACGCGGGCTCGGATCCGGGATCCATGCTGACCCGGGCCCGCAAGGTGGACGGCGGCTACCTGCTGAGCGGCCAGAAGATGTGGATCACCAACAGCCCCATCGCCGATCTGGCGATCGTCTGGGCCCGCTCCGACGCCCACGAGGGCAAAATCAAGGGCTTTATCGTGGAGCGCGGCACCCAGGGCTTCAGCGCGCCCACGATCAAGGGCAAGCAGTCGCTGCGGGCCTCGATCACCGGCGAGCTGGTGCTCGACGACGCCTTTGTGCCGGACGTCAACCTGCTGCCCGGGGCCAGCGGCCTGGGCGGGCCCTTCAGTTGCCTGAACAAGGCCCGCTACGGCATCGCCTGGGGGGTGATGGGTGCCGCCGAGTTCTGTTGGCAGGCATCGCGCCGCTACACCCTGGACCGCAAGCAGTTCGGCCGCCCCCTGGCCGCGACCCAGCTGGTGCAGCTGAAGCTTGCCAACATGCAGACCGAGATCGCCCTGGGGCTGCAGGCCGCCCTGCGGGTGGGGCGCATGATGGACGAAGGCAGCTGGTCGCCGGAGGTGGTGTCCCTGATCAAGCGCAACAACTGCGGCAAGGCACTGGACATCGCCCGGGTGGCCCGGGACATGCACGGGGGCAACGGCATCTCGGAGGAGTTCCAGGTGATCCGCCACATGATCAACCTGGAAACGGTGAACACCTACGAGGGCACCCACGACATTCACGGCCTGATCCTGGGCCGGGCACAGACCGGACTGGCGGCGTTCTAGCGCCGGCGGCAAGGAGGCGTGATGAGCGCATTGCACGGACTTAAGGTACTGGATCTGAGCCGGGTGCTGGCGGGGCCCCTGGCCGGACAGCTGCTGGCCGACCTGGGCGCCGAGGTGACCAAGGTGGAACGGCCGGGAGAGGGGGACGACACCCGCCGCTGGGGCCCGCCCTTTCTCGCCGACGAAGAGGGCGCCGCCACCCCGGAGAGCGCCTATTACCTGAGCGCCAACCGGGGCAAGGCGTCGGTCACCATCGATCTCACCCGGCCCGAGGGCCAGGCGCTGGTGCGCCGGCTGGCGGCCGGCTCCGACGTGGTCATCGAAAACTTCAAGCGCGGCGGCCTGGCCCGCTACGGCCTGGACTACCCGGCCCTGAAGGCGCTCAACCCCCGGCTCGTCTACTGCTCCATCACCGGCTTCGGCCAGGACGGCCCTTACGCCGACCGGCCCGGCTACGACCTGCTGGTGCAGGGCATGAGCGGCCTGATGAGCATCACCGGCGAGGCGGACGGCGAGCCCATGAAGACGGGGGTGGCGATCACCGATCTGTGCACCGGCCTCTACGCCGCCCTGGCCATACTGGCGGCCCTGACCCACCGGGAGCGCAGCGGCGAGGGCCAGCACATCGACCTGGCGCTGCTCGACGTGGCCACCTCCCTGCTGTCCTACCAGGCCAACAACTACCTGGTCGGGGGCAAGGTACCGGCGCGCATGGGCAACGCCCACCCGAGCATAGTGCCCTACCAGGTGTTCGCCACCGCCGACGGCCACCTGCTGCTGGCGGTGGGCAACGACGGCCAGTTCCGCGCCTTCTGCGAGGCGGCGGCCTGCCCCGGTCTGGCGAGCGACGAACGCTACGCCGGCAACCGGGCCCGGGTGGCGCATCGGGAGGAACTGATCGCCCGGCTGGCGCCCGTGCTGCGCGGCCGGACCACGGCCGACTGGCTGCACCGGCTGGAGGCGGCGGGCGTGCCCTGCGGCCCCATCAACACCGTCGACCAGGTGTTCGCCGATCCCCAGCTCCGCCACCGGGGCATGGTGCTGGAGCTGGACCACCCCCTGGCACCGGCCCTGCGGCTGCTGGGCAACCCCATCCGCCTGTCCGCCACCCCGCTGGCCTGCCGGCGCGCGCCGCCCCGGCTCGGGGCCGACACCGGCCGGGTACTGGCGGAGCGGCTCGGCCTGGACGAGGCCGAAATCCGCCGCCTGCGGGCGGAGGCGGTGATTTGAGACATGGCGCGGGCCGGTCAGGCCGGCCGCTGTTTTTGGGATTGAAACCGAGGTATTGCGATGAAAGTACTGGTAACCGTTAAACGGGTCGTCGATTACAACGTCAGGGTCCGGGTCAGGCCCGATCACGGGGGGGTGGAGCTGGCCAACGTCAAGATGAGCATGAATCCCTTCTGCGAGATCGCGGTGGAAGAGGCGGTGCGGCTCAAGGAGCAGGGCCTGGCCCGGGAAGTGGTGGTGGTGTCGGTGGGCCCGGCCCAGGCCCAGGAGCAGCTGCGCGCGGCCCTGGCGCTGGGCGCCGATCGGGCCCTGCTGGTGGAAACCGACGCCGAGCCCGGCGCCCTGGCCCTGGCCCGGCTGCTCAAGGCGGTGGTCGACCGGGAGCGGCCCGACCTGGTGCTGCTGGGCAAGCAGGCCATCGATTCCGACAACAACCAGACCGGCCAGATGCTCGCCGCCCTGGCCGGCCTGCCCCAGGGCACCTTCGCCTCGGCCCTGGCCTTCGCCGACGGCAAGGTGCGGGTGACCCGGGAGGTGGACGGCGGCCTGCAGACCCTGGAGCTGGCCCTGCCGGCGGTGATCACCACCGACCTGCGGCTCAACCAGCCGCGCTACGCCTCCCTGCCCAACATCATGAAGGCCAGGAGCAAGCCCCTGGAGGTGCTCGCCGCCGCGGGGCTCGGCGTCGAGCCGGCATCCGGCCTGACCACCCTCAGGGTGGAGCCGCCGGCTCCGCGCCGGGCCGGAGTCCGGGTGGGCAGCGTGGCCGAGCTGGTCGACAAACTCAAACACGAAGCAAAGGTGATCTGATGGCTATTCTGGTTATTGCCGAACACAACCACCGCCGGCTGGGCGAGGCGACCCTCAACACCCTGGCGGCCGCCCGCCAACTGGGTGACGACCTCCAGCTGCTGGTGGCCGGGTCCGACTGCCGGGAGGCGGCCGAGGCCGCCGCCGGGATCCCGGGCGTGACCCGGGTGCTGCTGGCGGATGCGCCCTGGCACCGGCATCCGCTGCCCGAAAACCTGGCGCCGCTCGTGGCCGGGCTGGCCGGGGACTACTCCCACCTGCTGGCGCCGGCCAGCGCCAACGGCAAGAACCTGATGCCGCGGGTGGCGGCGCTGCTGGGGGTGGATCCCGTGTCCGACATCACCGCCGTGCTCGACGCCGACACCTATCAGAGGCCCATCTATGCGGGCAACGCCATCGCCACCGTGCGCTCCAACGCTGCGGTCAAGGTGATCACGGTGCGCGCCTCGGCCTTCGAGCCGGTGGCGGCAGAGGGAGGCAAGGCCCCCATCACGGCCATCGACAGCCCCGCCGACAGCGGCCTGTCGCGGGTGATCGGCGAGGAACTGAGCCGGTCCGAACGGCCGGAGCTGGGCGCGGCCCGGGTGGTGGTGGCGGGCGGGCGCGGCCTGCAGAGCCGCGACCATTTCGAGCTGTTGTATCGCCTGGCCGACAAGCTGGGGGCCGCGGTCGGCGCCTCCCGCGCGGCGGTGGACGCGGGCATGGTGGCCAACGATCTGCAGGTGGGCCAGACCGGCAAGATAGTGGCGCCCCGGCTGTACATCGCCGTGGGCATTTCCGGCGCCATCCAGCACCTGGCGGGCATGAAGGACTCGGGCGTGATCGTCGCCATCAACAAGGACGAGGAGGCGCCCATCTTCCAGGTGGCGGACTACGGCCTGGTGGGCGATCTGTTCGAGATCCTGCCCGAGCTGGAGCGGCTGCTGTAGGGGGCTGTAACACGACGAGCCGGATGCCATCGGCCAAAGCGCACAACTCCGCCGGCACGCCGTAAATCCATCCATGTAGGCTCCACCGCGCCCTCCCTGGCGCGGAGGGCCGGCGGAGCTGCACCCTTTGTCCTCCTCAACACATTAATGTCGCCTGCTCTGTCTTCGCCGGGCTCTGAACCCGTGAAGATCATGAGCAGCTGTTAAGACGGCACAGAACAACAGGGAGAGCGGTATGCAACGGGAGTTTATGGAATTCGATGTGGTCGTGGTGGGGGCCGGGCCGGCGGGGCTGGCGGCGGCCTGCCGGCTGGCGCTGGACGCCAGGGCCGAGGGCCGCGCCATCAGCGTCTGCGTGGTGGAGAAGGGGGCCGAGGTGGGCGCCCATATCCTGTCGGGGGCACTGTTCGACAGCCGGGCGCTGGACGAGCTGTTCCCGGACTGGCGCGAGCGGGGGGCGCCGCTGCACACCCGGGTGGCGGAAGACGAGGTCTACCTGCTGCGCGACGCGCAGCGGGCGCGGCGGCTGCCCGTCGCCCTGGTGCCCGAGTCCATGCACAACGGCGGGCACTATATCGTCAGCCTGGGCAACCTCTGCCGCTGGCTGGCGGAGCAGGCCCGGGCGCTGGGGGTGGAAGTCTACCCCGGCTTTGCCGCCGCCGAGGTGCTCTACCGGGAGGACGGCGCCGTGGCCGGCATCGTCACCGGCGACATGGGCCGGGGCCGGGACGGCGAGCCCGGGCCCGGCTTTATGCCGGGCATGGAGCTGCGCGCCCGCTATACCCTGTTCGCCGAGGGCTGCCGGGGCCATCTGGGCAAGCAGCTGATCGCCCGCTTCGGCCTGGACCGGGGCCGGGATCCCCAGCACTACGGCCTGGGGCTGAAGGAGCTGTGGGATCTGGATCCGGCCAAATACCGGCCCGGCCGGGTGATCCACGGCGCGGGCTGGCCGCTCGGCGGCGAGGCCGGCGGCGGCTTTTTCCTCTACCACGGCGAGGGCGGGCAGGCGGTGGTGGGCCTGATCGTCGACCTCGACTACCGCAATCCCTGGCTGAGTCCCTTCGAGGAATTCCAGCGGCTCAAGACCCACCCGCTGCTGGCGGCCGAGCTGGCGGGCGGCCGGCGGGTGGCCTACGGCGCCCGGGCCATCGCCAAGGGCGGCTTCAATGCACTGGTGAAGATGACGATGCCGGGAGCCCTGCTGATCGGCTGCGACGCGGGCACCCTGGACGTGGCCCGTATCAAGGGCAGCCACACGGCGATGAAGTCGGGCCTGCTGGCGGCGGAAGCGGTGGGGGAGGCGCTGGCGCAGGGCGACGAGGGTGGTCGGGAACTGGTCGATTTCGAGCGCCGCTACCGGGACTCCTGGCTGTTCGACGAACTGTACCGGGGCCGCAATTTCGGCCCGGCGCTGCGCCGGCTGGGGCCCTGGGCGGGCGGGGCCTTCAACTGGGCGGAGCAGAAGCTGTTCGGCGGCCGGCTGCCCTTTACCCTGCACTGCCGCCGGGGCGACGCCGAAGGGCTGCAGCCGGCCGATGCCAGCCGCAAAATCGACTATCCCAGACCGGACGGGGTGCTGTCCTTCGACAGGCTGTCGTCCGTCCACCTGGCCAACGTCGGTCACCGGGAGGATCAGCCCTGCCACCTGCAACTGGCGGATCCCGCCCTGCCGGTACGCGACAACCTGCCCCGGTACGCCGAGCCGGCCCAGCGCTACTGTCCCGCCGGCGTTTATGAAATCGTCGCCGGGCCCGCCGGCGAGCGGCTGCAGATCAACGGCCAGAACTGCCTGCACTGCAAGAGCTGCGACATCAAGGATCCGGCCGGCAACATCCACTGGACGGCGCCGGAAGGGGGCGGCGGCCCCCGTTATCCCAATATGTAGCCCAAACCACACCGGTCGTGGAGCGCAGCGGGAACCCTGGGCCCGGCTGTATTTCTTCCGTTCCGGTACACACGTCACGGGGGCTGACCGCCGGCCCCCAAGGTGGTGAGGCCGTTAAAATAACACCGGCGCCCTGGGGCGCCGGTGTTGTGCTGGAGGTTTGTCAGGCCTTGCTGGCCGGCGCCTCGGCGGTATTGCCGCCGTCTCGGTTACGGCGGGGGAAGCGGATTTCCTCTTCCTGTTCGCCGGAGTGGGGATCGTTGAAGCGGGCCAGGTCCATTGCGCCTTCGCTCTTGCCCACGATGCAGGTCACCACGGAGTCGCCGGTGATGTTGACCGCGGTGCGGATCATGTCGAGCAGGCGGTCGACACCGATGATCAGGGCGATGCCTTCCACCGGCAGGCCGACCTGGTTCAGCACCATGGCCAGCATTACCAGGCCCACGCCGGGCACGCCGGCGGTGCCGACGGAGGCCAGGGTGGCGGTGAGGATCACCATCAGGTAGTCGTTGAAGCTCAGGTCGATGTTGAAGGCCTGGGCGATAAAGGCGGTGGCCACCCCCTGCATGATGGCGGTGCCGTCCATGTTGATGGTGGCGCCGAGCGGCACGGTGAAGGACGCGACCCTGTTGTCCACGCCCATGCGGCGGGTGGTGGTTTCCATGGTCACCGGTATGGTGGCGTTGGAGGAGGCGGTGGAGAAGGCGAACATGATGGCGTCTTCCATCTTCTTCAGGAAGATGAGCGGGCTCAGGCCGGTAAAGGTCTTGAGCAGCAGGCCGTAGACGACCACGCCGTGCAGCAGCAGGGTGCCGGCCACCACTAGGAAGTACTCGGCCAGGTTGAGGATGGCATCCAGCCCCAGGGTGGTGAACAGCTGGGCCATCAGGCAGAACACGCCGTAGGGGGCGATGTTCATCAGCAGGGTCACCAGCTTCATGATCACTTCATTGAAGTCGTTGAACAGGGCGGCGATGCGCTCGCCCGGCTGGCCCGCCAGGCTGATGGCGATGCCGAACAGCACCGCGAACACGATGATCTGCAGGGTGTTGCCCTGGGCCATGGAGTTGATGGGGTTGGTGGGGAACATGCCGATGAACACCTCGCCCAGGGACGGTGCCTCCTTGGCGGCGAAGGTGCTGGCGGTGGTCAGGTCCACGCCCTGGCCGGGCTGGAACAGGCTGCCCAGCAGCAGCGCCAGAGTAATGGCGATGGCGGTGGTGGCCAGGTAGAAACTCAGGGTCTTGCCGCCCAGGCGGCCCAGGGTGGACAGATCCTTCAGCGAGCTGGTGCCGCACACCAGGGACACGAAGATCAGGGGCACCACCAGCATGCTCAGGCTGGCGATAAAGATTTTGCCGCCCACATAGAGGGCGCCGTTGACCAGGTAGTCGTGCACCAGGGCCACGTCGGCCAGCAGGGTGCGGAAGATAAAGCCGGCCAGGATGCCGAGGCCCATGCCCAGCAGCACGCGACCGGTGAGGGACAGTCTTTTCTTTTCGGTTGTCATCAGCTGGATTCTCCATATCCGATGTTAAGGAGCCGAACGGCATCAAGGTTGATGCCCCGAGCGGGAACGGGGCGTTCCCGGTGTCGTCACAGCCGGAATGTCCGGCGGCTGGCGGCGTTTACCGCGCCGGGATAATGAGCAAGCAGGATGCCAACTTTTTGATTTTTGGTTAACGCATTGTTTTTTATGAATTAAATGTGACAAAAACGGTCCGTCACCACTCTGGTTAGGGGTATAACCAGGGTTATGGCGTCGCCGGGGTTTTTGATTTATTACTTTTATTTCAAAAGCTTGTGGATGGTTGTTTGGTTATGGCTCCGGGCCGGGTTATAGGGGTTTGGCGGGGTCAGTCTTCCCCGCCGCTTTTTTTCAGCCGCTTGCTCAGGGCCGGTTGGGAGATGCCGAGCAGGCGAGCGGCCAGGGACTGGTTGCCCCGGGACCGGCGCAGGGCCTCGGCCACCAGCAGTTCGCCCGCCTGCTGCAGGGTAGGCAGGGTGTCGAGCTGGCTGAACAGGGGTTGCTCCGGTTCGTCCTGGACCGGCGGGCCGTCCTGGCCCAGGGCCTGGCGGAACACCTCCATCGACAGCATATGGCTGCGGTGGCGGCTCATGGCGTCGAACACCAGGGCGCGCAGCTCGCGCACATTGCCGGGAAAGGAATAGTTGGCCAGCAGCACCGGCAGCTCCCGGGGCAGGGTGGGCACCGCCTTGCCCAGCTCCCCGGCGGCCTCGGCCAGGAAGTGGGCCAGCAGCAGTGGCAGGTCGCCCTTGCGCCGGCGCAGGGGCGGTATCTCCACCTGGTGGGTGCGCAGCCGGTAGTAGAGATCCTTGCGAAAGCCGCCGTCCTGCTGTTTTTTGGCCAGATCCTGATGAGTGGCCACCAGGATGCGGGCCCGCAGCCGCTTGGGCCTGTCGCTGCCGAGGGGATAGTACTCGCCTTCCTGCAGCAGGCGCAGCAGCTTGACCTGGGAAGCCTGGCTGAGATCGCCGATCTCGTCCAGAAACAGGGTGCCGCCGGCAGCCTGCTCTATCATGCCGGCCCGGGCCCGGTCGGCACCGGTAAAGGCGCCCCTGTGGTGGCCGAACAGGGTGTCGGCGAAGACGTTGTCGTCCAGCCCGGCGACGTTGACGCTGACCATGGGCCCTTCGGGGTTGCCGAGGCGGTGGATGGCCCGGGCGATCAGCTCCTTGCCGACCCCGCTTTCGCCGCAGATCAGTACCGGCTGGCGGCTGACCGAAATGGCCTCCAGGTACTGGAACACGGATCTCATGGCCTTGTCCTGGGTGATGATGTCGGCGAAGGCTTCGGGCTGCTCCAGGGTATCGGTGAGGAAGCGGCGGCGCATTTCCTGGTTTTCCTGGCGCATTTCCTGGTCCTGGATGGCGCGGCGGATGCCGCCGATCAGCCGGTCTTCCTCCATGGTCTTGACGAAGTAGTCGTAGGCGCCGAGGCGGATGCAGTTGACCGCCGTTTCCAACTGGTTCAGGCCGCTGAGGATGATGACGCCGATGTCCGGGTGCTCTTCCTTGATGCGCGCCAGCAGCGTCTCGCCGGACAGGTGCGGCATGGTCAGGTCGAGCAGTACCAGGCCGATGGACTCCCGGGCCAGGGTGGCCATGACTTCCCGGCTGTCGGTGCAGCGGTGGAGGTGGTTGATGCCCTGGCGTTCCAGGGCGATGCTCAGGCTGCGCAGGAAGGGGGCTTCGTCGTCCACCAGCAGCAGGCCGAAGCCGGGATAGCGATTATCGGTGATCACTCTGCTCTCCTTGTAATGCGGGCAGGATCAGGGTGGCGGTAGTGCCCTGGCCTTGAATGGAGTCGTATTCCAGCCGGCCGCCGTGCTCCTGCACTATGCCGGCCGACACTGCCAGGCCCAGGCCGATGCCGCCCTGTTCGCGTTTGGTGGTGAAAAAGGGATCCCGCAGCCGGGACAGGTGCTCCGGCGCTATGCCCTGGCCCTGGTCGCGGACGTCCAGGCACAGCTCCCGGCTGCCGGCCAGGTAGCGGGTGCTCACCCGTATGCCCTGTTCCGGGCCGGTGAGCGCCTGGCAGGCGTTGACCAGGAGGTTGATCACTACCTGCTCGATGCGCTGGCCATTGCCGCGAAAGGGCGGCAGTGCCTCGCCGTAGCTCACCTCGACGTGGTGGCTGGCCTGGCGGAGGCTGGTGTCGACCAGGCGGATGGCGGTGGCCACCACGGCGTTGAGATCCACCGTCTCGTTGAGCTCGCCCGGACCCTGGCGGGCGAAGTCGCGCAGGTCGTCGACGATGCGGCGGATGCGGTCGGCGCTGGTGAGCATGTCGTCGAGCATGGCCGGGATTTCGTCGCGCATGCGGCTGTAGGGCAGGCCGCCCAGGTAGAAATCCCCGTGGCTGTGGTAGTGGGCTTCCAGGATCTCCTCCGCATCCCGGCAGGCTTCCTTCAAGACCGGCAGGTTGAGCAGCAGCAGGCCGCTGGGGTTGTTGATTTCGTGGGCCATGCCCGACACCAGTATGCCGAGGGAGGCCATTTTGTCGGCCTGCAGCAACTGCTGCTGCTGGCGTTCCAGCTCCCGGCTGCGGCGGTCCACTTCCCGGCGCAGGGTCCGGTTCCAGATCATGATGGCGGCCAGCCCCAGCAACAGCAGCAGGGACACCAGGGCGGCGGCCAGGCCGATTTTCTTCCAGGGCAGGCCCGGGCTTTCCAGCGGGCCCAGCCACTTGTCGTAGAGGGCCTGCTGGCGGCCGGTGTTTTTGAGGATGGCCAGCCCCTCGCTGAAGCGGGCCAGCAGCGCCTCGTTGCCCTTGGTCACCATGTAGCCGTAGCGCTGGGGCGGAAAGGGCGAACCCACCGGCGCCAGGTTGGACAGAGCCAGCTCCCGGCCCAGGTAGAGGCCGGGTAGGTTGGCCACCAGGGCGAAGTCGTGCCGGCCGGCGGCCAGCAGCCGCAGGGCGTCGGAATGGGTGTCGGCCGGCACCGGCCGGGCCTGTGGCGCGAGTCGGCTGAGCTGCTCGTGCATGATGCTGTCGCGCTGCACTATCACCTCCCGTCCGGCCAGCTCGGCCAGGGTGACATCGGCCGCCTCGCCCCGGCGGGCGAACAGGGAGTGGTTGATCAGCGCATGAGGCGGCGAAAAGGCGAACTGCCGGCTCCGCTCCGGCGAGAAGACGGCCCCCTGCAGCACGTCCAGCCGGCCGTCGAGCAGGCGTTCGCGCGCCTGCTGCCAGGACCCCAGCACTATGTCCACTTCCATGCCCATCACCTCGGCGATGGCCAGGGTCAGTTCGGTGTTGTAGCCGTCGGGCTCGCCCTGCTCGTTGATGAATTCGTAGGGCGGGTAGTTGAAGTCGCCGCCGACCCGGATGGTCTCGGCCAGGGCCGGGCTGCCGAGCAGCCAGGCCAGGCCCAGCGCCAAACGGGCAATACGAAAGAAAGGATGCGTTGCTGCTGCCATGGATAAGGGTATCCGCCGGTACGAGCGCGACAGTATAGCACCAGTGGCACCGGGGCCGAGTCAGGACCCGTTCGCGACCGGCATTTCCTCTATTTCGACTATCTTGGAGCGGCTCATCACCACCTTCCAGCGCTGGATCACCGGCGGGTTCTGGCCCTGCACTTCGCGGGTGACCAGGTTGAGCAGGTAGCGTTTTTCCACCGGCTGGCGGGCGACCTGGTTGTCCTTGAACTGGTACACATGGTGCGAGCCCTTTTCCATCAGCCGGGCCAGCATCGCCAGATCCAGCTGCAGGCTTTCCCGGGTCTGCTCGTAACCGCTCAGAAAGCGGGTGGGCAGCATGCGCGAGTGGCTGGCATAGCGCATGATCACTTCTTCCCGCTGGCTGATGCTGGCGCGCCGCGCCGCCCGTATGGTCTGGTCCAGGCGGCTGGCGCGCTGGTAGTCGAACCATTCCAGCTGACGGCCCACCAGCTGGTTGCTGTGCACGTCGAAATATTGCCGGCGCCACTTGGGCCTGCCCTTGCGCAGCCAGCGCCAGAGGGTGGCGCGCAGGTCCTCCTTGAAGATTTCCCGCAGGGCATAGAGCAGCGCCAGGGCAAAAATCACCATCAACGAAATGCCGCCCAGGGTTTCGCGCACCTCAAAGGCGGCCAGCGAGACCGAGGTCATCACCACGGCGGTGACCGCGGCCTTGAGCAGTTTTTGCTCGCCGCCGCCCAGCTCCCGGGTTTTTTCCTTGAGGGTCACCGGGTACTCGATCAGCCTTCGCAGCAGCCGCATCTTGTTGGAGATACGCGACAGCGAATCGGTGGCATGGCTGGCGTTGTATTGCTGGTCCTCCCGGTGCTGGCGCTCGATCCGGCACACTTCCAGCAGCAGGGGCTTGATCAGCCGGTAGTCGCCGGTGCGCGGCAGGTGGGCCACCAGCGACAACAGTCGCTGTTCGGTGAACCAGGACAGGTAGTTATCGATATTGGCGTAGTACTTGAGCAGGGTGTCGTCGGTGGGCACGTTGCGCCGCAGCCGCTTGAGGATTTCCTGGGCCAGGGCGACCACCTCCTCCACTTCCTGTTGGGTCACGCCGTCCCGGTTGTTGCGCAGCTCGCTGCAGGACTGTTCCAGCCCGACCACGTACTGGTAGCCGTACAGGCTGAGGCTGAGCCGGTACTGCTCGGCGGTGAGCTTGCCCCGGCGCGCCAGGCGGCTGTGCACCAGGGGCAGGTGCTGGCGATCGCTGAAGTAGGTGCGCTTGACGTGGATGGCGTTGTGGTAAAAGTCGTCTTCCGGCACCACATGGCTGTTCAGGCCCAGCTCGCCGGGCACGAACAAATAGCAATCCAGCCGGTGTTCGGTGGCCTCCCGCAGGATGCGGGAAATCTTCAAACTGTAGCCGTCCTTGCGTTCAACGGTGATCACGCTGCCCCTGTCCGCCCTTAAAAATTGAAATATGACAATATCTTAACCGAAAACGGCGGGCCTTGCCCGGGCAGGGAAAAGCCCCCCGGCCCCGCGCGAGGCCGGGGGGCTCAGTCGAGGCGGGTGCCGCAGCCGGAGTAGCGCTCGCCGTCCAGCCGCACCTCGACCCTCAGCGGAAAGGACTGATCGCTCATGGTGTCCAGGCAGGGACCCGGCTCGATGCGGACTTCAAGCCGCCGCTCGCCATCTCCGGCCACCAGGCCGTCGCCTTCGTCCAGGGGGCGGGCATCGTTCAGCTCCAGCTGGTGGTTGCCATAGTCGTAACTGAAGCCCAGGCGTGAGCCCGGGCCCGCCTCCAGCAGCCAGCCGGGCTCGTTGCCGGTGGCCCTCAGGGTGACGCCGCGCAGGCGGGCCGCTTCGAGCAGGCCGGCGTGCCGGTCCTCCCGGCATTCGCCGTAACTCCGCCCGGCGACCTCCAGCAGGGCGGTGTCGCCCTTGTTCCAGACCAGGGCCTGGTCGTTTTCGAAGCGGGCGCCGCTGGCGGAGATCACCTGGGGCAGTTGCTGGTAGGGCAGGCCGAAACGGTCGGGCAACCAGAGTCCGAGGGCATCCTGATGGTACTGGGCGAGAAACTCGAAGGGCTCGCCCTGCTCGGGGGCGCAACGGTACAGCACGGTCAGCGGGCCCGGGTCCGCAACCGGCTTGCCGTCGGACGATGCGGTTGCGGCGGGGGGCTCTTCCGAGCAGGCGCTCAGGGCGAGGATGGAGAGCAGCGCCAGGGGCGCCAGGCGAAAGCGATGCATAGGGATTCCCGTATGGTCAGAAAGGGCACGGCCGGCGGGCCCGGGCCGTTACAATTTAGCCCCGGGCGGGAGGCTTGTCCATGGCCGGCGGCGGGCCGGCCGTCACCTTCTGACTCCCGGCAGGCCGGGGCAGGACAGCAGGCCCCGGATCAGGCTGCGGGTATGCGCCAGCCGCTCGCTGTCGTCCACCAGGAAGGCGGCGACCGCGGCCAGGTAGAGGGCGGTGAGCGCCGCCTCGCCGACCGGACGGGCAACGCCGGCGGGTTGCCAGTCGGCGGCGCTCATCAGCCATTGCACGGTGCGGCTGATGCGGGTGATGCCGTGGGCCTGCAGGTGGAAGTGGCCCGGCTCCAGCTTGTAGGCCAGCATGTCCCGCACCAGCGGCCGGTAGGGCGCCAGGTAGTCCAGCCAGGCCATGAGGCGGATCAGCAGCCGCTCCGCCAGGGCTTCGTCCTCGTCCGGGGGCAGGCCCAGCATGGCGGCGTCGGCCCGGTCGAACAGGGCCTCGGCCATGTCGTCCTTGGAGCGGAAATGGCGGGCGAGTTCGGCCAGGGAAAGGCCCCTGGCCTCGGCCAGTGCCCGCAGGCTGAAATCCTGCCAGCCCTGGTGCAGGGCCAGGTGCAGGGCGGTGTCGAGAATGGCGTCCCGTTGATGGTCGGCTGGCATGGCGGCTCCCCCGGTCAGGTGTTCCTGAGTATAGGTAACCGGCCGCCGTACCGCCGGGCTCAGCCGGCCTGCCGCGCCCGGGCGGGGACGAGCAGCTCCCGCACCTCGGCGGTGGCCAGGGGCTTGAGTTCCCGGTGCCGGGTCAGGGGCAGCCCCAGGGCCCGGGTCAGCAGGATTTGCAGGGTATCGCCGTGGCTCACCAGCAGCAGGGTCTGGCCCCGGTGGGCCTGCTCCAGCCGCTCGATCAGCCGCCAGCCCCGTTCGGCCACCTGGGCCAGGCTTTCGACCCCGGCGTAATGGTGGTCCGGGCTCAGGGCGTCCTGTTGCCATACATCCGGATAACGCAGGTCCGGGCCGCCGTCCAGCTCGCCGAAAAAGCGCTCGCGCAGGGCGGCGTCCTCGCTCATCGGCACCAGGAATCGTGCCGCCGCCAGGGCGGCGGTTTCCCGGGTGCGCAGGAAGGGCGAGCAGACGATGCGATCGGGGAGGGCCAAGGGCCAGTGGTCCAGGGTGCTGGCCACCTGGTCCCGGCCCGCCGCCGACAGGCCATAGTCCTGGCTGCCCCGGCGCGGATCGCTGATGATCAGATGGGCCTGGTTGGCCAGGCTGTGGCCGTGGCGCAGCACCAGATAACGATTGTTCAGGGTCATTACAGCAACCTCTTGCGCACCTGCACCACCAGCCATTCGGCCAGCAGCACCACCACCAGTATGCTCACCAGTATGGTGGCGACCCGTTCCCACATAAAGAGATTCATGGCGTCGCTCAGTACCACGCCGATGCCGCCGGCGCCCACCAGCCCCAGCACCGCCGACTCGCGCACATTAATGTCCCAGCGGAACAGCACTATGCTGAAAAAGGCCGGCATCACCTGGGGCCAGTAGCCCTTGAGCAGCACGCTGGCGGTGGAGGCGCCGGTGGCGCGCAGCGCCTCGATGGAGCCCATATTGATCTCCTCGATGGCCTCGGCCAGCAGCTTTCCGACAAAGCCCACCGAACGCAGCGCTACCGCCAGCACCCCGGCGATCACCCCGGGGCCGAACACCGCCACGAACAGCAGGGCCCACACCAGGGAGTTGACCGAACGGGACGAGACCAGAAAAAAGCGCGCCAGCCAGTTCAGCCAGGGCGAGGCTACTACGTTGCGGGCGTTGAGCAGCGCCAGGGGCACCGCCAGCAGCAGGCACAGCAGGGTGCCCAGGGTGGCGATGTGCAGGGTTTCCATCAGGGCGGCGTGGATGGTGGTCGGGTAGGCGGCCCACTCCAGCGGCCACATACGGGAGAACATGTCCGCCATCTGGGTCGGGGCGTCGAACAGGAACTCGGGAATGATTTCCACGGTACGCACCGACACCAGGAAGGCGGCCACCACCACCAGGTAGACCAGGTAGCGGCTCAGGCGTTGCAACGGGGTGAAGCGCTGCCAGCGGCGTTCGGAAGAGGGCATAGGCGGTTGCTCCATGGTGGGGGTTGAGAGACTCACTGGAATATCCTCCGGGCCGTGTTGGACAGCGCCTCGCCCACCAGGATCAGGGCGATGATGGTGATCAGGATGGCGGTGACGAAGTCGTAGTCGAAACGCTGGAAGGCGGCGAACAGGGTGCCGCCCAGGCCGCCGGCGCCGACCAGGCCGACCATGGTGGAGTTGCGCAGGTTGGAGTCGAGCTGGTAGGTGGAAAAGCCGATAAAGCGGGAGAACACCTGGGGCAGCACCGCAAACAGGATGACGCTGACGAAACCGGCGCCGGTGGCGCGGATGGCTTCCACCTGTTTGAGCGAAATCTCCTCTATGGCCTCGGCGAACAGCTTGGCGATAAAGCCCACCGAGGCCACCACCAGGGTGAGGATGCCGGCCAGGGCGCCGAAGCCCACCGCCTTGACGAAGAGGATGGCGATGATCACCGGGTGGAAGGTGCGGCACACGGCGATCAGCACCCGCGCCGGCGAGGTGACCAGGGCGGGCATCAGGTTGCGGGCGGCGAGCAGGCCTACGAACAGGGAAATGAAAATGCCGGCCACGCTGGCAATGATGGCGATTTGCAGGCTCTCGACCAGATCGTGCAGCAGGATTTCCCAGCGGCTGAAATTGGGCGGGAACATCCGCTCCAGCAGGCGGCCGCCGTGGCCCAGGCCGTCGACGAAACGGGCCCAGTTGAGATCCATGGCACCGAAGCCATAAACCACATAGGCGGCCAGGGCCAGCCAGCCGAGGCGCAGGGCCCAGCTCTGCCTGAAGGGGTGTTGTCTGTCTATACCAGCCATGATTCACCTCCGTAAATCTGCTTGAGGTGGGCGTCGGTGATGGCGGCGGGCGCGCCGTCGTACACCACCTGGCCGCCGCTCATGCCGATCATGCGCCGGGCAAAGCGCTGGGCCAGCTTGACGTCGTGGATATTGACCAGGGTGGGGATGCCCTGGCTGGCGGCCAGGGTGTCCATCAGCTCCATGATCTCCACCGCCGTCTTGGGATCGAGCGACGAGGTGGGCTCGTCCGCCAGCAGGATATAGGGGTTTTGCATCAGGGCCCGGGCGATGCCCACCCGCTGGCGCTGGCCGCCGGACAGGCTGTCGGCCCGCTGCATGGCGAAGTCGGCCAGGCCCACCTGCTCCAGCAGCTCGAAGGCCCGCGCCAGATCCTCGGGGGCGAAGTTGCGGCGCCATGCCTGCCAGGCGCTCATGTAGCCGAGCCGGCCGGTAAGCACGTTTTCCAGTACCGTCAGCCGCTCCACCAGGTTGTATTCCTGGAACACCATGCCGATATGGCGGCGCAGCCGGCGCAGCTCTTTGCCGCGTACCGCCGCCAGATCTGCCTGCCGGAACAGGATCTGGCCCTGGCTGGGGGTGATCAGCCGGTTGATGCAGCGCAACAGGGTGCTTTTGCCGGTGCCGGAGGGGCCTATGATGGCGATGATGCCGGGTTCGGTGATGTCGATGTCGATCTGGCGCAGTATCGGCTTGCCCGGGGTGTAGGCATGGCTGAGCTGCTTGATCTGCAGGTAGGAGCTGGTCATCTCGTTCTTCCTTGCGGTTAAGCGGAAAAAGGGGGCGCCTCTGTATGAAAAGGCGTCCGGTCACAGGCGGTCATTCCTGAGGTCGTTTACGATCTCCACGGGGCTTGCCGGTTGTGGCCAGAGGAAAGGCAACAGGGCTACCTCCACCGACACACTGCAAGCACATCCCTGTGACGGTCGGCGGAGGCAATCCCTGTCGCCTCTTTCAACCCCGACGTCGCCTGTTGATGTAGTCAGCAGGCGACACTAGAGTTCCAAGCAGCACCCTTTGGCCGAATGCTGCAGAGCGTAAACAGGCCCCGGGTCTTTACTGCTGGGCCTGTTGCGCCAGGGCTTCGGCCCGTTTCTTGGCGGCGTCGGCGGCTTCCTTCTCCGCCAGTTGCTGCAGGCCGTTCTTGGTGTAGGCGGTGCCGGTGGCGTGGGCGATGTCGCGGATGATCTGCCAGTCTTCCTTGTAGGTGATGGGGTAGAAGCGATCGGCGCCGCCGAAGGTCTCCTGCATTTCTGCCGGGAAGCGGTAGCTGTCGAAGGCGTCCTTGATCCTGGCCACCAGATCCGGATGCAGGTCGTGGGCATAGCCGAAGGCGGAGGTGGGGAAGCGGGCGCTGGTGTAAATGGTGCGGAAATCCTCGCCCTTGACCCGTCCGGCCTCGACCATGCGGTCGTAGACGTCGGAGGCCACGGGGGCGGCGTCGTAGTCGCCGGACAGCACGCCCATCACCGACTGGTCATGCTTGCCGGAGTAGACCACCTTGTAGTCTTCGTCCGGGGTCAGGCCGATCAGCGGGAACAGGGCGCGGGGTGCCAGGTTGCCGGAGTTGGAGGACACCGAGGTGTGGGCCACCGTTTTGCCCTTGATGTCCTCCATGGTCTGGATGTCGCTGTCGGCGCGCACCAGCATCACCAGGTTGTAGCCCTGGAAGGCGTCTTCGGTGCCCTTGACGGCGATGGGCACATAGCCCGCCAGGTTGACCGCGTAGCCGGTGGGGCCGGTGGAGAAGCCGGCGATGTGCAGCCGGCCGGAGCGCATGGCCTCGACCTGGGCCGAGTTGGAGTGCACCGAGTAGTAGATCACCTTCTTGCCGGTTTTCTCGCTCAGGTAGTTCTGGAAATCGGCAAAGGCATCCCGGTACACGGCGGGATCCTCCACCGGGGTGTAGGTGAATACCAGGGTGCCCGGATCCTTCCAGTCCTTGGGGTCGGCGGGGGTATCGGCCACCATGTCGCCGTTGCTGTCGCAGTACATGTCGTCGAGCACGCCGCGGGGACAGTCCTGGGCCTGGGCGGCGACGCCGAAGCCGAGCAGGGCGGAGGCCAGCAGGCCGGTGATCAGGTTTTTGGTCATGGTTGTCGTCCTTATCTTGTCGATTATTCCGTATGGGCGGTGCCCGGTGTTGCCCTTTCCCTATGGCAATATGGGTGCCAATATTTTTAATCTTTTATTTTCAATGTGTTAACTTTTTTCATCTGGTTTGATAACTGGCTTTGGGACAGTCCTGTCCCGCCGGTTTTGTTAAAAAGGGACAGGGTTGTCCCTTGTGGACTGCCCGCTTACCCCTGCGACTCTTGTCGGTGGCAAACGACGTTTGCAGATTGGCACCTGACTGGTGGAGCGCAGGCGGCCCGCCTGCTTTCCCGCGCAGCGGGAACCCTCGGGCTGGCCCGCCACACCACAGGTTCAAAGAGGCTCGAGGGAGAACAGGCATTGCGGGCTGGGCTGTGCCTTCGCCCACCTCGGCGCCATCCTCATGCGGGCGGGCCGCCCGCGCCCCAAGAATCATCCCTGCCTGATTTTGAAACTACATGGCGCTCTGGGTTGGTATCTTACTTCGCCTGCCGTTCCAAAAAGGCGACGGCCCTGTCGGGGAAGTCGGTAAAGACCCCGTCCACCCTGGCCTGGTTGTAGAAGACGTCGAGCAACTGCTCGAAGTTTTCGGCGTAGGCGGGCAGCCGGCCTTCGTCCAGGCGCAGGGTGTAGGGGTGCACCTCCAGGCCGGCGGCCTGGGCCCGGGCCGCCAGGCCGGTCAGCTCGATGTTGCCGGGGGTGGAGCCGTCGGCCACCACCATCGGCATCCAGGGGCCGACGCCGTCCGCGTGCCGGGCCAGGGTGGCCATGGCGTCGGGCTCGAACATCCAGTCGTAGTCATAGGGGATCCACCGGCCCTGGGCATCCTGCTCGAAGGTTTCCTCCCAGTCGGTATGGGCCAGCAGCATCACCAGCTTGATGTCCATGCCGTATTCCGGCAGCAACTGCTCCTTGATGCGCTTGAGCTCGTTGTAGTCGAAGGTCTGCAGGTAGACCTTGCTGTCCCGCCCGGTGTAGCCGTAGTGCTTGAGCACCTCCAGGGTGGCGCGGGCAATGTCCTTGCCGTGCTGGTGGTGCAGCCAGCTCGCCTTGATCTCCGGGTAGATGCCGATGTCGTGGCCGAGGCTCTTGTTCAGGCCCTGGATCAGCTCGATTTCCTCCTCGAAGGTGGGAATGCGAAAGCTGGACTGCCACAGGGGGAAACGCCCGGGATAGACGGCGCTCTGTTTGCCGGCTTCGTCCTGGTTGAACACCTCGGTGGCCCGCAACTGGCGGATTTCGTCCAGGGTGAAGTCGATGGCGTAGTAGCGGCCGTCTTCCCGGGCGCGGCCGGGGAAGCGTTCGGCCACGTCGCTGACCCGGTCCAGGTAGTGATCGTGCAGTACCACCAGGCGATCATCCTTGGTCATCACCAGGTCCTGCTCCAGGTAATGGGGCTTCATGGCGTAGGCCAGGGCCTTGGCCGCCAGGGTGTGCTCCGGCAGGTAGCCGGAGGCGCCCCGGTGGGCCACGACTATCTGTTCGGCCTGCAGCCAGGGGGAGCACAGCAGGGTGGTGGCCAGCAGGCCGCTCAGCAGGGGTTTGGTCATGATGTCAGTCCTTCATCGTTGAAAAGTCCATAGGGTGAATGCCCGTTTGGGCACACTCCCTATGGCAAAATCGATGCCACGATTTTTTCTTTTTATATTTCATGCTGTTATGAAATCGTGATGATAGGCGAAGAGGGCTTTGGGACAGGGTTGTCCCAAAGCCCGGGGGGCTCAGCCGCGGTAGTCCCATTTGTCCAGCTGGTACTTCTTCATTTTGCGGTAGAGGGTCTTGCGGGTCAGGTTGAGGTGCTCGGCGGCCTTGTTGATCTGCCCCTGGTGACGGCGCAGGCTGTCCATGATAAGCCGGCGCTCGTAGCCTTCGAGCTGCTGTTCGAAGTCGGCGTTGCCGTCGCCGTCGGCGGTCGGTTCGGGCTGGTCCAGGTTCAGCCCTTCGCCGGCCACCCCCAGCACGAAGCGCTCGGCCACGTTGCGCAGCTCGCGCACGTTGCCGGGCCAATCGTGTTGCTCCAGGCGGGCGAGTTGGCTGGGCCGGAGATCGGGCAGGGGGCGCTGGTATTTGTCCGCCGCCTGCCGGGCGTGGAAGCGGAACAGCTCGGCCAGATCCTCCTTGCGTTCGCGCAGCGGCGGCAGGTGCAGGCAGGCCACGTTGAGCCGGTAGTAGAGGTCGGCGCGAAAGCGGCCCTGCTCGCTGAGTTCGGCCAGATCCGCCTTGCTGGCGGCGATCACCGTGATCCGCACCGGTATGGGGTCGGTGCCGCCGACCCGCTCTATGGTTCGCTCTTGCAGCACCCGCAGCAGGCGGATCTGGGCCGCCAGGGGCATGCTCTCGATCTCGTCCAGGAACAGGGTGCCGCCGTGGGCCACCTCAATTTTGCCGATGTGGCGGCGCTGGGCGCCGGTGAAGGCGCCGGCCTCATGGCCGAACAGCTCGCTCTCCAGCAGGTGTTCGGGCATGGCTCCGCAGTTGATGGCCACGAAGCGTTTGTCCCGCCGCGGGCTGGCGTCGTGCAGGGCACGGGCCGACACGTCCTTGCCGGTACCGGTCTCGCCGTAGATCAGGGTGTCCACCTGGGCGGCGGCCAGCACCCGGATCTGTTCCCGCAGCCGCTGCATGGGGGCCGACTGGCCGAGCAGGGTACGGGCCAGGAGATCCTCGCCCTCGGGCAGCGACTGCGGCTGCAGGCTCAGGCGCCGCCGGTCCATGGCGCTGTGCAGCCGTTCCAGCAGGGCCTCGGGCTGCAGGGGTTTTTCCAGGAAGTCGTAGGCGCCTTCCTTCATCGCCTGGATCGCCATGGGAATGTCGCCGTGGCCGCTCATCAGGATCACCGGCAGCTCCCTGTCCCTGGCCTGTACCCGTTGCAGCAGCTCCAGGCCGTCCAGCCCCGGCATGCGCACGTCGGTGAGCAGCACCGCTTCCTGGCCCGGGCGCAGTTCGGCCAGGGCGCGGCGGGGGTCGGCAAAGGCCCTGACCCGGAATCCCTCGAGTTCCAGCATTTCGGTCAGGCTGTCCCTGACCATGGCTTCGTCGTCGATCAGCAGTATGTCCATGTCATGCCCCGTTGAAACAAAGATTGAAGGTGGTGCCCCGGCCGGGGGTGGAGCTCAGGCGGATCTGGCCGCCCAGGTCCTGCATGATGTTGTAGCTGATGGCCAGCCCCAGCCCCAGGCCCTTGCCCGGCGCCTTGGTGGTGTAGTAGGGGTCGAAAATCTGCTCCAGCCGTTCGGGGGGAATGCCGCAGCCGTTATCGGAAAGGGTCAGTTGCACCCGCCGGCCGAGACGGCGCCATTCGATGTGCAGCGCCGGGCTGGCGGTGTCTTCCATGGCGTCCAGGGCGTTGCCGAGCAGGTTGACCAGCACCTGCTCCAGGCGGATGGCCTCGGCCTGTACCCGGAGGTCGGCCTCTCCTTCGATGCACAGCCGGACCCCGCGCCACCTGGGCTGCAGCAGTTCGACCGCCGCCTCCACCACGGCCCCCAGGACCACCGGCGACAGCCGGCTGTCGGCCTTGCGGGCGAAACTGCGCAGGTGGCGGGTAATGGTGCCGGCCTTGTCCAGCAACTGGCGCAACCGCACCAGCCCCTGCCCGGCCTTGTCCGGCTCGTTGCGGGCCAGGTAGCGGCCCACCGAATGCAGCTGGGTGCTCATGGCATTGAGCGGCTGGTTGATTTCGTGGGTGATGGCCACGCTGAGCTGGCCCAGGGCGGCGAGCTTGCCGGCCTGGATCAGCTCTTCCTGGGCCAGGCGCAGCTGGCGCTCGGCGTCGAGCCGGTCCTCGATTTCCCGGGCCAGGCGGCGGCGGGCCTGTTCGGCCGCCTGGGCGGTCTGCTGGAAGTGGCGCAGGTCCCGGGCCATGTCGGCCACCTCGTCCCGGCCACGGATGCTCACCGGGGTATCCAGCCGGCCGCTGGCGATGGCCCTCATGTCCTGCTGCAGCCGGACGATGCGCGCCAGCACGTTGCGGCTGACATAGAGCCAGGAGATGCCGGCCACCAGCAGCAGGCTGAGCAGGGACAGCAGCAGGGTGGCCTGGCGGGTGCCGGCCAGGGTCTGGGCCGAGCGGGCGATGTCGTCGTCCACCTGGCGGTTGGCGGCGGCGCTGTAGTGGGCTATCTGGGTGGCGAGCTGGCGCACGTGGCGCTGGCTGTTGGCGACCAGGAACTGCTCCTGGTAGCGCAGGTCCAGTTCCTCGTTTTTCAGCCGGAACAGGGGCCCTTCCCGGGAGACCAGTTCCCGCAGCAGGGCCAGGGCGCGGCCGTCGTCATCGGGCAGATCCCGGCCCAGCCCGTCCAGTCCGGCGGCCATCTGTTCCAGCCGCAAAAAAGTGTCGTCCAGTTCGTTGAAGCTGGCGTCGTTGGCCACCTTTTCCGCCAGGGCGGCCAGGTAGCCGATGGTGTGCAGCAGGTCGGCCCGCGCCGGTGCGGGGGCGGCGGCCTGGCGGGCCTGCAGGCGGTCGGCGAGCTGGCGGTAGAGCGGGTAGATCAACTGGCGCCGCTGCTGGCTTTCCCGGGCCAGCTGTTCCCGGCGGACCACGGTGGCGTCCAGCAGTTCGACGCTGTTGCGGATCTGGGCGGTGATCTCGATGACGTAGCGGTTGTAGTCGGGCAGGTGGCGCATCCAGTCTTCCATGCTGTTGAGCGCCAGATCCAGCTGGCGGCGCGCCCGTTCCCGCTCGGCGCCGGACTCGGCACTGACCAGCAGGGGCACCATGGCCACCACCTGCCGGCTCTGATCGTTGAGGCGGGAGGCGGCGTAGAGTCCCCCTATGCTGGTTTCCCGCAACTGCTGCAGCCGGATCTCCAGCTCGCCGCTGCTGCGCCAGGAGAGTCCTGCCGCCAGCAGGGTGATGGCCGCCAGCAGCAAAAATGCCAGCAGCAGCCGTCCGCCTATGCCCAGCCTGAATGTCTGCACTGGTTTCGTCCCTGGATCCGTACTCGTTTGATGTTAAACAATGGTTATAACGCCGAGCTCTGGTCGGACCAACCGCCGGGTGGACAAAGCGGGAGCTTGCTCACGCCGGCATAAAAAAACCCCGCTTGGCGCGGGGTTGTGGACATCGGCGGCGGGCCTTATTGCTGGGCCTCGGTCAGGGTCTTGCCCTGCTCGGTCCAGAACTTCTTGGCGCCGTCATGCAGCGGGGTCACTATGCCCATGATGCCGGAGTCGATGGTCATGGCTTCGGCGGCCTGGGACACGGAGTACATGAACTTGAGGCCATCGTCGGAGTAGATTTCCTTCAGGCTGTTGTAGACCTGCTCTTCGGACAGGTGGCGGCCGGCCACCCAGAGGGCGGAATCCTGCACTGTGACCACGTCATAGTCCACGCCCGGATAGGTGCCGCCGGGAATGGTGACCTGGGCATAGTAGGGGTGGTTGTCGAACAGGGTGCCCTGCTCGGCGGCTTCATACACCTGCAGCAGGCGGACCTTGTTGCTGGAGGCGGCCTGGATCACCGAGGCGTTGGGGAAGCCGGCGAACACCCAGAGGGCGTCGATCTGGCGATCGCCCAGGGCGGAGGCGCCCTGGTTGTAGCCGATGTACTGGGGATTGATCTTGTCCCACAGGCCCACCCCTTCGAAGAAGCGCTGGGCGGAGGCGGCGGCACCGGAACCCGCCGGGCCCACGGCCACGTTCTTGCCCTCGAGCTGGGCTACGTCGGTAATGCCGGAGCCGTCCAGCACAATCAGGTGGGCCGGGGCGCCATAGAGGTAGGAAATGGCCTGGGCGTTGCGGTACTTGCGGGTGTCGTTGGTCAACTGGCCCTGCAGGCCCAGGTACATGTCGCCGGAATAGACGATGCCGAAGTCGGCGTCACGGGAATTGACCCGGCGCAGGTTTTCCACCGAGCCGGCGGACGCCATGTTGGAGACCTCCACCCCTTCCATGGTGCGCGACAGCCGGGTGGAGATACCGTTGGAGAAATACTGGAAGGTGCCGCCGTCGGGGCCACCGGAAAAGGCCAGGCGTTCGGTCTGGGCCTGGGCGGTGGCGCTCAGGCCGAAGGCCGCCACCGCGACCAGGGTTACGGAGGCCAGCGCCTTGGATGGTTTGAACCGTTGCTTCAACATCATGGTAGTTTCCTCTTTGTTATGGTTTTTCTCGCAGTCTTCCCTCGAGAAGGATGAGCGGGCGGTCAGCCGCGCTCGGGTACGGTCAGCACCGGGATGGCGGACTTGCGGATCACCCGCTCGGTGGTGGAACCCACCAGCAGCTTCTCCACCCCGCGCCGGCCATGGGTGCCCATCAGGATGAGATCGGCGCCCAGCCGCTCGGCCTGGGCCAGGATTTCCTCGGCGCCGGAGCCTATCACGACGTCGCTGTCCAGTTTGTCCGCCAGGTCGGCGAAAAAGCGGCCGGCGAAGTCGTGCATGTCCTTGATGGCCTGATTTTTCACTTCCTGCACAAAGGCCTCCATCACGCTGGCGGGGATGCTGCGCCTGTGCTTGTCGCCCAGTTCGGTAATGACGTGCAGCAGGTGCAGCCGGGCGCCGTGGGCCCTGGCCAGGGTATGGGCCAGGGCGGCCGCCCTGGCGGCCCCTTCGGAAAAATCGGTGGCGTAAACGATGAGCTTGATCTCGGCCATGGTGTCGTCCTCAGCTGGCATTGGAATGGTTGACCTTGTTCAGGGGGGCGGCCGAACCTTCGCGCTGCAGCCACCACACCAGGCCGACCAGGGCCAGGCCGCCGATGTCGGAAAGGAAGGTCGGCCAGTACAGCAGCAGGGTGCCCACGCCCAGCAGCAGCCACTCGTAGAGCCGGGTCCGGCGGCGCAGGAAGCCCATGGAGAAGGCGCCGAAGGCGATGGTGCCCAGGGTGGCGGAGACGAAGGCGGTAATGATCTCCAGGGTGGTGCCGTCGAGCAGCATGGCCGGCACATAGGCGAACAGCAGCGGCATCACATACAGCATCTTGGCGAACTTGAACGAGGTCCAGCCGGTTTTCCAGGGATCCGAGCCGGCGATGGCCGCACCCGCGTAGGCGGCCACGCACACCGGCGGGGTGATGTTGGAGTCCTGGGACAGCCAGTAGACAATCATGTGGGCGGCGATGGCCGAAACCCCGAACTCGCCCAGGGCCGGCACCGCCAGCACGGCGACGATCAGGTAGGCGGCGGTCACCGGCACGCCCATGCCCAGCACCAGGGAGGCGATGGCCACCAGCACCAGCGCCAGGAACAGGCTGTCGCCGGCCATGGAGATGATGAGATCCGAGAACTTGAGGCCCATGCCGGTCAGGGAAATGGTGCCCACAATCACGCCGATAACCCCAATGGTGGCGCCCACGATCAGGGTATTGCGCGCGCCTACCTGGATGGCGTCCCAGATCTCCTTCGGCCCCATGCGGGTGTCCTTGTTGACCCAGCTTACCGCGATGCACGACAGGGTGGCCCAGAAGGCGGAGTTGCCGGCGGAGCGGCCGGTGAGCAGCAGCACAGTGATGATCACCAGGGGCAGGGCGTAGTACCAGCCGGCCTTGAACACCGTCTTCCAGTGCGGGATTTCCTCGCCCTGGATGCCGACCAGGCCGTGCTTTTTGGCCTCGAAGTGCACCATGCAGTACACCGCCAGGAAATAGAGCAGCGCGGGCCCGACGGACAGCAGCATGATGGTGGAGTAGGGGGTGCCGGTGAGTTCGGCCATCAGGAAGCCGCCCGCGCCCATGATGGGGGGCAGGAACATGCCGCCGATGGAGGCGGCGGGCTCGATGGCGCCGGCCACGTGGGGCTTGAAGCCGGCCCGCTTCATCATGGGGATGGTGAAGGCGCCGGAAGACACGGTATTGGCGATGGCGGAGCCGGACACCGAACCGAACAGGGCGGAGGAGATCACCGCCACCTTGGCCGGGCCGCCGGTGGAGCGGCCGGCCAGGGCCAGGGGCAGCTCGATAAAGAACTTGCCGGCGCCGGATTTCTGCAGGAAGGCGCCGAAGAAGATGAACAGGATGACGTAGGTGGCCAGCACGCTGGCCATGACCCCGAATACCCCGTTGGTGGTCAGGAACAGGGCGGTGGCCAGGCGCTCGAAGCGGAAGCCCCGGTGGGCGAACAGCTCCGGCAGGTAGGGGCCGAACAGGGCGAAGGCGATCATGCCCACCCCGATCAGGGTGATGGACCAGCCCAGCACCCGGCGGCAGATCTCCAATGACAGCAACAGGCCGACGATGCTGACCAGCATGTCCACCTCGTTCTCGGCCCCGGCCCGGTAATTGAGCGCCTCGAACTGGGTGATCCAGTAGACGACGGTGCCGGCTACCATCAGCGCCAGTATCACATCGCTGGCGGTGGGGCTGTTGTGGTTGCGCCGGCTCAGCCACTGATCCAGCGGCAGCAGCAGGGCGGCGAAGGGCAGGGTCAGCCACAGGGTGTAGTGCAGCTGGCCGAGGTCCTGTTCCAGCGCCAGGGCCAGGCCGTCATATTCCCAGGTTTCCTTGAACAGGGTGATCTGCTGGTAAAAGGCGGTGGGCGAGTCGTAGATGAAAAAGCAACTGACCAGCACCGACAGCAGGGCCGCCGAAATGAGCGACAAGCCACCGTGGGCGGTGCGGCTGCCGGCGGGATAGAGCAGGAACACCAGGATAAAGGTGATCAGCACATAGACGCCCAGGTGGTATTCGGTGCTGAGGGCGGCGACCCCGGCCCCGTAGAAGTAGATGACGACCATGGCGGCGGCCAGGCCGGCCACCAGCCAGGCCCAGGGCCCGGTGAGCTTGCGCTCGGTCTTGGCGTCCTTTTCCATCAGCTCCTTGAGCTTTTTACGCTCCTCGGGGCTGAGGCTGTCGAGCTGCTGTTCTTCGTTTGACATCTTGAACCTCTTTTTCTGCATCCGGCCCGGGGCCGGTTGGCTTTCCCTGCCTGCCGTTTACCACTTGGCAACCTTGCGGTAATCAGACTGGCGTTTTGCTTAACAGGTTATTTGCAAAAAAGAGACCAACTTTGAATTCATGCTCCAAAAAGGCCGCGATTCCTTACATTCCTGAAACCCCGGGCCAACAGGAGGGGATATCCCATGCCCGGACATGGACCAGAATGGGTGGAAATCCGCCATTTTGGCCGGTTGAGGTGGGGGGAAATCCCCCCGCACTGGCATCAGCATAGCCAAGGGCACAGGGGTTTGCCGTTGACAACAAAGGAAAAACCCCGCCGTGGCGGGGTGTTGCAACCGGACGGGCGGAGCCATGGGTGGAAATCCACCCATGGCGGCCGTTCAGCGACTGTGCTGGCGGATCAGGCTGGCGCGGCTGATGTTGTCGTGTACCGGGCAGCGGGCACAGACCAGGTTGAGGAAAGCGAGTTTCTGTTCGTCGTCGAGGTCGGCGTCGATGTCGGCGGCGAGGGTGATTTGCTTGAAGCCGACCGGATCCTCGCTCGGCTTGCCGGCCAGGCCGGCCGGGTTGAGTACGCCTTCCACCTCGACCCGGATCCCCCTGAGCGTGATGCCCTGCTCCCGGGCCACCATTTTGGCGATGGTGGAGACACAGCCGCCGAGGGCGAACAGAAAGGCGTCCAGCGGATTGGGGCCGGCGTCGCCGGCACCGGGCTGGTCCAGCACCAGGTGGTGATTGCCCACCTGGGCGCTGACCTTCCAGCCGCTGCCCATTTCGGTTTCGACCCGGTAAATCTTGTCGCTCATGGCAATGCTCCTGTATTTAAGATTTGTCTTATATTCAGGCCGGCCCCGCCAAAAAGCAACCGCCTTCGGCGCCGGCGGGCTGATCGGGATCAACCTTTGTAGTCGTTCTTGTCCAGGCCGTGTTTTTTCATCTTGTCGTACAGGGTCTTGCGCGGCAGCTTGAGGCTTGCCAGGGTGTCCTTGATGGAGCCGCCGTGGCGGGCCAGTTCGGCCTGGATCAGGGTTTTCTCGAACTGGTCGACCCGCGCCGCCAGTCCCGGCGCGGCGGGCTCCCGCTCGGGGATGGGCCTGTCGTCGAAATCGAAGGTGCAGGCCTCGCCCAGCAAGACATAGCGCTCCGCCAGGTTGCGCAGCTCGCGCACGTTGCCCGGCCAGTCGTGGCTCATCAGGCGGTGGACGCGCTCCGCCGAGAGGGGCGGGATTTCCCGCTCGTAGAGGGTGGAGGCGAGCAGGGCGAAATGCTGGAACAGCATGGGAATGTCCTGGGCCCGGGCGCGCAGGGGCGGGATGTCGATGCGCACCACATTGAGCCGGTAATAAAGATCCTCCCGGAATTCCCCGGCCTCCGCCCGGGCGCGCAGGTCCGCCTTGGTGGCGGCGATGATGCGCAGATCCAGCGGGATCAGGGTATTGGAGCCGAGCCGCTCTATTGCCCTTTCCTCCAGTACCCGCAGCAGCTTGACCTGCAGGCTCATGGGCATGCTTTCGATTTCGTCGAGAAAAAGGGTGCCGCCGTGGGCATGCTCGAACTTGCCGATGCGTTTTTCCTTGGCATCGGTGAAGGCGCCCTTTTCGTGGCCGAACAGTTCCGACTCGATCAGGCTCTCGGGCATGCCGCCGCAGTTGATGGCCACAAAGTTGCGCTCCCGGCGCGGGCTGTGCTCGTGGATATAGCGGGCCAGCAGATCCTTGCCGGTGCCGGTTTCGCCCATCAGCAGCACGTCGGCGGGGGTTTCCGCCACCGCCTGCACCAGCCGGCGCAACTGCTGGACCGCCGGGGTATTGCCGATAATGCGCGGTCCGGGGGCGCTCTGGGCCTGCAGTTCCTGGCGCAACTGGCGGTTTTCCAGGGTCAGGGCGCGCTTTTCCAGGGCCCGGTGGACCACGTCCAGCAGCAGGTCGGCGGAGAAGGGCTTTTCGATAAAGTCGTAGGCGCCGTTGCGGATGGCGCCCACCGCCATGGAGATGTCGCCGAACCCGGTCACCAGGATCACCGGGATTTCCTCGTCCACCTGGCGCACCTGCCGCAACAGTTCCAGCCCGGTCATGCCCGGCATGTTGATGTCGGTAATGACGATGCCGGCGAACCGGCGGTCGAGCAGAGGCAGGGCCTTGTCGGCCCGGTCCAGGGCGGTGACCTGGTAATCCTCCAGCTCCAGGGTCTGGCCGGCGGACAGGCGGATATGGGCGTCGTCGTCAATCAGTAGGATGGGGCGGCTGGTCATGTCGGCTCCGGTGAAGGTTCGGCCCGGTTCAGGGTCAGGGTGAAAAGGGCGCCGCCGGCGGGGTGATTGCGGGCGGCCAGTTCGCCGTCCAGGCTCTGGGCGATGCGGTGGGAGATGGACAGGCCGAGGCCGAGGCCGGTGGACTTGGTGGTATAGAAAGGCTCGAAAATGTGTTCGAGCACCGCATCCGGCAGGCCGGGGCCGTAATCGCGCAGGGTGAGCTGCACCCGGGTGGCGCCAACCCCGAGGCCGATGTCTATCCGCGGCTCGGGCTGGCCGGCCATGGCCTGCAGGGCATTGCTGATCAGGTTGACCAGCACCTGCTCCAGCCGGCCCAGGTCGCCCTGGACCCGGATGCCGTCCATGTCCTTGGGCCAGTCGATGCGGGCATGCTGTTGCTCCAGTTGGCTGCCCATGATCACCATGACCCCCTGGCGCAGCCGGCGCAGATCCGTCTGCCGGCGGTTGTCCCCGCCCTGGCGGGCGAATTCCTTGAGCGGCTGCAGTATGGCGGCCATGCGTCCGGCGAGGGCGCCGATTTCCTGCAAATTGGTGGCCACCGCCTCGTGGCGGCCCCGTTCCAGCAGTTTGCGGCCGTTGTCGGCGAAGTGGCGCAGGGCGGTGAGCGGCTGGCTCAGTTCGTGGTTGATGCCGGCGGAGAGCTGGCCCAGCACCGCCAGCTTGGCGGTCTGGATCAGCTGGTTCTGGGTCTGGTGGTGCTGTTCTATCTCCTGCTGCAGTCGCAGGTTGGTGTCGGTCAGCTCCCGGGTGCGCTGGCGTACCCGCTGTTCCAGCTTTTCGTGGGCCTGCTGCAGCTCGGCTTCGTAGCGTTTTTTGAGCCGGTGGCGGGCCAGCAGGAACAGCACCAGGCCGGCGCAGGCCAGGTAGAGGGTCAACCCTATGGCCAGGGTGCGGAAGACGGCGGCTTCCAGCGGTCGCAGGCTGGCCAGCACGGCGACCCGCATGCCCGCCTCGGGCACCAGCCGGCTGAGCAGAAGGTAATGACCGGTTTGTTGCGGATCCAGGCCGTCGGTCCCGGGCGTCTGGTCGATCAGGGTCAGCAGCAGGTCACCCCTGGGGGTATCCTGGCGGCGGATGACGTCCAGCGGCAGCAGGGGAGCATCGCCGTAGCGCTGGCTGGCGCGGATACGGGCCAGATCGGCGCCGCTCGGTGCGGCACTGGGCATGGGGGCCGACTGGGAGCCCGCCGTCGCCGGCCGGGCGTGGTTGCCGTAATGGCGGCGGGCGGCGGCCCGGCGCGGATCTCCCTGCCGGTGCGACAGGATGCGAAAACGCCAGTGGCGCCGGGTGGAAATAAAGATGACGCCGTCCTCATCCATCACCAGTATGTCCTGCAGGGGGTCGTTCCAGCCTTCCTCTATGTCTTCCAAATCCACCTTGACCACGGTGACGCCGATGATCTGGCCGTTGACGGTCACCGGGTGGGAAAAGAAGTAACCCCTGACCTTTGAGGTGTTGCCGAGGGCGAAATAGCGGCCTATGCCGCCCTCCATCGCCTGCTGGAAGTAGGGCCTGAAGCTGTAGTCGTTGCCGATGAAGGGCCTGGGCTGGTCCCAGTTGCTGGCCGCCAGGGTGATGCCGTTGGCGGCGATCAGGTAGCTGTCGGTGGCGCCCATGGTGTGGTTGACCCAGGCCAGGTAGCGGTTGGCGTCCTCGACCAGCGCCGGATCCCGGGGCGATTGCAGCAGACGGATCAACTGGCGCTGGCTGGCCAGCAACCGGGGCAGATCCTTGTGCCGGTCGAGCTGGTGCTGCAGGTTGATGATGTAGCGACTGAGGTTGGCGTCGGCGCGCAACCGGGTCTGCTCCAGGCCCAGCTCGCGGGCCTTGGTGGCCAGCACAAAGGCCAGCAGCGCCATGCCGAGCAATAACAGCAGCAGCAGGGGGCCGCGCTGGGGGATGGAGGGGGTGGGGAGAGAATCCTTGCTCATGGGGCGGATTATGCGCCTTGCGGCCGGCGATTGGAATGCCCGGCGCGGGCGCTTGAGTCGGGCCCGGCATTGGGGCGACAATGGCGTTTTTGCCTGACGGAGCCGACATGGCCTTTCGCATTCGCTATCACTACCGCAAGCAGTCCCGGGAAATCGGCTACGCCAACGACCGCCACCACAGCCTCTATGACGCCATCGCCGAGGCGGAAGGGCTGGACTTGGGGGAATTCCGCCGGCTGGAAACACAGCTGGCCAATATCAGCCGCAACGATCGCAAAACCATGAAGGAGTTTCGCGAGGAATACTTCCGCAAGCTCGGCTTCAGCCAGATCAGCATTGTCCGCGACGACTGAAGTTGCGCCGAACAACATGAAAATGCCAATATAAAACAATGCTTTATTAGCAGATATTGATGCGGGCGGGGATTGTCGCGCACGCTGCCAAGCCGATAGACAGTTTCATATGGCTTTGCCATTATAAACGGGTCTCATACAGTTAATGGACTATCTGTGGACCCGACTCAGACCTTTTTCTCCTATCATGGCGCCCTCACGGGGCTGATCCACAGCCAGGCCTTCATCAACTACCGGCGGGCCGAAAAGCTGGCCTCCCTGGCGTCCCTGTGCAGCGAGCTGCTGGGCGTGGACAGGGTCAGCGTCTGGACCGTGGGCCTGAGCGCCGACGAACTGCGCCGGGAACTGCTGTATTGCCGCCGGCGGGGAGTCGAGCAGGGCGCCTGCAGCATCAGCCGGCAACAGCACCCGGAATATTTCGAGGCCATGCAGTCGGCGGCCATTGTCGATGCGGGCTCGGTGGGCGCCGACCGGCGCACCCGCAGCTTCCTGCAGCCGGGTTATGGCGGTGGCGAGGTGGCCGCCATGCTGGACGCCCCCATCTTCGACGGCAACCGTTTCAGCGGCGCCTTTTGCCTGGAACACGGCCAGCCCCGGGACTGGAGCCTGGCGGAGATCGCCTTTGTCACCGCCGTGGCCGATACCGTCAGCCTGCTCAATACCCACGAGGCCTGGCTCAACAGCCGCAAGGAACTGGACTATGTTACCCACCACGACGATTTCACCGGCCTGCTCAACCAGCGCTCCCTGCGCAACCGGGTCAATACCCTGATCGAACAGTCCCGCGGGCGGCAGGCAGACCCCTTTGCCCTGTTGTGGATAGACATCGACAAGCTCAACAGCATAAACCACGGCATGGGCATGCACATCGGCAACCAGGTGGTCAGCGAGGTGGCGGCGCGGCTGCGCGGCATGCTGCTGCCCGGCAAGGAACTGGTGGCGCGGGTCGGGGGCGATGAGTTCGCCCTGGTATACCGCTTTCCCGAGGATCAGGGCACCATGCACGGAGCCGTGGACACCATCCTCGATACCATCAACCATCCGATCATGGCCGGCGAGCAGAGAATCCAGGTATCGGCCAGCATCGGCATTTCGTTTTATCCCTACGACGGCGACGACACCGCCACCCTGATCCGCAACAGCGAGGCGGCCATGTACCAGGCCAAGGCCAGCGGCCGCCGCCAGGCCCAGTACTTCAACAAGGATCTGTCGGCGGGTGCCAAGGCCCGCTTCCTGCTGGAGGGACAATTGCAGGCGGCGATAGAGCAGGACCGGCTGACTGTGGTCTACCAGCCGATCATGGCCGGCGACGGCCGGCAGGTGGTGGGCCTGGAGGCGCTGGTGCGCTGGCAGCACGACAGCCTGGGCTTTATGTCGCCGGCGGAATTCCTGCCCCTGGCCTACGAGGCGGGGCTGATGGCCGAACTCGATCAGCGGGTCCTGGAGCGGGTGTGCCGGGACATGGAGCAGGAGCGGCTGGCCGGGCGCGCGCTGCCGCCGGTGGCGGTCAACCTGTCGGCCGATTCGATCATGAATCCGGCGCTGGCGGACCGGATATGGACGCTGCTGCAGCGTTACCGGGTCGACGGCGGCCAGCTCGAACTCGAGGTGATCGAGGACGTGATCAAGGGCGATTCCAGCACCCTGCGCGCCACCCTGTCGGAACTGGTGGGTATGGGTATCAAGCTGTCCATCGACGATTTCGGCACCGGCTATTCCTCGCTGCTGCGGCTCAAGAGCCTGCCGTTTTCCCGGCTCAAGATAGACAGATCCTTCACCCGTGAGCTGCCCAACGATGCCGACGACTGTGCCATCACCCTGTCCATCCTCGGCCTGGCCCGGGGGTTGGGCCTGCAGGTGATCGCCGAGGGGGTGGAACAGCGGGAGCAGGAAGCCTGGCTGCAGCAGCAGGGCTGCGATTACCTGCAGGGCTTTCGCTACGCCAGGCCCATGGCGCTGGACGAACTGCGCAACTGGCTGGATACCCGGCCCGCCTGAGCCGGCAGTGCAATCGTCGGTAGCTTTGGCTCGTCATTGAAATTTCATACGGCCTTTTTATTTTTATTCATCTTTTTGTGATGAAAAGCTGTCATTTCTAGCCATGAAATGACGAGTTCCGCTTTGCGAGTGCGCTCTCATTTTTGTCTGCTAAATCCATTATCTCTTGATTTTAATGGATATTTTTCCTTTGCTATAGGTTCCAACTGAATTCCGGTCGCCACCGGAAGCCGGGTGCCGGGGTGACCGGGCGCCCCTTTCGTTCACAGGGGAGTGGTGCAATGAATGCCATATTTTTAATGGTGGTAGGGCTGGGTGCGATGGCACTCGGCTACTTTTTGTATTCGAAATTCATCGCCGAAAAGATTTTCCGGCTCGATCCCAACTTTCGCACACCGGCCCATGAGTTCGAGGACGGGGTGGACTATGTCCCCACCAACAAGTTTGTGCTCTGGGGCCACCACTTCACCTCGGTGGCCGGGGCGGCGCCCATCGTCGGCCCCGCCATCGCGGTGATCTGGGGCTGGGTGCCGGCCTTTTTGTGGGTGACGCTCGGCACCATTTTCTTCGCCGGGGTGCACGATGCCGGTGCCATTTGGGCTAGTAACCGCAACAAGGCCAAGTCGGTGGGCGCGCTCACCGGCGACGTGGTCGGCGCCCGGGCCCGCAGTATCTTCATGATCGTCATCTTCCTGGTGCTGCTGATGGTCAACGCCGTGTTTGCTGTGGTGATCGCCGGCCTGCTGACCCAGTTCCAGACCTCGGTGATACCGGTGTGGGGCGCCATCCTGGTGGCGCTGATCATCGGCCAGCTGATCTACCGCAAGATGATGGGGCTGCTGACCGTCTCTGTGGTCGGGGTAATCGCCCTTTACGCCCTGATCTGGGTCGGGCCTTCCATGCCCCTGGCGCTGCCCGAGGTCTTCCTCGGCCTGACCGACAAGGCCCAGTGGATCATCCTGCTGTTTGTCTATGCTGCCATCGCCTCGCTGCTGCCGGTATGGATGCTGCTGCAGCCCCGGGACTACATCAACGGCCTGCAGCTGTTCGTGGGCCTGGGCCTGCTGTACGGCGCCGTGCTGATTTCCGCCCCGGACGTGGTGGCCCCGGCCTTCAACAGCGATGTACCGGAAGGCACGCCCTCGCTGCTGCCGCTGCTGTTCGTGACCATCGCCTGCGGCGCCATCTCCGGCTTCCATGGACTGGTGTCGTCCGGCACCACCTCCAAGCAGCTCGACAAGGAAACCGATCTGCGCTTTGTGGGCTACTTCGGTGCCATCGGCGAGGGCTCCCTGGCACTGGCCGCCATCATTGCCGCCACCGCCGGTTTCGCCACCCTGGCCGACTGGCAGGCGGTGTACGACGGCTTCGGCAAGGGCGGGGTCGGCGCCTTCGTGCAGGGCGGGGCCAATATCCTGAGCAATGGCCTGGGCTTCAACATCGAGCTGTCCCAGACCATCCTCACGGTGATGGCGGTGCTGTTTGCCGGCACCACCATGGACACCGGCCTGCGCCTGCAGCGCTATATCTTCCAGGAATGGGGCAGCATTTATAACATCGGCTGGATGCAGAAGGCGGCGCCCGCCACCCTGCTGGCGGTGGGATCCTGCCTGGTCCTGGCGTTCGGCGCCGGTGGCGACGGCTCCGGCGGCCTGTTGATCTGGCCCCTGTTCGGCACCACCAACCAGCTGCTGGCCGGCCTGACCCTGCTGGTGATCACCGTGATGCTGGCCCGGCTCGGGCGGCCGGTGTACTACACCCTGCTGCCGCTGGTGTTCGTGCTGGTGATGACGGTGCTGGCGCTGCTGATCCAGCTCAAGGGCTTTTACGATCAGGGCAACTGGTTCCTGTTCGGGCTGGATCTGGTGGTGCTGGTGGCGGCCATTCTGGTGGCGCTGGAGTGCGCCTCCACCCTGGGCAAGCTGCGCACGGCCAAGGCCGGGGGCCAGGCGTGAAGATAAAACGGATGCTGGCCTGGGTTGCCCGGGCCAGCCAGTTCGCGGAAGAGGTTTACAATGCGCCCTACCGGGCGGCCATCGCCCGGGCCAAGCGGGAGGAGGACGACCTCTTTATGCTGCTGGTGTTTTCGGAAATGATGGGAGTGCCGAACCCGGCCTCCTATTACACCCTGGAGCTCCAGCCCCTGCTGCTGGAGCGTTTTCACGACTGGCATAAGCGGATGGGGATGGAACATTCCCCGCTCGATCATTTTCGCTGTTGCTGAGGGAGCAAGCTGCCGACGTCGAGGTCTTCGGCCAAGGGGAGCCGTTCCGCCGACACGCCATAGGACGTGATACTCGCCGTTTCGGCCTGCTGCGAGCATTCACTGGATGCTCGGTCAGACCGAAACAGCTCGTCACGGCGAGCAAGCTCGCCCCCTGGGGGCTCGGACATGCCATCCCTGGCATGTCACGGTCGGCGGAGCGGCTCCCATTGTCCTCCCTATACCATGGGTGTTGCCTGCTTGGACATAACAGCCAAGTCGCGTGCAACACAGCCTGGATTTCCCGGAGAACACTATGCCATTAACCGATAAAAGAGTGCTGCTGGTGGGCGGCAAGGGCGGCGTGGGCAAGACCACGGTGTCGTCCGCCCTGGCGCTGCTGGCCGCCGGCAGGGGCAAGCGCTGCCTGCTGGTATCCACCGATCCGGCCCACAGCCTGGCCGACGCCTTCGGCCGGGAGATAGGCGACAATATCACCCGGCTGGCGCCCAACCTGGACGGCCTGGAGCTGGATCCGGACCGGGAGGTAGAGCAGCACCTGCACAAGGTGCTGACCCAGCTCAAGCGCTTTACCCGGCCCGAGATGTACGGCGAGGTGGAGCGCCAGATCCGGCTGACCCGCCAGTCCCCCGGCGCCCAGGAGGCGGCGCTGCTGGAGCGCATCGCCCGGGTCATCGAAGAGGGCATGCAGAGCCACGATCTCATCGTGTTCGATACCGCCCCCACCGGCCATACCCTGCGCCTGCTCAGCCTGCCCGAGGCCATGGCCGCCTGGACCCAGGGCTTGCTGCGCAGCAACCAGCGCTCGGAAAAGCTGGGGGAGGTGCTGGGGCACCTGACGCCGAAGGCGGGGCGGGATATCGACAGCCCGTTTGACGATCCGCGCGAGCACGAAACCGCCGGCCTGGACGACAGGAGCAAGGCCATCACCGAGACCCTGCTGGCCCGCCAGCGGCTGTTCCAGCGTACCCGCCGGGTGCTGACGGATGTGGAGCAGAGCGCGCTGCTGTTCGTGCTGACTCCGGAGAAGCTGCCGATACTGGAAACCGGGCGGGCGGTGGCGGCGCTCAAGGCGGAAAAGCTGCCCCTGGCCGGGCTGGTGGTCAACCGCATATTGCCGGACGATGCGGACGGCGACTTCCTGGCCCGGCGGCGCGAGTTGGAACAGACCCACCTGGCGGAGATCGCGCGCCTGTTCGCCGATTTGCCCCGTTATCCGCTGTTCCTGCAGCCCACCGATATTCAGGGGCTGGCGGGGCTGGGCGAGATGGCGGCCCGCCTGGAGCGGGCCGGGCTTTAACTCACCGTTGACTCCTACCGGCGGCGACAGAGTTCCGCCAATCAGGCCCTCCACGGCAAGGATGGCGCGGCACAGCCCCCGGAGATGGGGGCGTGGCGATGGGGCGTGCGCAATCCCGTCGCGGCGGCATTATCGGGATCAGTTATCGAGGCGGGCCTGGCCCAGCAATTGCTGGTGTACTGTCTTGATACAACGATCTTCCACGTATTCCAGCTCGGCCTCGGCGGCGGATTCAGCGGCCTGGCCGCTGCGGATCCCCTCCTGTAGCCAAAGGCACAGGGCTTCGTGTTCGATGGCGTCGAGGGCGATATCGGCGGCGAACTCGCCCCGGCGGAACACGTTGACCAGTTGCACCGGCTGGTCCAGGTCCTCCAGGTCGGCCACGCAGGTCTGGCCGAGGATGATGGCGCCCGCCAGCTGGGGATTGACCGGGAACACCCGGTAGCCCTGTTGCAGCAGGTACTCCATCACCTGGTAGCTGGCGCGATCCGGGCGGTTGGAGGCGCCGACCAGGGCGATGCTGCGGGTGTTGGATAGAATACGTTTCAAGCGATCTTGCTCAAGCGCGTCCATGGGTACATACCTAGTGGAATAAAAGCCCCTTTATACCAGCTTGCCCGCCCGATAATCCATTATCGCCTGCTCAATTTCGGCCACCGAATTCATCACGAAGGGACCGTACTGCACCACCGGCTCCGCCAGCGGCCGGCCCGCCAGCAGCAGTACACGGGCGCCCTGTTCGCCCGCCTCCAGCATCAGCTCGTCGCCTTCGCCCAGCAGTACGGTGTGCTCCGCCGCCATTGTCTGGCCGGCTAGCCGCACCTCCCCCTCGAAGGGGTACACCAGGGCGCTGAGTTCGGCGGCCAGGGGCAGTGCCAGCTGGGTGTTGGGAGCCAGGCGGATATCGGCAATCAGCGGCTGGGTATGGGGGCTGTGGATGGGACCCGACAGCGGTTGTCCGGCCAGCTCCAGCTCGCCCGCCAGCAGGATGAGTTCGCCGCCGGCGTCCAGGGCCGCCCTGGGCAGACTGGCCGCGGGGATGTCCCGATAGCGGGCCGGCTGCATCTTGAGGGCGGCGGGCAGGTTGAGCCAAATCTGGAAGCCGCGCATCCGGCCCGCTTCCTGCCTGGGCATCTCCGAGTGGATAACGCCCCGACCGGCGGTCATCCACTGCACGTCGCCCGGGCCCAGGTGTCCCTCGTTGCCCATATGATCCCGGTGCAGCATGTGGCCGTCGAGCATGTAGGTGATGGTCTCGAAACCCCGGTGCGGGTGGTCGGGAAAGCCGGCGATGTAGTCGGCGGCATCCATCGAGGAGAAGTTGTCCATCATCAGGTAGGGATCCATCCGCTGGTCGGGTCCCTGGCCCAGGGCGCGCTTGAGGCGCACGCCGGCACCATCGCGGGTTTCCTGGGCCGGATAGTGTTGGATCGGTGTTCTGCTGCTCATACCTGGTTCTCCTGGCTCAGTGAGGCGCGGTCGTGGGGCCGGGTCCAGTCCTGTTGCGGCCCTGTCGATACTACGCCGTGGGGGTTGATGGTCGGATGGCTGCGGAAATAGTGGTGGCGGATGTGTTGCAGATCGGTGGTGGCGGCGATGCCGTCGGTCTGGTACAGGTCGCGCAGGTAGCCGTAGAGCGTCGGATATTCGGCAATTTTACGCCGATCGCACTTGAAATGGGTGTGATAGACGGCGTCGAAGCGGACCAGGGTGGTCCACAGCCGGATGTCCGCCTCGGTCAGCCGATCGCCCAGCAGGTAACGCCGGTCGGACAGCCGCCGCTCAAGCCGTTCCAGCCCCTCGAACAGGGTTGTGACCGCCTCGTCGTAGGCATCCTGGCCGGTGGCGAAACCGGCCTTGTAGACGCCGTTGTTAATCTGGTCGTAGACCCAGGTATTGAGCTCGTCGATATCCTGGCGCAGCGCTGGCGGGTAGTAGTCGCCGGGTTTGGCGCCGAGGCCGTCGAAGGCGCCGTTCAGCATGCGGATGATGTCGGCGGATTCGTTGCTGACGATGGTCTGCCGCTGCTTGTCCCACAGCACCGGCACCGTGACCCGGCCGGAGTAACGGGCGTCTGCCTTGAGATAGAGCTGATACAGGAAGTCGAGGCCATAAAGATCGTCGCCGGTGGCGCCCTCGAAATCGGTGGCGAAGGTCCAGCCGTGTTCCCGCATTACCGGGTGCACCACCGACACCGAGATCCTCTCCTCCAGCCCCTTCAGGCGGCGCAGGATCAGGGTGCGGTGGGCCCAGGGACAGGCCAGGGATACATAGAGGTGATAACGGCCCGCCTCGGCGCGAAAGCCCGCCTGGCCACTGGGGCCGGCTTCGCCGGTCGGGGTAATCCAGTGGCGAAACTGACTCTCGCTGCGCTCGAAACGGCCGCGGGTGGCCTTGGTGTCGTACCAGACGTCGTGCCAGACGCCTTCTACCAGCTTGCCCATGTGCTGACTCCTGTAATGGGGATAACAGGGCCATTGTGGCGCACTGGGCGGGTATCGCCAGCGGGGATATTAGAGCCAGTTGTTCAGGAAATTTGAATATGCGGCCTGCCGCCTCTGGCAGGCCGCGCCGGCGCGCTCAGTAAAACCGGCCAAGCCACTGGCGCAACTGTCCGGCGGGCAGGGCGCCGGACTGGCGGGCCAGTTCCTGGCCGCCGGAGAAGACGATCAGGGTGGGGATGGAGCGGATGCCGAAGCGGGCCGCCGCCTGGGGATGGGCTTCGGTGTCCAGCTTGGCCAGGCGCAGCCGGCCCTGCAGCTCGCCGGCGGCGGCCTCGAACACCGGCGCCATCATTTTGCAGGGGCCGCACCAGGGCGCCCAGAAGTCCACCACCAGGGGCAGGGTCTCGTGGGCCAGCAGGCGCTCGAGCCGGGGGCCATCGAGGGTAAGCGGGCCGGCCGGCAGCAGGGCGGTCTTGCATTTGCCGCACTGGGGCTCCTGTTGCAGCCGGGTTGCCGGCACCCGGTTCTTGGCCCCGCAGGCCGGACAGATCAGGTAGTACTCGCTCATGGCATCAGTCCTCGTCGGCCAGCCGGTAGTCCAGGACGTAGTCGCTGCCGGTCAGGGTGAGCCTGCCCTGCTGATGTTCGACGGCGGCGCCGCCGCCGAGGGTGGCCAGCACGGCGGCTTCTATCTGCTGGATGTCGGGAGGGCAGGCCATCTTGGTGCTGGCCAGGGGATCGGCCCTGAGCCGCTCCCGTTCGAGTCGGGCGCTGCCGAAGAAGCGGTTGCAGCCGGCCAGGCCGCTGACCGCCATGTGCTCGCCGATGATCAGTTCTGAGCCGATGCCGGCATCGACCGGCTCGCCGTTGATGCTGGCCAGGGCCCAGCGCTGGTGCTGCAGTTCGGATTCGGTGGTGGCCAGGCCGCCGGCGCAGGCGGTCAGCAACAGGGCGGTGGTGGCGGCAATCGCGGATTTCATGGGGTGCTCCTTAGTTGATTTGGTTGTCGCAGGGCTGCCGGCGTGACAGCCGCAGCAGGTTGTCGAGAGTGGTGTGGGCGATGGCGGCCAGGGCTTCCCGGGTGAGGAAGGCCTGGTGCCCGGTCATGATGACGTTGGGGTAGGCGGACAGCAGGTGGAAGGTGTTGTCGCGGATGATCTCGCTGGACTTGTCGGTGAAGAACAGGTTTTCCTCTTCTTCATAGACGTCCAGGCCGAGGGCGCCAATCCGGCCGCTGTTGATGGCCTCGATGGCGTCGTCGGCGTTGAGCAGACCTCCCCGGCTGGTGTTGATGATCATCACCCCGTCCTTCATGCGGGCGAAGCTGTCGCGGTTGAGCAGGTGGTGGTTTTCCCGGAACAGGGGGCAATGCAGGCTGATCACGTCGGCCCGGGCGAACAGCTCGGCCAGGGGCACATAGCGGGTGCCCAGGGCCAGGGCCTCCGGGTTTTCGTGCGGATCGTGGGCCAGCAGCTCCATGCCCAGCCCCCTGAGGATGCGCAGGGTCGCCACCCCTATCTTGCCGGTGCCGATCACGCCGGCGGTTTTGCCGTGCATGTTGAAGCCGACCAGGCCGTTGAGGGAGAAGTTGGCATCCCGGGTGCGCTGATAGGCCTTGTGGATATGGCGGTTGAGGGTGAGCATCAGCCCCACCGTATGCTCGGCCACTGCCTCGGGGGAGTAGGCGGGCACCCGCACTACCGTCATGCCCGCCGCCCGGGCGGCATCCAGATCCACGTTGTTGTAACCGGCGCAGCGCAGGGCGATAAAGCGCACCCCGCCGGCGGCCAGCACCCGGATGACCTCGGCGTCGACCTTGTCGTTGACGAACACGCAGACGGCGTCAAAGCCCCGGCCCAGGGCGGCGGTCTGGGCCTCGAGCCGGACATCGAACCAGGTGATGTCGAAACCATAGCCGGCGTTCTGCTCGGCGAAGGGCTGCCGCATATAGGGTTGGCTGCTGAAAAAGGCGATCTTCACCGGATCGTACTCCTCGCTGCGGGTTGATACAGGGATACTGTGCGGTCGCCGCCGTTTTTTCAAGGGCGGGTCCCCGGGTGCCAGTAATGGTCCGGCAAGCGGCGGCTCGCCTCGGTCAGATCCGGGTTGGCCAGCTCCAGGCGCAAGCGCCGCTCCGCCTGTAATTGCCGCAGGCTGTCGCGGATCAGCGGGTGGCCTTCGAACAGGGCCAGGAAGCTGCCATCGGCATAGGCCTGCTCCAGCCCCCGCGTGAGCGCCTCGGCCAGCCTGGGGGCCTCGGGGCTGACGAAGAAATAGACGGCGAAGGGGTAGTGCAGCAACAGCCGGGGCTCCACCATCAGTTGCGGGTAGTCCCGGCTCCGGGCGGCCAGCTCGCCAAAGGCTTCCACCGGGCTGCGCGGATAGTAGTCCACGTGCTGGTTGCGGTTGAGCATGTCAAGGATGGAGGCGCGGCGGGCGGCGCTGATGTTGAGCCCTGCGCCCCTGAGGATGTCGATGTCGCTCCAGCCGATGCCCTGCACCCCGGTAAAGGCGGCCAGTGCGGCCAGGCTGTCCACCTGTGCGAACTCGGTCTGGCGTGCCTGATTGATGATCAGCACCCGCAGGCCGGACAGGCCGCGCAGCAGCGGCACCCGCACCGGCAGCAGATTTTGCTCGTATTCGGAGGAGGTGCCCATCCAGGCCAGATTGATGGGTTCGCCCCGCAGCAGCATCTGGGCCTGCCGGTGCTGGGTTTCGTTGAGGGCGACGGGGTTGATGGTGAAGGCCTCGCCGCTTTTTTCCAGAGCCAGCTGCAATACCTGACGGTAGTAGCCGTGGTGGGGGGGCGCCGGCTCGGGCTGGGGGATATTGACCACCAGTCCGGCCCGGGCGGACAGGCTGAACAGGGCCAGCAGCAGCAGAAGTCTGTACATGATGCCGTTTCCTTGCTGAAGTAGGGATTCTGGGTTAGTGATAGACTCAATCTACCCTGAGTGGCGGTATCTTGTCCCGCCGGGCCGGTGTTTTTATGGTGGTATAGGGAGACCTTGATGCAAGTGATGATTTTGGCCGGTCGGCCCGGCATGCTGGATGCGCGGATTGAAAGCGCCATCGGCAAGCGGCCGGTCAGCCGGCCCCAGTACTGCAGTGTGGACGGCCTGAGCGACGATGTCCAGGTGTCTGCCCGCTATCACGGCGGGCCCGAACGGGCGCTGCATTATTATCCCCGTGAGCACTATGAGTTCTGGCGCTGCTGGTTTCAGGGCATGGGGCTGACCCGGACCCGGACCCTGCTGGGGCCGGGCGCCTTCGGCGAGAACCTGTCCGGGACGGGCTTGCTGGAGAGCGAGGCCTGTATCGGCGATATCTACCGGCTGGGAGAGGCCCTGGTGCAGATCAGCCAGCCCCGCTCGCCCTGCTACAAGCTGAATGCCCGTTTTGGCTATGATTTTTTCTCGGTGCTGGTGCAGGCCAACGGCCGGGCCGGATGGTTGCTGCGGGTACTGGAGGAAGGGGAGGTGATGCCTGCCTCGGCATTGACCCTGGTGGATCGGCCCTGCCCGGAGATGCCGGTGAAGCGGGCCGGCGACATAGTGTTCAACCAGGCTTTCGATCGGGCAGGTCTTGCCGAGTTGGCGGAATTGGATTGTTTATCAGCCAGTTGGCGTAAAAAAGCAGCGGATTACCTGGCTGCGGGGCGGGTGGATGACTGGACCGGTCGATTGTTGGGCCCCAAATAAGGTTTTTGCACAAAAAGAGCTTGCAAGGCCTTCGCCGTTTATGTACATTCTCGCCCCGTTGACGGCATGTAGCGCAGCCTGGTAGCGCACTTCGTTCGGGACGAAGGGGTCGGAGGTTCGAATCCTCTCATGCCGACCAGATTCCGAAAAGCCCCGCAGAAATGCGGGGCTTTTTGCTGTTTATCCGCACCTCACCAGAGGGCCGCCCAGGCCCGCCTCCGAAGGACGTTCTTCCTGCCGGGACTCTTCCTCGGCCTGCCGTTGCAGCCAGGCCAGCAGCTCCGGCGCGCCCGCCTTGTTCAGCACCCGGCGGGGATACACCACGAAATAGGACTTGTTGAGCGGCAACGCCAGGGAAGACAGGGCCACCAGCCGTCCCTGGCGCAGCTCCTCCCGGATCAGGGAGCGCTGCCCCAGCAATATGCCCCGGCCGGCGAGGGCGGCGTCTATCGCCATGGCCGACAGGTTGAACGCCGGCCCCGGGTTGGGTGGCCGGCGGGTGATGCCGGCCGCCAGCAGCCATTCGCTCCAGTCCGGCAGAAAGCGGCCGTCGCGTCCCCAGTCCACGTGGATCATCATGGTGCTCTCGGTCTGTCCCTGGTAGGCCGATCATGTCGGTGGCCCGCAGCGGCGCCCTGGTGCTGCCCGGCTTTATGAAGCCGGAAGCGGTGGCGCAGGTGAAGCAGGAAGGGCTGGACAAGCAGCATCTGGCCTATTACACCGCCAGCCGGCACAACGTTTACCTGGCACAGCCTGATCCTGCCTTCGCGGAGGATCATCAGCGCAACCTCACCGTCGTGTCGTCCAAGGGATGCATTACCACAACACAGTTGCATCAGGCGGCGGGAGTAGTTTCCGTCGCCGACGGGGAGTACGACATAGAGGTGTCTATGGATACGATAGTACTGGCAGTATTGCTGATGATAGGGTTGAGCCTGGCGCGGGTGCCGGTGGTGATCGCCCAGGTGCTGTAGTGGCCGGCCGGGGACGGGGCAGGGCCCTGTCCCCGCCGTTATTCCGTCACCACCACGTCCTGGCCGTTGAAGCTGACGCTCTGGCCGGCCGTGATTTTGCAGCGCTTGCGTACCTCCACCTCGCCGTTCACCCTAACCTGGCCGTCGTCGATCACCATTTTGGCCATGGCGCCGGTGTCGCACCAGCCCAGCACCTTGAGCAGGTTGTGCAGGGGGATAAAGGGGTGGCCTTCGAGGCTGAATTGTTCACTCATTACGCTTGTTCTCCGGTGGTAAAGGGAAGGCCATGGTAGCATCCCCGGGCACTGTGCCGGCAGGGGAGATGGCGCCGATTTTTGTGTACCAGGTCTTTGTTATTTGTGAACAGATTGGGCAGTATTAGGGATTCCTACGAGACGATGGCATGTGCATCGCATTGACCGTCTTTCTCGCCCACCCTGCCATTCGACCAAGAGGTGCCTATGTCCGGATTATTGTCCCATGTCGACCCTGATGGCCTGCTGGAGTATTCGGTGGTGTACACCGACCGTTCCCTCAACCACATGTCCCAACGTTTCCAGCAGGTGATGCGGGATATTTCCGTCGGCCTCAAGGGCCTGTACCGGGCCGAGTCCGTGGTGGTGGTGCCGGGCAGCGGCACCTTCGGCATGGAGGCGGTGGCCCGCCAGTTTGCCACCGGCAAGCGCTGCCTGGTGATCCGTAACGGCTGGTTCAGCTACCGCTGGAGCCAGATTTTCGAGGCCGGCGCCATCCCCGCCGAAGAAAAGGTACTCAAGGCCCGGCCTGTTGCGGCGGGGCACCAGGCGGCCTTTGCCCCCGCGCCCATCGAGGAGGTGGTGGCCGCCATAAGGGCGGACAAGCCGGATCTGGTGTTCGCCGCCCATGTGGAAACCGCCGCCGGCCTGTTGCTGCCCGATGACTATATCCGGGCGCTGGCCGAGGCCGTGCATGAGGTGGGCGGAATGCTGGTGCTCGACTGCATCGCCTCCGGCACCCTCTGGGTGGACATGGCCGACTGCGGGGTGGACGTGCTGTTGAGCGCCCCCCAGAAGGGCTGGAGCAGCTCGCCCTGCTGCGGCCTGGTGATGCTGAGCAAGCTTGCCCGGGAACGCATCGAACAGACGCAAAGCACCAGCTTTGCCTGTGACCTGAAAAAATGGCTGCAGATCATGGAAGCCTACGAACAGGGCGGCCATGCCTATCACGCTACCCTGCCCACCGACGCCCTGATCCGTTTCCGGGATACCCTCAAGGAAACCGAGGCGCTGGGCTTTGGCCCGCTCAAGGAGCGCCAGCAGCAACTGGGCCGGCGGGTACGCGACCTGCTGGCGGCCCGGGGAATAAAAAGCGTGGCCGCCGACGGCTTTGCCGCCCCCGGGGTGGTAGTGTGCTATACCGAGGACGCCGGCATCAAAAACGGCAGCAAGTTCGCCGCCGAAGGCCTGCAGATTGCCGCCGGGGTTCCCTTGCAGTGCGACGAGCCGGCGGATTTCCAGACTTTCCGCCTCGGCCTGTTCGGGCTGGACAAGCTGCAGGATGTGGATCGCACCGTCGCGACCCTGGAGCAGGCCCTGGACCGGGTATTGCAAGACTAAGCCCGGCTTGCGCCAGCAGCAACAACACGCCGCCCTTGGGCGGCGTGTTGCATTCAGGCGGCGCGCACCGGCGAGCCGGTAGGGCCTAACTCCGGCTCGGCTGGCCCGGCCGCCGGGCCGGCCAGGGTGAAATGGGCTATCTGGCGTGTCAGCTGGTGCGACGACTGGTGCACCCGCTGGCTGCTGAGGGAAATGAGCTCGGCCACCTGCAGCGCCTCCTGGGCCCCTTCGTTGATGTGGATAAGGTTGCGGTTGATCTCTTCCGCCACCGCCGACTGCTCTTCGGATGCGGTGGCGATTTGGGCATTCATGTCGTTGATGCGCTGCACCTCGTCGAGGATTTGCTCCAGATCCCGGCCCGCGGCGCCGACCACGTCCATGCTGATGGCCGCCTGCTCCTGGCTGTTGTGCATATGGCCGACCACGGCGGAGGCGTGATTCTGCAACTGCTGGATCATCTGCTGGATTTCGCCGGTGGAATCCTGGGTCCGCTGGGCCAGGGAGCGTACCTCGTCGGCCACCACGGCAAAGCCCCGGCCGGACTCGCCGGCGCGGGCCGCCTCGATGGCCGCGTTGAGGGCCAGCAGGTTGGTTTGCTCGGAAATGGTGCGGATCACCTCCACCACCGAGCCTATTTGCTGGGTCTGGGTTTCCAGCTCGCGCATCGCCTTGTCGGCCTCGGCCACCGAATCCGCCAGCTGGCGCATGCTGGCGATGCTGCGGGCAACGTCGTCATGGCCCATGCGGGCCTCGCCGTTGGCCTTTTCCGCCGCCCCCGAGGCATCGTTGGCGTAGCGGGCCACCTCGTGCACCGTGGCGTTCATTTCGTTCATGGCGGTGGCGACCTGGTCGACCTCGGTAAACTGGGCCTGCATGCTGGCCCGGGTCTGCTTGCTCTGCACGCTGAGCCCTTCGGCTTCTCCGTCGAGCACCAGCGCAGCCTGGCGCACCTGGCGCAGCAGTTCACACAGTTGTTCGCCCATGGCGTCCACGCCGCGGGACAGCCGGCCGATTTCATCGGTGCGGGTGGCGCCGGTACGGGCGCTGAGATCGCCCTGGCCGAAGCGGCGCACCACATCGCCGACCCGGGCCACCGAAAAGGTGAGCGAGCGGCTGATGATGAAAATCAGCACCAGGGCGATGGTCATCACCAGGGCCAGCAACAGCAGGGAGCGGGCCGCCTGTTGCCAGAACAGGGCATCGATATCGCTCAGATAGACGCCGCTGCCAATGACCCAGCCCCAGGGCTCGAACCCCTGTACATAGGAGACCTTCTGCTGCGGGCTGTCGAACTGGGGGCCGATATAGCGGTATTCCACAAAGCCGGCACCGGCATCGCGCACCCGATCGACCATGGCCTGCCAGTGGTGCTGGCCGTCGGCGTCGGTGACCTGGGTCATGTCGCGGCCTTCCTCTTCCGGCTTCATCGGATGCAGCACCAGGCGATGCTGCATGTCATTGATCCACATATAGCCCTCGCTGCCGTAGCGCAGGGCGCCGACCGCCTGCAGGGCCAGTTGCCGGCTTTCCTGCTCGCCCAGGCTCTGACGCTGACGGTGGAAATGGTCGATCAGGGAAACGGCGGTTTCCACCTGTTCGCGGACCTTTTCCTTGCGCGCGTCCAGCAGTTCCTGGTGCAGTCCGACCATGGCCGAGCCCTGTACCAGCAGGATGCCGATGAACAGGCTGGCGACCATGGTCAGCAGCTTGTAGCGCAGGCTGAGATTGTTAAAAAGTTGCATATCCATCCTCCCCGGTGACCGGGCTGACTGAGGGTGGCTTGCCGCCAATGGCAAAGGCCGGCAGCGAGCCTGCCGGCATGCCATACCACTGGCTGAAGCGTCCCGTGCTTATTGGAATTGTCGAGGGCTGGCCGCGTTGGCGGCAGGTTAACAGCCTGTTGCAGGATAACAAGGGTTAACACCAAAGAGGTAACCCTATAACAGTGCCTCCCTTGATATCGGTCAAGGCAAGGCGAATTGCCGGCGCGGGCCGGTGCCGGCGAGCGCTATTGTGGCCGCGAGGTATGGCATGGGCGGGGGGCTGTGGATTAAGATGCGGCGTTGGATTTTCTGGAGAAACGGCCATGCCAAGGGCGAACGAAATCAAGAAGGGAATGGTGGTGGAGCTGAACGGCAAGCTGCTGATCGTGCGGGACATCGAGGTACAGAGCCCGAGCGCGCGCGGCGCCACTACCCTGTACAAGATGCGCTTTACCGACCTCAGGAGCGGGCTCAAGGCCGAGGAACGGTTCAAGGGGGATGATCTGCTGACCACCCAGGAGCTGCAACGGCGTACTGTGGTGCTGTCCTACGTCGACGGCGACGACCATATTTTCATGGACACCGAAGACTACAGCCAGTACCCGATCCGCAGCAGCGAAATCGTCGAGGAACTGCAGTTTCTCGACGAAAGCACCCAGGGGATCCAGGTGATGCTGGTGGATGGCCAGGTCATCGGCCTGGAGCCGCCCCAGGTGGTGGAAATGGAAATCCTCGACACGACGCCGGAAATCAAGGGCGCTTCCGCTTCGGCCCGCACCAAGCCGGCCAGTTTCGCCACCGGCCTGACCATACAGGTGCCAGAATACCTGAAGATCGGCGACCGGGTGCGCATCCACACCACGGAGCGGCGCTATATGGGTCGGGCCGACTGAGCGGGAGAGCCGATGGCGAACATAGTCCTGCTGGCCAACCTCAACTGCGACCATGTGCTGCTGCTCGGCGAGCCGCTGGCCGCCGGCGGTCGGCTGCAGTACCGGGACCAGGGGCGCCGGCTTGGCGGCGGCGCTGCCAACACCGGGGTGGGGTTGCTGTGGGCCGGGCACAATGTGGCCATCGCCTCCCGGGTGGGGCGTGATGAGACCGGCGACTGGCTGTTGCAGGCCGCTGCCGAGCTGGGCCTGGATACCCGCTACGTGGAACAGTTCGACGGTGAAACCGGCGAATTGCTGATCCTGGTCGACAGCCAGGGCGAACGGACCATATTGCGCCAGGCCCGCCGTCCCGCCCTGCCCGGCAGGCTGCCGCTGGAGCCGGTGGACTGCCTGTATGTCAACCTGGACGGTGCCGAGGCGGCCGGCTACATGGCCGACATGGCCGGGCACAGCCTGGTGGTGGCCCAGTATCCCAAGGGCGGACGCTGGCCGCGGCCCTGCCGGGTGATGATCGCCTCGGCGGCGGACCTGGGCGAGCAGGAATGTCCTTGGCGCCATGCCCGCCGGCTGGCGGGCGAGAGGCTGGAGTGGCTGGTGGTGACCCATGGTGAGCAGGGGGCCGAGGCGTTTTCGGCCGACCGCCACATCCGGGTACCGGCCCGGCCGGTATCGGTGGTGGATGCCACCGGCGCCGGCGATGCCTTTGCCGGCGGCCTGATCCATGGCCTGGTGGCGGGCCTCGACATGCCGGCGGCTCTGGAGCAGGCCGGCCAGTGGGCGGCCTATACCCTGTCGTCGTCCAGCTCCATTCCCTCCGAGCGGCTCAAGAGCTATCTGCGCCGGGGCTGAATTCGCCGCCGGTCGCTGGTAAGCTTGGGCCTTGTCATGCGGTTTCGGAACGGACGCGGTGGATAACGGTTTTTGGGTTTCCCTGCTGGCCTTGGGCTGGCGCTGGTCGGTGTTTCTGATGTTCCCCCTGCTGGTGTTCGGTTACGGGCAGGTGCTGGACCTGCCCCTGGCCTTCTTCGACCAGGGTGTCAACCGGCACAAGTGGCTGATTACCCTGTTGTATCTGCTTTATGTGTTGCTCTGGCTGCGTTTCAACCGGCGGGTGAAGGCCCTGCTGGAGCAACGGCGGCGATGATGGCCCAGTTTTTGTCCGGTTACTGGCCCTGGGGGCTGGCCCTGTTGTCCGCCCTGGCGGCCTGGGGGTTGACCCGCCAGGCCCTGGGCACCCGGCTGCAACTGCTGGCTCAGCATAATGACCAGTTGCAGCGGCAGCTTGATGAGCGCCGGCTGGAGCTGCAGGACGGCCGCCAGCGGCTGGAGCAGCAGCAGCAGTTGGTGCTCAAGATGAACGGCCGGCTCAAGGAATACGAGACCCTGCTGCGTCAGGAACGCCAGTGGGCGGCGGAAAAGCAGGCCCAGCTCGAGGACAGCGAGCAACGGCTGCAGCAGCAGTTCGAAAACCTGGCCCAGCGTATCTTCGAACAAAAGACCCATCACTTCCGTGAGCTCAACCAGCACAGCCTGGACGGCCTGCTTGGCCCCCTGCGCGAGCAGTTGGAGGGCTTTCGCCGCACCATGCAGGAAACCTATGCCGACGAGAGCCGCCAGCGCCACAGCCTGAAATTTGAAATCGAGCGGCTGGCCGAATTCAACCGGCAGATGAGCGCCGATACCGCCGCCCTGACCCGGGCCCTGAAGGGAGACAGCAAACAGCAGGGCAACTGGGGCGAGGTGGTACTGGCTCGGGTGCTGTCCGAGTCGGGGCTGCGCGCTGGACACGAATACAGTACCCAGCAAAGTCTCAGCAACGCCGACGGCCGGCGTTATCAGCCGGATGTGGTGGTACACCTGCCCCAGGACAAGGACATCATCATCGACGCCAAGGTGTCGCTTACCGCCTACGAGCGCTACTTCAACGGCGAGGATGACCTTGCCCGTGAGCAGGCCCTGCGCGAGCATGTGGCCTCGGTGCGCGGCCATATCCGCGAGCTGGGGCGCAAGGACTACCACCTGTTGCAGGGGGTGCGCACCCTGGATTATGTGCTGATGTTCGTGGCGGTGGAGCCGGCTTTCCTGGTGGCGGTGGAGGCGGATCCCGGGCTGGTGAAATACGCCCTGGAGCACAACATACTGCTGGTCAGCCCCACCAATCTGCTGGTGGCGCTGCGCACCATAGAAAACCTGTGGCGGGTGGAGCGGCAGAACCAGAACGCGCGCAAGATCGCGGAATCGGCGGGTAAAATCTACGAAAAGCTGCGTTTGTTCACGGAAGACATGGAGGCGGTCGGCCAGTCGCTGCAGCGGGCCGAGGACAGTTACCAGAGGGCGATGAAAAAGCTCAGCTCGGGGCGGGGCAACCTGATCCGCCAGGCCGAAGCCTTCCGCGAGCTGGGGGTGGAGGTCACCAAGCCGCTGCCCGAAGCGCTGCGGGAAAGGGCGAATGAAGAGCCCTTGCACTCGCTGCCGGGGGCGCGGCAGGCGGATTAAAGGAAGAAGGGGCTGGGCTGGAACAGCCGTTCCACTTCCGGGATGAATTTCTTGTCCACCAGGAACAGCACCACGTGGTCATTCTGTTCGATCACGGTTTTGTCGTGGGCGATCAGCACCTCGTCGCCGCGCACTATGGCGCCTATGGTGGTGCCCGGCGGCAGCTTGAGCTCGCCCACCCGCCGGCCCACCACCTTGGAGGTGGCGCTGTCGCCATGGGCGATGGCTTCGATGGCCTCGGCCGCGCCCCGGCGCAAGGAATAGACGTTGACGATGTCGGCCCGGCGCACATGGGTGAGCAGGGCCGAGATGGTGGCCTGCTGGGGCGAGATGGCCACGTCTATGGTGCCGCCCTGCACCAGATCCACGTAGGCGCCGCGCTGGATCAGCACCATCACCTTCTTGGCGCCCATTTTCTTGGCGAGCATGGCCGACATGATGTTGGCCTCGTCCTCGTTGGTCAGGGCGATAAAGACATCCACCTGATCGATATGTTCTTCCGCCAGCAATTCCTGATCGGCGGCATCGCCGCAGAAGACGATGGTGTGTTCCAGCATTTCCGACAGTTGCTCGGCCCGCTGCGGGTTGCGCTCCACCAGTTTCACCGAGTAGCGTTTCTCCAGCCGCCGGGCCAGTCCGGCGCCGATGTTGCCGCCGCCCACTATCATGATGCGCTTGTAGTCGCTTTCGAGCCGCTGCAGCTCGGACATCACCGCCTTGATATGGCCGCTGGCGGCGACGAAGAACACCTCGTCGTCCGCTTCTATGATGGTGGTGCCCTGGGGCCGGATCGGCCGATCCTGGCGGAAAATGGCTGCTACCCGGGTATCGACCCCGGGCATGTGGTCGCGCAGGGTGGACAGGGCGTTGCCCACCAGGGGGCCGCCGTAGTAGGCCTTGATCGCCACCAGGCCGACCTTGCCCTCGGCGAAGTCCACCACCTGCAGGGCGCCGGGATACTGGATAAGCCGGTAGATATACTCGGTGACCAGTTGTTCGGGGGCGATCAGGCTGTCGACCGGAATCGCTTCGTTGAGGAACAGCCGGTCCCGCTCGGCGAGAAATTCGGGGGAGCGGATGCGCGCCACCTTGTTGGGGGTGTTGAACAGGGAGTAGGCCACCTGGCAGGCGATCATGTTGGTTTCATCGCTGTTGGTCACCGCCACCAGCATGTCCGCATCCTGGGCGCCGGCCTCGCGCAGTACGCTGGGATAGGCGCCGTGGCCGTTGACCACCCGCAGGTCGTACTTGTCCTGCAGTTCGCGCAGCCGTTCGCCGTTGGTGTCCACTATGGTGATGTCGTTGTTTTCGCCCACCAGGTTTTCCGCCAGGGTACCGCCTACCTGGCCGGCGCCCAGAATGATGATTTTCATGCCCGCTTACCCAGTTTGGCGTAGTAGAAGCCGTCCCGGCCCGCGTCGCCCGGCAGCAGTTGCCAGCCCGGCTGGTCCGGGGTGTCGTGCTCGTGCAGCGGCAGATGCCGGGCATCCGGGGTGCGTTGCAGGAAAGCCCGGATCTGCTCGCCGTTTTCGTCCGGCAGTATGGAGCAGGTGGCGTACAGCAGCACGCCGCCCGGCCTGAGCCTGGCCCAGAGGGCATCGAGGATGCGCCCCTGCAGGGCCGCCAGTTGGGGGATGTCCTCCGGGCGGCGCAGCCACTTGATGTCCGGGTGGCGGCGGATGACGCCGGTGGCGGAGCAGGGTGCGTCCAGCAGGATGCGATCGAAGTCGGGTCCCTGACACCAGTCCTCGGGCCGGGCGGCGTCCCCCTGCAGCACGGTGGCCGCAAGATCGATGCGTTCCAGGTTCTGCCGTACCCGCTGCAGGCGCTCCGCATCCAGGTCCACCGCGACCAGTTGGCCGAGGCCGGGCTGGCGTTCGAGAATATGGGCCGTCTTGCCGCCCGGGGCGGCGCAGGCGTCGAGCACCAGCTCGCCGGGCGCCGCTTCGAGCAGTTGGGCCGCCATCTGGGCGGCGGCATCCTGTACCGAGCAGTGGCCCAGTTCGAAGCCGGGCAGGCTGGTGACGTCCACCGGCCGGGCCAGGCGCAGGGCCGCCTCGGCCAGGGCGTCGGGCTCGGCCTCCAGCCCTGCCTGCCGCAGCAGGGTCTGGTAGTGGCTACGGTCGTGGTGGCGGGCGTTGACACGGATCCACATGGGCGGGTGCTGGTTGTTGGCTGCGAGGATCTGCTCCCACCGTTCCGGGTAGGCTTGCTGCAGCCGCTTCACCAGCCAGTTGGGGTGGGCCAGGCGCAGTTGGGGCAGGGCATCGACCCTGGCGATCAGCTTGTCCTGCCGGCGCTGCACGTTGCGTAGCACGCCGTTGACCATGCCCTTGAAGGGCTCGGCCTTGAGCAGCTTGCAGGCATTGACGGTCTCGGCCAGGGCGGCGTGGGCCGGGATCCGGGTATAGAGCAACTGGTAGATGCCCACCAGCAACAAGGCGTGAACCGGCTGGTATTTGCCCTTGAGCGGCTTGTCCAGCAGTTGCTTGGCGATGGCGTCGAGCCGGCTGTACCAGCGCAGGCTGCCGAAGCAGAGTTCCTGCAGCAGCGCCCTGTCCCTGGCGGCGACTTCCTGCTGGAAACGGGGCAGCAGGGTGGACACCGACTGGCCCTGGTTGATCACTTGGTGGAGGAGTTGGGCCGCGGCGGCACGGGTTTTCATAAGGATACCGATAAGTTGGGTGGGATCAGGCCAGCGTTCTGCCGGGTTCGAACCAGTCCTGGCGGGCGTTGAGCAGGTCCTGGCAGGACATGGCTTTCTTGCCCGGCGGCTGCAGGCTGAGCAGGCGCAGCACGCCGTCGCCGGTGGCCACGTCGATGCCGGCCTTGCCGGCCCTGAGCAGGGTGCCGGGCGGCTGCCCTGAGGCGTCATCCAGCGCCTGGGCCTGCCAGACCTTGATATTGTGCCCGGCCAGCATGAAATAGCTGACCGGCCAGGGATTAAAGGCGCGCACACAGCGCTCTATATGGGCGGCGGGCTGGCGCCAGTCGATCAGCGCCTCTTCCTTGCTGAGCTTGTCCGCGTAGTTGGCCTGGGCGTCGTCCTGGGGCTCGGCCACCGCCTTGCCCATGGCCAGTTGGGCCAGGGTATGCAGCAGGGCTTGGGGGCCGATGGCCGCCAGCTTGTCATAGAGGCTGGCGGAGGTGTCGTCCGGGGCGATGGCCAGGCTGGCTTTGTGCAGCATGGCGCCGGTATCCAGGCCCTTGTCCATTTGCATGATGGTGACGCCGGTCTCGGCGTCGCCGGCCCAGATGGCCCGTTGGATGGGGGCGGCACCCCGCCAGCGCGGCAGCAGGGAGCCGTGCACATTGATGCAGCCGAGGCGCGGGGTATCCAGCACCGCCTGGGGCAGGATCAGGCCGTAGGCCACCACCACCATGATGTCGGCGCCCAGGGCGGCCAGCTCGGCCCGGGCCTGCTCGTTGCGCAGGCTCTCGGGCTGGTGGACCGGTATGCCGGCCTGCTCGGCGAGCACCTTGACCGGGCTTGGGGTCAGCTTCTTGCCCCGCCCGGCGGGCCGGTCCGGCTGGGTGTAGACGGCGATGACATTGTGCTCCGAGTCGAGCAGGGCCTGCAGGTGGCGGGCGGCGAAGTCCGGGGTACCGGCGAAGATGATGTTGAGCTTGCTCAAGGGGTGTCCTTTGTCGGGATTAGCGTTGTTCCTGCTTGGCGAGTTTTTCCAGCTTCTGGCGGATGCGCTGGCGCTTGAGCGGCGACAGGTAATCGACGAACAGCTTGCCGATAAGGTGATCCATCTCGTGCTGGATGCAGATGGCCAGCAGATCGTCTGCCTCCAGTTCGAAGAGCTGGCCGCTGACGTCCTGGGCGCGCACCTTCACCCGCTCGGCCCGGGACACCAGGGCGCGGGCGCCGGGCACCGACAGGCAGCCTTCCTCGATGCCGGTGCTGCCGGACTGCTCTATGATCTCCGGGTTGATCAGCACCAGCCGTTCATTCCGCTCTTCGGACACGTCAATCACGATCAGCCGCTGGTGAATATCGACCTGGGTCGCCGCCAGGCCAATGCCTTCCTCGGCGTACATGGTTTCAAACATATCATCTACAATGTGCTGCAGGGCAGGGGTGAACTCTGTGACGGGCTTGGCGACGGTTCGCAGCCGCTCGTCGGGAAAACGTAATACGTCTAATACTTTTGCCATGGTGACTATGCTTTTTCCTGAAACGGTTCTGCCAGTATTTTAGCCATTTAACACCATAAAAAACAGCAAGAGTTGGCCTGAGGACAGGGATGTGACAAAACCGCAAGGCATGTTTCTACTCGCTCTGTTGCTGGTCTCCGTGTCCGGCGTCCGGGCCGATGGACCCGAGCTGAACGAGCATTATCCCCGCCATTACACCGTGCGCCAGGGCGATACCCTGTGGGATATCTCGGCCCGTTTCCTGCGCCAGCCCTGGCGCTGGCCCGAGCTGTGGCGCCACAATCCGCAACTGGACAGCCCCCACCTTATCTATCCCGGTGACGAGCTGGTGTTGCAGTGGATCGACGGCCGGCCTCGCCTGATGAAACGGCGGGAACGGGAAGGGGTGGTCCGGTTGGTGCCTCGCATGAGGGCGGCGGCCGTGCCGACGGTTTCCTTGTCTACCATCGTCAGTTTCACCGACGGTTATCGTCTGCTCGATAAGGCCGAGCTGGCGGCGGCGGCCTATCTGGTGGGCGACGGAGAGGGCCGGCGCCTGCTGATCAAGGGCGAGGAAGCCTACGCCCGGGGACGGCTGGTGCCGGGCGGCCTGTATGGGGTATACCGCGAGCAGGGGCCATTGTTGCCCGGTGCGCGCCGGGACGAACAGCGGGTCGCCCTGGTGGGTACCCTGGTGGCTCGGGAGCAGGTGCGCGATACCCTGGCGCGGGTGGCCATCACCAGCCAGCGGCAGGAAATGCGCCAGGGTGATCTCCTCCTGCCCCTGGCAGCAGATGGCACCCTGGCCGCGTTTTATTTCCCAAGGCCAGGGCCTGAGCTGGCGGACGGCGAAGTCATTGCCATGGGGCGTGAAGGCAGTGTTGCGGGCCGCAACGGAGTGGTTTTCATCAATGGAGGCGAAGCCGAAGGGGTCAGACCTGGTGATCTGTATGGTGTGCTAAAGCCCGGGCCGGGTATTTATGATTACGATGCCAGCGCCCTGGGTCAGCTGCGTTATGCGGATTCTGCCAGCCGCTATCTGCGCAACACCGGACCGGCAGAGCTCCTGCCTGCCGAGCCGGTGGCACGGATCATGGTGTTTCGGGTCTATCGGCATGCCAGCGCCGCCCTGATCCTGGACAGCAAGGCGCTGATACGTTCCCGCTATCCCTTGGGCCCCCCCGGCGATGGCGCTCGGTGATCTGGCCACTCATGGGCTTCTGCCCTGGCTGGCCTTGCAGCAAACTCCGGGGCTGGGGCCGGTACGTGGCTTCAGGCTATGGCAAACACTGGGCTCGGAGTGGTACCTCAGTGAACGGCTTGATCGCGGCGGCCTGAGCGCCGAGCAGCTTGCCGGCCTGGGGATAGCGCCCCTGGCGCTGCTGGACCGACTGTTGGCCTGGCAACAGGCCGGGCCCGGACGGCATATCCTGACCCGGGATAAGCCGGAATATCCCGCTCGGCTCAACACCCTGGCGGGGGCTCCCCTGTTGCTGTTTGTGGAAGGCGATCCCGCCGTTCTGGACAGGCCGCAACTGGCGGTGGTGGGCAGTCGCCAGCCGTCCTATGTCGGCAAGGAAAATACCCGCACTCTGGTGCCCCGGCTGGTGGAAGCGGGGTTGACCATCACCTCGGGCCTGGCGCTGGGAGTGGATGGCCTGGCCCACCAGGCGGCACTGGCGGCGGGAGGCATGACCCTGGCCGTATTGGGCTGCGGGCTGGAGCAATGCTATCCCAAGCGCCATGGCCCTCTGTCCCGCACCATTCTGGACGGCGGCGGCGCCCTCGTGGCCGAATGTTATCCCTGGGAGGGGCCCCTGGCCCATCACTTTCCCCGGCGCAATCGTATCATCAGCGGACTGAGCCTGGGGGTGCTGGTGGTGGAGGCGGCCGAACGCAGTGGTTCGTTGATCACCGCTCGTTTCGCCCTGGAGCAGGGGCGGGAGGTGTTCGCCATACCGGGAGCGCGGCAGAATCCGCTGGCCGGGGGGTGTAACCGCCTGATCCAGCAAGGAGCCAAACTGGTCTGTGAAGTCGAGGATATCCTTGAGGAACTGATCGAGTTCTCTTGCGCCGCGATAAAAATTCATGCTCCCGCCCCGGTGGAAACATTGCCTTATCCGGACTTGTTGGATAACGTAGGTTTAGAGGCAACGTCGGTGGATTTGATCGCATCCCGTTGCCAACAGCCGGTGCAGGAAGTGCTAACCCGGCTGGTCGAGCTGGAATTGACCGGTTGGGTGGAATCCGTACCCGGGGGTTATGTCAGAGCGAGGAGGAACTGATCATGTTCGAAGTACTGATGTACTTGTTCGAAACCTACATCCATGCAGATGTAGACGCCATGGTGGATCAGGAAGAACTCGCCGATGAATTGACTCAGGCGGGGTTTAACAAGGAGGAAATCCTCAAGGCCCTGGCCTGGCTGGAACGGCTGGCCGAGCTGCAGGAAACCGAGGCGACGCCGGCCTGTGCCCGTTCTGCGCCCGATTCCTTCCGTATCTACACACCCGAAGAATTGTACAAGCTCGACACCGAAGGTCGCGGTTTTCTGCTGTTCCTCGAACAAATCAAGGTACTGGATGCTGAGTCCCGGGAAATTGTTATCGACAGGGTGATGGAGCTGGATTCGCCGGTCATTGAACTCGACGATCTCAAGTGGGTCGTGCTGATGGTGCTGTTCAACATGCCGGGGGGCGAGTCCGCCTACCATCAACTGGAAGACCTGATTTTCGAGCAGCCGGAAGGGGCGGTTCACTGACGCGGGTCGCGCTGATAGAATCCGGCAAACGGATTCGGAGGCGCGACATGTCGAAAATCGATCACAGTCTGTTCAGCGTGCAGCAGGGCGGCGGCCAGGACGAGCGTTGTCCTCGCTGTGGCAGCCTGCTGCAACTGCGCCAGGGCAAGCATGGCCCCTTTCTCGGATGCGCCTCCTATCCTGGCTGTGATTACCTGCGCCCGCTCAGGGTGATAGAGCACGATGAAGATATCGAAAAGGTGCTGGACGGCAGTGCCTGTCCCCTGTGTGCTCACCCTCTGGCTATCCGCAAGGGCCGCTATGGCCTGTTTATCGGTTGTACCCACTATCCTGACTGCCATTATGTGGCGGACGTCAACGACCAGGGCAACAGTGATCCGCTTTGCCCCGCCTGTGGCCGGGGCCACCTGGTTGCCCGTACTTCCCGCTACGGCAAGCGTTTTTACGCCTGTGACGCCTATCCGGGATGCCGGTATGTGATCAATGACAAGCCGGTCGCCACTGCCTGTCCCGATTGTGGTTTTGGCATTTTGGCCGAGCGGCGTGGCCAGGTGTATTGTCCCAACAAGGGGTGTGGATACGCATCCAAAACCACCCCGTGAACAAGGAAATTCCCTCAAGTGAACCAGCAAACCCTTTTGAGTGTGGCAGAGCGTCTTCACCGGGGTGCCGTTATCGGTTACGCCACCGAGGCTGTATTTGGCCTGGGCTGCGATCCCGATAATGGAGAGGCAGTGAAGCGCCTGTTGGCCATCAAGCAGCGGCCTATCGACAAGGGATTGGTGCTGATAGCCGCCGATTTCAGCCAACTGCAGCCTTACCTGGATTTGTCCCGGCTGCCGGCCGGCCGGCTGGAAGTGATCCTTGCCAGTTGGCCTGGCCCCAACACCTGGATTATTCCGGCACGTCCCGAGGTGCCCGAGTGGCTGCGCGGGCGTTTTGATTCCCTGGCGGTGCGGGTGACCGATCATCCTCAAGCCCACGATCTCTGCCTGGCCTTCGGCAAGCCCCTGGTATCCACCAGTGCCAACAAGAGCGGTGAAGAGCCGGCGCGAACCCAGGAGTCCCTGGCCTCCCGGCTGGGGGGCGAGCTGGATTACATCCTGCCCGGCCTGACCGGCGGCCGGGCCAATCCGTCGCTGATCCGCGACGGCATTACCGGCGCCGTGGTGCGCCCGGCGTGAAATCGATATCCCATGTAAGGAAATGTCATGATTAGCAAACCGGATACTGCCGCCGTCAAGGCGTTTTTGCTCGGGCTGCAGGACCATATTTGCCGGCGACTGGAAGAGGCCGACGGTGCCGGCCGCTTTGCGGAAGACAGCTGGACCCGCCAGGAGGGCGGTGGCGGCCGTAGCCGGGTGCTGCGCAATGGCGCTGTGATCGAGCAGGGCGGGGTTAATTTTTCCCATGTCTATGGCGCCGCCATGCCGGCCTCCGCCACCGCTCATCGACCCGAGCTGGCCGGGCGTTCCTTTGAGGCCATGGGCGTCTCCTTGGTGATCCACCCCCGTAATCCCCATGTGCCGACCAGCCACGCCAATGTACGCTTCTTTATCGCCGAAAAAGAAGGAGCGGATCCGGTGTGGTGGTTTGGCGGCGGTTTTGATCTGACGCCCTTCTATCCGGTGGAAGAGGATTGCCGGCACTGGCACCGGGTGGCCCGCGAGCTGTGTGCCCCCTTCGGGGAGCAGGTCTATCCGGAATACAAGGCCTGGTGCGATCGCTATTTCTACCTTAAGCACAGGGATGAAACCCGGGGCGTGGGCGGGCTCTTCTTCGACGATCTGAACCACTGGCCCTTCGAGCAGTGCTTCGCCTTTATGCAGGCAGTGGGGCAGGGCTACCTCGACGCCTACCTGCCGATAGTGGCCAGGCGCAAGGATACGCCCTATGGCGAACAGGAGCGCCAGTTCCAGCTCTATCGTCGGGGACGTTACGTAGAATTCAACCTGGTGTACGACAGGGGAACCCTGTTCGGCCTGCAGACCGGCGGGCGCACTGAGTCAATTTTGATGTCAATGCCGCCCCTGGCGCGTTGGGAGTACAACTGGCAACCGGAGCCCGGTTCTGCAGAAGCCGGGCTGCAGGCCTTCCTGGTCCCCAGGGACTGGATTAACTGACCGGTTCTGCCTTGGGGCCGAACAACTCTATGACCCTGTCGATCAGCGTCTGGCGCTCGCCGCCGGGCAGGTAGGCGGCATAGACCTCCCTGCTGATGGCCGGCGCCTTGTCCACCAGGAACAGGCGTTCCTGTTCCTGGTAAATTTTTATCATCGAACTGGGCAGGAAGGCGCTGCCCCCATGATGCAACAGGTATTCCAGGGCGATGCGTACTGAGCCGGTATGCAGCAGAGGCGGTGTGGCGGTATTGAACAGTTTGGCATGCTGGGTATTGAAGGCCGTACCCCAGTCGATGCGGATATAGTCCTGAGCCATGGCTTTTTCCGCATCCAGATTTGGGTACGTGGATACCAGCTGCAGTTCCATGGTGTGCATGGCGATGTGGCGTACGCCCTCGATCCGCGCCGGATCGGTCAGAAAGGCCAGATCCAGGGTACGGCCCAGCAAGGCACGGGTCATTTGCTCCGGCGTACGGATATCGGCCCGCAGCGACAAGGCCGGCAGTTCGCAGTAAAGGCGATGCAAGCCATCCTGCAGGTAGGCATCCCACAGATTGGCGGTACCGGCCACCGCCAATTGCTGGGTCTGGCGCTCGCTCAGAGCCACTTCATGCTGAGCCCTGGCCCAGGCCAGCAGCATCGACTCCGCATGAGGGATTAACGCCTCTCCGGAAGAAGTCAGCTGGATATTGTTGCGTAGCCGGGTGAACAGGGTGACACCCAACTGGCTTTCCAACTGGCGGATCCGGAAGCTGACCGCCGACGGCGTCAGGTAAAGATGTTCGGCCGCTTTGCCAAAATGGCGGGTGCGGGACACTTCCAGGAAGGTCTTTAAGAGTTCGGTATCCAAGGCTGGCCATAAATATTTTGTTCGTTAGCGCAAAATCTATTCATTTTGGCGGCCAATGCAACTAAAAAAGCGGGAATGATGGCAATATAGTGCCATGACCGGATCGGGCCCGGCCCGCGGTCGCCTTTATTCCCCCTTAATTGAGAAGCCTAGATGGACAAATACGTTGTTATCGGCAACCCCATAAACCACAGTCAGTCTCCCTTTATCCACCGACAGTTTGCCCAACAAGCCGGCCAGCAAATGAGTTACGAGCGGTTGCTGGCCCCGCTTGATGACTTTTCTGGCACGCTGCGCCAGTTCTTTCAGTCAGGCGGTAAGGGTGGGAATGTGACCGTGCCCTTTAAAACCGAAGCGCTGGCATTGGCCGACGACTTGACCGAGCGGGCGGAACAGGCCGGGGCGGCGAATACTCTGCATCTGCAATCCGATGGTCGCTTGCTGGCCGACAACACCGACGGTGCCGGCCTGGTGGCCGATCTTGAGCGGCTTGGAGTTCGGCTGTCCGGCCGTCGGCTGCTGCTGCTGGGAGCCGGCGGCGCGGCGCGCGGTGCCATGGCACCGCTGCTCGCCAGCTCAGTGGGAGAACTGATTGTGGCCAACCGTACCCAGAGCCGGGCCGAGGAGCTGGTGCACCGATTTGCTGCTATGGGCCCGGTGACGTGTCGGTCGCTGACCGCACTGGAGGGTGGGTTTGACATTATCATTAACAGTACTTCAGCCAGCCTGCAGGGAGAAAGTCTGGCCTTGCCTGCCTCGCTTTGCCATCCTCAGACCCGGGTCTACGATATGATGTATGGCCGGGAAGAAACGCCCTTCCTGCGTTGGGCCCGGGAACAGGGGGTGGAACATCGTTACGATGGCCTGGGCATGCTGGTAGGGCAGGCGGCGGAAAGTTTCCATTTGTGGCGAGGCGTACGGCCTGAGGTCGAACCTGTGCTGGCTGTGCTGAGGGCAAAGTTGGAGGTGCCATCATGAACCAGGATGTGATTGTCGGCGAGGAACTGTGCTGGCAGGCCGCCGAGCAAAGAGTGGCCTTCAGTGCCCAATGGCAGGGTCGCCATATTCCCTGTTTTATTTCGTTGCACCGGCTTGAACATATGGCGGCTCAGCCCTTGCAGGATGAAGCCAACATCCTGCTCGCTTTCGAGTCGGTCCGTTTCGACATTGAAGAGCGGGTCGGCATGCTTATCGAGGAAGAGGCCTTCGCGCCGGATGGCGGCGTCTACCTCTGATCCTCATGGCGCGGCTTTGCGCAAGTGCAGCGGCCGAGCATCCTGATGTCCCGCTGTTTCCATCGTTCCTGTGATTGTCTGTGGTTGTTTCAGGCTTGCTCCAGATATTCGTTTTTCAGCCGGACGTAGTTGTCGGCCGACTCCGGTAGAAAGGCTTTTTCTGCTTCGGTGAGCGGCCGCGCCTGGCGGACCGGCGAGCCCACGTAAAGATAGCCCGGCTCCAGTTTCTTGCCCGGAGGGACCAGACTGCCGGCGCCGATAATGACATCGTCCCCGACTTCAGCCCCATCCAGAATGATGCAGCCCATGCCCACCAGCACCCGGTTGCCGATGGTACAGGCATGCAGCATGGCCTTGTGCCCTATGGTGACATCTTCGCCGATGAGCAGCGGCAGGCCGTCGGGCCGGGCTGCGCTCTTGCGGGTGACGTGCAGCACGGTGCCATCCTGGATATTGGTGCGGGCGCCGATACGGATGTAATTCACATCTCCCCGGGCCGCCACCAGGGGCCAGATACTGGCGTCGTCACCCAGCTCGATATCGCCATAGAGCACGGCGGATTCCTCGACAAAGACGCCTTTACCCAGCCTGGGGCTGATCCCGTTGTAACTTTTCAATGTAGCCATACTGTTTTACTCCCGGTCAGTCAGATGGGGGGGACCCTGACGCTATTTTAAAGCTTCCGCCGGTAAAAACGAGGCTGGATTGTGCATAACCCTGTGGCTAAGCTGTATGTTTGCTGGGTTAATCGGCATTCGGTGCTTGGGACGACGTTTTTCACCAAAAAGCCCTTGCGCAAAAACCGCGGCTCCCTATAATGCGCCCTCACTGACACGGCACAACACGCCAACGTCAACAAGCAGTAAAAACTTCGGTTTAACCGCTTGACGAATACCAAGGATTGCGTAGAATACGCAGCCCTGACCCGATAACGGTCAACGCTCTTTAACAATCTATCAAGCAAACTGTGTGGGCACTCGCAGTCGATTGAGGAACAAAAAATACTGTTTTTCAATGATTTGTGAAGTGCACTAGTAATAGCAGCAATTCAGATATTCATTGAGCCTCAAATCTTTAATTGAAGAGTTTGATCATGGCTCAGATTGAACGCTGGCGGCAG
>NZ_PXYH01000012.1 GCF_003012795.1 Zobellella taiwanensis
GTTTGCTTGATAGATTGTTAAAGAGCGTTGACCGTTATCGGGTCAGGGCTGCGTATTCTACGCAATCCTTGGTATTCGTCAAGCGGTTAAACCGAAGTTTTTACTGCTTGTTGACGTTGGCGTGTTGCGCCGTGTCAGTGAGGGCGCATTATAGGGAGCCGCCGGATTTGCGCAAGGGCTTTTTTGCAAAAAACGACCATGCGCTCAGTTAACCATCAGATTGAAGTTTATCAGACCAGATTGGGGGTGTTTTGTGCAAATTCCACCAGGGAAGGATAAACGGCATGAGCCATGGCTTCGCCCTCAGGAGTGACCACCTTGCCAGTGCGCACCAGTATCCTGTGCCCCACCCCCGCCGCCTCGGCAGCCTTCAGGTCCGACACTTTGTCGCCTACCATGTAAGAGGCGGTCATGTCGATGTTCAGTTCCCTGGCCGCGTCCAGGAACATGCCCGGGGCCGGCTTGCGGCAGTCACAGGCCATGGTATCGGGTCCGTTACCTTCAGAGGGATGATGGGGACAGAAGTAGATACCGTCCAGATCTACACCCCGGTCCGCCAGGGACCAGTCCATCCATTCGGTCAGGCGCATAAAATCGTCTTCGGTAAAGAGCCCTCGGGCGATTCCCGACTGGTTGGTCACCAGCACCAGCAGGTAGCCCTTCTCTTTGAGCTGCTTGAGGGCATCGATAACGCCGTCGATAAAGACGAAATCATCGGAATGGGAAACATAGCCGGTGTCCTGGTTGATGACACCGTCCCGATCGAGAAAAATTGCCGCTTTTGCCACTGGAAGTTCCTGCCTTCAAAATACTGGTACTGATCGCATAGTATCACAGCCCTGACCCTTGTCAGGCTGTCGCTGACCACTGGCAATCTCCCGGTGGAAATGACAGGCTACCTGATGCTGTCCTTCTTCCAATAGCGGTACTTCCTTGGCACAACGCTCGCCCGCATAGGGGCAACGAGTGCGAAAGTGACAACCGGACGGCGGATCAGCCGGCGACGGCAGCTCGCCGCTTAACATCAGCGGGGCCTTGCGCCGGCGGGGATCCGGTTCGGGAATGGCGGCCAGCAGCGCCCGGGTGTAGGGATGCAACGGGGAGCGATAGAGGGTTTCGGCATCCACCAGCTCGACGATACGTCCCAGGTACATCACCGCTATCCGGTCCGAAACATGCCTGACCACCGACAAATCATGGGCGATAAACAACATGGCCAGCCGGTATTCCTGCTGCAGCGACAGCAGCAGGTTGAGGATCTGCGACTGCACCGACACATCCAGGGCCGACACCGCCTCGTCACATACCAGCAACCGGGGCTTGAGCACCATGGCCCGGGCAATGCCGATGCGCTGGCGCTGGCCGCCGGAAAATTCGTGGGGGTAGCGTTCCAGCGCCGACGCCGGCAGTCCCACCCGTTCCAGCCATTCCGCCGCCCACCGCCGCCGTTCATGGGCTGAGCCAAGACCATGAATAACAAAGGGTTCCTGCAGTATGGTGCCTATGGTATGGCGGGCATTAAGCGATTCGAGAGGATCCTGAAATACCATCTGCATCTGCTGTCGCAAGGATTGCATCCGGACATGGGAATACCGACTGATTTCTTCGCCATCAAAGAAAACACGTCCTGCACTCGGCTCGTTCAGCTTCAGCAAGGCCCTGGCCAGGGTCGACTTGCCGCAACCCGATTCCCCCACCAGCCCCAGGGTTTGCCCTGCCTCCAGCTCAAAGCTGATTCCATCCACCGCATACAAGGTCCGTCCACGGCGCAGCAATCCACCTCCCAGGGTGAAATGCTGCTTCAATCCTTGCACTTTCAGTAATGGGGTCATGAAGGTCGATCCCGCCAGTGATGGCACCACACCTGGTGTGATTCCCCAGCCAGTGAGACCACCGGTTGCTGCTCACACAGATCGGAAGCCCGGGGACAACGGTTGGCAAATCGACATCCCGCCTTTTGCTCCTCAAGGGAAGGGACCTGTCCCTTGATGGTCGGTAACATTGTCTTGCCAGGCCTCTCCAGCCGGGGGATGGCAGACAACAACCCCTGGGTATAGGGGTGCAGGGGGCGCTCGAAGATATCGAACACCCCGGCCTGCTCGGCGCTGCGCCCGGCATACATCACCAAAACCTGGTCGCACACCTGGGCCACCACACCAAGATCATGAGTGATAAAAATAACTCCCATGCCGGTCTTTTGCTGCAGTTCACGGATCAGATGCAGGATCTGCGCCTGCATGGTGACATCCAGCGCCGTGGTCGGTTCGTCACAGATCAGCAAATCCGGCTCACAGGCCAGAGCCATGGCGATCATCACCCGCTGGCGCATGCCGCCGGACAGCTGGTGGGGATAGGCAGCAAGCCGGGCTTCGGCTTCCGGGATGCCAACCTGATGTAGGATGGCCAGCGCCGCCTCACGCCGCTGTGGTTTGTTCAGCTCGGGACGATGCAGCTCATACACCTCCATCAACTGGCAGCCAATGGTATACACCGGATTAAGCGCCGTCATCGGCTCCTGAAAGATCATGGCTATCTTGTTGCCTCGCACGCGGTAGCGCTGCTCGGCGGTCAGGGCTAGTAAATCCTGGCCCTGAAACTGCGCCCGCCCGCCAACCACCCGACCGGCCGGCCTGGGTAACAGCCCCAGCAGGCTCAATGCGGTCACGCTTTTGCCGCAGCCCGACTCCCCCACCAGCCCCAGGGTTTGGCCCGCCGTCACCGTAAAGCTGACGTCGTCCACTACCCGGAAACAGCCCGCTTCGGTGGTAAAGCTTACCGCCAGGTTATCCACGCTCAATAATGTGGCCATCAGGGCTCCTGCCGCCGCCAGGTTTCCACCACCTCCAGCACGGGTTCATAGCGTTTGCCGCCCGCCTTGATCTCGGCCTTCAGCTCCTGGTCGATCCAGAACAGGCCACCGGTGCTGTGCGGATAACCCTCCATCGGCCAGAACAGGGAGGGCGACTGCCGGGTGCCCCGGGATTCGGGCAGTTTAACATAGCGCCAGTAGGCTTCCCGGGTATAGGGCACCTGATAACCGGGAATAAAAATGGCCAGCTCATGCACCCGCTGCTGGATCCGCCGGGAGATAGCCGCCTTGGCTTCAAGGGCCATGGTCACCCGGTATTCTTCGATCAGGTTGTCCAGTTGCTCGTCGCTGACATTGAACAGGTTGTTGGTCTGGGGCTGGCCGGCATTGGCCGAATGGAAAAACTCCCAGTACTGGGGGTAAAGCCCCCCGCCGCCCCAGCCCAGCCAAGCGGCTTCGTGTTTTTTCTCCAGCATGGCCTTGAAGCCGGTGGCACCGTCCACCAGGTTGAGCTGCAGATCCAGCCCTGCCTTGCGCGCCTCTTCCCGCAGTATCGCCAGCCGGGCGGTGTGCTCCTGAGTGGTGTAGGTCACCGCCAGGCTGAGGCGATCGCCCTGGGCGTTCATCAGTATGCCGCCGGGGCCCTGGCGATCGTAGCCGCCCTCGGCGAACAGGGCCCGCGCCCGCTCGATATCGAATTCCCGGGCCCGGATATGGGTGTCGGTAAAGTCGCCATAGCCGGTGCCGAAGGTGTGCATGCGCTCGTAATCGCCGCGCAATATAGTGTCCAGCATGCGCTGCATATTGATGGCATGGGCAATGCCCTGGCGTACACGGATATCTCCCAGCCGCGGGTGGGCGATGTTGAGGTGCAGCCCCTGGGCTCCCTGCTGAATGTCGTTGTAGAACCAGATGCGGTTGATAAGGCCATTGCGGTACTCGGGGGTATCGGTTTTGTCATGCCACCAGTCGGGCAGGATCAGGCCGAAGGTGTCCACATCGCCCCGCAGAAAATGCCGGTAGGCGATATTCATGTCCCGCACCACCGTCAGGCGTATTTGATCCACATTGAAGCGATGTTGGTAGTAGCGGAGATCATTGCCCCACCAGTCGTCCAGACGCTCAAAGGTGATGGAGCGGCCCCGCTTGACGTCGCTGATCACATAGGGACCGGTCACCGGCACCAGTTCCCAGTTGTAGCGGCGCACCCAGTCCTCACTCAGTTCATAGTAGTGGGCCGGCTGCGGCACCAGGCCAACGGTATTGAGCAGTTCGCGCCGGCTCTTGGGGCTGCCGGCGGTCACCGATATGGTGTGCTCGTCGTACTTGGTGATATCGACGATTTCTTCCGTGTAGTAGTTGTTGTACCAGGGCGCACGGATCACCTCGGAGCGCATGAATTCGAGCGCGAACAGGAAATCGTCGGCAGTGACCGGCTCTCCATCGGACCAGCGGGCCGCGGGGTTGAGCCGGAAGTACATGGTCTTGTCATCGTCGCCAAAGGCCCAGTGGGTAGCCAGCGCCGGTATGGGGGTTTCGGTTTCCGGATGTAGGGCGTAGAGCCCGAGCTGATTTTCCAGGATAAAGGAGCGAAAGGCGGTATTGGAGTCCGGTCCCACGGTGCGGAAGGTGAGTGGAAAGCTCAGCAGCATCATGTTGAGCTCCCCGCCCCGCCTGGCCTCGGGCGAGGCGAAGATGGGATCCGTGTCATTGGTCTCCCACTCCAGATCGGCGGGCAGTTCGGCGGCCGACAGGCCGAAAGCCAGGCAACATAGGGTCAGTATCGCAGTCAGTTTTTTCATCGCCATCCCTGCCTATTCGTAACGGGAAAAATGTTTGGGGTCAAAGGCTTCACGAATCGCTTCGCCGATAAAGGACACGGTAATCAGCACCAGCGACACCGCCACCACCACGGAGCCCACTATCCAGGGCGCATCCAGGTTGTTGACTCCCTGGCGCAACAACTCGCCCCAACTGGGAGTCGGTGGTGCCAGGCCAAAACCCAGGTAATCGAGCGCCGTCAGCAAGGAAATGTTGGCCACCACGGTAAAGGGCGCCAGGGTCACGACCATCATCAGGGTATTGGGCAGTATGTGGTGCACTATGATGCGCCAGGTGCCCGCCCCCAAAGCCCGGGCCGCCAGCACATAGTCCCTGGCCTTTTCCTTGTAGGTGAGGGTACGCATATACCAGGTAATGCCCATCCAGCCGAACAGCACGTTGATGCCCACGAACAGCATGAAATTGGGCTGGGTGAGGGACACCAGTATCATGATCACGTAGAGGAAGGGTACCTGGGACCAGATCTCGATAAAACGCTGGAACAAGAGATCGAACTTGCCACCGACAAAGCCCATCAGGCAGCCCAGCATGACGCCGATGGCGTAGCTGGCGGTGAGCGCGATAAAGGCGAAACCCACGGCGGTACGAAAACCGTACACCAGCCGGGCCAGTATGTCCCGCCCCGAGCTGTCGGTACCGAGGAAGTGCCGGCTCTCCAGGCTGGGGGCATTGGGCGGAAAGCTGTCCGCGCTGTAATCCTGTTCATAGGGGCTCCAGGGCACCGGAGGCAGCAGCACCCAGTTACCGGGCTGCTCTGACAAACGCCGCTTCAGCTCCCGGTAGTCGGTTTCGTACTGATAGCCCAGCCCGAAGGTATCACCGGTAATCACCGCCCCATAGGTGGGAAAATAAAGCTGTCCTTCATACTTGACCAGCAGCGCCCTGTTGTTGACCCACAGCTCGGCCAACAGCGCCAGCAGCACCATCAGCATAAACAGGCAGAAGGCATAATAACCGCGGCGGATACCGCGAAAGCGCCGCAGTTTTTTCAGGGTCGGGGCGGAGAAGAAGCTAGCCATCGAAACGCACCCTGGGATCCACCAGCGCCACACAGATATCCGACAGTATATTGCCCACCAGCATCAGCAGCGAGGTAATGGCCAGTATGCCCATCACCACCGGATAGTCCCGCTCCACCACCGCCTCGTAGCCGAGCAGGCCCAGGCCGTCGATGTTGAAGATCACCTCAATCAGGAAGGAACCGGCGAAGAACACCGAAATCACGTTGCCGAAATGGCTGGCGATGGGGATCAGGCTGTTGCGCAGGGCGTGGCGGGTCACGGCCTTGCGAAAGGGCAGGCCCTTGGCCACGGCGGTGCGCACATAGTCGGCGGACAGGTTTTCCATCAGGCTGTTCTTCATGGTCATGGTCAGTACTGCGAAGTCGCCAATGGCGTAGGCGATAAGCGGCAGCAGGGCATGCTGGAACAGGTTGACCACCTTGGGCCAGAAGCCGTCCAGGTAGTAAAAGTCATCACCCACGAAGCCGCCCATGGGAAACCAGCCGAGCTGGAAGGCGAACACGGTGAGCAGGAAAATCCCCACCACATAGGCGGGCAGGGCGTAGCCGGCATAGATCAGCATGGAGCTGATGCTGTCAAAACGGCTATTGTGATGCAACGCCTTGAGGATGCCGAGGGGAATGGATACCAGGTAGCTGAGCAGGAAGGTGCAAATACCAAAGAAAGCGGACACCGGCAGCCGTTCCTTGATCAGCTCCCACACCGGCAGGTAATAGCGGGTCGATTCGCCCAGATCCAGCCGTACCAGCTTGCCCAGCCAGTCCCGGTAGGCTTCCAGTACCGGCTTGTCGAGGCCGTAAAACGCATTCAACTCCGCTATCTGGTCGGCCGACAGCACCTGCCCGCCCCGGCTGCTCTGGCGGAATTCACTGCTTTGCAACTGACTTTCCATCAGCATGCGTTCCACCGGACCGCCGGGCACGAAACGGGTAATGGCGAATACCACCAGGGTAATGCCCAAAAAGGTGGGGATCAGTAACAGTAAGCGGCGCAGAAAGTACTGGCCCATAAGTATCCTTTGCTCTTGTTCCCTGAACGCGGAATAGCCGGAAGAGGTGAACTACCCTATCCCATTCACAACTTCCTTAGCAAGATGAAGAGGATAGGCAAGCCGTGGGAAATATCCGTTGACTTGGACGTCCAGACGGCTTAGCATCCTCTGCCATCATTCATGCTTGCATGACTTGTCTCTATTCCCATCTGTTATTGCAGTGGATAACCATACCGGAAGGGCTCATCCTCCGATGATCAAACTGACCAATATCACCAAACGCTACGGCGAGGGCGCCGCTGCCGTCCATGCCGTCAAAAATATCGACCTGGAGGTTGCCGCCGGCCAGATCATGGGCGTGATCGGCGAATCCGGTGCCGGCAAAAGCACCCTGATCCGCTGTGTCAACATGCTGGAACGTCCCACCGAAGGGAGCGTTATCGTCGACGGCCAGGATCTGACCCGGCTCGGCAACCACCAGTTGCCCCGGGCCCGCCGCAATATCGGCATGATCTTCCAGCATTTCAACCTGCTCTCTTCCCGTACCGTGTTCGCCAACGTGGCGCTGCCCCTGGAACTGGCCGGCATGGACAAGGCCGCCATCCGGCAACGGGTGGATGAGTTGCTGGAGCTGGTGGGGCTGTCGCACCGGGCCAAGGCCTACCCGAGCGAGCTGTCCGGCGGTCAAAAGCAGCGCGTGGCCATCGCCCGCGCCCTGGCACCCAATCCCAGGGTGCTGCTGTGCGACGAGGCCACCTCGGCGCTGGACCCCCAGACCACCCAGTCCATCCTGGCCCTGCTCAAGGACATCAACCAGCGGCTCGGCCTGACCATATTGCTGATCACCCATGAAATGCAGGTGGTCAAGAGCATCTGCGACCGGGTTGCCATCATCAACGACGGCGAACTGATCGAGCAGGGCGAGGTGGCCTGGTTCTTTGCCAACGCCAGGACCGAGCTGGCCCGTCGCTTTATTGCCTCCACCATCCACCTGGAAATCCCGGAGGAATACCAGCGCCGGCTGTCGGCGGAGCCGGTGGCGGATGCCCTGCCCCTGGTGCGCCTGGGCTTTACCGGCGAGACGGTGGACAGCCCGCTGATTTCCATCTTGAGCCGGGATCTGGGGGTAGATGTCACCATCCTCAGCGCCGACATCGAATACGCGGGCGGGGTCAAGTTCGGCTTTATGCTGGCCGAGCTGGATGGCCAGCCCGAGCAGACCCGCAATGCCATCGGCTATCTTCAGGATCATAAAATACAGGTGGAGTTACTCGGTTATGTCCGACGCCATGATTAATCTGCTGCTTTCGGCCCTGTGGGAAACCCTGATCATGACCTTTGGTTCAGGCGCCATCGCCTGTGCCTTAGGCATCCCGCTGGGTATTGCCCTGCATGTGAGCAAGCCCGGTCAAATCTGGGAACACCGGGCCTTCAACAAGGTGCTGGGCACTGTGGTCAACATCGGCCGCTCTGTGCCCTTCATCATTCTGCTGGTGGCCATCATCCCCTTCACCCGGCTGGTGGTCGGCACCAGCATAGGTACGGTCGCGGCGGTGGTGCCGCTGACCGTGGCCGCCATTCCCTTCGTGGCCCGGCTGATGGAGGGCGCCCTGATGGAAATCCCCGCCGGCCTGGTGGAAGCGGCCCAGGCCATGGGCGCCCGGCGCATGCAGATAGTGCTCAAGGTATTGCTGCCTGAAGCCCTGCCCGGCATGCTCAACGGCATCATCATCACCCTGGTGACCCTGGTGAACTATTCGGCCATGGCCGGCGCCATCGGTGGCGGCGGCCTGGGCGATGTGGGTATTCGCTACGGCTATCAGCGCTTTGATCCCCAGATCATGCTGATCACCGTGGTGATGCTGGTAGTACTGGTACAACTCATTCAGAGCGCCGGCGAACGCCTGGTGGCTTATGTGGATCATCGTTGATGTATAAAGGAGTTACCCCATGAAGTTAGGTTTCAAATCGTTCGCCACCGCCAGTGTGCTGGCTTCCGCCCTGGCTCTGGCCGGCTGCGGTGAACAGACCCCGGAAGCAACCCAGGAGGCCGCACCGGCCAAGCCGCTGCGCCTGGGCGTGATCGCCGGTGCCGAAGAGCAGGTGGCCGAGGTTGCGGTCAAGGTTGCCAGGGAGCAATACGGTCTGGAAGTGGAGCTGGTGTCCTTCAGCGACTACGTTACCCCCAACGTGGCCCTGAACGACGGCAGCCTGGACATCAACGCCTTCCAGCACAAGCCCTATCTGGACAAGCAGATTGCCGACCGCGGCTACAAGCTGGTGCCGGTAGCCAATACCTTCGTTTACCCCATCGCCGGCTACTCCAAGTCCATCCAGTCCCTGGATGAGCTGGCCGACGGTGCCAAGGTGGCCGTACCCAACGATCCCACCAACCTGGGCCGCAGCCTGCTGCTGCTGGAACAGCAGGAGCTGATCGAAGTGGATGATGCCGTCGGCCTGGAAGCCACGCCGCTCAACATCACCGCCAACCCGAAGAACCTGCAGATCATCGAGTTGGAGGCACCCCAGTTGCCGCGCTCCCTGGATGACGTGGCCTTCGCGGTGATCAACACCACCTATGCCTCCCAGATCGACCTGCTGCCGACCCGCGACGGCCTGTTCGTGGAAGACAAGGACTCCCCCTACGTCAACCTGATCGTGGCCCGGGAAGACAACCAGAACGACGAGCGGGTGCAGACCTTCGTCAAGGCCTACCAGAGCGAGGAGGTCTACCAGGCCGCCCTCGAGCTGTTCAAGGGCGGCGTGGTCAAGGGCTGGTAAGTACGGTTCACAATATCGCCAGGGTCACGGCTTGCCGTGGCCTTTTTTTTGGGGGCTGTCATAATGACGATTTACCCCTGCGCCAGGATGTTCCATGCACAAGTGGTATCTGGCCCATTGTCGCCCGCGGGAAGAAGACAGGGCCCTGCATAATCTGAACAATCAGAACATCGACGCCTTTTATCCTTTCGTCGAGGTGCAAAAACTGCGCCGCGGCCGCAAGGTACTCAGGACGGAAGCGCTATTCCCGGGATATCTGTTTATCCGGGTAGACCTGGAGGTGACCAGTTCCACCACCATCAGCTCCACCCGGGGCATCCGCAACCTGGTACGCTTCGGCAGCCATCCCTGCGAAGTGCCAGCCGAGCTGGTCTATGAGCTGATGTGTCATTGTGACAGCGACGAACTGCGCGAAAAGCTGAGCGACCTGCCCAAGTGCGGCGACCGGGTGCGGATCAGCGAAGGTCCCTTCGCCGGCCTGGAGGCCATTTACCAGGAAGCCGACGGCGATACCCGGGCCATACTATTGCTGACCCTGCTGCAGAAGGAAACCACCGCCAGTCTCGCCAACACCGACTTCATCCGGCTCTAGCCCAGGGTCAGCGCCGCTCCAGCACCATCACCCCGTGATGTTGCAATGGCCGGTGCTCTTGGTAATCGCGCCTGGCATCGAGCGGCTGCCACCAGCCAACCGGAGCCAGGCGCAGTGGAACCTCCACCGCCAGCCGGAACCGCGATTCGAACCGATCTTTACTGTTACTGAGCAGCGATGTCTGCAGCCTCAGGATCCGCCAGGGTGAATAACTGAGCGACCACTGGCGGGACGCAGCCGCCTTGTGCTTGTCGCCACTGCCGAACAAATCCAGCCGTTGCCCACGCCAGCGGTATTGCTGACCCGACAGGCTGAGACCGGGAATGGCCGCCAGCCTGCCCTCCCCGAACCAGACCCGCCCCCGGGCCGGCCTTTCGGTGCCCATCTCCCCCTGTTGCCAGGTCGATAACGGCCGGTAATCCACCGCGCCCAGGCGAAAGTCCGGATGGCTGAGCCACACCAGCAGCCCGCCGCGCCGATGTGCCCATTCATCCTGATAGTCAAACAACGGTTCCAGATGAAGAGTCAGCCCGTCACCAAGCGGCTCACTGCGGTGTAACCCTGCCTGGTAAGTAAGGCGATCGTCGCGCAAGTCCAGCCCCAGTTCCCCCTGCGCCCCGGGCCATAGCGGCAACGCCATCTGGCTATTGAACCGGGGTTCCCGGTCGAACAGCGGCAACTGGTAATCCCAACGCCAGTCATCGGGGTTGAGCCAGGGCAGAGCGGTCAGTTGGCGGGTACCGAAGGAAAGGGTATCGTCGGCCAGGTGTTCGCTCTGGCTGAGCAGGAACTGGTCCAGCTCATCGGTGGCCGCGGCACGGGCGGCCGAGGCCAGGGTCAGCAGCAGTTGCTCGGTTTTCGGCGCCGCCGCCGGATCCGGCGGTCCCAGGGCAGGCAGGGCGGTGGACAAGGACTCTTGCCGGGATGGCGCCACCGCCGGGCTCGGCGATTCGGCGGCCGCCATGGCCAGAGGAGGACGGTCCGGCACCCAGATCCACTGTCCCGGGCGCAGGGGCGTGAGAAAACGCTCCCTATTGTATTCCAGCCGCAAGCGCCGTTCGCTCAGCTGGTAACGCTCGGCAAGCAGGGCCCAGTGCTCTCCCGCCGCGACCTGGTGCATCACCATGACCGGCCCCGAGGCCGATACCGCCCAGGCCCAGCCACTCAACCACAGGATGATCCATCGCATACCGACCTCCACCGTTGACGGGAGGGAAAAGGCCTCTCAGCCCTGGAAGCCGCACAGCAGGCGATATTCTTCCAGGACATAAGTGTCCGTCATGCCACTGACGAAATCCAGCAGCAGGCGGACCCGGAAGTACCACTCCCGCTCCCGTTCATTTTCAAAAAAGGCCGCGCCCTCGCTGTCGCGCCGATAGGCAGCCAGGTGGCGGGGCGGCAACCGATGGAACAGCCGGCGCAGCACCAGGCCATTGGCGTCCTGACGGCTTTCCAGCCCGGTGAACTCCCGCGCCGGCAGCGCCAGCAGGGGCGCAAAGGCTTCCAGTACCCCCCTGAGTGCCGCATAGCCCGCCAGCTCCAGTGATTCCACTTCCCGCCGTTGAAACACCTGCCGATGAGCGAAGCTCTTCAGCCACTGCAGCGCCTGGGCCGGCGCCTCTTCCACCGCCAGCAGGGGGCTGTCGTGCACCCCGTCCAGGATGGCGTGCTGATGCCGCAGGTACTGCTCGCTGACCAGCGGCAGCAGATCGCGGCTGATACCCTGACGGAAACGGCTGAAAAAACCCGGCCGCTGCACTTGTGAATCGCGCCACAGCCGTCGCAGATAATCATTGCCCTCGCCCAGCAAGGCCTGCTCCAGTTCGGCCAGGCTGAGCACCCCCCTGTCCACCGCGTCCTCCAGGTCGGCCACCCCGTAGGCCATGTCGTCGGCCGCCTCCATCAGGAAAGTCAGCGGATAGCGGCCCCGGGCCGTGGTTGGAAAACGGGCCCGGATTTGCTGCACCAGGGGCCGCTCGCTGAAAAAATGCCCCGGCTTTTGCTGCCACAGCCCGGCGGTCCTGGGCTGATAGGCGCCGCGCACGTATTTTTGCAGGGCCGCCAGTTGGCTCAGGGTCAGGTTCATGTCCTGCAGGCTGTGCAGCAACCGCAGGCTCTGGGCATTGCCCTCAAACTGCTTGAGGTCGGCCATCAGCATGGGCCACTGGCGCGAGCCCTTGCCCACCGCCTGGCGGAACAGGGCCGGCAGCCGCCGGCCCAACCAGTCGATGATCACCGCCTCGCCAAAATGGCCGAAAGGCGGGTTGCCCACGTCATGCAGCAGACAGGCCATTTCCACCAGGCTGACGAAGGCATCCTTGTCCTCCTCCGGCTCCAGCCCGGCCAGCACCTGCAAGGCCAGCTGGCGCCCGGTTTCCTTCACCTCCAGGGAGTGGGTCAGCCGACTGCGTACCGAGGCCTTGACATCAAGCGCGAACACCTGGGTTTTTTGTTGCAGCCGGCGTACCGGCGAGCACTGCACTATGCGGCTGCGGTCCGCTTCTATCGCCGCCCGGGCGGTTTCCGGTTCGCCGGCCGGGCGCAGCCGGTCCGCGAGGATCATTTCCTGATAAAGGCTCATATTCTGCTCTCCAGCCAGTGCCGCAATATTTTGAGATCGGGTGCCAGTTGCCGGTTAAGGGCTTCGATCCGGCCATCCAGTTGCTGCCACCAGTCCGGCCGCTCCGGGCTTTGCACCAGTTGAGCCAACTGCTGTATCCGCTTCAGTCCCACCGAGCCGGCCGCCCCCTTGATTTTGTGCGCCTCTTCCACGATGTCGGGCTGGCTGCGCTCGGCCAGGAAAGCATTGAGGCGTGCCAGGTAGTCTCCCGCCATCGACTCCAGCAGATCCACGCTCGACAGCAAGGCCCGAGCCCCGACCGTGTCCACATAATCCTGCAGGAACAGGGTATCCAGCACCTCGCCGATCTCCTCGGGAGCGGCCACCGGCGACTCTGCCGCCGGCTGGCCGAAAAAGCGCGCCAGCACGCCCTTGATCGCCTTGGAAGACAAGGGCTTGCTGATCGCATCGTCCATACCCTTGGCCAGGTATTGCTGCTTGTCGCTGATCACATTGGCGGTCAGCGCCACCAGCGGCGGCAGCGGGGCGCCGCTGCTCCTGGCCTGCTCCCGCAACCGGGCGGCGATATCGAAGCCGGTCATGTCCGGCAGCTGGATGTCGAGGAAAATGAGCTCGAAGTCCTGGCCCGCCAGCAGGGCGAAGGCCTCGGCCCCGTCCCGCGCCACCGTAACCCTGTGGCCCAGCTTTTCCAGCAAGGCGCGGGCCACGGTAATGTTGAGTTCCACATCCTCCACCAGCAGCACCGACAGGGAGGGCAGATGCGCCACAACGGGATCATCGGCCGGCGGCGCTGCCCGGGGAACCGTGATGGTCACGCTGAAACAGGAGCCCTCGCCCGGTTCGCTGTCCAGCTCTATGGTGCCGTGCATAGCGTCCACCAATTGTTGAGATACCGCCAGGCCGATACCGGTACCGGTGGCGTGCTTCTTGCCTTCGACCTGGAAGTAGAGCGCAAAGATTTTCTGCTGTAGTTCGGCGGGAATACCGATGCCGGTATCTTCAATATCAAAGCGCAGGGTGACCTGGCCGGGGTCCAGTTCGTCGGCCATGCAGCGGATGGTGACCCCACCGTCGTCGGTAAACTTGACCGCGTTGCCCACCAGATTCCACAGCACCTGGCGCAGCCGGGTGCCGTCGGCCAGTATCCACTCGGGAATGTCTCCATCCCGGTCAAAGTGCAGGTAGAGCCCCTTTTGCTCCGCCTGCAACCGGGCCAGACTTTCCAGGTCGTCGAGGAAGGAAGGCAGTTCCAGGGGCTCTGGCGCCAGCTCCAGCCGGCTGCGATCCAGTTTGTCCAGATCGATGATGTCATTGAAGATATTGCCCAGGGTCACGGCGCTGAAATGGATGGTCTTGAGGTGTTGCCGCTGCTCCGTGCTCAGTTCCGTGGCGAGCAGGATACGGCTCAGACCCACTATGCCGTTGAGCGGGGTACGCAGCTCGTGGCTGATGGTGGAGATAAAGGTGGTCTTGTCGCGGCTGGCCTTTTCCAGTTGCTCCTGATAGCGCTTGCGCTCGGTGATGTCGCGGCCGAAGCCGAGCAGTCCCAGTCGCTTGCCGTCCCGGTCGAAAAAGGGCACCTTGCGCAACTCAAAGCAGGCCCGTCGCCCGTCCGGATACTGCAGCCACTGCTCGTAGGTCTGGCTTTCATTGCGGGCGAACACTTCCTTGTCGGTCTCGACCACCTTTTCCGCCACGTCTTCCGGATAGACATCATAGGGCGTCAGACCAATCAGCTCCTTTTCCTGCCGGCCGAGCAGGTCTTCCATCGCCTTGTTGCAGCCCGAAAATTCTTCCAGTTCATTGCGGTAATAGACCAGGTCGGGAGAGGTATCGATAAAGGAGCGCAGCAGGGCCGATCGCTCCTGGGACTCCATCTGCGCCTTCTCGCGCTGGAACACCTCGCTTTCCAGATCCTCTATCGCCTGCTGGCGCGCCGCCTCCGCCCTGTGGGTTTCCTCTATCTGGCGATTGAGCAACTGGATTTTTTCCTGCAGCTCGCCGTTGAGTTCCAGATCCCGCTCCCGCATCTGTTGCAGCCGTTGCACCAGCCGGCTCAGCCGCTGGCGCGAGTCCTCCAATTGGTCCACCACCACCGACAGGAAGTACACCGCCCAGGGGGTCACCAGCAACCCGAAAAAGATGGAGCGCACCAGGTCGATGGACTCGACGGAGCCGCGCAAAAACAGCGTAACCCCGACCTGGATGAAAATGGCCAGCAATATAATGCAGGCCGCCAGCAACATGCTGAAACGGACAATGCCCAGCTTGGTCATCAGATCCACATAATACTGGGCCCAGGTCTTTATGGGTTTCATCGGTTTTTCCTGTCGACAACGGCGATGGGGAAGGATACCGGCTCCAGAGCGGCCTGTCATGTTGCAGCGGCCCGGGCAGCCCCGGTTGCATGGCCTCTCTTCGCCCGCTCTGTGGGCGGTAACGTAACTGAATGCCAGCGCTGGGGAAAATGTTGCCGCCCACCATGAATATGGAAACATTATGCAATTAAAGTGCATTTATAAACGCATGATGGAAAAGCATTTTCTGCCTTGACGGCGCCATAGGGGCAAATTGAAACTGAGACTTAGCTCAAAGCTTGCAAGCACAATGTTGTAATAAAACAACAAAAAACATTGAAATTTATAATATCCCGCAAGCACACAAAAACCAAGACAAAGTAACGAAAAAAACAATAAAAATAAGATTTACAACCAAACAATATCGTTTTCCATTGAAATATCCTACTTGAACCCTTCAAAAAACACCCTTTATCCCTTTATTTCTTTAATTGACCTCACAAAAAAATCACTATAGTTTGGTAAATTAGCCACCAATGGCAACGGACGCTTCAGAGCATGTCGTGCTGACAAAAGTAGTCGCTCGGCCAACGGGCTCGAGCAATGGAGGAATGCAATGTCTCTTTATGACCCCTCGCTTGAGAAGGACAACTGTGGTTTCGGTCTCATCGCCCATACCGAAGGCGAAGCCAGCCACAAGCTTGTCCGTCTCGCCATTTCGGCGCTGGATCGCATGCAGCACAGGGGCGGCATCGCCGCCGACGGCAAGACCGGCGACGGTTGCGGCCTGCTGATGCAAAAACCCGATAGTTTCTTTCGCGCCGTGGCGGAAGACAAAGGATGGAACCTCGGCCGCAAGTACGCCGTCGGCATGCTGTTCCTCAACCCGGATTCGGTGCTGGCCGAACAGGCCCGCCAGCTCATCACCGAAGAGCTGGAACGGGAAACCCTGACCCTGGTCGGCTGGCGAGAGGTGCCGGTCAACACCAAGGTGCTGGGCGAGATCGCCAGGGCCTCACTGCCACGCATCGAGCAAGTGTTCGTCAACGCGCCCGCAGGCTGGGCGGAAAAAGACATAGAACGCCGCCTTTACCTCGTCCGTCGCCGCATTGAAAAGCGCATCAACGACGACTATTTCTACGTAGTCAGCCTGTCCAACCTGGTGATGACCTACAAGGGTCTGTGCATGCCCGCGGATCTACCCCGCTTCTACCTGGATCTGGCCGACATCCGCATGCAGTCCGCCATCTGCGTGTTCCACCAGCGCTTCTCCACCAACACCCAGCCCCGTTGGCCCCTGGCGCAACCGTTCCGCTTTCTGGCCCATAACGGTGAAATCAACACCATCGGCGGCAACCGCCAGTGGGCCCAGGCGCGGGCCTACAAGTTCGCCTCGCCACTGTTGCCGGACCTGTATGACGCTGCCCCCTTTGTAAACACCTCGGGCTCCGACTCCTCCAGCCTGGACAACATGCTGGAGCTGTTTCTCGCCGGCGGCATGGACCTGTTCCGCGCCATGCGCATGCTGATCCCGCCCGCCTGGCAGAAAAACCCGGCCATGGACGAGGATCTGCGTGCCTTTTACGACTTCAATTCCATGCACATGGAGCCTTGGGACGGCCCCGCCGGCATCGTCATGTCCGACGGCCGCTTCGCCGCCTGCGCCCTGGATCGCAACGGCCTGCGCCCGGCGCGTTTCGTCAAGACCAAGGATGGCTTCATCACCCTGGCGTCCGAAATCGGCATCTGGGACTACACCCCGGACGAGGTGCTGGAAAAGGGCCGGGTCGGTCCCGGCGAGCTGTTCGTGGTGGATACCGCCAACGGCAAAATCTGGACCAGCTTCGAGATTGACGACGATCTCAAGAGCCGCCACCCCTACCAGGAGTGGATGACCAAGCACAAACGCCGCCTGACCCGTTTCGAGGATCTGCCCGACGCCGAAGCCGGCCAGGCCGAACTGGACGAAGCCCGGCTGCGTACCTACCAGAAGCTGTTCGGCTATTCCATGGAAGAGCTGGATCAGGTGATCCGGGTGATGGGCGAAAACGGCCAGGAGGCGGTTGGCTCCATGGGTGACGACGCCCCCATGGCGGTACTCTCGAGCCGGGCCCGCTCGGTTTACGACTACTTCCGCCAGATGTTCGCCCAGGTGACCAACCCGCCCATCGATCCGCTGCGGGAAAACCACGTGATGTCCCTGGCCACCCTGATCGGCCGGGAGCAGAACGTGTTCAACGAGACCCATGGCCATGCCCACAGGGTTCAGTTTGAATCGCCCATCCTGCTCTATTCCGATTTCCACCAGTTGATGGGACTGGATCAGACCTACCACAAGCACTGCGTTCTGGATTTGAACTTTGCCCCCGAGGAAGGCCTGGAAGCAGCCATCCGCCGGCTGTGCGAGGAAGCCAAGGCCGCCGTGCGCGACGGCAGCGTGCTGCTGGTGCTGTCGGATCGCGCCATCAGCCAGGATCGCCTGCCGATCCCGGCCGCCATGGCGGTGGGCGCGGTGCAGCGCACCCTGGTCGAGAACAACCTGCGCTGCGACTCCAATATTATCGTGGAAACCGCCAGCACCCGGGATCCGCACCAGTTCGCGGTGCTGCTCGGATTTGGCGCCACTGCCATCTATCCCTACCTGGCCTACGAGACCCTGGCCCGCATGGTGGAAGACGGCGTGCTCAAGATGCCCCTGCGCGAGGCCTTGCTCAACTTCCGCAACAGCATCAACAAGGGCCTGTACAAGGTGATGTCCAAGATGGGCATCAGCACCGTCGCTTCCTACCGCTGCTCCCAACTGTTCGAAGCCATCGGCCTGCACCAGGACGTGGTGGATCTGTGCTTCAAGGGCGTCGCCAGTCGGGTGCAGGGCGCCAGCTTCGAGGATTTCCAGCAGGACCTGTTCAACCTGGCCAAACTGGCCTGGATCACCCGCAAGCCCCTGAACCAGGGCGGCCTGCTCAAGTATGTGCACGGCGGCGAATATCACAGCTACAACCCGGACGTGGTCAACAGTCTGCAGCAGGCGGTGCGTTCCGGCAGTTACGAGCACTACAAGACCTACGCCAGGCTGGTGAACGAGCGGCCCGTGGCCATGCTGCGCGACCTGCTGGCCCTGAAAGACAGCGGCCAGGGCATCCCCCTGGAGCAGGTCGAACCCGCTGCCGAACTGTTCCCGCGCTTCGACAGCGCCGCCATGTCCATCGGCGCCCTGGGCCCCGAGGCCCACGAGGCCCTGGCCATCGCCATGAACCGCCTCGGCGGCCAGAGCAACTCCGGCGAAGGCGGCGAGGATCCCCGCCGCTTCAACAGCCTGAAGAACTCCAAGATCAAACAGGTGGCCTCCGGCCGTTTCGGGGTGACGCCCCATTACCTGATGAACGCCGAAGTCATCCAGATCAAGGTGGCCCAGGGCGCCAAGCCCGGCGAAGGCGGCCAGCTGCCCGGCCACAAGGTGACCGCCGAGATCGCCAAGCTGCGTTATGCGGTGCCGGGGGTAACCCTGATCTCGCCGCCGCCGCACCACGACATTTACTCCATCGAGGATCTGGCCCAGCTGATCTTCGACATCAAGCAGATCAACCCGGACTGCCTGGTGTCGGTGAAACTGGTGTCCGAGCCCGGCGTCGGTACCATCGCCACCGGCGTGGCCAAGGCCTATGCGGACCTGATCACCATCTCCGGCTACGACGGCGGCACCGGCGCCAGCCCGCTGACCTCGGTCAAGTACGCCGGCTCCCCCTGGGAGCTGGGCCTGGCCGAAACCCAGCAGGCGCTGGTGGCCAACGGCCTGCGCCACAAGGTGCGGCTGCAGGTGGACGGCGGCCTCAAGACCGGTCTGGACATCATCAAGGCCGCCATCCTGGGCGCCGAAAGCTTCGGCTTCGGCACCGGCCCCATGGTGGCCCTGGGCTGCAAGTACCTGCGTATCTGTCACCTGAACAACTGCGCCACCGGCGTCGCTACCCAGGATGAAAAACTGCGCCGGGATCATTTCCTCGGCCTGCCGGAGATGGTGGAGAACTACTTTAAATTCATCGCCGAGGAAACCCGCGAGCTGATGGCGATGCTCGGCGTGGCCAGGCTCACCGACCTGATCGGCCGCACCGACCTGCTCGAGGTGCTGCCCGGCCTCACCGCCAAGCAGCAAAAGCTGGACCTGTCCGGCATTCTGGCCAAACCCGAACCCAAACCGGGCCTGGCGGTGTTCTGCCAGGAGTCCAACCCCAGCTTCGACAAGGGACCGCTCAACCTCAAGCTGGTCGAGGAGATCCTGCCGGCGGTGGAAGCGAGGAGCGGCGGCGATTTTTACTACAGCATCCGCAACACCGACCGCTCGGTGGGCGCCCGCCTGTCCGGCGAAATCGCCAAACGCCACGGCAACCAGGGCATGGCGGCGGATCCGGTGCGCATCCACCTGGACGGCACCGCCGGCCAGAGCTTTGGGGTGTGGAATGCCGGCGGCCTGGAGATGATCCTCACCGGCGACGCCAACGACTACGTGGGCAAGGGCATGACCGGCGGCAAGCTGGTGATCAAGTCCCACCTGGGTGTGGCCTTCGCCTCACATGAAGCCACCCTGGCGGGCAACACCTGCCTGTACGGCGCCACCGGTGGCCACCTCTATGTGGCCGGTAGGGCCGGCGAGCGCTTCGCGGTGCGCAACTCCGGCGCCATCGCCGTGGTAGAGGGCCTGGGCGACAATGGCTGCGAATATATGACCAGCGGTATCGTCACCGTACTGGGCCGCACCGGCGTCAACTTCGCTGCGGGCATGACCGGCGGTTTCGCCTATGTGCTGGATGAGGACGACAACTTCCACCTCAAGACCAATCATGAGCTGGTGGAGCTGCTGGCGCTGGACGAGCTGGTGATCCATCAGGAGCACCTGCGCGGCATCATCACCCAACATCTGCAGGAAACCGGCAGCGACCGGGCGCAGGAGATACTGGCCGACTTCGACCGTTACCTGCCCAAGTTCAAGCTGGTCAAACCCAAGTCCAGCGATGTGAAATCCCTGCTGGGCCACCAGAGCCGCTCCGCCGCGGAGCTGCGGGTCCACGCGCAGTAAAGGAACAGAGTGATGAGCCAGAACGTATTCCAGTTTATAGACGTGCAACGTGTCGATCCGCCCAAAAAGGCCATCGGCACCCGTAAAATCGAGTTTGTGGAGATCTACGAGCCGTTCTCCGACAGCCAGGCCCAGATGCAGGCCGATCGCTGCCTGGATTGCGGCAATCCCTACTGCGAGTGGAAGTGCCCGGTACACAACTACATTCCCAACTGGCTGAAACTGGCCAACGAGGGGCGCATCATGGAAGCGGCGGATCTGTGTCACCAGACCAACAGCCTGCCCGAGGTGTGCGGCCGGGTCTGCCCCCAGGACAGGTTGTGCGAAGGCTCCTGCACCCTCAACGATCAGTTCGGTGCCGTGACCATCGGCAACATCGAAAAGTACATCACCGACAAGGCGTTCGAGATGGGCTGGCGCCCGGACATGTCCCAGGTGGTGAAGACCGACAAGAAGGTCGCCATCATCGGTGCCGGCCCCGCCGGCCTGGCCTGCGCCGACATCCTGGTGCGCAACGGCGTCACCCCTGTGGTGTTCGACCGCTACCAGGAAATCGGCGGCCTGCTGACCTTCGGTATTCCCGCCTTCAAGCTGGAAAAAACCGTAATGAGCCGTCGCCGTGACATCTTCACCGAAATGGGTGTGGAATTCCGTCTCGGCACCGAAGTGGGCAAGGACGTGTCCTTCCAGAACCTGGTGGACGACTACGATGCCGTCTTCCTGGCCGTGGGTACTTACAAGTACCTGCGCGGCGGCCTGGCCAACGAAGACGCCGACGGCGTGTTCGACGCCCTGCCCTTCCTGATCTCCAATGCCAACCGGCTGCTGGGTTTCGAGAAGCAGGCGTCCGACTACATCGACATGACCGGCAAGAAGGTGGTGGTACTGGGTGGCGGCGACACCGCCATGGACTGTGTGCGCACCTCCATCCGCCAGGGAGCCGAGCACGTGGTCTGTGCCTATCGCCGGGACGAAGCCAACATGCCCGGCTCCCGCCGCGAGGTGCAGAACGCCCGGGAAGAAGGGGTGAACTTCATGTTCAACCTGCAGCCCACCGGTATCCGGGTGGGCGACAACGGCAAGGTCACCGGCGTGGAAGTGGTCACCACCCAGTTGGGCGAGCCCGACGCCAACGGCCGCCGCCGCCCCGAGGCCGTGCCCGGCTCCGAGCAGGTGCTGCCGGCCGATGCGGTAATCATGGCCTTTGGCTTCCAGCCCCATGAGCAGCCCTGGCTGAAGGAATATGGCATCGAGGCCGACCAGTGGGGCCGCATCATCGCCCCCGAGCAGGCCGAGTTTGCCTTCCAGACCAGCAACCCGCGCATCTTCGCCGGCGGCGATGCCGTGCGCGGCTCCGACCTGGTGGTCACCGCCATCGCCGAAGGCCGCAAGGCCGCCGAGGGCATCATGGACTATCTCGGCGTGTAAGCCTGACCGGCTTCCTGTGCAAAGGCCGCTCATCGAGCGGCCTTTTTGTTTTAACTGTCGGTTGAGTCATGCAAATACGTCGGCCAAAGGGCACTGCTTCTCCGGCTCGCCGTAGACCCATCCCTGGGGGCTCCGTCGCGCCATCCTTGGCGCAAAGGGCACGCCGAAGCAAACACCCTTTGCCCTCCTTGTTTACCACCGAGCTGTCTGAAGTTATTTGCTGGCAACACTGGAGTTACCTGAAGCAACAGCAGGGATTGCCGGAGCCGACCGTCAAATGCCAGGGATGGCATTTGCCTAGCGTCCCAAGGATGGGCTCGAAGCGTGTCGGCGCAGGCAACCCTGCTGGTGCTTCGCAATACGAACCCAACAGACGATTTTCAACCCTGTGCAATCGGCCTTTTTCCTTGATGGTGTTACACTTGCGACCATCATTTTTGCGGAACTCAGTGTTATGACTATCGGAATTATCGGGGCCATGGAGCAGGAAGTGGCCGAGCTGCGCGCCCAGCTGGAAAACGCTACCACCACCACCGTGGGCGGATGTGAATTCTACCAGGGCACCCTTGCCGGCAAGGAGGTGGTGATCACCCGTTCCGGCATCGGCAAGGTCGCCGCCAGCGTGGCCACCACCCTGCTGCTGGAGCGCTTCAGCCCCAATTGCGTGATCAACACCGGCTCCGCCGGCGGCTTTGATCCGGCCCTGCGCGTGGGTGACGTGGTGGTGTCCAGCGAAGTACGCTTCCACGATGTGGACGTCACCGCCTTCGGCTACGAAATGGGGCAGATGGCCCAACAACCGGCCGCCTTCACCGCCGATCCGGCGCTGATCGAGCTGGCCCGTGCCTGCCTGGCCGAGCAGCAGGACATCCGCTCGGCGGTGGGCCTGATCTGCACCGGCGATCAATTTATGCACCGCCAGGATCAACTGCAAAAAGCCGTGGCCGATTTTCCGGCCATGAAGGCCTGCGAAATGGAGGCCGCGGCCATCGCCCAGGTATGCCACCAGTTTCAGGTTCCCTTTGTGGTGGTACGAGCCCTGTCGGACATCGCCGGCAAGGAGCAGGCCGAATCCTTTGACGCCTTTCTGGAGGTGGCCGCCCGCCATTCCTCGGCCATGGTACTAGCCATGGTGGCACAGCGACAGGACTAATCCCCATGCCCGCCCTGCTGGAACACCCGCTGACCCTGCTGAGCCTGGCCCTGTTGCTCAGCCTGGTCATGCCGGCCCAGCGCCTGCCGCCACTGCTGGTGACCGGCCTGCAGCGGCTTGGCCGGCGCCTCAACCGGCCCGCTTACTCCCCGGGCTACCTGACGGTAGCGGGGGGAGCCCTGTTGCTGTGTCTGTGGCTGCCGCTGGTGTCCGCCTGGTGGGCCCTGGCCACCCTGGCGCCCTGGCCGGCCCTGCTCGATGTATTGCTGCTGTGGGCCGGTCTCGACCTGGGCCGGCTCGGCCGGGCGCTGCCCCTGTGCCTGCGCCAGATCCCGCAGCAACGCCACCTGGCCCGGCTGACACTGGCCCCCCTGTGTCTGCGCCAGACCGACCCCTTATCCGAACTGGGCCTGCGCAAGGCCCTGGCGGAGACAGCCCTGCTGCGCCTGGCCGGAGACTTCACCCTCGCCTGCTGGTATCTGGCGGGCGGGGCTTACGCGGCGCTGGGGGTTATCCTGCTGCGGGCCACTGCCCAGGCCTGGCCGCGCAAGCTGGTGGACTGGCGCCATTTCGGGGCCCTGCCTTCGGCCCTGTACCGGGCCCTGGCCTGGCTGCCCTTTCATCTGCTGGCGCTGACCCTGCTGATTTATCCCGGCTCCTTGCGTGCCCTGCGCGCCTGGCCCAAGGGCGGGCTCTGGGCCTTCCCCGCCGCCGGACGGCTGCTGGCGGTGGCCGGCGGCGGACTGGGGGCCGGGCTGGGTGGCCCGCGCCGCTATACCGCCGGCACCGATTATTATCCCAAGCTGGGCGGAACTGCACCCCTGGGCCAGGCCGAGGTCGCGGCCCTGCTCCGGCGCCTGGTGCTGGCATTGCTGTTCTGGCTTTCCCTGGCCTGGACCCTGACCCTGGTGCCCCTGCTCCATGGTTAGGGTGCTCGGTATTCTGCTGCTGCTGGCGGCCAATCACGCCTGCGCCAGGCCCGAGCGCATTGTCAGCCTGTCGCCCCACATCACCGAAATGCTGTTTGCCATCGGAGCCGGCGAGCAGGTCGTCGCCACCGACGAGGCCAGCGACTATCCGGCCCGGGTGGCATCGCTGCCCAAGGTGGCCAACTACCGTTCGCTCAACCTGGAGCGGATACTGGCGTTGCAGCCGGACCTGGTGGTGGCCTGGCGCAGCGCCCAGTCCCTGCAGGTGGCGCCGCTGGAGCAACTGGGCATTCGCGTTGTCTATTCGGAGCCCAGGCGGCTGCATGACCTGGCTGACGAGCTGGAATACCTGGGCCGCCTTACCGGTCAGGAACACCAGGCCAGCCAGGTGGCGGCCCACTATCGCCGGGAACTGGACCAGCTTGCCCGGCAATACCGGGACGCGGCTGCGGTATCGGTGTTTTACCAGCTCGGCGAGTCGCCGCTGATGTCGGTCAACGGCGATACCTGGATGGGGCAGGCGGTTCGCCTGTGCGGGGGCGAGAACATCACCGAACACAGCCTGTCACCCTATCCGCAGATCGACCCCGAATTCGTGCTGGCACAAAACCCCGGGGTGATACTGGCGGAAAACCGGGCGCAGCTGCGCCGCTGGCTGGATTGGCCCGAGCTGAAAGCGGTGCAGAAGCGCCAGCTGTTCACCATAGATGCGGACAGCCTGCACCGTTTTACCCCACGTACTCCGGCGGGCATTGCCACCCTGTGCCGGCAACTCGAACTCGCCCGCTAGCCGATTGTGTTCCACCGGGCCCCTCTATACAATGGCGCCCCTTTTGTCTTGAGGTAGAAACAAGTGCCCCTGCTGGTTGAGTCCGTGTTCTACTGGAGTGATTTGTTCGGCACCGCCGTATTCGCCTTTTCCGGCGTACTGGTGGCGGGCCGTTTGCGCATGGACGGCTTTGGCGTCATCGTGCTGGCGGCGGTGACCGCCATCGGTGGCGGTACCATACGGGATCTGATCATCGGCGCCGAACAGGTGTTCTGGGTCGGCAACCCCGTCTATCTGTGGGTCATCCTGGCCACCGCCCTGATCGGCCAATACCTGGCCCGGCTGCCGCGACGCCTGCCCTGGTACATATTGCCCCTGGCCGACGCCTTCGGGTTGGCACTGTTTACCGTGATCGGCGCCGAGAAGGCGCTCAATCACGGCACCTCTGGCATGGTAGCAGTAGTGATGGGGGTCATCACCGGCGTCGCCGGCGGCATGATCCGGGACGTACTGGCCCGGGAAGTGCCCATGGTGCTGCAACGGGAAATCTATGCCACTGCCTGCATCCTGGGTGGCGTGCTCTATACCGGCGCCCTGGCCCTGGGCCTGCCTGCCCTGCTGGCCACGGCACTCGGCATGCTGGGCACCTTTGTACTGCGCATCGCGGCCATTCGCTGGCACCTGTCGCTGCCCGCCTTTTCGCTGACCCGGTGAGGATGCTCGGCTGAAATAATCGCGCGAAGCATCAGCGGGTTACCTTCGCCGCTCGGTTGCACTAACCGCACAAAAAAGGCAGCGCATGTGAGCTGCCCTTTGGCATGGGTCGGTGGTCAGGCTCAGGCTACTGTGACTTTGGCGAACTTGCGCTTGCCCACCTGGTATACCGCCTGGCCGGGCTGCACCACAAGCTTGCCGTCGTCCAGCTTGTCGCCGTCCACCTTGACCGCCCCCTGCCTGATCATCCGCAGCGCTTCCGAGGTGGAATCCACCAGGCCGGCGTCCTTCAGCAGGTTGGCAATGGCAATGCCCTCCCCCCCCGCCTGCAGGGTCACCTCGGGCAGATCGTCGGGAATGGCGTTTTTCTGGAAGCGCAGCACAAAGTCCTGGTGCGCCTGCTCGGCCGCCGCCTCGCTGTGATAGCGGGTGATGATCTCCTTGGCCAGCAGGATCTTGATGTCCCGCGGGTTGGCGCCCTCAGCCACCTGTTGCCGGAGTGTGGCCAACTGGTCCAGGCTGCGACGGGACAGCAGTTCAAAGTAACGCCACATCAGCTCATCGGACAGGGACATGATTTTGCCGAACATTTCGCCCGGCGCTTCGTCCACGCCAATGTAGTTGCCGGCGGACTTGGACATTTTCTTGACACCATCGAGGCCTTCCAGCAACGGCATGGTCAGCACCACCTGGGGCGGCTGGCCGGCATCCTTTTGCAGCTCGCGGCCCATCAGCAGGTTGAACTTCTGATCGGTTCCCCCCAGCTCCACGTCCGCCTTCAGCGCCACCGAATCATAGCCCTGCAGCAGCGGATACATGAATTCGTGGATGGCGATGGACTGGCCCGAACTGTAGCGTTTTTTAAAGTCGTCCCGCTCCAGCATGCGCGCTACGGTCAGCTTGGAGGCCAGCTTGATCATGCCGGTGGCGCCCAGTTCGCCCAACCAGCTGGAGTTGTAGACGATCTGGGTCTTGTGCGGATCCAGTACCTTGAACGCCTGCTCGGCGTAGGTCTTGGCGTTGTCCGCCACCTGCTCAGGGGTCAGCGGCGGCCGGGTTCTGTTTTTGCCGGAAGGATCGCCCACCTGGGCGGTAAAATCGCCGATCAGCAGCAAAACCTCATGGCCCAGATCCTGAAACTGGCGCAGCTTGTTGAGAATCACGGTGTGGCCCAGATGGATATCGGGGGCGGTGGGATCCATGCCCAGTTTGACCCGCAGCGGGCGCCCTTCCTTCAGTTTGGCAACCAGCTCTTCTTCAACCAGTATCTCTTCGGCACCGCGTTTGATCTCCGCTAATGCCGCTTCCAGCTGGGACATGGCTTCTATACTCCTGTGCTGTGAACGTAGACGACCTAAACAGATAAGGAGGGCATATTACTGGAATGGCGGATAAATTGGAAAGGCTGTAAAATCCTGACAGTATTCAGGGAAGAGCCCAAGATGCCCGTGATCAGACTATTCAAGATACTGCCCCGCGGCCACAGGATTGCCATCGGTACGCTCAGCGCGGCCATGGGACTGTTGCTGCTGGCCCCGACCGAGTCGGCCCTGGCCAGCCGGGATCAGGCGGCCGCCAGCACCTCGCAACGCCTCGACCTGGCGCTGGAGGTCAAGGACAAGCCCGTGACCGAAGACGCCGCCGCGGCCCGCGAACTGGTCGTGCAGGTCAAGCCCGGCGATACCCTGTCCTCCATTTTTGCCCGTCAGGGCCTGCCTTCCACCCTGCTGCACGACATCAGCCGGCTCGGTGGCGAGGCCGATGCCCTGAAAAGGATCCATCCCGGTGACCGCCTCACCCTGGCACTCGATCACCAGGGCGGCCTGCGCGCGCTAAGCTATCCGCTGGACGCCGCCCGCACCCTGGAAATCCGCCACCGCCAGGACGGACTCGAAAGCCGTATCCACAGTGCCGAACTGGAAAACCGCCATCGTTTTGCCCAGGCCGAGGTCAGTTCCAACTTCTGGAGCGCCGGCGTAGGAGCTGGACTCAATCCTGGCCAGATACTGGGACTGGCCGCCATGTTTGCCTGGGACCTGGATTTTGCCCTCGATATCCGCGCCGGCGATCGCTTTTCCGTGCTTTATGAAGAGAGCTACAAAGACGGTATCCGCGTCGCCACCGGCAACATTCTCGCCGCCGAATTCATCAACCAGGGCAAGGTTTACCGGGCCGTGCGCCACGAGGATGGCAATTACTACTCGCCCGAAGGCCGGGCCATGCGCAAGAGCTTCCTGCGGGCGCCGGTAAACTTCAGCCACATCAGCTCCAACTTCAATCCCCGCCGGCTGCACCCGGTGACCGGCCAGGTCAAGGCCCACAGGGGAATCGACTATGCCGCCCGCACCGGTACTCCCGTGGTGGCGGCCGGCGGCGGCGTAGTGGTGGAGTCGGGCTACAGCCAGTTCAACGGCAACTATGTGGTGATCCGCCACGACGGCACCTACCTCACCAAATACCTGCACCTGCACCAGCGCATGGTCAAGAAAGGGGAAAAGGTGAAGCAGGAGCAGCAAATCGGCACCGTCGGCGCCACCGGCCGGGTAACCGGCCCCCACCTGCACTACGAATTCCTGGTCAACGGTGTGCACCAGGATCCCAAGACCGTCAAACTGCCCCAGGCGGCCATACTGTCCCGGGAGGAACTGGCCCGCTTCCGGCCCAAGGCGGAACGGCTGCTGGCCCAGCTCGACAGGATCAGCGAGGTGATGCTGGCCAGCAACTGAGGCCGGCCTAGCGCTCAGGCGGGAGTGAAACCGTCCAGCCCCGCGAGGCACAGGCGCCACTGGCGGGCCTGCTGCTCCGGCTCGGCATAGGGCTGTGCCGGGTGGCGGCCCCAGACCGGGCCAGGCCAGGCATCGTCGGTGGTAAAGCGCGCCAGATGATGCAGGTGCAGCTGGGGCACCATGTTGCCCAGTGCCGCCACATTAATCTTGTCGGGGGAAAGCGTCCGCTCCAGCAGCCCGGCCAGGGCGCAGGACTCACGCATCAGCTGCAATTGATCCTTTTCCTCCAGCCAGTGGATTTCCCGGATGCCGGGTCGCCGGGGCACCAGGATCAGCCAGGGATAACGCCCATCCTTCGCCAGCAGCACACGGCACAGGGGCAGATCACCCAGCACCAGGCAGTCTTCCGCCAGCCGGGGATGGAGCGCAAACCCGGACTCACTCATGACTGACCGCCGCAGTGCTGCCTCAGGTAGGCGATGATGTCCATCGATTCATACAGCCAGTAGTAGTGCCCCGGCTCCTGCTCGATGCGCAGGCAAGGCACCATGCGCTGGCCACCGCCGGCCAGCAGCGCCTGCAGGTGCTCGGGCTCATTGGTGTCGTACTCGGTGATCTCCAGCCCCAGCTCGGCAATGACCGCCTTGACCCGCTGGCAATAGGGGCACCAGGCCCTCTGGTACAGGGCCAGGCGCTCACAGCTGTCCACCGCCGGAGCGGATGCGTCGGGCTTGTCGGCGCCCTTGAGCCAATCAAACATGGACATAGCCGCCTCAGATGCTCAGATGCTGAAAGATGAGCCGCAACCACAGGTGCTGGTGGCGTTGGGATTGGTGACCAGGAAGCGGGAGCCTTCCAGACCGTCGACATAATCGACGGTCCCGCCCACCAGGTATTGCAGGCTCATGGCGTCGATCACCATAATGACACCGTTTTTCTCGATCACGGTATCACCGTCGTTGCTTTTTTCATCGAAGGTGAAGCCATACTGGAAGCCGGAACAACCACCACCGGTGATGTAAACCCTGAGCTTGAGTTCGGGATTTTCTTCCTCGGCGATCAGGGCCTTGACCTTGTTGGCGGCCGCATCGCTCATCTGGATCGGCAAGGGGGTTGCTTCGCTCATCACTACCTCTTGTGGTTGGTCATCGGCCGAAATTATCCAATACCCGAGTAAACAGTTCAAGTATTGTCCGGACCCGGCCAGTTCAGGCTCAGGGTGCGCCGCCCGCCGCCGGACAGCTCCAGCAACAGTTCCAGCCTCTGGCCACGGGCCCCCGGCGGCAGCCGCAAGGTGCCGGACAGCATCTGGAAATGCCGGAAATCCAGGCTAAAGGGCGCTACGCCGAGCTGTTCGGCATCCAGGGTCACCGTCTGATCACCAGACAGGGCCCGCACCTGCAGCCTGGCCTGGCCGCGGATCCGGCCGGCCCTATCGCCCGGCTGCAGCAGCACCAGCCGAAAGCCGAACAGCTCGGCCTGCTCCTGGGCAACGATGGCCTCCTGTACCAGCATCAACTCGGGCCCCTGGTCCGGCGCCAGCACCTGGCGGTAAAGAGCCAATTGCTGGGCCTGTTCGGCCAGTTGCCTGGCCTGCTGTTCCAGTTGCGCCAGCTGGCTGCTTTCGGCACTCAACAATGCCTGCAGTTCCAGCTTTAGCGTCAACAGTTCCTGGCGGCTTCGCTCCGTCTGTGCCAGCGCCTGTTCGGCGCGCTCCTGCTGTTGCTGATAATGCAATCCCAGATAGGCCAGCACCGCCAGCAGGACGGCATTCGCCACCAGTGACATCCTAAGCCCCATGGTCCCTTTCATCATCCGCCTCCCCTAAAGAGCGCGCATTGTGCCAAAGCCCCCGGACCGGCGCCAGCACGGTCATTCTCGCCCGCCGCGGATTTTGTTATAGTCGGGACACCCTGGCCGCCAGTGCCTCTCTGACCCTGAATACCAAAGGATGACCCATGTCCAAGTCTGATGATCTGTTTACCCAGGCCCGCCGCTTCATCCCCGGCGGCGTCAACTCTCCCGTGCGCGCCTTCAACGGTGTGGGCGGCACGCCCCGCTTTATCGAACGGGCCGACGGCGCCTACCTCTATGATGTGGACGGCAAGGCCTACGTCGATTACATCGGCTCCTGGGGCCCCATGATCCTGGGCCACAACGCCCCCGTTGTGCGCGAAGCGGTAATGGAAGCGGTGTCCCGCGGCCTGAGCTACGGCGCCCCCACCGGCGTGGAAGTGACCATGGCCGAAATGGTCAACCGGCTGGTGCCTTCCATGGAGCAGGTGCGCATGGTCAACTCCGGCACCGAAGCCACCATGAGCGCCATCCGCCTGGCCCGGGGCTTTACCGGCCGTGACAAAATCCTCAAGTTCGAGGGCTGCTATCACGGCCACGCCGACTGCCTGCTGGTCAAGGCCGGTTCCGGTGCCCTCACCCTGGGCCAGCCCAACTCCCCGGGCGTGCCCGCCGATTTCGCCAAGCACACCCTGACCGCCACCTTCAATGACCTGGAGTCGGTCAAGACCGCCTTTGAAGCCGCTCCCGCCGACATCGCCTGCATCATAGTGGAGCCGGTGGCCGGCAACATGAACTGCATTCCGCCCGTCCCCGGTTTCCTCGAAGGCCTGCGCGCCCTGTGCGACCAGTACGGCGCCCTGCTGATTTTCGATGAAGTGATGTGCGGTTTCCGCGCCGCCCTGGGCGGTGCCCAGCAGCGCTACGGGGTCAAGCCGGATTTGACCACCCTGGGCAAGATCATCGGCGGCGGCATGCCGGTAGGCGCCTTCGGTGGCCGGCGCGAGGTGATGGAGCACCTGGCGCCCACCGGCCCCGTCTACCAGGCCGGCACCCTGTCCGGTAACCCGGTGGCCATGGCCGCCGGCCTGGCCACCCTCAACGCCATCAGCCAGCCCGGTGTTTACGAAGCCCTGGAACAGAAAACCAGGACCCTGGTGGACGGCCTGCAGGCCGCCGCCGACAAGCATGGCATCCCCTTCACCACCACCCGGGTTGGCGCCATGTTCGGCTTCTTCTTTACCGACGAGCAAGCCATCAGCCGCTATGACCAGGTCACCCGCTGTGATCTGGACGCCTTCAAGCGCTTCTTCCACCTGATGCTGGAAGAGGGCGTCTACCTGGCGCCCAGCGCCTTCGAGGCGGGTTTCATGTCGCTGGCCCACGGCGACGGCGAACTGGCCCACACCCTGGCCGCGGCCGACCGCGCCTTCGCCGCCCTCAAGGGCTGACCCTAACGGCCCAGGCTGTCCGACTCCGGCCGCTGGATCTCCACCAGCGGCCCTTCCAGCAATTCCACACTGTTGCCATCCGGATCCAGAATAAACACATAGCGGGCGCAGGTCTGTCCCTTGACCGGCGACGGCTTGTCCACCAGCATGCCGGCCCCGTGCAAGGCATTGAGCGCCCGGTCGAGATCGTCTACCTGGAGTGCAAAATGTCTCAGCCCCAGACGGAAACCGTGGGCCCAGGGAGGCATGGCGGAGAGTTCGGGATCGTCTACCGGACGGAAGCAATAGAGTTCAAGCAGCGCCTGGCCCAGGCGCAGATGGCAGATCTGCAGCTGGCCCTCATCATCCTGCCAGCGATAGGCAGGGACGAAGCCCAGCCCCCGGTAAAATCCCTCTGCGGTATCCAGCTCCCGGACACTGATAGTCACGTGATGAAAAGCGAACATGGCGGGCTCCTCCGTCTCCATATTGTTCAGCATATACGGAGACGGAGGCTTTCACCGCTCAGCGGGCGAAATTGAAGATGTCGCGCAGCCAGTCACTGACCGGCTGCTCCTGGGAAGGTTGGGTCGGGCGAGACGGGGTGGCCGGACGGCAGTCCCGCACCGCAGGCAACGAGGCGGCCCGGGCCGGCAGCAGCCGGGTCTGCTCACAGCGGGGATCCGCGGGCTGGCCGTCGCGCAGAGCAAAATTCACCTGATCAATGCCGGCAGGCGGAGCCAGCTCCAGCGAGTCCACTCCCCGGCCGTCCAGATAACGGCTATACAGCCGCAGGGCGCCGCTGGCACCGGTCAGGCCGGTCACGCCGTTGTCGTCGCGGCCAACCCAGACGCTGACCAGCTCTTCGTTATCCAGCCCCGCATACCAGGTGTCGCGCAGATCGTTGGTGGTGCCGGTCTTGCCCGCCATGACCCGGTTGGGAAAACGGGCAGCCAGATGGGCCGCTGTACCGCCGCCCACGGCCCGGGTCATGGCATAGAGGGCCAAGTAGCCCGCCTCCGGCTCCAACACCTGGGTGGCCCGGGCGCTGTGCTGGTAGATAAGCTCGCCCTGCTCATCCTGAATGGCGCGGATCGAGGTCAGCGGCTGGTACAGCCCCTGGTTGGCCAGGGTCAGATAAAGCTGATTGACCTCCAGCGGCGACAGCTCCAAAGTACCCAGCAGCAGCGAAGGATAGGCCTGGATCGGCTGCTGTACTCCCATCCGCCTGAGGCCCTCCACGACCTTGTCCAGGCCCAGTGCCATGCCCAGGTTGACGGTCGGCACGTTGAGCGACTTGGCCAGGGCGTCCACCAGCATGACCTGGCCACGGAACTGGCGGTCATAGTTGTTGGGCCGCCACACCTGGCCCGCATCGCTGCGCAGGGCAATGGGCTCGTCCTTGATCGGGGAAGCCAGGGTATAGCCATGAGCCAAGGCCTCGGCAAACACCGGCGGCTTGATCAGGGAGCCGATAGGGCGGCGAGCGGCCAGGGCCCGGTTGAAACCGGCAAAGCTGGGGTCGGCCCCACCGACCACGGCGCTCACCTCCCCCTTGCGCCAGTTGGAGACGACCACCGCCGCTTCCAGGTCATTGCGCTTGGTGTTGGCCCTGAGCTGCTTGATCTGCTCAATCACCGCCTGCTCGGCGGTATGCTGGGCGATAGGATCAAGACTGCTGAAAATCTTGAGACCGTTCTGGCGCAGAAAGTCATCGCCGAAACGCTCACGCAATTCCTGGCGCAGCAGCCCCATAAAGGCCGGGGTACGGCCATACCCCATGCGACCGCGCTCAATCAGCCCCAGTGCCCGGCTGCTGGACTGCTCGTAGGTGTCCCGGTCGATGTGGCCTTCGTTGGCCAGCAGGCGCAGAACCAGATCGCGCCGTTCCCTGGCCCGTTCCGGATTACGCCAGGGATCGTAGAAGGAAGGTCCCTTCACCAGCCCCACCAGCAGGGCAATCTGATCCGGGTTGAGTTCGTTCAGGGGCAGGCCGAAATAGAAATAGCTGGCCAGGCCAAAGCCGTAGACACCCTGGGCACCGTTCTGGCCCAGGTAAACCTCGTTAAGGTAGGCCTCGAGGATTTCATCCTTGCCGTAACGGAAATCGATGATCAGCGCCATATAGGCTTCCTGCACCTTGCGCCACAAGCTGCGATCCTGGGTCAGGAAGAAGTTCTTGGCCAACTGCTGGGTCAGGGTACTGCCGCCCTGCACGGTGCGGCCGGCCTTGATGTTGACCACCAGGGCGCGCAGGATCGCCAGCGGCGACACCCCGTCGTGGCGGTAAAAATCCCTGTCCTCCACCGTCAGCAGCGTGGTCACCAGCAGCTCGGGCACCTGATCGAGGCGCACCAGCAAACGGTCTTCCCGCTGTTCCACATTGAGCCGGTCGAGCAGCACCGGATCCATGCGGGCATAACCCAGCTCCCGGCCGTTGGCCGGATTTTGCATTCGCGCCAGGCGCTGGCCGTCGAAGGTCAGCAGGATGGAGCGGGCGGCCTCGGCGCCGTCGGCGAAATTGAAGGGCCGGCGGTGAATCTCGATGCGATTGTTGGCCACGGCGTACTCGCCGGGCCGGTCGGGGCTGGCCACCTTGCGGTAGTTGAGCAGCTGCAACTCCCGCAGCATCTGCTGGTAAGACAGCTTCTGCCCCGGGAACAGCTCCAGCGGCCGGCTGTAGACCAGCGCCGGCAAGGCCCATTTTTGGCCCTCGAAACGGGCTCGGACCTGGCTGTCCAGATAGATGCCGAATACCCCGATCAGCACGGCACACACCAGACCGAGCTTGAACACCAGCCCCCACCAGGAGCGGCGCTGTTTAACGGGTTTTTTGCGAGACCTGGAGGTCCGGGTTTGTTTTGCCATAATCAGTGCTTCATCTGCCTCTTGGTATGTCGGGTCGGCGCCGTATTGGCGGGATCGTCCGGCCATACATGCTTGGGATAGCGTCCCTTCATCTCTTTTTTCACGTCCTGGTAGGAACCGGCCCAAAACGCCGCCAGATCCCGGGTTACCTGCAGAGGCCGGCGGGCCGGCGACAACAGCTCCAGCACCAGCGCCACCCGGCCATGCGCCAGCTCGGGCGTGCCCGACTGGCCGAACATCTCCTGCAACCGCACCGGCAGCACAGGATCGTCCCCCTCCCGATAGCGGATATCGGCACGGGTTCCGGTGGCCAGTTCAATCCGGGCGGGTAGCAGGGTATCCAGCATTTGCTGCCGTTGCCAGTCCAGTCTGCCGCGCAGCAGCGCACTCCAGTCCAGCCGGGCCAGCTCGTCCCAGCGGCCAAGCCCGTGCAGACGGGGCAACAACCAGTCTTCCGCCTGCGCCAGCCATTCCGCTTCATCACAGGGGGAAAAGCCGCAGTCGGCCAGTTTTTGTCCGGCAAGCTTCAGCCGCAGCCATAGTTGCCGGGCCGCCTCATCCAGCGGCAGGCTGTCCCAGCCCCGCCGGCGGATTTCCTGCAGCAGGCAATGTGCCCGCTGCTCCGGACTCACCTCTGCCAGGGGTATCCGTTGCAGCACCAGGCTGCCGAAGCACCATTGCCGCTCGGCCCTCACCCGGTTGGCGTCATCGTCCCACTGCAGTTGCTCCCGCTCACTGAAGCGCCCGGGCAGGTATTGCCGCAGCGCTTCCAGCGTGATCGGCTCCGCCGCCTGGATCACGACGCCCCGCTCGCCCCGGCCCAGGGCCGCCACCGCCAGCATGGGCTTGCCGGCCAGGGGGCTGGCCTGGGGCAGGTCGGCGCTCAGTCCGCCAGCCAGCGCATAGCGGCCCTGCTGGCGCAACAGCCCCACCCACTCCGGTCGGGCATTGGCCAGCAGCAGCCCCAGGTAATGGCCCACGGGCTCCGCCGGCGTCATCTCGAGACGCTGAAACCAGCGCCGGGCCGAGGCGGCCAGCCGGCTCCGGGCAGCCAGCACCTGGCCCGACAGGGGGCCCTCGCCGAAACGCCCTTCCTCTACCAGCGCCGCCAGCCAGACGGCATCGGCCAGGGCGCCTTCCCGGCCCTGCCCTTGCCAGTCGGCGGCAGTGAGCAGCAACTGCCCCAGCCAGGGCTCGGTGCCCAGCCGCCACACCCGCCGGCCAAGGGGAGTGAGCTGGCTGCCGTGCAGCAGCCCCAGCTCCGCCAACTGTCGCCGGGCCGCGGCCAGCAGCGGCGCCGGCGGTGATGTCAGCAACGGCAGTTGTTCCGGCTCGGCGCCCCAGGCGGCACATTCCAGCACGAAGGCGGCCAGGCAGCTCTGCTCGATTTCCGCCGCCCGCCGGGGCGCCAGCCGCTCCTGTTGTTCCCGGCTCCACAACCGCAGGCAGACACCAGGCCCCAGCCGGCCGGCCCGGCCGGCCCGCTGGGTGGCCGAGGCCTGGCCTATCTGCCGGCTCAGCAGCCGGGTGATGCCGGCCTCGGGATCGAACTGGGCCTGGCGCTCCAGGCCCGAATCCACCACTATGCCGATACCGTCTATGGTCAGCGAGGTCTCCGCCACATTGGTGGCCAGCACCACCTTGCGCCGGCCGCTCGCCGCCGGAGCTATCGCCGCCTGCTGCTCGGCCAGGGTAAGCCGGCCATAAAGAGGGCGGAGCTCGGTATCGCCGGGCACCCGGTCGAGCAGCCAGTCGTGGGCGGCGCGAATTTCCCGCTCGCCGGGCAGGAAGGCCAGTACGCTGCCTTCGTGGCCGGAGAGGGCGGCGAGCACCGCCCGCCCCAGGCACTCATCGAGCCGGCTGTGCTGGTTGCGCGGCAGGTACTCGATGCTCACCGGAAAGGCACGCCCGGCGCTGCGCACGATGGCGGCATCGGGCAGCAGTTGCTCCAGCGCCAGCCCTTCGAGGGTGGCGGACATCACCAGTATGCGCAGATCTTCGCGCAGGGCCTGGCACTCCAGGGCGAAGGCCAGGGCCAAATCCGCCTGCAGGCTGCGCTCGTGGAATTCATCGAAAATCAGCAGGGACACACCGGCCAGTTCGGGATCCGCCTGCAGCATCCGGGTCAGCACCCCCTCGGTCACCACTTCCAGCCGGGTAGATTTGCCGATCCGGCTCTCGCCGCGCATGCGATAGCCGACCCGGCCGCCCGGCGCCTCGCCCAGTTGCCGGGCCAGGTATTGGGCTATGGTGCGGGCCGCCAGCCGGCGCGGCTCCAGCATGATGATGCGGCCGGTGATCTCCGGACGCTCCAGCAGCCACAGGGGCAGCCAGGTGGACTTGCCGGCACCGGGCGGCGCTTCGAGGATGATACGGGAGGACGCCAGCGCCTGCTGCAGCCGGGGCAGGGCTTCGGTTATGGGTAGCTGGTTCACGCTGTTACCTGAGGACGGTTAAACCGTTATATTGTGCCAAAAGCCCAGCAAAAGGACTATGCCGATGGCAAGCGACGACAACCGGCTGTTTTTGGCCTTTCCCGCCAGGGAGCTGGCTTCGCCCCTGGCTCGGTTGCAGGACAGGCTCAGCCTGCCCGGACGACGCATCCCCGCCGCCCAACTGCACCTGACCCTGCTGTTTATCGGCCGGCTCGGGCACGACGACCGGGCGGCCTTGCTGCGCAGGCTGGCGAGGATGCCCATGCCCGGCTTCGAACTCGTCCTCGACCGGCTGGGCTGTTTCCCCCGCGCCGGCGTGGTCTGGGCCGGACCCTCGGCACCGCCAGCCGTACTGATGACGCTGGCCGGGGCAGTGGAACTGGCCTGCCGCACCCTGGGGCAGCCCAGGCCACACCGGGCCTATCGTCCCCATATCACCCTGTTTCGCCACTGCACCACCGACACCCTGCCCCCGATGTCGCCCCTGGTTTACCGGCCACGGGAACTCTGCCTGTACCATTCGGAACTCACCGCCGAAGGGCCGCTTTACCACTGCCTGCAACGCTGGCCGCTCACGGACTGAACGGCAGCGGCACCGCCAGTTGCATCCCCTCGGGAGAAATGTCGGCACGCCAGGCCAGGCATTCCACGCCGGCCGCCAGGGCCTCGTCCAGCAGCCTGCCGTAGGCCGGATCCAGGTGCCGGGCGGGAGCAACCCGCTCGATGCCGGTATGCAACACGCAAAACAGCAGCACCGCCCTGTGTCCGGCCCGGGCTTGGACCATCAGCTCGCGCACGTGCTTTTGCGCCCGCAGGCTCTGGGTGTCGGGAAAATAACCCTGGCCCCCCGGGGCCAGCAGGGTCACGCTTTTCACCTCCACATAGCAATCGGGGGCACCGCCCTGGCTCAGCAAGAAGTCGATACGGCTACCTTCCTCGCCGTAGCGGACCTCGGCCCGGTGCCGGCGGTAACCGGCCAGTTCGGGGATCAGGCCTTGCTCCAGCGCCTCGGCCGCCAGCTGGTTGGCCCGGATGGTGTTGACACAAATAAAGTCGCCCCCCGGATTGCGGCTCAACTCCCAGGTATGGGCGTACTTTCGCCTGGGGTTGTCGGAGGTGGAATAATAGACCTCCCAGCCGGGCTCGCCACAGGCGGTCATGCGTCCGGTATTGGGGCAATGCAGGGTGAGGTGGTGATCACCGGCCTGAACGTCGGCCAGGAAGCGCTGGTAGCGGCGGATCAGCCGGCCCCGGCGCAAGCAAGAGGAAAACTGCACAATTCTACCTATAGTTCCTAAAATGAAGGGAGATGGTAACCGGTCGGCAGAGCCCGACTCCACTCTTGAAAAGCGCACCGACCGCCCTCATCTGATGGGCTCGGCCATGCCCGGCGAGCCGGCGCAGGATGGAGGGGCGGCCGCAAAAGCAGGCGATTTCTGATTTAAGGGAGCCATTCCCCAGAAATCACACGGCAAAATTGCCTTGTTAACATGCTTTCTGCTATAGATAGCCGCTTCTCAAATTTGGTTGGCGCAATATTGCTTTTTAGGAGATACGGAATGCCAGCAGTCGAAACCAAAAAATCTCTCGGTATTCTGGCTATTGCCGGTGTTGAGCCCTACCAGGCGAAGCCCGACGAAGAATACATGAACGAAGCGCAGAAAACGCACTTCCGCAAGATTCTGGGCGCCTGGCGCAATCAATTGCGCGAAGAAGTGGACCGCACCGTGGGCCACATGAAGGACGAAGCCGCCAACTTCCCCGATCCGGTGGACAGGGCCGCCCAGGAAGAAGAATTCGCCCTCGAGCTGCGGGCCCGGGATCGGGAGCGCAAGCTGATCAAGAAAATCGAAAAGACCCTGCAAAAAATCGAGGACGACGATTTCGGTTATTGCGAACACTGCGGCGTGGAAATCGGTATCCGCCGGCTGGAAGCCCGCCCCACTGCCGATCTGTGCATCGACTGCAAAACCCTGGCCGAGATCAAGGAAAAACAGATGGCCGGTTACTGAACCGGCCCCCTCGTCATGAACCACACCGCGCCCGACCGCTATATTGGGCGCTTTGCTCCCTCTCCCAGCGGTCCCCTCCATTTTGGTTCCCTTATCGCCGCCCTCGGCAGCTACCTCAGGGCCAGCGCTTGCCGTGGCCAGTGGCGGGTGCGCATCGAGGATCTGGACCCGCCCCGGGAAGTCCCCGGCGCCGCCGACGACATACTGCGTACCCTGGAAGTCTTTGGCCTGCACTGGGACGGCGATGTGGTCTATCAAAGCCGGCGTCATGGCCGCTACCAGGAGGTGCTGGATGACTGGGCGGCCCGGGGGCTGACCTATTACTGCCACTGCCCGCGCCGGCGTATTGCCGAGACCGGCGGTTTTTACGACGGCCATTGCCGCCGGCTCAAGCTGGGCGCCGACGGCGCAGCGGTGCGCCTGCGCATGGCGCGGCCGGTGTACGGCTTCGAGGATTGCCTGCAGGGCCGGATCACAGTGCCCGCGGCCCTGGCGGAAGAAGACTTTATCGTGCGCCGGCGCGACGGCCTTTACGCCTACAACCTGGCCGTGGTGATCGACGATTGGGACGCGGGAGTGACGGAAGTGGTGCGCGGCGCCGACCTGCTCGAACCCACGGTACGCCAGATAGCCCTCTACCACCTGCTCGGCGCCCCCGAGCCGGGCTGGCTGCACCTGCCCCTGGCCACTTATGGCGGCCACAAGCTGTCCAAGCAGAACCATGCCCCGGCCCTGGACAAGCATCGTCCGGGCCGGGCCCTGTGGCAGGCCCTGGCCTTTCTCGGCCAACATCCGCCCACCGTACTGTTTGGTGCCGGTGCCACCGAGCTGCTGGCCTGGGCCAGGTCGCACTGGTGTCTCGAACAGGTGCCCAAAGGCCCTCATATTGCGTTGCCCTGCGCGGATAGTTCGCATTTAGAACGCCCTGCGCTATCATAGGGCGCCCATTTTTCTTTACCCAAGGCCCTGCGAGGTGTCCCATTTTTTCCCAGATCGCCGGCTTTTGTAAAAAGCTGCTTACCCGACAACAGGAGGCGTTGCCCTTGCAACCCGTGGTGCTAGAGCGCGACCAGCACGGTATATCGCGCCGACAAATCAGTGAAAACGCCCTCAAAGTGCTGTATCGCCTGAACAAGGCGGGCTTTGACGCCTACCTGGTCGGCGGCGGTGTGCGTGACTTGCTGCTGGGTCGCCAGCCCAAGGATTTCGATATCGCCACCAACGCCACCCCGGAGCAGGTCAAGCAGCTGTTCAGCAATTGCCGGCTGGTGGGGCGTCGTTTCCGCCTGGCCCATGTGCTGTTCGGCCGGGACGTGATCGAGGTGGCCACCTTTCGCGGCCACCATCATCAGGTCAACACCAACAAACACATCTCGGCCCAGTCCGCCGAGGGCATGCTGCTGCGCGACAATGTCTACGGCACCATAGAGGAAGATGCCGAGCGACGCGACTTTACCGTCAACGCCCTCTACTACAATATCGCCGATTTCAGCGTGCTCGGATTCGCCGGCGGCCTCAAGGATCTGGAAGCCCGCCGCCTGGAGCTTATCGGCGATCCCGAAACCCGCTACCGGGAAGACCCGGTGCGCATGCTGCGGGCGGTGCGCTTCTCCGCCAAGCTGGGGCTGAGCATCAGCCCGCGCACCGAGGCCCCCATCCGGGAGCTGGCGCCGCTGCTGTCCGACATTCCCCCGGCCCGGCTGTTCGAGGAAACCCTCAAGCTGTTTCTCGCCGGCCAGGGCCTGGAAACCTATCGCCAGATGCAGCACTACGGCCTGTTCGCGCCCCTGTTCCCGGAAACCGCCGAGGTTATGGGCCGGGGCAACAACCGTTACGGCCGCTTTATCGAGCTGGCCCTGGCCAACACCGACGAGCGTATCGCCCAGGAACTGAGGGTCACCCCCGCCTTCCTCTATGCCGCCCTGCTGTGGGGACCGGTGGAAACCCGCACCCAGGAATTCGTCAACGACGGCGGACTCGGCTACCACGACGCCTTTATGCTGGCCGCCGACGAAGTGATCGGCCGCCAGGTGAAAACCGTAGCCATCCCCCGCCGTTTCAGCACAATTGTGCGCGATATCTGGCAATTGCAGGACCGGCTGACCAAGCGCGCCGGCAAACGCCCCCACCGGCTGCTGGAGCATCCCAAGTTCCGCGCCGGCTACGATTTCCTGCTGTTGCGGGCCGAGCTTGATCCCCGGCTCAAGGAACTGGCCGAGTGGTGGACCGACTTCCAGGTCGCCAACCCGGTGGACCAGAAAAAACTGAGTCAGGTGGCAGCCCGCGAGCAGGATAACGACATGACCGAAGCCGCCCCGCGCAAGTCGCCACGCAAGCGGCCCCGCCGCCGTCCGCGCCGGAGACGGGAAGGGTGAAACGGGTTTTTGTCGCCCTCGGCGCCAACCTGAACGACCCCGAGGCCCAAATCCGTGCCGCCCGGCAGGCACTGGCGGCCCTGGCCGTGCCCGCCAGCCTTTGCCATTCGCCCCTGTATCTGAGCCGTCCCATGGGGCCGGCGGATCAGCCGGCCTATGTCAACGGCGTGTCGGCCTTCGACACCCGGCTCTCGCCCCATGCCCTGCTCGACGCCCTGCAGGCGATAGAACTGGCCCAGGGGCGGGAGCGCAAGGATGAACGCTGGGGCCCCCGCACCCTGGATCTGGACATACTGCTCTATGGCGACCAGCAGATCGAGGACGAGCGGCTGACCATACCCCACTATGGCATGAAGCAAAGGGAATTCGTGCTTTATCCGCTGGCCGACCTGGCACCGGAACTGGTGCTGCCCTGCGGCACCCCCCTGGCCCGGCTGCTGCGGGATTGCCCGCAAAACGGCATGACCCGGTTGCCGGCGCAGTAACAGGAAACCACCATGAGCAAAATCACTACCGCACGCCTGCAGGCGATGAAGCAGGCCGGCCAGAAAATCGCCATGATTACCGCCTACGACGCCACTTTCGCCGGCCTGTTCGAACAGGCCGGGGTCCACTCCATCCTGATCGGCGACTCCCTCGGCATGGTGCTGCAGGGCGAAGCCAGCACCCTTAAGGTGAGCGTGGGCGACATCGCCTATCACACCCGTTGCGTGGCCAACGGCAGTCAAAGTGCGTTCATCGTCGCCGATATGCCGTTCATGAGCTATAGCACCCCGGAGCAGGCCTGCGCCAGCGCCGCCGCCCTGATGCGGGCCGGCGCCCATATGGTCAAGCTGGAAGGCGGCGACTGGCTGGCGGAGACCGTTACCCAACTGACCCGCCAGGGTGTGCCGGTATGCGGCCATCTGGGGCTCACCCCCCAGTCGGTACACGTGTTCGGCGGCTTCAAGCTGCAGGGCCGTGAGGCTGAGCAGGCGGAGCAGATCAAGCGCCACGCCAGGGCCCTGGAGGCGGCCGGTATCCAGCTACTGGTGCTGGAGTGCGTGCCCAGCCAACTGGGCGCCGACATCAGCCGGGAACTCCGCATCCCGGTGATCGGCATTGGCGCCGGCCCGGACACCGACGGCCAGGTGCTGGTGATGCAGGACGCCCTGGGGCTGACCTCCGGCTATGTGCCCAAGTTCACCAAGAACTTCCTGGCCGAGAGCGGCAACGTCCGGGCCGCCATCGAAACCTATGTGGCCGAGGTGGCCGAGGGCCGCTTTCCCGGCCCCGAGCACAGTTTTAACTGAGGACAGAAGATGCAACTGGTCAGCACCATAGAGGAACTGAGGAGCATCATCGGCGGCTGGCGCCGAGGCGGCGATCGCATCGGCTTCGTGCCCACCATGGGCAACCTGCACCAGGGTCACCTGGAGCTGGTGCAGCAGGCCAGGGCCCGCACCGACCGGGTGGTGGTGAGCATTTTCGTCAATCCGCTGCAGTTCGACCGGGCCGCCGATCTGGCCGCCTACCCGCGCACCCTGAAGCAGGACTGTGAGCGCCTCGGCGACCAGGCGGATCTGGTGTTCACCCCCACTCCCGAGCTGATGTACCCGCACGGCCAGCAGCAGCAGACCAGGGTCAGCGTGCCCGGCATTTCGCAGGTGCTGGAAGGCGCTCTGCGCCCGGGCCACTTCGACGGGGTCAGCACAGTGGTGTGCAAGCTGTTCAACCTGGTGCAGCCGGATCTGGCCTGCTTCGGCGAAAAGGACTACCAGCAGCTGGCACTGATCCGTAAAATGACCGCCGATCTGAACCTGCCGGTGGAGATCCTGGGCGTGCCCACGGTACGCGCCGAGGACGGCCTGGCGCTCAGCTCCCGCAACGGTTACCTGACCGAGTCGGAGCGGGCCCTGGCACCCGAGTTGGCCGCCACCATGCACCGGCTGGCCAAGCGCCTGGCCGCGGGCGAGCGGGATCTCGAACTGCTGGTAAAGGAAGGCGCCGCCCGGCTGGACGGCGCCGGCTTTCGCACCGACGGCATCGATATCGTCGATGCCGACACCCTGGCGCCGCTTGACGAGCACAGCCGGGCGGCGGTGATTTTAATGGCCGCCTTTCTGGGCAAGGCCAGACTGATAGATAACCAGGTAGTGCCCCTGTAGTGACACTCAGGTCTTGCTGGGAGGGGGAGCCAGGCTCTAAGCCGACCGTTGGCGCCAGGGATGGCGCCGTCGAGCCCCCAGGGATGGGTTCACGGCGAGTCGGCGTGAGCCTGGCTCCCCCCTCCGGGCACTGTCGCAAAACCATAAGCCCTCAGGGCGGTAATTGACGGAGACAAGCTAAACATGGATATGCAACGCATCATGCTCAGGGGCAAGCTGCACCAGGCCCGGGTCACCCACGCCGAGCTCAACTACGAAGGCTCCTGCGCCATCGATCAGGATCTGCTGGACGCGGTCAATATCCGCGAGTACGAGCAGATCGACATCTACAACATCGAGAACGGCGAGCGCTTCCACACCTACGCCATTTCCGGCGAGCGCGGCTCCAAGATGATCTCCCTGAACGGCGCCGCCGCCCGCAAGGCCGCGGTGGGCGATCGCATCATCATCTGCGCCTACGCGCCCATGACCGAGCAGCAGATCGCCGGCTACAAGCCCAGCCTGGTGTACCTGGATGCCCACAACAACATAGTGCGCACCAGCAAGGACATCCCCCTGCAGCTGGCCTGATCGCGGGTTTTCCCTTTCAGTTCAAGACAAAAGGCAGCCGATTGGCTGCCTTTTTCTTCAAACTGAAGCATCATGGTTCACGGTGAAAGGGATTGGGCTTCCTTTGCCCGACACCTGTGGTTATAACAAACGGCATTGGCAACCAGTGGAAAGGCAGCCAACCGGCTGCTTTTGGACTCAGTGCCGCAATCCCCGTCCGGTCCGGATCAGGTACCAGGCCGCGCCGTAGAACAGGGCGATAAAGCCGAGGATGATGCCGTAGGCCAGGGTCAGAGGCACGTCGCTGATGCCGAGGAAGCCGTAGCGGAAGGCGTTCACCATGTACAGCACCGGGTTGGCCTGGGACAGCCCCTGCCAGAAGCCGGGCAGCAGCTCGATGGAGTAGAAAACCCCGCCCAGGTAGGTCAGCGGCGTCAGCACGAAGGTGGGGATAATGCTGATATCGTCAAAACTGCGGGCAAAAATCGCATTAAGCAGGCCCGCCAGGGAAAACAGCACTGCGGTCAGAAAGACGGTGAAGACAATGCTGAACAGGTGACTCACCTGCAAGTCCACGAAAAACAGCGACACCAGGCTGACGATTAACCCCACCGCCAGTCCCCGCACCACGCCGCCGCCCACGTAGCCGGCGATGATCACATAGGTCGGCACCGGCGCTACCAGCAGCTCTTCCACGTTGCGCTGGAACTTGGCGCTGAAAAACGACGAGGCCACGTTGGAGTAGGAGTTGGTGATCACCGACATCATGATAAGGCCAGGCACGATAAAGGCCATGTAGGAATAGCCGCCCATTTCGCCGATACGGCTGCCGATCAGGCTGCCGAAAATCACGAAATAGAGGGTCATGGTGATGGCGGGCGGCACCAGTGTCTGTACCCAGATACGGGTGAAACGCACTATTTCTTTGTGCAAGATGCTGCGAAAGGCGATGTAATACTGCCTGGCGTTCATGCTTTCCTCCCCTGCTCCACCAGTGTCACGAACAATTCCTCCAGCCGGTTGGCCTTGTTGCGCATGCTCAGCACCCGGATGCCCTGCTCGTTGAGCTGGCCGAACACGCCGTTGAGCCCCTGCTCCTTCTTCACCTCCACCTCAAGGGTGTGATCGTCCAGCAGTTGCCAGTTGAAGCCGGACAGGAAGGGCTCCCGGCAGTCGGGAGCCAGATCCAGGATAAAGGTTTCCACGTTGAGCTTGCCGAGCAGCCCCTTCATGGTGGTGTTTTCCACCAGCCGGCCCTTGTCGATGATGCCGATATGGCGGCACAGCATCTCCGCCTCTTCCAGATAGTGGGTAGTGAGGATGATGGTGATGCCCTCACCGTTGATTTCCTTGAGAAAATCCCACATGGCCCGGCGAATTTCGATATCCACCCCGGCGGTGGGCTCGTCCAGGATCAGCAGGCGGGGCTGGTGCATCAGGGCGCGGGCGATCATCAGCCGGCGCTTCATGCCGCCGGACAGGGTGCGCGCCGGCAGATCCCGCTTTTCCCACAGATCCAGCTGCTTGAGGTAACGCTCGGCCCGGATCAGGGCTTCCTTGCGCTCCACCCCGTACAGGCCGGCCTGATTGACCACAATCTGGCGCACTTTTTCAAACTGGTTGAAGTTGAACTCCTGGGGCACCAGGCCAATCTGGGACTTGGCCAGCTCCAGCTGGCTGTCGAGATCGTAACCGAACACCTTCACCTTGCCCCCGCTCTTGTTGACCAGGGAGGAAATGATGCCGATGGTGGTGGATTTTCCGGCCCCGTTGGGCCCGAGCAGGGCATAGAAGTCGCCCTGCTCCACGGTCAGATCGATGCCCCTGAGCGCCTCCACGCCGCCGGCGTAGGTTTTGCGCAGGCCCTCGATCTCCAGTGCTTTGGTCATGCTTGGCTCCGGTTCAAAAACATATGCCTGGACAAGGACCAGGCATATGAGGGATTTCTTGTTATCGGGAAGTCGACTGCCGGGGATTACTCCAGCGGCACCACCTTGCCGATATAGGGCAGGTTGCGGTAACGCTGGGCATAGTCGATGCCGTAGCCTACCACGAACTCGTCGGGGATGGTAAAGCCGACCCAGTCCACCGGCACCTGGGCCTCGCGCCGCTCGGGCTTGTCGAGCAGGGTGCAGATGCTGAGCGACGCCGGGGCGCGCAAGGACAGGATCTCCTTCACCTTGCTCAGGGTGTAGCCGGTATCGATGATGTCCTCGACGATCAGCACATGCTTGCCGTGGATCTCGTCGTCCAGATCTTTGAGGATACGCACATCCCGGTTACTGTCCATGCTGTTGCCGTAGCTGGAGGCGGTCATAAAGTCGAGCCGCACCGGCAGCGCTATCCGGCGGCACAAATCGGCCATAAACACGCAGGAGCCGCGCAACAACCCGACCATCACCAGTTCGTCAACGCCCGCGAAGTGGGCGTTGATCTGCTCGCCCAGGGCCCGGATCCTGGCGTCCACCTCTTCGGTGCTGATCAGGACATCCACTCGATGCTTCATGTTTTCGCTCCGTTCGGGTCCAAAAACCCGGCTGTTGTTAAAGCGGTATTTTAGCGGAATTCGCAGAAATCTGCATTCCGGGTCAGCTTTCTGGTCCGCCATAGCCCCAGCGTTGCACCAGGGCCTGATCCAGCCCCAGGTGATCCAGGATCCGCGCCACCATAAAGTCGACCAGATCCGCGATGGATTGGGGCTGATGATAAAAACCCGGCGCCGCCGGCATGATGGTGACCCCCATGCGCGCCAGTTTCAGCAGATTCTCCAGATGGATCTCCGACAAGGGCGACTCCCGGGGCACCAGGATCAACTGCCCCTTCTCCTTGATTACCACGTCGGCGGCCCGCTCGATGAGGTTGTCGGAAGCACCGCTGGCAATGGCCGCTACCGTGCCCATGGAGCAGGGGCAAATCACCATGCGCTTGGGCGCCCCCGAGCCCGAGGCCACCGGCGAGAACCATTCCTCCTTGCCATAGGCCCGTATCTGACCGGGGTCGGCACCAAACCGCTCGGCCAGCCAGGCGGCCAGCGCTTCCGGCTTGCCCGGCCATTGCTCCCCCTGCTCGGTGGCCAGCACCACCCGGGCGGCGCCGGACACCAGCAAATGCACCTGGATGCCGGCCTTGACCAGACACTGCAGCAAGGCAAGAGCATAGGGGGCACCGGACGCGCCACTTAGCGCCAGGGTGACCTGCCGCTCACGCGGATACTCAGCCATGAGCCGCCTCCAGCGCCGCCAGCAGCTTGCCGTGAATACCGCCAAAGCCACCGTTGCTCATAACCAGAATTTCGTCACCGGCCTTCGCCTCGCTCACCAGGGCGGCAATCAGACTGTCAAGCTCGTCAAAGACCCGGCCTTGTGGGCAGCTCGCAGCCACGGCCTTAAGGTCCCACTCCAGCCCCGGCGGCTGAAACAGATAAGAGGCATTGGCCTGTTGCAGGGAATCGGCCAGTTCCTGTTGATGCACCCCCATCTTCATGGTGTTGGAGCGGGGCTCCAGCACCGCCAGCACGCGGCGGCCTTCACTCCGGGCACACAGGCCGGCCAGGGTGGTGGCGATGGCGGTGGGATGGTGGGCGAAATCGTCCCATACCCGGATGCCGGCCACCTCGCCCTTTTGTTCCATGCGCCGTTTGGGCGGCACGAAGCGGCACAGGGCGGCGATGCCGTCGGCCACCGGCACCCCGGCATGGCGGGCGGCGGCCAGGGCCATCAGGCCGTTGTGCACGTTATGATGGCCCATGCAGGGCCAGCTCACCTCGCCCACCGGCCGGCCCTCGAGCAGCACGGTAAACCGGCTACCGTCGGCGACCAGGGGCTCGGCCTGCCAGAGGCCGTCGTCGCCCACGTATTCCAGTTCGCTCCAGCAGCCCATGTCCTTGACGGCTTCCAGCACCGGGGTACGGGTCGGCAGCAGGATGCGGCCATGGCCGGGCACCATCCGCAACAAGTGGTGGAACTGCCGCTGGATCGCCGCCAGATCGGGGAAGATGTCCGCGTGATCAAACTCCAGGTTGTTGAGGATCAGGGTGCTGGGCCGGTAGTGCACGAACTTGGAGCGCTTGTCGAAGAAAGCGCTGTCGTACTCGTCCGCCTCGATCACGAAAAAGGGCGCCTCGCCCAGGCGGGCGGAGACCTCAAAATTGCCGGGCACGCCGCCGATCAGAAAGCCGGGCTTGAGGCCGCAATCCTCCAGGATCCAGGCCAGCATGCCGGAAGTGGTGGTCTTGCCGTGGGTACCGGCCACCGCCAGCACCCAGCGGTGTTGCAGCACGTGCTCCAGCAGCCACTGGGGACCGGAGGTATAGGGGATGCGCCGGTTCAGCACGGCTTCCACGCAGGGGTTGCCCCGGCTCATGGCGTTGCCGATCACCACCAGATCGGGAGCCGGCTCCAGCTGGGCTGGATCATAGCCTTCGATCAGCGCTATGCCCTGCTGCTCGAGCTGGGTGCTCATGGGTGGATAGACGTTGGCATCGCTGCCGGTCACCTGGTAGCCGAGCTGGCGGGCCAGCACCGCCAGCCCGCCCATGAAAGTGCCGCAAATACCGAGAATATGAATATGCATAACCTGCCCCTGGCTGCTGTGAAGGCCGCATTCTAACAATCCGCGGCGGCTTTGGGCACTTGTATGGTGATCCCTGCGACAGCGGTTATAATGTTGTCCCCGACCCGCCCTTACCCCTTGGTATAACAGATACCCGGGAGCAAGGGTGGTAAACTCGAGTCGCAACTCCGTTACTGACCATATAAAGGAAACGTCATGAGCCTGAACCAGGTACCGGCCGGAAAGAGCCTGCCCGAAGATATCTATGTAGTCATTGAGATCCCGCAGAACGCCGATCCCATCAAGTACGAGATCGACAAGGACACCGGCGCCGTGTTCGTGGATCGCTTCATGGCCACCCCCATGTTCTACCCCTGCAACTACGGCTACGTGAACCAGACCCTGTCCCTGGACGGCGACCCGGTGGACGTGCTGGTACCCACCCCGCATCCGCTGGTGCCCGGCGCGGTGATCCGCTGCCGCCCGGTGGGCGTGCTGAAGATGACCGATGAATCCGGTGAAGACGCCAAGATCGTGGCCGTGCCCCACAGCAAGCTGACCAAGGAATACGACCATATCCAGGACGTGAACGACCTGCCCGAGCTGCTCAAGGCCCAGATCAAGCACTTCTTCGAGCGCTACAAGGAGCTGGAAGCGGGCAAGTGGGTGAAAGTGGAGGGATGGGAAGACAAAGCCGCCGCCGAAGCCGAGATCCTGGCCTCCGCCGAGCGTTACAGCAAAGCCTGATCGCCTCCGGCCTCCGGATTCCAAAAGAGCACTGCGGTGCTCTTTTTTTATGTGTAAGGGTTTGACAAAAAATTAACACTCCCTAGGCTGAGAGGTCAGACCTCAAACCACAAGGAGAGTAACCGATGAAAACATGGATGCTGCTGGCCTGCCTGCCCTTTATGGCCTCGGCCCACAACCTGCAGCTCGAGCAGCCTTTGCCTCCGGTCAGCGTCGGCGACCGGGGCGAACTGGTGCTAGAGCAGGATCGCCTCACCACCCGCAGTTGGGGCGTGGATACCCTGCCGGGCAAGGTACGGATACTCCAGCATATCGCCGGGCGCGGCAGCGCCAAGGCGCTGAATGCGCCGCTGATCGAGGCGATCAAGGCCGCCGGACTGCCCCGGGATCGTTACCAGACGGTGACCATCATCAACCTGGACGACGCCGTCTTCGGCACCTCCGCCTTAGTGCGCAGCAGCGCCGAAAGCAGTAAACGGGAATATCCCTGGTCGTCGATCGTGCTGGATGAACAGGGCCGGGTGGCTCAGAGCTGGCAACTGAGGTCCAATGGCTCCGCCATAGTGGCGCTCGACCGTCAGGGCCGGGTAATGTTCGTCAAGGAAGGGGCGCTGGATACTGCGGAAATCAGGGACCTGATGCAACGGCTCAGGACGGCGCTGAACAACTGACAGACAAGGCCCTCGACGGGCCTTATCTTTTGTGACCGGTTACTCTATCATGGTGGCCAGGATCCCGAGGCTTGAGACATAGCCGACAAACAGAAGCAACCAGGTCATCCTGGACCTACCTTTCTGCATCCGGTGCTCCTTTTAAAACTTGCAGCCGAATTTTAACATGGCGAAAACATCGTTAACAACCAAAGCCGACACCGATGGCCCAGAAATCCCTGTCAGTGGATCACAAAATCAGAAACAGCAGGACACTGCTGTTACAACTGGCCGAGCAACGCGGCCTGGCCGGGCTGCTGCATGGTGACTCGCCCCAGAGTTTCGGCACCCGCTATGAAGTGCGCCGGCAGCTGGAAGCCGCTGCCCGGCAAAAGAACCTAGAAACCATCGTCAGCCTGGCCAGTCAGCAGTGCGGCACCGACGTTGGCAGCGAGCCGGATCCGGACTGGCTGAGCCATTTCCTGGCGTTGGCAGAAAATATCCGCCATCCGGCCATGCAGCAGTTCTGGGCCAGCATTCTCAGCCAGGAAATCAGCCGGCCGGGGCGCTGCTCGGTGCAGGCGCTCAACTGTCTCACCCAGATGACCCAAAAAGATGCCCTGCTGCTGCAAAAGGCCAGCGCGCTCGGCTGCCATTTCGGCGACGATAACCTGAGGCTCATTTTCGGTTACCGGCAAAAAGCGCTGCTGCAGGGGCTGCGCCAGCAAAAAATCAACCTGGGGAAATACCGGTTGCCCTATGCCGGCCTGATGCAGTTGTTTGAGCTTGGTCTGCTGCATCAGACCGAGCTGGAATCGGGGGAACTGACGACACTGCCGCCCTTGAAGCTGGTACTGGGCCAGCACCGTCTGTTGCTGGACCCCTACCGCAAGGGGGTCCGGCTGCTGTATTACCGCTTCACCGCTACCGGCAACGAGCTTGCCGCCCTGATGACGGAACCGGCGCCGGCCGACTATCTCAGGGAGCTGGCCGATTTACTGTCTCCCCTGGGCCGGCTGGAGCAGACAGCCGGCTAGCCGCAGCAGCGCGCCATCACGTCGGTCGACTCGACGGCGCCGCCGAACCAGGCCAGGCTGTCCGCCAACGACGCCACCGAACCGATCACCATCAGCGCCGGGCTGGCCACCTGCCCGGCCAGCTCGGCCAGTTCCCGCAACTCGCCCCGCACCACTTTTTGCTGGGCCGTGGTGCCTCGCTCGATCAGCGCGACCGGAGTATCGGGGCTCAGGCCATGTTCCAGCAACCGCTGCCGGATATGTGCCGAACGCATCAGTCCCATGTAAATGACCAGGGTCTGCCGCCCCCGGGCCAGGGAGGCCCAGTCCGGCTCCTCGCCGTCCTGCTTGCAGTGGCCGGTAATAAAGACCGCGCTCTGGGCGTGGTCCCTGTGGGTCAGGGGAATGCCGGCATAGGCGGTGGCGCCGGCGGCGGCGGTGATGCCGGGCACCACCTGGTAACGGATGCCGGCGGCCTTCAGGCTCTGCAGTTCCTCGGCGCCGCGACCGAACATAAAGGGATCGCCCCCCTTGAGCCGCACTACCCGCTTGCCGGCCAGGGCCTGCTCCACCAGCAGTTGGTTGATCTGCTCCTGGGGCACACTGTGGTGGCCCGCCTTCTTGCCCACGGCGATCCGCTCGGCCTCGGGACGGATCAGCGCCAGTATTTCCTCGGACACCAGTTGATCGAACAGCACTACCTCGGCCTTCTGCAGTTCGTTCAGCGCCTTGACGGTAAGCAGATCCGGATCGCCAGGCCCCGCCCCCACCAGTATCACCTCGCCCCGGGAAGGTTGCTGCATTTCCCGCCGCAGCCAGGCCTCGGCCCCGGGTTCGTCCTGTTGCTGCAGCAGGGCGGTGAGGGCCGGCTGGTCCTGCACCCGGGCCCAGAACCGGCGCCGCTCGGCGGGGCTGGCAAAGGCCTGCCGTGCCTGCCGGCGCAGACGACCCGCCACCCGGGCCAGGGCGCCCCAGTGGCGGGGCAACAGGGCATCCAGCCGGGCCCGCAACAAGCGGGCCAGCCAGGGAGCGCAGCCACCGGTGCTGAAGGCGACTTGCAGGGGAAAGCGTTCCACTATGGAGGGGAAGATAACCGCCGAACGTTTGCTGTCGTCAGCCTTGTTGACCAGGATGCCGCGCCGGTTGGCAAGCTGATAGACCCGGGCATTGACCTCGGCGCTGTCGGTGGCCGCCACCACCAGGAAGATGCCATCCAGGTGCGCTTCGGCGAAGGGCTCGGCCCGCCAGTCGAAGCGTTCACGCAGGCCGGCCAGCTCCTCGCCCAGGGTGGGCGACACCACCGTCAGCCGGGCGCCCCGTGCCAGCAGCAGGCGGGCCTTGCGGGCCGCCACGGCACCACCGCCGACAATCAGGCAGGGACGATGTTGGATACTGATGAAAAGAGGCAGGTGTTCCATGGCCGGTTCCGCTGGTTCGCTGAGATAGACCGACTATAGACAGGAATTGTTATCCCACAAAATACTAAAAAATAATTTTTTATGCCTTTAGGTTATTTCATAAGGGCACACAGCAGATCCTTCCAGGACAACACCCCAAGCAGTTGCTGGCGATCCACCACCGGCAGGCAGCTGATGTTGCGCTCCAGCATCAGGCTGGCCGCCGCCGCCAGGCTGGCATCGGCGGCAATGGTCACGGGATCGCGGCTCATCACCTGATGGGCGCGCCGCTGCAGGGTTTCCCGATCCCGCTCCAGCTCGGCATCGGTGGCCAGGTAGGGGCTGAGCGCCCGGTACATGTCCGCATGGGTAATCACACCGCACAACCGGTCTTCGTCATCCACCACCAGCAGGTGTCGAAAGGGCGCCTGGTCGAAAATATCGCGTACCAGCGCCAGCCGGTCGTCCTGCTGAACGGTGGCGATACGCCGGGTCATGATGTCCTGTACCTGCATCGAACCTCCTTGCCCGGAGCCGCAGGCTCAGATACCGCTGCCGTCGGATTCCGGTATTTCGTGAAGACCGCATTCCCGCTTCATGCCGAAGAAACGGGTATCCGCCTCGCTCATGCCCGGCTCCCACCTGACGGTGGTGTGAACATCGCCGATCGAGACATAACCCTGCTCCCACAGCGGATGGTAGGGAAGGTCGAATTCCTTCAGGTAATAATGCACATCTTTGTTGCTCCAGTCGATGATCGGCAGGAACTTGAACAGACCATTCTGAATCCCGAGCACCTGCAGTCCTTCCCGGGTATCGGACTGGCTGCGGCGCAGGCCGGAAAACCAGGTGCTGGCCTTGAGCTCGCGCAGGGCCCGCTGCATGGGCTCTACTTTGTTAAGCTGGTTGTAGCGGCTGATGCCCTCCACCCCCTGCTCCCACAGCTTGCCGAAGCGGGCCTCCTGCCAGGCGGCAGAAGTCCGGGCCCGATAGACCTTGAGATTGAGGCCAAGCCGATCGGTCAGCTCGTCGATAAAACGGTAGGTTTCGGGAAAAAGATAGCCAGTATCGGTAAGAATAACGGGGGTATCCGGCTTTTCCCGGGTCACCAGGTGCAGCATCACCGCCGCCTGGATACCGAAGCTGGAGGAGAGCACATGCTCTCCTTCCAGGGTTTCCAGTGCCCAGCGCACCCGCTCGGGGGCGCTCATGGCCGCCAGCTCGCGGTTAAGCGAGGCCAGGGCCTGGGCCTGGTCGGCCCGGGACAGCTCATTCAGCTCTTCCAGGCTGGGCAACAGGCTATACGGCATAGAAGTCCCTCGCGGAGTCCACCACCGGCGCTATGATGCCGGCCCGGATCACAAAGTCACCGAAACCCTCGCCCGCTTCCCGCTCCTGGGCCCAGCGGCCCACCAGGGCGTCGATATCCTCGAGGATCTGGCGGTCGGTGATGTTTTCCTTGTACATGCGCGGAATGCGGGTCCCTTCCCGGTTGCCGCCCAGGTGCAGGTTGTAGCGCCCGGGCGCCTTGCCCACCAGGCCGATTTCGGCCAGCATGGCGCGGCCGCAGCCGTTGGGGCAGCCGGTGACCCGGAAGATGATGCTGTCGTCGGTCACCCCGTGTTTGGCCAGCACGCCCTCGATTTCGGTGACGAACTCCGGCAGGAAACGCTCGGCCTCGGCCATCGCCAGCGGGCAGGTGGGCAGGGCCACGCAGGCCATGGAGTTCTTGCGCTGCTCGGACACGCTGTCGTCGATCAGGCCATGGGCCAGGGCCAGCTTCTCGATCTTGGCCTTGTCCTTCTTGGGCACGCCGGCGATGATCAGGTTCTGGTTGGCGGTCAGGCGGAAGTCGCCCTTGTGTATCTTGGCGATCTCGCGCAGGCCGGTCTTGAGCGGCTTGCCGGGGAAGTCCAGGATACGGCCGTTCTCGATAAACAGGGTCAGGTGCTGCTTGCCGTCGATGCCGTCCACCCAGCCGAAACGGTCGCCGCGGCCGGTAAATTCATAGGGGCGGCTCTCGGCGAACTGGATGCCGGCCCGCTTCTCCACCTCGGCCTTGAACACCTCCACGCCCACCCGCTCCAGGGTGTACTTGGTCTTGGCGTTCTTGCGCTCGACCCGGTTGCCCATGTCACGCTGGGTGGTGACCACGGCTTCCGCCACCGCCAGGGTGTGGGACAACGGGATAAAGCCGAAGTCGGTGGCCTTGCGCGGATAGGTGGCGGTGTCGCCGTGGGTCATGGCCAGGCCGCCGCCCACCAGCACGTTGAAGCCCACCAGCTTGCTGTTGTCGGCGATGGCCACGAAGTTCAGATCATTGGCGTGCACGTCCACGTCGTTCTGGGGCGGGATCACTACCGTGGTCTTGAACTTGCGCGGCAGGTAGGTGGAACCCAGGATCGGCTCCTGGTCCGGCGTGTCCAGGCGCTCGCCGTCCAGCCAGACTTCCAGGTAGGCCCGGGTCTTGGGCAGCAGGTGCTCGGAGATCTTTTTGGCCCAGTCGTAGGCTTCCTGGTGCAGCTCGGATTCCACCGGGTTGCTGGTGCACAGCACGTTGCGGTTGACGTCGCCGGCGGTGGCGATGGAGTCGATGCCGGTGCTGTTCAGGGTCTGGTGCATGTGCTTGATGTCGCGCTTGAGCACCCCGTGGAACTGGAAGGTCTGGCGGGTGGTCAGGCGGATGCTGCCGTACATGGTGCTTTCTTCCGCGAACTTGTCGATCACCAGCCACTGCTTGGGGGTGATGATGCCGCCGGGCAGGCGGGCGCGCAGCATGACGTTGTGCAGCGGCTCCAGCTTCTGGGCGGTGCGCTCGTTGCGGATGTCGCGGTCGTCCTGCTGGTACATGCCGTGGAAGCGGATCAGCATGAAGTTGTCGCCGTTGAAGCCGCCGGTCAGTTCGTCCTGCAGATCCTGGGTGATGGTGCCGCGCAGAAAATTGCTCTGCCCCTTGAGGCGTTCGTTATCGGACAGTTTTTGTTCGCTCATCTTAGTAAACATCCCTTTGGTAACGCTTGGCGCTGCGCAGCGCATCAACATATTCTTCGGCCTGCTCACGGCTCTTGTTGCCATGCTCGGCCACCAGCTCGATCAGGGCCTCGTGCACGTCCTTGGCCATCTTGTTGGCATCGCCGCAGACGTAAAAATGGGCGCCCTGCTCCAGCCAGGCATAGACCTCGGCACCCTGCTGCCGGAGCTTGTGCTGTACATACACCTTGTCGGCCTGATCCCGGCTGAACGCCAGGGAGATCCGGCTCAGCAGGCCGGACTTGACGTAGCGCTGCCACTCCAACTGGTAGAGGAAGTCCTGGGTGAAGTGGGGATTGCCGAAGAACAGCCAGTTCTTGCCCTCGGCATCCCGCGCTTCCCGCTCCTGCATAAAGGCGCGGAAGGGGGCGATGCCGGTGCCTGGCCCCACCATGATCACCGGGGTGTTGTCGTCGGCGGGCAGGCGGAAGTTGTCGTTGTGCTCCACGAACACCCGCACCTGGCCGCCCTCGGCCAGCCGGTCGGCCAGGAAGGAGGAAGCACCGCCGGCGCGGGGCTCGCCCTTGTTGTCGTAGCGCACCACACCCACGGTCAGGTGCACTTCTTCCTCCACCTCGGCCTGGGCGGAGGCGATGGAGTAAAGCCGCGGCGTCAGTCGGCGCAGGACGCCCTGCAGTTGCTCTGCGGTGAGTTTGGTTTTCTTCTCCCGAACGATGTCCAGGATCTGGTGGCCGGCGCAGTACTCGCGCAGGGCAGCCTTGTCCTCCACCAGCTTTTGCAGCTTCTTGGCACCGGACAGTTCGGCATAGGCCTGCACGAAGCCGGCATAGCCCTGGGTCAGCTCATAGTGGTGGATCAGCGCCTCGCGGATGGAGAGCAACTCATCGTCCACCTTGACCTTGGCGTCGGCGGCCACGCCCACTTGGGCCAGCAGGGCATCCACCAGGGCCTCGTCGTTGCTGAACCAGACCCCCAGGGCGTCACCGGGCTGATAGGTCAGGCCGGAGCCTTCCAGGGAGATCTCGATATGGCGGATATCCTTGTCGGAGTCCCGGCCGGTGATTTTCTGGTTGGTGACCAGCTCGGCGGCGAAGGGATGCTTTTTGGTGTAGAGGCTGGCCACGCCCTGGGTGGCGACGGCCGGAAGCGCCTGGTTGGCGGCCTCCACTTGCAAGGCGTCCTTCAGCAGGCCCAGGGCCGACTTGCTCCAGCCTTCGGCGGCGCCTTCGTAGTCCACGTCGCAGTCGATGCGCTCCAGCAGACGGGTGGCACCGGCCTTGGCCAGGTAGTCGTCGAAGTCCTTACCGGTCTGGCAGAAGAATTCGTAGGACGAATCCCCCAGCGCCAGTATGCCGTAGTGCAGGCCTTCAAGCTTGCCGACCTTGCCGGTTTTCAGCTGTTTGTGGAATTCAATGGCATCATCGGGCGGCTCACCCTCGCCGTTGGTGCTGGTAACGATCAGCACATGGGTTTCTTTCTTGAGCTGCTTGACCTTGTAATCGGCCACATTGAACAGCTCTGCCGCAACCCCGGCGGCGTCGGCCTGGGCCTTGAGCGTCTCGGCCACCCCCTTGGCGTTGCCGGTCTGGGAGGCATAGAGGATGGTCAGCTTGCCGGACGGCTGGACGGCGGCGCTGGCTGCAGCCAGCGGCACACCCTGGGCCTGCTGGCTGATACCGTAGAAATAACCGCTGACCCAGGCCAGCTGGGTGGCACTCAGCTCGGCAGCCACCTGAGTGAGCTTATGGACTTGTTGTTCATTGAGCGGGCTGGCGGCCGCCGCGAGTTCCTTTAAAAGCATGACATTGACTTCCACTTTTCCAGATAAGGGATAGCTTATGCCAGGTCAACGAACAACAATAAAGAATAAAAGATGATTTTTTATATCATCTGGTAATAACGAGCCTGGCTCGCCGGCCCGCGTCCTTAATGGTGCTGGCCATGGGCCGCTTGTGCCTGGTGCCGGATATCCTTCACCGGCAAGGTCAGCTGTTCGGTGTCGCCGTTGTCCCAGCGCAGCTCCAGGCTGACCTCGTCGCCCTCCGCCAAGGGCTGCTTCACGCCCAGCAGCATGATATGCAGGCCACCCGGTTGCAGGCTGACCGTTTCGCCCGCGGGCACGGCTATGCGTTCCACCTCCCGCATCTGCATCACGCCGTCCTGCTCCAGCACGGTGTGCAGCTCCACTTTTTCCGCCTGGGGCGACAGGACGGCAACCAGGGCCCGTTCCTGCTCGCCGCTGTTCTGCAGCCGCATAAAGGCGGCGGTGTTAGGCCCCATGGGCGGAGTGGCCCTGACATAGCCTTCGCTGACGCCCACCTGTGCCCAGCCGGCGCCGCTTAACAAAACCAGGCCAAAGAAGTATCCGAGTTTTTTCATCTGTGATTTCCTTGTGCAGCATAGAGTCCAAAGCTTACCCCAAGGGGAAGGCTCAAACCATGATATAACGCATAAGGAGTCGTGATGAACACAGTGCTCGGACACGATGGCGGCGGAGTCCGCCAGATCCGCCTCAACCGCCCGGAAAAACGCAATGCCCTGGATCTCGCCCACTATCGTCGGCTTGGTGAGCAACTGCACGCCGCCATCGGCGACCCCGAGGTCCGGGTTGTCGTCTTTGCTGCCGAAGGTCCCGACTTTTGCGCCGGCAACGATCTGGCCGATTTTCTCCAGGGCCCCGAACTCGGCCCCGGGCATCCCGTGGTCGAGCTGCTGCATGCGCTGGCGAGCTGCCCCAAGCCGCTGCTGGCCGGGGTACAGGGCAACGTGGTCGGCATTGGCGCCACCCTGCTGCTGCACATGGATCTGGTGCTGCTGGCCGAAGACGCCCGCCTCGCCTTCCCCTTTATCGACCTGGGGCTGGTACCGGAGTTCGCCTCCAGCCTGCTGCTGCCCCGACGTCTGGGCCATGTACGCGCCTGCCAGTTGCTGCTGCTGGGCGACCGCCTTGATGCCGCTACCGCCCTGGACTGGGGCCTGGCCAACCAGTTGGTGGCCACCACCGAGCTGCCGGCAAGGCTGGAGGAGACGGCGCGCCGGCTGGCGGCCAAACCCGCCGCCGCCCTGCTGGCCGGCAAGGCGCTGCTCAAGGCCCCGCTGCAGGCGCAACTGCACAACACCATCGACCGGGAAATCGAGGTATTCCGCCAGGCCCTGGCCGGTGACGAGGCCCGGGCGCGTATCGCCGCCCTGCTGGCTCGGATAGGCGAGCGCTGAACGGCGGACATAAAAAAGGGCTCCCTTGCGGGAGCCCTTGCCTTATCAGCGAGTCGAGACAGCTTATTCGTCGTTGCCGCCGGCGGCGTTCAGCAGATCGGCCAGGCTCTGCTCGGCTTCGTCCGCCGAGATTTGCACCGGCTGCTCCGGCTGACGCCGGGACTGACGGCCCTGATGGTAGGCAAAGCCGGTTCCGGCAGGAACCAGGCGACCCACGATCACGTTTTCCTTCAGGCCACGCAGATCGTCGACCTTGCCGGACACCGCCGCCTCGGTCAGCACCCGGGTGGTCTCCTGGAAGGACGCCGCCGAAATGAAGGATTCGGTGCTCAGAGACGCCTTGGTAATCCCCATCAGCACATGACGGTAGCCAATCAGGCGCTTGCCTTCGGCTTCCAGGGCTCGGTTGGCCTGGCGGATGCGCACCACTTCGGCCTGTTCGCCTTCGATAAAGTCGGAATCGCCGGCGTCCATGATCTCGGCACGACGCAGCATCTGCCGGACTATGGTCTCGATGTGCTTGTCGTTGATCTTAACGCCCTGCAGGCGGTACACCTCCTGCACCTCGTTGACGATGTAGTTCGCCACCGGGCTGATACCGCGCAGACGCAGGATATCGTGGGGAGACTCCGGACCATCGGCCAGGACTTCGCCCTTCTCGACCTTTTCGCCCTCGAACACGTTGAGGTGACGCCATTTCGGGATCATCTCTTCGTAGGCCTCGCCCCCTTCCAGCGGGGTGATCACCAGGCGGCGCTTGCCCTTGGTCTCTTTCCCGAAGGAGATGGTGCCGGAAACCTCGGCCAGGATGGCCGGCTCTTTCGGCTGGCGGGCTTCGAACAGGTCGGCAACCCGCGGCAGACCACCGGTGATGTCCTTGGTACCGCCGGACTCCTGCGGGATACGCGCCAGGGCGTCACCCACGTTGAGCTGGGCACCGTCTTCCAGGCTGACGATGGCGCGGCCGGGCAGGAAGTACAGGGCCGCCAGGTCGGTACCGGGGATGAACACTTCCTTGCCGGACTCGTCCACCAGTTTCACGGTCGGACGCAGTTCCTTACCGGAGCTGGGACGCTCGTTCACGTCCATCACCACTATGCTGGACAGACCGGTCAGTTCGTCGGTCTGGCGGCTGATGGTCACGCCATCGATCATGTCGATGAACTTGATGCGGCCCGCCACCTCGGTAACGATGGGGTGGGTGTGCGGATCCCAGTTGGCCACGATCTGGCCGGCCTGCACGGTTTCGCCGTCGGCTTTTTCCAGCAGGGCACCATAGGGCAGCTTGTGGTTTTCCCGGGTCTGACCCATCTCGTCGATGATGGTCAGTTCGGAAGAACGGGACACGATCACCGTCTTGCCGTCGGCGTTGGTAACGAACTTGGCGTTCTGCAGCTTGACGGTACCGCTGTTCTTGACCTGGATACTGCTCTCGGCCGCCGCCCGCGACGCCGCACCACCGATGTGGAAGGTCCGCATGGTCAGCTGGGTACCGGGCTCGCCGATGGACTGGGCGGCGATAACACCGACCGCCTCGCCCTGGTTGACCAGGTGGCCACGGGCCAGATCACGGCCGTAGCAGTGGGCGCAGACGCCGTGGTCGTTGTCACAGGTGATGACGGAGCGCACCTTGACCCGGTCGACGGAGTTGGCTTCCAGCACGTCACACCACTTCTCGTCGAGCAGGGTATTACGGGAGACCAGCACCTCGTCTTCGCTACCCGGCCTGATCACGTCCTCGGCCACCACCCGGCCCAGCACGCGCTCGCGCAGGGGTTCGACCACGTCACCGCCTTCGATCAGCGGAGTCATCCACAGACCTTCGTAGGTACCACAGTCGTCAGTGGTGATCACCAGATCCTGGGCCACGTCCACCAGACGGCGGGTCAGGTAACCGGAGTTGGCGGTCTTCAGGGCGGTATCGGCCAGACCCTTACGGGCACCGTGGGTGGAGATGAAGTACTGCAGTACGTTCAGACCTTCACGGAAGTTGGCGATGATCGGCGTCTCGATAATGGAACCGTCCGGCTTGGCCATCAGGCCCCGCATACCGGCGAGCTGACGGATCTGGGCGGCACTACCCCGGGCACCGGAGTCGGCCATCATAAAGATGCTGTTGAAGGAATCCTGCAGCTCTTCCTGACCGTCGCGATTGACCACCACGTCCTTCGACAGGTTTTCCATCATCGCCTTGGACACCCGCTCGTTGGCGCTGGCCCAGATGTCGATAACCTTGTTGTAGCGCTCGCCCGCGGTCACCAGACCGGACTGGAACTGGTCCTGGATCTCGCTGACTTCGGCTTCGGCTTCCTCAATGATGTGTTTCTTGGCATCCGGAATCACCATGTCGTTAATGCCGACAGACACGCCGGACAGGGTGGCGTAGTGGAAACCGGTGTACATCAGTTGGTCGGCGAAGATAACGGTGTCCTTCAGGCCCAGGCGGCGGTAGCAGCCGTTCAGCAGCCGGGAGATCTGTTTCTTGCCCATGGCCTGGTCGATCATGCTGAAGGGCAGACCCTTGGGCACGATCAGGGACAGGATGGCACGGCCGATGGTGGTGTCACGGATAGCGGTTTTCTCCACCACGCTGCCGTCTTCCATCTTTTCGAAGTCGGTGATACGCACCTTGACCCGGGCGTGCAGCTCGGCATGGCCGGCACGGTACACCTTTTCGGCTTCCTTGGCGCTGGTCAGCAGCATGCCCTCGCCCTTGCCATTGATCTTTTCCCGGGTCATGTAGTACAGACCCAGTACCACGTCCTGGGACGGGACGATGATCGGCTCGCCGTTGGCGGGAGACAGGATGTTGTTGGTGGACATCATCAGCGCGCGGGCTTCGAGCTGGGCTTCCAGGGTCAGCGGCACGTGCACCGCCATCTGGTCACCGTCGAAGTCGGCGTTGTAGGCCGCACACACCAGGGGGTGCAGCTGGATGGCCTTGCCTTCGATCAGCACCGGCTCGAACGCCTGGATACCCAGACGGTGCAGGGTCGGCGCCCGGTTCAGCAGTACCGGGTGCTCGCGGATGACGTCGTCCAGAATATCCCAGACCACGGCTTCCTCGCGCTCGACCATTTTCTTGGCCGCCTTGATGGTGGTGGCCAGGCCGCGGGACTCCAGCTTGCCATAGATGAAGGGCTTGAACAGCTCCAGCGCCATCTTCTTGGGCAGGCCGCACTGGTGCAGGCGCAGGGTCGGGCCCACGGTGATCACGGAACGGCCGGAGTAGTCGACCCGCTTGCCCAGCAGGTTCTGACGGAAACGACCCTGTTTCCCCTTGATCATGTCGGCCAGGGACTTCAGCGGGCGCTTGTTGGAACCGGTGATGGCACGGCCACGACGGCCGTTGTCCAGCAGGGCGTCGACGGACTCCTGCAGCATCCGCTTTTCGTTGCGCACGATAATGTCGGGCGCGGCCAGATCCAGCAGGCGCTTCAGACGGTTGTTGCGGTTGATCACCCGACGATACAGATCGTTCAGATCCGAGGTCGCGAAGCGGCCACCGTCCAGGGGCACCAGCGGACGCAGGTCCGGCGGCAGCACCGGCAGCACCGTCATCACCATCCACTCGGGCTTGTTGCCGGAGAAATGGAAGGCTTCCATCAGTTTCAGACGCTTGGTGATCTTCTTGCGCTTGGTTTCGGAGTTGGTCTGATCCAGCTCCTCGCGCATGGTGTTGATCTCGCCTTCCAGGTCGATGGCGCGCAGCAGGGCCAGCACGGCCTCGGCGCCCATCTTGGCGTCGAACTCGTCACCCCACTCTTCCAGGGCGTCCAGGTACTGTTCTTCGGACAGCATCTGGCTACGCTCCAGGTTGGTCATGCCCGGTTCGATCACCACGTAGGATTCGAAATACAGTACCCGCTCGATATCGCGCAGGGTCATGTCCAGCAGCAGGCCAATGCGGCTCGGCAGGGACTTCAGGAACCAGATGTGGGCAACCGGGCTGGCCAGCTCGATGTGGCCCATGCGCTCGCGACGCACCTTGGTCTGGGTCACTTCCACGCCGCATTTTTCACAGATCACGCCACGGTGCTTGAGGCGCTTGTACTTGCCGCACAGGCACTCATAGTCCTTGACCGGACCGAAAATCCGGGCGCAGAAAAGGCCGTCACGCTCCGGCTTGAAGGTACGGTAGTTGATGGTCTCAGGCTTTTTGACTTCGCCATAGGACCAAGAGCGGATCATGTCCGGCGAGGCCAGACCGATTTTGATACCGTCAAACTCTTCAGTCTTACTCTGCGCTTTCAAAAACTTAAGCAAGTCTTTCACGTTAGTCTCCTGTGAGGAGTTCTACCTGGGCGCCCCGCCCTTCCGAAGAATGAAGGGGCGCCATTATTTCCGAGGCAGCCTGGTGCCTTAACTTTCTTCCAGCTCGATGTTGATACCGAGGGAGCGGATTTCCTTCAACAGTACGTTGAAGGACTCGGGCATGCCCGGCTCCATGCGGTGATCGCCGTCCACGATGTTCTTGTACATCTTGGTACGGCCGTTCACATCGTCCGACTTGACGGTGAGCATTTCCTGCAGGGTATAGGCGGCGCCGTAGGCTTCCAGCGCCCACACTTCCATCTCCCCGAAACGCTGACCGCCGAACTGGGCCTTACCGCCCAGGGGCTGCTGGGTGACCAGACTGTAGGAGCCGGTAGAACGGGCGTGCATCTTGTCGTCCACCAGGTGGTTCAACTTCAGCATGTACATATAGCCCACGGTGACCGGACGCTCGAAAGCATTGCCGGTACGGCCGTCATACAGGGTGATCTGGCCGGACTCGGGCAGATCCGCCAGTTTCAGCAGGCGCTTGATTTCGTGCTCGCGGGCACCGTCGAAGGCCGGGGTGGCGATCGGCATGCCCTTGCGCAGGTTCTCGGCCAGCACCCGAACTTCGGCGTCGGAGAAGGTGGACAGATCCACTTTCTGGCGGGCGCCTTCACCCAGATTGTAGACTTCCTGAATGAAGTCGCGCAGCCGGGCCAGCTCCTGCTGCTCCTTGATCATGCGATCGATCTTCTCGCCGATGCCCTTGGCCGCCAGGCCCATATGGGTTTCGAGGATCTGACCGATGTTCATCCGCGAGGGTACGCCCAGCGGGTTCAGCACGATGTCGACCGGGGTGCCGTATTCGTCGTGAGGCATGTCTTCAATCGGCACTATGGTGGAGATAACACCCTTGTTACCGTGACGACCGGCCATCTTGTCACCGGGCTGGATGCGACGCTTGACCGCCAGGTACACCTTGACGATCTTCAGCACGCCCGGGGCCAGATCGTCGCCCTGGGTGATCTTGCGACGCTTGTTCTCGAACTTCTTGTCGAAGTCGGCCTTCAGCTCGGCGTACTGCTCGGCGATCTGCTCCAGCTCAATCTGCTTGCCTTCGTCGTCCAGGGCCTGCTCAAGCAGCCTGGCATTGGCCAGCTTCTCGACCTTGTCGGCACTCATGCCGGCGGCGATCAGCACGGAGCGGGCGCGGGCGAAGATGCCGTCCTCGAGGATGCTGAACTCTTCGGTCAGGTCTTTCTTGGCCTGCTTGAGCTGCATCTGCTCGATGTCCTGGGCGCGCTTGTCCTTCTCCACACCATCGCGGGTGAAGACCTGCACGTCGATAACGGTGCCGTATACTGAGTTCGGCACCCGCAGGGAGGAGTCCTTCACGTCGGAGGCCTTCTCGCCGAAGATGGCGCGCAGCAGTTTCTCTTCCGGCGTCAGCTGGGTTTCACCTTTCGGGGTTACCTTGCCCACCAGAATGTCGCCGGGCTTCACTTCGGCACCCACGTAAACAATACCGGACTCGTCCAGCTTGCTAAGGGCAGCTTCACCCACGTTGGGAATGTCGGCGGTGATCTCTTCCGGACCCAGTTTGGTGTCACGGGAGATACAGGACAGTTCCTGGATGTGGATGGTGGTCAGGCGATCTTCCATCACCACCCGCTCGCTGAGCAGGATGGAGTCTTCGAAGTTGTAACCGTTCCAGGGCATGAAGGCCACGCGCAGGTTCTGGCCCAGGGCCAGTTCACCCAGATCGGTGGAGGGGCCGTCGGCCAGTACGTCGCCGCCCAGCACCAGCTCGCCCGGCATCACGCAGGGACGCTGGTTGATGCAGGTGTTCTGGTTGGACCGGGTGTACTTGGTCAGGTTGTAGATGTCGATACCGGCTTCGCCCGGCAACATCTCTTCCTCATTGACCTTGACCACGATGCGGGACGCGTCGACATAGTCGACCACACCGCCACGCTTGGCCACCACGGTTACGCCGGAGTCCACCGCCACGGCACGCTCGATACCGGTTCCCACCAGCGGCTTGTCCGCCTTCAGGGTCGGCACCGCCTGACGCTGCATGTTCGAGCCCATCAGGGCCCGGTTGGCGTCATCGTGCTCCAGGAAGGGGATCAGCGAGGCGGCCACAGACACGATCTGCTGCGGGCTCACGTCCATGTACTGGACCTGATCGGCATTCATGTAGGTCGCTTCGCCCTTGTGACGGGACGGCACCAGCTCGTCCAGCAGGCGGCCTTCCTCATCGGTGGCGGCGTTGGCCTGGGCGATAACAAAGTGGCCTTCTTCGATGGCGGACAGGTAATCCACCTCGTCGGTGATCTTGCCATCCACTACCCGGCGGTACGGAGTCTCGAGGAAGCCATACTCGTTGGTGCGGGAATAGCAGGCCAGGGAGTTGATCAGGCCGATGTTCGGACCTTCGGGGGTCTCGATGGGGCACAGACGACCATAGTGGGTCGGGTGTACGTCGCGCACCTCGAAGCCGGCGCGTTCACGGGTCAGACCGCCCGGGCCCAGGGCCGAAATACGGCGCTTGTGGGTCACTTCCGACAGCGGGTTGTTCTGGTCCATAAACTGGGACAGCTGGCTGGAACCGAAGAATTCCTTCACCGCGGCGCTGATCGGCTTGGCGTTGATCAGGTCCTGGGGCATCAGGGTATCCAGGTCGCCCAGGGACAGGCGCTCCTTCACCGCGCGCTCGACGCGAACCAGGCCCACACGGAACTGGTTTTCGGCCATTTCGCCCACGGAACGGATCCGGCGGTTGCCCAGGTGATCGATATCGTCCACTTCGTCGTTGCCGTTACGAATCGCAATCAGCTGTTTCATCACGTCGACGATGTCGGACTTGGTCAGGGTACCGGGACCATTCAGTTCTTCGCGGCCCAGGCGACGGTTGAACTTCATCCGGCCGACGGTGGACAGGTCGTAACGGTCTTCGGAGAAGAACAGGTTCTCGAACAGGGTCTCGGCCGCTTCGCGGGTGGGCGGCTCGCCCGGACGCATCATGCGGTAGATTTCCACCAGCGCCTCGAGGCGGCTGGAGGCGGAATCGATACGCAGGGTCTCGGACATGTAGGCGCCGTGATCCAGTTCGTTGGTGAACAGGGTCTCGAACTGTTTGAAGCCGGCCACAGACAGGTTGGCCATGGCTTCCAGGCTCAGTTCGCTGTTGGCGGCGACGATCACTTCACCGGTATCGGCGTTGATGTAATCCTTGGCGGAGACCTTGCCGACAGCGTATTCCACCGGCACTTCGATCTGCTCGACACCGGCCTTTTCCAGCTGGCGGATATGGCGGGCGGTAATGCGCCGGCCGGTCTCGACCACGGTCTCGCCGTCGATCATGATATCGAAGGAGGCGGTTTCACCACGCAGGCGCTCGGGCTTGAGCTCCATCATCAGCTTGCCGTCGACCACTTCGAACCTGGTGGTATCGAAGAAGGTGGCCAGGATGTCTTCGGTGGTGAAGTCGAGCGCACGCAGGATAATGGACGCCGGCAGTTTGCGGCGGCGATCGATGCGCACGAACAGGTTGTCTTTGGGATCGAACTCGAAATCGAGCCAGGAACCACGGTAAGGGATCACGCGGGCGTTGTACAAGACCTTGCCGGAGGAGTGGGTCTTGCCGCGATCGTGATCGAAAAACACACCCGGGCTGCGGTGCAGCTGGGAGACGATTACCCGCTCGGTACCGTTGATCACGAAGGTACCGTTCTCAGTCATGAGCGGGATTTCGCCCATGTAGACTTCTTGCTCCTTGATGTCCTTGACAGTGCCGGCGGCGGCTTCTCTGTCGTACAGGACCATCCGCAACTTGACGCGCAGCGGCGCCGAGTAGGTCACGCCACGGATTTGACATTCCTGCACGTCAAACACGGGCTCACCCAGACGATAGCTGACATATTGCAGCTCGGCGGTGCCTGAATAGCTAGTGATAGGGAAAACGCTGCGGAAAGCCGCTTCCAGACCGTACTCGCCTTGAGGATCTGCTTCAATAAACTGTTTGAAGGAGTCAAGCTGGATTGACAGCAGGTAAGGCGTGTCCAAGACCTGGTCACGCTTACCGAAGTCCTTACGAATGCGTTTTTTCTCTGTGTAAGAGTAAACCATAGGGTTCCTCAGCTCGCTGATAAGTGACCCACTCTGCCCAAATGGGACAGCTCTAAAAACACCGTTTTATTCTGATCGGGTCTCTCGACAACACCCGATGGCTGGTACAACGAAGGTCGCAAACGATGTGAAAATTACCTTCATCCCACAGCGCAAAAGGGCCGGTGAATAAAGATTCACCAGCCCTAGCCCGATTGCTCAGGCCGCTAAGCTATAGTCTAGCTTATTTGAGCTCAACAGTAGCACCGGCTTCTTCAAGCTCTTTCTTCAGTGCTTCGGCTTCGCCTTTGCTCAGTTGCTCTTTAACGGCAGTCGGAGCGGCTTCAACCAGAGCCTTGGCTTCTTTCAGGCCCAGACCGGTAGCGCCACGTACGGCCTTGATAACGGCAACCTTGTTGGCACCGGCAGCAGTCAGCATAACGTCGAACTCGGTTTGCTCTTCTACGGCAGCAGCGGCTTCACCGGCAACGGCAACAGCAGCAGCGGCAGAAACGCCGAACTTCTCTTCCATGGCTTCGATCAGTTCAACAACCTGCATTACAGACATTTCTGCAACGGCTTCGATGATTTGGTCTTTAGTGATAGACATGACTCAAATTCCTAATGTTCTGAAGTAGACGGTAATCAAGCAGCCAAACGCGCCTTAGGCGGCTTCGGCTTCTTTCTTGTCGCGCAGGGCAGCAAAGGTACGCACCAGCTTGCCAGCGGAGGCTTCTTTCATGGTCGCCATCAGCTTCGCAATTGCTTCGTCGTAAGTCGGCAGCTTGGCGAGGCGGTCAATGTCGGCCGCGGGGATAAATTCGCCCTCGTAAGCCAGACCTTTCACCTCAAACGCGCTCTGCTCTTTGGCAAAGTCCTTGAACAGACGAGCGGCAGCGCCCGGATGTTCGTTGGAGAACGCGATCAGGGTAGGACCAACAAACACCTCTTTCAGGCATTCGTAGTTGGTCTCTTCCACTGCCAGGCGAGCCAGAGTGTTACGGACTACCTTGAGGTAGATACCGTTTTCACGGGCTTGCTTGCGCAGGGTGGTCATGGCAGCCACAGTCACGCCGCGAGAATCGGCAACGACTGCAGACAGGGCGCCCTTGGCAGCTTCGTTGACTTCAGCAACAATTGCTTTTTTGTCGTCGAGTCTTAATGCCATTGGCTAAACTCCTGGATTCCACCTGGGAAATTCCCAGATTAAACACACGCCTCAGTAACTGAGGCACCAAGGTGGCGAATTCCAGAAGAAAGAAAAATGCTTTCTAACTGGGTCCCGGCACCATCTACGCTGGAAGATTAAGCCTTTCGGCTCCAGCGGTCTTGGACGGGAGTCGAAGCCCCCAACCAAATAACAAGGCGCAAAATTCTACGAGAATCCCTGCGCCTTGTAAATGCTTAATTAAGCAACATCCAGACCGGACTGTTCGATTGCCACACCGGCGCCCATGGTGGTGGACAGGCTGACTTTCTTGATGTACTGGCCTTTGGAAGAAGCGGGCTTGGCGCGCTTCAGCGCCGCCAGCAGGGCTTCCAGGTTGCCTTTCAGCTTGTCGGTATCGAAGTCGACCTTGCCGATGGTGGTGTGAATGATACCGTTTTTATCGTTACGGTAGCGCACCTGACCGGCCTTGGCGTTTTGTACGGCTTCGGCTACGTTCGGGGTCACGGTACCCACTTTCGGGTTCGGCATCAGACCACGGGGACCCAAGATCTGGCCCAGTTGGCCGACAACGCGCATCGCATCCGGAGAAGCGATTACCACGTCGAAATTCATTTCGCCTTTCTTCACCTGCTCGGCCAGGTCGTCCATACCGACCAGGTCGGCACCGGCGGCCTTGGCGGCATCGGCGTTGGCGCCCTGGGCGAACACGGCAACACGCACGTCACGACCGGTGCCGTGGGGCAGCACGGTGGCGCCACGCACGTTCTGGTCGGATTTACGGGCGTCGATACCCAGATTAACGGCTACATCAATGCTTTCGACGAACTTGGCGGTAGCCAGCTCTTTCAGCAGGGCGATGGCTTCGTTGATTTCGTACTCGCGAGTGGCATCAACACGCTCACGGATGGTACGCATACGCTTGGTCAGTTTTGCCATTGTCTTAGCCCTCCACTACCAGGCCCATGGAACGGGCAGAACCTTCGAGGCAACGCACGCGGGCGTCAACGTCAGCACCGGTCATGTCGGGCTCTTTGGTCTTGGCAATCTCTTCCAGCTGAGCGCGGGTGATGGTGCCCACTTTCTCTTTGTTGGGCTTGCCAGAGCCGGACTTGACGCCGGCCGCCTTCTTCAGCAGGTAGGCGGCAGGGGGAGTCTTGGTCTCGAAAGTAAAGGAGCGATCGCTGTACACGGTGATCACCACCGGAGTGGGCGCGCCCTTCTCCAGGCTTTCGGTACGGGCGTTGAACGCCTTACAGAATTCCATGATGTTCACGCCGTGCTGACCCAGGGCAGGGCCTACGGGCGGGCTCGGGTTAGCTGCACCAGCTGCAACCTGCAGCTTGATGTAGGCTTGTACTTTTTTAGCCATTGATAATTACCTCAAAAATGGGTGTTAGCGCCTCGGAGCAGTACTCCTCTAACGGCTCCCCAAGAATAAAAGGGCGGCAAATTGTAGTTCAATTTACCGCCCGTCTCAAGCTCGATGATGGAATAGTACTCAGGTTTTTTCAACCTGGCCGAACTCAAGCTCCACCGGAGTGGAACGGCCGAAGATCAGCACGGATACCTTGACCCGGCTCTTCTCGTAATCCACCTCCTCCACCACGCCGTTGAAGTCGGCGAAGGGGCCGTCGGACACCCGCACTACCTCGCCGGGCTCGAACAGAGTCTTGGGTTTCGGCTTGTCCACCGCGTCCTGCAGACGATTGAGGATAGCGTCGGCTTCCTTGTCGGAAATCGGCGCCGGACGCTCGGGAGTACCACCGATAAAGCCCATTACCCGCGGAATGCTGCGCACCAGGTGCCAGGTGGCATCGTTCATCTGCATCTGCACCAGCACATAGCCGGGGAAGAATTTACGCTCGCTCTTGCGCTTTTGGCCGGCGCGCATTTCCACTACTTCTTCGGTGGGTACCAGTACCTCACCAAACTGATCTTCCATGCCGTGCATCTTGATATGTTCGCGCAGCGACTTGGCAACGCGGCCTTCATATCCGGAAAACGCCTGGACTACATACCAACGCATTCTTTGTTCAGACATGGTGAATCCTTATACTCCGGTAACCAGGTTGACCAGCCATACCAGCAGGCCATCCAGCAAAAACAGGAAGAGGCCTACCAGGGCGGTCACGGCCAGTACGATCAGGGTGGTCTGGATCGCTTCCTGACGGGTGGGCCACACCACCTTGCGCATTTCCAGACGGGACTCCCGGGCGAAGGCAAAGCTGCTCTTGCCCTTTTGGGTCTGATAGGCCAGCAGACCAGCAATACCTACCGCCACTACCACGCCGGCAGCGCGAATGAATACCGCCAGATCACTGTAGAGATAATTGGCGACCACGGCCGCGATCAGAATAATGAAAACCAGACCCCACAGCAGGGTATCTTTCGCCCCGCCCTGGCTCTCGGTGTGTGCACTCATAAGCTACCTGTCTAAATATTCCGAGTCCGTTACAGACGCAAAAACCCCGCTGACGGCGAGGTAAGTGGCAGGGGCGGAGGGACTCGAACCCCCAACCGTCGGTTTTGGAGACCGCCGTTCTACCAATTGGAACTACGCCCCTAATACAACAAAGCCCCTATTATAGGGGCTTTGCAATATGATTGTAAGCGCTATTACTCGACGATTTTGGCAACAACGCCGGCGCCAACGGTGCGGCCGCCTTCGCGGATGGCGAAGCGCAGGCCGTCTTCCATCGCGATGGGAGCAATCAGGCTCACTACCATCTTGATGTTGTCGCCGGGCATCACCATCTCAACGCCTTCCGGCAGTTCGATGGTGCCGGTCACGTCGGTGGTACGGAAGTAGAACTGCGGACGGTAGCCCTTGAAGAACGGGGTGTGACGACCACCTTCTTCCTTGGACAGTACGTACACTTCGGACTCGAACTTGGTGTGCGGCTTGATAGAGCCCGGCTTGGCCAGAACCTGACCACGCTCAACGTCTTCACGCTTGGTGCCACGCAGCAGCACGCCCACGTTCTCACCGGCACGGCCTTCGTCCAGCAGCTTGCGGAACATTTCAACGCCGGTACAGGTGGTCTTGACGGTATCCTTGATACCGACGATTTCAACTTCTTCACCCACCTTGACGATACCGCGCTCAACACGGCCGGTCACCACGGTACCACGACCCTGGATGGAGAATACGTCTTCGATCGGCATCAGGAAGGCGCCATCGATGGCACGCTCGGGATCCGGAATGTAGGTGTCCAGGGCGTTGGCCAGTTCCAGGATTTTCTCTTCCCACTGGGCATCGCCTTCCAGGCCTTTCAGGGCGGAACCCTGGATCACCGGCGTGTCGTCGCCCGGGAAGTCGTACTCGGACAGCAGCTCGCGCACTTCCATTTCTACCAGCTCGAGCAGCTCTTCGTCATCCACCATGTCGCACTTGTTCATGAACACGATGATGTAGGGTACGCCTACCTGGCGGGCCAGCAGGATGTGCTCACGGGTTTGCGGCATGGGGCCGTCGGTGGCAGCAACCACCAGGATGGCGCCGTCCATCTGGGCTGCACCGGTGATCATGTTTTTCACGTAGTCGGCGTGACCGGGGCAGTCAACGTGGGCGTAGTGACGGGCTTCGGTGTCGTATTCAACGTGGGAAGCGGCGATGGTGATACCACGTGCCTTTTCTTCCGGAGCGTTGTCGATCTGATCGTAACCGCGCGCAGTACCACCCATTTTCTTGGCCAGAACAGTGGTGATGGCAGCGGTCAGCGTCGTTTTACCGTGGTCAACGTGGCCAATGGTACCAACGTTAACGTGCGGTTTTGTACGTTCAAATTTTTCTTTAGACATGCTCGTCCCTCTAACTGGTTGGGTGGTGAGCTATACCACGCGAGTCGCAAGTAGGAAGTATATAACAAAAAAGGCTTGAGGGTGCCTGGGCAAAGAAGTGGTGCTGATACCCAGAATCGAACTGGGGACCTCACCCTTACCAAGGGTGCGCTCTACCATCTGAGCTATATCAGCACTGGAGCGGGCAGCGGGAATCGAACCCGCATCATCAGCTTGGAAGGCTGAGGTAATAGCCATTATACGATGCCCGCGATTTTCTTTACTTGAACGACCTCAAACCACTTTTTCAATGCCCGCCATGGGCGACCACTGGAAACTGGTGGAGGGAGCTGGATTCGAACCAGCGAAGGCTGAGCCGTCAGATTTACAGTCTGATCCCTTTGGCCACTCGGGAACCCCTCCGAATTTTAACTGGTGCCGGCAGAAGGAGTCGAACCCTCGACCTACTGATTACAAGTCAGTTGCTCTACCAACTGAGCTATGCCGGCACACGAGCGAGGCGAATTCTAGGGCAAGGCCATGGCCGGATGCAACACCTTTACCGCAAGTTTTTACCTCACCCGGCTCGAACGGGCAAAAAAACGGCAGCCAACCGTACCACCAGCCTCTGTCTTCTCACGACCACAGCCACAGAGGAGGCAGCCACTGCCTTGTTCAGCACCACATATTTGGTGTATCGTCGCCCGGCGACCCACAGGACATTCTGATGAAGACAGACAAATACTCCCCCTATCTGGCCTTTTCCCGCGATACCTGGTCAGAGCTGCGCGACGCCGTACAGCTACCGCTGAGCGAAGACGAACTGCTCCGGCTACGAGGCATGAATGACCGGGTTTCGCTGGCCGAGGTAAGGGATATCTACCTGCCCTTGTCCCGCCTGCTCAATCTGTATATCAAGGCCAAACAACGACGCAACCGGGTACTGGATCAGTTTCTCGGCAAGGAGCCCCACCACGTTCCCTATGTGATCAGCCTCGCCGGCTCGGTGGCGGTGGGCAAGAGCACCACAGCCCGCATCCTGCAGGCCCTGCTGGAGCGCTGGCCCCAGCATCCGCGGGTGGCCCTGGTCACTACCGATGGTTTCCTTTATCCCAATGCCGTACTCGAACAACGGGGCCTGATGCAGAAAAAGGGCTTTCCCCAGTCCTACGACATCCGCCGCCTGGTGCAGTTCGTGTCCGACATCAAATCAGGCAAGCCCAGAGTCACAGCCCCCGTCTATTCACACCTGGTGTACGACATAGTGCCGGAGCAGGAAGCGGTGGTGGAACAGCCGGATATTGTCATCATTGAAGGGCTCAACGTGCTCCAAAGCGGCATGGACTATCCCCACGAGCCGCACCGGGTGTTCGTGTCCGATTTTGTGGATTTCTCTATCTTCGTGGACGCGGACGAACGGTTGCTGAAAACCTGGTATGTGGAACGTTTCCTCAAACTGCGCTCGGGCGCCTTCACCAATCCCGACTCCTACTTTCACCACTATGCACAGTTATCGGAAGAGGAAGCGGTGGCCGTGGCCAGCCGTATCTGGCAGGAGATCAACTACAAGAATCTGAAGCAAAACATCCTGCCCACCAGGGACAGGGCCGAGTTGATCCTCACCAAGGGCAAGGACCACGAAGTTGAGCAGGTGTGGCTCAAGAAGTGACCTGGGTCCTGGGGACATACCATCCCTAATCCCGGCCCTGGGGGCGCAGCGAGACCTCTCCACCCAAAAAGCGCTTTATCTCACCGCCGTCCAGTTCCAGCAGCAGGGCACCCTGATCGTCGATGCCCCGAGCCCGCCCGTGCACCTCCTGCTCCCCCATCAGCACCCGCACCGGCTTGCCGTTGAAGTAATCGAGCCGGTTCCACTGCTCGCGGAAAGCGGCGATGCCCTCCCGCTCGAACCGCGCCAGGTAGCGCTGCAAATAACCAACCAGGGCCACCACCAAGGCGTTACGATCCGTAATTTCGCCCAGTTCGGCCAATTCGGCCCAGGGCTGGTCGATACGCGTCTGCTCCTCCTTGGGTAGCAACAGGTTGAGCCCCACGCCGATCACCAGGTGGCAGGGGCCGCCGGCGGTGCCGGACATCTCCACCAGTATGCCCGCCAGCTTGCGCCCGCCCAGGTAAAGGTCGTTGGGCCATTTCAGTTGCACCCCCTCGAAGCCCCGGGCTTGCAGGGCCTCCACCACGGCGATGCCCACCACCAGGCTGAGCCCCATGGCCGCCGCCATGCCCTGCTCCAGCCGCCAGTACAGGCTCAGAATCAACTGGCCGCCAAAGGGCGAAATCCAGGCGCGGCCGCGCCGACCGCGTCCAGCCGTCTGGCATTCGGCCAGGCAAACATCGCCCTTGTCGAGCCGGGGAATGGCTGCCAGCCAGTGCTGGTTGGTAGACCCGATCACCGGGATCACCTCCACCCGGGATGGCGCCAGCTCGCGCCCAAGCCGTTCGGCGTCAAGCAACTGCAAGGGCACGGCCAGGCGATACCCCTTGCCGCTGACGCTGTAGATATCCAGTCCCAGGTTTTTCAGTACCTGCACATGTTTGCTGACCGCCGCCCGGCTGACCGACAGCGCCTCGCCCAGCTGTTCACCGGAATGAAACTGGCCATCCGCCAGCCGTTTCAGCAGGGCTTCGCGCAACGGCGTCAGTTCAGACATGCAAGTACCTCATCCAGACTGGTTTCCCCTTCCCGCCCTATCATCCTCACCTCCGGCTCCAGGCTAACGCCAAACAGCTGGGCCACTCGCTCCCGCACCAGGGCCGCCAGCCGCACTATGTCTTCGGCGGTGGCGCCGCCCTGGTTGACCAGCACCAACGCCTGCTGCCGGTGCACCGCCGCGCCGCCCACACAAGTCCCCTTGAGCCCGGCTCGGTCGATAAGCCAGCCGGCGGCCAGCTTGACCGCCCCCTCGCCTGCCGGATAACAGGGCAAATCGGGCCAGGCCAGGCGCAGGGCTTCGGCCTGGGCCGGCACCACCTGGGGATTTTTGAAAAAGCTACCCGCATTGCCCAGCACCGCCGGATCCGGCAGTTTGGCCCGGCGGGTGGCGCAGACCTGTTCGAAAATCTGCACCGCACTGGCCCCGGCATCCAATTCCGCCAGGGGGCCATAGCCCAGCACAGGCTGCCAGTCCTTGGGCAGACGCAGGGTCAGGCTGAGGATCAGGTGGTGTTGCGCCTCGTGTTTGAATGCGCTGTCCCGGTAGCCAAAACGGCAATCGGTGGCAGACCAGTGGCGGATTTCGCCGCTGCGCCAGTCAAGGCTTTCAACCGACTCGCAAAAGCGGGCCAGCTCCACGCCATAGGCACCGATATTCTGGATGGGAGCCGCCCCGGCCGTGCCCGGGATCAGGGCAAGGTTTTCCAGCCCCGGCATCCCCCGCTCCAGAGTCAGGCAGACCAGTCGATGCCAGTTTTCACCAGCCTCGGCCCGGATCCGCCAGGCATCCCCGTCGTCGCTCAGGGTCACGCCCCGCAGGCGGTTGACCAGCACCCGACCAGCGTAGGGCGCGGTAAACAACAGATTGGAGCCTTCCCCCACCACCAGTTGCGGCCCCTGCCAATGGCGCAGCGCGTCCAGTTGGGCGCGGTCTTGCAACACCACCAGTTCGGTGGCCTCCTGCTCGAGGCCGAACGTGTTATAGGGAAAAAGGGACAAGGGGCTGCTCGACATGATGGATGGTCCTGAATAAATGCGGGCCAAGTGTACCCCAAGAGCCGGGCCGGGTTAAGCCACGCCCTTGTTCCTGGCGCGCACGCCACCACGCCGGCGCGTCCGGCTGGACGGGGTCGCGGCCTTCAGCCCCCGGAATGACTCGGGCTTAACCTGCCCGAGCAGGCCGGGCAGTTGAGCCTGCAAGGCCTCCATGAACTGACCATAGCTGGCCTGACGGCGGCTGATGGCGTCGAGTGCAGCTTCCCAGCGGGCGGTCATGTCCGGGGTGGTGGCCAGTTCGGGCAGGCTGGCCACCAGCCGGCGGCCGGCTTCGGAGGCTCGGATCTGCCGCCCCTCCCGCACCAGGAAGCCGCGGTTGAACAACAGCTCGATAATACCGGCCCGGGTGGCCTCGGTGCCCAGGCCGTCGGTATCGCGCAGTATTTTTTTCAGCGCCTTGTCGGTTACGTAACGGGCGATATGGGTCATGGCCGCCAGCAGGGTCGCGTCGGTAAAGGGGCGGGGCGGCTGAGTCAGCTTGTCGAGCAGTTCGCCCTCCAGGCACTGCAGCCCGTCTCCGGCCCGCAGCACCGGCAGCCGGGTCTGCCATTCATCGTCTTCATCCTCCCCGGCCTTATCCGTCCGTGCAAACAGTGCCTTCCAGCCGGCCACCTGCTGCTGGCGGGCCCGGGCCACAAAACGTCCACCGGCGATATCCACCTCAATCACCTTTTCGTCAAGCTCCTGGTGCGGATAGAACTGGGCGGCATACTGGCGGGCAATCAGCTCATAAATTTGCCGCTCGGTACCGGACAATCGCTCACCCTCCATCTTGCGGGCGGTGGGAATAATGGCGTGATGGGCCTCGACCCGGGCATCGTTCCAGGCCCGGCCGCGAATGCCGGTATCGGCCTGCGCCGCCGCTGTGGCCAGCGCCGGACAGACGACGGTGATAGCCGCCAGCACCGAGGGGACCTGAGCAAAATGCCCGGTGGGCAGATAACGGTTGTCGGAACGGGGATAGGTGATCAGCTTGTGCCGCTCGTACAAGCCCTGGCATACATCCAGCACCTGCTTGGCGCTGAGCCCGAAACGGCGCGCGGCATCGATCTGCAGCGCCGACAGGTTGTAGGGCAACGGCGGCGGAACGCGCTGGCGCTGGCTCTCGGCGGCGAGCACCCGCCCCGGCTGACCGGTAATGCGGCGTACCACATTTTCGGCCAGGGCACGGGACAATACCCGCCCTTCTTCGTCCTGCCAGGGCTGGCAGGCCTCGCTGGGCTGCCATTTGGCGCGAAACTGCTCGTCATTATCGGTTTGCAGCAGCGCCTGCACTTCATAAAAGGGTTTGGGCTGAAAGTCGGCGATATCCCTGTCCCGGCGCACCACCAGGCCCAGTACCGGGGTCTGCACCCGTCCGACCGACAGCACCCCCTGGTAGCCCTGGCTACGCCCGGCAATGGTGCACAGCCGGCTCATGTTGATGCCATAGAGCCAGTCGGCCCGGGAGCGGGCCAGGGCCGACACCGACAATGGCACGAATTCTCTGTTGGGTCTGAGCTCGGCCAGGGATTTTTTTACCGCCGCCGGATTAAGGTCGCTGATCAGGCAACGCTGCACCCGTTCCCGCTTGGCGGCGGGCACCTTGCAATGGCTGATGACCTCGTCCACCAGCAATTGTCCTTCCCGGTCCGGGTCGCCGGCATGGACTATGGTATCCGCTTCTTTCAGCAGCTTTTTCAGTACCGCCAGCTGCTTTTTGGTGTTGGGTTTGGCCACCAGCTTCCAGTCGTCGGGAATGATGGGCAGGTGCTCACGCCGCCATTGCTTGAAGGCCGGGTCGTAGACGTCAGGCTCGGCCTGCTCCAGCAGATGGCCGATACACCAGCTGACCACGTCGCCGTTGGCCAGGCGGATAAAACCCTCGCCCTTTTGCTGGGGCTTGGGCAACACTTCGGCCAGGGCTCGCGCCAGGCTGGGCTTTTCGGCAATGTAGAGGATCATCGGCGGCGCTGTTTACTGTATAAAAACACAGCTTAGCAGGTAGCGACCGGCGGCTTCAATAATCACCGCCGAGCAGGAATTCGTCCAGCGACTCCACAAGCCAGGGCCAGTCCGCCTCCGGCACCGGCGTGGCCGGGTCTTCGTCCCCTTCGCCGTAGTCGTCCCAATAGTGGGCACGCAGGGCCAGAGGAAAATCCCCGTAGTCCTCCGCCAGGGCACGCAGCGGGCCAAACCAGACGATGCGGGTCAGCCCGGCGGTCAGATCGTTGAGGTACTCCACCAGGGTCTCGGGATCCGGGTACTGTTCGGCCAGCAGCTCGAAGCGCGCCCGGGCCGCCAGGGTCTGTTCCTCGTCCAGCTCACCCAGCTCGGCCAGGTGCTGCAGGTAGTCATGCAGCAGGTAGTGGTAGGCCTGCTCTTCCCCGCCCAGCCACTGGCAACGGGTCTCCTTGCGGCTGATCAGCGACAGCGCCACCCCTTCGTCGAGAAAACACAGGGCCCACAATTGATCGTCCATTCCATACTCCGCAACAGCTCAACAGGGCGCCAGTGTAGCCGAAAGCGGCGGTTGCATCACCGGCGAAAAAGCCGCTCCCGACGCCAGTAGAGCAACCCCAGGCTCAAGGCCAGGTAAAAGGCGGGCTCGATCCAGCCGGACTTGACCGACCACCAGAAATGCACCGGCACCAGCAAGGCAACCAGATAAACGCCCTTGTGCAGACGCTGCCAGCGCGCGCCCAGCCGGCGCTGCCAGCCCTGGGTGGAGGTCACGGCCAGCAGCAGCAGCACCAGCCAGGCCAGCATACCCAGGGTGATAAAGGTACGCTTGACGATTTCGGCACCAATCAACCCCCATGCCAGTTGCAGGTCGAGCAGCAGCCACACCAGCAGATGCAGGCTGGCATAGGCAAAACACCACAGTCCCAGGGCCCGCCGCAACCGCACCAAAGCCCCCAGCCGCAGCCAGCGGGCCAGGGGCGAGATGCTCAGCGTCAGCAACAGCAGGCGCAGCGCCCAGATCCCGAGAAAATGCAGCAGTTCGGGGACGGGATCGCCCCCCAGCCGGCCGGCCGGCAACGCCCACAGCAGCCACAACAAGGGAGCAGCGGCCAGTACGTGGAGCAGGATACGCAGGCGGCGCACCCCAGCGGCATCGAGCTTCATCAGTAGAACTTCCTCAGATCCATGCCCTGATAAAGCGAAGCCACCTCCTCACCGTAGCCATTGAACATCAGGGTTGGCTGGCGTTCGCTGCCGAACAGGCCGCCCGCGCCGATAAAACGCTCGCTGGCCTGGCTCCAGCGTGGATGATCGACGGTCGGGTTGACGTTGGCATAAAACCCGTACTCATGGGCCGCCAGCAGATTCCAGGTGGTGGGCGGTTGCTCCTCCGTCAGGCGGATGCGGACAATGGACTTGATGCCCTTGAACCCGTATTTCCAGGGTACCACCAGCCGCACCGGGGCACCGTTCTGATTGGGCAGTGTCTTGCCGTACATCCCCACCGCCAGCAGGGTCAGGGGGTGCATGGCCTCGTCGATGCGCAACCCTTCCACATAGGGAAAATCGATGCCACCGCCCAGATAGGGCGAGGACTGGCCACGCATCACCGCCGGATTGTGGAGGGTTTCGAAGGCCACGTACTTGGCGCGGGAAGTGGGGCCGGCAGCCTTGAGCAACGCCGCCAGCGGCACCCCCAACCAGGGGATCACCATGGACCAGGCCTCCACGCAGCGATGCCGGTAAATACGCTCCTCCAGCCGCTGCGTCTCCATCCAGGACCAGACGTCCAGGGTTTGGGGCCGGTCCACCTCGCCCTCGATGCGAAGGGTCCAGGGCCGGGTTTTCATCTCGCCGGCGTAACGGGCCGGATCGGACTTGGCGGTACCGAATTCGTAAAAATTGTTGTAGCTGGTGGCCACCCCCTCGTCGGTCCGGGGCAGGTCCGGACGATAGGCCTCGGGCCGTTCATAGGTCAGGGGCTGACCGCCGCCGGTGTTGCCCTCCTTGCCCAGCAGGCCACTCAACACACTGGCACCGGCAGGCAGGCTGAGCGCCGCCGCCCCCAGGCCGAGCCCCAGGCCCTGCAACAGCTGGCGGCGCTGGCGATATACCGGCTCGGGCGTGACCTGGTGTTCCTTGAGTGCCGGGGTGTAACGAATATTGACGGGCATGCGGGCTCCTGATGGACAATGAATTTGTATACAAGGAGCGCCACAATCGGCAAAAAATTTCGTCAGTCCGCCTTATCCTTGTAGGCACCGGCTTCGATGCCATGGCGATTGAGCAGTTTGTAGAAATCGGTGCGATTGCGCCCCGCCAGGGCCGCCGCCTGAGTGACATTGCCTTCGGTCATGCGCAGCACCTTGTTCAGGTAGACCCGCTCGAACTCGGCCCTCGCCTCGTTGAAGGTCGGAAAGTGATCGCCGCTGTCCGCCAGTATGCCTTCCACAAGCTGGGGACCGATCACCGGCGCCGGCGCCAGCGCCACCGCCTGCTCCACCAAATTGAGCAGTTGACGCACATTGCCGGGCCAGTTGGCCGACGCCAGCATGGCCAGGGCCTCGGGCGAAAAGCCGGTCACCCGGGTGGGCTGGCGCTGGCGGATCCGCTCCAGAAAATGGCGGGCCAGCAGAGGAATATCTTCCGGCCTTTCCTTCAGCGCCGGCAACGCCAGGTTGACCACGTTCAACCGGTAGAACAGATCTTCCCGGAACTGCCCCGCCTCCATGGCCGCCACCAGATCCCGGTTGCTGGCCGACAAGATGCGCACATCCGTCCCTATGCCGCGGCTGCCGCCGAGCGGCCTGACTTCCTGCCGCTCCAGTGTACTGAGCAGCCGGGCCTGCAAGGCCGGCGACAGCTCGCCAACCTCGTCGAGAAACAGGGTCCCCCCCTGGGCCGCAAGCAGCACGCCCGGATGATCGGCAATGGCCCCGCTGAAGGCGCCCTTCACATGGCCGAACAGTTCCGACTCCAGCAAGGGTTCCGGCATGGCACCGCAGTTGAGGGCGATAAAGGGATAATCCTGGCGTGGACTGGCATCGTGAATAGCCTTGGCCATGAGTTTCTTGCCGGTACCCGACGGGCCCGTGATCAGCACACTGATATCCAGCGGGGCAATGCGCCTGGCCTGCTCCAGCACCGCCGCCATGGCCGGGCTGCGGGTCAGTATGCTGTGCTGCCAGTCGTCCTCGTCCGCCGGCAACGATACCGCCAGCGCCTCGTTGATGGTCTTGCGCAGGGCTTCCTTGTCGATGGGCTTGGTCAGAAAACCAAACACCCCGGAACGGGTAGCGGTCACCGCATCAGTGATGGAGCCATGGGCGGTCATGATCACCACCGGCAGTCCCACCTGGGCCCGCTGGATACGCTCGAACAGGGCCAGGCCGTCCATCCCGTCCATTTTGAGATCGCTCAGCACCAGATCGGGCCTTTCCCGTTCCAGTTGCTCCAGCGCCTCCTGCCCCGAGGTGGCGGTGGTCACCGCAAACCCTTCGCTGCGCAGCCGCAGCCCGAGCAGTTTCAGCAGGCTGGCGTCGTCGTCCACCAGCAGTATCCTGGCTTTGCGTGTCATTGGCCCGACTCTTGGTATCTGCGTTCGTTGATCTGCTCGTCTATGGTGGCCAGCTCATTGAGCTTGCGGGTCAGGGTGTTGACCTGCTGCTGGCGGTCGGCCACCTGCCGGTTGAGGCTGATCAGTTCCCGATTGTAGGACTGATACACCGCAAAAAATTGCTGCAGGCGGGTATTGACCGCCGGCAACTGCTGGCTGAACAGTTGCTGGGCCTGCTGGCGCTGGGCCAGGCTGGCCCTGGGATGGCTCAGCCATAGGGCCAGCCGGAGCTCGTCCCGACCACCGGCCTGCTGCAACTGGCGCAACTGCCGGCCGCGTTCGGCCTCGTCGCTGGCCATAACCTCGGCCGCCAGTTGCAGCCAGTCGAGCAGTTCCCCGTTGTCCGAAGCCGGACTCCAGGCCGGCTCTGGCTGGGATTTGAACGGCAGGGTCAGAGGCAGCGAACAGCCGCTCAGCGTCAGGGCCAGCACCCCGCACAGCCATATTTTAGTCATTCGTTGTTTCCTTATCGGCAGGCCGGGGCAGGCTGAGTTCGAAACAGACCCAGCCCGGCCGTGTAGAATCCAGCGCAAGCCGCCCTCCCATGCTGATGGCCGCCTCGCGCGCTATGCTCAGGCCGATGCCCGAGCCCTTGAGTACCCCCTTGCGCTCCTGGCTGCCCTGTACGAAGGGTTCGAAAATACGTTCCCTGTCCCGCTCGGGAATGGGTTGGCCACTATTGGCCACGGTCACCAGGTAGGTCGATTGACCGGCACAAGCATGAATGCGGATCTCCCCCCCCGCATCACCGTAATTTACCGCATTGGAGATCAGATTATCCAATACCAGCCGCAGCCGGTGGCTGTCGGCCAGGGGCGGCTCGCCCTCGAGCGCCAGCTCGACCCTGATTCCCTTGTTTTCCAGGGTCAGGCGATGGGCCGCCAGGCTTTCTTCCAGCAACGGGGCCAGCTCAACCGGCTGGCGATACACCTGCACCTGCTGGACCCGGTTATAGTCGAGCAACTGTTCAATCAGTCCCTGCAGACGAAAACTGTTGTGCACCAGCAGTTCGCAGATTTCCTCCTGCTCGGCGGTCAGCGGCCCGGTCACCTTTTCGGCCAACAGGTCGGCCCCCTCCCGCAGGCTGGCCAGCGGGGTTTTCAGCTCATGGGAAAGATGACGCAAAAACTGCAGTTTCTGGGCTTCCAGTTCCCTTAGCCGATGATGCAGCCAGGCCAGCCGCTCGCCCAGTTCCACCAGCTCCGCCGGGCCACGGATGGGCCTTTCGTCCGGCTCCACCCCGGCCCCCAGGCTCTGGATGCGCCGCTCCAACTGGCGCACCGGCCGGATGATAAGGTAAGTAAACAGCAACACCAGCAATAGACTGGCGCCGCCGAGGGCGGCACTCAGCAACCACATCTGCCGGCGCACCTGGGTCACCTGTTCGCGCACCTGGCGAACGCGCACATCGATCTGCTCCCTGGCCAGCCGATCGAGTTCCATGTTGGCCTGGTTGAAGGCATCGAAAATCACTACCTGCTCGCGGATTTGCTCGCCGCTGGCCTGGGCCAGATCTACCAGCAGCACCAGTTGGCGGCGCAGGGATTCATCCAGCGCGCCGGCCTCCACCACCTCGAGCAGGGGCTCCATTTCCTGTCGGTAACGCTCCAGCAGGCGCAGGTAGGACAAACGCAGCTCCGGGGTTTCCAGCACCGCATAGCGGCGGATGGTCCGCTCCATGTCCAGCGCCAGATCGTTCATGTCCGATGCCCGCCGGGTGTCGATAACCGCGTTTTCTATGCCTTCCTGGGCCAGCTGGTTGACCTGCTCCAGGCTGCGGCTGTTCTGGATCACCAGCAGGATCAGCGGCAACAGCACCAGGGTGAAGGCCATCAACACCAGCCGGAGCAGGGAACGCGGGGCAAAACCGGCAATCGCTTTTGACATCATCCACATACTTGTTGATCACGGGAGCGACAGGATAACAAAAGCCCCGCCATACCCGCGCAAAAAAAACCGGTCGGAGAACGACCGGTATGTTAACGAAAACAAAATGTGCCTCCCTGCACGGGTCCGATACCCTCTCGATGCCGCTGCTCGGCAGTATCGAATACCCTGATCAAGGCAACTTCCGGGCCGAACCCCATAATGCCATGAGAATCAAGGACCTGGCTTCCTGGCTTTCAACACCACCGCCGCCAATCGTTACAGGGGGGAAACACATTGTCGGACCTTGAGAAAATTAAAAGTATAAACAATGAGTTGCACTGTCTCTTTTGCCATACAGCCGGCGCCCGGGGACTGGTCGGGCACCGCCGGCCGGCGACAAATACGCTATGCTCATAGCAGGCCGGGCGGAGGCTATCAATCATTCAGGCAACACCGATTGGATCACCATCACAAAGGATGCCACACTCGGTTTATCAATGACTTAAGGAGAATGGCCATGGCAACAGTTAACCAAATCATGCGACACAGCCTGCCGTTGCTGAACGTGGACATGTCGATTTCGGAAGCGCTGGACCGGATGCTCGAATCCGGCCTGAGTGGCCTGCCGGTGGTGGACGCCCAGCGCCACATCATCGGGTTCCTGTCGGAGCAGGACTGCATCCCGACCCTGATCAATGCCAACTACCATTGCGACAGCCGCGCCAAGGTGAGCGACCTGATGCGCACCGAGCCGCTGACGGTCGCCCCGGATACCGACGTATTCGAACTGGCCCGCACCATGGGCGGCGCCAAGCCCAAGCTGTACCCCGTGGTGGAAGGTAAAAAGGTAGTGGGCATGGTTACCCGCCACCAGGTGATGAGCTTTCTCAACAACCAGCTCAAGACCTGCCTGGCCACCTACTGAGCCGGCAGCAAGGCAATAACCAAAGGGCGCCGAGGCGCCCTTCTTGTTTACCAACCGCTGGATGGATACCGGCTCAGAGCAGGCCCTCGACCGATTCGCCGAGGCTGGCTGGCCAGACCCCGCACTGCACCTGGCCGATGTGACCGAGCTGCAGCAGCAGCATGGCCAGCCGCGACTGGCCGATGCCGCCGCCGATGGTCTGGGGCAGCTGGCCCGCCAGCAGGGCCTGGTGCCATTCCTGCCCGGCCCTGTCCTCGTGGCCGGTCAGCGCCAGCTGGCGGCGCAGGGCCTCCTGGTCCACCCGGATACCCATGGAGGAGATCTCGAAGGCATCCTCCAGCACCGGGTTCCACACCAGGATATCGCCGTTGAGGCCGGCAAGGCCATCCTTGCCCGGGCTGGACCAGTCGTCGTAGTCCGGGGCGCGCACGTCGTGGATCTCGCCGTGGCTGAGCTTGCCGCCGATGCCCACCAGGAAGACGGCGCCCAGCTCCCGGGCCACGGCCCGCTCGCGACCCTTGGCGTCCAGCCCAGGATAGCGGGCCAGCAGCTCTTCCGCATGCACCACCTGGATGCGCTCGGGCAGGAAGGGCGTGAGGCCGAATTCGGCGGCGGCCGCCTGCTCGGTACGCTTGATGGCGGCATAAATACGGTTGACGGTGGCCACCAGGAAGTCGGCGTGGCGATCCTGCTCGCTCATCACCTGCTCCCAGTCCCACTGATCCACATAGACGGAGTGGATGGGGCTCAGGCGATCCTCATCCGGGCGCAGCGCCTTCATATGGGTGTAGATACCTTCGCCCGGCTCGAAGCCGAAACGGGCCAGGGTGTGACGTTTCCACTTGGCGAGGGAGTGCACCACCTCGAAGGTGGCTTCGGGAATGGCCTTGACCCGGACCTGCACCGCCTTCTCGGAGCCGGACAGGTTGTCCTGCATACCGTCGCCGAGGCGGCTGAGAATGGGCGCCTGCACCTCCAGCAGATTGAGCTGCTGGGCCAGTTGACCGGAGAAATACTCCTTCACAAAACGAATCTGGCGTTGGCGTTCAATATAGGCTTGTTTCATCTCATCCACCTGGGCTTGCGTTTGGGTTTTGCAGGATAATCAGGGAACCGGAAGCCGAATTCAACAATAGATGGAAAAAACTCTGGCTTTACTTTACATTCGTCAAAAAAGCTTGGCATTTTTGCAGGATAATCATAATTCAATGGAAAAAGGCGACTTTCATTACCGGATCGATAATCTGGACAAATCCATACTGATGGCCCTGATGGACAACGCCCGGGTGCCCTATGCGGAGCTGGCCAAGCGTTTCGAGGTGAGCCCCGGCACCATTCACGTGCGGGTCGAGAAAATGAAACAGGCGGGCATCATCGAAGGCACCCGAGTGCAGGTAAATCCAAAGAAGCTGGGCTATGACGTTTGCTGCTTTATCGGCATCATCCTGAAAAGCGCCCGGGACTATCCCCAGGCGCTGGCCAAGCTGGAACAGCTGGAAGAGGTGGTGGAAGCCTACTACACCACCGGCCACTACAACATCTTTATCAAGGTGATGACCCGCTCCATCGACGAGCTGCAGCACGTGCTGATCAGCCGGCTGCAGCCCATCGACGAGATCCAGTCCACCGAGACCCTGATTTCATTGCAGCAGCCGATCGACCGGGACGTCACCCCCTGAGAGCCTGTTGGAAAGGAGGCGGCAGGCCTCACCCCTGCAGCTTGTTCAGGGCTTCCTGCATCAGCCTGAGGCGCTGCTGCTTGAGCTTGCCGTCGGCGGCGATCTTGTCCAGGGTGGCGGCCTTGAGTTCCGCGTCCTCGATGGCCTGGGCCTTGCTTTCCGCCATCAACTTGTGCAGCAGCATCTGCTGCTCCATGGCTGCCAGGCGCGCCTGGTGGCTGGCGATAAACTGAGCCTTGAGTTCGGGGCTGTCCAGCTTTTCCAGGCGCTCGGACAGTCGCTGCTCGAACCGGGCCGGATCCATCATCCGCTCCATCTGGTGCCGGCCCTGATACTTGCCATGGCGGCCTTCCTTCATGCCCCGCGAGCCGCAGTCTGCCTTCATCTGTCCCTGGTGCCAGCCAGGCTGACCTTGCGGCGTCGTTTCGGCGGCGCCGGCCAGGGCCGGGGCGGCGAGCAGGGTAGCGGCGAGCAACAGGGTGCTGTGTGTGGTTTTCATGGTCGTTCTCCTCTTGGGTATCGTGATGCCGTGTTCAAGTAAAACAGCCCGCTGTCAGCAAACTGTGTCGCGATCCGGCTTTTTTGTAGCAAAATGTGACCTTGTTGCCCGCTGACAAACTTTGACATTCTTTCGTCCCGGGGCGGGCTTATACTGGGCCGGTCAAGGCAGGAGGAGTGAGCATGAACAAGGGCAGGCAGTTGCTGGTGGTGGACGATCACGGCGAAATCCGCGATCTGCTCAAGCGCTTTCTGGAGCAGCACGGCTACCAGGTGCACGGGGTACGGGACGGGCGGGAAATGCGCCAGTATCTCGGCCGCCAGAGCGCCGACCTTGTCATCCTCGACCTGATGCTGCCCGGCGACGACGGTCTGACTCTGTGCCGGGAGCTGCGCGGCCAGGGCAACAATGTGCCCATCATTATGCTCACCGCCATGGGCGAGGATACCGACCGCATCGTCGGCCTGGAAATGGGCGCCGACGACTACCTGCCCAAGCCGTTCAACCCGCGCGAGTTGCTGGCCCGTATCAAGGCGGTGCTGCGCCGCCACCCGGAGTCGGGCCAGGCCGGGCCGGCCGACGAACCCAAGAAAATCCGCTTCAACGACTGGCTGCTGGACCTGGCCCGGCGGGAGCTGGTCGACGCCCAGGGGGTAACCATCAGCCTGAGCACCGCCGAATTCGACCTGCTGCGAGTCTTTATCCAGCACCCCAACCGGGTGCTGAGCCGGGATCAGTTGCTGGACATGGCGCGGGGCCGGGAGGCCCAGGCCTTCGACCGGGCCATCGACACCCTGGTCAGCCGGCTGCGGCGCAAACTGGAAGCGGATTCCCGCAACCCGGCCCTGATCAAAACCATCTGGGGCGGCGGCTACATGCTGGTGGCCGAGGTCAGCCATGGGGAGTAAGCGGTTGCGCTACTGGCTGGGCAGCCTGACCGGCCAGGTGATACTGGTGGCCCTGTTCGCCCTGGTGCTGGTGCAGCTGTTCAGCGTACAAATCTACCGCCTGGAACGGGAGGAAACCCTGGGCCTGGTCAACAGCCGCTTTACCCTGCAGCGACTGATTGCGGTCACCCGTCTGCTCAACGAGTCGCCGCCCGAGCTGCATGACGAAATCCTGCGCGCCAGCCGCAGCGAAACCCTGCTGCTCACCCTGGATCGGGAACGCCCCCGGGTGGACGGACGGCGCGGCAACTTCGAGCGCATCGTGCGCGGCAAGCTGGACTATCCCCCACACCTGGCCATCCACATCAGCGCCGAAACCGAACACGGCCGTCCGCCACCGCACCTGCAGCGCGACCCCAGGCCTTTGCGCCGCCCCCCCCTGCCCGACATCCGCCTCTATGGCGCCATCGAGCTGGCCGACGGTCGCTGGCTCAACTTCACTTCCCTGCTGGATCGGGAAACGCCGGGCTGGTCCGGCAAGGCGGTGCTGTCGCTGGTGCTGCTCGCCGCCCTGCTCACCGGTCTGATGATCTGGCTGTTGCAACGCACCACCCGGCCGCTGAAGGAGCTGGCCCGCCAGGCCGAGCGGCTCGGCCGGGGCGACAAGGCCGAGCCCGTCGCCGAGACCGGCCCCCGGGAGATCCGGGAAACCCTGTCCGCCTTCAACCGCATGCAGGACCGGCTGGATCGCTTCGTGTCCGACCGCACCCGTATGCTGGCGGCCATTTCCCACGATCTGCGCACCCCCATCACTACCCTGCGCCTGCGCAGCGAGTTCCTGCCCGAGGGGGAAGACAAGCAAAAGCTGCAGGACGGCCTGCGCCAGATGGAGCAGATGCTCAATGCCACCCTGCAGTTCGCCCGGGAGGACGGCCTGGCCGAGCCGGTGCGGGATCTGGATCTGCCGAGCCTGCTGGAAAGCCTGTGCGACGACCTGCAGGACAACGGCCACCGTATCAGTCTGGAGGAACAGCAGGCCGTCATCTACCGGGGCCGGCCCACCGCCCTGCGCCGGGCGCTGCAGAACCTGCTGGAAAACGGGGTCAAGTACGGCGGCCAGGTGGAAGTGCGGCTGCTGGCCGAGAAGGAGGCGGTGCGCATTCTCATCCGCGACTTCGGCCCCGGCATCCCCGAAGAACAACTGGAAGAGGTGTTCAAGCCCTTCATCCGGCTGGACAGCGCCCGCAACCTGGAAGACGGCAGCGTCGGCCTGGGCCTGGCCATAGCGCGCACCCTGATCCACCAGCACGGCGGCGAGCTGAGCCTGGCCAACCACCCCAGGGGCGGCCTGCTGGTGACGGTCACCCTGCCCCGCTGACGGCTTTACAGGGGATGACAAAGTTCCTAGAGTGAGGCTTCAACCGAGCACAAGGAAAGGACCTCATGAAAGACGAAACCATGGCCATCCACCACGGCTACAGCACGGACCCCACCACCAAGGCAGTGGCCACTCCCATCTACCAGACCGTGGCCTACGAGTTCGACAGCGCCCAGCACGGCGCCGACCTGTTCAACCTGGAGGTGCCGGGCAACATCTATACCCGCATCATGAACCCCACCAACGACGTGCTGGAGCAACGGGTGGCGGCCCTGGAAGGCGGCATCGCCGGCCTGGTGGTGTCGGCAGGCAGCGCCGCCATTCACTACGCCCTGCTCACCCTGGCTAAAAACGGCGACAACATCGTCACCACCCCCCAGCTCTACGGCGGCACCTACACCCTGTTCGCCCATATGCTGCCGAGCCTCGGCATCGAGGTGCGCTTCGCCGAGGATGCCAGCCCCGCCGCCATCGCCAAACTCATCGATGACAACACCAAGGCGGTATACTGCGAGAGCATCGGCAACCCGGCGGGCAACGTGGCCGACATTAAAGGCCTGGCCGACGTGGCCCATGCCGAGGGCGTACCTCTGGTGGTGGACAACACCGTGGCCACTCCGGTGCTGTGCAAGCCCATCGAGTTTGGCGCCGACATAGTGGTGCACTCGCTCACCAAGTACATCGGCGGCCACGGCAACTCCCTGGGCGGCATTATCGTCGACAGCGGCAAGTTCCCCTGGGCCGAACACAAGGAACGCTTTCCCCAGTTCAGCAACCCCGAGGCCGCCTACCACGGTGTGATCTACAACGAGGCCTTTGGTCCCGCCGCCTTTATTGCCCGGGCCCGCACCGTGCCCCTGCGCAACACCGGCAGCGCCCTGGCACCACTCAACGCCTTTCTGCTGCTGCAGGGGCTGGAGACCCTGTCCCTGCGCATGGAGCGCCATGTGGACAACACCTTCAAGGTGGCCGAATACCTCAAGGCCCACCCGGCGGTAGACTGGGTCAACTACGCCGGCCTGGAAGATCACCCGGATTACCAGCGCGCCCAGCAGTTTATGAAGGGCAAGCCCTCCGCAATACTGTCATTTGGCCTGAAGGGCGGTTACGACGCCGGTGTGCGCTTCTACGATGCGCTCCGGCTTATCAAGCGGCTGGTGAACATCGGCGACGCCAAGTCCCTGGCCTGCCATCCGGCCTCCACCACCCACCGCCAGATGACCGCCGCCGAACAGGCCCAGGCCGGGGTCAAACCGGAAATGATCCGGCTGTCCATCGGCATAGAGCATATCGACGACATCATCGCAGATCTCGCCCAGGCCCTCGAGGACTGATCCGGCGGAGGCGCTCCGGCGCCTCCTTTTATGCCATCAACCCCAGCGCCAGCTTGCCGGCCAGCAGCCACATCAGGGTGCCGATGGTGGCGTCCATCACCTTTTGCACCACAGGCCGGCCGAGCCAGGTGCTCATCCGCGCCGCCGCCAGCGCCAGGGTGAAGAACCAGATCAGCGAGGCGCTGATGCAGCCCAGGGCAAAGGCCCACTTGTGCTCCTCGGCGAAGCCCCCGCCCACCGAGCCCAGTATCATCACCGTCTCGATATAGACCTGGGGATTGAGCAGGGTCACCGCCAGCACCCCGATAATCACCGCCTTCAGTCCCCGTTCCCGGCCATCCAGCGCCAGCGCCTGCCCGTGGCGGAACACCCGGCGCCAGCAATGGGCACCGTAGAGCAGCAAAAAGGTCATGCCCGCCAGGCTGATGCCCCAGTACAGCAAGCCGTGGGCCTGCAGGGCGGCACCGCCGCCGAACACGCCCAGGGTTATCAGCAGCACGTCGAACAGGCCGCAGATGGCCGCCACCAGCAGGTGGTGCTGGCGCCGTATGCCCTGATTGAGCACGAAGGCGTTCTGCGCGCCGATGGGAATAATAAGCCCCGCCCCCAGGGTGAAGCCTTGTATCCAGGGTAACCAGTACATGATCTCGCTCCGTTTCGCTTTCTCGACTGGCGGCCAGACTAGAGCGCCCCTAGAATTAAGTAAAACTAATAAAAATTGAGGTTAATAAGAAATTTTAATGAACGAACTGGACTATAAGCTGCTGGCCGCCCTCGACCAGGTGGTGAGCGAACAAAGCTTCGAGGGTGCCGCGCGCCAGCTGCACCTGACCCAGTCGGCGGTGTCCCAGCGCATCAAGCAGCTGGAGCAGCGCCTGGCCCAGCCCCTGCTGGTGCGCGGCCAGCCGCCCCGCCCTACCGAAGCGGGCCAGCGGCTGCTGGCCCACTACCGTCAGGTCAGCCAACTGGAAAGCGCCGTGATGGCGGATCTGCTGCCGGACGCGCCGCAAAAACCCCTGGGCGTGACCATCGCCACCAACGCCGACAGCCTGGCCACCTGGCTGATCCCGGCGCTCACCCCGCTGCTGCACAGCCACCCCATCGAGCTCAACCTGCTGATCGAGGACGAGTCCCGCACCCTGGACCGGCTCAGGAACGGCGAGGCCTTCGGCGCCATCAGCATCAACGCCGAGCCCCTGCCCGGCTGCCGCTGCGATCCCCTGGGCCAGATGGACTACCTGCTGGTGGCCACCCCCGGCTTCCGGGCGCGCTACTTTGCCGACGGCCTGACCCAGGACACCCTGCGCCGGGCGCCGGCGGTGGCCTTCGACCAGAGGGACGACATGCACGAGCGCTACATAACGCGCCACTTCGGCCTGCCCCCCGGCAGTTACCCCTGCCACGCGGTGCGCTCTTCCGAGGCCTTCGTGGCCATCGCCCGGGCCGGTGCCGCCTACTGCCTGATCCCCCGGCTGATGATCAGCGAGGATCTGGCGGCAGGCCGGTTGATCGAATTGCATCCCCAAGGCCACCTGATCCAGCCCCTGTACTGGCACCGCTGGCTGCTGGAACGGGGAGTGCACAAGCTGCTGTCGCGCCGGCTGATCGAGCATGCCCGCACCGTACTGCCGACTATTGACTCTGGAGGTGACTCCAGGGTCTAAACTCCGGGTAGAGTCCAATACCATCAGTTGGGTGCGAGCAAGCCTGACTGCCGCCACACTAACACGCAGCAAAAAGTGTCGCCCTGTATGCTCGGCGATGGCGTCCATGCCATCGACGGTTGGTTTAGGCAGCAGCCAGCCCCTCCGGCAACGAATGGTATGACGACAACTGCGCCACCATCAGGAGATCACCATGGGACACTGCTGTCACCACCATCATTCCAAGGAACATGCCGCCGGACATCGCCACCATGCGGGCTGCGCCCCCCGTAGCGAACCGGCCCCCTGCGGCGCGGTCCCGACCGCCGCCGAGACGGCACAAGGGCCGGACGGACCGCCATCCGACGAGGAGGACGACAGGCGGGGCAGTCGCCACCACTGGCGCATCGCCGGCATGGACTGCCCCAGCTGCGCCGCCAAGATTGAAACCGCGGTGCGCCGCCTGCCCGGGGTACAGAGCGCCGAGGTGCGCTTTGCCACCGAGCGCCTGCTGGTGCGGCTCGCTCCGCCGGGCAACCCCGCCGAGGTGGAGCAGGCCATCATCGCCGCCGGCTTTACCCCCCTGACGGCGCCCCGCGCCCCCCTCCCGGCCCCGACGCCCTGGTGGCGCAGCCAGCTGGACATCCTGACCCTGCTGGCGCTGATGCTGGCCGCGGCCCTGTCCGGCCTGTTGTCTCCCCCCCTGGGCCAGGCGCTCTTTACCCTGGCCACCCTCTGGGGGCTGGTGCCCATCGCCCGCCAGGCCTGGCGCCTGGCCCGCAGCGGCTCCCCCTTCTCCATCGAGACCCTGATGACGGTGGCCGCCACCGGCGCCCTCTTCCTCGGCGAGACCGCCGAAGCGGCCATGGTGCTGCTGCTGTTTATGGTGGGAGAAAAGCTGGAAAGCCTGGCCGCCAGCCGGGCCCGCAAGGGCGTCAAGGCGCTGATGGCCCTGGTGCCGGAACAGGCCCGGCGGCTCACCGCCGATGGCCCGGTGGAAGTGGGTGCCGCCGAACTGGTGCCGGGGGATCGCATCGAGGTGCACCCGGGCGGGCGGCTGCCGGCGGACGGCGAGCTGCTGACCCCGCTCGCCGCCTTCGACGAGAGCGCCGTCACCGGCGAGTCGCTGCCGGTGGAGCGCAAGGAGGGCGAACGGCTGGCCGCCGGCAGCCTGGTGGTGGACGTGCCGGTGCAATTGCGGGTGACCTCCGAACCGGGCGACAACACCGTGGATCGCATCCTGCACCTGATGGAGCAGGCCGACGCCAACCGGGCGCCCATCGCCCGCTTTATCGAGCGTTTCAGCCGCTGGTATACCCCGGCCATGATGCTGGCCGCCCTGCTGGTGATACTGCTGCCGCCCCTGGCGTTTGGCGCCGACTGGCAGACCTGGATCTACCGGGGCCTGGCGCTGCTGCTGATCGGCTGCCCCTGCGCCCTGGTGATCAGCACACCGGCGGCGGTCACCTCGGCCCTGGCCGCCGCCACCCGGCTGGGGGTGCTGATCAAGGGCGGCGCCGCCCTGGAGCAACTCGGCCGGATTGATACCCTGGCTTTCGACAAGACCGGCACCCTGACCCAGGGCAGGCCGGCCCTGAGCGAACTGAAGGCCTATCCGCCCGCGGAACACCGCCAGGCCCTGGCCCTGGCCGCCGGCCTGGAGGCGGGCTCCCACCATCCTCTGGCCAGGGCCTTGGTGGCCGCCGCCGAAGAGCGGGGACTGGCGCCCGCCAGCGTCGACGACAAACGCACCCTGGCCGGGGCCGGCATGGAAGGCCGCTGGCAAGGCCAGGCGATGCTGCTGTGCAGCCCCGCCCACCTGCCGGACGCCTGGCTTACCCAGGAACAGCACCGGGATCTGGCGCGGCTGCGAGCCGGCGGCCATACCCTGGTGGTACTGGCGCTGGGACAAAGCGTGCTGGCCCTGTTCGCCCTGAACGACCGGCTGCGGGACGATGCCGAAGACGGCATCGCCACCCTCAAGGCCCTGAATATCGACTGCCTGATGCTGACCGGGGATCACGACCAGGCGGCGGCGCGCATCGCCGGCCAGCTCGGTATCGGCTACCGGGCCGGGCTCAGGCCCGAGGACAAGCTGGCGGAAGTGGAGCGGCTCGGCCGGACCCACAGCCTCGCCATGGTGGGAGACGGCATCAACGACGCGCCGGCCCTGCGCCGGGCCAGCGTGGGCATCGCCATGGGCCAGGGCACCGACGTGGCGCTGGACAACGCCGACGTCGCCCTCAGCCACAACCGGCTGACCGGGCTGGCGGACGCCATCCGCCTGTCCCGCGCCACCCACGCCAACATCCGCCAGAACGTCACCCTGGCGCTGGGGCTCAAGGCCATCTTCCTGGTCACCAGCCTGACCGGTCTCACCGGACTCTGGCTGGCGGTGCTGGCCGATACCGGCGCCACCGCCCTGGTCACCCTCAACGCCCTGCGGCTGCTGAGGTTCCGGGGCGGCTGAGCCCAGCTCCGGGCTCAGTCCTCGGGCTCAAGCAGCTCTATCCAGTGCTTCACCGGCACCTCAGCCCGACTGGCCAGGTGCAGCTGGCAGCCAACGTTGGCGGTGACGATCTGCTCCGGGTTTCCTTCGGTCAGCACCGCCAGTTTGTTGGTCAGCAACCGCTGGCTGAGTTCGGGTTGCAACACCGAGTAGGTGCCCGCCGAACCACAGCACAGGTGGCCGTCCCTGACCGGCGTCAGTTCCACACCGGCGTTTAGCAGTATCGTTTCGACCCGCCCGCCCAGCTTGAGTGCATGCTGCAGGGTGCAGGGGCAATGCACCGCCGTCTTGCGGCCCCGGCCGGCCAGATCCAGCAGGGACAGATCTTCCCCCTCCAGCACCTCGCTCAGATCCCGTGCCAGTTCGCTCACCCGCTTCGCCTTGTGGGCATAGGCGGGGTCTTCCCTGAGCTTGTCGCCGTATTCCCGCACCATGGCGCCGCAACCGGAGGCGCTGATCACTATGGCCTCGGCCCCGGCCTCGATATGGGGCCACCAGGCATCGATATTGCGCCGCATAAACCCCAGCCCTTCCTCATGGGCGGACAGGTGGTAGCTGACCGCGCCGCAACAGCCGGCCTCGGGCGCGGCGAACAGGCTGATGCCGAGCCGGTCCAGCACCCGCGCCGCGGCCACATTGGTATTGGGGGTGGCGCTGGCCTGGGCGCAACCGGCCAGCACCAGCATGGTGCGCCGGTGGCGCCGCGCCGGCCAGGACCGGACGGACCGGGAAGGCGGCACCTTGGTCGCCAGGGACGCCGGCAACAATGGCCGGGCGAACCGGCCCAGGGCCAACAGCGCGCCGAACCGGGACGGATAAGGCAGCACCTTGCGCAGCAGCCAGCGCAGCAGCCGTTGCCCGGCGGGTCTTGCCAGCTGCTCTTCCACCATGCCGCGACCAATCTCGGCCAGGCGGCCGTATTGCACCCCGGAGGGACAGGTGGTTTCGCAGCTGCGACAGCTCAGGCAACGGTCCAGGTGGGTGCGGGACTTGTCGCTGACCTCCCCGCTTTCCAGCAGTTGCTTGATCAGGTAAATGCGCCCGCGCGGGCCGTCCCGCTCATCCCCCAGTTCCTGATAGGTGGGGCAGGTGGCGGTACAGAAGCCGCAGTGTACGCAGCTGCGCAGAATCGACTCGGCTTCCTGGATCTCGGGGTGGTTTTGATATTTCACATGAATGTGGGTTCGCATGATGTCGTCCTTTACAGCCAGCGGTAAAGCCGGCCCGGATTAAACAGGCCGTCCGGATCCAGCGCCGCCTTGAGCCGGCGCTGTAGGGCCTGCATGGGGGCCGGCAGCCGGTGCAGCACCTCGCCGCTGCGGTCACCGCCCCGGTAAAGGGCCACCTGGCCGCCCGCCACCTCGGCCAGGGCTTCCAGCCCGGCCTGATCGAAATCGCCCCTGAGCCAACGCTGGCTGCCACCCCAGTCCAGCAGCCAGGCCGCCTCGGGCAGGGCATGAGCGGCGGTGGATCGCACCGAAAAACGCCACAGGGGCTCGTCTCCGGCGAAGAAAGCAAGCCGCTGCTCACGCAAGTCACGCCAGAAGTCATCGCCTTGCTCCAGCACCTCGCCCGGCCACTGGCGGGCCGTGCCCTGCACCGCGCCGGCGGCGCCGGACAGGCGCAGGTAAAGCCGGTTATCGAGCCAGCAGGCGGCGGTGAGTGGCCGGGGCTGCCCCGCCAGGCGGTTCATCTCGGCGATGGCCTCAGCCGCACCCAGCTCGCGCACCAGGGTGAGGCTGAGAGCGGGCCTGGGCATGACCTTGAGGCTCACCTCGGTCATGATCCCCAGGGTGCCCATGGCGCCGGCCTGCAGCCGGGACACGTCGTAGCCGGCCACGTTTTTCATCACCTGGCCGCCGAAGCGCAGCAGCTCTCCCCGGCCATTGATAAGCTTGAGCCCCAGCACCTGATCCCGGATGGAACCACACCAGGGCCGGCCCGGTCCCGACAGGTGGCAGGCCAGGGTTCCCCCCAGTGTCGCCCGGCCATCGAACAGCGGCGGTTCGCAGGCCAACATCTGGCCGTGTTCGGCCAGGGCCGCATCGATCTCGGCCAGCGGAGTGCCGGCGCGGGCGGTCAGCACCAGCTCCACCGGCTGGTAACTGACAATGCCCCTGTGGCCGGCCAGTTCCACCGGCTCACCTTCGACGGCGCGGCCCATAAAGGCCTTGCTGTTGCCGCCCACCAGGTTCAGCCTGTGGCCATCGGCCCGGGCCTGACGCACCCGTTCGGTCAGTTGCGAGGTCAAATCCTGCATCAGTGCACCTCCTTGTGATCCAGCGAGCGGTATTCCTGGCAGTGCTTGAGCAGGGGGATGCCCTTGCCCGGATTGAGGGTGCCGAGCGGATCGAAGGCCGCCTTGATGGCGTGGAACTGGGCCAGCTCCTGTTCGTTGAACTGCACCGCCATCTGGCGGATTTTTTCGATGCCGACACCGTGTTCGCCGGTGATGCAACCGCCCACCGCCACGCACAGTTCCAGGATCTTGCCGCCGAACTCCTCGGTTTTCTCGAATTCGCCGGGCACATTGGCGTCGAACAGGATCAGCGGATGCAAATTGCCGTCACCGGCATGGAAGACGTTGGCCACCTGCAGGCCGTAGTGCGCCGACATCCGTTGCATTTCGGTCAGCACATGGGCCAGCTGGCCGCGGGGAATGGTGCCGTCCATGCAGTAGTAGTCGGGCGAAATCCGGCCCACGGCGGGAAAGGCCGACTTGCGCCCCTTCCACAACAAGGCGCGCTCCGCTTCGCTCTGGGACACCCGCAACGAGACAGCCCCCCGGTCACGAAAGATGGTTTCCACTTGTTCGATATACTCCCATACTTCTTCCGCGGTACCGTCCAGCTCGCACAGCAGCAATGCCTCGGCCCCGACCGGGTAACCGGCCCCGGCAAAGGCCTCGGCGGCAGCAATGGCGTGGCGGTCCATCATTTCCAGCCCGGCGGGAATGATGCCCTCGGCGATCACCGCCCCCACCGCATCACCGGCCTGCTGGACGCTGTCGAAACCGGCCATCACCACCTGGGCCCGCTCCGGCAACGGCAGCAGCTTCACCGTGACTTCGGTGACCACCCCCAGCAGCCCTTCCGAGCCGGTCAACAGCGCCAGCAGATCCGGGCCCTGGCAGTCCAGACCGTCGCTGCCCAGCATCAGCCGCTCCCCCTCGACGGTCAGGATTTCGACCTTGAGCAGGTTGTGCACGGTGAGTCCGTACTTGAGGCAGTGCACGCCACCGGAGTTTTCCGCCACATTGCCGCCTATAGTACAGGCGACCTGGGAAGAGGGATCCGGCCCGTAATAAAGGCCATGGGCCGCCGCCGCCGTCGCTCCGGCGCTCATCTTGAAAAGGAATTGAAGCATGATATCCAACACCCTGTTAGCCTTGCTCGCGTTCTCGCCGATACTGCTGGCGGCCGTCCTGCTGCTGGCGCTGCAGTGGCCCGCCAAAAAGGCGATGCCCTTAGCCTTCGGGCTGACCGTCGTCATCGCCCTGTTCGTGTGGGACATGTCGGCTACCCGTATCCTTGCCTCCAGTCTGCAGGGCATCGTCATGTCGTTGTCCCTGTTGTGGATCATTTTCGGCGCCATCTTGCTGCTCAACACCCTGAAGCATATCGGTGCCATTGCCGCCATCCGCAATGGCTTTACCGCCATTTCCCCCGACCGCCGGGTACAGGCCATTATTGTCGCCTGGTGTTTTGGCTCCTTCATCGAAGGTGCTTCCGGCTTCGGCACCCCGGCGGCGGTGGCCGCCCCCTTGATGGTGGCGCTCGGTTTCCCCGCCCTGGCGGCGGTGCTGATGGGCATGATGATCCAGAGCACACCGGTTTCCTTTGGCGCCGTCGGCACCCCCATAGTCGTGGGTGTCACCGGTGGTCTCGACACCCAGGCCATGGCGCCGGGCCTGGCCAGCGCCGGCGCCGGCTCCGACTGGGCCGCCTACCTGCAACTGGTTACCGGCAATGTCGCCGTGCTCCACGCCATTACCGGCACCCTGATGCCGGTACTGATGACGGTCATGCTGACCCGCTTTTTCGGCCGCAATAAAAGCTGGAAAGAAGGACTGGACATAGTGCCCTTCGCCCTGTTTGCCGGCCTGGCCTTCACCCTGCCCTACGCCCTCACCGGCCTGTTGCTGGGCCCGTAATTTCCCTCGCTGATCGGCGGACTGATCGGACTGGCGATAGTGGTGACGGCGGCGCGCAAAGGGTTTTTGATCCCCGCCAGCCACAGGGATTTTCCGGAAGAAAAGGACTGGCCCGCCGAATGGCTGGGTTCGGTCAAGATCGACACCGGCAACCTCAAGGGACGGCCCATGGGCCTGGCGCTGGCCTGGTTCCCCTATGTGCTGCTGCCTGCGCTGCTGGTATTGAGCCGGACCAATGACACCGTCAAGGGCTGGCTCAACAGCCTGAGCTTCAACTTCAACCACATCCTCGGCGAGGCGGGCGTGAGTGCCGGCATCCAGCCGCTCTACCTGCCCGGCGGCCTGCTGCTGCTGGTGGCGCTGATTGCAGCCCTGCTCCAGTCCCGCTCCCTCACTCCCCTGGGCAAGGCCATCGGCGAGTCCGGCAAAACGCTGGTCGGGGCCGGCTTCGTGCTGCTGTTTACCGTGCCCATGGTACGCATCTTCATCAATTCCGGAGTTAACGCCGCCGATATCGCCAGCATGCCGGTAATGACCGCCAACTTTGCCGCCGAGCTGATGGGCGGCCTTTTCCCCGCCGTGAGCGGGGTGATCGGCGCCCTGGGGGCCTTTATCGCCGGCTCCAACACCGTGTCCAACCTGATGCTGGCCCAGTTCCAGTTCGAAACCGCTCAGGCCCTGGGGCTGTCTACCGCCATGATGGTGGCGCTGCAGGCGGTGGGCGCTGCCGCCGGCAACATGGTAGCCATCCATAATGTGGTGGCGGCCTCGGCCACCGTCGGCCTGCTGGGACGGGAAGACACCACACTGCGTAAAACGGCACTGCCGACCCTCTACTACCTGGTTGTGCTCGGGTTGCTCGGCATGGGCGCCATCTACCTGCTGGGGGCTTCGGAACCGCTGATGGTCACCGCCGGCTGAGCCCGAAAAAACCAACAAAAAGCCCCCTCCGGCCAGGGCCGGCGGGGGCTTTTTATTTTGATGGAGTTAGGATCAGCCGGCGATCCGGGGCCGCACACCCAGGGTATGGCAGATGGCGTAGGTCAGCTCGGAGCGATTCAGGGTGTAGAAATGAAAATCCTTCACCCCTTCCTGGCTCAGCACCCGGACCTGATCGATGGCAATGCTGGCGCCTACCAGGTTACGGGTGTTCTGATCGTCCTCCAGCCCGTGAAAGCGCTGGTGCATCCAGCCCGGGATCTTGACGTTGGAGAAACCGGCAAATTTGATCAGGGTCTGGTAGTTGGACACCGGCAGTATGCCCGGCACGATTTCCACGTCGATACCTATGGTCACGCAGCGATCGCGAAACCTCAGGTAGGACTCAACATCGAAGAAAAACTGGGTGATGGCCCGGTTGGCACCCGCCTCGACCTTGCGCTTGAGGTTGAGCAGATCGGCCTGGGCACTCTTGGCCTCCGGGTGCACCTCGGGGTAGGCCGCCACCGAGATATCGAAGTCGGCTTCCTCCTTCAGCAGGCCCACCAGATCGGCGGCGTACATGTCCGGCTTTTCCATGCCCTGGGGCAGGTCGCCGCGCAGTGCGACTATCTTGCGGATACCGCTGTTCCAGTAGTCCCGGGCAATGGCGCGCAGCTCGTCACGGCTGGCATCGATGCAGGTCAGGTGCGGGGCCGCCACCAGGCCGGTCTTGTCCTGGATGTCCTTGATCACCTTGTGGGTACGATCCCGGGTGCCGGAGTTGGCGCCGTAGGTCACGGAGACAAACTTGGGCGCCAGCGTTTTCAACCGTTCGATGGAGTGCCACAGGGTCTGCTCCATCTGCTCGCTGTTGGGCGGAAAGAACTCGAAAGATACATTGATATCGCCGTTCAGTTCGGCCAGCGACTGGTTGAGCGCCTCGACGTGACGCGCGCTGTGAAAACCCATGATTGTCTCCTGATGACTAATAATTAACGTGATTCATTCATGCCTTGATGCTGGCTCGGGCCGCGCGGATTTCTTCCCAACAGCGGCTCGCCGCCGAAAAGCCTTCTCCACCCCAAGAGCACATTGCAATTGTCGGCGATGGCCGACAGGGGGAAACCCCGGGTTGCGTGGCAAAAACATGATTCTCTCCGTGCCCTCATCGGCAACAAAGACGTTTAGACGTCCGAATGGCTGTATATTTACACGTCTGAACTTTCGCAGGCAAGGAGTTCCTTGAAAAAAGTGACAAACTCTAAGTCGTTAGCACTTAAAAGCACATATGGAAGAGAGGAACTCCCGCCGGCGGGAGTTATGACCAAAACCGGGCAACAAGGAGAAAACAGCGGCGGGATCGGTCGCCCGATCCCGGAAGGCTCAGCGTACGCCCTGCTCGGCCAGCACCTGGGTGATGATGGAGATGGGGCTGTGCAAATGCTCGCGCATCATGGCCGCAGCCTGGGGGTTACGGGCCAGTATGGCGTCAAGCAAGGCCTGGTGTTCCCGCTGTTTTTCCGCCAGCGCCTGCTCGCTGAATACGGTGCGTTTCAGCCAGAGATGGCGATAGCGGGCAGCCTGGTCCATCAGTGTCTGACGCACCACCAGCAACTGGGGTGAACGACAGCCGGCAGCCACCGCCCGGTGAAACGCCTGGTGGCGGGCATCCCACTGGTTCAGTTGATCTTCCACCGAGTCCAGGTGGGTCACCTTGGCCAGGGCATGATGGGCCGCCACCACCCCTGCCTCCCACAGATCGTCCCCCCGGGCCATGGCCAGCTCCACAATCAGGCCTTCCAGTTGGGCCCGGGCATCGTAGATGTCTTTCAGCTCGGCCACCGACATGGGGCTGACCCGGAAGCCGCGCTGGCTCTCGGCGGTGACCAGCCGCTCCGACACCAACTGGGACAAGGCTTCCCGCAGGGGACTCACGCCCAGGCCATAACGACTTTTGAGGGTGCTCATCAGCAGCTTTTCGCCCGGGCCGAAGTGGCTTTGGATGATGTCCTCTTTCAATTGCTGGTAGGCGGTGCGCGCCAGGTTCTCGCGTGGCGCCTCTGGGTTGCTCATGCTCGGTTCCTGCATCGATGTAGTGGGCCGATTATAACGAAATTGCTACGGAGATCATAAAATCAGCACCATTCATTGACAAAAATCAAAAATGTCGACATTTTATAGATACAGCGACATTAACTCGCTCTGACACCCACACGTGAGATAAAAAGGAAGCCATCATGTCCAACGTTGCCACCGCCGACTTCGTCAACCACAAATACCAGGGCTTCAGCCTGGCGCCGTCTGCCCAGTCCGACCGCCTGCTGGAGCTTCGCTTCGACGAGAAAACCGTCAAGTCCTTCCTCGACGCCACCGCCGAATGGCCGATCCAGGCGCTGGAATACAAGTCCTTCCTGCGTTTTCGCGTGGCCCAGGTCCTCAACGATCTGTGCGGCCAGGCGCTGCAGCCGCTGCTGATCAACACCCTGGTCGACCGCAACACCGGCGCCCTGCTGATCACCCCGGAAGGCCTGAACCAGGTGGAGCAGGCGGAAGACATGGTCAAGTTCACCACCGCCGTGGCCCACCTGTTTGGCCGCTCCAACTTCGACGCCATGAGCGGCCAGTATTACGCCCGCTTTGTGGTGCAGAACCAGGACAACTCCGACAGCTACCTGCGCCAGGCCCACCGGGTGATGGAGCTGCACAACGACGGTACCTTCGTCGAGCAGGACACTGACTATGTGCTGATGCTGAAAATCGACGAGCAAAACATGGAAGGCGGCAACTCCCTGCTGCTGCACCTGGACGACTGGGAACACCTGGAGCGCTTCTACGCCGATCCCATGGCCCGCCGGGTGATGCGCTGGGCCGCACCGCCCAGCAAGAACACCACCAAGGACGTCTATCACGCCGTGTTCGACACCGATCGCAGCGGCCAGCCCATCATGGCCTACATCGACCAGTTCGTGCAGCCCAAGAACTACGAAGAGGGCGTCTGGCTGGCGGAACTGTCCGACGCCATTGAGACCAGCACCAAACAGCTGTCGGTGCGGGTACCCACCGGCTCCTTCCTGCTGATCAACAACCATTTCTGGCTGCACGGTCGCGACAAGTTCATTGCCCACGAGGGCCTGCGCCGGGAGCTGATGCGCCAGCGCGGTTACTTCACCCATGCCAAGACCCTGAAGAACCCGAGACAGGGCTGACAAGATTGACAAGGTGCCGGCCATGGCGGCACCTTGGTGCACTAACAAGGCAACTTACGCCGGGGCCCGTCTCCGGCTTTTGCCTCTCTAACTACAGGTGGACAGAGCAGTGTTTGATTTCATCATCATCGGCGGCGGCATCGTGGGCATGTCGACCGCTTGGCAACTGAAAAAGACCTACCCCGACAGCAGCATGCTGCTGCTGGAGAAGGAGTCGGGCCCGGCACGGCACCAGACCGGCCACAACAGCGGCGTAATCCACGCCGGCGTCTACTACACCCCGGGCATCCTCAAGGCCAAGTTCTGCCTGGAAGGCAACCGTGCCACCAAGGACTTCTGCCGCGAGCACGACATCCCCTTCGACGAGTGCGGCAAGCTGCTGGTCGCGACCAACGAGCTGGAAATGGATCGGATGAAGGCCCTGTGGGACAGGAGCGAGGCCAATGGCCTGGAACGCCATTGGTTGAGCGCCGCCGAGCTGAAGGAGCGCGAGCCCAATATCACCGGTATGGGCGGCATTTTCGTGCCCTCCAGCGGTATTGTCAGCTATACCCAGGTGACCGCGGCCATGGGCCGGGAATTCGAGCGCCTGGGTGGAGAAATCCGCTATAACACCGAAGTGACAGGGCTTAAGGAAGAGACCAGCCAGGTGGTGGTACAGACCAGCCAGGGCGAAGTCCAGGGTAAATACCTGGTATCCTGCTCCGGCCTGATGGCCGATCGGGTGGTACGCATGCTGGGCATTGAGCCCGAATTCAAGATCTGCCCCTTCCGCGGCGAGTACTACCTGCTCAAGCCCGAGCACAACCAGATAGTCAACCACCTGATCTACCCCATCCCGGATCCGAACATGCCCTTTCTCGGCGTGCATTTAACCCGGATGATCGACGGCACCGTCACCGTGGGCCCCAACGCGGTCTTGGCGTTCAAGCGGGAGGGCTACAACAAGAGTGATATCTCGCTGAAGGATACCCTGGAAATGTTCACCTACCCGGGCATCCTCAAGGTATTGATGAAAAACCTGAAGCCGGGCCTGATGGAAATGAAGAATTCGCTCAACAAGGCCGGTTATCTGGAGCTGGTGCGCAAATACTGTCCCAGCCTGAAGGTAGAGGACATGACGCCCTATCCCGCCGGGATCCGTGCCCAGGCGGTGTCGAAGGATGGCCGGCTGGTGGACGATTTCCTGTTCGTCAACACCAAGCGTACCATCAACGTCTGTAACGCCCCTTCCCCGGCGGCCACCTCCGCTATTCCCATCGGCGGCTATATCGTCGACAAGGTCAGGGAGCAGGTGGAACTGCCCGCCGCCGTGGCCTGAGCCCATGGTGTAAAATATCGAGTAGGGTGAGGCGTTACCGCCTCATCCCTCTCACAGAACCGTACATACGGGCCACGTATACGGCTCATGCCATTAACTTACCCCGAACTCGGGGACAGTGATGCCGGTTTTGACCTTC
>NZ_PXYH01000013.1 GCF_003012795.1 Zobellella taiwanensis
AAACAGTATTTTTTGTTTCCCAATCGACTGCGAGTGCCCACACAGTTTGCTTGATAGATTGTTAAAGAGCGTTGACCGTTATCGGGTCAGGGCTGCGTATTCTACGCAATCCTTGGTGTTCGTCAAGCGGTTAAACCGAAGTTTTTACTGCTTGTTGACGTTGGCGTGTTGTGCCGTGTCAGTGAGGGCGCATTATAGGGAGCCGCCGGATTTGCGCAAGGGCTTTTTGGTGAAAAAGCCCACTTTTAGCATCATTCGAACGAAAATCAACCAGAACGGCTATTTTGTTCTCTTTTCTCCTCAGGAACCGGCTCGGGCTGGCCTATCCGGGTCACCAACAGCTGGTCTATTTTATAGCTGTCGATATCCACCACTTCGAATTTATAACCGGCGTGCAAAACGAAATCGGTGCGTTTGGGGATCTTGCGCAACATGTACATCATGAAACCGGCGATGGTTTCGTAGTTTTCATCATCGGGAAAGCCGTCGATGTCCAGCACCCGCATCACGTCCGCCAGTGGTGTCAGCCCTTCCACCAACCAGGAGCTGTCGTCCCGGGCCACAATTTGTTCTTCCTCGGAATGCACCAGTTCGCCCATGACAATACTCATCACGTCCTTGAGGGTGATGATGCCCACGACCAGGGCATATTCGTTCATGATGATGGCGAAGTCTTCTCCCGTGCTCTTAAAGTGTTCCAGCACTTCATACATGGACAGGGTATCAGGAATGATCAGGGGCGTGCGGATGATGCCCTCCTTCTGCAGGGATATCGGCTGCTGGTGCAGTACCTGCATTAGGATATCACGTGAGTCCACATAACCGATGACCCTGTCCAGGCTGTCCTCGCACACCAGGAACTTGGCATGGGGATGCTCGGCAATTTTACCCTTGATGCTGTCCTGGGTTTCACTGAGGCTGAAATAAATCAGGCTCTCCCGCGCAGTCATAGCGGAGGTAACGGTGCGCGATTCCATCTCGAACACATTTTCGATCAGATGGTGCTCCTGCTCCTGCAATACCCCAGCCTGGGCGCCAGCATCCATCATGGCAATGATGTCTTCCGGTGTGATCTCGTCCTGACGCATGGTCGGCACCCGGAACAGGCGGAAGAAGAGGTTGGCCAGGCCATTGAAAAACCACACCAGGGGTTTGAGCACAACAATAAAAAAGCCCATGGGACGGACCACGGCAACGGCTATCTGCTCGGGCGCTATCATCGCCAGTCGTTTGGGCATGAGATCGGCAAACAGGATAAACAACGAAGTCACAATAAAGAAAGACATCACAAAGGCGGTCTTGTCGACCCAGGCCCCCTCAAAAAACAGCCCCAGCACCTCGCGAGCAAAGGGCGTAAAGGCTGCCTCACCCAAAATACCACCAAGGATGGCGACGGCGTTGAGGCCGATCTGCACTACGGTAAAAAAGTTACCTGGCTGCTCCTGCAGCAGCAGCACCTTCTCGGCATTGGCGTTGCCATCACTGGCCATCAGCCTCAGCTTCATCTTGCGTGCTGCCGCCAAGGCGATTTCGGAAACGGAGAAAAAGGAGCTGATGGCCACCAACAGGGCTATCACCAACACATGCTCTAGGACTGTCATTTTATGTATTACCGATAAGGGAGGGATACCGCCATAGCAGCAGAGTAAGAGAAAAAGTGTCACAAAATACTAAACAGGCAAAAAAGGTAGCAGAACGTTGACGGCTTTACCACTGCCTGTGTATGGAATCCCGAGCAGGGGCCCGCACTCCGATACACCTGACACAGATCTCAGTATTTAAGCAACTCAAACGAAACCCTTGGTATCTTTACCTCCATCTGGGTAGATTGGGGTTGCTAATTTAGCAAATTGCGTACCTGCAGCATGGTCTATTCTCTGAATAAGCAAGACAAACCAAGGGCCCGCCCGGGCCGGCGACGACTCTTTGTTACCACACCAACGCGATAAGGGACGTTCAAGATGAGTCAACACAGCAACACACCTTCCGGCAAGTGCCCCGTTATGCATGGCGGAAATACCACCACCGGCACCGCCATCATGGACTGGTGGCCCAAGGCACTGAATCTCGACATCCTGCATCAGCACGATGCCAAGACCAACCCTCTGGGCGAAGATTTCAACTACGCCGAAGAATTCCAAAAGCTGGACCTGAACGCGGTCAAGCAGGACCTCAAGAATCTGATGACCAACAGCCAGGACTGGTGGCCGGCGGACTGGGGCCACTACGGCGGCCTGATGATCCGCATGGCCTGGCACTCGGCCGGGACCTATCGCATCGCCGATGGCCGGGGTGGCGCCAATACCGGCAATCAGCGTTTTGCGCCCATCAGCTCCTGGCCCGATAACGGCAACCTGGACAAGGCACGGCGCCTGCTCTGGCCGATCAAGAAAAAATACGGCAACCGTCTGTCCTGGGCCGATCTGATGATACTGGCCGGTAACATGGCCTATGAATCGATGGGCTTTAAAACCTTCGGTTTCGCCGGCGGCCGCGAAGATATCTGGCACCCGGAAAAGGACACCTACTGGGGATCAGAGAAAGAGTGGCTGGCCAAATCGGGCAGTGAAGGCAGCCGCTACTCCGGCCAGCGCGATCTGGAAAACCCGCTGGCAGCAGTAATGATGGGGCTGATCTATGTCAACCCGGAAGGTGTTGACGGTCAGCCAGATCCGCTGAAAACCGCCCAGGATATGAGAGTGACCTTTGCCCGCATGGCAATGAATGATGAAGAAACCGTGGCGCTGACCGCCGGCGGCCACACCGTCGGCAAGGCTCATGGCAACGGCAGCGCCGCTAACCTTGGCCCCGAGCCTGAGGCCGCCGGCCTGGAAGAACAGGGGTTGGGGTGGATGAACCATCAAACCCGCGGCATCGGCCGAGATACCGTCACCAGCGGTATCGAAGGAGCCTGGACCACGCATCCTACCCGCTGGGATTACGGCTATTTCGACATGCTGCTGAACCATGAGTGGCAGTTGACCAAAAGCCCTGCCGGAGCCTGGCAGTATGAGCCGGTGAACATCAAGGAAGAGGACAAGCCGGTAGATGTGGAAGATCCTGCCATCCGCTGCATGCCGATGATGACCGACGCCGACATGGCACTCAAGGTTGATCCTGAGTACCGCAAAATCTCCGAGCGTTTCCAGCAGGACCCCGCTTATTTCGATGATGTGTTCGCCCGGGCCTGGTTCAAGCTGACTCACAGGGACCTGGGACCCAAGAGCCGTTACCTGGGTCCGGATGTTCCCGCCGAGGACCTAATCTGGCAGGATCCCGTGCCCACCGTCGACTACCGCCTGAGCGACACCGACATTGCCGATATCAAGGCAAAGATCCTGGTCAGCGGCCTTAGCATCGGCGAATTGGTTGCCACCGCCTGGGACAGCGCCCGCACTTTCCGCGGCTCCGACTATCGGGGCGGCGCCAACGGCGCACGCATCCGCCTGGCACCGCAAAAGGATTGGGAAGGCAACGAACCCAAACGGCTGCAAAACGTCCTGAGGGTACTGGAAAATATCCAGGCCGGCCTTGCCAAGAACGTCAGTATGGCCGACCTCATCGTGCTGGGCGGTACAGCTGCGGTAGAAAAAGCCGCCAAGGATGCGGGGGTCAATATCACGGTTCCGTTTGCGCCGGGCCGGGGCGATGCCAGTCAGGAAATGACCGACGTGGAGTCCTTCGAGGTACTCGAGCCGCTACACGACGGTTACCGCAACTGGCTGAAAAAGGACTATGTGGTCACGCCGGAAGAAATGATGCTGGATCGCACCCAGCTGATGGGTCTGACAGCACCGGAAATGACAGTGCTGGTGGGCGGCATGCGGGTGTTGGGCGCCAACCATGGCGGCAGCCGGCATGGGGTCTTTACCGACAGGGTCGGCGTACTGAGCAACGACTTCTTCGTCAACCTCACCGACATGGCCTACAGCTGGAAGCCGGCCGGCACCAACCTGTACGACATCGTCGAACGCAAGTCCGGCAAGGTGAAATGGACCGCCACCCGGGTTGATCTGGTGTTCGGCTCCAACTCGATACTGCGCTCCTACGCCGAGGTCTATGCCCAGGACGACGCCAAGGAGAAATTCGTCAAGGACTTCGTCAGCGCCTGGACCAAGGTGATGAACGCGGATCGTTTCGATCTGAAGTAAGAGCCATGCCGAAAACAACATGCCGGGGCAAGCCCCGGCATGTTTTTATCTACCCTACCGTCTTTCTTATTCAACCGTGACCGATTTTGCCAGGTTGCGGGGCTGGTCGACGTCGGTGCCCTTGATCAGGGCCACATGGTAGGACAGCAGTTGCAGCGGCACCGTGTAGACGATGGGTGCGATCAGCTCATCCACGTGGTTGAGCGGCATCACCTTCATGGTGGCGTCGCCCTTGAAGCCCGCTTCCTTGTCGGCGAACACATAGAGGATGCCGCCCCGGGCGCGGACTTCTTCCACGTTGGACTTGAGCTTTTCCAGCAGATCGTTGTTGGGCGCCACTACTATGATCGGCATGTCGGCGTCGATCAGCGCCAGCGGGCCGTGCTTGAGCTCGCCGGCGGCATAGGCTTCGGCATGGATATAGGAGATTTCCTTGAGCTTGAGCGCCCCTTCCATGGCGATGGGGTACTGATCACCGCGGCCGAGGAACAGGCTGTGGTGCTTGTCGGCAAACTCTTCCGCCAGGGCTTCGATGTCCCTGGCCAGCGCCAGGGTCTCGCCGATATGGGCCGGCAGGCTGCGCAGCGCCTGCACCAGCCGGGCTTCGGTGTCGGCATCCATGTTGCCGCGGCAGCGGCCGATGGCGGCCACCAGCATCAGCAGGCCGGCCAGCTGGGTGGTGAAGGCCTTGGTGGAAGCCACGCCGATTTCGGCGCCAGCCCGGGTCATGAACGCCAGATCGGACTCACGCACCAGGGAAGAACCGGGCACGTTGCAGATGGCCAGGCTACTCATAAAGCCGGAGGCCTTGGCCAGGCGCAGCGCCGCCAGGGTATCGGCGGTTTCACCGCTCTGGGACAGAGTGATCAGCAGGCTGTTGGGCCGCACCACCGACTTGCGGTAGCGGAACTCGGAGGCGATCTCGATATCGCAGGACACCCCGGCCAGGGCCTCGAACCAGTATTTGGCGACCATGCCGGAGTGGTAGGAGGTGCCGCAAGCAATCAGCTGAATATGCTCCACCCGTTCAAAAATGGCGCGGGCACCGTTGCCGAAGGACTCCACCACCACATGATTGTCGGCAATGCGCCCTTCCAGGGTGTCGGTGATGGCCTTGGGCTGCTCAAAGATTTCCTTGAGCATGTAGTGGCGGTATTCGCCCTTGTCGCCCGCATCGTGGGATACGTCGGACTCCAGCTCGTCGCGCACCACCGGCGCGCCGTTCACATCGAAGATGCGGATATCGCGGCGGGTCACCTCGGCCACGTCCCCTTCCTCCAGGAACAGGAAGCGGCGGGTCACCGGCAGCAGCGCCAGCTGATCCGAGGCGATAAAGTTCTCGCCCAGGCCCAGGCCGATTACCAGGGGCGAGCCGGAGCGGGCCACCACCAGCCGGGAGGGATCCCTGGTGTCCATCAGCACGGTACCGTAGGCCCCGCGCAATTCCTTTACCGTGGCCTGTAGCGCCGCCAGCAGGGAGTCGCAGTGCTGGCGGTGCCAGTGCACCAGGTGAGCAATCACTTCGGTGTCGGTGTCGGACACGAACTCGTAGCCCTTGGCCTGCAATTCGACGCGCAGCTCCTCGTGGTTTTCGATGATGCCGTTGTGCACCACTGTGATATCGCCGGACACATGGGGATGGGCGTTGCGTTCCGAGGGCTCGCCGTGGGTGGCCCAGCGGGTATGGGCGATGCCGGTGCCGCCGGCCAGCGGCTGCTCATTCAGGGCATCGGCCAGGGCCTGCACCTTGCCGAGGCGCCGCATCCGGCCGAGTTTGCCCTCGTTGTCGATCACCGCCACCCCGGCCGAGTCATACCCCCGGTATTCCAGGCGGCGCAGGCCTTCCACCAGTATTTCCGCCACGTCCCGCTGGGCAACCGCCCCTACAATTCCGCACATAGTCAAATCCTCAGTGTTCGGGGGCAATAACCAGGTTAATGCCCTTCTGTTCAAGTTGTTCTCGGGCGGCGGCCAACAGGCCGCCGTCGGTGATCAGGGTGTGGATGGCCGTCCAGGGCAGCTCCAGGTTGGGGATCTTGCGGCCTATCTTGTCCGACTCCACCATCACCACCACCTCCCGGGCCACTTCCGCCATCACCCGCGACAGGCCGGTCAGTTCGTTGAAGGTGGTGGTACCGCGCTGGATGTCGATGCCGTCGGCGCCGATAAACAGCTGATCGAAGTCATAGGAGCGCAGTACCTGCTCCGCTACCTGGCCCTGAAACGACTCGGATGATGCATCCCAGGTGCCGCCGGTCATCAGCAGGGTCGGCTCCGGCTCCAGTTCGCGCAGGGCATTGGCGATATTGAGCGAATTGGTCATCACCACCAGGCCGTGCTTGCTGCCGAGTTCGCCGAGCAGCGCCGCCGTGGTGCTGCCGCTGTCGATGATGATGCGGTTGTGATCGCGGATGCGCGCCGCCGCCGCCCGGGCGATGGCCTGCTTTCGTTTCGAAACCGGCTCGCCGCCGTGCTCAGCCACCATTTCGCTGGGCACCGGCACGGCGCCGCCGTAGCGGCGCAGCAAGAGGCCGTTCTTCTCCAGGGCAGCCAGATCCTTGCGGATGGTCACTTCCGAGGTCTCGAAGCGGCGGGCCAGCTCGTCCACCGTCAGTTCGCCCCGCTCGTTGAGCAGGGAGACGATGATATGACGGCGCTGTTGGGTATTGCGTTTCGACATGGTCGCACTAAGTTTCGAATCGAAACCGAATGCTAGCAGATCAAAAGATAAACGATCAAGAACTAAAGCTGGAAGAATACGGAGCAGAGTTAATGCTATGAAGCGCCGAGGAAATAAAAAAACGCGGCTGTGAAATCGCAGCCGCGCCGTCTCTCTTCAAGCTTAAAGCTTATAGCTATTTTTTAACCGGTCTGGGCCAGTTTTTGATATGGCGCTGGGGCACCCGCGTGATCACCAACTCGGCCTCGGCCACGTCCTTGGTGATAGTGGAGCCGGCGCCCAGGGTGGCGTTTTTGCCGATGCGCACCGGGGCCACCAGCTGGGTATCGGAGCCGACGAAAACGCCGTCCTCGATCACCGTCTGGAACTTGTTTACGCCGTCATAGTTGCAGGTGATGGTGCCGGCGCCGATGTTCACCTTATCGCCTACCTGTGCATCGCCCAGGTAACTCAGATGGCCGGCCTTGGAGCCCTTGCCCAGCCGGGCCTTTTTCATTTCCACAAAGTTGCCCACGTGGGCATCTTCCGCCAGCACGGCGCCGGGGCGCAGCCGGGCAAAAGGGCCGGCGCTGCTGGCCTGGCCCAGTTCGGCACCCTCGATAAGGGAGTAAGGCTTCACTTCGGCGTCGTCCCCGATCACGCAGTTTTTAAGGATGGCGCCGGCGCCGATACGCACCCGGTTGCCCAGCCGTACCTCGCCTTCGATGATGACGTTGACGTCGATCACCACCTCTTCGCCCACGCTCAGCTCGCCGCGCAGATCGAAGCGGGCCGGATCCAGCAGGGTTACCCCTTCGCGCATCAGCCGCTCGGCCTGCATCCGCTGGTAGGCCCGCTCCAGGCCGGCCAGCTGCAGCCGGTCGTTGGCCCCTTCCACCTCAGCGGTGCTGGCCGGGTGCACGGTATTGATATCGCAGCCCTCGGCATGGGCCATGGCGAAGATATCGGTCAGGTAGTACTCACCCTGGGCGTTGTCGTTGTCGAGCCGGCCCAGCCAGGACTTGAGCTGTCCGGCCCTGGCCACCAACACCCCGGTGTTGACCTCGTCGATGGCCAGCTGTTCGGGGCTGGCGTCCTTCTGCTCGACGATGCCCACCACCTTGCCATTTTCCCGCACGATCCGGCCATAGCCGGTGGGATCGGGCAGCCGGACGGTGAGCAGGGCGATACCGTTGTCGGGATGGGCGGCCAGCAGCCGGCCCAGGGTGTCGGCCTGCAACAGGGGGGTATCGCCGTAGAGCACCAGCACCCTGTCGTCGTCGTCGAGATCCGGCAGCGCCACCGCCACCGCATGGCCGGTGCCCAGTTGCTCCTGCTGGTGTACCCAGGTGATGCCGGGTTCCTCGATCCTGGCCTTGAGCTGGTCGGCGCCATGGCCGTAGACCAGGTGGATGCCGTCCACGCCGCAGGCCCTGGCCGCCGCCAGCACATGGCTCACCATGGGTCTGCCCGCCACCGGGTGCAGCACCTTGGGCAGGGAAGAGCGCATACGGGTGCCCTTGCCCGCCGCCAGAATAACCGCCTGAATACTCATAAGCTTGATAATCCCATCTCTGTTTGCTGAATTCTGCTGCGGGTTATTCTGATTTTTTTACAAAAAAAAAGCGACCCTGAGGTCGCTTTTTCGCACGTTAGGCTTAACGCACGTTTTTCTTAACCAACTGCAGCACTCGCAGTTTTGCCATAGCCCGGGCCAGCTCGGCGGCTGCTTCCGCATAGTCGGTGTCATGAGACGAACCATGCAGCTTGGCTTCCGCCGCTCTTTTGGCTTCTTCGGCCTTGGCTTTATCCAGATCTTCGGCGCGAATCGCAGTGTCGGCCAAAACCATTACACTGCTGCCCTGCACTTCCAGCATACCGCCGGAAACGTACAGGACTTCCTGCTTGCCGGCCTTGGTGACGTACTGTACCAGGCCGGGACGGATTGCCGTCAGCAGGGGGGCGTGTCCATAACGGATCCCCAATTCACCCTCAGAGCCGGAGACAGTCACCGCACTGACAGAGCCGGAGTACAGACGTTCTTCGGCGCTGACGATGTCCAGGTGAAAGCTATAATCAGCCATCAGGTCCTCCTTCGAGGCTTACAGTTTCTTGGCTTTTTCGACCACTTCGTCGATGGAGCCAACCATGTAGAACGCCTGCTCGGGCAGCGTGTCGTAATCGCCGTTCAGAATACCCTTAAAGCCGCTGATGGTGTCTTTCAGCGACACGTACTTGCCGGGAGCACCGGTAAATACTTCGGCCACGAAGAACGGCTGGGACAGGAAACGCTCGATTTTACGGGCACGGGCTACGGTCAGCTTGTCGTCTTCGGACAGTTCGTCCATCCCCAGGATGGCGATGATGTCTTTCAGTTCCTTATAGCGCTGCAACACGGTCTGCACGCCACGGGCCACTTCGTAGTGCTCCTGGCCAACTACCAGCGGATCCAGCTGACGGCTGGTGGAGTCCAGCGGATCAACGGCCGGATAGATACCCAGGGCGGCGATCTGACGGCTCAGTACCACGGTCGCGTCCAGGTGGGCGAAGGTGGTGGCCGGTGACGGGTCGGTCAGGTCGTCCGCGGGCACGTAAACGGCCTGTACGGAGGTGATGGAGCCGGTCTTGGTAGAGGTGATACGCTCCTGCAGAACGCCCATCTCTTCGGCCAGGGTCGGCTGGTAACCTACTGCGGAGGGCATACGGCCCAGCAGTGCGGATACTTCGGTACCGGCCAGGGTGTAACGGTAGATGTTGTCCACGAACAACAGCACGTCACGACCTTCGTCACGGAACTTCTCGGCCATGGTCAGACCGGTCAGGGCCACGCGCAGACGGTTGCCGGGCGGCTCGTTCATCTGACCGTATACCAGAGATACCTTGTCCAGTACGTTGGACTCGGACATTTCGTGGTAGAAGTCGTTACCTTCACGGGTCCGCTCACCCACACCGGCGAACACGGAGTAACCGCTGTGCTCAATGGCGATGTTACGGATCAGTTCCATCATGTTTACGGTTTTGCCCACGCCGGCGCCACCGAACAGACCCACCTTACCACCCTTGGCGAAGGGGCAAACCAGGTCGATAACCTTGATGCCGGTTTCCAGCAGCTCGGTGCTGTTGGACTGCTCTTCGTAGCTGGGGGCTTCGCGGTGGATGGACCAGCGCTCTTCTTCGCCTACCGGACCTTTTTCGTCGATGGGGTTGCCCAGCACGTCCATGATCCGGCCCAGGGTTTTCACGCCCACCGGCACCTGGATAGGCGCATTGGTATTTTCCACATCCAGGCCGCGGCGCAGGCCGTCGGAGGAACCCATGGCGATACAGCGTACTACACCGCCGCCGATTTGCTGCTGAACTTCCAGAACCAGACCCTGGCCCTGGCCTTCAGTCGTGATCTTCAGTGCGTCGTAGACGTGAGGAACCGCATCTTGCGGGAATTCCACGTCCACGACCGCGCCGATGATTTGGACTATGATACCCTTACTCATGTCAAATCCTCTAAACCTTTGAATACCTTTGCCTTTATACGGCACCGGCCCCGGCAACAATCTCGCTCAGTTCCTGGGTAATGGCGGCCTGACGGGCCTTGTTGTACACCAGTTGCAGATCGTTGATGAGGTTGCCGGCGTTGTCGGTGGCAGCCTTCATCGCCACCATGCGCGCAGCCTGCTCGCTGGCCAGGTTTTCCACTACACCCTGGTACACCTGGGATTCCACAAAGCGCACCAGCAGCTTGTCCAGCAGCGATTTGGGATCCGGTTCATAGATGTAGTCCCAGCTGTAGTTGTGGCTGGTGACTTCTTCATCCGATGCAGGCAAAGGCAACAGTTGATCGACCCTGGGCTTCTGGACCATGGTGTTTTCAAACTTGTTATACACCAGATACAGCCTGTCTATCTCGCCGTTGTCGTATGCCTCGAGCATGACGTTAACGGAGCCGATCAAGTCGCTAAGGGACGGGTTGTCACCCAGGCCGGTTGCCTGCGCAATAACCTTGCCGCCATAGCGGTTGAAAAAGCCTACCGCCTTGCTGCCGATAAGGCCGAGGTCAATGCTCACGCCCTTGTCGGACCATGCCTTCATTTCGTTCATGGCGGTTTTGAACAGGTTGATGTTCAGGCCGCCACAGAGGCCTCGGTCGGTCGAGATGATGATAAAGCCTACGCGCTTGACCTCGCGGTCTTCCAGGTAGGGGTGCTTGTATTCCAAGTTCCCCTGCGCGATGTGGCCTATCACCTTGCGTATGGTTTCAGCGTATGGGCGGCTGTGGGCCATGCGATCCTGCGCCTTGCGCATTTTCGAGGCGGCCACCATTTCCATAGCGCTGGTGATCTTTTGAGTGTTTTTCACACTCCCGATCTTGCCGCGTATTTCTTTTGCGCCGGCCATGTCGCTTCTCCAATTCAGGTGGCAGCTGACGCTGCCACATGGTTACCAGGACTGGGTAGCCTTGAAGCTATCCAGCAACGCAGTCAGCTTGGCTACAACATCTTTGTTGTAGTCGGCTTGCTCGTTGACCTCCGCCATCAGGGCGGCATGTTCTGAATTGGCGTAAGCGAGCAGGGCCTCTTCAAACGTGGTGATGAGCTTGAGCTCGACATTGTCCAGATAGCCGTTTTCGGCAGCGAACAGCACCAGGGCTTGCTCGGCCACGGACATCGGACGATATTGCTTCTGCTTCATCAGCTCGGTGACTTTCTGGCCATGGCTCAATTGCTTGCGGGTGGCTTCGTCCAGATCGGAAGAGAACTGGGCAAAGGCCGCGAGTTCGCGGTACTGGGCCAGGGCGGTACGGATACCACCGGACAGTTTCTTGATGATCTTGGTCTGGGCAGCACCACCAACCCGGGATACAGAGATACCCGGGTCAACCGCCGGACGGATGCCGGAGTTGAACAGCTCTGTGGTCAGGAAGATCTGGCCGTCAGTGATGGAGATCACGTTGGTCGGAACGAACGCAGACACGTCGCCGGCCTGGGTTTCGATGATCGGCAGCGCGGTCAGTGAACCGGTCTGGCCTTTCACTTCACCCTTGGTGAACTTCTCAACGTAGTCGGCGGACACGCGGGATGCGCGCTCCAGCAGACGGGAGTGCAGGTAGAAGACGTCACCCGGGTAGGCTTCACGGCCCGGCGGACGACGCAGCAGCAGAGAGATCTGACGGTAGGCCACGGCCTGCTTGGACAGGTCGTCATACACGATCAGGGCATCTTCGCCGCGGTCGCGGAAGAACTCACCCATGGCACAGCCGGAGTAGGGCGCCAGGTATTGCAGGGCAGCGGACTCGGACGCAGAAGCCACCACCACGATGGTGTTCTTCAGGGCGTCGTGCTCTTCCAGCTTGCGCACCACGTTGGCGATGGTGGACGCTTTCTGGCCGATGGCCACGTACACACACTTAATGCCGGAGTCTTTCTGGTTGATGATGGCGTCAACGGCCAGGGCGGTTTTACCCACCTGACGGTCGCCGATAATCAGTTCCCGCTGGCCACGACCGATGGGGATCATGGCGTCAACGGCCTTGTAACCGGTCTGTACCGGCTGATCCACCGACTGACGGTCGATAACGCCGGGAGCGATAACTTCCACCGGAGAGAAGGTGTCGGCATCGATGGCGCCTTTGCCGTCGATCGGTTCACCCAGAGTGTTGACCACCCGGCCCAGCAGGCTGCGGCCTACCGGTACTTCCAGGATACGGCCGGTGGACTGAACCTTCATGCCTTCGGCCAGGTCCGCGTAGGGACCCATCACCACGGCACCCACGGAGTCGCGCTCCAGGTTCAGCGCCAGGGCAAAGCGGTTGCCCGGCAGTTCGATCATTTCGCCTTGCATGATGTCAGCAAGGCCGTGAATACGAATGATGCCATCGCTTACGGACACGATGGTACCTTCGTTTCGTGCTTCACTGACAACATTGAATTGCTCGATACGCTGTTTGATCAGCTCGGCAATTTCAGTTGAATTCAGTTGCATGCTCTATTCCCCAATCAAGATTGCAGCGTTTCAGCCAAGCGGGACAGTCGGCCCCGAACACTTCCGTCGATGACCATGTCGCCGGCTTTGATAATGATGCCGGCCATCAGGGCCTTGTCGACGCTGCAATTCAGCTTCACCTTGCGCCCCAGGCGCTTCTCGAGGGAAGCCTGAATCTTGGCCACTTGTTGCTTGGTCAGTTTGGCGGCGGAAACCACATCGGCTTCCACTTCCTGGTCCAGTTCCGCCTTCAACAGGGAGAACTCCCGGACCACTGCCGGCAACACACTCAAGCGTCCGTTTACGGCCATGACCTTTATCAGGTTCTGGCCTTGCTCATCGAGCTGTTCGCCACAGACAGCCAAAAACACCTCGGCCATCTTTTCCGCGTTCAGATCGCTGCTGAGCACCTGGGCCATGTCCTTGTGCCGCGCCACTTCGGCGGCAAAGGTCAGCATGGACAGCCAGTTGTCAACCGCGTTTTTCTCAACGGCAAAATCGAAAGCTGCTTTGGCATAGGGGCGAGCAATGGTTTTCATTTCCATAGCTCTATGTCCCTTACAGTTCAGCTACTACTTTCTCAACGATGTCGCTGTTGGCAGCGGCATCAATCTGACGCTCGAGGATCTTCTCTGCACCCACCAGGGCAAGAGTAGCAACCTGCTTACGCAGTTCCTCTTTGACACGATTGCGTTCGGCTTCAATTTCCGCCTGGGCTTGTGCCAGAATTTTTTCACGCTCGGCCTGGGCCTCACGCGTTGCATCCTCGATGATCTGGGCCTTGCGCTTGTTGGCCTGCTCAACGATTTGAGCGGACTGCAGCTTGGCTTCCTTCAGTTGTTCGGTTGCATTGTTTTGCGCCAGGGCCAGGTCTTTCTTGGCTCGCTCGGCCGAGGACAGGCCTTCGGCGATTTCTTTCTGGCGCTTTTCGATGGCACCCATGATGGGCGGCCATACATACTTCATGCAGAACCAAACGAACAGGATAAACGCGATCGTTTGACCGAGGATTGTTGCGTTCATGTTCATCGCAACGCTCCTTTAAAGTTGGTTAGCAAACTGATTGACAGACCGGCCATTAGGCAACGGCGAAGATCAGGTACAGAGCCATACCAACGGTGATCATGGGGATGGCGTCAACCAGACCGACCACGATAAAGAAGTTAGTACGCAGGGCAGGCAGCATGTCGGGCTGACGCGCGGCGCTTTCCATGAACTTGCCACCCAGCATAGAGATACCGATAGAAGCAGCGATGGCAGCCAGACCCAGCATGACGGCGGCAGCGATGTAAATGATTTCCATGTTTTCTTCTCCAATTGTTAGTGGTTAGAACGACAGCTTGTTAAAGTTTTGTTATCTTTGATTAATGTTCTTCATAGGCCATCGACAGGTAGACGATGGTGAGGATCATGAAGATAAAGGCCTGCAGGCTGATAACCAGGATATGGAATATCGCCCAGGGCACATGAAGGGTCCATTGAGACCACCACGGCAACAGACCGGCGATCAGGATAAACACCAGTTCACCAGCATACATGTTGCCGAACAGTCGCAGGCCCAGAGAGATGGGCTTGGCGATCAGGGACACGGTCTCGAGCACCAGGTTAACGGGGATCATGGACCAGTGGTTCAGCGGTTGCATGGTCAGCTCTTTAACGAAGCCGGACACGCCCTTCATCCTGATGCTGTAGAAAATGATCAGGAAAAAGACACCAAACGCCATGGACATGGTCACGTTAACATCGGCAGTAGGAACAACCCTCAGGTAAGGAACACCCAGCAATTGCGCACCGTAAGGCAGGTAGTCGACCGGGATAAGGTCCATCAGGTTCATCAGGAAGACCCAGACAAAAATGGTCAGCGCCAGGGGCGCGATCAACGCACTCTTGCCATGGAAGACGTCCTTGACGGATTTATCCACGAATTCAACCAACAGCTCAACGGCACATTGCCACTTCCCCGGAACCCCGCTGGTTGCACGGGATGCAACCTTGCTAAAGCCCCACAAGAACAGCATTCCCAGGACAACGGAAACAAGCAAAGAATCGATATTTAACGCCCAGAATCCCGAACCGACCTGCAGGTGAGCCAGGTGGTGAGAGATATAATCCTGGGAAGTTAAGACATCTCCTGTTGCAGCCATGTGTTTTCCTAGTAACGGTTGTTGAGAGTGAATGAAAGAATCCACTGCATCAGCAATGCTAGGGCGTAAGCCGTGTACAGGGGCAAGGCACTCACCTCCATGTACTTCAGCACCACCACAAACAGCATGACGGTACTTAGCAGCTTAATCCCTGCCCCGCTGTAAAAGCTCGCCACAACACTGTGCGGCGTCGCGTGTTTGGCACTGTGTGCCAGCACCCGAACGCTGAACAGGCATTGGGGAACCCAGTAGATTCCGCCCCCGAGGAGAGCGGAACGGGCGGCCGCTTCGCCCTGCCAGTAAAAAAACAGGGATGAAACCGCCACCACCAGGAGCAATTGGTAAAACAGAATCAACAGCGCCAGTTGTCTGTCACTGAGGAGCCACCTTTTCTGCTTCACAACAACTCCTGATACAGTTAGGGGCTTGGCCGGCGAGCTTGCAGCAGCGTCGGTTAAGCCCCAAAAAAGCAGGTCAAATTATACCCGTGAACGGCGCAAATGCAATTGCAGGAAATCCTTATTTTTTACGGAGTTCCGCGCATTTTCCGAGCATTTCACGGCCAGCGGTGTAGTTGTTTTATTACTACAATAGCCACTTGGGGTTCAGGTGTCGGGCTCTTCCCCCAAGCCAAAGAACTGGCCTATTTTATCAAGCTCACTCAATGAGTTATATGAAATAACCAGCTTACCCTTGTCTTTGTGGGTAGACTTTATCTCTGCTTTTATTCCTAGTTTTTCTCCAAATTCTTGTTCCAGTTGGGTCATGAACAGGGATCTGGGCTGCTCTACCCTGGGCTTCCTGGGAACCTGAAACTGCTTGATCAGGCGCTCGGTCTCCCGCACCGTCAGCCCTTGCTGAGCCACGGTCTGCGCCAGTTCGGACTGCCGGATACCTTCCACCGCCAGCAATGCCCGAGCATGGCCCATTTCCAGGGAACCATGCTCCACCAGTTGCTTGACGTCGTCGTTGAGCAGATTGAGGCGCAACAGGTTGCTGACCGTGCTGCGGCTTTTCCCCACGGCGTCGGCCACTGTCTGGTGAGTAAACGCAAACTCCTCAATCAGGCGAGCCAGGGCGCGGGCTTCTTCGATAACATTGAGATCTTCCCGCTGGATGTTTTCGATAAGGCCGATGGCCAGAGCCTCCCGGTCTTCCACCGGCTTGATCAGACAGGGCACCTGAGCGAGCCCCGCCAGCCGGGCCGCCCGCCAGCGCCGTTCGCCGGCCAGGATTTCATAACCGCCGGCTTCAAGCGGACGCACCACTATCGGCTGGATGATACCCTGCTGGCGAATCGACTCAGCCAGTTCCTCCAGCGCCACCTGGGACATATCCCGGCGGGGCTGGTATTTGCCCGGGCGCAGTTCGCCCAGGGCAAGGCTTTGCAGTTCACCGCCCGCGCCCTCGCGGGAATGAGTATCGGCCTGCTGCTGGCGCAGGTTGGCGGCAGAACTGGTACTGAGCAGGGCATCGAGTCCCTTGCCCAGGCCGCGTCGCTTGATATTCATGCTGTCTGCTCCACCGGTTGCGGATTCGAAAGCGCGTGCTCGGCCCGGCGCAGTATTTCGCCGGCCAGCGCCAGATAGGATTTTGCCCCCACAGAAGATTTGTCGTAGTGCATGGCAGGCATGCCGTGGCTGGGGGCTTCCGCCAGCCGCACGTTGCGGGGGATCACGGTGCGGTAGACCTTGTCGCCAAAATGGTTTTTGAGCTGCTCCGACACTTCGTTCGACAGCCGGTTACGATGATCGAACATGGTGCGCAAGATGCCTTCGATCTTGAGGTCGGGATTGACCACGGCCGCCAGCTTGCTGATGGTGTCGACCAGGGCGGTCAGCCCTTCAAGAGCGAAATACTCGCACTGCATGGGCACCAGCACCGAATCCGCCGCCGACATGGCGTTGACGGTCAGCAGGTTGAGCGAGGGCGGACAGTCGATGAATACATAGTCGTAATAGTCACGCACCGGAGCCAGGGCATTGCGCAGGCGGACTTCCCGGGCAAAGAATTCCATCAGCTTGATCTCGGCGGCGGTAACGTCGCCGTTGCCGGCGATCAGGTGATAACCGCCGCTGGTTTCCTTTTCCACCACCTGCTCGACCGGCAACTCGTCCACCAGCAGGTCATAGGCGGTACAGGGTACCTGATATTTGTCGACACCGCTGGCCATGGTGGCATTGCCCTGGGGATCGAGATCGATCACCAGCACCTTGCGTTTGGTGGCGGCCATGGACGCGGCCAGATTGACACAGGTGGTGGTTTTACCCACACCGCCTTTCTGATTGGCAATGGCAATGACTTTTCCCACCGGAAACCCCTATTGGCTGGCTTGCTTGATGACCACCAGATGGCGGTCTCCTTCCTGCTCGGGCACGGTCAGCGGATACACCCGGTGACATTCGAGATGAGCGGGCAGGGATTGTAGCTCTTGCTCCGGATATTGTCCCTTCAACGCAAGAAACCTGCCCTCTGCCGTCGGCAGGTGCGCGCACCAGCTTAGCATGTCGTCCAGGGAAGCAAAGGCCCGGCTCAGTACGCCGTCGAATTTTTGTTCAGGGCAAAAATCCTCTACCCGGCTCTGCACCGCCTCCACATTCTTCAGCCCCAGCTGATGCACCACGGTACGAATAAAACGAATCCGCTTGCCCAGACTGTCGAGCAGCACAAACTGTTTATCGGGGTTGACGATAGCCAGCGGCAGCCCCGGCAGGCCAGGTCCGGTGCCCACGTCGATAAACCGCCTTCCTTCGAGGTAAGGGCTCACTACCAGGCTGTCGAGGATATGGCGCACCAGCATGTCACTGGGGTCGCGCACCGAGGTGAGGTTATAGGCCTTGTTCCATTTATCGAGCAGCGCCACCAGTTCCAGCAGTTGCCGTTGCTGATCATCACTGGCCTGAAGGTCTGCCCGGACCAGCAATTGTTGCAGTTTTTCTTTCATGTTCGCCTCAGGCCGATTTGCGCAGCAGGCCGCGCTTTTTCAAGTGCACCAACAGGATGGAAATGGCCGCCGGGGTCACTCCGGAAATGCGCGACGCCATGCCCAGGGTTTCGGGCCTGGCCTGGTTGAGCTTGGCCACCACTTCGTTGGACAGGCCGGGAACCTCGGCATAGTCCAGATCCAGCGGCAACCGGGTGTGCTCGTTGCGCAGCTGCTTCTGTATTTCATCCTGCTGGCGTTCGATATAGCCGGCGTATTTGGTCTGGATTTCCACCTGCTCCGCAGCCTGTTCATGCTCAATGCCAGGGCCTATGCCTTCAATCGACATCAGGCCCGCATAGTCCAGCTCAGGCCGGCGCAGCAGTTCCTCGAGGTTGTGTTCCCGGCTGAGCGGGGTTTTCAGTTTCTCGTTAAGGGCTGCCGCCGCCGCATGCCTGGGGGTAATCCAGGTGCCGCGCAGACGCTGGCTTTCCTGCTCAATGCGCTCGACTTTGTCGCAGAACAGGGCCCAGCGGTGATCGTCCACCAGGCCCAGTTTGCGGCCTTCCTCGGTCAGGCGCAGATCCGCATTGTCCTCCCGCAGCAACAGGCGATATTCGGCGCGGCTGGTGAACATGCGGTAGGGCTCCTGGGTACCGAGAGTGGACAGGTCGTCCATCATTACGCCGAGATAGGCCTGATCCCGGCGCGGCGACCAGGCTTCCCTGCCGAAAGCGCGCAGGGCGGCGTTAAGGCCCGCCAGCAGGCCCTGGGCACCGGCTTCCTCGTAACCGGTGGTGCCGTTGATCTGGCCGGCGAAGAACAGGTTGTGCAGGCACTTGTTTTCCATGTTGGTCTTCAGATCCCGGGGATCGAAGTAATCGTACTCGATGGCATAGCCGGGACGGACGATATGGGCCTGCTCGAAGCCGCGGATGGACCGGACGATCGCCAGCTGCACGTCGAAGGGCAGGCTGGTGGAAATGCCGTTGGGGTAGAGTTCGGTGCTGGTCAGCCCCTCCGGCTCCACGAAGATCTGGTGGGAGGCCTTGTCGGCAAAACGCATGATCTTGTCTTCGATCGACGGACAATAACGAGGGCCTATCCCCTCGATCACCCCGGCATACATGGGACTGCGATCCAGGTTATTGCGGATCACCTCATGGGTCCGATCATTGGTATGGGTGATGTAACAGGGCACCTGGCGAGGATGATCCGCCCGGCTGCCGATAAAGGAAAATACCGGCGCAGGATCGTCTCCGGGCTGAGGCTGCATCACCGAAAAATCGACACTGCGGGCATCGATCCTCGGCGGAGTACCGGTCTTGAGCCGGTCGATCCGCAACGGCAGCTCCCGCAGCCGTTGTGCAAGGGCGATCGAGGGAGGATCGCCGGCACGACCGCCCTTGTAGTGACCCATGCCGATGTGGATCAAACCGTTCAAAAAAGTTCCCACTGTGAGCACGACGGTTTTTGCCCTGAACCTGAGTCCGGTCTGGGTAATAACCCCGGTGACGACATTGCCGTCAAGGATCAGATCGTCGCAGGCCTGTTGGAAGATCTTCAGGTTGGGCTGATTTTCCAGCATGGTCCTGACCGCCAGCCGATACAGCTGGCGATCCGCCTGTGCCCGCGTAGCCCGCACCGCGGGTCCCTTGGAAGCGTTGAGGGTACGGAACTGGATCCCTGCCCTGTCTGCCGCACGGGCCATGATGCCACCCAGGGCATCGATTTCCTTGACCAGGTGGCCCTTGCCGATCCCGCCGATGGCCGGGTTGCAGGACATTTGTCCCAGGGTATCAATGTTATGGGTCAACAGCAGGGTATTCGCTCCCATGCGGGCAGCGGCAGCGGCGGCTTCGGTACCGGCATGGCCGCCTCCGACCACAATGACGTCAAACCATTCTTCATATTGCATAACAGATACTCTTGAAACGGACAGGCGAAAGGATCCCAAGGGGCGGTATTTTAGCGGTTTTACCCTTGTGATGGAAACCGGATCGGAAGGGGATCCGGGGATCTTAATAGATCTTAGATCTCTAGATCGATCTTCTGTTGGATCTATTATTAGTCTCGCCCAGATCTGTGAATAAGCCTCTTTTGATCTGGAAGATCATGAGCTTACTCATGATCGATTGATGTGGACAACAGTCTGGTCAGTCGGGTATGGACAGTGGCTAACCAGACTGGTTATGCACATAGACCAGGCAAAAATAAATTGATTAATAGGATAACTATAGGTTTAACACCGGTTTTATGCCTTGTTATCAACAAGGCATCTGAAGATATCGATGCGGTCGTGAATGATGCCCGGGGCTGGATCTGTTGATAACTCGGTGGAAAGAATCCCGCCGCCAGGTTGGCGATCGGCGGCGGGGATCTTGATTAGAGATCGATATCAGCGGATCTCCGCCTGCTTCAGGGCGCGATCGAGCCAGATCTGGGCCTTGTTTTCCGGAAGATCGTCGTCGGCCATGTCGATTTCCAGTCGATCTCCGAGCCGGATCGCCCCCAGCCTAATCAGCCGATCGTCCAGGCTGCGTATGGCCTGGCAGAAACTATCGTAACTGCTGTCGCCGATCCCGACGGCAAAAAAGGGCAGCCCGGTCAGCGCCGGTGCCTGCTGTTCCAGGGCGGAACAGAAGGGCTGGATATTGTCGGGCGGATCCCCCGCACCATGAGTGGAGCAAACCAGCAGCAGATAATGATCGGGCCTGATCAAGATGTGATCAAGTTGGGGAGAAGTGTGAATAACCACTTGATGCCCCCGATCCCGCAAGTTTTGGGCCAGTACGTCGGCCAGATCCTCCGCATTGCCGAGGGTAGAGCCGACCAGCAGGGTAAAGTGACTCATGGATTTCCTTGGTGGGAAAAAGAAGAAGCCATTGTAGGCTCTGGCCGGGCCACTGCAAATGGTCCTGGATGGGGATCAGCCGCCCACCGAGTTCAGATGGAATTCCTGCTCCTCAAAACCGAGGATGACTCCCTTGGGGGTGATCATCCTGACCTGCAAGGGCCCGAGCCTTTGCCCTTCCCGCAGCATCTGGCCGTTGATGTTCGCCATGCGGGCGGCGGGGTTGTCCGAGTAGATATGGACCGAAATGACCAGCTCCGGCAGCCGGCTACGCAGGGAAGTGGGCAGTTCGCGCAGGTCCGGCACCCCGGGATCAAAAGAGGGCTGGGGGCGAGCGGGCGCGATCGGCGTCGGCTGGGAAGGGCTTGTGGCCTGTGGTTGCCTGGCCGGGGCGGGCTCGTTCAGGCGAAGGGGAGGCGGTTCATCGACCAGTATGCGTACCGGAGGCGAGTCGATAATAATGGGCAAAGGATCCGCTTGCTGCCCGGGGGCCGGCGTGGCGGCGGCGGCGGGCGGGGGAGCCGGGACCTGCGCCGTCACGTCCGGGGCCGGGGTCAGCCAGCCCTTGAGCAGCAGGTATGCCCCCAGCATGGCCAGCAGCAGCAATAGCAGTAACCAGTAGGGCCAGCGCAGGGGGCGGGGCACCGGCCGGGCAAGGCCGGTGGAGGGATGGGGATCTGTGCCGGCAGGCCGCTGAGGGCGGCGGCGCTCGGATTGCCTGAGGGCATCAAGGATATAGGACACGGGATTCCTCCTGTTGCCTGCCCAGCCGGGGCAGGCCCTCCAGCAGGCTGGCGCTGAAATAAATGCCGGTTTGCGGCCCGAATATACCGTCTGCGGCCAGCCCCTTGCTGAGCTGGAAGGCTCGGATACCGCCGGCCAGCACCTCGTCGTAATGCTGCACCTGGCGAGGTTGTCGCCCCTGCCAGGGAGCCAGGTGCTGTTCCAGCCAGGCCACGGCTTCACCCCGGCTGCCTGGATAAAGTGGTGCCTGGTAGCGGGGCGGCGGTTGCCACAGCAGCACATAACTGCCGGGCCAGTGGGCTTCCAGTTCGCTCAGGGGAACCCGGATATGTTGGCCGCCAAGCATCAGCTCCGCCTCTTCCCCCTCGATGCGGTCAAGGGTGGCGTAGATCGACTCTCGCTCCGGGAGTTCCAGGCGAAAGACCGCCGGATGGTTCTGCCGCCGCAGGGTCTCCAGGTCGGCATTCTGAGAGGCGCAGTCCAGCCGGTGCAGCCGGGCGAAACGGCAGACCACGGGGTTGGCTAGGGGATCGTAATCGAGCCCCCACAACGCAAACAGATGCTGATAAGCCATGACCTGGCTGGCATCGGTACCGAGCGAAGCCGGCCACTGCCATGGGGATTTGGACGGCGGCGGGGCGGTTTCCGGGACGGCCGGCTCCATCTCGGGCGACGGCTCGGCAACAGGCTCGGAAGCCTGAGTGGCCATGATACCGGACCCGGTGGCGGCCGCTTCGGACGGCTCCGGGTGCAGCCCGCTCTGTGCCGGTGCGTCCCGGGCCAGCAGGGCGGCGACGGGGCCTGGCTGCCAGCCGGGATTGAACATCAGGATACTGGCCACCGCCAACGTGAATATACCGGCAGCCAGGGCCAAGGGCAGCCGGGCCGAACGGCTGGCCGGCTGGCCCAGCACTTCGGTGGCCGCCCGTTCCAGCGTGGCCAAATCGACCCTGGGCAACCGCTGTACATAGGCGCCGAGCAGGGCGCGGTCGCAGATCACGTTGATCAACCTGGGGATGCCTCCGGTCAGCCGATACAGACGGCGCAGGCTGGCGGGATGAAACAGTTGGGCCTCTATCCCCGCCACCGACAGGCGGTGGGCGATATAGGCCTGCATTTCGTTGAAGTCGAGCGGATTGAGGTGATAGCGCGCGGTGATCCGCTGGGACAGCTGGCGCAGCTCCGGTTGCTTCAGTTTATCCGCCAGTTCCGGCTGGCCCAGCAGGATGATCTGCAACAGCTTGTGGGTGTTGGTCTCCAGGTTGGTCAACAGCCTCAGCTGTTCCAGCACTTCGGTGGACAGGTTTTGGGCTTCATCGATGATCAGTACCGCCTGGCCGCCCCGGCCATGGATATTCAGCAGGTGATGGTTGATGGCATCGGTCAGTTGCTTGAGGCTGGCCTGCGCCGGCAGCGCAATGGCCAGTTCATCGCAAATGGCGGCCAGTAGCTCGAGGGAGGTGCATTTGGGGTTGAGGATAAAGGCCAGCTCGGTGTGCTCCGGCACCTGTCCCAACAGGCAGCGGCAAACCGTGGTCTTGCCGGTGCCCACTTCTCCGGTCAGCAGCACGAAGCCGCCGGGGCACCCCAGCCCGTATTGCAGGTGGGCGAGGGCCTCCCTGTGCTGGGCGCTGAGATAGAGATAACGGGGATCCGGCGCTATCGAAAAGGGCATCTCGCTGAGGCCGAAGTAGCTGTTGTACATGATGACCATCCTTGGCTGCACCTGTCATAACTATAGATGCCATCCAGGAGAGAGGAGCAATAGCGGCGGCTTTTCCTGTTGCCTGACCTGCCTGTACTAAACTAGTGGATATCTGTTCCAGGACGGGCCGCAGATCAATGACAACCACATCCGAACATCTCTATAAAGCGGATAACGGGAAAACGGTACCGAGAAAGGTCCTTTATCTTTGTCTTGCAGCAAAACAGCACGAGGGTATAGCCGCCAGCCTGGAAGGCTGGCAGGTCATCAAGGCCAATTCCATTCAGGAGGCCAGGGCGGCCATCTATGAATGCAAGTTTCAGGTGGTGCTGGTTTGTTTGGGAGATCTGACCGACGAACAGCAGGCCGCGTTTGAACAACTGGTGGAAGAATCACCCCCGCTGCATTGGATAGCGCTGATTGAAGCCGATAAAGTGGAAAAAGGCACTTTCAGTCAGTTGATCCACGATTATTTTTTCGACTACTACACCCTGCCCCTGGCGGACAAGACACAATATCTTTCCGCTACCCTGGGTCATGCTCATGGATTGGGATGCCTGAGGGACATGGAATACGAACAGCGCCGCTACCGGGAAGAATGCCAGATGGTGGGCGCCAGCCCCGCCATCATGCTGGTGTTCAGCCAGATCCGCAAGGTGGCGGGGGTGGATGCTACCGTGCTGATCACCGGCAGTAGTGGTACCGGCAAGGAATTGATCGCCAGGGCTATCCATCAGCGCTCCCGCCGGCGGGCAGGGCCTTTTGTGGCGCTCAACTGTGGTGCCCTGCCGGAAAACCTGGTGCAGGCGGAGTTGTTCGGCCATGAGAAGGGGGCTTTTACCGGAGCCCACTGCCGTAAGATAGGGCGAATAGAAGCCGCCATGGGGGGGACCCTGTTTCTGGATGAAATCGGCGATTTGCCACTGCCGTTACAGGTCAATTTGCTGCGTTTTTTACAGGAGGAAACCATTGAAAGGGTGGGAGGCAGCGAAACCCTCTATATCGACGCCAGGGTGATCGCCGCGACCCACAAGGATCTGGAAGAGGAGGTCAAGGAAGGGGAATTCCGGGAAGACCTGTACTACCGCCTCAATGTGCTGAGCATAGAGGTGCCGGATCTCAAGGAGCGGGAGGGAGACATAGAGCTGCTGGCCAACTTTTTTTTCCGCAAGTTTACCGAGGGCCAGCACCACAAGGTGCGTGGGTTCAGCCGCAAGGCCATCTCCGCCATGAACCGGCACGACTGGCCCGGCAACGTACGCGAGCTGATCAACCGGGTACGCAAGGCAATCGTCATGACCGACAACCGCTTGATCACCGCCGCCGATCTGGGTCTGGAAAGCGGCGAGGCCGTCAGTGCTCTGCCGACCCTGGAGCAGGCCAGGGATCAGGCCGAACTGCAGGCGATAAAACGCGGCTTGCTCCATGCCCGCAACAACGTTTCCCTGGCCGCCCGGATGCTGGGTATTTCCAGGGTAACCCTGTACCGGCTGCTGGAAAAACATCGGCTGCTGGATGCGAAGAAGAACTGACTGTTTCCCGGGCTTAACAGTTTTGTTTAAGCATCCCGGCGCCTGCCGGTAAAAGTCTTTGATTCCATTGTTATTGCCTGAATTGGTGCAGAAATTGCTTTTTCTACTTATCGCAATGAAATGGCGCAGCGATCGTAACAAGGCAAAGAAACTACACCATGAAACACTCGAGAATATACAGAGCCCCCGGAGCCTGCCACGGCAGCAAAAGACTTTGTCGAGTCTGTGTTTGCCGCGCCGGTTGTTGTGCTTTTCGTTATTTTCCCTGCTGCTCTTGCTTTCGGGCCATCATTCTGTGGGATGAATACTGAGCCATTTGGCTCAGCCCTGCCTTGAATTCCCCTGCCGGCCCGTTTACCGGCCCTTGTGCTCGGGGCGGCGGAAAATGATGTTTCGTTTGAGAATGTGTATGACAAAAATTGACTTCACCATGCCTGCAGTTTTAATAACCAAATCTCAAGTGGTTAATAAATAAACAGTTTGATAATGCCATTAATATCCAATACTTAACCTTTTATAATCATTTCCAATAGACTCCTTTTGCTTTTTATTTAGATGTTTTTACCTCTTTTATATCAACGGGGAATAAAAACAGCCAATTCCCCGTGCTATAGTGCCCGCCGTTTGGTCACTGAAGAACCATTTGAGTTTCTTACTGACCGCTGCCTTGGCAAGTCATCCGTTAATAAAGATTTGAATGATCCCACTCAGGGGCAGAAACTTTTGTGTTTAATTGTTGGGAGAAACCGATGCGCCTCTCCAGGCCTGCTATTGTCGACGGCTCTGAATGGAGCATTTTGAAACCGATTAAACGTCCCCTGCTGGGCAGCCTTGTCGTCCTGACTCAGTCCATGCTGGTGGCCGGCGGTATCGCCGCCACGCTGAGTATGCCGTTGCCGGCGTTGGCCGAAGTGGGACATCAAAACCGGCCTGTCGCAGCCGAAGTGGTAGCGGACAGGAAAAAGGCTGGGCAGCAGGCCGAGGAACAGACCCGTGCCCTGCTGGCGCAGCAGCGGCGCTGGCAGGCCGCCGCTGCCGCAGAGAAGCCCCGCGCCCTGGCAATGCTGGTTGAGCTGGCCGAAGCGAGGCGGCTGTTGCTGACCGAACTGGCCGAAACACAGCCGCAAGCGGTGCTGCGGGTGGTGATCCCCGCCGAACGGCGGCAAGGCATGCCGGACGAGGTCAGATCCAGGCTGGAGCAGCGCTTCGAGGTGGAGGGCGAGCTGGATGCCCGTTACGAAGATGATGCCGGCGGCCGCCATCGCCTGCTGCACCGGCTGGTCACGGAGCAGGGGAATAGCATTATGCTGTTCGGGACTGAACCGCAGTCCGCTCTGCCTCACGGAAGCCGGGTCAAGGCCAGGGGCTGGTTATTGCCGAAAATGGCGGATTCAACAGTTGATGCCGGCGTGGTCGATGCCGAGTTGGAGATCCTGAATACCGGAGGTGGCGACGGTGCTGGCGGCTCGGGAACCACAACCAGCGGGCCCAGTCTGGGTGAACAGAAGACTTTGGTGTTGCTGGTGAATTTTTCCGATAACACCACTCAGCCCTACAGCAGGGAGTTTGCCCGGGAGCTGGTGTTCGGCCAGGTCAACGACTACTACCAGGAAAATACCTATGGCCGCACCTGGCTGAAGGGGGAGGTGGCCGGCTGGTTTACCCTGGCGCTGTCGAGCCAGCAGTGTGATGTCAACACCCTCGCCAGCCAGGCCCAGGCCGAGGCGTCCGCCGCCGGTGTGGCGGTGGCCAACTACCAGCGGTTTGTTTATGTGTTTCCGCGCAATGCCTGCGGTTTTTCCGGCAGTGCCACTGTGGGAGGCACCAGCTCCCACGCCTGGATTAACCAGAGCCTGACCCTGACCACCATGGCCCACGAATTTGGCCATAACCTGGGTACGGTGCACGCCCACTCGCTGGTGTGTTCCGACGGCACCAGTGTGGGGTCCGGTGGCGGGTCCGTGGGCACCTATCCCTGGTCCAACTGCCAAAACCTGGAGTACGGCGACGGCCTGGACGTGATGGGCTGGGCCTCTTCCGGCCATTTTAACGCGGTGCAAAAGCACCGGCTGGGCTGGCTGGACGAGCAGGAAGTAGCCACGGTAACCGGTGGCGGGCAGTACCGGCTGATACCGGTGGCCGATGCCAGAGCCGGGGTAAAGGCGCTGAGGGTTCTGAAAAATATCAATGAGAATGGTCGCAAGACCTGGTACTACCTGGAATATCGCCAGCCTGTCGGCTTTGATGGCTTTATCGATGGCGGCATGATGGATGCCCATAATATCGCCAATGGCATCAACGTTCGAGTGCACTACGAGGGCGGGGGTTCCAACGGGGTTTACCTGCTGGATATGACGCCGGAAACCCATGCCGATCTCTATACCCGGGATCCGGCGCTGGAAGCGGGCAGAACCTTTGTCGATCCGGAAGGCCTGCTGGAAATCACGCCGGTGCGGGTGGAGGCCGACGAGGCGGTGGTCGATATCCGGCTGTTTGATCAACCCTGCGCCTTGCAGGAGCCCGTGCTGGAGCCCATTCCTGCCAGCCAGCAAGGAGGGGCAGGTTCCACCCTGAACTACCGGCTGCGGCTCACCAACCCCAACGGAGCCGGTTGTGGCAGCATGGATATCGCGCTGGAGGCACAAGGTCCGGCCGGTTGGTCGCTGCACCTGGACGACGTTCTGGTGTCCCTGGCGCCGGGTGACGTGCTGGAAACGACCCTGGCGGTGACTTCTCCTGCGGGGAGCAATCAGGGGGCTTACGGACTGACGCTCAGTGCCTTGCATCAGGATGGCCTGCGCCAGGCCGGGCTGGTTTATGAGGTTGTTGCCGGGGAGCAGCCGCCGGTGGCGGTGGATGACGATGCAGTTATGGAAACGGTGGCGCCCATCAACGTCTTTGTATTGCACAACGACTGGGATCCGGCCGATGCCCCCTTGCAGGTGGTGGGAGTGACCCAGGGTGCCAGGGGCAGTGTGACCATCAACGACGATGGCAGCCTGAGCTATACCCCGGCGCGCAACTTTAAAAACAGCGACAGTTTCGACTACCTGATTAGCAACGGACACCGCCAGGCCCAGGCCAGGGTCAGGATTAACCTGAACACCACCGACAGCGGGGGCGGTGGTGCCGGCAAGGGAAAGGGCGCTAAGTAAACCAAATAAAAGCGGTGGCAGATTGCCACCGCTTTGCTGTTGGCCATCAGGTATTATCAATTGGCCGTGGTTTTAGCGGGCAGGGTCACCGCGACCACTTCGCAGGCGTGTGCCACGGATTTGTAGTTATTGTCTCCCTTGTAGGTTGCCTTGTAGGACACATGGCTGGTGGTGTTCAGTGCCTTGACGATGACTTCTTGGGTCATGCGGGCAATCAGATCGCCATTGACGTCAGCCAGGGCTACATTGGTTACGGTTTCTTCGGGGGTACCGGCACAGTTGTTGTTGAGATAGATATCAAAGTCGACGACCCCGCCGGGGTCTCCTACCCCCACTATGCTATTGCCGTCTCCTTCCACCTTGGCCTGGTCGAGCAGTATGACATGGGTTTCGATACTGGGGTTGCGTTTGCTGACGGTCAGCGGTTCGCAGTTGGCCATGGCCGGGGCATAGTTGGTGTCCCCGCTGTAGCTGGCCTTGATCGACAGGCCCCGGGTATCGGTGTTGGAGAGATAGCCCACTGTACTGTAGTCGTTGGACTCGGCGGTGGCCACCACTCCCGCCCCGCTGAGGGCTTTGTTGCCGTGGGTGGCCAGCTCGTTGCCGTCACAGGTCAGGTTGTCGTAGAAGACAAAGCTGATGGTACCGGTTGGCAGCAGGCCGCTGGCGCCGGTGACTTCGGCCAGATCGTGGATGGTGGTGCCCACCGGGACAGTGCCGTTCTGGATATCCACATCCGCATGGCCGACAACCGAGACAGAACCCTGGTGGATACGGGTCACTACCGAGGGAGTCAACTGGTTCACGTTAAGCTGTTCGCAGTGATAGTCGGAATCGGGGATACCATTGGTTTCACTCTCGAACCGGACCAGGTAGGCAAAGGGACCCGGAGCCGGGAAATCGGTATCGCTCCTGGTGAGGCCTCCGCCGGTGTTGCCGTTGGTCCAGCCGTTGGTTTCCACCATCAGGGTATTGTCGCCTGCCAGGTCGTAGTTCACGTTGACGACGTAGGTGTCCAAGCTGTCCGGCAGGGGCACAATCGGCTCGCCCTGGCTATCCAGCAGTTCGTTACAGGCGGCGGCAAAGGTGTCGAAGGTAACGGTACCCAGCACATTCAGGCCGCTGGGGCCACTGAAGGTGATCAGGGCCAGGTCGTGGATACCTGTGCCGGCATTGATGGCGGTGTTCTGAATATCATCGTCATGATTGCTGTCCGAGTGGATCTCGGTGGTGATATCGGTGGAACATACCGGGAACTCGTCCAGCACAAAGTCCTTCAGGTCGGCGGTAAAGGAGCTGGAGGCACGGGTCTCGGCCAAAAAGCTGGCGAAGCAGCCGTCGCTGTCCGGAAACAGTTTGGTCAGGTTGATGCCGCCTTCAAAAAAGGTTTCGTACGGGAACTGATTTACGAAGCCATCCTTGGAGGTATAGTCCCAGGGGGAGTCGATGGTCATATCATTGGTAATGGCGCAGGCATCCTCTATGCCACCGTTGCCGCAGATGGCGCCGGCGCCGGAAGTGCCCGCTACCAGCCTCAGGTTGTTGGCAACACAATCACCATCCTTGTAGCCGTTATTGACGATCTTGTTGGCGCCCTTGCCGTCGCAGCTGCTGTCCCACTCGACTACCTGGATAAGCGGTACCGCGTTGTTGGCCTGGGGAAAGTTAACCAGTACCAGGGTGTCGCCATCCTTGTGTATCCCGCTGAATTCGTCGATGCTGCCTTCGGGAATGGTGATCTTGTTCTTGAAGAACCAAAAGCCCATAAAAGTGTCGCCCACGTTGCTGAAGCGGTCGGCACCGAAATAAATGATCCTGTCTCCATTGTTGGGGTCATTTTCGTCATTGGGGTTGTTGTAGACCATGGACGCGGCGTAGGCATTCTTGATATTGCTCTTGTCGGGGACCGAGCCGGTTGTCCATTTCCAGACCTTGGAGGTGATCCCGCCTAAGGATATGTCCTGAATATCCTTTACCCCCCCGGCAAGGATGCGCTGAGGATTTTCCGGATCGGGATTGATGCCGGTAAAAACAACGCCAGCCGGTACGCCTTCATGCAGGGTTTCCCAGTCATAGGGTGGTGGTAAGGCATCATCTTGCATGGCATTGCCATCGAGCTCGAATAGCCCCAGGTTTTCCACATCAACCGCCAGAGTCAAGGGGGAAGCCAGGCTCAATACGGCTCCCAATAGCCAGGCAGAAAATGTGCCTGGTATTTTATCTGTTCGTTTCATGTTGCACCTCCAAGCCGGGGCCCTGGCCTCGGCGAACAAAAATCCCGGACATTCGTCTTCCGAAGGCCGGCATCGGCTTTAGCCTGGTAGGAGTGGAATGCTAAGGAAAGACCACTGCCAGGTTGTGATATACAGCTCATCTCTGTCTGGCTTTAATGCTATCCATATCAGCCTGCAAGCCAACAAACACGGACAAGGCAACGGGTATTAGGCAATACCTGTGCCATGGTTCTATGTGGCTGATTTATATGGTTATTGATGTTTTTACCAGGGTCTGGTGGTCGCTGACTGTTAATTTTTAGATACATCTTTTCAGGGCACCGGTTATCGGCTGTTGATTTTCAAAGGAATTGTAAGGAATTGAAACTGTTAACCATGGGGTCTTGATCCATTCCCGGTATGCCGCTGTGTCATCCCGTCGCCGAGGCCTGTTTGGTGGAGGCGAATTGCATCCGGTCGGGCTGGATATTTGGGCGGGTGATTTAAATAACTGATCATAATAGTGTGCTACATCGACCGAGTGCCGCACGCAGACACGCCGTGAACCCATCCATGGGAGCTGTGCCACGCTTCTGACCGCCAGGGATGGTGGGAATGCCGGAACGGCAGGAGCATTTTCCGGCCCTGGCGCGGAGGGTCTGCTTAGCGGAACCCGGTCGCTGCCGGCAGTGATCTACCATTCGGAACTGTTATTTAGAGGAAACGGTAATGGGAGCGTCTTGACAGTATGGCCATGATCCGGGAGAACAATGTCGGGTTGGATATGTTCCAATTGAGAATATAGATGACAAAAATTGACCCGACCATGACAGTCTATTCAAACTGAATATTTTAAGTGGTTAAAATATAATCAGCTTAATAATTTCATGAATATCCGTTACTTAACATTTTTTATCATTTCCAATAGGCTCCTTTTGCTTTTTATTTGGACGAATGGTGTTTTTTTATATCAATAGGGAATAAAAAGTCATCAATTTGCCGTGCTATAGTGCCCGCCGTCTGGTCAGGTAAGAACCATTTGAGTTTGTTACCGCCTGCATGGATCAATATCCGCCGTGCGGCTCTCTGGTTGGATAACCCGTTTTAAAGATTTAAATGACCCTCATTTCCAGGGGGCAGGATTTTTTTGCTTTATTTTTGGGAGAAACCGATGCACCTCTCCAGGCTTGCTATTGCCCGTTTTCTGGTGGCTGGCGGTGTTGCCGCCGCACTGAGTATGCCCATGTCCGCTTTGGCCGCTCCCGAGCATCAGGCTCGGGGTTTTTCCGATCTCAAGGTGTCTGGCCAGGTCAGGGCCGCTCAGGTGGTTGAGGAGCATAACAAGGCGCTGAAAAACCTGATGCAAGAGTGGCGCTCGGCTACCGGCGCCGACCAGGCCATGGCCGAGGTCCGGTTGATTGAATTGGTCAGCCAGCGAAGGGAAGCCCTGCGTGAGCTGGCCCAAGGCCAGCCCGGCCAGGCACTGCAGCTGGTGGCAACTGACGGATGGGCATCCATGCCGGATAGGATCCGGGCCTTGCTGGAACGGCGCGTCGAGTTGCAGGGCGAGCTGGAACTGCGCTATGAGCACCATGAAGAAGGTGGCAGCCGGTTGCGTTACCTGCTGCATACCCCCAATGCTGAACGGTTGGAGCTGTATCTGGCCGGCCATGCGGGTGATCTCCACAGCGGCCAGCTGGTGCGGCTTAGCGGCTATGCGCTCGGCCGGCCGGTTGATTCTGCCGATGACGAGATACTGCTGTCCGCCGACGAGTTGCTGGTGCTGGCTGCCGAAGGCGGAGCGGATGGCGGCAGCAATGGCGGCAGCGTCGGCTCCGGCTACCTGAGCCTGGGCGAGCAGCGTACCGCCGTGATCCTGGTCAATTACCGGAACGCGCCCGACGACAAGCCCTGGAGCCGGCAGCAGGCGGCCGACTTTATGTTCGGCCCGGTGAGCAACTATTTTATGGAAGCCTCCTATGGCCAGACCTGGCTCGGCGGCGAGGCGCTGGGCTGGTATACGGTGCCGCTGGACGGCGGCAACTGTCCCTCCGCCACCATAGACGAAGCCAACAAACTGGCCACCCAAAGCGGGGTGGATCTGAGCCGTTACGATCGGCTGGTGTATTTTGTGCCGTCTTCCAGCGGTTGCAACGCCAACTGGGCCACCGTCGGCGGTTCGCCGTCCCGCGCCTTTATCACCGCCGGGCTTAACCTTAAGTTTGTCGCCCATGAGCTGGGTCATAACATGGGCCTGATGCATGCCCACGGCCTGAGCTGCAGCGAGGGCGTACTGGCGGGAAACTGCACCAGCCTGGAGTATGGCGATACCATGGATATCATGGGCAATGCCGCCAGCCATACCAACCCCTTCCAGAAAGAGCTGCTGGGCTGGCTCAACCGGGAGCTGGCGCCGGCCGTGACCGAGGTCACCACCGGCGGTACCTACATACTGGCGCCCACGGCCAGCCAGGACAGCAGTCCCAAGGGGCTCAAGGTGTTGCGCGGGCTGGACGCGAACGGCAGAAAACAGTGGTATTACCTGGATCACCGCCAGCCCATCGGCGCCGACAAACCCCTGTTTGCCAGCTCCACCTTCGGCGATCCCGAGACCCTGGCCAACGGCATCTTGCTGCGCCTGGCCACGGAGGGGGATCGCAACAGCAGCTACCTGCTGGACATGACCCCGGGCAGCGTCACCTGGGCTCCCGAGTTCGATCTGATGGATCCGGCCCTGGGAGCGGGCATCTCCTATGTGGATGCGGACAGCGGCCTGACCATCACCCCCCTGTGGGCGGATGAAAAGGGGATGACGGTGGATATCCACTTCGAGGGCGGCGAGCCGGAAGCCGCCAACCGGGCGCCGGTGGCGGTCAACGACAGTACGGGCACCCGGCAGGATACCGCCGTGACCATAGCGGTGCTGGCCAACGACTGGGATCCGGACGCGGACAAGCTGAGCATCACCGCTGTCGGGAGCAGTACCGGCCAGGTGGCCATCAGCGGCAACAGCCTGGTCTATACGCCGCCCGCCGGATTCAGCGGCACCGAAGTGTTCGGTTACCGCATTGCCGATGGCCGGGGAGGGGAAGCCGGCGCCAGCGTGACGGTGGTGGTTGAGGCGGTCGAACAAGAAGCCGAGCCGGAAGTGGCCAATCAGGCGCCGGTGGCGAGCAATGATGAAGTCGCGCTGGACGCGATTCAGGCCATAACCATAGACGTATTGGCCAATGACGATGATCCGGATGGCGACATGCTGGCGATCACGGCCGTGGCCCCGGGTGGCAAGGGCTCAGTGGTGCTCAATCCGGACGGTACCCTGACCTATACCCCGGCCAGGAACTTCAAGAATAACGACAGTTTCGGTTATACCATCAGTGATGGCAGGCTGAGTGCCAGCGCCACCGTGTCCATTCGCCTGCAGGGAGGCGATGGCGGCGGCAAGGGGAACGGCAAAAAACGTTGATACCGGAAAGGGCGGCCCGGGCCGCCCTTTTGATACCGGAGCCATCAATACTCCATGTCTTTTTCTTCACATTCCGGGCAGGGGGCACAAAGCGGGCATTCGGCCACCCATTCTCCTTTTTCTTCATCCCAGGTATAGGTGGTATCCGAATCGCTGGCGGTGCCGCCGAAGAAGCCGCTGGCGTCAACCGTTACCTTGTTGAAGAAGGCGGCGGTGGCGCTGGCATATCTGCCTTCGGTATCCATGATGGTATCCATGGGGTCAGCCACGACATTCATGAACTCATCCAGGGTGGCGCCTTCCGGTGCAGCCGGCAGGTAGCAGTAGTCGTCTAGCACTATGCTGTTGCCTGCGGCCAGGGCGCCCAAATCGCCCAGGAGCGCCAGTTCCGGAATGGCCGGATCGTTGACGAACACCGACTTCAGATCTTCGGCACCGGTATTGGTGATAGTGATCACAGGGCACACTTCCACTACCAGCATATTGTCCATCGACATCAGGCGCACGCTTTCATCGGCCGGGCAGGTCTTGTCGACGCTGACCATGGGGCTGGGCGCGAACAGGCACTGGGCGCTGTCCATGTCGGTCACGGTGTCACCGTCGTGGGTGCCTTCCACATGGATTTCGTTGACCAGGTTGATTTCACCGGCGGTACAGGTGATACCGATATCCACATAGTCACCCGGATCCAGGGTGCCGATGCCATTGACCGCCACAAAGCTGCCCAGGGTGAGCGCCTGCTCCGTGACCGGACTGCCGTTGAGCGAGGTCACGACACAGCTGTCAAAGCCGGTATTGGCTTCTTTCAGCATGATGCTGGTCAGCGGGAAGCTGCCGTCGTTGGTGACGGTGGCGGTGTAATTATAGGTGGCGGTAGTACCGGAAAGATCGGTGCTGTCGCAGATCTTGGAGATATCGATGCTGGGGGCTCCCGGTTCATAACAGAAGGAAATATGGCTCAGGCCATAAAACTTGCCGTTGCTGTGGTTGACCGGGGAATGCAGGAAGGTATCGGCCACCGCGTTGGTGTGCGGGGGATCGTATTGGTAATAGTTGGCATTGGGCCCGCCCTTGACCACCATGTCCTTGACCACGCCACCCGACGCCGACCAGTCGAATGCCTGGCCGGAAGGGCTTGAGTAGACATTAAGGGTAAACTTGGTGCCATCGGGCGCCGTAAAGGTGCCGTTGCCCACTTCGTTGATTTTATATTCGGTAAATTCCGAACCCAGGGATGAACAGGTCGGGTTACCCGCCACGAATACGGGCTGTACATTCAGGGTGGTCGTCGGCCCCCCCGGATGGTTGGCATAGGCCGGTGGCGTTGCCAGCATCAGTACCAGGGCGCCTGCCGCCGCTGCGGCAAAACCCTGCAGGGTGCCGAGGCAGGCGCCGGATTTACAGTAATTCCATATAGACATGATGCAATCCTCCATATCTTTGGGTTGGCGCCTGCCCTGCAAGACAGGACACCGTCCCGCGGCCCGGGGCCTCGGGGAATCGACTCCCGCAATCGGTACTGCTCATATCAGTGCCAGGGAGATAGCCATAAGGAGGCATAGTTAGTGCCATGTTTTTATCTATATGAAATAAAAGGAATTTTTTATTTTCAGATAAGTGAGATGTTGAAAACTGTAAGGCTAAGATAACAGTCGGCGGAGGCCGGGCTAGAAGATGTATGAAATATCAATGATATAGGTCTTGCGGAGTTGTATCGGGGCCGATACAACTCCTCGCCGGGCGTCTGTCGCCCCCGGCTTCTGCTACATCGCCACCCCCTGCAGCTTGCGGCGGTATTCCTGGGTGACGGCGCGGGCGTCCTGGGGGTTGGTCACGGCAGTGGGGGTGATCAACACCACCAGTTCGGTGCGCCTGACGTTGGTGCCGCTGCTGCCGAACAGCCAGCCCAGTACCGGTACATGGCGGATGCCGGGCAGGCCCTGGCTGTCCTGGGATTTGTTTTCGCGGATAAGGCCGCCGAGCACCAGGGTTTCGCCGCTCTGTATGGCCACCCGGGTATCTATTTTGCGCTGAGTGATGGTGGGCGACTGGATGTTGGAAGTGGTGGTGGCGGCCACGTCGTTGACCTCCTGGATCAGCTCCAGCACCACCATGCCGCCCGCGTTCACCCGCGGGGTGACTTCCAGCAGCACACCGGTGTCCCGGTACTGGATGGTGCTGGTGATGTTGCCCACGTCGCTGTTGAGGTTGGTGGTTTCCGAGGTACGGATAGGCACCTGGTCGCCCACCCGTATCTGGGCTTTCTGATTGTCCAGCACCATCAGCGAGGGGGAGGAAATCACGTTCACCTTGGAATCGCTGGCCAGGGCGGTGAGCAGGGCGCGGGTGCCGCTGGCGCTGAATACCTCGTAGCTGGCGCTGGAGGCGGCCAGGCTGTCGGCGGTGGGGATCGGCAAGGGGCCCAGGCCGCCGGCACCGGTACGCCCGCCGCCCAGGTTGTTTTTGAAATACCACTGCAGGCCGTAGCGCAGCTCGTCCTCCAGGCTCACTTCCACTATGGTGGCCTCCACCAGTACCTGCAGCGGCAGCTGGTCCAGCCGTTTGATGGCCTGCTCCACTTTTTCGTAGTCGGCACTGGCGGCCATCACCACCAGGGCGTTGCGTTCGGTGTCGGCGATCACGCTTACCTCGCCCACGTCCAGGTTGGCGGCGTTGATGCCGGTGGCGATTTGCAGCGGGGCCCCCTCTTCGCCGGGGGCGCTGGCCGGCGGCAGGGGCGAATCCCCCCGGTTGCGGCGCTGGCTGTCGAACAGTTGGTTGAGCAGCTCGGCCAGGTGGTCGGCCTTGCCGTTCTGCACATGGTACACGTACATGTTGAGCCCGCGCGGGTTCTCGGCCCTGTCCAGCCGCTCTATCCATACCCGGGCGTCGGTCAGGTAGCGTTCCTGGGGGGTGATCACCAGCAGGGCGTTGAGCCGCTCTATGGGCAGGTAGCGCACCATGCCGGCCAGCGGGCCTTCGGCCTGGTCGCCGAAAATGGCCTGCAGCTCGCCGGCGATGACATCGGCGCTGCTGGCCTGCAGCCGGAACAAGCCCACCGACATGCCGCGCAACTGGTCCACGTCGAACAGGTTGACCGTTTCGCGGATGTTGAGCAGTTCGTCCCGGGTGCCCACCAGGGTGAGCATGTTGCGCCTGTCGTCCACCATCAGGGTGCCCTGGCGGGGTTTTACCGGCTCCAGTATTTTTTCCATTTCCCGCGCCCCGATATAGCGCAGCGGCAAAATCAGCATCTGGTAGCCCCGTTGTGCGGTGGGTGCCAGCCGGGGGTTGAGCACGGAGGCCGGAACCTCGCTGGCCGGCACCACGTTGAACAGGCCGTTGCTGTGCACCAGGGCGGCGCCATGGGTTTGCAGCAGGCTTTCCAGGGTGGGCAGCAGGGCCTCCTCGCTGACGGGGCTGTTGGTCTGCAGGTACACCTGGCCGCGTACCCTTTCGTCGAGGGAATAGTTGAGCTGCAGGATGTCGCCCAGTATGGTCTTGACCACCTCGGCGATGTCGGAGCCCTGGAAGTTGAGGGTGATGTCGCCGGGGGCGGGCGCCTGGGTTTCCGCTCGCGGATCCAGGCGGACGAAATTGCCCGATCCCCGGTAAATCTCGGAGCGGGTGCTCGGCTGGCCGGCCGGATCCATGACATTGGACTCCGGAGTAGGGGACGCTGCCGTTTCCCGGGGAGGCAGCCGGACCGGGTCGTAGCCGCTGCTCATCCTGGCCTCGCCCCAGGGTTTGTCCAGGGCGCCCCTGTCCCCGGTGGGGGTGGTGCAGGCGAGCAGCAGGGCGCAGGAAACGCCGATGCACAGCCCTTTAAGGCGGTAAACGTTGTTCATGATGACTCCCCGTTACTTCCCTGTTCGTGGTTGTCCGGAGCGGCCTGGTCTTCACCGGACCCTGCCGGGGCCGCTTCCCTGTTGTCTTCTTCCTGTGCCGGGGGCTCGGCCGGCGTTGCCGACCCCTCGACAAGAGGCCGGCTGGGCGGCAGCCTGGGCTCCCACAGCTCAAGGCGCAGGCGATCGGCGCCATCGCCCAGGGTGACCGCATCCACCCCTATCTCTTCCAGTTGCCAGCCGCCGTCCAGGTACATGCCCACCTTGAGCCGGGCCCGCCTTTCTCCCTGGCGCTCGCTGAACAGTGCCAACTGCTGATCGCCTTCCCATACCACACCCGACAAACGCCACTTTTCCCGCATGGCGGAAGCGCTTGCACTGACGTCATCCTGGCTTTCATCGATCGCCGGCCTGCGGCTTTCCTCGAACAGCGGCCGTTCGAGGATACCCTCGAAGTGTTCGAGGGGGGGAAAGGCCGGCGCCGGTCCGGCGTTGTCCTGGCCCCGGGTTCCCGGCAGCCACAGCAGTGCCAGGGTGAGCATGATCCACCTGGGTTTCATGGTGTCTCCCTCTGGGTGTAGCCAATCAAGTCGAAGCGCACATCGAGCGAGGGGATCTGCTGCCGGCGGGGATCCTGCCGGCGGACCACCAGGTTGCGGTTAATCTGGACGGCCGGCCGGCGTGGATTGGCGGTAATCACCAGGCTGCGGATAAAGAGCGCGGGCTGGCCCGATTCCAGGGCGTGGAGCAGGGGCACCAGCTGGTCCAGCTCGCCGCGCAGGTGCACTCTCAGCATCACCCCGGACAAGGGGCCTTCGGCATCCAGGGGGGCATTCTGGATGCTGACCAGTTGGCCTCCCCCCCGGCCTACCAGCCGGTTAAGGTGCTGTTGCAGCCAGGCCGAGGCCAGCGCCGGGCGCCGCTCCGGCAGGTAGAGACCGGTATCGGGGGTTTCCGCCCGCAGTTGTTGCAGGGCCTGTTCGGTCTGTTCCAGTTCGGCGGACAGCCGCTGGTAGCGGCCCAGTTGATCTTCCAGCTGGGTCAGGGTGGTGCCTTGCTGCCAAAAGAGCCGGAGCAGGGGGTTGATGACCAGGCCAAAGGCCAGCACCAGCACCAGCACCAGGATCCCCAGTGCCGCCAACTGTTGCTGGCGCGCGTTCAGGTTCATGGGGTGGCCTCCTTGCCGAAGCGGGCATCGATCATGAAGCGATCCCTGTTGGTGGCCGGGTTGTTGGTCACCGGCGAACTGAAGCGGACGTCGAAGAACAGGGGAGAGGATTCCAGCAGGCCGATCAGTTCTGAGGCATTAGCCGACTCGCCGCGGATCTGTACCGCGCCCTCGAGCAGCTCAAACCGGCTGATCCAGGCATGATCGGGCAGTATCCGGGTCAGTTCGGCCAGCAGCGGCAGAACAGGCTGGCTGCTGCTGCTGGCCCGGGACAAAAACTGTTTGCTCTGTTGCAACTCCTCCAACTGCCGTTTGAGGAGGGCGGTTTGTTCGGCCCGCTGCCTGGGCTGGTCCAGCTGCTCGCTCAGGACCGCTATCCGGTTTTGGCGCTGATACAGGGGCACGGCGATCAACAGCAACAGCATCACCAGTGCCAGGGCGCCGTTGAGGCCGTTTATCCGGCCGGATTTGGGGGCACCCGAATGACGGGCGGGCAGGACGATAACCGGAGCCTGCGGATCATCGGCGTGACCAAGGCTGTCGGGCGCTACGCCCAGTGCCTCCAGCTCCGCCAGCACGGGATCCACCTGCTCCCGGGGCGCCAGCAGCAGGCTGACCTGGAGCTGGGTATGATCTTTTTCCCGGGGCTCGGTTTTGAAGCCAAAGTAGACCTGATCGGCACTGAATGGGGTGTGTCTGTCCATCTCGAAGCGCAGCACATCGACCAGGTTGCCGGCGGCGGCCACCGGCAGGAGCAGACGGGTCGACAGCAGCAGGTCGGATGGCAGGCAAAGACGGATGACTTGCGCCTGTTTCAGCAGGGGGGCCAAGAGTTCGCCCGGAGGGGGAGTCGTCAGCATCAGTTGCTCGCCCTTGGGTTCCAGTTCCAGGCGGTAACCGTCCTGTACCGGATGGATGGAAAGCCGCTGTTGCTGAATGAGCCAGTATCGGCTCAGGCGTTGCGGCAGCATGGCCAGCAACTGCCGGCTCCACCATTGCCAAAATACTCCCGTCCACAGTCCCAGCAGATAGCCGTAATGACGCAATAGTCGGGTCAGCTTTTCCCCATCCATAGGGAATCTCCGTTAGTCGGCAGGCTCGGTGAACAGCGGCACGAATTCCTGGGTAACCTGTTCCACCCTGGCCTGGCCGCGGCGGTTGATCAGGCTGGCCGTCAGGTGGTAGCGATATACCGTATTCATACGAGCTTCAGTATGAATAGTGTAGTTGACCCCGGGGGCGCCGCCAGAGAGGAATGGGCGGGGGAAGAGGTCGGTCGCCGGGGGCGGCAGGCCGTCCTCATGGTTGCGGCGCCTGTCCTCGATAAACTGGTCGACGGTCGCCTCGTCGGTCCCGGGCAGGGCCAGCAGCACCTGGCGCGGCGCATAGAGAGGATGGATGGCATTGCGCGGATTGCGGATGGTCAGGCTGTGCTTGATCCGGCGATAAATCTCCGGCGTCATGCCCAGCACCCGCTTCACTTCTTCCACCGCCGGAAAGGGCGCGTTGGCCGGACCATAGTCCAGCCCGGCGGCGAGGTAGTCGTCGGCTTCGGCGCCGTTGAGCCGGCGTTGTTCGTCGCCATCGCGCCAGTCCATGATGGCGTCCACCAACTGGCCACGCAGGCTGTCGTCCAGATCCAGGGTGGCCAGCAGGCCGTCGAGCAGCTCGGGGCCAGCGGCATTGAGATCGATTCGCCCGTTTTCGTTGAACAGAGCCACCTGGATGTCGATATCGTCCAGCTGTATCAGGTAGGGGCTGCCGTCGGCCAGCCAGGGCTGGCGCTGCTGTGGCTGGGCCAGCGCCAGCAGTGCCAGTTGCAGCCCGGCATCGGCGGCGTGGCGAACCTGGGCGGCGTGGGTGAGGTTGCGGCTCTGCTGAGCCTGGCTGCGGCTGTTGAGCGACAGCCCGGTCGCCATCAGGGTCAGCAGCATCAGTACCCAGAGCACGCTGACCAGGGCGATGCCCCGCGGCCTAGTACTCATCCTTGATCTCATGGCGGCGATCTCCGGGGGCGATGATCAGGGCGGGCCAGTCCGGGTCCAGTTGCAGCCGGATCAAGGCCGGCAGCTGCGCCTGCTCCAGCCAGTCCGCCTGCCAGAGGGGTTGGCGGCTGTCTTCTTCCCGGGGCAGGTACTGAAGCTGCAGCTCGTCCACCTCCAGCGCCAGCAGGGGCGGCAGCAGTCCGGGCTGGCGGAAGTCGTCCAGCAGTTGATGCCAGTCGAAGGGATCGACATCCTGTTGTCGATCCGGGTTGCCATCGGCCATGAACGGCTGGGTTTTCAACTGCAGCAGGGGATGGCCGGCATCGGTTTGATCCAGCGCCAGGTAGAACCAGGCCGGCCGGGCCGGGTTGTTGCCTTGTACGGGCAGGGGCGCCAGGAACAGCAGCGCGTCCTGGTTGCCCTGGAACGACAGCAGCTGGGTCTGGCGGATGTCCCAGATATCCCTGGACTCGGCCCGGGACAGCAGGGTGCGCAAAAACAGCTGCAGCTGCACTGTTTCGCCAAGGCGTTCCTGCCGGCGCTCTACCGTTTCCCAGGTCCGGCCGGCGAGGCGCAGGCCGCCGAACATCAGCCCAGAGAGCAGGGTCAGCAGGGTCAGCGCCACCACCAGCTCAAGCAGGGTAAAGCCGGCCTGGCGCCTCATCTTGCCTCCAGCCTCACCAGTCGCAGGGTGCTGAGCCGGTACTGCCGGTCAGGATCCCAGCCTACCACCACTTCCATCCGGTAGGGCATCAGCATGGATTCGTTATCCATCAGTTCCCGGCTGTCGAATTCCTCCACCCGGGTTTCCCACCAGTAGTGGTCGTTGAACCAGCCCCGTTCCCGGCCCGGCCGCAGGCGGCCGGCGTCCAGCTCGGTCAGTTTCGACTCCGCCAGCAGCATGGCCTGCTGTTGCTCCAGGGCGCTGTGGGTGGTGCGGATGGCCAGCGAAAAGATGTTGAGCAGCACCCCCAGGGTGACGGTCAGTACCGCAAAGGCGACCAGCACCTCAAGCAGGGAAAATCCCTCCTGGCTGTTCCCCCTAGTCATCAAAGGCCACCTTGCCGGTCAGCCAGTGCACTTCTATGCGGTAATTCCGGCCGGATCCGGCCAGCACCAGGGTGCCGCCGCTGCTGGTGCCGTCCGGGTAGAAGACGATGCCCGGCTGCCCGGGCTCGGTGGTTTCCGCCAGCCGCAGTTCAACCTGTTCCGGCCAGGGATAGGGCATTTTCCGTCCGGACAGCCGGCTCTGGCGAGCCTGCCGGTCGAGCACCAGGGCGACTTCTTCACCGGTGGCGATGGCCTGGCTGCGCGCCAGCCGCAGCAGGGCGGCGGTTTGCCGGCTGTAGTTTTTCAGTTCGGCACCGGGCAGCAGGGCGGCGAAACGGGGCAGGGCCACCGCCAGTATCAGAGTGGACAGGGTCAGCACCACCAGCAGCTCCAGCAGGGTGAACCCCTTATTCCCAGCTGACCACGTCCTGATCCTCACCCGTGCCTCCTTCCCGGTTGTCGGCGCCCAGGCTGAACAGGTCGAATTCTCCGAACTGGCCCGGGGAGCGGTACTGGTAATCGTTGCCCCAGGGATCCCGGGGCAGGGTCCGCTTGGTCAGGTAGGGGCCGTTCCAGCCCCGGGCCCCGGCGGGGGCGCTGAGCAGGGCATCCAGCCCCTCGGCGGTGGTGGGATGGCGGCCCACCTCCAGCCGGTACAGGTCCAGCGCGGTGCCGAGTTCCCGGATTTGCAACTGGGCGGTTTTGGTCTTGGATCCGCCCAGCTGGCGCAGCACCTGGGGGCCGACCAGGCTGGCGAGCAGGCCAAGGATCACCAGCACCACCAGCAGCTCCAGCAGGGTAAAGCCGAATTGTGATGTTTTTCTCTTGTTGTTACGCACACTTGCCTCCTGCCTAGATGGGCAGTTCGTTGATACCGAGGATGGCCACCAGGATGGAAATAATGATGCCGGCGATGGCTACCCCCAGGCCGACGATCAGTACTGGCTCCAGTATGGTCAGCAGTCGGTGGATGGCGTTTTCCACCTCCCGATCGTAGGTGTCGGCCACCTTGAGCAGCATGTCCTCCAGTTGGCCGGTTTCCTCGCCTACCCGGATCATCTGTATCGCCAGGGTCGGGAACTGGCCCGAGGCCTGCAGCGGCTCGGCCAGCCGGCGCCCTTCCTTAAGGCCGGTGGCGGCCTCCAGCAGGGTGGCTGCCAGCAACCGGTTGCCGATGGTGTCGCGGGCGATGTTCAGGGCGCCGAGCAGGGGCACGCCGCCCTTCATCAGGGTACCCAGGCTGCGGCTGAAACGGGCGACCTCCAGCCGGCGCACCAGCTCGCCCGCCAATGGCAGGCGCAGCACCAGGCCGTCCCAGGCCAGGCGCCGGTCGGGCTTGGCCAGCTGGCGCCGGCCGTAGATCAGGCCCAGCAGCAGCAGCAGCAGCAGCCAGGGACCCAGGTCGCGCAGCAACTCGGCGGCGCCGATCACCACCCGGGTGGGCAGGGGCATGGCCTGGCCCATGTCGGCGAACAGTTGCTGGAACTGGGGGATTACATAGGTGAGGATGATCAGCAGGGACACCGCCGATACCAACAGCAGTATGACGGGGTAGATCAGGGCCGACATCGCCTTTTCCCTGAGCTGGCGGCTGCGCTCCAGGTACAGGGCCAAATCCGCCAGGCCCCGGTCCAGGTTGCCCGATACCTCGGCGGCCCGCACCATATTCAGGTAAAAGGGAGAGAAGGCCGCGTCCTGCTCCGCCAGCACCGTCGACAGGGGCTGGCCACGCTGTATGCCATCGCGGATCTGGCCGAGCAGGCGGACGTCGTCGCCCTGGCCGCGCACCTGGATCATGATGCCGAAGGCCCGCTCCAGGGGAATGCCGGCCTTGAGCAGGGTGGCCAGCTCCTGGGTCAGAAGCTGCACCTGGCGCTCGCCTACCCGCTTTCGTCCCGGCCACCTCAGGCCCGGGCCGGCATCCCGCCCGCCCGCCGGCTCCACGCTGAGCGGGATCAGGCCCCGCTGTTGCAATTGGCGCACTATGGCCTGCTGGTCGGCACCCTCGAGCCGGCCTTCCTGCTCCTCGCCGCTCTGGCTGACCGCCCTGAACCGGAACCATGCCATCTCAGGCCTCCTGGGTGACCCGGATCACCTCTTCCACATGAGTGATCCCCTGCAGGGCCTTGTGCAGGCCGTCGCCGTACATGGTCCTCATGCCATGACGGATGGCGGCGTCCTGGATTTTTCCGGCGTCGGCGTGTCCCAGCACCAGTTTGCGGATATCGTCGTTCATGATGAGCAGCTCCTGGATCGCCAGCCGGCCGTGGTAGCCGGTGCCGGCACAGCGGGCGCAGCCCACCGGGCGGAACAGGCGGATGGGCCCGCCCGTTGCCAGCGGCGCCAGTTTCAGCTCCCGTACCAGCTCCGGCAACGGTTGGTAGCCTTCCTTGCAGTGGGGACAGAGTATCCGCACCAAACGCTGTCCGATCACCGCATTGAGGGTGGAGGTGAGCAGGTAGTCCTCCACCCCCATTTCCAGCAAGCGGGTGACGCTGCTGGCGGCGTCGTTGGTGTGCAGGGTGGACAGCACCAGGTGGCCGGTGAGGGCCGACTGCACGCAGATGCGGGCGGTTTCCAGGTCGCGCATTTCCCCCACCATGATAACGTCCGGATCCTGGCGCACGATGGAGCGCAGGGCGCTGGCGAAGCTGAGCCCGATAGACGGTTTCACCTGTATCTGGTTGACCCCCTCCAACTGGTACTCAACCGGGTCTTCCACCGTGATCAGCTTGCGCTCCGTGGTGTTGAGCTGGTTGAGGGCGGTATAGAGGGTGGTGGTCTTGCCGCTGCCGGTGGGGCCTGTGACCATCAGCATGCCATGGGGGATCTTCAGCACCTGTTGCAGCCGGGCCTTGGTCTCCGCGGCAAAGCCCAGGGCGTCGAAGTCCAGCACCACGCTTTCCCGGTTGAGCAGCCGCATGACCAGGCTTTCGCCGTGCATGGTGGGCACGGTGGAGACCCGGATATCCAGCTCCATGCCCTGGATTTTCAGTTCGATGCGGCCGTCCTGGGGCAGGCGGCGTTCGGCGATGTTGAGCCGGGCCATGATCTTGATACGGGAGATGATGGCCGGACTCATGTTTACGGGTGGCGCCTCGCCTTCCTGCAGTACGCCGTCAATGCGGTAGCGGATTTTGAGCCGGTTTTCGAACGGTTCCACATGGATGTCGGAGGCGCGCAGGTCGACCGCCTTCTGGATGATCAGGTTGACCAGGCGGATCACCGGCGCCTCGCTGGCCATATCCTTGAGCTGGGCGATGCTTTCTTCCGTTTCCTCTTCCTGCTGCACCGCCGAGAGGATGTCGCCCATCTTGCTCTGGCCCTCGCCGTAGAGCCGCTCGATGGCGGCGGCGATCTCCGAACTGACTCCCACCTGGGGGCGGACCGGCCGGCGGCACATCATGGCCATGGCGCGCAGGGCGAAGTCATCTCCCGGATCGACCATGGCCAGCACCAGGCCATCGCCGTCCTGGCGCAGGGGGACCAGGTGATGTTCCTTGAGGAAGCGGTAAGACAGGGCCTGCTCGAGGGGAGGCGCGTCGGGATACTGTTCGCTGTCGGTCAGCGGCAGGCCGTTGAGCTCGGCCAGTGTCCTGGCCAGTTCCCGCTCCGATATCATGCCCAGGTTGAGCAGCAGCAGCGCCAGCGGATCGCCGCCGGACTGGCTCCGGCGCATTCTGTCCAGGCGGGTCAGCTCCTTGTCGGTGAGCTGGCCCTGGCGGATGAGCGCCTGGCCCAGGGCCGCTTCTTCGGTTGACCAAGACTCGGTGGTATCCATACCCGTGGTTCTCCCTGCATCCCTGATCAAGCATAGACCGCTTTGCCGGCAAGCCGGGCCCCCGCAATCGGCTCGACGGTTCTAAGAAAGCATAAATATTCTTATTTTTAGTATATGTATTTGAAAATTAGTCATTGACCGGAACGCGGCGCCATATTTCAATAGTGCAGGGTCTCTTTAATGTGTATCCCGGATCAAAGTTTTACAAAAAAATAACAAGGAAGATATCGTGACGTATATTCATGACACCATCGTCAAGCTCCAGAAAACCAGCCCGGCACAAGCAGAGTTCTATCAGGCGGTGGAGGAAGTGCTGGACTCCCTGCAGCCCATTCTCGAAACCAGCGAGAAGTACAAGAAGCACGCCATCATCGAGCGCATCGTTGAACCCGAGCGCCAGATCATGTTCCGGGTGCCCTGGGTGGACGATCAGGGCAATATCCAGGTCAACAAGGGCTACCGCATCGAGTTCAACTCCGCCCTGGGTCCCTACAAGGGCGGCCTGCGCTTTCACCCCAGCGTCAACGCCAGCATCATCAAGTTCCTGGGCTTTGAGCAGATTTTCAAAAACGCCCTCACCGGCCTGCCCATCGGCGGCGGCAAGGGCGGCGCCAACTTCGATCCCAAGGGCAAGTCCGACGGCGAAATCATGCGCTTCTGCCAGTCCTTCATCAATGAGCTGTACCGCCACATCGGCCCCACCACCGACGTGCCCGCCGGCGACATCGGCGTGGGTGCCCGGGAGATCGGCTATATGTTCGGCCAGTACAAGCGCCTGACCGGCAACTACGACGGCGTCTTCACCGGCAAGAGCCTGCTGTGGGGCGGCTCTCTGGTGCGCAAGGAAGCCACCGGCTACGGTTGCGTCTATTTCGCCCAGTACATGCTGGAAGCCAAGGACGACAGCCTGGCGGGCAAGCGCTGCCTGGTGTCCGGTGCCGGCAACGTGGCCATCTACACCATCGAGAAGCTGTATCAGCTGGGCGCCGTTCCGGTGACCTGTTCCGACTCCAGCGGCACCATTTATCATGAGGCCGGCATCAACCTGGAGACCCTGAAGGAGCTCAAGGAAGTGCGCAAGGTGCGTCTGGACGAGTACGTGACCGCCCACCCGGATGCCAAGTTCATTCCTGCCGCCGAGTACCCGGCCGACGGCCATGCCGTGTGGCGTATTCCGGCCCAGCTGGCCTTCCCCTGCGCTACCCAGAACGAGCTGACCGAAGCCGATGCCCAGGCGCTGGTAGCCAATGGCGTGATCGCCGTGTCCGAAGGCGCCAACATGCCCTCTACCCAGGATGCGGTGGAAGTGTTCCTGGATGCCAGGATCTGCTACGGCCCGGGCAAGGCCGCCAATGCCGGCGGCGTGTCCACCAGCCAGCTGGAAATGGCCCAGAACGCCAGCATGCAGCGCTGGAGCTTTGAGGAAGTGGACGAAAAGCTGAAGGTGATCATGAAGAACATCTTCCTGAGCGCCAGCGAGACCGCCGCCGAGTTCGGCGAGCCCCACAACCTGGTGCTGGGCGCCAACATTGCCGGTTTCCGCAAGGTCGCCGACGCCATGATCGAACAGGGCGTGGTGTAAGCGAGCCATTCGCTGCCTCACGTCTAAAGGCCCGGTGTTCCGGGCTTTTATTTTTTGTGTTAGGTGCCTTTTGGGACTAAACCAGGAGCCGGCCCAAGAGCGGCCGGCAGTGCAACCACCAAAAGCCCGGGCAACCGGGCTTTTGACATAAGACGGCGGCTCAGGCCGCCGAGGCCGGGCGGGTTCAGCGCAGGGCCTGCAGCCGCTCCTGCAGTTCGGGGTTGGTTTGCAACTGGTTGGCGATGAGGTTGTAGTCTTCTACCGACAGGCCAGAGTCATTCACCGCATCCACCATGTTTTCGTTGGCTTCCTGCTGGATAGCCTGAGCCTTTTGCTGGTCTTCCACCTGGCTCAGCCGGGCCATGGCGTCTTCCTGGATCTTGGCGATGTCATCGAGGGCGGCGGCGAACTTTTCGAGCTGGGCGTCATCGATGTTGGCCGCGGGCTGCTGGGCCGCCGGCGGCGGAGTCTGGGCGTCGGACTGGGCGTGAACCGGGGCCGTGGCCAGCAACAGGGCAGACAGCAGGGCGGAAGCGGTCAGGGTCTTTTTCATCATGGACTCCTTGGTTTGGGTTGTGATTACTCCCTGATTACTGCGGAGAACATGCCAACTGTGTACTGTTGAAATATAAGAACTTGATTCTCTTGATTTTTTATTTTTGTGTCACTGTTTTTGTCGTTGTCCGGCCCGGCGGGGCTGCGCCGGGTGTATCTTTTTGTCATAGTGTGTTTTATCCACTTGAGACAAAATGACTCACTATGACTCTATTCGGAACCCTGGCCGGCGGCGGCATCGGACGACAACTGGTGCTCTATGTGGTGCTGCCCCTGTGGCTGATGCTGGCGCTGGGGATTGGCCTGACCTTGCATTATGTCAGCCTGGAGCAGAGCGACAGGCTGAAGGAAGACATCAAACTGATCGCCCGGGCGGTGCGCGGTCCCATCGGCGAGGCCCTGGCCAGCGGCGATGAAGGGGCGCTGGAGCGCACCCTCTCGGCGGTGTTCTCCCTCGGCCAGGTTTACGGCGCCTCGGTATTCGACGCCGACGGCAGGGTGCTGGCCTCGTCCGGCATTGCCGACCTCAGCCTGCGCGACACTCCCCTCGCTACCCGGGTGATGCTGACCGGGGAAAACCAGGAGCAATACCAGCAAACCGCCGGCAAGGATGTGTTTTCCCACTTTGTGCCGCTGACCGACGCCGGCGGGCGGATCAACGGCCTTATCCAGATCACCCGCCGGGCCAAGGACTTCGATCAATCTTTCGAATTGTTATTCAAGACCGCCTGGCTGAGCTGGCTCGGCCTGGGCGCGCTGATGATGGGGGTGGTGATCTGGGGTCACTATCGGGGCCTGGGGCGGCATGTCAACGCCCTGGTGGCGGTAATGGACAGGGTCAGGGAAGGCGACTGGCAACGGCAGGCGGACATCGCCGGCCCTCAGGAGCTGCGCCGTATCGCCCAGGGACTGAACGACATGCTGGCGGAAATCCGCAACCACCAGGCCCAGGAGCGGGCGCTCAACCAGCGGCTGCGACATCAGCAGAAGATGGCGGCGGTGGGTACAGTGGTGGGCGGCATTGCCCACGAGCTGGGGGCCCCGCTCAATGTTATCGACGGCCGTGCCCGGCGGCTGCAGAAGCTGACCGGCGAGCCCGAGGCCCGGCGCCAGCTGGAGGCCATTCGCGGTCAGGTGTTGCGGTTATCGCGCATCGTGCGCCAGTTGCTCGATTTCAGCCGTCCCGAGTCCCGGCAGGGCGGGCCGGTGGAGCTGAACCGGCTGCTGGAGCAAAGCTGCGCCGCGGTGCGGCACGAACAGCTGTCCGGGGCCCGGCTGAGCCTGCGGCCCGGCGCGTCGCCGCTGTGGCTGGAGCTGGACGGAGCCCGACTGGAGCTGGCCCTGGTCAATGTGCTGCGCAATGCCCTGCAGGCGGCCCGCAGCCAGGTACAGGTTGGGATACGGGAGCGGGGGGAGTGGCTTGCCATCGAGGTCGATGACGATGGTCCCGGCTTTCCCGATGAGGCCGAATGCCTGCTGGCCCCCTTTGTCACCACCAAGCCCAAGGGCGAGGGCACCGGCCTGGGGCTGGCCATAGTGCACAATATCATGGCCGAGCTGGACGGCGGTCTGGCGCTCACCACAGCCCCGGGCGGCGGCGCCCGGGTGATACTGACAGTTGCGAGGAGTTCTCATGCCCAAGGCATCCATACTGCTGATTGAAGACGACGCCGCCCTGGCCGAGCTGCTGCTGGAGGAGCTGGAGGCGGAGTCCTATCGTGTGCGCCACGCCGGCTCGGCGGAGCAGGCCAGGGTTGAACTGGAACGGGAAGCACCGGACCTGGTGATCAGCGATGTGCGCCTGCCCGGCGCCGATGGCCTCAGCCTGTTACCCCTGGTCAAGGGGCTGGAGCCGGCCCCGGCCATGCTTATCATCACCGCCTTCGGCACCGTGTCCCAGGCGGTGGCGGCGCTCAAGGCCGGCGCCGACGATTTTCTCACCAAGCCGTTCGATATGGACCACTGCCTGCTGACCGTGGCCCGGCTGCTCGAGCACCGCGGCCTGCGTCAGCGGCTGGACCAGGTGCTCAAGGGCGAGCGCTTCCACGATATCCTCGGCCAGAGCCTGCCCATGCGCCGGCTGTTCCAGCAGATCCGCCAGGTGGCCGGCGCCGAAGGCCCGGTACTGGTGCTGGGCGAGAGCGGTACCGGCAAGGAGCTGGTGGCCCGGGCCCTGCACCGGGAAAGCGCCCGGGCCGGCGGCCCCTTCCTGGCGGTAAACTGCGCGGGTATTCCCGGCGAACTGCTGGAAAGCGAGTTCTTCGGCCATGCCAGCGGTGCCTTTACCGGCGCCAGCAAGGCACGCACCGGCCTGCTGCGGGAAGCCGACGGCGGCACCCTGCTGCTCGATGAAATCGGCGAAATGCCGCTGGAGCTGCAGGCCAAGCTGCTCAGGGTACTGCAGGAAGGCACCCTGCGGCCGGTGGGCTCGGATCGGGAGCTGACGGTGGACGTGCGCATCATCGCCGCCACCCACCGGGATCTGGAGCAGAAGGTGGCGGAAGGCAGCTTTCGCCAGGATCTGTTCTTCCGGCTGGAGACCTTCTCCCTGCGGGTGCCGCCGCTGCGCGAGCGGGGCGAGGACATAGAGCGGCTGGCGCTGCTGTTCCTGCAACAGGGCAAGGAGCGCAGCGGCAAGGGGATACTGGGCTTTGGTCCCGACTGCCTGGAGCTGTTCTACCGCTATCCGTTTCCGGGCAATGTGCGCGAGCTGCAGAACGCGGTGGAACGGGCCCTGGTGTTCTGCGAGGATGACTGGATCCAGCCGGAGCACCTTCCGGTCCGGATGCTGAAGGCCGTGGCCGAGTCGCCGGCTCCCGCCGTGCCCGGCTGGCCGGACAGGACGAAGGCTCAGCTGCCGCCCCTGAGCGAGCTGCAGCGGGACTATGTGCGTTATGTGCTGCAACAGACCCGGGGCAACAAGCAGCGGGCGGCCGAAATCCTGGGAGTGACTCGGCGCACCCTGTACCGCTGGCTGGAGCAGGCAGAGGGTTAACGTTCGGCAGCGATCACCGAGATTTCCACCAGCAGCTCGGGGCGGGCCATGGCGGCTTCCACGCAGGCCCGGGCCGGGGCATGGCCCTCGGGCACCCAGGCGTCCCATACCGCGTTCATGGCGGCAAAATCGGCCATGGTGTTCAGGTAGATGGTGGCGGAGAGGATATGCTCCCGGCTGGATCCGGCCTCCTGCAGCAGGGTGTCCACCTTGTCCAGCATGGTACGGGTCTGTTCGGTGATATCCTGAGTGGCATCCTGGCACACCTGACCGCACAGGTAGATGGTGCCGTTGTGCTTGACGATGCGGCTCATGCGCTGGCCGGTTTGCTGGCGTTCGATAGACATTTGTACTTCCTTTATGGCTTTTGTTTAGAACTAAAAGCCAGACCTTACCGCTTGTTTCTGGTTTGTAAACTTCATCCTTCGAAAAAGGTAAAACAATATGGCGTCGATCACGGGAATTCATTGCTACCCACTCAAGTCTGCCAGTGGCCTGGGCCTGACGTCGGCACTGGTCACCCGAGAGGGGCTGGCGGGAGATCGCCGCTATATGCTGGCCAAACCGGACGGCACCTTCGTCACCGCCCGCACCCATCCCCGGCTGCAAGGGGTCGGGGTGACGCCGGTGGCCGGCGGCCTGGAGCTGAAGTATGGCGACCAGTCGCTGTCGGTGCGCCACCAGCAGTTCCGGTTGCAGCCGGTCGCCACCGGCGTCTGGGGCGACAGCTTCACCGCCTGGAGTACCCACGCCGATTACGATGCCTGGCTCAGCGCCATCCTAGAAGAGCCGGTGCAACTGCTGTGGCTGGGCCAGTATTCCAACCGCTACCGGGAAAAGCTGGGCAGCGGTGTCAGCTTTGCCGACGGCTATCCCCTGCTGCTGATCTCGGAAGGGTCGCTGGCCGATCTCAACCTGCGTGCCGATGCCCGGCTGGAGATGTCCCAGTTCCGCACCAACCTGGTGGTGCGGGGCGGGCGTCCCTTCGAGGAGGACGGCTGGCGCCGCATCCGGGTCGGCGAGGTGGAGTTCCTGGTGGCCAAGCCCTGCAGCCGCTGTATCATGACCACCATAGAGCCCGGCTCCGAGCGCTTCAACGCCATGAAGGAGCCGCTCGCCACCCTGACCCGTTACCGCCGGGGGGAAGACGGCGAGGTCTATTTCGGCCAGAACCTGGTGCCGCTGAACGAGGGCGAAATCCGTCTGGGCGACCGGGTGGAGGTGCTGGAATACGCCAGTGCACCCATCTACCCGGACGCGGCGCCCAGACGCCGGCAATTGGTGTGCGTGGAGCGCGAGCCCCTGGCTCGGGACATGGACACTTACTGGCTGGAGGCCATGGACGGCAAGCCCCTGGCCGACTACCGGCCCGGCCAGCACCTGCCGGTGGCGCTGGACATCGATGGCCGCCGCCACCTGCGTCATTATACCCTGAGCTCCAGCCCGACCCGGCCCGGGCGCTACGGCATCAGCGTCAAGCGCCAGCCTGATGGCGTGGTATCCAACTGGCTGGCCGAGGCGCTGCAGCCCGGCCATGCCCTGCTGGCCCATGCTCCGGCGGGGGAGTTTTACCTCAGGCCCGCCGGCCGCTATTTGCTGTTGTCGGCGGGCTCGGGGGTAACGCCCATGTTGTCCATGGTGCGGGCCATGGCGGATCTGGAGCAACTGGAGGATGTGGACTTCCTGCATGTGTGCCGTGCCGAAGCGGACCTTCCCGCCGCCGCCGAACTGAAGGCGCTGGTTGGGCGTCATCCGGGACTGCGTTTACGGTTTTTGCTGACCCGTCCACGCCGGGGCCAGGGGGAACGGCTGGAGCTGTCCCATCTGGCTACTATCGACCGCTTGCCGGAACGCCATGTCTACCTGTGCGGCCCGGCGGGCTTTATGCTCCAGGCCAGGGCCTGGCTGCTGGCCCTGGGAGTGCCGGCGGGACGCATCCACCAAGAGAGTTTCGGCGGCACTGTCGCCGCCGATGTTGCACGTGAAACAAAAGCGGTGCGGGTGCGCATCGGCAGGCGGGAGTTCACTGGCAACAACCAGCAGGATCTGCTGACCCAGGCCGAGGGCCAGGGCCTGCAGTTGCCCTGGTCCTGCCGTGCCGGCATCTGCGGCAGCTGCAAGCAGAACCTTAAATCCGGCGAGGTGGCGCAGCCCGAGGCCCCGGCCCTGTCTGCGGCGGAGCGGGAAGCGGGCGTCGTCCTGACCTGCTGCTGCGTGCCCCTGTCCGATATTGAACTGGAGTAACCAACTAAAAAGGGGTCGGAGTCATTTTTGCACATTGCAAATAAATGACTCCGACCCCTTTTCCAGCTCCCGTTTACCGGCTGGCCTCGTCCACCAGATAGAGGATGGACTCGTAGTTGATGCCGCTGTGGTGGCTGAGGCCCAGCTCGCAGGTGCGGCTGTTGCTCACCCCCCGGGTACAGTCGGCGGGTACCTGGGCGCGCAGCGGTTTCAGGGCCGAGGCGTTGAGTTCGGGGGTGGTGAAACCCTTGTCGCCGGCGAAGCCGCAGCACTCGATGTGTTCCGGCACCACCACCCGGGCGGCGCAGCGTTTGGCCAGCGCCAGCATCTTGTCGGCCAGCCCCAGGTGCCGGCTGCTGCAGGTGACGTGCAGCATCACCGTTTCCCGTACCGGCTTCAGTTCGAGCCGGTCCAGCGCCTGTTCCAGGATGAACTGCACCGGCTCGAAGATCGCCAGCGGCAGCTTGCCCTGCTCCCGGCTGCGCTTGGCGCAGGGGCTGGTATCCATCAGTACCGGCCAGCGGCCCTGCTCCGAGGCCTGCCACAGTTTTGCTTCCAGCTCTGCAGCCTTGTCGTCGGCCAGCGCCAGCATGCCCTTGCTCTGCCAGGGCTGGCCGCAGCACAGGCTGGTCAGATCCTTCGGTATTATCACCTCAAAGCCGGCTTTCTCCAGCACTGCCAGGGTCACCTCGGTAAGGGAGCGGCCGTCTTTGGCGCCCGGTGACTGGCCCAGGGTGCGGCTGGCGCAGGAAGGAAAGTAGACCACTTTGGGCCGTCCTTCATGGGGACTGCTGGCGCTGGGCCGGTGCCGGTTGGCGGCCGGGGTCTCCGGCAGCCACAGCGGCACCTTGTTGTGGCTGACTTTGCGCAGCCCCCGGTTGAGCTTGCTTAAGTTTCGTTCGCCCAGCAGCCGGCGGCCGAGGGCGGCCGAGTTCAGGCCCAGCCCTACCAGGGTGGTGGTGGCGGCGAAGTGATCCGCGGTCCAGCGGGTGATGGGGTCGAACTTGCGGTAGCGCGCGGTGCGCAGTTGGCGCACCAGATCACCGGTATTGATGCCCACCGGGCAGCGCTGGGCGCACAGGCCGGTGGCGGCGCAGGTGTCCACCCCCTGGTACTGGAACACCTGCTCCAGGCCGTCTTCGGTGGCTTCGCCCTGGGCGGCCCGGCGGCTTAGCTCGCGGAACAGCACGATGCGCTGGCGCGGGGTCAGGCTGAGATCCCGGGACGGGCATACCGCCTCGCAGAAGCCGCACTCGATGCACTTGTCGACGATGGCGTCGGCGGCGGGCAGGGGCTTGAGATCCTTGAGGTGGGCCTGGTGGTCGTCGTTGAGGATGACCCCCGGATTGAGGATGCCGTCCGGATCGAACAACGTCTTGATCTGCTGCATCAGGGCATAACCGTCCTGGCCCCATTCCAGCTCCACATAGGGCGCCATATTGCGGCCGGTGCCGTGCTCGGCCTTGAGCGAGCCCTGGTATTCCACCGCCACCAACTGGGCCACGGCGTCCATAAAGCCGCCGTAACGCTCCAGCTCGGCTTGCGAGTCGAACCCCTGGGTGAACACAAAGTGCAGGTTGCCGGCCAGGGCATGGCCGAAAATAATGGCTTCCGAGTAGCCGAAACGGTCGAACAGGGCGGTCAGCTTGCGCACCGCCGGGGCCAGCTCTTCCACAGGAAAGGCCACGTCCTCGATGATAACGGTGGTGCCGGTTTCGCGCACCGCGCCCACCGCCGGAAACATGCCCTTGCGGATGCCCCAGAGGGTGGCGCAGGTGGCCCTGTCCTGGGTGAAGGCCACCTGATCGAGGCGGTTAAAGCCGGCCACCGCCGCCATCGCCTGCTCGCATTTGGCCAGCAGCCCGGCTTCGTCGGCGCCGTGCACTTCCACCAGCAGGGCGGCGGCCTCCAGATCCAGTTCGCGGATAAAACCGGGCATGCCCGGCTTGTCGGCGATGGATTTCAGCGCCCGGCCGTCCATCAGCTCCACCGCCGCCACTTCGGTGCCGGCCAGGGCGGTTACCGCCCGGCAGGTGGTTTCGATGTCCGCATACACCAGCAGGCAGGAGGCCTTGAACGGATGATCGGGCACGGTGTGATAGCTGACCTCCGCCATAAAGCCGAGGGTGCCTTCGGAGCCAATCATCAGGTGGGCCAGGATGTCGAAGGGATCCTCGAAGTCGACCAGGGCGTTCAGGCTGTAGCCGGTGGTGTTCTTCAGCCGGTATTTGTGGCGGATGCGCTCGCAAAGCTCCCGGTTGGCTTTCACTTCTTCGCTCAGCCGCTGGAGACCGGCCAGCAGTTCGGGCTTCTGCCCGGCGAAGCGGGCCCGGCTTTGTTCGTCCCGGGTGTCGAGCCGGGTACCGTCTGCCAGTATCAGCTTAAGGCCGTGCAGGGTCTGGTAGGAATTCTGGGCGGTGCCGCAGCACATGCCAGAGGCATTGTTGGCGGCGATGCCGCCGATCTTGCAGCTGTTGATGGAGGCCGGATCCGGGCCGATTTTACGGCCGTAGGGTGCCAGGTAGCGGTTGGCATCGGCGCCGATCACCCCGGGTTGCAGGGCGATCTGGTGGCCGTTATCAATAATTTTGTGCCTGCGCCAGTCGTCGGTGAGGGTGATCAGCACAGAATCGGACACCGCCTGGCCCGACAGGCTGGTGCCGGCGGCGCGGAAGGTGCAGTGAATGCGGTGCTGGCGGCACAGTTCGAGCACCCGCGCTACTTCGTCGGTGCTTGCCAGGCGCAGCACCATTCTGGGGACCAGCCGGTAGAAGCTGGCGTCGGTGCCATAGGCCAGGCAGAGGGACGGATCCTGGATAATGCGCCCGGCGGGCAGGAAGCCGGCCAGCTCGTTGGCCAGTTGCCGATAGCGGGCTTCCATCAGGCGTCCTCCAGGATCAGTACCAGCAGTTCCTTGGGCCCGTGGGCGCCGTAGGCCAGGGTCTGCTGGATGTCGGCGGTCTTGGACGGGCCGGACACCAGCAGCAGGTTGGTGGGCATGGCCTGGTGCCAGCCCTGGGCGGCCATCATGGCCGGCAGGTTGGGGTACAGGGTGGAGGCCTTGAGAATGGCGATATGGCGCGGCGGCACCAGCGACAGGGTGCGCGGCTCGGCCGGGCCCGGCCACAGCACCAGGCTGCCGGTGGCGGCGATGGCGCCGTGGCAGCCGGTGATGCCGGCGTCTACCCGGTTGAACAGCTCGTCCTTCCAGGCTTCCAGGGGGCGGTCGAACAGCACCTGTTCGGCGGTGTCGGCCAGGGCCTGGCTGATTTCCCCGAAGAAGTCGCCGCCGGTGCCGGTGGCGACGCGCTTAAGAGCTGCCTGTTCCACATGGGTTTTCAGGGTGGCGACCAGCTCGGCCCGGGGCAGGCGGCGCACCTCGGCGTGGTTCTGCTCCAGCAGCTCGGTCAGGCGGGCCAGCATCTCTGCCTGCCCGCTCTGGTTCCAGATGGGATAGTCCGGGTCGTTTACCGGCAGCGGCTTGGCCTTGGCCTGGCGCAGCCGGTCGAGAATGGCGTGACGGGCGTTCGACATTACTTGTTCCTCTCGGCCATAAGTTCGCGCAGGGTTCTGGCGGCGGGTTGGGGGGCGGTGCGGCAGCGGGTCCAGGGGCCCAGTTTTTTCGGCATCAGGCCGCGCAGCCGGGTTGCGCACCAGCTCAGCATACGGTACAGGGCCGGCTTGCTGGTGACCAGGCCGAAGCTGCGCCAGACAAAGGCTTCGGCATTGCTGGCCGCGGCCTTCTGGCCGCGCAGGGGCGGCACGCCGGGGCGCGGATCCTGCTTGGCCTCGTGGCGCAGCCGCTGCAGCAACTCGGGGATGGGAATGCGCACCGGGCATACCTCGCCGCAGGCGCCGCACAGGCTGGAGGCGGTGGGCAGATCCTGGGTGGCTTCCAGCCCCATCAGGTGGGGCGAGATGATCTTGCCGATGGGGCCCGGATAGACGGTGCCGTAGGCGTGGCCGCCGATGCGGGTGTACACCGGGCAGTGGTTCATGCAGGCGCCGCAGCGGATGCACTGCAGGGTCTTGCGCATTTCCTCGTCCACGAAGGCCTGGCTGCGGCCGTTGTCGAGCAGCACCAGGTGCACCTCCCTGGGGCCGTCCAGCTCATCGTCCTTGCGCGGGCCGCTTATCATGTTGAAGTAGGTGGTGATGGCCTGGCCGGTGGCGGAGCGGGTGAGGGCGCTGAACAGGGGTGGCACGTCGGCCAGGAACTCCACCACCTTCTCGATGCCGGTGATGGCGATGTGCACCTCGGGCACAGTGGTGCACATGCGGCCGTTGCCTTCGTTTTCCACCAGGCAGAGGGTGCCGGTTTCGGCCACCGCGAAGTTGACGCCGGAGACCCCGATGTGGGCTTCGCGGAATTTCTCGCGCAGCACATTGCGGCCGGTCTGGATAAGCCGATCCACGTCCAGGGTGTGCTGGAAACCGGGCACGTGCTCGGCGAACAGGTCCGCCACCTGCCGCTTGTTCTTGTGGATGGCGGGCATGATGATGTGCGACGGGGTCTCGTTGCCGAGCTGGACGATGTATTCGCCCATGTCGCTTTCCAGGCAGCGGATGCCTTCTTTTTCCATCTGGTGGTTGAGCTCGATTTCCTCGCTCACCATGGACTTGCCCTTCACCGCCAGGGTGCCGCCGTGGGACCGGATGATGTCGGCGAAGAGGGCGTTGGCCTGCTCGGCGTTTTCGGCCCAGTGCACCCGGATGCCGTTGGCGATGCAGTTGGCTTCCAGTTGCTCCAGCAGCGCGGGCAGCTTGCTCAGGCAGCGCTGGCGGATGGCCTCGGCCCGGTCGCGGATGGCTTGTTCCTCGCCGGCGTCGGCGAAGGCGGTTTTGCGCTTGTCGCGCAGGTAATCCATGGCGCCGCGGAAGTTGGCGCGCAGCTCCTTGTCGGCCAGGGCCGCCTCGGCCTGGGGATGGAACAGCTGGGGTTTATTGTGCATGAGGTCCCTCCAGTCGTTCCAGCAGGAAGCTGGCCAGGTGAATGCCTTTCATTTCTTTCTTCTGGTATTCGAAGGCGCCGTTGATATTGAGCAGGCAGCCCCAGTCGGCGCTGATGAGCTGGGCGGCGCCGGTGTCGTTCAGGTGCTGGGTCTTGTCCTGCACCATGGCTTCGCTGATGGCCGGGTGGCGCACCGAGAAGGTGCCGCCGAAGCCGCAGCATTCGCTTTCGTAGGCCTGCTCGCGCAGCTCCACCCGGTCCAGCTGGCCCAGTAACTGGCGGGCGGTGATGTGCACCTTCATTTCCCGGCGGGCGGCGCAGGAGGTGTGCAGCACCACCGAGGTGGCCGGGCCCTGGTCGCTGAGCCGGATGCGGCAGACCTGGACCAGGAATTCGGTCAGTTCGAATACCCGATCACAGAATTGTTCGGCCTGCTGCTGGTGTTCGCTGCCGGCGAACAGCCGCCGGTAGTGGTGATGCATCATGCCGCCGCAGGAGCCGGACAGTACCACCACCGGCCAGGGCTCGGGGAACAACGCCATCTGGCTGAGGGCCGTGGTGCGGGCGTCGTCTTCGTAGCCGGAGGAGTAGGCGGGCTGGCCGCAGCAGGTCTGTTTGGGCACGTAGATGACTTCGACCCCGGCCAGCTCCAGCAGGCGGATGGCATCCAGCCCGCTCTGGGGCGAGAACATGTCCACCAGGCAGGTGGCGTAGATATACACCTTTTCTGGCTTGGCCGGGTAGATACGGATAGCGGACGACATAGACATTTACCTTCAGTTTTTAACAGAATTTGACAGCCCGGGAGTGGTCGACCAAAGGGCCGACTCCGCCGACACGCTGTAAATACATCCCTGTACGCTCGGACACGCCTTCCCTGGCGTGTCACGGTCGGCTGAGCCGGTCCCTTTGTTCTCCTTCCGGCCTTTGAGTGGCCTGCATGGGCCCGGAAGTCTGTCAGCCACCTGTATTGCTTCATCTTTTTATGCAGGGAGCCGGGTTTGTCCCGGCTCGGTCTGTCAGGATAACTTCAACAAGGGGTCCGAGATGCCCAGGCCATAGATGGCGATCATGCCGATGATGCCGATGGCCACCAGGTAGTAGAGGGTGGGCAGGGCGGTCTTGCGCAATGTGGTGCCTTCCCGGCCCAGCAGGCCGACGGTGGCCGAGGCCGCCACCACGTTGTGGATAGCGATCATGTTGCCGGCGGCGGCGCCCACCGCCTGCAGTGCCACTACCATGGCGGTGGACACGCCCAGGGTCTGGGCCACCTCGAACTGGAACTGGGAGAACATCATGTTGGACACGGTATTCGATCCGGCGATAAAGGCGCCCAGGGCGCCGATGACGCCGCTGATGGCGGGGAAGAAGTCGCCCACCAGATCGGCGGCCACCTTGGCGGTCATTACCGGCATGCTGGCGAGGTCGGCACCGTTGACCCCGGAGTTGATGAACAGGCGCACCATGGGCACGGTGAACATCAGTACGAAGCCGGCGCCGATCAGGGTTTTGGAGGATTCGCCGATCGCCGGACCAAAGGCCTTGAGGGAGCGGGTCTGGCTCAGCACCGCCACCAGGGAGACGAACACCAGTATGCCGCCGGGCAGGTACAGGGGCTGGATGCCGGCACTGATGCCCGCCTCGCCCAGAATGTTGCTGAAGGCGATGTTCCAGCCGCTGAGCAGGGCCTTGAAGCCCTCATGGGTGCGGCTCAGCACCAGCAGCACCGGCAGCAGCAGGTAGGGGAACCAGGCCAGGCCCAGGCTGATCGGCTTTTTGGTCAGATCGTCGGTGTTGATGGTGAGCGAGCCCAGCCATTCCGCCGGCCAGTCTTTTTCCTGCGGAAAGTCGAAGGTGCTTTTGGGCACCAGGAACCCCTTGCGGGCGGCGGTCACCACCAGGGCCAGGCCGACCAGGCCGCCAACCAGGGAGGGGAACTCGGGACCGAGCAGCACGCCGGTGAGGGCGTAGGGCACGGTGAAGGCCAGGCCGGCAAAGATGGCGAAGGGCAGGATTTCCAGACCTTCCTTCCAGCTTTTGTTGTTACCGAAGAAACGGGTCAGCATCATGCACATGAACAGCGGCATCAGGATGCCGACAATGGCGTGGGTAATGGCCACGTTGTCGGTGACGGTCTGCAGGTAGGCCTCCCAGCCGGAGCCGCCGGCGGTGAGGGTACTGTTGATGGCGCCATTGTCCAGGCCGGTGGTGACGCCCACGATAATGGGGGTGCCGACGGCGCCGAAGGAAACCGGTGTGCTCTGGATCAGCATGCCCATCAGCACCGCCGCCAGGGCGGGAAAGCCCAGTGCCACCATCAGCGGGGCGGCCACGGCGGCGGGGGTGCCAAAACCGGAGGCGCCCTCGATAAAGCAGCCGAAGCACCAGGCGACGATAATGGCCTGGATGCGACGGTCGGGCGAAATGGATGTGAAGCCGTTACGGATGGTAGTGATGGCGCCGGTATGCTTTAAGGTGTTGAGCAGCAGGATGGCACCGAAGATGATCCACAGCAGCGACAACGAGATCACCACGCCCTGCAGGGTGGAAGCAATCACCCGGGTGGTGCTCATGTCCCACACCCAGAGAGCGATGACAACGGTAAGCAGAAAGGCCAGGGGCATGGCGCGCTTGGCCGGCCATTGCAGGCCCACCAGCAGGACGGCAGCGAGCACTATCGGCGAAAACGCCAGCAGCGCCAGTAGGGTATCGTTCAGCATGGTTGGTCACATCCTTGATTTTGTAGGGTCATCACAGACTTGTTTTTACTATAGGGTACGTGTGCAAGCTTGTTGTTAAGCGGCTGTGACTTTAATTCCTTGTTTTTTGTGGATATATAGATTTAATGAAACTCATTGTTTCCAAAAGTGGATAAATAATGCCGAGAACCGACGATCTCATCCTGTTTGCCCAGGTGGTGGAGCAGGGGTCTTTCAGCAAGGCGGCGGAGGTGAGCGGACTGGCCAATTCGGTGGTCAGCAAGCGCATTGCCCGGCTGGAGGAAGAGCTGGGCAGTACCCTGATCCACCGCACCACGCGGCGGCTGACGCTGAGCGAAGCAGGCCAGGTGCTGTACCAGCGGGCACGTTTGGTGGCCCAGGCGGCACAGGAGGCATTCGACGCCGTTACCGGCTATAGCCAGGCACTGCAGGGCCACATTCGCATGTCGGTGCCGACCATTTCCGGCGAGCTGGTGCTGGCCCGGGCCGTTGGCGAATTTTGTGAACTGCATCCGGCTATCACGGTGGAAATGTCGCTGGAGAACCGCTTCGTGGATCTGATTGGCGAGGGCTACGACCTGGTGATCCGTACCGGCCACCTGGACGACTCCAGCCTGATTGCCCGACATATTCTGGACTCGCGCTGGACCATCTGTGCCGCTCCCGCTTATATTAGCCGTCACGGCAAGCCCCAGGTGCCGGAAGACTTACTCCAACATAACTGCCTTATCTATAGCTATCAGGAAAGCGGTGCCCGCGACTGGCTGTTTACCCGCCACGAAGAAATATACCCCCTGAGGGTGAGCGGCAACTTCTCCACCGACAATGCTGCGGCCCTGCGCCAGGCGGCCCTGTCCGGTTTTGGCCTGGCCTACCTGCCCCGCTGTCTGGTCTACCCGGATCTGCAGGCCGGCCGGCTGGTGGAGCTGCTGCCCCGACAGGTGGGCAAGGTACTCGGTATCTATGCGGTATATCCCTACAGCCGCCAGCCACCACGCAAAATAAAGCTGTTGATCGAGCATATCCGTGCCCGTTATATGGATATCAAGCATTACTTTGGATGAGGTTGAACCATGATTAAAACCGCAGTGATTGGCTACGGCCAGTCCGCCAGTATTTTCCACCTGCCCTTTATCGACAGCCTGCCGGAATTCGAACTGGTGGCCATCCATACCTCCAGGCCGGAAAGAGTGGCCAAGGACTGGCCCGAGATCGCGGTGTATACCGATGTGGACAAGATGCTGGAGGAATCCGGGGCCCGGCTGGTGGTGATTACCGCTCCCAACGAAGTGCACTACGAGCTGGGACGCAAGGCGCTCAATGCCGGCCTGCACGTGGTAATGGAAAAACCCATGGTCACCCAGATCCACCAGGGTGTCGAACTGATGAAACTGGCGGCGGCCAGGAACCTGTGCCTGATCCCCTTCCACAACCGCCGCTGGGACAGCGACTTTCTGACCATCAGGAAACTGCTGGAAGAGCAAAAGGTCGGGCCCGTTCACGCCTTCGAGTCCCACTTCGACCGTTTCCGGCCCACGCCGCGCCAGCGCTGGCGCGAGCTGCCCGGCGAAGGCGTGGGCACCTGGTTCGATTTGGGCGCCCACCTGGTGGATCAGGTGCTGGTGCTGTTCGGCAAGCCGCTGGCGGTGACCGGCCGCTGCCTGTCAATGCGTCCGGGCTCGCCGGTCACCGATTATTTCCATGTGCAGTTGCATTACAGCGACAAGGAGGTACTGCTGCACTCCAGCCCCTACCATCCCGGGCCCACACTGAGGTTCAAGCTGCAAGGCGAGCACGGTTGCTACATCAAGCGGGGGTTCGATCCCCAGGAGGAGCGGCTGCGCGACGGCATAGTGCCCGACTCTCCCTTCCTGGCGAAGGAGGCCGAAAGCGATTACGGCATCTTTTATTCAGACGAGGAACCCGAGGTGATCGAATCCGTGGTGGGGGGGTATCGCAATTTTTACCAGGCCACCGCCAGGGCCATTCGCGGTGAAGGCCCCTTGCCGGTGACCATCCAGGATGCCCTGGACGGGCTCAACATTATCAACCTGGCGGAAAAAAGCACGGCCGAGGGCCGCACTCTGCCGGTGGGTTCCACCACCTTCTGAGCCGCCTCTGCCCTAGGCCCGCAGCGCCGCCAGCAGCCGTGCAGCGGTTTCCTGCAGGCAATCCGGCGCCGGATGCTGGTGGGCGTAGGTACGCAGGCCGTAGATGCCGATCATCAGCAGCCGGGCCAGCTGCTCCGGGCTGGCGTCGGCGCGGGCCTCGCCGGCCTGCTGGGCCAGGGCCAGAGCCCGGGCCAGCCGCCGCTCCAGATCGTCCAGCAGGCCGCCCAGGCGGCGGGCGACATCGGCGTCCTGTTCGTTCAGCTCCTGCAGGGCCTTGGTCAGCAGGCAGTCCATGGAATTGCAGTGGCGGGTTTCTTCCACCACCTGCGCCAGGTAGCGCTGCAGGCCGGTAAAGGGCGAGACGCCCTCGAAGCAGGCCTCCAGCGCCCGCTGCCGGTCGGCCACATAATGATCCACCGCCGCCAGCAGCAGCCCCTTCTTGTTGCCGAAGGCGCAGTAGATACTGCCCGGGTGTAGCCCGGTGGCGGCCACCAGATCCTGCATGGTGGTGGCGGCAAACCCCTTGTGACGAAAGGCCTGCATGGCGGACCGTAAAACGTGGTCCCGATCGAAACTGGCTGTGCGCATCATTGTCCTCCCCGCTGGCCCCTAGTGTAACCCCGCCGGCGGTTTCGGCCAAAACACACTTGAATGAGCATTCAAATAACCCTTGAAAAGTGCCGGTCGCGCCCCTATCTTGAATAGGCATTCAAATTAACGGGAGCCCCTTATGTCTGCTCATCAATCCTTGTTCGAACCCTGTGTGCTGAACGCCAGCCTGACCCTGGCCAACCGCATCGTCATGGCGCCGCTGACCCGCTGCATGGCCGGCCCCGGCCTGGTGCCGACCCAGGCCATGGCCGATTACTACGGCCGCCGGGCCGACGCTGGCCTGATCATCAGCGAGGCCACCATTATCCGGCCCGATGGCCAGGGTTATCCGGACACCCCCGGCATCTACACCCAGGCGCAGATCGAGGGCTGGAAAAGGGTGACCGACGCGGTCCATGCTGAGGGCGGCAAAATTTTCCTGCAGCTGTGGCATGTGGGCCGCCTGGCCCATTCCCACTTTTCCGGCGAGCAGCCGGTGGCGCCCAGCGCCATCGCCTTTGAGGGCACGGTGCCGCGCATGCGTGATTTGAGCTACGAAACGCCCAGGGCGCTGGCGCAGGAGGACATTGCCCGGCTGGTGGAGGACTACGCTCAGGCGGCGGAAAACGCCATTACCGCGGGGTTTGACGGGGTGGAAATTCACGGCGCCAACGGCTACCTCATCGATCAGTTCCTGCATTTCGACACCAACCATCGCGACGACGACTACGGCCGGACGCCGGAAAACATGAGCCGGTTCGCGCTGCAGGTGGTGGATGCGGTGGTGACCCGGGTGGGGGCCGAGCGTACCGGCCTGCGCCTGACGCCGGGCGCCTACACCCACATGGCGGCGGACGCCCGGGACCGGGAGGTGTTCGATTACCTGCTGGCCCGGCTCAACGAGCGGGAGCTGGCCTACCTGCACCTGGGCATTTTTGATGACAGCCTGACCTTTGACTTTCTCGGCGGTCGCGCCAGCGAATACCTGCGCCGCCATTACAGTGGCACCCTGATCGGCGTGGGCGGGCTGACCCCAGAGAGCGCCAGCGAAGGGCTGGCCCAGGGCAAATTCGATCTGGCCGCCATCGGCCGGCCCTTTATCGCCAACCCGGACTATGTGCGCCGGGTTCAGCAGGCCGAGCCGCTGGTGGACTATCACCAGGACATGCTGGCCGAGCTCGTGTAATCAGGGGGCCGTCGCCCTGACGGCGACGGCCCTGCTTGCTCAGTGCCCGGCCAGGCTGAATTTCTGCACCAGCCGGTGCAGGTTGCCGGTCAGGGATTCCAGCTCCTGCGAGGCGGACGAGGTATGGCGGGCGCTGCCGGCGACCTGGTCCGACATGCGGTTGATGCCGGCCAGGCTGCCGTTGAGCTCCGCCGCCACCGCGCTCTGCTGCTCGGTGGCGGTGGCGATCTGCATGTTCATCGCCGTCATCCGCGCCACTGCCTCGCTGATCTGCTGAATGGAATCCGCCGCGTGGCGGGCTTCCTGTACTCCCCCCTCGATGATCTGCTGACTGTTGTCCATGGCCTGGGTCACGGCTTCTGCCTGCTGCTGCAGGCTGCTGATGGTCTGGTTGATCTCCGCGATCGACTGCTGGGTGCGCTGGGCCAGGTTGCGCACTTCCTCCGCCACCACCGCAAAGCCCCGGCCCGACTCCCCGGCGCGGGCCGCCTCGATGGCGGCGTTGAGCGCCAGCAGGTTGGTCTGCTCGGCAATGTCGCTGATAACCCGGGACACCACGCCGATGCGGGCGCTGTCCTGCTTCAGCGCCAGGGCCAGGGCGCCGGCCTGGCCGATTTCCCGGGCGGCCATTTCCACCTGGCGGGTCGACTGCAGCACCACCCGGTTGCTCTGCTCGGTTTGATCCGCCGCCTCGCGGGCCGCGCTGGCCGCATCCTGGGTATTGAGCGCCACGTCGCGAAAGGTGGTTTCGAGCTGGTGCATGGCGTCGGCGATGCGGGCGATTTCCTGCTGCTGATCATCCAGGGCGCCGGAAGACTCGACTGACATCTGGCGCAGCTGCACGGTGGCGCCGCCCAGGCGGTCGAGGCTGGTGGAAATTTCCTGCACCAGATCGTGGATGCCGGCCTGCATGTCGATAAAGTCGCCGGCGGCCTTGCCCAGCTCGTCCCGGGAGAAGTGGCGGCGATCGAGCCGGTCGCCGAGACGGCCGTTTTTCACCTTTTCCATCTGGGCGTTGAGCCGCGCCAGGGGCAGGCGAATGCGGCGGTTGATGATGATGCCCATGGTCAGCATAAAGGCGGCAAGCAGCAGGCACAGCACCAGCACCATGACGCTGATGCGGTCGATCACCGCCGATTCCCTGTCCTTGATGGCCTCCGCCTCGGCGGCGATCAGCCGCTGGGTGTCGCCGAGCAGGGCGACGATTGCATCAAAGGGCGCCAGCATGTCGGTCAGCATTTTTACCCGGGCCGCGTCTATGTTTCCCGCGTCGATCAGCCGCAGGTAATCGTCCTGCATGCCCTTGTAGGCGGTGATGCGGCGGCGGAAGTCGTCGATAAAGGCGCGCACCTCGGGGCTGTCGGCCTGGCGCTGCATGGCCTCCAGGTAACGCTCCACCTGTTGGTCGTTGTGGTTGATCTTGGCCAGGATGTCGGCGTGCTCGCGCCGGTCGGTGGTGAGGCCGTAGTCGAGGGCGAAACGGCGGTAGGTGACGGTGCTGTAACGCAGGTTGGAAATGGTCTGCAGCAGGCTGATGTTGCGTTCCACTATGCTTTCCATCTGCCGCTGTATGCCCTGCATGGACAGGTAGACATAAAAGCTGAAGGCCAGTACCGCCAGCAGCATGGCGCCAAACGAGGCGGTAAGCAGTGTCTTGATGGATAAACGCGCGATCATGTCCTTGACTCCCGAAATGGTGGTTTCGGGAGTATAAACAAGGGTTATTGAAAGATTAAATTTATATAATCTTTTGAACTAATCGTTATTTCCGATTGTTGGCAGTGTCGGTCTTGCCGAAGAAGTGGGCAATGTCCGGCGCCGGCTTGGGTGGGGTCAGATCGAGATTCTTGCCCAGCTGATCGATCAGCAGGCGGAAACTGTTCATCCTGGCCTGATGCTTGTTGTTGGCATCTATCCGATGCCAGGGGGCACCCTCGGTGTGGGTCAGTTCCAGCATCTGATCCCGGGCCTGCTGGTAGTCCTGCCATCTGGCCCTGTTGCGCAAATCTTCCGCCGTCAGTTTCCACTGTTTGGCCGGATCATCAAAGCGCGCCTGAAAGCGTGCCAGCTGGGTATCTTCGCCGATATCCAGCCAGATCTTCACCAGCCGGATATGCTCGGCGGTGATGCTGCGTTCGAACTCGTTAATCTCCCGGTAGGCCCGTTGCCAGGCCTGCGGTTCGGCGAAGCCTTCCACCCGCTCCACCAGTACCCGGCCATACCAGGAACGATCGAATACCGCCCAGCGTCCCTGGGACGGCAGCCGCTGCCAGAAGCGCTGCAGCCAGTGCTGCTCGCGCTCCCTGGCATCGGGGGCGGCGATGGGCCACACGCTGAGCCAGCGTGGATCCAGGCACCAGGCCAGGCGGCGGATGATGCCGCCCTTGCCCGCGGCGTCCGGCCCCTCCAATACGATAACGGCGCTCTGCCCCTGCCGGCCCATGGCCTGGTGGATCTGCGCCAGCTGTTTTTGCAGCGGCTTGAGCTCTTCCTTGTTCTTTTGCTTGTTCATCTTATGGTCCTTGTGCCCGCGGGAAGGCTGCAATGACGCTTCCCGCCTGTATGTTCGGTCGTTCACTCTCTGCCGGTCGTCAGCCGGGAAGATCTGGTTTTGACTCCTCCCAGTATTGAGTCGCGGATGTGGTCGGGGAAGTCGTTTGGCAACGGGTTACTGACCTTGTCAATGGAGGTATCAAAAGAGTCTGTTACCTTCGGCCAGAATAGTCGCCATTCCCTCCTGAGCAAAGCCTACCGTTTTTGCACAATGTTGTTGTGCATATATGGTTAAAAAATGTTTGGTTAACCATGGCAGTTGAATTCAGGGATGCATGGCTTGAGGCTTTCTATGAGGAGGACAAGGGCCATAAAAAGATACCCAGTATTATTGAAGCCGCTCTTCAGAAAGCTTCAGATCCTGGATGCGGCAGCTCAGGAAGCAGACTTGAAAATTCCGCCCGGTAACCGGTTTGAGCACTTGCAGGGGAGCCTGGCGGGATGGTGTTCCATCCGTGTGAACAAGTATCGTCTGATTTTTCGCTGGCAGGATGGAGTAGCCCAGGAGACGTATCTGGACCCGCATGTGTACAAGGGGTAATGGAGGTGAAGGCAATGAGAACTACAAAACGTCGTCCGGCGACAGTGGGGCAGATGCTTGCCACTGAATTTCTGGGGCCGATGAACATCGAAATCAGCGAGCTGGCTGATGCCATGGGCGTTCACCGGAACACACTGAGTCGCATCGTGCACGATAAGGGAGCCCTGACCGCCCCCATGGCGATTAAGTTGGCGGCTGCGCTGGGCAATACTCCCGAGTTTTGGCTGAATATTCAGCATGCGGTGGAGCTCTGGGATGTACGGCACAGCGCCTACGAGCAGGAAGCGAAAAATGTTCGCCGGGTGGAGCCTCATCTTTCCCATGGCAAGGCAATAGCCAGTTAAGAGGCGTTACAGCAGTGCGATTTGTTCCGATGTGACAAACCGGTAACCCATGGCCAGGTAGCCTTTCTCCCGCTTGTGGAACATTCTGAGTAGCATGGGCAGGCCGGTGTCGACATAGTCGTAGATGGTGACGGACTGCTTGCCTGTGGCCTCCCTGTGCAGCCGGCCGGCATATTGGGCCAAAGTGCCTTTCCACGCGATGGGCAGGGCCAGAAACAGCGTATCCAGCCGGGGCAGGTCAAACCCCTCGCCAATGTACTTGCCCGTGGCCACCACCACCTGCGCATCGGGCAGCGGCTTCCACTTTTCTGCGTTCCTTCGCGCCCATACCACCCCTGAGCACCACGGCGCTGAGGGCGGCATCGGACAGCATGCCAGCCAGCGTTTCGGCATGTTCCCGGCGCTCGGTCAGCAGCAGGCAATTCCCGCCTTGCTTCACGCTCGCTATCACATCCTGAATGACTGCTTCGTTGCGCGCCGGGTTCTCGGCCAGCCAGCGGTACACAGTGGCAATATGGGGGCGCTCTTCAGGTTGGCGGAGTTCGGCTGGCGGAGCTTCCTGGCGTTTTCTCACGATCACGCGCTGGTCAAAGCCTGACTGGTGATCGGACTGAGCCCGGTGACGGATTGGGCCGGCGGTCATCAGCATGATTTTCTGGTGTCCGTCCTGACGGTTTGGTGTGGCCGTCAGGCCAAGCACATATCTGGCGTTGAGTTCATTGAGCAGCAACTCATAGCGAGGGGCCGAGATATGGTGGCACTCGTCGATGATGATCTGGCCGTAATCGCGAACGAAGCCGGCAATGGTGTTGTCTTTCCGGTCGATCAGGCTCTGATAGGTAGCCACATCCACCTGGCCAGTGGCCTTTTTCCTGCCGCCGCCGAACACACCGACAGTGACTCCTTCAAGGACGCTTTCCAGCCGCTCCTTCCATTGATCCAGCAGTTGCCGGCTGTGGGTCAGCACCAGAGTATTGACCTTGCGGCTGGCAATTACGCCGATGGCGGTGATGGTTTTGCCAAAAGCCGTGGGCGCATGCAATATGCCGGTATCGTGTTGAGTGAGGGCATCGACGGCGGCTTGCTGGTTGTCTCGTAGCGGCAGCCTGAGTGCCAGCTGTGGTAAGGGCGAGCCTGTAACCCGGCGGTCTTCCATGTCCACTTGTATGTTCTGCTTGCGCAACAGGGCAAGCACCTCGTCCAGGCAGCCTCTGGGCACCGACAGGTAGCCCTGCTCGATGCGGGCGCAAGAGATATAGCGGGGAATGCCATGGGTGGAAAAGCGCAGCGCCTGGGTCTTGAAGAACACCGGGTTGGCAAAGCTCGCCAAGCGTTTGATGCGTGCCGCCAGCGGTGCAGGCATGTCGGCCAGCCTGATATAAACATGATTGGCCAGGGTGACGGTGATGCGTTCGGGGCAGTTCGGTACAGGCCCTTTCTCTATATGCAGCCCCTGTTCCCAGGGAGCGGTCTCATCGTTGTTGGAGGCAGGCTCTGGTGGCTCCCCCACCCATTCCTGCAGCTGGGCGGGGCTGACCCGTGTTAACTCGCGCAGAAATGCCCACTGGTCTTCATAAGGCTGCAGCTCGTCATTGACGAATACGCTGCCGCCACGGGCCCGAGCTTCGTATTGCAAGGGCAGGGCGATCAGGTTGCCAAAGCCACCCTGAGGCATTATGTCCTGATTAGGGAACAGACGGTCGTAGGAGTCAAAGGATAAACCGGGGTGCAGCTCCATGGCCTTGTCGAGCAGCCTGAAACCCAATGCCCGGGCAGACCATGCCGGCGCCGGTGCCGAGAAAAATATCCACACATGGGCTCCGGCCCCGGAGCGGGATATCTCCAGTGCATAAGGGAGCTGCTTCTGGCGGCAGATGCGCGATTGCCTTCACATCTGCCTTCCAGTCTGCCTTGTCAAAGTCCATCGCCAGCAAGTGGCAATGATGATCCGGCTGCATAGGGTAGAGGCCGGCAACCAGTTTTCCCGACAGGTGGGCGAATAGCACTTGGCTGTCCAGCGGAGTGAATCGGCGGTGAGGGCAATCGCCGCACTTGATTTTCGGCTTCAGGCAGATGCCCTGAACCCACTCATTGCTGCAGGCCACTGCATAACCAGCGCGGCCATCAGCTTTTTCCCAACGCACTGCATGCACATCGGTACGACCACGGAATAATCCCTGAAACAGCTCCACCTTTTGCTGCGGTGTCAGCAGTTCGTTAACAGGTTCAGATCGGAACAGCTCCTGTCTGCGGGCAAGCAGAGCCGCTTTTTCACGCTCCAGCTCCGCCAGTCGCGTATCAATCGTCTTTATTTCATCGTCTGGTTGGATGTCTGGGTCCTTCCATTCAGGTCGCAGGTTTACATGAAGGCAATAATTTCCGCGTATTTACCGATTACCTACATCCTTGAAATCGCCGCCTGTAAAGGCACCTGTTGCAGACGGTGCAGGGCCAGGCTCAACTTTGGCTGGTCAAATAACCTGAGCTTGCGTCGAGCCCAGGTCTCACCCGCTGGCCATTTACCAAGCCCCTCAAGCAGGGCACCGGGCTCGGGGGCGATGCGCTCTTTGGCCAGCAGCCAGTCTACGGTGGACAACAGCTCAAGCCCAAATGGGGACTCGAAGCCGTCAATCAGCCGGGTTGCCTTGTCCAGAGCAGGCAAATAATCCTTGGCGTTGGTGTTCAGATACTCTTCTATCTTGTCGCGCTTGGAATCGTTGAACCAGATGGTATCCAGTGGGTCGCAGTCGTTGATGCGTTTGTCGCTTTTCAGGTAGCTGCCATCCAGAGCACCCAGCAGGTGGCGCAAGCGGTCGGCATAGGGGCCATAGTTGCTGGCTTCAAAACGGAGGTCGAGAGGGTTTTTCAGGCCTTCGGCCTCAATGGCCCGCTCTAGAAACCAGGCCAGTTTCTGAATTTCCAGCAGGCTGCATTCCATGCCCAGCACCCAGTAGCGGCGCACCAGCTCGGCGATCAGGGCGCGGGCGGGGGTCAGTTTTTCCACGCCCTTGGGCTTGGAGACATTCTGATATTGGGCAGAGGGTTCATAGATAACAATCTCCACCCCCTCCAGATCGCCCAGTATCTTCTCGATATGAAGCTTCACTTCTGCCCACTTGAGGCCACCATTGCCTGCTCCCAGGGGAGGGATGGCAATGGAGCGCACCTGGTTCATTTCAATAAAGTGGCGCAGATCAGCCAGACCGTCGATAACCCACTGTAGCTGTGACTTGGCACGCCAGTGCTGCTTGGTGGGAAAGTTAACGATCCAGCGTGGGCCTATCAGCTCGCCGGTTTCGGTGACGAACATGCGGCCGGTCTTTACCTCACCAGCCTTGCAGGCGTTGGCGTAGGCGGCCATATTGGTGGGAAAGCGCTCCTTGAACATTAGCGCGATGCCCTTGCCCATCACACCAACCGTATTTACTGTGTTCACCAGCGCCTCTACCTCGGCGTCGAGCAGGTTGCCGGTGGTGTAGCTGATCATTTCGTTCTCCTTCAAACGGCCTGGTTTCAAAAGTACCACTGAGGCATGCAGTGAATATCCAGTTGGACACCCAGTGTGGCCGTCTGTTCTTGTAATTCTGTCTTAATATCCGGGGTATAGCACACCGCACCCAGCAGTGCCTGAACGGGTACCTGGTCATAAATTAGTGCTTCGGCCTGGTAGCGCTCTACCTTCTCGGGATCGTTCGGGTCACGTTGAAAGTTGCGCTGCTGCAGTAGCGGCCAGTCGATGGCATTCAGCCGGGATAGCTCATTATAGTAATTTGCGGTTATGGTGTACGCATGACGATCGGTAAACACGAAGGGCAGCCCCAGCTCGGTAATCCAGTGCAGACTGGACACCAGTATCACAATATCGGCGTTGGCAACATGGGCAACGCCACCTCGCCCAGTATGAATGTTGTACAACATGGGCGAAAATGGTGTGAAGTAAAAAGGCACATAATCGTTCAGCATGCCGTGCGGTGGCAGCGGTACCGGCCGGTGTGCACGGCGATCGATCAGCTCCAGGTTGCCGATGGTCATCCAGCCCGACGAGCGGACCGGGCTGTTGCCTGCATGCAGACCGTTGGCCAGAATCCACGGCAGGTTGTGACGGTGAGTAATCCGCCAGATAAGTGCCTTGCCGGGATTCAGGTTCGTGTATGCCATCAGTAAAAAGGCCTTAAGTTATTTCCCGATACAGAACGACGAGAAAATCCTTCCTAACAAATCATCTGAAGTGAATTCGCCGGTGATCTGGCTGAGCTGTTCCTGGGCCAGGCGCAGCTCTTCCGCCACCAGCTCGCCGGCCATGTACACCTCGAGTTGTTCCCTGGCCATGATCAGGTGCTGGTCGGCGTGGTGCAGGGCATCCAGATGGCGCTGGCGAGCGCTGAAGCCGCCTTCGCCGCCGCCCTGAAAGCCCATGCAGGCCTTGAGGTGCTCCTTGAGCGCCTCCACTCCTTCGCCGGTGCGGGCGGAGATGGGATAGACCGGATGCTCGCCGTCGCTGGTCAGGGTGAGCGGCTCACCGGTGAGATCCGCCTTGTTGCGCACCACGGTCAGGCCAATGTGGGCCGGCAGCCGGTCAACGAAGTCGGGCCAGATGTCCTTGGGGTGTCGCGCCTGGGTGGTGGTGCCGTCCACCATAAACAGAATGCGGTCGGCCTGTTCAATCTCGGCCCAGGCCCGCTCGATGCCGATGCGCTCCACCGCGTCGCTGGCCTCGCGCAGGCCGGCGGTGTCGATGATGTGCAGGGGCATGCCGTCCAGGTGAATGTATTCCCGCAGCACATCCCGGGTGGTGCCGGCGATGTCGGTGACAATGGCCGACTCCTTGCCGGCCAGGGCGTTGAGCAGGCTGGACTTGCCGGCGTTGGGCCGGCCGGCGATCACCACCTTCATGCCCTCGCGCATAATGGCGCCCTGGCGGGCTTCCCGCTGCACCTCGGTGAGCCGGTCCATGATGCCGTAGAGCTCGCCGGCGATCTTGCCGTCGGACAGAAAGTCCACTTCCTCGTCGGGAAAGTCGATGGCCGCTTCCACGTAAATGCGCAGGTGAGTGAGCGCTTCCACCAGGCCGTGCACCCGGGTGGAAAATTCGCCCTGCAGGGATTGCAGCGCCGAGCGGGCGGCCTGCTCGCTGGAGGCCTCAATGAGGTCGGCAATGGCCTCGGCCTGGGCCAGGTCCAGCTTGTCGTTGAGAAAGGCCCGCTCGCTGAACTCGCCGGCCCGGGCCGGGCGCAGGCCGGGCAGGGCCAGAATGCGGCGTACCAGCATGTCCAGCACCACGGGGCCGCCGTGGCCCTGCAGCTCGAGCACGTCTTCACCGGTAAAGCTGTGAGGGCCCTTGAACAGCAGGGCGATGCCCTGGTCCAGCACGGTGCCCTGTTCATCCTTGAACGGCAGGTAGTCGGCGTAGCGTATCTTGGGCACCTTACCGAGCACGGCCAGGGCCACGGTTTCGGCCCGTGGGCCGGAGACGCGGATAATGCCGACGCCGCCGCGTCCGGGGGCGGTGGCCTGAGCGACGATGGTGTCGTTGGACATGAGTTCTGTTACTCCGGAATTCGCTGTTCGGTTCAGTATGGCGGTGCTGCCTGCCAATAAAAAAGGCGGCCCTCAGGCCGCCCAGTGTATTGCGTTAATGCCGCTCAGGCCAGTGGCCTCAGGAGGCGGCCTTGCCGTGCAGGCCTTTCTTCTCCAGCTGGCGGAAGATGAACCACTGCTGGACTATGGTAACCACGTTGCTCACCAGCCAGTACAGGGTCAGGCCGGCGGGGAACCACAGGAAGAAGAAGGTAAAGATGATCGGCATAAACTGCATCACCTTCTGCTGCATCGGGTCGGTGACCGTGGTCGGGCTCATCTTCTGGATCACGAACATGCTGGCGCCCATCAGAATAGGCAGCACGAAGTAGGGGTCACGCACCGACAGGTCGTCAATCCACAGGAAGAAGGGCGCGTGGCGCAGTTCTACCGACTCCATCAGCACCCAGTACAGGGCGATGAAGATGGGCATCTGCACCAGTATGGGCAGGCAGCCGCCGAGCGGGTTGACCTTTTCCTTCTTGTACAGCTCCATCATGCCCTGGGACATCTTCTGGCGGTCGTCGCCGTAGCGTTCGCGCAGTGCCAGCAACTTGGGCTGCAGCATGCGCATCTTGGCCATGGAGGTGTACTGGGCCTTGGTCAGGGGGTACATGATGCCGCGTACCACGAAGGTGGTGAGGATGATGGCCAGACCCCAGTTAACAGCAAAGCTTTGCAGGAACTGCAGCAGTTTGAACAGCGGCTGGGCGATAAACCACAGCCAGCCGTAGTCCACGGTCAGATCCAGATTGGGAGCGACTTCGGCCATTTCGTCCTGCAGCTTGGGACCCAGCCACAGTTTGGCGGAAACGTGCTGCTCGCTGCCCGGTTCAACGGTGACCGGCGGCGCCTTAAAGCCGATGATGGCCTGGCCCTGGTTGGCGAGAAAACGGGTATACAGCTGGTTTTGCTGGTCCTGCGGGGCAATCCAGGCAGACACGAAGTAGTGCTGCAGCATGCTCACCCAGCCGCCTTCGGTGGTGCGGTTGAGGTTGGCCTCGCGCACTTCCTTGAAGTCGTACTTGCTATAGCGGGTTTCGCTGCTGGAGTAGGCGGGACCACGGTAGGCAGAGGCCATCAGCATGCTGCCGCCCTTGGCATCGGGATCGGTTTCGCTCTGCTTGAGCTGGCCGTAAAGCTGGACCTGTACCGGGTTGGCACTCTGGTTGTCGATCCGATAGCCTACTTCAACCACATGCTCATTGCGCTTGAGGGTGAAGGTCTTGGTGAACACCACGCCCTGCTCGTTGGTGAAGGTCATGGGCACGGTCAGGCTGTCCTGGCCCTCGGCAAGCTGGTAATCGCTCTGCTCCACCTGGTACACCGGGCGGCCCTCGGCGCGGCCGTCGGGGCCATCGCGGCCGATAAGCCCGCTCTGGGCCACATGTACAAAGCCTGAGGTGTTGCTCAGCAGGACGAACTTGTCGTCCGAATCCAGGGTTCTGTCGTGCTCGAGCAGCTCGGCGCGAACAATGTCGCCGCCCTGGGTGTCCACGGTCAGCCGGAGCGAGTCGGAACCGATGGTTACCAGGCGACGGCTGGCGGCGGCCGGTACTTCTCCGGTCGGGATTTCGCCACTGACCTGATCCGCTTCCGGAACGAAGGTTTCCTCACCGGCGCTGGTCTGGGTGCTTTGCGCCGTTTCTGGCTGCGGCGCCTTGTCCGTTTGCCACTGTTGCCAGATGAGGAAACTCACCAGCAGCAGAGCGATAAGAAGGATATTGCGTTGAGATTCCATAGTTTATTTTCTTCGCTTTGTCGGGACCGGATCGTGGCCGCTTGGACCTAAAGGATGGCATTTTAATAGACGTTTGACGGTTAACCAACCGCCTTTTAAAAAACCGTGGAGCCGGATGGCTTCAATGGCGTATTGGGAGCAGGTGGGGGTGAAACGGCACCTGGGACCGAGCAGGGGGCTGATAACCAGCTGATAAAAGCGGATAAGGCCTATGCTGAGCCATTGCAGCGGCGAGAAAGAGTGCGCCATAGTCTATCCAGCAGCTCGAACAGTTCGTCATTGGGCACATCCCCTATGCCTTTTTTGGCGACCACCACGATATCGATGGCGGGCAACTGGTGCTGTCGCAGGCGAAAGGATTCCCGTACCACCCGCTTGACCCGGTTACGCCAGACGGCACGTTTGAGTGCTTTTTTGGGCACGGCGAGTCCCAGTCTGGGATGACCCAGTTCATTCGGTTTGGCAAGCAAGGTGAGGTGGGGTGAGGCGGCTCTGACGGGGTTGTCGAAGACGTTTTTGAAGTGGGCGGGAGTTAGCAGACGTAACTCCCGTGTAAAGGCATGCCTGGCCATTAGGCGCTCAGACGGGCACGACCTTTGGCGCGGCGGGAAGCCAGTACCTTACGGCCGTTTTTAGTGGCCATACGAGCACGGAAGCCGTGGCTGCGCTTGCGCTTCAAATTTGAAGGTTGAAAAGTGCGTTTCATCGTTATTACCGCTTGTCAGTTTACTGTACAGTTTGACCGCAATGCCGGGAGATGCTGGCACCCACCGCTAACGGCCCCACAAAAGAGGCCGAATTCTAAACAGTTAAGCGCCCGGCGTCAATCGGCATGGCATGAATCTCGACACGGTCTCGCCGCATGCTGGCCTGACCGGATCGATCCGGGATCCCGAAGATCGCGGAGCCCGGATTATACAGGGCCGCGTCGCCTTGGCAAGCCGTTAGGTGCTTGCTCAGGCAGCTGGCAGCACCTTGCGCAGAAAGGCGCGGGTGCGGGGATCCTGGGGGTTGGTGAGCAGCGTGGCCGGCGGCCCCTGCTCCACGATACGACCGCCGTCCATAAAGATCACCCGGTCCGCCACGTCCCGGGCGAAGCCGATTTCGTGGGTCACCACCACCATGGTCTGGTGGGCCAGGGCCAGTTTCTTCATCAACCCCAGCACCTCGTCAACCCATTCCGGATCCAGTGCCGAGGTGGGTTCGTCGAACAGCATCACCTTGGCGTGGCTGGCCATGGCCCTGCCAATACCCACCCGCTGCTGCTGGCCACCGGACAACGAGGAAGGATAGGCGCCGGCTTTTTCTGCCAGGCCGATATCGCCGAGGATGCGCATGGCTTCGGCACGGGCTTCGGCTTTCGGCTTTTTCCACACGGTGATCAGCCCCTCGGCAATATTGTCGCGGGCGGTCTTGTTGGCGAACAGGGCGTAGTTCTGGAACACGAAGGAAGTGCGCTTGCGCAGTTCTATGGCCTGTTTGCCATTGTGCCGGGCCAGATCGATATGAAAGCCGTCGATCTCCAGGGTGCCGGCTTCCGGGGTTTCCAGCAGGTTGAGGCAGCGCAGCAGGGTGGATTTACCGGTGCCGGAGGGCCCCAGTATCACCACTATCTCCCCCTTTTGGATATCCAGGTCGATGCCGTCCAGTACCGTCTGGCCGTTGTACACCTTGGTCAGGTTACGCAGTGTGATCATGAGGGCCTCCTAATACGCCGAGTTCAGGCGCCGTTCCAGCCGCCCCTGCAGATGGGTGAAGAACACCACCACCGCCCAGTAGATCAGGGCTACGGCGATAAAGGCCTCGAAGAACTTGAAGCTGCTGGAGGCTTCCTTCTGGGCCGAGGCCATGATCTCGGCCACTCCCAGGGTGAAGGCCAGGGAAGTGCTCTTGATCATGTCGATGAAGTAGTTCATCAGCGAGGGCGTGGCGATGCGCGCCGCCTGGGGCAGAATGATGCGGCCCATGGCCTGGCCGCGGGTCATGCCGATGCTCATGGCCGCTTCCATCTGGCTCTTGTGGATACCGAGGATGGCGGCGCGGATCGACTCAGCCATGTAGGCGGCGAAGTGCAGGGTCAGGCCGATCACCGCGGCGGTGAAGGCGTTCATGCCAATGAATATCGGAAAAATCTGGGGCAGGCCGTAATACAGCAGAAACAACTGCACCAAGAGCGGGGTGCCGCGGAAAAATGAGATGAACAGCCTGGCCAGGGCATTGAGCCCCGGCAGTTGGAAGGTTCTGATCACCGCCAGCGCCACGGCGATGATCAGGGCGAACACAAAACCCAGCAGCGCCATTTCCATGGTGGTGCCCAGATACCTGAACAGGATGGGAAACAGCGCCAGGGTGTAGTCGAGATCAAATTGCATGCTTATTTACTGGTGATGTCCGCGCCCAGCCATTTCTCGGAGATTTGCGCCAGGGTGCCGTCGGCGCGCATCTCGGCCAGGGCCTGGTTTACCTCCGCCAGCAGCGCCTGTTGCTCCGGCTTCTTCACGAAGGGGAAGGCGTTTTCCATGGTCTCGAAGGGGTGGCCGGCCAGTTGCAGCGGCAGGCCCGCTTCCTTGATCAACTGGGCGGATCCGACCCTGTCCATCACGAAGGCATCGATCCGGCCCAGGGCTACATCCTGCTCCAGGTTGGTCTCATAGGTGATGATGTCGATCTCGTTGTTGGTGTCGTGCTGGCGCATCAGCTGTTCGAAGTTGGAGCCCAGGTTGACCGCCACCTTCTTGCCCTTGAGATCCTCCAGGCCCTGGATGCTGTCGTTGCCCCGCCGCACCACTATCTGGGCGCCGTCATAGACGTACGGGTCGGAGAAGTCGTATTTTTCCTTGCGCTCGGCGGTCACGGTGATCTGGTTGGAAATGGTGTCGATGCGGCCGGTTTCCAGCATGCCGAACAGGCCGGAGAAGTTGGTGGTCACAAACTCCACGTCCCGGCCGATGCGCTTGCCGATTTCGTTCCAGACGTCGACCTCGAAGCCCTGCAACTGGTCCTGTTGTACGAAGGTGAAAGGGAAATAGCGGCCCGACATGCCGACCTTGACCGCATCGGCGGCCATGGCGGGGGTCAGCAGGGTGGTGGACAGGGCCAGGGCGGCGCCCATCAGTTTCAGTGACTTCAACATGAGAATTCTCCCGGTGGAAATGGCATGACGGCAACAGGCGCAGTCATTATTGCTACAGCATATATGATGGTGCCCTTTTTATACCAGCAAAGGCGGTCTGGCCAGTTTTTTGCTGCAGGCCCGGCCGTGCTGGAAGGCGCCCAGTAAAAAGCTCAAATCGAGTCTGTCTATGGTTTATCAACAGGCTGTCCGGGAAAGGGATCCTGATGTGCGTAGCTTGTTTATAACATGGCGGATCCTGTGCATGAGGTTGTGATGATCCGACGGAAGTCAAGGATCATATTTTCCCGGATCGGCGCGATCCGGCTAGAGATCCCGCCCCCGGCTCAGTAGAATAACTGCCCCTTGATTGATCCCTTATGTTTCAGGAGTTCTGATGAGCGCTATGCTTTGGCAGCAGTGTCTTAACCGGCTACAGGATGAATTGCCTTCCGCGGAATTCAGTATGTGGATCCGGCCGCTGCAGGCGGAGCTGGGCGACGATACCCTGACCCTTTTTGCCCCCAACCGCTTCGTGCTGGACTGGGTGCGGGATAAGTACCTGATCCGGATCAACAGCCTGTTGGGGGAGTTCTGCGGCAGCCAGTGCCCCCAACTGAAGTTCGAAGTGGGCAACAAGCGCACCCAGATCAACCTGGTGGCCAATAACAAGCCTCAGGCCAGGGCCCAGGCAGCGCCTTCCTGGATCGAGCAGGCCGAAGACAAGCCCCAGATCAATCACAAGAGCAACATGAATCCCAACTATACCTTCGACAACTTCGTCGAGGGTAAATCGAACCAGCTGGCCAGAGCCGCTGCCCGCCAGGTGGCGGACAATCCGGGTGGGGCCTACAACCCTTTGTTCCTGTATGGCGGCACCGGCCTGGGCAAGACCCACCTGCTGCACGCTGTGGGTAACGGCATCCGTGCCCGCAAGGCGGACGCCAAGGTGATCTACATGCACTCCGAGCGTTTCGTGCAGGACATGGTCAAGGCGTTGCAGAACAACGCCATCGAGGAATTCAAGCGCTACTACCGCAGTGTGGATGCCCTGTTGATCGATGACATTCAGTTCTTCGCCAACAAGGAGCGCTCCCAGGAGGAGTTTTTCCACACCTTCAACGCCCTGCTCGAAGGCAACCAGCAGATCATCCTGACCTCGGATCGCTACCCCAAGGAGATCGACGGGGTGGAAGACAGGCTCAAGTCCCGCTTCGGCTGGGGACTGACGGTGGCGATTGAGCCGCCGGAGCTGGAAACCCGGGTGGCCATCCTGATGCGCAAGGCGGCCGAGAACAACATGCACCTGCCGGATGAAGTGGCCTTCTTTATCGCCAAGCGGCTGAGATCCAACGTGCGCGAGCTGGAAGGAGCACTGAACCGGGTGATCGCCAACGCCAACTTTACCGGGCGGGCCATCAACATCGACTTTGTGCGCGAGGCATTGCGCGACCTGCTGGCGCTGCAGGAAAAACTGGTGACCATAGACAACATTCAGAAGACGGTGGCCGAGTACTACAAGATCAAGGTGGCGGATTTGTTGTCCAAGCGCCGTTCCCGTTCCGTGGCCCGGCCGCGCCAGCTGGCCATGGCCCTGGCCAAGGAGCTGACCAATCATTCGCTGCCGGAAATCGGCGATGCCTTTGGGGGACGCGATCACACCACTGTGCTGCACGCCTGTCGAAAAATTGGCCAGCTGCGGGAAGAGAGTCATGATATAAAGGAAGATTATTCCAATCTTATCCGTACCCTGTCTTCCTGAACCGGAGAGCCCCATGCAGTTTACCATCAGCCGCGAAGCCCTATTGCGCCCCTTGCAATTGGTATCCAGTGCCCTGGGTGGCCGGCCCAACCTGCCGATTCTCAACAATATCCTGCTGAGTGCGGGGGCGGACTCGTTGTCGATGACCGGCACCGATACCGAGGTGGAAATGGTGGCCCGGGTGCCCCTGACGGCGCCGGTGGTGGAAGGGCGCACGACAGTGCCGGCGCGCAAGATGCTGGATATCTGCCGGGGCCTGCCCGACGGCGCCGAGCTGACCTTCACTCTGGAAGGAGAGCGGCTGCTGTTGCGTTCGGGGCGCAGCCGCTTCAATCTGTCCACCCTGCCGGCGGCGGATTTTCCCAATATAGAGGAATGGAGCTCGGAGCTGGAGTTCGACATCAACCAGCTGGCCCTGAAGAAACTGATAGAGTCCACCCAGTTTTCCATGGCCATTCAGGATGTGCGTTACTACCTCAACGGCATGTTGTTCGAAACCGAGGGGCAAAATCTGCGCACCGTGGCCACCGACGGTCACCGGCTGGCGACCTGCCAGCGGCCGCTGCTGGCGGAGGAATTGCCGGCCCAGCAGGTAATTGTGCCGCGCAAAGGGGTGTTGGAGCTGGTCAAGCTGCTGGAACACGAGGATCAGGACGTACGCCTGCAGATCGGCAAGAGTAATCTCAGGGCAGTGACCCCGGGCTTTATCTTCACCTCCAAGCTGGTGGACGGACGTTTTCCGGACTATCGCCGGGTACTGCCGCGGGAATGCGACAAAACCCTGATTTGCGGCCGGGAAGAGCTGAGGCAGGCCTTTACCCGGGCAGCCATTCTCTCCAATGAAAAATTCCGTGGTGTCAGGCTCAATCTGCTGGAACAGACCCTCAAGATCACCGCCAACAACCCGGAACAGGAAGAGGCGGAAGAGATGCTGGATGTGGACTACCAGGGCAGCCCGCTCGAGATTGGTTTTAACGTTTCCTATGTGCTCGACGTGCTGGGGACCCTGAAGTCCGACAAGGTCAGGATAAGTTTGAAGGATGCCAGCAGCAGCGGCCTGATTGAAGCGGAGGACAGCGGGGACGCCCTCTACGTGGTGATGCCGATGCGGCTGTAACATGGCCCTGCTCAACCTGCAGCTCAAGGATTTTCGCAATATCCGCCATGCCCGGCTGGTGCCGGCACCCGGCATCAACCTGCTGGTCGGCCCCAACGGCAGCGGCAAGACCAGCATACTGGAAGCCATTCACTACCTGGGGTTCGGCCGTTCCTTTCGCACCCACCTCACCGGCCGGGTGATCCTGCAGGGAGAGCAGGCCTTTACCCTGTTTGCCCGAGTGGCGAGGGAGCCGGAAAGCCTGCCGGTCGGCCTCAGCAAGACCCGGGGCGGCGGTACCCGGCTCAAGGTGGGTGGTCGGATCGCTGATCGGTTGGCCGACCTGGCCCATATCCTGCCCATTCAGTTGATCCATCCGGAAGGGTATAATCTGTTGACCGGCGGGCCCAAATTGCGGCGGGCCTACCTGGACTGGGGGCTGTTTTATTCCCATCGAGAATTCTTTGCCGCCTGGGGCCGCTTCCGGCGCCTGCTCAAGCAGCGCAACGCCCTGCTGCGCCAGCAACGGCCCTGGCGGGAGCTGAGCTACTGGGATACCCAGCTGGTTGCCGCCGGCGAGCAGTTGACCGGATTCCGGCAGCAATATGCCGAGGCCATCAGTCCGGTCATCCGGGATATTGCCACCGACTTCCTGCCCGAGTTTGATTTCACTTTCGATTTCTTCCGGGGCTGGGATCGCCAGTCCGAACTGGCCCGGGTGCTTGAGCAAGGCTATGAGCGCGATTTGTCGCTGGGTTATACCCAGTCCGGTCCCCATAAGGCCGAAATCCGCATCAAGGCCAGGGGCATGCCGGTGCAGGATTTATTATCGCGCGGCCAGCTCAAGTTGCTGGTATGTGCCATGCGCCTGGCCCAGGGACTGTATCTTAAGCAGCAGTCTGGCCAGGATTGTATTTTTTTGATTGACGACTTTGCGTCCGAGCTGGATGAGCAAAAGCGGAGCCTGCTGGCGGAGCGGTTGAATCAACTCGGTGCCCAGGTGTTTATTTCCGCCATCGACATTACCCAGCTTGGTCAAATGATCACACGGGACAACAGTAAGCTGTTTCACGTGAAACAGGGTGAAATCACCGAAAACCCAGGAGTGCGAGTAAGCCAATGAGTGAACACACTTACGACTCTTCGAGTATTAAGGTATTGAAAGGCCTGGATGCAGTCCGGAAGCGTCCGGGCATGTATATCGGCGACACGGATGATGGCACTGGCCTGCACCACATGGTGTTTGAGGTGGTGGACAACTCTATCGACGAGGCCCTGGCGGGTCATTGTAAGGACATTGTGGTCACCATCCATGCGGATGGCTCCGTTTCCGTGTCCGACGACGGCCGGGGGATTCCGGTTGATATCCACCAGGAAGAAGGGCGCTCTGCCGCCGAGGTCATCCTCACTGTACTGCATGCGGGCGGCAAGTTCGATGACAACTCCTACAAGGTATCCGGCGGTTTGCACGGGGTGGGGGTGTCGGTGGTGAATGCTCTGTCGGAAAAGCTGCAACTGACTATCTGGCGCAACGGCAAGGTACACGAGCAAACCTACCGCCATGGCGAACCCCAGGCACCCCTGGCTGCGGTGGGCGAAACCACCAAGTCCGGCACCTTGATCCGGTTTTGGCCCAGCCACGAAACCTTTACCGACACCGACTTCCATTACGACATCCTGGCCAAGCGGCTACGGGAACTGTCTTTCCTCAACTCGGGCGTGTCCATCCGCCTGCTGGACGAGCGCGACAACAAGGAAGCCCACTTCCAGTACGAGGGCGGCATCCAGGCCTTTGTGGAATACCTGAACCGCAACAAGACTCCTATCCATCCCAAGGCCTTCCATTTTTCCAACGAGCGGGAAGACGGCATTGCGGTGGAGGTGTCCATGCAGTGGAACGATTCCTACCAGGAAAATATCTACTGCTTTACCAACAATATCCCCCAGCGCGACGGCGGTACTCACCTGGCGGGTTTCCGGGCGGCGCTGACCCGCACCCTGAACAGCTACATGGATAAGGAAGGCTACAGCAAGAAGGCCAAGACCTCCGCTTCCGGCGATGATGCCCGGGAAGGTCTGACTGCGGTGGTTTCGGTCAAGGTGCCGGATCCCAAGTTCTCCTCTCAGACCAAGGACAAGCTGGTGTCGTCCGAGGTGAAGACGGCGGTGGAGCAGGCGATGGCCGAGCGGCTGAACGAGTTTTTGCTGGAAAACCCCAACGACGCCAAAATTGTGGTCAATAAAATCATCGACGCGGCCCGGGCTCGGGAAGCGGCGCGTAAAGCACGGGAAATGACTCGCCGCAAGGGCGCCCTGGATCTGGCGGGACTGCCCGGCAAGCTGGCCGATTGCCAGGAGAAGGATCCGGCCCTGTCCGAGCTTTACATAGTGGAAGGTGACTCGGCGGGCGGCTCCGCCAAGCAGGGGCGTAACCGCAAGTACCAGGCGATACTGCCGCTCAAGGGCAAGATCCTGAACGTGGAGAAGGCGCGCTTCGACAAAATGCTGTCTTCCCAGGAGGTGGCAACACTCATCACCGCCCTGGGCTGCGGTATCGGCCGGGACGAATACAACCCGGACAAGATGCGTTACCACCATATCATCATCATGACCGACGCCGACGTGGACGGTGCCCACATCCGTACCCTGCTGCTGACTTTCTTCTACCGGCAGATGCCGGAGATCATCGAGCGTGGCTATGTCTATATCGCCCAGCCGCCCCTGTACAAGGTGAAGAAGGGCAAGCAGGAGCAGTATCTGAAGGACGAGCCGGCCATGCTGCAGTTCCAGACCAGCCTGGCCCTGGACGGCGCTGCCCTGCACGTCAACGAGTCAGCTCCGGCCATCGCTGGCGAGGCGCTGGAGAAGTTGGTCAACGACTATCGCAAGGTGCAGGAGTTGATTACCCGGCTATCGCGCCGGGCGCCGGAAGTGGTGCTCAACGAGCTGATCTACCAGCCCGAGCTGAGCCTGGAAGCACTGATCGACGAGACACAGGTGCAGGCCTGGGTGGCGGCCATCAACCTGTCACTGGAAAACAACAACACCAATGGTGCCCAGTATCTACTCGATTACAGCTTCTTCGAGGAGCGCAACTGCTACCTGCCCAAGGTCAAGGTGCGCCAGCATGGCATGGAGCGGGAGTTCCCCATCAGTTATGATTTCTTCGCCTCCGGTGAGTACCGCAGTATAGTGGCCCTGGGCAAGGGGATCGCCAACCTGATCGAGGAAGGTGGTTATGTGAAGCGGGGTGAGAAGAGCAAACCGGTGACCAGCTTTGCCGAGGCGCTGGACTGGCTGATGAACGAGAGCAAGCGCGGCCTCTATGTGCAGCGCTACAAGGGGCTGGGCGAGATGAACCCGGACCAGCTGTGGGAAACCACCATGGATCCGGAAACCCGCCGTATGCTGCGGGTGACCATAGAGGACGCCGTGGCCGCCGACCAGCTGTTTTCCACCCTGATGGGTGACCACGTGGAGCCGCGCCGCGACTTTATCGAGACCAACGCCCTCAAGGTGGCCAACCTGGATATTTGATCCCGCCTTCCTTAATGGTTGAGCGCCGCCCACCGGGCGGCGTTTTTATTGCTGCAACAAAAATCCGGACAAGGCCCTTGAAAACCCTTTCGGCCTTCCCCATATAAACAATGAAGGCGCCGACAGGGCCTTCAGCAACCCCAAGCCCGTCGTAGAGAGGGCAACCACAGTATCGCTCATTGGAGGATATGATTATGTCACGCTTCGATTTTTCACCCCTGTACCGCTCCGCCATCGGCTTCGATCGCCTGGCATCCCTGATGGAAAACGCCGCCAGCGGCACCGGCAACAACGGCTACCCGCCGTACAACATCGAACTGCTCAGCGAGAACCAGTACCGCATCTCCATGGCCGTGGCCGGTTTTGGCCGCAACGAGCTGGAAATCACCAGCCATGAAAACACCCTGATGGTGAAAGGCCACAAGGAGCAGGAGCAGAACCCCAGGAATTATCTCTATCAGGGCATTGCCGAGCGCGGCTTCGAGCGCCGCTTCCAGCTGGCCGACCACATCCGGGTGGTGGGTGCCGATCTGGAAAATGGCCTGCTGCACATCGATCTGGTGCGCGAGGTGCCGGAGGCCGCCAAGCCGAGGACCATCGCCATCGGCCAGGCCGAGTAAAACCAACTCTGCACATCAACCTATTGCTTAATGGAGGATAGGAACATGAGCCGTTTTGACTTTAGCCCCCTGTATCGCTCCGCCATCGGCTTTGACCGGCTGATGGGCGATCTGGAAAACCTGCTGCAGCACAAGGGAGAGGCGTACCCGCCTTACAACATCGAGAAGCAGGACAACGATCACTACCGCATCAGCCTGGCGGTGGCCGGTTTCCGGGAGTCCGAACTGCAGCTTTCCGTGGAGCAGAACATGCTGCTGGTGAAGGGCAGCCGGGAAAAGTCCGCCGGCGACAGCCGCTACCTGTACCAGGGCATCACGGAGCGGGACTTTGAGCTGAAATTCCGCCTGGCCGATCATGTCCAGGTGGCCGGCGCCCGGCTGGACAACGGCCTGCTGGTAATCGATCTGCAGCGGGAGGTGCCGGACGAGCTTAAGCCCCGCCGTATTGAAATCGGCCAGGGCCGTACTCTGGAGCACAGTACCGAGTAAACCTGATTCTTGAATGACAACGCCGGCATCAGCCGGCGTTGTTGTTTCTGCTATGACTGGCCGTAAAGCGCCAGTATTTCCCGTGCCAGTATCGCGATGCCGGCCTGTACGTCCGCTTCCGGCTGGGCGTAGTTGAGGCGGATGCACTGCTTGCTGTGTGCCCAGCCTTCATCTTCTATACCGGGGAAGAAATAGTGCCCCGGCACCACCAGCAATCCTTGTTGCTTGAGGCGTTGGTACAGCTCCTGGCTGTGAATGGGCAAGTCCTCAAACCACAGCCACAGGAACAATGCGCCTTCCGGTTTGTGGATATGGAACTGGGGCAGGGGAATCGCCTCCTGCAGCCAGGCTACTGCCTGCTGGGCTTTGTGCTGGTAAAAGGGACGGATCACCTCGTTGCTGAGGCGGATAACGTCGCCGCTTTCCATCATCGGCAGGGTCAGGGCCGGGCCCATGCTGCCCGGTGCCAGGTTGACGATACCGCTGATGTTGGTGATGGCCTGGATGATGGTGGGGTTGGCCACCACTATGCCGCAGCGCACCCCGGGCAGCCCGAGTTTGGACAGGCTCATGCACAGTATGGTGTTGTCGTTCCAGAACGGTCTGGCATCGGTGAAGATGATGTTGGGGAAGGGCGTGCCGTAGGCATTGTCGATCAGCAGCGGTATGCCCTTGTCCCGGGCAAGCTGATCCAGGTGCACGATTTCTTCATCGGTGAGTACGTTGCCGGTGGGGTTGGTGGGACGGGATACGCAGATCAGGCCGATGTCGTCGCCCACCTCCAACTGCTCGAAGTCGACGTAGTATTTGAACAGGCCGTTTTCCAGCTTGCGGATATCCGGCTTGCAGGCGACAAAATGATCGTCGCTGAGTGCCCCGTCACCGTAGCCGATGTATTCCGGCGCCAGGGGGAAGAGCACCTTCTTCTTGCGGCCGTTGGCGAACTCGCCGGCCAGCAGGTTGAACAGGTAAAAAAAGGCGGTCTGACTGCCGTTGGTTAGGGCGATATGCTCGGGGCCTACCTCCCAGCCCAGCTCGCGGGACAGCAGGCCGGCCAGGGCGCGGATGAAACTGTCCTTGCCCTGGGGGCCATCGTAGTTGGCCATGGCCTTCAGCAGCTCACCGGTCTTCAGCAACTGCTGGGCTTGCCGGTCCAGATAGGCCAGCACCTCGGGAATGGCGGCCGGGTTGCCACCGCCCAGCATGATGGTGTTGGGGGCGGTCAGGCCCTGGTTGAGATCGTCCATCAACTGGGTGATGCCAGAATGGCGTGTGAATTTTTGTCCGAATGCGGAGAATTCCATGATCAGGCTACCGAAAGGGGTCTGTTGCGAAACGCCCACGTTAGCCGATATTGGCGAGGCTGTCGACCGGGCCCTGGACAGCCCGGCCGTTATTAAATCCCTGTTTCACGTGAAACAGGGAGGAATCAATAAGTGTAGGTTTGGGTTGGGCGTGCGTATTTTGATGGTTGCGCTTCATAGCTGACCTTGAGGGCCAGCACGGTGCATTTTTCGTCACTCTCGAGGAAGGGGGCCAGTTCGTTGAGCATGTGCTGCCGCTCGGATGAATCATGCCAGCGCTCCCAACTGCCGATATTTTCCCAGTTGGAGATCACATAGAAGTGGTTGGGATGATTGACGTCGCGATAAGCATCGCCCTTGAGGAAGCCGGGCCTGTCGGTGATCTCCTGCATCAGGCGGCGCACCGTTTCCTGATAAACCTCTTCCAATCCTTCGGCGACGTGACGTTCGATAATGACCTTGATCATGGGCAGTATCCTTGCTGCTGAGTGAATCTCTTAATATGTAACACAGATTGCAACAAAAAGCCCCGCACTGGGCGGGGCGGAGTGGTTTATTGCAGTAGCGAAATATCCGCAATCTGCAGGAAGAGGTTGCGCAACTGGTTGAGCAGGGCCAGGCGGTTGAGGCGAACGGCCTCGTCGTCGGCCATCACCATGACCTGGTCGAAGAAGCTGTCCACGCCCTCGCGCAAACTGGCGAGTTCATTCAGGGCGTTGCCGTAGTCGCCGGCGGCGAACAGGGGAGCAAGCCGGACAGAAAGTTCCGCAAGCTGAGTAGCCAGCACTTTTTCCGCCTCATCCTGCAGCAGGGCCGGATTCACTTCGGCGGGGATATCGCCGTCAAACTTGGTCAGGATATTGCCCACCCGTTTGTTGGCGGCGGCCAGGGCGGCGGCGGCTTCCAGCTGGCGGAAGGCACTCACGGCCCTGACCCGGGCGTCGAAGTCGGCGGGGCGGGTCGGCCTGCGGGCCAGCACCGCCTGGATGACGTCCACCTCGTGGCCCAGATCCTGGTACCAGGCGCGGAAGCGGCCGAGCATAAAGTCCAGCACCTCGTCGACCACCCGGTTGTTGGAGAGTTTGTCGCCGTAGAGAGTGCGGGCCTGTTCGATCAGCACCACCAGGTCCAGGTCGTAGCCCTTTTCGACAATGATGCGCAGGGCTCCCAAGGCGGCCCGGCGTAGGGCGAAGGGATCCTTGTCGCCCTTGGGGGCCTGGCCGATGCCGAAGATACCCACCAGGGTATCCAGCTTGTCGGCCAGGGCCAGGGCGGCGGAGATATCCTGGCCGGGCAGCTCGTCACCGGCGAAGCGGGGCTGGTACTGCTCCTTCAGGGCCAGGGCTACGGCCTCGGACTCACCATCGTGGCGGGCGTAGTGCATGCCCATCACCCCCTGGGTATCGGTAAACTCGAATACCATATTGGTCATCAGATCGCACTTGGACAGCAGGCCGGCTCGCTCTGCCAGGATCCTGTCGGCGCCGATGGTGGTCGCGATAAGGCCGGACAGGGCACTGATACGCTCGGATTTCTCCCGTACCGTCCCCAGTTGCTGTTGGAACAGTACATGGTCCAGCCGCTCCAGGCGGGAGATCAGCGGCGCCTTGCGGTCGGTATTAAAGAAGAACTCGGCATCAGACAGGCGCGGGCGCACCACTTTTTCGTTGCCCAGCACAATCTGGTTCGGATCTTTTGATTCGATGTTGGTGACGAAGATAAATTTCGGCAGCAGGCGGCCGTCGGCGTCGTATACCGGGAAGTACTTTTGATCACCCTTCATGGTGTATACCAGGGCTTCCGCCGGCACCGCCAGGAATTTCTCCTCGAAGGAGGCGGTGAGTACCACCGGCCATTCCACCAGGGAGGTGACTTCTTCCAGCAGCTCGTCATCCAGGTCGGCGACGCCGCCCACGGCGGCGGCGGCCTGTTCGACACCGTTCTGGATAATGGTCTTGCGGCGTTCAAAGTCGGCCAGTACCTTGCCGCGCTCTTCCAGCTGTTTCAGATAGTGATCCGCATGGTCCAGCTGGAATTCCGGCTCGCCCATAAAACGGTGGCCGCGAATGGTGCGGGCGGAGTCCACGCCCAGAATGGTAGCCGGCAACAATTGGCTGCCCAGCAGCAGGGTGAGGGTGTGCACCGGGCGGATGAACTGGGTGGTTTTGTCACCCCAACGCATGGCCTTGGGGATGGGAAGCCGGGCAAGGGCCTGTTCAACCATGGCCGGCAGCAATTCAGCGGCGGGTTTGCCCTTGACGTCGGCCAGGTGCACCAGCCACTCGCCCTTGTCGGTTTTCAGCCGGTTGGCCTGTTCCACACTGATACCATTGCCCCGGGCCCAGCCAATAGCTGCCTTGGTGGGATTGCCTTCTGCATCGAAGGCGGCCTGTACGGCGGGACCGCGCTTCTCGATTTGTTTATCGGCCTGGGCTGGTGCCAGGCCAACGACCTGCACCGCCAGCCGGCGAGGCGCGGCGTACCAGCGCACGGTGGCGAAGGGCAACTCGGCGTTGGTCAGCTCATGTTGGAGGTTGTCGGCGAAGGCTTCGCCCAGGGTACGCAGTGCCTTGGGCGGCAGTTCTTCGGTACCGATCTCTACCAGGAAATTCTGTTCGGCCATGCCCTTATCCTTCTTTTTTGCACATGGGGAAACCCAGGGCTTCGCGGGAAGCGTAGTAGGCTTCGGCGACGGCCTTGGTCAGGGTGCGGATGCGCAGTATGTAGCGCTGGCGTTCGGTCACTGAAATGGCCTTGCGGGCATCCAGCAGGTTGAAGGCGTGGCCGGCCTTGAGGATCCGTTCGTAGGCGGGCAGCGGCAGCGGTTTTTCCAGGGCCAGCAGGTACTGGCATTCTTTCTCGCACTGCTCGAAGAAACCGAACAGGAAGTCGACGTCGGCATGCTCGAAGTTGTAGGTGGACTGCTCCACTTCGTTCTGCTGGAAGATGTCACCATAGGTGGTTTTGCCCAGGGGGCCGTCGCACCACACCAGGTCGTAGACCGAATCCACCCCCTGGATATACATGGCCAGGCGCTCCAGACCATAGGTAATCTCGCCGGTCACCGGTTTGCACTCCAGGCCGCCCACCTGCTGGAAATAGGTAAACTGGGTTACCTCCATGCCGTTAAGCCAGACTTCCCAGCCCAGGCCCCAGGCGCCAAGGGTCGGGTTTTCCCAGTTGTCTTCCACGAAGCGGATATCATGTACCTGGGGATCCAGGCCCAGCGCCTGCAATGAACCCAGGTAGAGTTCCTGCAGGTTGTCCGGCGAAGGTTTGATCATGACCTGGAACTGGTAGTAATGCTGCAGCCGGTTGGGATTTTCCCCGTAGCGGCCGTCGGTAGGGCGGCGGGACGGCTGTACATAGGCGGTGGCGATGGGCTCGGGGCCAATTGCCCGCAGGCAGGTCATGGGATGGGAGGTACCGGCACCCACTTCCATATCCAGCGGCTGGACAATGGTGCAGCCTTGCCGGGCCCAGTAATCCTGCAAGGTCAGGATCAGCCCCTGAAAGGTATTGATATCGAATTTTTGCATGGTGTTCGCGCCTTGATATAGGTGCATTCGCAGTGTGAAACTAGGCCAAAGAGTATACCTGCTGACCCGGTGTGAATATAGGCTGAATTGGAGGACGGACCATGCTGGAGCGCTGTGCCTGGGTCAATCTGGACCCGCGTTATATCGATTATCACGACCATGAATGGGGGGTACCCGAATACGACGGCAAGACCCTGTTCGAGAAGCTGTGCCTGGACGGTCAGCAGGCCGGCCTGAGCTGGTTCACCATCTTGTGCAAAATCCCCGCCTACCGGGCCGCTTTTGCCGGCTTCGAGCCCGGGCTGATCGCCCGCTTTGATGAGCGGGATGTGGCGCGGCTGATGCAAGACAGCGGCATAGTGCGCAACCGGCTCAAAATCCAGTCGGTCATCAACAATGCCCGGGTCTACCTGGCGATGGAGGAAGACGGGATCGATTTTGGCACCTGGCTGTGGGACTTTGTCGGCGGTGAGCCGGTGGTGAACCGCTGGTCCTGCCCGGAACAGGTGCCGATCACCACGCCCGCATCGGACGCCATGGCGAAGGCGCTGAAGCAGCGGGGCTTTTCCTTTGTGGGCAGTACCACCTGCTATGCCTTTATGCAGGCGACTGGCATGGTGAACGATCACCTGCTGGGCTGCCATTGCCATCCGGATAACGTCAACTGCTGACAACCGGGATGATTGCAGACTTTGTCGAACGGCGGCTGCGGCGCTATATTGTCTGGTACTTATGCTTGTTATAAACGGAACCCGATATGAAAAAAGTCTGTTTGGCTCTGGCCGCCGCCATGGCCCTTTCTGCCTGTACCACCAACCCCTATACCGGTGAACGCCAGGCGTCCAAGGCCGCTATCGGCAGTGGCCTGGGCGCACTGGCCGGCGCCGTGATCGGCGGCGCTTCCGCCAGCTCCAGTGACCGGGAAAAAGGCATTCTGATCGGTGCCGCCAGCGGCGCGGCCCTGGGCGGCGGCGTGGGTTACTACATGGATGTGCAGGAGGCCAAGCTGCGGGATCAGATGCGCGGCACCGGTGTCAGCGTGTCCCGCAACGGCGACAATATCGTCCTCAACATGCCGAGCTCCATCACCTTTGCAGTGGACAGCGCCGACTTGTCACCCAGCTTCTACAACACCCTGAGTGGCGTGGCCATGGTGTTGAAGGAATACGAGAAAACCTGGGTCAATGTGGTCGGCCATACCGACAACACCGGCTCAGCCAGTTATAACCAGGCTCTGTCCGAGCGCCGCGCCGCTTCCGTGGGCCAGTTCCTGATCAGCCAGGGCGCAGCCGCCAACCGTTTCAATATCCGCGGTGTGGGCTTCAACCAGCCGGTGGCCAGCAACGATACCGAACAGGGGCGGGCGCAGAACCGCCGGGTGGAGATTACCCTGAGCCCCATGCAGTAGGCTCGCTGCATCACTATCATGATCCATGCCCGCACCGCGGGCATTTTTATGCCTGCAACCAGGCCAGCAGCGACATCCATACCGGCAGTACCGCCATGGCCAGCAGGGTTTGGCCGGTAATGATGGCGGCCATCAGGGGAGCATTGCCGCCCATCTGCCGGGCCAGGATATAGGACGAGGTGGCGGTGGGCAGGGCGGTGAAGAGCACCACCACCCCCAGCTCTGTTTCGCCCAGCCCGCTCAGCCAGCCGATCAGCAGGGCCAGCAGGGGCAGGGCGGCGAACTTGATGGCGCAGGCCTGCCAGAAGGCGGGGCCGGTGCCGCGCAGTGCCTTCAGTTGCAGCGCCACGCCTACGGCAATCAGTCCCAGTGGCAGGGCTGCCTGGCCGGCCAGGCTCAGGGTATCCCGGCTCCAGCCCGGCAGGCCTATGCCGCTGATATTGAGGGCAATGCCGACCACGCAGCCCAGCAGCAGGGGATTTTTGGCCAGGGCCTTGATGGCGCTCCACAGGCCAGACTGGCCGCTGCCGTCTGTGCCCACGAATACCAGCACGCAAAGAATGTTGACCAGAGGGACCATGACCGCAATGGCCACGGCGGCGGCGGTGATGCCGGCATCGCCGTAGAGGGCGGCGGCGCCGGCCAGGCCCACGTAGGTATTAAAGCGCAGGGCACCCTGGAATACCGAGGTGAAGGAGGGCATATCCAGTCCCAGTCTGTTCCTGGCCAACCACAGTATAATGGCCAGCAGCACCAGCAGGCCGGCGAGCAGGCCCACCATGCCGGTGAAGGCGACCTGGCCGAAGTCGGCGGTGGCCAGGGTGCTGATCAGCATGGCCGGAAACAGCAGGAAATAGATGAAACGCTCGGCACCGTGCCAGAACTGTTCGTCGGGAAAACGCAGCCGGCGCAGCACAACGCCGGTCAGGATCAGCAGGAAGAGGGGGCCAAGGGCATGGCTGACGGCCAGCATGGAGTGTCCTTACAAGAGAGTGGTTCGCCCCCCAGCTTATCAGCTTGTGACGGGCGGCCATATCCGCCCTTCGGCGGGGTCAGGCGCCTTTTTGGATCAGGAACTGATAGGGCAACCGCTCGACCTGGCTGGACAGCAGTACATGATCCATAAAGCGGCAGAAACTGGGGATATCGCGGCTGGTCGAAGGGTCGTCGGCGGTGATCAACAGGGTCTCGCCACTGGCCATGGAGCGGACCTGCTTGCGCACCATCATGACCGGCTCGGGGCAGCGCAGGCCGGTGGCATCCAGACGGTGCTGGGCATCGGAAAAGGAAATGTTCATGGTTCTACTACCTGGTCGTTAACCCCGCCTATATTACCCTTGCTGAATAAATGGTCAACCGAGACCGGGATCAAAAAAGGGCAGGGAAAGCCCCTGCCCAATACCGACCATAGACGATTTTGTTGTGCCCTGGACTGAGCCCTTTAGCACCTGGCCGAGGCTGAGTAGCAGTATCAGACCCGTTCAAATACGGTGGCGATGCCCTGACCCAGGCCGATACACATGGTGGCCACGCCCAGGGTGGCGTCCCTGCTCTCCATCAGGTTGATCAGGGTGGTGGAGATGCGGGCGCCGGAGCAACCCAGGGGGTGGCCCAGGGCGATGGCGCCGCCGTTGAGGTTGACCTTGTCGTCCATCACCTCCAGCAGCCCCAACTCCTTCAGCACCGGCAGCGACTGGGCGGCGAAGGCCTCGTTCAGCTCGAACACGTCGATGTCCTGCATCGACAGGCCGGCCCGCTTGAGCGCCTTGTGCACCGCCGGTACCGGGCCGTAGCCCATGATGGAGGGATCACAGCCCGCCACCGCCATGGCCCGGACGCGGGCGCGGGGCCTGAGGCCCAGGGCGGCGGCCTTGTCGGCGGACATCACCAGCATGGCGGCGGCGCCGTCGGACAGGGCGGAGGAGGTGCCGGCGGTGACGGTGCCGTTGGCCGGATCGAAGGCCGGGCGCAACTGGGCCAGGGACGCCAGGCTGGTTTCCGGGCGGATCACCTCATCGGTCTCGAACCGGGTCAGGCTGCCGTCGGCGGCATGGCCGTTGGTGGCCAGGATCTCGTTGGCAAAGCGGCCTTCCACCGTGGCCTGGTGTGCCCGCTGGTGGGATCGCACCGCGAAGGCGTCCTGCTGCTCCCGGCTGATGCCGTGCAGCCGGCCCAGCAGTTCGGCGGTGAGGCCCATCATGCCGGCGGCCTTGGCCACGTTCAGCGCCAGGCCGGGATGGAAGTCCACCCCGTGGTTCATAGGTACATGGCCCATGTGCTCGACCCCGCCGATGATGAAGACGTCGCCGTCACCCACCATGATGGCGCGGGCGGCGTCGTGCAGCGCCTGCATCGAGCTGCCGCACAGCCGGTTGACGGTGACGGCGCCCACTTCCTTGGGCAGACCGGCCAGCAGGGCGGCGTTGCGAGCCACGTTGAAGCCCTGCTCCAGGGTCTGCTGTACGCAGCCCCAGTAGATGTCTTCCACCTCGCTGGCGGCCAGGGCCGGGTTGCGGGCCAGCAGCCCCTGCATCAGGTGGGCGGACAGATCCTCGGCCCTGACATTGCGGAATGCGCCGCCTTTGGAGCGCCCCATGGGGGTGCGAATACAATCGACAATGACCACGTCTTTCATGTTGTCGTCTCCTTCCGCCAAATCAGTAAAAGGTCTTGCCGTCGGCGGCCATCTGGCGCAGTCCGGGGCTCACTTGATAGAGGGGGCCCAGGTGGGCGAACTGGTCGGCCAGGGCCACGTAACTGGCCAAGCCCAGGGTGTCCAGGTAGCGGAACACGCCGCCCCGGAACGGCGGGAAGCCGAGGCCGTACACCAGCGCCAGATCCGCCTCGGCGGGGGAGCCGATAATGCCTTCTTCCAGGCAGAGCACCACCTCGTTGATCATGGGGATCATCATGCGGGCGATGATATCGTCCTGGGCAAACTCCGCCTGGCCGGTCACCACGGCCTGCAGCAACTGGTAGCTCTGCGGGTCGGCTTCCTTCTTCGGCTTGCCCTTCTTGTCCTGGCTGTAGGCGTAGAAGCCCTTGCCGTTCTTCTGGCCGAAACGCTGCTGTTCGTACATGACGTCGATGGCATCCTTGCCGGCCTTGCTCATGCGCGCCGGGAAGCCTTCGGCCATGACGGCGGCGGCATGGTGGCCGGTGTCGATACCGACCACGTCGAGCAGGTAGGCGGGGCCCATGGGCCAGCCGAACACCTTTTCCATCACCTTGTCGACCTGCACAAAGTCGGCGCCGTCGGCAATCAGCTTGCCAAAGCCGAAGAAGTAGGGGAACAGCACCCGGTTGACGAAGAAGCCGGGACAGTCATTCACCACCACCGGCGATTTGCCCATGGCGGCGGCGTAGGCCACCACCTTGTTGATGGTGTCGTCGCTGGTCTGCTCGCCGCGGATGATCTCCACCAGGGGCATGCGGTGCACCGGGTTGAAGAAGTGCATGCCGCAGAACCGTTCCGGGCGCTTGAGGCTCCTGGCCAGGGTCGAGATGGGAATGGTGGAGGTGTTGGAGGCGATAACGGCGTCCTCGCTCACTTTGGTTTCCACCTCGGCCAGCACCTGGGACTTGATCCTGGGGTTTTCGACCACGGCTTCCACCACCATATCCACTCCCTGCAGGCCGTCGTAGCTCAGGGTGGGGGTGATGCTGGACAGCACCCGGGTCAGCTTGAAGCCATCGATCTTGCCCCGCTCCAGTTGCTTGTTGAGCAGCTTGCCGGCCTCGTTCATGCCGAGCGCCAGGGCCTGGTCATTGATGTCCTTCATGACCACCGGTATGCCTTTCACCGCCGACTGGTAGGCGATGCCGCCACCCATGATGCCGGCACCGAGCACGGCGGCCTTGCGGGTGGCGGGGGCTGCTTTGGCCGCCTTCTTGGCCTTGCCCTTGATGAACTGATCGTTCAGGAAAATGCCGACCAGGGCGCGGGCCACCGGGGTCTTGGCCAGCTTGACGAAGTTGTCCTGTTCTATCAGGAGGGCGGCGCCACGGCCCAGGGCGGCGGCGGCCTCGATGGTTTTCACCGCGGTGATCGGCGCCGGATAGTGGGGGCCGGCCTTGGCGGCCACCATACCCTTGGCGGTGCTAAAGCTCATCATGGCTTCCAGCTTGTCCAGGGTCAGGGGCGCGCATTTGCGGGCGCGCTTGCCCTGCCAGTCCTGACGGCCGGCGGCGGCGTCCTGCAGCAGGCGAATGGCGGCGTCCTGCAACTGCTCTGTGTCGACCACGGCGTCCAGCACGCCCACGGCCAGGCAGGCCTCGGCCTTGTTTTCCTGCCCCGTGGTGATCCATTCCATGGCGTTGTCTGCACCGATGAGGCGCGGCAGGCGCACGGTGCCGCCGAAGCCGGGCATGATGCCGAGCTTGGTTTCCGGCAGGCCGATGCGGGCGCTGGTATCACCGATACGGTAGTCGGTGGCCAGGATGCATTCGCAACCGCCGCCCAGGGCATAGCCCCTGACCAGGCTTAGGGTGGGGAAGGGCAGGTCTTCGATGCGGTTGAAGATGGCGTTGGCCTTGGCCAGCCAGTCGCCGAGCTCGGCGTCCGGCAGCTCGAACAGCCCCAGAAATTCGGTGATGTCGGCACCGACGATAAACGCCTCCTTGGCGCTGGTCAGCATCAGGCCGCGGATACCGCTGGTCTGTTCCAGCGCCGTCACCGCCTGTTCCAGCGACAGCAGGGTGGCGCGGTCGAGCTTGTTGATGGCGCCGGTGCCATCGAATCGCAGTTCAGCAATACCGTCTTGCAACAGTTGTACAGAGAGGGCTTCGCCTTGGTAGATCATCCTCATGTCTCCTTGTTCCCTTGTGCTGCACCGGTTATCCCGGGCAGGGATGGGCTCACTATGAACAGAAAAAAACCATATTTCAACACCTATTTAAAACGTTTGTTTAAATTCGTTAACCGGTTAAATGCCCCTCGCGCCTGCCTATCACAGAGCTGTGCTATGATGTGCGGCTTCATCTATCCGGGTCGGTTTGAGCATAGCCGGCCAAGTGTGTTCAGGGGCGGTTATGGGATCATCTCCCTATCTTATTCCCGCTGCTCCCATCGTATGGGAGCAAGAGATCAAAAAAAGTCGCTTTATTGCCTGCCTGGCGCACACTCCCGATATTGCATCGGCGCGCGCCTGGATTGGACAACTGCGTGATGCGCATCCGCAAGCCGGCCATCATTGCTGGGGGTTTGTGGCGGGAATGCCCGGCGATTCCCGGGTATTGGGGTTCAGCGACGATGGCGAGCCGTCGGGTACCGCCGGCAAGCCGATACTGGCTCAGTTGCAAGGTGCCGGCATTGGTGAAGTGACAGCCGTTGTCGTCCGATATTTTGGTGGTATCAAGCTGGGTACCGGTGGACTGGTCCGTGCCTATGGTGGCTCCGTGGCCGCGGCCCTGGCAACGCTTTCCACTCGCGAAAAGTGTATCCTCGGTCGCCTGGCCGTTGAGGCTGACTACAGCGACATGGCGCAGTTGGAAAGCCTGCTGAAGCAGGCCGGCGCCGATTGGGAACGGGTGGATTATGGTGCCAGGGTTAGTGGAATTTTGCTGGTCGATGTCCGCTTGCTCGCGACGTTGGCTCGTCAGATACTGGATCGGACTCAGGGAAGAGTGATCGCCCGCCCGATCAACGATTAATCGCTTTCTCACTGGATAGAGCATGCATATTCGCACGATCATTCGCATAGTCGGTATTCTGGTAGCCTTGTTCAGCGTCACCATGCTGGCGCCGGCTCTGGTCGCTTATATTTATCGCGACGGCGCCGGCCTGGAGTTTTTCAGTGCTTTTGTGATTTGTCTTATCCTGGGATTGGCACTGTGGTTTCCCAACCGGACCCACAATAAGGATTTACGCGCCAAGGAAGGGTTTTTGATTGTCGTACTGTTCTGGACCGTGCTGGGCAGTGTGGGGGCCATCCCATTTATGCTCAGCGCCGAACCCAAGATGTCTGTGGCCGAAGCGTTTTTTGAATCGTTTTCCGGATTGACCACGACGGGCGCCACCGTGGTCAGCGGGCTTGATGAGCTGCCCAAGGCGATATTGTTTTACCGGCAGATGCTGCAGTGGCTGGGGGGCATGGGTATCATAGTGCTGGCGGTGGCCATTCTGCCCATCCTCGGCATTGGCGGCATGCAGCTGTTTCGGGCCGAGATCCCGGGGCCGGTCAAGGATAACAAGGTTGCGCCTCGCATTGCCGAAACCGCCAAGGTGCTCTGGTACATTTACCTGGTACTGACCATCGCCTGCGCGTTGTTGTTGTGGCTGGCAGGCATGAGCCTGTTCGATGCCATTTGCCATTCGTTTTCCACCGTCGCCATTGGTGGCTTTTCCACCTACGATGCCAGCATAGGCCATTTCAACAGCTCGACCATCAACTTCATCATAGTGGTGTTTTTGATGATCGCCGGGGTCAATTTCAGTCTGCATTTCGCGGCTTTCTCCAACCGCGGGTTACGCCTGTCAGTGTATCGGCTGGATCCCGAGGTCAAGGTTTTCATCGGGGTGCAGCTTGTGCTTACCCTGATTTGCATGTCGGTGCTGTTGGCCCATCGCATTTATGATAATCCCTGGCAGGCGCTGGATCAGGCATTGTTCCAATCGGTTTCCATTGCCACCACAGCTGGATTCAGTACCACTGGTTTCGCCGAATGGCCACTGTTTTTGCCGGTGCTGCTGATGTTTGCCTCCTGTATCGGTGGTTGCGCCGGCAGTACGGGAGGAGGTATCAAGGTAGTGCGTATCATGCTGCTGAACCTGCAGGGCATGCGCGAGCTGAAGCGCCTTATCCACCCGCGTGCCGTCTATCGAATAAAGCTTGGCAACAAGGCCCTAGCTGATAGAGTGGTGGAGGCCGTCTGGGGCTTTTTTGCCGCCTATGCCCTGATTTTCGTGATCTGCATGCTGGCCCTGCTGGCTACCGGTATGGATGAACTGACCGCTTTTACCGCCGTTGTCGCAACCCTCAACAATCTGGGCCCTGGCCTGGGCGAGGTAGCGGCCAATTTCGGTGCCACTACGGACAGTGCCAAGTGGATCATGATCCTGGCCATGCTGTTCGGACGTCTGGAAATTTTTACCTTGTTGGTGCTGTTTACGCCGGCCTTCTGGCGAAGCTAAGAGGAGTCTATGGGAAAACTGTTGGTGCTTTATTCGTCTCGCAATGGTCAGACGACAAAAATCATAGATGCGATGCGGGATGAGTTTGGTGGCTATGAGGTGGAAAGCGTGGATCTGCACACCCTGCCGAAGAAAAATTTGAGTAAATATGACAAGGTCTTGATCGGCGCCTCAATCCGCTATGGTCATTTTCACGATAGCCTCTACACCTTTATACACACTCACAGCGAACAGCTGGAGGTGGCGGATGCCGCCTTCTTCTGTGTCTGTCTCACGGCTCGCAAGCCGGAGAAGGCCAACCCCGCCAACAATGCCTATATTCGCAAATTCCTGACCAAGTCTGCCTGGCGACCACGGACCATGGGAGTTTTTGCCGGCGCGCTCAGGTATAGTGAGTACAACTGGTGGCAGACCCGCATCATTCAGTTGATCATGAAGATTACCGGTGGCAGTACGGATACCACCCAGGATCTTGAGTTCACTGATTGGGACAAGGTAAGGGAATTTGCTCGCGGCTGGATACAAAAACGCTAGTTGAAGATTAATGAAATATTAACAAATGGCGGCTTTGGTGTGTTTTTTGTCCAAAGTCGCCTTTTTTCATAAAAATATCAAAAAAGCCCTTGCGCAAATCCGGCGGCTCCCTATAATGCGCCCTCACTGACACGGCACAACACGCCAACGTCAACAAGCAGTAAAAACTTCGGTTTAACTGCTTGACGAATACCAAGGATTGCGTAGAATACGCAGCCCTGACCCGATAACGGTCAACGCTCTTTAACAATCTATCAAGCAAACTGTGTGGGCACTCGCAGTCGATTGGGAAACAAAAAATACTGTTTTTCAATGATT
>NZ_PXYH01000014.1 GCF_003012795.1 Zobellella taiwanensis
GGGTTTCTTCAACAAGGGTAAGGTGTTCTATCAGGGTCATGGTCAGGCTCCTTCGGCAAGAGGTGCTGATTAGATCACAGACGATCCACCCGTTCAAATTTCATTAACAAAGTATGATCCCGCCCTGCCTTTGGTAGGCAGTTTTGTCGCTCGTATTTCTAAAGGAAGAACTATCAAGGAATTTATGTTGGGAGCTGTTTTTATTCCCGCACTTGGATCCTTCGTCTGGTTTGCGGTAATGGGTGGCTCTGCAATACATATTATCCAGAACCTGGGTGAGGTGGCATTGGCTCAGGCCGTTGAGGCCGATGTGACTTCCGCGCTCTTCAAATTCCTCGACTACTTCCCCATGAGTACTCTGTTGAGTGTTCTGGCCATGGTTCTGGTGATGGTTTTCTTTGTGACATCGGCAAACTCTGCCGTGTTTGTACTGGGAATGATTAGTGAAAATGGCAATCCTAACCCCACCAGTGTGACCAAAGTTGTATGGGGAGTGGTTATCGCCGGGATTTCTATTGTTCTTATTATGACCGGTGGGCTTTCAGGTCTGCAGTCTGCCTTGGTTGCAACTGCGCTACCGCTTTCTGTGCTGATGCTGGTAATGTGTTATTCCACCTATAAGGGGTTGAGTGAGGACGTGATAGCATCAGCGGATAAAAGATGTGAAACTTCTGAAGGTGTTGCTTCTCCGGCGATGGCCAAGAAAGTTTGAACATGGGCTTGTTGCTTATGTAAATGAAGCTTGATTCATTTTCGAATCCTCGCAAAAGGTGCCGCTTCTATATTGAAGCGGCACCTTTATTTTTAGGATTCGCTTACCACCAGCGGTTGCGCCGCAGCCACACCGCCAGGCCGGCGCCCAGGGCCAGCAGGCTCAGGCAGAAAATCCAGAAGGCGGCGGGGTGATTGGCCCCCGGCATGCCGCCCAGGTTGATGCCGAACAGGCCGGTGAGAAAGCTGGCGGGCAGAAACATCAGTGCCATGATCGACATCTGGTAGGCGCGCTGGTTGGTGGCTTCGGTCATCAGGTTATTGACCTCGTCCGCCAGCACGGCGGTGCGGGCCAGGCCGGCGTCGAGATCGTCCAGCCAGCGGCGCAGCCGGTCGGCAATGTCGAGCAGGCGGCGGCGATCGTCGTCGTTGAGCCAGCCGATTTTTTCGCTGGCCAGCCGGGCGATCAGATCCCGCTGGGGGGAAAGATAGCGGCGCACCAAAATCAGCTGCTTGCGAATGCGGCCCAGCCGGCCGTTGGTGGGCAGCTCCCGCATCAGGATCTGCTCTTCCAGCTCCAGGATCTGATCGTGCAGATCTTCCACAAACTCGCCAGCCCGGTCGGTGAGGGCGTCGCACATCTCCACCAGCCAGTCGCCCAGGGTGACCTGTTCATCGCTGCTGCCCAGCAGCTCGTACACGTCCTGTTCCGACAGCAGCGGCCGGTGCCGGCTGCTGATAATAAGCGAGGGCGTGATGTAGATGCGCAGCGCCACCATTTCTTCCGGGCTGTTGCCCTGGTTGTGGTTGATGCCGCGCAGGGTCAGCAGCAGGTTGTCGCCCTGGCGTACCAGCTTGGGCCGGCTGCTCTGGCCCAGCAGCGCCTCGCGGGCGGCCTCGCTGACCAGCTCGGAATTACGCAGCCAGTCGGCGGCCTGGGGCTGCTCGTAGTCCAGATGCAGCCACACCGGCGCCGCCGTGGTGGCCGGCAGCTCGGCCTCCGCCGGCAAGGGTTCCAGCCCGCCCTTGCTGCTGAGCTGCAGGCGGTAAATGCATTGTTCCGGCAATGGTTCCATCGGCCTTTCTCCCTACCTGTGAAAGGTTCAGCTTATCGCAAGGTAAAGGCGGGTTCATGCGAAGCTTAACATTTTTGCCAAGGGGGATGCGGCTGCCTGCTGCGTCAAAGGGGAGTATGATGACGCTCATTCTCCCGCAACAGACTGAATTATGCGCCGAAGCTCCTGGCATCCGGAGATGGATGATGCCGCCATCAATGTCCGTACCCTGAAAACCCTGATCCCCTACCTGCTGGACTACAAGGGCCGTATCGCCCTGGCCCTGTGCTGCCTGGTGGCGGCCAAGCTGGCCAGCGTGGGGTTGCCCTTTATTCTCAAGCACATTGTCGATGGCATGGACACCGCCGTCAGCACGGTAGTGGCGCTGCCCCTGGGGCTGCTGCTGGCCTACGGCACGGTGCGCTTTGCCAACGTGCTGTTTGGGGAAATTCGCGACGCCCTGTTTGGCCGGGTGACCGAGCGGGCCATGCGCCGCATTGGCCTGAGTGTGTTCAATCACCTGCACCGGCTTGAGCTGGACTTTCACCTCAACCGCAGCACCGGCGGCCTGTCCCGGGACATAGAGCGGGGGGTGACCGGGGTGGGCTTTTTGCTGCGCTTTATGGTGTTCAACATTGTGCCCACCCTGCTGGAAATTGGTCTGGTCACGGCGCTGCTGCTGATCAACTACTCGGTGTGGTTTGCGCTTATTACTCTGGGGGCGGTGGTGGTGTACGTGGCCTGGTCGGTGGTGGCCACCGACTGGCGCACCGGCTTTGTGCGCGCCGCCAACAAGGCCGACTCGCAAACCCACAGCCGGGCGGTGGACAGCCTGCTCAACTTTGAAACGGTCAAATACTTCAACAACGAGCAGTACGAGGCGGGCCGGTACGACGACGATCTGGCCGAGTGGGAGCGGGCCCGGCGCAACAACCGGCTCAGCCTGTTTGCCCTGAACGGTGGTCAGGCGCTGATCATCGCCCTGGCCATGACCGCCATGATGATACTGGCCGGCCAGCAGGTGGTGGCGGGCACCATGACATTGGGCGACTTTGTGCTGATCAACGCCTTTATGATGCAGTTGTTTCTGCCGCTGAATTTTCTCGGTTTTGTGTACCGGGAGATGAAAGGTTCATTGGCCAACATCGAGCGGCTGTTTGCCCTGCTGCGCCGCCGGCCGCAGATCAAGGATGCGGAAAATGCCCCTGAGCTTGAAGTAACCCGGGGAGAAATCGAGTTTCGCCACGTTAGCTTTGGCTACCGGCCCGACCGGCAAATTCTGCACGATCTCAGCTTTACCCTTCAGCCCCGGCAAAAGCTGGCGGTGGTGGGGGCCAGCGGCTCGGGCAAGTCCACCCTGGTCAAGCTGCTGTTTCGCTTTTACGAGGTGAACGAGGGCGCCATTCTGATCGACGGGCAGGATATTCGGCAGGTGAGCCAGGCGTCCCTGCGCCGGGCCATTGGCATAGTGCCGCAAGATACGGTGCTGTTTAACGCCTCCATCTACGACAACATTCGCTACGGCCGCATCGACGCCAGCGAAAGCGAAGTGAACGAGGCCATTCGCCTCGCCCACCTCAGCGACTTTATTGCCAGCTTGCCGGAAGGCAGCGCCACCCTGGTGGGGGAGCGGGGGCTGAAACTGAGCGGCGGCGAAAAACAGCGGGTGGCCATTGCCCGCACCATTTTAAAGCGGCCGCCGATACTGGTGTTCGACGAGGCCACCTCGTCGCTGGACAGCCGCTCCGAGCGCAGCATATTGCAGGCCATTCGCGAGGTGTCCCGGGGCCAGAGCAGCCTGGTGATCGCCCACCGGCTGTCCACCATAGTGGACGCCGACCATATTCTGGTGATGCAGGACGGCCGCATCGCCGAGCAGGGCAACCACGAGCAGTTGCTGGCAAAAGAGGGTCTGTATGCCCAGCTGTGGCGGCTGCAACAGAAACAACAGGAGCAACCGGCATGATCAAGGTCTATGCCGGGCTGGCGTTGTGGTATGCCGCCCTCAGCCTGGTCACCTTTGGCCTGTACTGGTGGGACAAGCGTGCCGCCATGCACGGTCACTGGCGGATAAGCGAGCGCACCCTGCACATGCTGGCGCTGCTGGGGGGCTGGCCCGGTGCCTGGCTGGGCCAGCACTGGCTCAGGCACAAGTCGCGCAAGCGTTCCTTCCTGTGGGTATTCTGGCTGGCGGTGGCCGCCAATCTGGGTGGCGTGAGCTGGCTGCTTGCGGTGTCGGACGGCCTGGCGGCACGGATTGCCGGATAGGGCTGCAGACAACAACGGCACCCTGGGGTGCCGTTGTTGTTTTAGTTGGCCAGCTCTATCTTGCTGTAGTCGATGCGGTTGGCCTTGGGCGAGCTGGCGATGGCCAGCACGGTGTCGCGCTTGTTGACGAGGATGTAGCCGCCGCAGGCGAAAAACAGGCCGATGACCAGGGCGCCGACCCACTGGATTTGCAGGAAATCGAGCTGGAACAGCAGGGTCAGGCCGCACAGGGCCAGCAGGTTGCCAAGGAAGTAGCGTGCCTTGCCCAGCCGGGCCACGGTGAGGTTGAGGTTGTCGGTATACAGCCGGATCAGCGAGTCGAGCGAATTGATCACCATGGTGATGCCCACCGCCACCATGGCCCAGTTGTAGAAGCCTGTCGTGGTCAGGCCATGGTCGTGGAAGTAGTAGAGCACGCTGAACCAGGTGGCGATGGCCATGGACGGAAACGCCAGCATGGCCGCCAGCAACTGCCAGGTGCGCAGGCCGCCGACGAAGCGGGCGGTGAACTGGCCGATCATGATGCTCCAGGAGAACCACCAGAACAGGTAGAACTCGTGATAGTCATTGAGCGGCAGCACAAAGCGGTGGATGTTGCCGAAGTAGTCGCCCACCAGGGCAAAGGTGGCGGCGAACTCGCCGATACCGCCGTTGCCGGCAAAGGCACCGACCCACATCAGGGCGATCAGGCCGATAAACAGCCAGCTGGTGCCCAGGCTCAGGATTTTTACATAGCGCAGGCTGGTGCTGGAGTAGACGGAAGCGGCAATGACCAGCAGTACCACCAGGTAGAAACCGGCCACTATGGTTTCGCCGTCGCCCAGTCCGGGTACATACCAGGGCAGGTTGCTCAGCAGCAGGAAGGCGGTAAAGGCACAGGTGCCGATGATCACCACATTGTTGATCAGCTTGACCAAGGGCAGCTCGAAAAAGCCGACCCTGGGCTCGATCACGCAGAAATAAAAGCAGGTGACGAAGTAGAAACCCCAGATCAAAAAACCCCAGAAACCGAACTCGATGGCCAGCGGGTTGGCAAAGCCGTATTCCGGGCTGGCGGTGAGATCCGCATAGCCGGCAAACTCGGTGAGCGGGAACATGATCAGCCCCACATCCAGGCCGGAGGTAAACAGGATGGCGATAAAGGTGAAGGTGCGCACCGGGGTCACGCCGATACAGCGGATATTGCCCCATTTATAGAGGATCAGGGCGATGGCGGCGAAAGTGAACAGGATCCCTGCGGACAGTAGAGCGGTCATGCGTTAACCCCTCCGTTTATTTCCATATCGATAAAAAACACGGGTACTTCTCCTTTGGTTGAACAACACAAGGAGCAGTCCACCTGCGCCCCATTGCTGGCAGAGCCGGAATATCCGGAGGCTGGCGGGTTCAGCACGCCGACACGCTGTGAATACATCCCTGTACGCTCCGCCGCTTCGTCCCTGAAGCGGAGGGTCGGCTTAGCTGTACCCGCCATCCTCCTCGTTCGTACTCCGAGCAACAATGTGAGACGCAAGTCAGGCCTTAAGTATCGCGGGGCCGGTGGCGGCGTGGCGCCACCGATTGCGATAGTTAAAGACTGAAAGGACGCTCAATACTTTTCACGATTCTTCAGACCAGATCGCGCTTGGGGCTGTTGGCCCGCTGGCGGCGCTGCCACTCTTGGTCCATGCCCACTTCCGCTGCGGAGGCGGCCAGCGGCGCCTTGCCCCGGATCAGATCCGCGGCCCGCTCCGCCACCATGATGGTGGGAGCGTTGAGGTTGCCGTTGGGAATGGTAGGGAAGATGGACGAGTCCACCACCCGCAGGCCCGCTATGCCCCGCACTTTGGTTTCGGGGTCCACCACCGCCAGCTCGTCGGTGCCCATGCGGCAGGAGCAGGAGGGGTGGTAGGCGCTTTCCACCGCCTGGCGCACAAAGGCATCGATTTGTTCGTCGGTGTGAATGTGTTCACCGGGCTGGATTTCCGCGTCTCGGTAGGGATCCATCGCCGGCTGATTGATGATCTCCCGGGTCAGCCGCACGCAGGCGCGAAAGCCCTCGCGGTCGTCTTCGTGCTCCAGGTAATTAAAGCGAATGCGCGGCGCCATGCCGGGATCGGCGCTTGCCGCCTTGATATAGCCCCGGCTTTTCGGCTTGTTGTGGCCGATGTGCACCTGAAAGCCGTGGCCGTCGAAGGCCTCGCGGCCGTCGTAGCGCATGGCGGCAGGCAGAAAGTGGTATTGCAGATCCGGCCATTCCACCCCGGCCTTGGAGCGGATAAAACCGCAGGACTCGAAGTGGTTGGTGGCGCCCAGGCCGTCTTTTTTCAGCAGCCAGCGGCTGCCGATCAGGAACTTGTTCCACAGATCCAGCTTGCCGTTGAGGGAGATGGGCTGTTTGCAGCGGAACTGGAAATAGAACTCCAGGTGATCCTGCAGGTTCTCGCCTACCCCGGGCAGCTCGTGCTTCTGCTCGATACCGGCCGCGGCCAAGGTCTCTTTGGCGCCGATGCCGGAGAGCTGCAGCAGGTGCGGCGAGCCGACGGAGCCGGCACTGAGAATGACCTCCTTGCTTACCCGCACTTCCTGTACCCGGCCGTTGCGCTCATAGCGCACGCCCACCGCCTGTTTGCCCTCCAGCAGCACCTTGTGTACCAGGGCGTGGGTGACCACGGTCAGGTTGGGGCGGCCCATGGCCGGGCGCAGGTAGGCGTTGGCGGTAGACCAGCGGCGGCCGTTTTTCACCGTCATGTGCATGGGGCCAAAGCCTTCCTGCTGGCGGCCGTTGTAGTCGGGGGTGTGGAAGTAACCGGCTTCCACCCCGGCGTCCACAAAGGCCTGGTACAGGGGGTTTTGCATCCGGTTGCCGTTGTTGACCCCGAGCGGCCCCTGGTCGCCGCGGTAGTCGTCGCCGCCAAAGGCCCAGCTTTCGGCCTTCTTGAAATAGGGCAGGCAGTGGGCGTAGTCCCAGCCCTCGGCGCCGTGCTGTTGCCATTCGTCGAAGTCGCGGGCGTGGCCGCGCACATAGACCATGCCGTTGATGGAGGAAGAGCCGCCCAGCACCTTGCCGCGCGGGCAGTGCATGCGGCGGTTGTCCAGGAAGGGCTCGGGCTCGGTCTCGAACTGCCAGGCGTACTTCTTGGTGTTCATGGGAATGGACAGGGCGGTGGGCATCTGGATGAAGATGCTTTTGTCGCTGCCGCCGGTTTCCAGTAGCAGCACGGTGTGCTGGCCGTCCTCGGTGAGGCGGTTGGCAAGCACGCAGCCGGCGGAGCCCGCGCCCACGATGATATAGTCGAATTGGTTTTGCATTGCGTTACCTCGAATCGCTCGGTACCGGAAGGCACAGCACGCCGACACGCTACAAGTTCATCCCTGTAAGCTCGGACATGCCATCCATGGCATGTCACGGTCGGCTTGGCTGACGCCTTCCGTCACCTTATATCGCTGATCGTCTCCGCCTTCGCGGGTATGACGTTGTCGGTGTCACTCCCGCGCAGGCGGGAGTCCAGTGGCCGGCGGCTTCCCTGGTCGACTGAAGTCGACCCTACGGGCCACCTGTTAAAACGGGCTTTCCAGCTTGTTCATGCCCACGTACACCGCCTTCAGCTGGGTGTAATGATTCAGGGTGGCCAGGCCGTTTTCCCGGCCGATGCCGGACAGCTTGTAGCCGCCCACCGGCATCTCGGCGGGGGAGGCGCCGTAGGCGTTGATCCAGCAGATGCCCGCCTGCAGCCGGTGGATGACCCGGTGCGCCCGGCGAATGTCCTTGGTAAAGACGCCGGCGGCCAGGCCGGTGTCGGTGTCGTTGGCGCGCGCCACCACCTCGTCCTCGTGCTCGAAGGTCAGCACCGACATCACCGGACCGAAGATCTCTTCCCGGCAGATGGTCATGTCGTCGCGGCAATCGGTGAAAATGGTGGGCGCCACGAAGTAGCCGTTGGGGGCCGAGGCCGGGCGGAGGGCTTCGCCGCCGTGGGCGAGGGTGGCGCCTTCTTCCACGCCTTTGCGGATATAGCCCAGCACCTTGTCGTAGTGGGCCCTGGAGATCAGGGCGCCGAAGTTGGTGTCCGGATCCAGCGGGTCTCCGGCTTTGATGTTGTTGCGGGTGCGCGCCAGCAGCCGTTCCATAAAGGCCGGGTAGATGTCCTTATGCACGAACACCCGGGTGCCGTTGGTGCAGATCTCGCCCTGGGTGTAGAAGTTGCCGAGCATGGCGGCCGAAACGGCGTCGTCCAGATCGGCGTCGTCGAAGATAATGAGCGGCGACTTGCCGCCCAGCTCCATGGTCACTTCCTTCAGCGAGCCGGCGGCGGCGGCCATCACCTTCTTGCCGGTGCCCACCTCGCCGGTGAAGGACACCTTGGCGATGTCCGGGTGGCCGGTCAGCCAGGCACCCACGGCGCCGTCGCCCTGCACCACGTTGAACACCCCGGCGGGCACCCCGGCCTCGATAAAAATCTCAGCCAGTTTGAGCGCCCCCAGGGGAGTTTCTTCCGAGGGCTTGAAGATCATGGCGTTGCCGCAGGCCAGGGCCGGGGCGGATTTCCAGCAGGCGATCTGCAGCGGATAGTTCCAGGCACCGATGCCGGCGCAAATGCCGAGCGGCTCCCGGCGGGTATAGTAGAAATCGCCCCCGAGGCTCTGCTGGTTGCCTTCAATGGAAGGGGCCAGCCCGGCGAAGAATTCGATGCTGTCGGCGCCGGTGACCACGTCCACCACCGAGGCCTCCTGCCAGGGCTTGCCGGTGTCCAGCACCTCGATACGGGCCAGCTCGTCGTTGCGCTCGCGCAGCAGGGCCACGGCCCGTTGCAGAATGCGGGCCCGCTCCATGCCGGTCATGGCCGACCATTGCGCGAAGCCGCGCCGGGCCGAGTCGATGGCGAGCGCCTTGATGTGTTCGTCGGCCACTTCCACTTCATAGATGACCTCGCCGGTGGCGGGGTTGACCACCTCAAAGGTGTCGCCGGACTGGTTGGCCACATAGCGGCCGTTGATAAAATTCTGGTAGCGCGTCAATGACATGCGTTGACTCCGTCATGCTGTAACAGGTTGTCGATAAAGGTTTTGCACAGGGCTTCGGCGTGGCGGAAGTCGGCTTCCGGCGATTCGCTCAGGGCACTGCGCAGCCAGAAGCCGTCGATCAGGGCGGCGGTCTGGCGGGCGGCGTCGGCAGCCTGGTCCGGTGTCATTACCCGGCGGAAGGAATAGCGCAGGTTGCTGAGCAGCCGCTGGTTGTTGATGTGCTGTAGCCGGGCCAGGCCGGGATCGTGCATGGCCTGGGCCCAGAAGCTGAGCCAGGTTTTGGTGGCCGGGCGCGAGCGCTGAAACTCGGTAAAGTTGGCTTCCACTATCATCATCAGCCGTTGGCGCGGGCTCATGGGGCCACCGGCGGTTTTGGCCAGCAGCGCCCGTTTCAGCTCTTCCAGCAACTGTTTGACCGTCGCTTCAATCAGCCCCTGCTTGCCGCCGAAGTAGTGGCTGATGATGCCCGACGACATACCCGCCAGCCGGCTGATGCTGTTGATGGTGGTGTTCTGCAAACCGTACTCGGCCACCGAGGCCAGGGTGGCCTCGATCAACTGCTGTTTGCGTGTTTCCTGTATTCCGACGATAGGCATAATTTGATTGATTGACTGTTCAATTAATAAAAAGCCTAAATGTTAGTGCTGGAATGATCAAGTGCTTTTGTTTTTTGCTGTCCCAGTATAAATATGGTGTTTTTTGCTTTTATATGTGTTTTTTAGGGTTTTTTTGAGGATTTATCGGTGATTTTTGAAAGGTTTTTTGGAAGGAGTCTACTGAGTTATTCGGGACTTTAAGCTGTTTATTGTATCGCTCACTAACTAAATGTTGGGGTGGAATGGGTTGCCGGCTGGAGCCTGTGAAGGGGGAAGTGAAACTTTCCGTTTGAAGCTCTATTTACCCCCTTGGTGGTGGATCCGGGGCAGGCTCTGTAATATCGTTAAGCGCTAATTAAAACGGCTGACGTTTGAGCAGCCTCATACCAAGGAGCACAGCAATGTTGAAAAAACGCCTGATCCTCGCCGCCGTCACCGGCCTGTTTGCCACCACTGTGGCTGCCCAGGCCAACCTGTTCAAGCCGGACGATGCGGTCAAATACCGCCAGTCCATCTATCAGGTGATGAGCGCCCAGACCAGCGTCATGGGAGCCATGGTCAAGGGCGAGGTCGACTTTGATGCCGCTGCCCTGCACCAGCGGGCCCTGAACCTGGGTAATGCCGCCAGCCTGCTGGGGGATACCTACTTCCCCGAAACCCGGGGCGAATCCACCAGCAACCTGCTCGACAAGGCGTGGGACGACATGGACGGCTTCCAGGCCAAGGGCCAGGCCTTTGGTTCTGCCCTGCAGGATCTGATTGCCGTGTCCGGTGAAGCGGATTTCGACGCCGCCAAGGCCCGTCCCGTGGTGACCAAGGTGCTGCAAAGCTGCAAAAGCTGCCACGACGACTACCGCAAGTAAGCGATACATAAAAAAAGGAGCCAGGAGGCTCCTTTTTTTATGTTGGCCGGGCCTCAGGCCAGGTTGAACAGGGACCATACCGCGGCCACCGACAGGGTGGCCGCCAGCACGAAACGTGCCCAGGGAAAGGCTTCCCCGGCCTGATCCAGGGCGTCCGCCGCCCTTGTCTCGGGGACTTCCTTGTGGCCGGTGATCATGGCCTTGACCAGGCCCTCGCCGCGCAGCCGGTAAAGCGCTATGGCCAGCACATGCAGCCCCACCAGTACCAGCAGCCCCTGGTAGAACCAGCTTTTGTGCCAGCGGGTCATCTGTTCGGCGGTGCCGCCGGAGACCAGATCGTAAAGCGGTCCGGTGTAGAAGATGTCATCGGTGGCGAACAGGCCGGTGGCGCCCTGCAGCAGCAGGCTGCCCAGCAGCACCAGTACCATGACGCCGCCCAGCGGGTTGTGGCTGAGGTAAACCGGCTTGGACGGGCCGAGGGCGGCGCCCAGGTAGCCGGCGATGCGGCCCGGGTGATAGAGAAAATGGCCAAAACGCGCGTAAGGGGTGCCGATGAATCCCCAGATCAGGCGGTACAGCAACAGGGAAAGCAGGATCTGGGCCAGTTGCATGTGCCGGTCGAGATCCTCGCCGGCGGAACGCCACAGCAGGAACAACAACACCGGCAGACTCCAGTGAAACAGCCGGATTGACCAGTCCCAGACCTTGACCTGTGGGTGAGGGGAGGTGTTCATAATGGGATCTCCTGTGACATCTGTTGCTGCAAAGTCAGAACAATCTGATTGTTATTGGTGGTTACTCCTAAAGGAGTACCCCAGAGTGCCAAAATAAAACATCCCGATAAAGATCGGGATGTTCGGGAAACGGCAAAAAGGCGGGATTATTCGGGTGTGCGGGTGCGCATTTCGGCCAGGGCCTGCTCCAGCCCCTGGCGATACTGGCTGCGGGTAAGGGCGTCGATTTCCTGCCACTTTTCCTGGGGGGCGAAGTTCACCTCGGTTTCGGTGAGCACGTCCCTGCCCTGCAGCGCGACCCAGCGGGGATCGTAGTTGCGGCTTTGCTGGCTGTCCCATTCGAGTACTTGTCCGACAATCGCCTGCAGGCGGTCCGGGTTGCTCAGGGAATAGGGGCCGATGCGCTGGCCGAAGCGCTGGTTGAGCTTGGTCACGGCGCCGTGGGTGGTTTCGTCGCCGGACTTGTTGGCGTCGCTGCGGGCCCTCAGCTGGGCGGCGTAGTACCAGAAGGTGGCCTGATCCTGGTAGTTGTTGTCGAACATGATGGCGGACATCAGGTAGAGCACCGGCGGGGCGAAGTCGTTGGGACTTTTCAGTATGTCGTTGATGGTGTCCGGCTTGCCGTCGGTAATGGCGTCCATCGCCTGCTGGGATCGGCGGATGTCGATGAGGGCAAATTCGCCCTTGGGCTCGATGGGGCCGGCCTGCTCGGCCGCGGGGGCCGGAGTAGTGCTGGCCTGCTCCGATGGGTCCTTGGCGGGCGGCTCGCTGGCGCAGGCTGCGAGCAGGGTGCATAGCAACAGGGGATAGAGTTTCATGACGGGCTCTCGTGCAATGGAATATTCTCCCCCAGCAAACCGGGAAACCGGGCCCAGGTCAAGGGCCGGCGGCCAAATCGCTCCCGGATTCAGCCCGGCTGCGGCTGATTTTGCCAGAACAGGCGAATGTCCTGGCGGTAGGAGGCGGGGATGCTGCGTGAGCAGCTCAGCTCCACCTGGCCGCCGCGCCGGATGCCGCGGATGGTCCCTTTGAGGGTGCGAGCGTCCCGCACCAGCTGCTGGCAATGGCTCAGCAGCGCCTGGGGCGGCCGTCCGCGCTTGACATTGAGATGAATGCCTTCGATGGTGATGCAAAAACTTTCCTGCCGCCGGCGCAGCACATACAGCAGGCCGAACAGTGCGGCCGAGGTGACAACCAGAATGCCAAACATTGTTTTCTTCCCTGAAAAGCAGCGTTACACAGCAGAGTCGGATGAGAGGGTCCCTAGATTCAGGGGCAAATGATGACAGTTTGAGCGGTAAAGGCAAGCAACCCATGAACCCCATTACGAAAATTCGTGTCGCCAGCTTCAACGTGGCGCTGGATCGTCGCCATCCGGGCCAGCTGGCCAATGAAATCGCCGGGCCGGGCAGCCGCCAGTTGCGCCATCTGGCGGCCATTATCCGGCAGATCCGCCCCGATATCCTGTTGCTCAACGAGTTCGATCATGACGGCGAAGGGAACGAGCCCGGGCATTTGCACCGTTTTTGCCGTGATTACCTGGCAGCGGGCGCGGACGGCATCGATTATCCCCACGCCTGCCTGGTGCCCACCAATACCGGACTGCTGGCGCCCCTGTCCCTGCACGGCGGTGGCGAGCCCGCCCTGCCCGGAGACGGCCTGGGGTTTGGCGCCTTCCATGGCCAGTACGGTTTTGCCCTGTTGTCCCGCTATCCGCTGTGCCAGGAGCAGGCGCGCAGCTTCCGCCGCTTTTTATGGCGGGACATGCCCGGCGCCCGGCTGCCGCGCGACGCAAGCGGGCCCTATTATGCGCCGGCGGCGCTCGCCGTCTTGCCGTTGTCGTCCAAGAACCACCTGGACATGCCGGTCGAGTTGCCCGGCGGACGGCGGTTGCACCTGCTGGCCAGCCATCCGGTGCCGCCCATCGACGAAGGGCCCGAACGGCGCAACAGTTGCCGCAACCATGATGAGCTGCGGTTGTGGCATGACTATATCTGTCCCGGCCGGGGAGACTATCTGGTGGATGATGCCGGCGGGCGCGGCGGCCTGGCCAACGGTGCCGACTTTGTGATACTGGGCGATCTGAACGCCGATCCCCGGGATGGGAGCGGTTTTCGGGAGGCCATCCGGCATCTGCTGGCCTCTCCGGCGCTCAACCGGGAAGTGGCCCTGGGGCGCTTGCGGCCCGGTTCCGAAGGGGCCCTGGCCTTGCGACCGCCGGTGAAGCGGCGGGGGCCGCCCCGCTACTGGACCCACAGCCAGGGCCTCAGGCTGGATTATGTGCTGCCCGGGGCCGGATTGAAGGCCCTGGCCAGCGGGGTCTGCTGGCTGGCGCCGGAGCAGGATCCGCAGGGCTGGTTCTGGGACCGGCGCGGTCGGCCCGATCGCACCGCCAGCTCCGATCACCGGCTGGTTTGGGTCGATATTGCGGTGTGAGAAGGCTCACGCTTTGACGCCGGTGCCGGCCAATAACGGGAGCGATATCAAACATTGGCGAATCAATGCTGGGATTTGGCGATTATTGGAGATTAAATAGCGCTCGAGACCCTAGATTGCTTTCGAAGTTCAGTTATCCAGGTTGGTGACCCGGATAATTCGCTGATATTCTTCATTGCGGGCAAGCCTGACCGGCTTGCCCTTTTTTTGTGCCTACTGCTGGCGCTGGCGCAAGAAGGCGGGAATATCGAGGCCGTCTTTAAGGCCAGTGTCCTGCTCGGCACGGGCCGGATGGATGCCGGCTTCCGGGTTGCTGCCGGCGACCAGGGTCTCCCTGGGCGGCTGGATGCCGGTGGCGATCATGGTGACCTGGATGCTGTCGGTCAGGTTGGGATCCAGGCTGATGCCGGATACCACTGTGGCCTCTTCCCCCACGCAATCCGCCACCCGGTCGCCGATTTTCTGGAAATCGTCCAGGCCAATGTCCATCGAGGCCACCACGTTGAGCAGCACGCCCCGGGCCCGCTCCAGCTCCACCTTTTCCAGCAGCGGGTTGTTCAGGGCCTGGAGGGTGGCGTCCTCAACCTTGTTTTCGCCGTGGCCAAGGCCGATGCCCATCACCGCCTTGCCCTGCTGGCGCATGATGGTGCGCACATCGGCGAAGTCGATGTTGATAAGGCCGGTCTGGCCGATGATGTCCGCCAGCCCCTTGACCGCGTTCTGGATGACCTTGCTGCTTTCGCTAAAGGCGGCCAGCAGCGGGGTGCGCGCACCCAGTACCCGCAGCAGGTAATCGTTGGGCAGCACCAGCAGGGCATCGGTCTGCTCGGCCAGTGCTTCCAGCCCCCGCTCGGCGGCCAGTGCCCGTTTTTTGCCCTCGAAACCGAAGGGGCGGGTGACGATGGCGACGGTCATGATGCCCAGCTCGCGGGCCACCTGGGCGACCACGGGGGCGGCGCCGGTGCCGGTGCCGCCGCCCATGCCGGCGGTGATAAAGCACAGGTCCGCTCCGCTCAACTGGGCCCGGATCTCGGACAGGCTTTCCTCGGCGGCACGCCGGCCCACTTCCGCCTCGGCGCCCGCCCCCAGGCCACGGGTGAGGATTTTGCCCAGTTGCAGGGTCCCGACCCGGCTCTGCTGCAGGGCCTTGGCGTCGGTGTTCATCGCCACTATGTCCACATGCAGCGGCAGGCTGCTGTCGGCCAGCAGGTTGACGGTGTTGCCGCCGCAGCCGCCAACGCCCACCACGCTGATATGAATGGCGTCGCAATCGGGTTCGGCGGGTTCAAAAAGGATATCGCTCATCCTGTACTCCGTGGCAAAACAAAAGGGCTGAACCAGTCAGCCCCCGGGGTCAGTTTGTTTATCTTCTGGTCAGCGGTTTTTCAGGGATTCCGGCGCCAGTATTTCTACTTTTCCCGCCATGTCGGTCAGCCAGCGACGAAATTCCGGCGAATCCTTCACTTCGGTTTCCACCATCATGCTCTGCTTGTCGTAGCGGGTCAATCTGGGGTTGTGGCCGGGAATGGTTTCTTCCAGCAAGGCGCGGCCCGGATTGGTGATGCGGCCGACGAAATGGATGGTTTCCGCCTCTTCCTGGTAGCCTTTTTCACGGATCAGCTTGTTGACGCTGAACTCCCGCGGCTGGGTGACCGGACGGCTGGTCAGCTCCACTTCCTTGATATGCTCGAAGGGGATGCCGTAGATCTTGGGATCCATGTCCGATACGGTGCACAGCAGCATGGGACCATCCTTGCGGGTGACGATGCCGAGCGGGTTGACCTGCTCGTAACGCAGCCAGACGGTGCGGCCCTTGATCACCCGCTTGATCTCGGCGCTGAACTTGCGGCCGCGCCAGAGCGCATCGCGGATGGTGGTGGCCCGGCGCATTTCCGGGCTGCCCGGGAACGGCTTGGGCAATTGCACCACGTTCTCCATCCAGCGGCTGGCCAGTTCGCTCTGGCTGTCGTTGATCACCTGGGTGGCCTTGTCGATGATGGGGTTGAGCTCCGCCAGCACGCTGGCAGGCAGCAGGTCGGCGGCCTGGTCGTTCCAGGTTTTCAGCGCCATGGCCAGGCCGAGCGGCATAAAGTTGGCGAAATCGTTCAAACCATTGCGTTCGAAGCACCAGCCATGGGGCTTGCTGCGATCGTCGGAGGTGAGATCGAACAGGCCCATGCCGGACATTTCTTCCAGATCCCGCTGCACGGTCCGCAGGCTGACCTGAATACCTTCTTCTTCCAGTTTTTCTTGCAGCTGGCGAGCGGTCAGCTTGTACGGACGATAAGGAACACAGCGCGCCAGGGTCAATTGTCTCAGCAGTTTCTTACTCATGGTTTTGCCCTCTTGCTTGGGATGATTTTATCCTAGGCAGAAGGTGTGACAACTTCTGTCGCAACTTTTTCGGGAGCGAGTGTCGCTATTTTTCTACAAACTCGTTCTGACGGTCTGATCCTGACGCTGGCCAGGGTTGTCTTTTTTCGGGAGGTGTGACTATAAGTAATTGAAATAAAACTATCTTGTCCGGAGTCGCATGAAGATTCTAGCGTCCCTGCTGGTGCTGTGCGCCAGCCTGGCCTGGGCCCAGCCCGTGCCGCCGATCCCCTTTGAAAACGGAAAATTTCTGACCCTGCCCGCCAGTCGCGACATCAGCCGCTACCTAGCCGGGCTGGATAGCCTGTCGCCCAGGGCCCGGCTGGTGTCGCTTGGTACCTCGGCCGGGGGGCGGCCGATAGAGGCGCTGCTGATGTCCGAGTCGCCCGCCTTCCTGCGGGATCAGGCCGCCGAGGAGGACAAGCCGACGGTGATGCTCCTTGGCTCCCAGCATGGCAACGAGCCCTCCAGCGCCGAAGCCATCCAGCAGCTGGCACGGGAGCTGGTGGCAGGCCAGCACCCGGCGCTGCTGGACCGGCTCAACCTGGTGCTGGTGGCCATGGCCAACCCGGACGGGCGGGATCTCTCGACACGCCATAACGCCAACAACGACAACACCAATATCGACTATGTGGCGCTCAATGCCGGGGAGACCCGGCTGCTGGTGGACGCCCTGCATCGCTTCGATCCGGACGTGGTGTACGATGCCCACGAGTCCGGCATCTGGAAGCGGGTGCTCACCCGGGAGCAGGGCTGGATGACCGATGTGGAGGCCCAGTTCGACATGGGCAACAACCCCAATATCGACGGGCCCCTGCGCGACTATACCGAGCAGCGGCTGTTGCCTGCCCTGATCGAGCGGGTGTCCGACGCGGGCCTGGCGGCGGTGCGCTACCGGGGCGAGATCACCGACATCAACCAGTCGGTGGCCCGGGGCGGCCTGGGCATCACCAACCTGCGCAACTATGCGGCCATGCAGGGGCGCGTTTCCATCCTGGTGGAAAACCGGCTGGACAATAAGGACGGCCGCTACCCCACGCCGCGCAACATCGCCGAGCGGGTGCGCAAGCAGCACCTGAGCATCCTGACCATGCTGGAGCTGGTGGCGGACGAGAGTGAACAGCTGGTGAGCCTGTCGCGCCGGGCCCGCCAGCAGTGGCAGTCCGGCACCGGGGACGGTCGCACCCTGTGGATGGGGGTGAGCTTCGAGGAGAACCGGGACGAGCCTGAGGTGAGCCTGCCCCTGGTGCGTTTTGCCGACGGCCACCGGCAACTGCACCGCTTTGCCAATCACGACGCCATCGTCACCCGGACGCCGATCCGGCTGGCCGACGCCTACGCGGTGACTCGGGAGCGGGAACGCATGGCGGACTGGCTGGCGCGGCACCATATTGCCTTTGAAACGGTGCGGGAGCCGCGGGAGCTGGAGGCGCAAAGCCTGGTTGTCGAGCAATTGTTGCCCCAGCCCAAGGCCCGACCGGGGGTACGGGAGAAGGTTCGGGCCGAGGTGAGGGTTGAGGCGCGCCAGGTCACCCTGGGGGCGGGGGATCTGCTGGTGCCCATGGATCAGCCGCTGGCGCCCCTGGCCGCGCTGATGCTGGATCCGCGTTCCGCCAACGCGCTGTATCAGGAGCCCGGCTGGCAATGGCTACGGCCGGGCGAGTTTCCGGTGTTCCCGGTGCGCTTGCCCTGAGCCGGCTTAGAGCGCCAGCCAGGACAGGGGGGACTTGCTGACGGCGGCGCCGTAGATGTAGGCGAAAATGGCGATGGATGCCAGGGCGGCGGCCAGGCGCTGGCCCTGGGTCTTGCCGCGCTTGATGGCGATGGTGCCGACCACGATATAAAGCACCAGGCCGATGACCTTGGCGGTGAGCCAGGGGCTGTTGTCGAACGGAATTTGCCGGATCTGCACTGCCAGCCAGATACCGCACAGCAGCAACAGAGTGTCGTTGACATGGGGCACTATCTTCAGCACCTTGTTGTTGATGCGGGCGGGCGAAGGAACGGCCAGCCAGGCACGCAGCATGAACAGGGTGACGCTGATCAGGGCGAACATCATGTGGGCGTGTTTGACGGCGAGATAGGACATAGGGACTCCTGCAAAGACAATGGGTTAAGCGCGAATGTCGGCTAGCATAGCGCGTTGCCGCGGCGCTGAATACTGAGGAAGATCAAAGCGGCCTCGGCCGACCGCATGCTAGTCTGGCTGCCGCGTCCGGATTTGTAACAGTGAAAGGTGAACAAGATGAACAAATGGTACTTCGGCCTGGCCGGCGCCCTGCTGGCCGGTCCCCTGCTTGCGGCGCCGATGACGGTGTACAAATCCGAGTCCTGCGGCTGCTGCCAGGACTGGATTGAGCACATGCAGGCTTCCGGTTTTGAGGTCACGGCGGTGAATACGGAAAACATGGGGGCCATCAAGGCCAGGGCTGGGCTCAAGCCGGGCCTTGCATCCTGCCATACTGCCCATATCGACGGCTATGTGATCGAAGGCCATGTGCCGGCGGCGGACGTAAAGCGGCTGCTGGAGCAGAAACCGGAGGTACAAGGCCTGACCATCCCCGGCATGCCGGCCAGTGCGCCCGGCATGGATATTTCGGGTACGCCCTATGAGGTCCTGAGCTTCGATAAAGAAGGCAACACCGCCGTCTTCAGTCGCTATCCAGGATAACCTGATCCGGTTCGAAGGCGATAAAGCGGCTGCCCTGGATCACCAGGGTGCCGGTATCTTGCGGGGTCAGTTGTTCGAACAGGTGTTCGCTGACCCTGAACTCCCGCTCATCGCCGCCGGCAAGGGGCCTGAAGCGCACATAATAATCCACTCGCGGCGGTGGCAGCTCGGTTTCCTGCGGGCTGGTGCGGCCCATGAACTCCCGGGTGTGCTTGCTGGCCACGGCCGCCTTCAGGCTGTGCTGAGCCTGGGCATTGTTGTGCAAGTGCACGTACAGTTGGCGTCCGATCACCAGGGTGGCGACGGCAATAATGCCCCAGAGAACGAGTTTGTCCATATCATCCGACCCCCTTGCGTGTGGCTCCAGCTTAATGCTTGTACGAGGCGACGCAAGCTGATTTGATCGATAGCGTGATCAACCGACCATGGCGAAAAACATGCGTGTATTCTGGGGAGCCGCCCTGTTGCTGCTGTCCTGCGCCGTACAGGCACAATGGCCGCCCGCCTGGCTGGACGCCGAGGCCGGGCTGGCACGAGCCCGGGTGCCGGATTGCCCGAACGAGTCTGCCGAGGGGTTCAGCCTGCGCTGGCAGCAGGGGCGGATCAGCGGCCGGCTGCAGCGGCTGAGCCTGGACCTGACCTGTTCGCGCAGTGGCAACAGTGGCTTGGAGGGGGAACGGGATGCGTTGTCCTTGCTGCTGACCCTGCCGCCCATCGATTTTGAAATAGACGAGTTGCGCCTGCACCTGCCCGGTGGCGAACTTGCCGGGCCCGCCGGCTTGCGCCACCAGGGGCGCAAGCTGGCGCTGCACTGGCGTACCGGCGGCGGCGAGCTGGTGCTGGCACTGGAGCCCCATGAACAGGGCTGGCGCTGGCAGGGGCAACTGCCCGGCGGCCTGTTCACGCCGGCGATGAACCACCAGCCTCTGGCGGTCAGCGGGGGGTGGCAGCCCGGGCGTCCCCTGGTGGTGGCGCTGAGTTCCACCCTGCCCAGGCCATTGGTGGGCGAGGTGCGGCTAGATATCCGGCTCGCTGAAACGACCGGCGGCTGGCGGCTGCTGCCTGACTCCCGGCTGACCATACCCCGCCTGGGCTGGCGTGACCTGACGCTCGACAACCTGGTGTTGTCGCCCGTGGGCAGCCAGTCCTTGGCCGGTCCCTGGTCGCTGGAACTGGCATGGCAGGGGGGGCATTGGGCCAGACAGGCGTTCCCTGGGGCCTCGCTGCAATTGAACGCGGAGAGTGGGCGGGTAGGCGATCTGGCTCTGGAACTGGCCCCGGGACTGCGCCTGGCCGGATACTGGCGCCAGCGGGCCACCGGCTGGTCGCTGGTACTGCCGCGCCAATCCCTGTCGCTGGCCGGGCTTTGGGCCTGGCTGGGTTCCTGGCTGGCCATGCCGGCGGACCTGGTGGTGGAGGCGGGTGAGGTGATCCTGTCTGCCCGGGCGGAGGACCTGCCGGATCCGGCGCGTCCGCTGACGCTGCAACTGGCACTGGAAGGCGGTCGCATGGCCTACCGGGAGCTGCGTGCCGAGCCGGTGGCCGCAACGTTTATCCTGGACTGGCGGCAAGGGCGGCTGTTGAGCCGGGACGGCGGCGGCCTGTCCATCGGCGAGCTGGATATCGGCGTGCCGGTGCGGGAAATCCATGCCGCCCTCAGCTGGCGCCAGGATGGGCTCTGGCTGAGCGGCCTGACCGCACAATTGCTGGGGGGGCAACTGGCGTTGTCGCCCATGGCCCTGGCGCCGCCCCTGCGAGGACAACTGCACCTCAGGGATATTGCCCTGGCCGAACTGCTGACCCGGGCGGCGGTGCCCGGGCTGACCGGCGACGGCCGCCTGCATGGTCGCCTTCCCTTTGTGTTTGATGGTCGGGGCAGCGTAAGCGGAGGCCAGCTGTGGGGCGATCCGGGCTGGATTTCCTACCGGCCCGGCGAGGCGCTGCAGGCCTCTGCCGAAAGCAACCTGTCCCTCGGCCTGACCCTGGGGCTGCTGACCGACCTGCAGTACCAGGAGCTGGCGGCGGAGGTATCGATGGACGCCGCGGGCGAGGCGGTGATCACCAGTCGGCTGCGAGGCCGGGCTCCGGTGATGGGCCGAATGCACCCGGTCAACTTCAATTATCAGCACCGGGAAAACCTGTTAGAGTTGTTGGAAAGCCTGCGCTTTGCCCGGGATCTCGGGGAACGGCTGCCGGCCCGGCTGGAGGGGGGAACCGATAAATGAAATACGCAGCGATCCTGCTGGGCGCCCTGCTGGGTACCGCCTGTACGCCCAGGGTGGAGGTGATGGTGCCCGACAAACCCATTACGGTGAACCTGAACGTCAGGGTGGATCATGAAATCCGGGTGCGGGTCGACCGCGAGCTGGAGCAGTTGTTCGAACAAGAGCAGGAATTGTTCTAAGGGGGTTGAGATGCGGTGGTTGGCTTGGATTTTGGCGGTGACCCTGAGCTGGTCGGCCTGGGCGCTGGACCTGCAACAGGCCAAGCAGCAGGGCTTGATTGGCGAGCAGTTGAACGGCCTGGTGGGCGCGGTGCAGAGCAGCCCCCAGGTCAATGTCATTGTCGGCGATATCAATCGCAAACGGCTGGAAGGCTATCAGGAAATCGCGCGCAAAACCGGCACCAGCCTGGCGGTGGTCCAGAGCCGGGCCGGTCAGCTCAATATCGAACGCACCCCGGGCGGCCAGTACGTCCAGTTGGCCGATGGCAGCTGGCGGCGCAAGTAGGCCGCCATAGGAGGCGATGCCGGCCAGTGGTAGCATGGGGTCCGGTTTTTCCAGGCAACAGGTATCGATGTGCAGACAACTCCTCCGGCCGCGCGGCGGCTTCCCCACCTTCACCAGGCCCATGGCGACCACAGGGCCGATCCCTACCACTGGCTGCGTGATGACGAACGGCGGGATCCCGAGGTGCTGGCGCACCTGCGGCGGGAAAACCGTTATTGCGAGCAGGTACTGGCCCCCCTCGGCGGCCTGCGAGAGCAGCTGTACCGGGAAATGACCGCCCGCCTGCGCCAGGATGACTGCTCGGTGCCCTACCTCAAGCGGGGATACTGGTACCGTACCCGTTACCGGGAAGGAGAGGAATATGGCCTGGTCGAGCGCTACCCGGACGGCGAGCCGCACCGGGTTGAACTGCTGCTTGACGGCAACGAGCGTGCCCGGGGGCAGGCTTATTATGAGCAGGGCCAACTGGCGGTCAGCCCGGATCAGCAGACCCTGGCCTTCGCCGAGGATTTTGTGTCCCGCCGCCAGTACCAGATCCGCTTCAAGTCGCTGGCCAGTGGCGAGCTTTACGAGGACCTGCTGGAAAACACCTCAGGCAACCTGGTGTGGGCCAAGGACGGCAAGACCCTGTTCTATGTGAAACAGGACGACAATACCCTGTTGCCCTACCAGGTTTATCGCCACCGGCTGGGCACTCCCCAGGAGCAGGATGTGCTGATGTACGAGGAGCGGGATCCGGCCTTTTACACCAGCATTTATCGCAGCCGCAGCGAGGATTACCTCTTTATCGCCGCCTGGAGCACGGTGTCGAGCGAGGTGCGCTGGCTGCCGCTGGACGAGCCGACGGCATCCCCCGTGCTGTTCCTGGAGCGCGAACGTCACCATGAATACGAACTGGATCACGATCAGGGCGGCTTTTATGTGCGCTCCAACAAGGATGGTGCCAATTTCGGTTTGTATCAGGCCAGGGACGGTGATCGGCGTCATTGGCGGACCCTGATCCCGGCCCGGGAGCAGGTGCTGCTGGAGGAGGTGCTGTTGTTCCGGGACTGGATGGTGCTGGAGGAGCGACACCAGGGGCTGGTGCGGCTGCGCCTCATCCATCGTCGTGACGGGCGGGAGCACGAGATCCGCTTTGATGATCCGGCCTATGTGTGCTGGCTGGACATCAATCCGGAGGCGGCATCGTGCCGGCTGCGCTATGGCTATTGCTCAATGACCCGGCCGGTGACCCTCTATGAGCTGGACATGGAGACCCTGGCGCGGCGTGAGCTCAAGCGCCAGTATGCCGGTGAGGACTTCAATCCCGAGGCCTATCGCAGCGAGCGTCTCTGGATCCAGGCCCGGGACGGTGCCCGGGTACCGGTGTCGCTGGTGTACCGGGCCGACAAGTTCAAGCGCGACGGCAGCAATCCGCTGCTGGTATACGGTTATGGCGCCTACGGGGCCAGCCTGGATCCGGATTTCAGCAGTGCCCGCCTGAGTCTGCTCGATCGGGGGTTTGTGTATGCCATCGCCCATGTGCGTGGCGGCGAGGAACTGGGGCGTCACTGGTACGAGCAGGGCCGTTTGCTCAGCAAGCAGAATACCTTCAACGACTTTATCGATGTGACCCGTGAACTGGTATGTCAGGGCTATGGCCACAGCGGCAGGATTTTCGCCGCCGGTGGCAGCGCCGGCGGCCTGCTGGTGGGCGCCGTGGTCAATATGGCGCCTGAACTGTTCCGGGGCGTGGTGGCGGCGGTTCCCTTTGTGGATGTGCTGAGTACCATGCTGGACGAGTCCCTGCCGCTGACCACAGGGGAATACGATGAATGGGGCAATCCGCAACAGCCTGAGTTTTACTATTACATCAAGTCTTACAGCCCCTATGATCAGGTGGCGGCCCGAGCCTACCCCCATATGCTGGTGACCACGGGGCTGCACGATTCCCAGGTGCAGTACTGGGAGCCGGCGAAGTGGGTGGCCAGACTGAGGGAACTGAAAACCGACGGCAATCTGTTGCTGCTGCACTGCGACCTGGACACCGGCCATGGCGGAAAATCGGGGCGCTTCGAGTCCTATCATGAGCTGGCCAGGGAATACGCCTTCCTGCTGGCGCTGGCGGACGAGGAACTGGCCGCCCGGCTGATGGCCGGCTAGGGAAACCAGGGCCACAGGGCCCTGGCGGCATCAGCTGCCCGGCTTGGGGGTGTAAATGGGGGTGGGGAAAGGCGTGACCTTGTCGCCCAGCTCGGTCAGCCGGGCGGCGCCGCGTTTTTCCACCGCGTCGATGCGCAGGATCTGGTGCAGCGGCACATAGGTGCGGTTGACGTCGGCAAACTCGCTTTTCAGCTTGTCCTCCGCCGGGTCTACCAGCAGGGAAGTGCGGGTGTCCCACACAAAGTCGGCCAGCTCCACAAAGCCGAACAGACCGCCCTGGGTCACTTCCCGTACATAGATTTCATAATGCTTGCCCGCGTTGATGAACTGCACGCGGTATAACAGCTCGGCTGTTTTCATGGTTTTGAGACTCACTCCGTCTGGCTTCAAGGGCGGCGTCAGCCACCCACCGACTGGATAATCACCACCAGCACCAGCACCGGGCACACCAGCCGCACGTACCAGGGCCAGATTTTCCAGAACAGGCCCTGCTCCAGCCCGGGGCAGCCGGCCTTCAGCTCCGCCAGCACCCGGTTGCGTTGCCATACCCAGCCCGCATACAGGGTGATGCACAGACTGACCAGCGGCTGGGCGTACTGGGTGGTGAGGGTAATCACCAGTCCGAACAGGCTGCCAAAATTAAACACTATCACCACGCTTATCAAGGTGCACAGGGCGGTCATCAGCCAGGTGGCCTTGAGTCGCGACAGGCCGGTGGACTCCATGGCCAGGGATACCGGTGCTTCCAGCATGGAGATAGAGGAAGTCAGCGCCGCCACTATCATCAATACGAAAAAGGCCAGGGCCACCGGATACTGGGCCGCCCCCATGGTGTTGAACAGCGCCGGCAGGACCGAGAACACCAGGGTGTCGGAACTGAGCAGGCTGCCATCGGCGGCAAAGATCTCCACGCCGTTGTGCTGGGCTACGTACATGGCGGGCAGGATCAGCAGGCCGGCGAGGAAGGCCACGCTGGTATCGAGCAGGGTGACCTGGGCAGCCAGGGCGGGAATGCTGGCCTGGCGGCTCAGATAGGAGCCGTACAGCATCATCACCGCCGCGCCCAGGGAAAGGGAGAAAAAGCTTTGGCCCAGGGCGCCAATCAACACCTCGCCATGGAGTACCCGGGAGAAATCCGGAACCAGATAGGCCCTGAGTCCGGCTCCGGCACCCGGCTGCAGCAGCATGTAGCCGGTCAGCAGTACCAGCATTGCCAGCAGCAACGGCATCAGTCGGCGGGACCACTTTTCGATACCCTGCTCCAGGCCCCGGCTGACGACATAGAGGCTGAGCAAGGCGAACAGCAGGGTAAACACCAGGTTGCGGGAGGTGGAAAAGCCGGTCAGCCAGTCGGCGGCGGGGGCGGTGCCGGCTATCCGGGCCAGGGGCTCCAGGGCGTAGGCGACAAACCAGCCCGATACAATGGCATAGAAGGTGAAAATGAGGCTGACGGTCACCACCGCCGCCAGCCCCACCAGGCCGCCGATGATGCGGGCCGCCTGGTTGCCGCTCAGTTGTTGCAGTGCGCGAAAGGGGCCGGCCTGGCCATGGCGGCCTATCGTGATTTCGGCCACCAGCATGGGGTAGCCGAGCAGGAAAATCATCAGCAGGTAGACCAGCAAAAAGGCACCGCCGCCGTTGCTCGCCGCCTGGGTGGGGAAGCCCCAGATATTGCCCACGCCAATGGCCGAGCCGGCGGCGGCCATTACAAACCCGAGCTTGCTGCTGAACTGCGCCCTTGCTTCCACGTCTGGCTCCTGCTGTAACGTTGGCAATACAGTTATTGCCGATAAAAAATGGCGAAGACTATGGTTTTTTCCGGAGTTTTTGTCAAAGGAATTTGGACCTGCCGGGGGATAAGGCCGAAATGGACGATTTTGGCAGCAAAAAATAGGGCGGGAAATCCCCGCCCCTTGGCTAGGCGAACTGGCTGGTCAGCTTCAGCCAGTTGCGCTTTTGGATGGTAAAGGCGGCTTTCAGCTCGTCGCAGCTCAGCTTGAGCCGCAGTTCCTCGTACTTGCAGCGCGCCGCTTTTTGCTTGAGCTCGAGCAGGGACTTGCGCACCTGGTAGTAATCCTTGAGCTGGGCCAGCAGGCGTTCGTATTCGCTGTGCAGCAGCGCCAGCCACTGCTCGGTGTCGGCGGTCTGCTGCCGGTGCAGTATTTTCTGGCGTGCCACTTCCAGCCGGCGCTCCAGCCTGGCCTGTTCGATCCTTTCCTGAGGGCAGGTGCGCAGCTTTTTTGCCAGGCCCAGCCAGCCAAGGAAGCGGATCAGCCACTTGGTGGGATCGTAGTGCCACCAGCGGATACCGTTGCGGTAGTCGTACTCAAACAGGTGATGGAAGTTGTGGTACCCCTCGCCGAAGGTCAGTACCGCCAGGATGTCGTTGTCCCGCGCCGTGTTCTTGCTGGTATAGGGCTGGCGTCCCCAGTAGTGGGCCAGGGAGTTGATGAAAAAGGTAACATGGTGGCCGAGGAAGAGGCGCAGTACGCCCGCCATCAGCAGCATGCCCCAGAGATCCCCGTGCCACAGGCCGAGCAGTACCGGCAAGCCGATGTTCATGGCCAGGGTCAGTGCCAGGTAATGGCGGTGCTGGAACTGCAATATGGCGCTGCGCTTGAGGTCGGGAATGTTGCTGTCGTCTTCCGGGTGGTAGTCGCGCAGCATCCAGCCCATGTGGGAAAACCACAGGCCGCGTTTGGCGGAGTAGGGATCCTTGTCCAGGTCGTCCACATGGCGATGGTGGCGGCGGTGGTCGGCGCACCAGCGGAAAGCGGAATTCTGCAGCGACAGGGCGCCGCCCAGGGCGAACAGCCACTGGATGGCCGGGTGGGCTTCGTAGGCTTTGTGCGCCCACAGGCGGTGATAGCCGGCGGTGATCGACAGGCAGCTATAGCTGAACAACAGCAGCATGGCCAGCCATTGCCAGCCGTCGTAGCCCTGGGTCAGGCCGTACCAGGGAACCAGTATCGCCGCCGCCAGCCCGGTGCTGGCAAAGAGGATGGCATTGGTCCATAACAGGGGAGGTTTACGCATCTTGATATCCATTGAGCGAACAACTGTACACCATTTTCATGGTTCACCGTTTAAGGGTCAATCATAAATTGACCAATCGGGGCTGACCGGGTTCACACAAAAAGGTATGATCCGGCCATTAACGAGTTGGACCCTGGTGTGCCGTGGGCATTCGCGCAGAACAAAAAGAAAAGACCCGGCGCTCGCTGATTGAGGCAGCCTTTCGCCAGTTGAGCGCGGAGCGCAGTTTTTCCAGCCTCAGCCTGCGCGAGGTGGCCCGGGAGGCGGGACTGGCCCCGACTTCCTTCTATCGTCACTTCAAGGACATGGAAGAACTGGGGCTTACCCTGGTCGACGAAGGCGGCCTGACCCTGCGCCAACTGATGCGCCAGGCGCGCCAGCGCATCGCCGACGGTGGCAGTGTGATCCAGATTTCGGTAAAGACCTTCATGGAGTTTATCGACAGCAGCCCGGATGTGTTTCGCCTGCTACTGCGGGAACGGTCCGGCACTTCGGCGGCGTTTCGCCAGGCGGTAGCCCGTGAAATCCAGCATTTTACCGCCGAACTGACCGACTATCTGGAAGAAAAACAGCACACCAGCCGCAGCTATGCCGAAGCGCAGGCCCAGGCGATGGTCACCATAGTGTTCAGTGCCGGTGCCGAAGCGCTGGACATGAACGACGAAGAGCGCGAGGTACTGGCCGAGCGCATGATTTTGCAGCTGCGCATCATTGCCAAGGGCGCGGATGCATATAACAAGGCAAAACGGCTCTAGGCCCTACATTAGGAAGGATGACTATGTCTGGAAATAAGCAAATTCGCCGTAAACCTATCTTGTTGGCGCTGCTGGTGGGACTCTGTGGCAACGCCACTCTGGCCACCCTCAGCGTAAGTGAGTTGGCGTTCTCTGTGTTCCCCATTATCGCCCTGGTGCTTGCCGCCCATATGCTCTATCAGGAGTATCTGAGCGTCCCCATGGAAGGCGATACCCCCCTGTGCACCCTGCTCAGCTTCCTGATCGGCGTGTTCGGCTATTCCGCTTTTCTGCGCACCCAGTTCCCGGAAATGGGGACCAACTACCTGTCGGTGATGATCTCCCTGGTGCTGGTGATCTGGCTGGCGCTGAAGATGGGCGTGGCGGCCCGGCCCGCCGCGGACAAGTAAACCACTCCATACCCGCCGCCCGGCGGGTATTTTTTCAGTGGCCGAGAGTGATCGGCCGGTCTGAGGTACTCCCCCATTCCGCCCAGGAGCCGTCATAAACGGCGACCTTTTCATGACCTGCCAGGGTGGCTGCCAAAGCCAGTATGGCGGCGGTCACGCCCGAGCCACAACTGCAGATCAAGGAGTGCTCCGGGGACAACAAGGGGGCCAGTTGCCGGCGCAGCTGTTGCGGTGGCGGCAGGCGGCCATCTGCGGTAAGCAGCTCGCCAAAGGGCAGGCAAAGGGCGCCGGGCATATGTCCGGGGCGGACGCCCGCCCTGGGATCCGCCGCCTCGCCGCTGAACCTTTCCCGGCTGCGGGCGTCCAGCACCCGACAGTCCGCTCGCGACAGGGCCCGGGCGACGTCGTCCGCATCGGCAATCCAGTGTCGCTGGCGATGGGCCTGGAAGCGGGTGGGCGAGGGGAGTTCGGGCTCCCCTTGCTCAAGGGGCAGGCCCAACCGTTGCCAACCCGGCAGGCCGCCGTTGAGTACGGCCACCTGCTGATGCCCCATGGCCCTGAACATCCACCACGCCCGGGGTGCGGAAAATATGCCCAGGCTGTCGTAGATGACCAGCCGGCTGTGATTGCCAATGCCCAGGCGGGCAACGGCCTCGGCGAAGTGGGCTTCATCGGGCAGCATGTGGGGCAGGGACGATGCCTTGTCCCTGATGTCCTGATCAAAGTCGAAGAAACGGGCTCCGGGAAGGCGTTGCCGGCGCCATTCCTGCTTGCCGCTGCGTCCGCTGGCCGGCATGTGCCAGCTGGCATCCAGTATGATCAACTCCGGGTGCCCCAAGTGCCGCGCCAGCCAGTCGGGCTCGACCAGGGGTGTGGGAATGTGTAAAGAATGCATAAAAACCTCCCTTGTCATATCCGGTTATCCTAAGTGGCTCACCGCAGGGGAGCCAGCGTTTTTGGCGCAGGAGAATAATCGGGTAATCCGCCCCTATGTGTGTGCGAGATCTCTTACTTTTGCTGTGGGAGAAAACGTTTTCATGCATCATGAAAAGACCAGGATGTTATTTTTTGTGTTTATATTTCAATTGCTTAGTGATATTCCGTGGGTTTTTTCGTTTTCGGGTGCAATTTTTTTGGTCTGGCACAGCTTGAGGGAAAAAGAAACTTCTCTATAGTTAGTAGGGCAAGGAGCAAGGAAGTCTGTCAGGAAGACGGGCTGCCAGGAAAGGCGAAAGGAACACCGCAGGATGCGGTAAAGGACACCTCCCAGGACGGAGACAGTCGAGCAGCTCAGGATGAACTGCGGTCAGGAAGACCAGGACGCACCGACGGATCGGGAAGAGGAACACCTTAAGGATAAGGTAATGTCAGGGATTGCAGGGAGCAACTTGGTTTAAGGATTAACCATACGACAACCCAAAAGGGGGTGACATGACGTCACCCCCTTTTTCTATGGTCGGGCGGGGCAATGAGTGACTGGATAGCGGTATTCGAAGCAGCCAACAGCCTGGAAGCGCACACCCTCAAGGGTGCGCTGGAAAGCCGTGGCATGGCGGTACTATTGAAAGGAGAAGCCCTGTCGGGGGCGCTGGGCGAACTGCCGATGGACGCAGCCTGTGTGACCCTGCTGGTAAAAATGCCGCACTGGCAACGGGCGCGGGAGTTTGTGCGGGCCTATCAGCAGCAGGACGGGTGCCCATGGCGCTGCGACCGGTGTGGAGAGGAAAACGGCGCCCGCTTTGAAGTCTGCTGGCATTGCGGCAGCGTGCCAGAGGATACGCAAGGCTGACCGCCGCGCACGCCGTGATTCCCCGGGTCTGCGGCGGTGTGCAAGGGTCAGCGTTTTTGCTGCTCGGTCAGTGCTTTTAGGCGTGTACGGTGGTGGTGCATGGCGAAAGAGCCAAACACCAGCACTTCCAGGTAGTCCCTGGCGGAGGGGTGCAGCAGGCTGGCGACCTGGCGCAGCATCAGCATCTGCAGCAAATGCATAACCAGTACCACGCCGCCCAGTATCATCGGCATGGAGCCGGCTTCCTCTATACCGGGGCCGAGCAGGGCATAGGCGATACCGACCCAGAACACCAGCATCACCAGCCGCATCAACAGATTCAACACCTTCATTCTTGCACTTGCTCCCTTTGGTAGAGTTGGTAACAGACCTGGCCGGCCTGCTTGTCTTTCAGCAGCCGCCAGTTGGCGGGCAGGGACAGGGCCTGGGAGCCCTGTTCCCGTTCGATATAGAGTTTGGCGTCGTCGGCCAGCCAGCCGCCCTGTTCAAGCAGGCGGCAGGTCTCGGCCAACAGCTCCCGGTGAAAGGGGGGATCCAGGAACACCAGATCGAAGGGGGTCGCGGCCGCTTGCAGCATGGCGAGGGCATCGGTATTGAGCACTTGCCCCCGGGCTCCGGGCAGGCTGGCCAGGTTGTGCTGCAGTTGCCGGGCCACCCTGGGATCCTTCTCCACCAGCACCACCTCGGCGGCGCCGCGGGACAAAGCCTCGAATCCCAGACTGCCGCTGCCGGCGAAGAGATCGAGACAGCGACAGCCACGGACGTCGAACATCAGCCAGTTGAACAGGGTTTCCTTCACCCTGTCGGTGGTGGGTCTGAGCCCTTCGCTGTCGAGTACCGGCAGCTTGCGACCTCGCCACTGGCCTCCGATCAGGCGGATTTGGCCCCCGGCCGAGGCCGGTTTTCTTGCCGGTTTTGCTTTTGCCATCGCGTTTCGCCGTATTTCAATAAAGTGCTAGTATAAGGCGGTTTTTGCACCCATAAGGGGCGGATATTCTAAATAAGCGGCCGGTTAACGGCCAGCCCTAATCGTCCCGATAAAAAAGTGAGTATTGGCAGGATGGCGAAAAAAGGTTTTTTCTCCTGGCTGGGCTTTGGCAAGAAAGCAGAGCAGCAGGATACCCAGGAACAACAGATTTCAGAACAGCAGGTGATCGCCTCGGAAACCGAAGTCGGCGCCGGGACGGAAGTGGAAGAGGCGCTGAATGAACGTACAATAACCGAAGCCCGCCTGGCGGCCGAGGCCCAGGCGGCGGAGGAAGCGAGGCTGGCGGCCGAAGCGCAGGCGGCGGAAGAGGCGAGGCTGGCGGCCGAGGCCCAGGCGGCGGAAGAGGCGAGGCTGGCGGCCGAAGCACAGGCGGCGGAAGAAGCGAGGCTGGCGGCCGAGGCCCAGGCGGCGGAGGAAGCGAGGCTGGCGGCCGAAGCGCAGGCGGCGGAAGAGGCGAGGCTGGCCGCCGAAGCGCAGGCGGCGGAAGAAGCGAGGCTGGCCGCCGAGGCCCAGGCCGCGGAAGAGGCGAGGCTGGCGGCCGAAGCGCAGGCGGCGGAAGAAGCGAGGCTGGCCGCCGAAGCGCAGGCGGCGGAAGAGGCGAGGCTGGCGGCCGAGGCCCAGGCGGCGGAAGAGGCGAGGCTGGCGGCCGAGGCCCAGGCGGCGGAAGAGGCGAGGCTGGCGGCCGAGGCCCAGGCGGCGGAAGAGGCGAGGCTGGCGGCCGAGGCCCGGGCGGCGGAAGAGGCGAGGCTGGCGGCCGAAGCGCAGGCGGCGGAAGAGGCGAGGCTGGCGGCCGAGGCCCAGGCGGCGGAAGAAGCGAGGCTGGCCGCCGAAGCCCAGGCGGCGGAAGAAGCGAGGCTGGCGGCCGAGGCCCAGGCGGCGGAAGAAGCCGAAGCGGCCAAGGTACCCAAACAGGGCTTTTTTGCCCGCCTCAGGCAGGGCCTGCTCAAGACTCGGCAGAACCTGGGTTCCGGCTTCTTCGGCCTGTTCCGGGGCAAGAAGATCGACGACGAGCTGTTCGAGGAGCTGGAAACCCAGCTGCTCACCGCCGATCTGGGGGTGGAAACCACCATGTCGATCATCGACAACCTGACCCGCCAGGCCAGCCGGCGCCAGTTAAAGGACGGCGAGGCGCTGTATGAACTGCTGAAGGAAGAAATGGGCGAGATCCTGGCCAAGGTGGACAAGCCCCTTGAAATCGACGGTGGGCACCAGCCCTTCGTTATCCTGATGGTGGGCGTCAACGGTGTGGGCAAGACCACCACCATCGGCAAGCTGGCGCGCCAGTTCCAGGCCGAGGGTAAGTCGGTGATGCTGGCCGCGGGCGACACCTTCCGCGCCGCGGCGGTGGAGCAACTGCAGGTGTGGGGCGAACGCAACAAGATACCGGTGATCGCCCAGCATACCGGCGCCGATGCCGCTTCGGTGATCTTCGACGCGGTGCAGGCGGCCAAGGCACGCAAGATAGACGTGCTGATTGCCGATACCGCGGGTCGTCTGCAGAACAAGGCGCACCTGATGGAGGAACTGAAGAAAATCGTGCGGGTGATGCAGAAGGTGGACGGCGCCGCGCCCCACGAAATCATGCTGACCCTGGACGCCGGCACTGGCCAGAATGCCCTCAGCCAGGCCAAGATCTTCAACGAGGCCGTGCCCATTACCGGCATCACCCTGAGCAAGCTGGACGGTACCGCCAAGGGCGGCGTGATTTTCGCGGTGGCCGACAAGTTCGGCATTCCCATCCGCTATATCGGTGTGGGCGAAAAAATCGACGATTTGCGCCCCTTTGACGCGAAAGAATTTATCGATGCTCTCTTCAGCCGGGAAGACTAAATGATCCGCTTCGATCAGGTTAGCAAGGTATACAGCGGGGGCTTTCAGGCCCTGCAAAAGGTCAGCTTTCACCTGCAAAAAGGCGAGATGGCGTACCTGACCGGCCACTCCGGCGCCGGCAAGAGTACCCTGCTCAAGCTGATCAGCGTGATGGAGAGGCCTACCGATGGCCGGGTGTACTTCAACGGCCAGGACGTGAGCCGCATCCGCCGCGGCGACATTCCCTATGTGCGCCGGCGCATCGGCATGATTTTCCAGGATCACCACCTGATCAATGGCCGCACCGTGTTCGACAACGTCGCCCTGCCGCTGGTGATCGAGGGCTATGGCCACCAGGATATCCGCCGGCGGGTGTCGGCGGCCCTGGACAAGGTGGGTCTGCACGGCAAGGACCGCTACTACCCGCCCATGCTCTCGGGGGGGGAGCAGCAGCGGGTGGGCATTGCCCGGGCCATCGTCAACAAGCCCTCGCTGCTGCTGGCGGACGAGCCCACCGGTAATCTGGATCCGGAGCTGTCGATGGAAATACTGCATCTGTTCGAGGCCTTCAACCGGGTGGGGGTGAGCGTACTGATCGCCACCCATGATACCGGCCTGATCAACTCCCTGCGTTACCGTACCCTGACCCTCAATGCGGGTCGCATGCTGGTGGAGGATGAGCAATGAGCCAGCAGGAACACAAACTGGCCTGGCACCGGCGCCTGGCCATGTACTGGGTGGACCACCTGCGCCAGCTGTTTGCCAGCCTGGGCGAGCTGTGGCGAACCCCGCTCAGTTCGCTGATGACCATAGCGGTGCTGGGGGTTAGCCTGGCGTTGCCGGCCAGCTTCTATGTGCTGCTGAAAAATGCCGAATCGGTCAGTCAATTCTGGCAAAGCAAGGCCCAGATCAGTCTTTACCTGCGCCAGGAGGCGGAGCCGGCCCAGGTCACCGATTTGCAGCAGCGGCTGGCGGCCATGGAGGAGATAGACCAGGTCAGCTATATCAGTCCCGAGCAGGGGCTGGCCGATTTCAGTGGTGCCGCCGGTTTTGCCGAGGCATTGCCCTTGCTGGAAGACAACCCCTTGCCGGCGGTGTTCATCCTCAACCTGTCCGAGACCGGCCGGGCGCCCGATGCGGCCGAATTGTTGCTGGCCGACATGAATGCCGAACCGGCTGTGGCTAACGCCCGGCTGGACATGGCCTGGCTGGCCCGGTTGTCGGGCATAGTGGATCTGCTGCGTCAGGCGGTCATCGGCATGGCAGTACTGCTGCTGGCCGGGGTGCTGCTGGTGGTCAGCAATACCCTGCGGCTCAATATCCTCAATTGCCGCTATGAAATCGAGGTGATGAAGCTGGTGGGCGCCACCGACGGCTTTATCCAGCGGCCCTTTCTCTATGTGGGGCTATGGTATGGCATTATCGGCGGCTTGCTGGCCTGGTGGCTGACCCTGGTGATGGTGTTTTGGCTCAGCCACAAGGTCAATGCGCTGGCGGCCCTGTACCAGAGCAATTTTCATCTGCTGGGGCTGGGAATGCGGGAAAGCTTGCTGCTGATCCTGACGGGCACCCTGCTCAGCCTGCTGGCTTCGGGCTTTTCGGTGCGCCGCCATATCCGGGCCATAGAGCCGGGTTGAACTCATGGGCCCGACTGTGGTCTTATTGGGGCAATACTGCGGGGCGCCCCTTGACTTTCGGGCCCGGATCCATAAATTTTGCGCAGCGCGTATGCGCGCAGCCAGACAACCCATGTCATTGCAGGGTGCCGAACGCAGCCGTTTGATACGGAGTCATGTAATGAACAAGAGTTTGATGACGACAGATTTTCAGCGCCACTTCGCCCTGGTTCCCCAGGGCAGCCTGGAGGCCTATATCCAGGCAGTCAATACCATTCCCGTGCTCAGCGCCGAGGAAGAGAAATCCCTGGCCGAACGGCTGCAGAACGACGGCGATCTGAGCGCCGCCCGGCAGTTGATCATGTCGCACCTGCGCTTTGTGGTGCATATCGCCAAGAGCTACGCGGGCTATGGTCTGCCCCAGGCGGACCTGATCCAGGAAGGCAATATCGGCCTGATGAAGGCGGTGAAGCGCTTCGATCCCACAGTCGGTGTTCGGCTGGTGTCCTTTGCTGTGCACTGGATCAAGGCCGAGATCCACGAATACGTGCTGCGTAACTGGCGGGTGGTCAAGGTGGCCACCACCAAGGCCCAGCGCAAACTGTTCTTTAATCTGCGCAAGTCCAAAAAACGCCTGGGCTGGTTCAACCAGCAGGAAGTGAACACCGTCGCCGAAGATCTTGGCGTCTCGCCGGCCGAGGTGCTGGAAATGGAGTCGCGCATGAGCGCCCAGGATCAGGCTTTCGACCTGGCCTCCGATGACGACGACAAGGACACCAGTTTCTCGCCGGTACACTACCTGGAAGACAAGAGTTCCGACGTAGCCCATCAGGTGGAAGAAGCCAATTGGGAGCAGGCCGCCAATCGCCGCCTGCGCGCTGCCCTCGATGCCCTGGACGATCGTAGCCGGCGCATTATCCAGGCCCGCTGGCTGGATGAAGACGACAAGAGCACGCTGCAGAGCCTGGCCGACGAATACGGCGTCTCCGCCGAGCGCATTCGCCAGCTGGAGAAAACCGCCCTGAAAAAACTCAAGGCGGCCATGGACGCCTGAGCCCAGCGTTATAATAAAAAAAGGCCCCGACGGGGCCTTTTTTCCGTAAGCGATTCAACCATCCGAAAGCAGGACAGCCCCCATGAAAATACTGAAGCATCTGTTTGACAACAACCGGGAATGGTCCGAAAAAATCAAGGCGGAAGATCCCACCTTTTTTGAGCAGCTGGCTCTGCAGCAGGCGCCCGAGTACCTGTGGATCGGTTGTTCCGACAGCCGGGTGCCCGCCAACCAGCTCACCGGCCTGCTGCCCGGCGATGTCTTCGTGCATCGCAACGTGGCCAACCTGGTGGTGCATACGGACTTCAACTGCCTGTCGGTGGTACAATACGCCGTTGAAGTCCTCAAGGTGAAGCACATCATCATCTGCGGCCACTATGGCTGCGGTGGGGTGCTGGCGGCCATGCAGAACAAGGAACTGGGTCTTATCGACAACTGGCTGCGCAACATCAAGGACATCTGCCACAAGCACGAGGAAGCGCTGAGTGCCATTGCGGATCAGCAGACCCGGGAAGACTACATGTGCGAACTGAACGTGGTGGAACAGGTGGCCAACCTGTGTCACACCACCATAGTGCAGAATGCCTGGAAACAGGGCCAGGCCCTGTCGGTGCACGGCTGGGTATACGGCATCAAGGACGGCAAGCTGCATGATCTCGACGTCTGTGTAACCGGCGTGGAACAGATTCCCGATGTCTACCGCATCTTCCGCCAGCGCATTCTGGGTAAATAGCGACACAACTTGCATTATTTTAGGAAGACTCCATGAGACGTGAACTGGCCATTGAATTTTCCCGGGTGACCGAAGCGGCGGCCCTGGCCGGCTACAAGTGGTTGGGCCGGGGCGACAAAAACATTGCCGACGGCGCCGCCGTGGCGGCCATGCGTCATGTGCTGAATGAAATCGAAATCAGCGGCGAGGTGGTGATCGGCGAGGGCGAGATCGACGAGGCGCCCATGCTCTACATTGGCGAACGGGTCGGCAAGGGCGGCGATGAGGTGGATATCGCGGTGGACCCCATCGAGGGTACCCGCATGACCGCCATGGGCCAGTCCAACGCCCTGGCGGTGATGGCGGTGGGCGAGAAGGGGGCTTTCCTGCGTGCCCCCGACATGTACATGGAAAAGCTGATTGTCGGTGCCGGTGCCAAGGGCGCCATCGATCTGGACAAGTCTCTCGAGCAGAACATCAAGGCTGTGGCGAAAGCCCTTAACAAGCCCTTGTCCCGCTTTACCGTGATTACCCTGGCCAAGCCACGCCACGACAAGGCGATCAAGACCATGCAGGCCCTGGGGGTGCGGGTGTTTGCCATTCCCGACGGTGACGTGGCCGCTTCCATCCTGGCCTGCATTCCCGAGAGCGAAGTGGACATGCTCTACGGGGTGGGCGGCGCGCCGGAAGGCGTGATTTCCGCCGCCGTGGTGCGCGCCCTGGACGGCGACATGCAGGCCCGGCTGGTGCCGCGCTATGAAGTGAAAGGTCCGGACGAAGAAAGCCTTGAGCTGGGCCGGCAGGAAATCGCCCGTTGCGAGCAGATGGGCATCGAGGTCGGCAAGGTGCTCCGGCTCGAGGACATGGCCCGCACCGACAACGTCATCTTCTCCGCCACCGGCATTACCAAGGGCGATCTGCTGGAAGGCATCAGCAGCGACGGCCACTATGCCCACACCGAGACCCTGGTGATCCGCGGCAAGTCGCGTACCATACGCCGCATTCGCTCGACCCATATTCTGTCACGCAAGGATCAGCGCCTGCAGGACATTATCCTGTAACGGCGAAATCGCCATGGGTAAAGGGATGCGGACGCATCCCTTTTTTGTTCTGGCGTGAAGGCCGGATGCGGTTAGACAAGAGCCGACCACGGATCCCTGGGCGGGCCCTATTCCTGACGGCTGCCCCGGGCCAGTGCGGCCGGGTCGAGCAGCCGGCGCAGCTCGTTTTCCGACAACTCGGTTTCCTCCAGCGCCACCTCCAGTATGGGCCTGTTTTCGGCATAGGCCTTTTTGGCAATATCGGCGGCTCTGGCATAGCCGATTTCCGGGTTCAGCGCCGTCACCAGTATGGGATTCCTGGCCAGGCTCTGTTCAATTCGCTCCCGGTTGACGGTAAAGCCGGCAATGGTATCGGCCAGCAGGGGAACGCCGTTGGCCAGCAAGCGGAGCATGGTGAGCAGGTTGTTGGCCACCAGCGGCAGCATCACATTGAGCTGGAAGTTGCCGGACTGGCCGGCCACCGTGATGGCGGTATCCAGCCCGATCACCTGGGCCGCGACCATGGCTACCGCCTCGGGGATCACCGGGTTGACCTTGCCGGGCATGATGGAGGAGCCGGGTTGCAGCGCCGGCAGCTGGATTTCGGCCAGGCCGGTGAGCGGGCCCGAGTTCATCCAGCGCAGATCGTTGGCGATTTTTATCAGCGCCACCGCCAGGGTCTTGAGCTGGCCGGACAGCTCCACCGCCGTGTCCTGGCTGCTCAGGCTGTAGAAGTAGTCGTCCGCCGGACAGAAGTCGAGGCCGGTGTGGCGGTTGAGGTAGTCGCAGGCCAGTTCGGCCTGGCGCGGATCGGCGTTGATGCCGGTGCCGATGGCGGTACCGCCCAGGGCCAGTTGCTGCAGCCGGCTCTGCAATCCCTCCAGCCGTTCCCGGCCATGGCGCACCTGGGTGGCCCAACCGCCCAGTTCCTGGTCGAAACGCAACGGCATGGCGTCCATCAGATGGGTACGGCCGGTCTTCACCTGATCCTGCAACTGCTCGGCCTTGGTGAGGATGGCCTGCTCCAACTGGTGCAGGGCGGGCAGCAGCTCGCGGCTGAGGGCAAGGGCGGCGCTGACATGGATAGCGGAAGGGATGACGTCATTGGAGCTCTGCCCCATGTTGACGTCGTCATTGGCGCCCACATCCCGCCCCAGGTCGGCGGCAGCCAGCCGGGCCAGTACCTCGTTGACGTTCATATTGGTGCTGGTGCCGGAACCGGTCTGGTAGACGTCGATGGGAAAGGCGGCGGCATGACCACCGGCAATGATTTCCTCGGCGGCCCTGATGATGGCGTCGGCCTTGTCCCGCTCCAGCCGCTTGAGTTCACCGTTGGCATGGGCGCAGGCCGCCTTGATCCGAGCCAGGGAACGGATGAAGGCCGCGGGCATGGGCTGCCCTGAAATAGGGAAGTTGTTGATGGCGCGCTGGGTCTGGGCACCATAGAGGGCATCGGCAGGCACCTGGATGTCGCCCATGGAGTCCCGTTCGGTTCTCATCTTCATTACCCTTTCCTTCTGTTATTGGCCCGGGGCGGCAAAAACAAGGTGCTGTTGTGCCGGGATTTTTTCAGCCTTTATTCATACAGACAACAGCTTAGCACCGCCTCCCGGGGCCGGAAGCCCTGGCTGTGCAAAAAGGCGGCAAGGCTCTCCCGTTCCCCCTCTGGCGCCTGGGCCGGATCGCAGTCGAGTCGTGCCAGGCCGGCCGCCTTGGCCTCCAGCTTTAGCTGGTGCAGTAGCTCCCGGCCTATGCCCCGGCGGCGGGTAATATCGCGTACCGCGATAAAATCGATGTTTTCGTCCCGGCGCCAGGCCAGGGCGACCGCCCTGTCGTTGAAGGTGGTGAGGTAGAGCTTGCCCTGAGTAGGCAGGGAGCGGCCCTGCAGGATCAGCTCGGCGTGGTGGCGGTGTTGTTCGGGCAGTCGGGAGAGGCAGTGTACAGTCAGGCGCATTGTCTTTTCCTTGGCCATAAAATCCTGAGTTTACCATGGCCGGGATCGACAAGGGGCGATGGCCGTTGCATCATGGCCCTGTCATTTCAGGCAACAGGAGGTCGGCGTCCGCCATGAGTGCAGACACCACAGCAATCAACCGTCACATGACCCATTTTGACCGCCATTCCAGCTTCTGGCTGTTCGGTTACGGTTCTCTTATCTGGAAGGCGGATTTTCCCTTTTTGGAACGCCGCCCGGCCTGGATCGAGGGCTGGGCACGGCGGTTCTGGCAGGGCTCCCACGACCATAGGGGCACGGCCGAAGCGCCCGGCCGGGTGGTCACCCTGGTGCGGGAGCCGGGGGCGCGCTGCCACGGCATGGCTTATCGCATCGAACCCGATACCCTGGGCGCCCTGGATCTGCGCGAGAAGAACGGCTACCTGCGGGAAAAGGTCGAACTGCACCTGGATGGCGGCGGCGTGGAGGAAGGGCTTGTTTACCTGGCTACCGCCGACAATGCCGCCTTTCTGGGGGAGGCGCCGCTGGCGGCCATGGCCGGTCAAATCGCCCGGGCGCGGGGTCCGAGCGGCAGCAACCGGGACTACCTGATCAACCTGGCTCTCTCCCTGGCGGCTTTGAATGCCCGGGATGCCCATGTGGACGCCCTGGTGGCCGCGCTGCCCGAGCAGGACTGAAGCGGCGGCGGGAACAGGCTATACTGCCTGCCCCAATGGCGAGGTGTGGTATGGAATGTCGAAGCGGTTGCGGTGCCTGTTGCATCGCCCCCAGTATCAGTGGTCCCCTGCCGGGCAGGCCGCAAGGCAAGCCCGCCGGCGAAGCCTGCCCGCATTTGCTGGCGGACATGCGCTGTGCCCTGTTTGGGCACCCCGAGCGACCGGCGGTATGCGGTCGTTTCAAGCCGGCGGCGGATGTGTGTGGCAATGGCCGGGATGAGGCGTTGTGGCTGATTGGCGAACTGGAGTCAGCGACGAGCTAGCCAGGGCAGGGGGTCTATGGCCTGGCCCTGGTAGCGAATTTCGAAATACAGTCCAGATCGGCTTTGGCCGCCGCTTTCACCACTGAGGGCGATGGTCTGGCCGGCGCTGACCCTGTCTCCGGGGCCGAGCAGCAGGGACTGGTTATGGCCGTAGAGGCTCATATAGCCCTTGCCGTGATCGATGACCATTACCATGCCAAAACCGTTGAGCCAGTCGGCGTATACCACCTGGCCATTGGCGACGGCCCGCACGTCCCGCCCGGCGGGGGCGCCAATCAGCAGTCCCTTCCAGGTGAGCTGGCTGGTGCGGGCCGTGCCGAAGCGGTGTACCAACTGGCCATTGAGCGGCCAGGGCAGGCTGCCCTTGGCCAGGCCACCGAAATTGCCGCTGGGCTTGGCGACGACCGGGGTTCGACCCGAGCCGCCGGCCGGGACCGACGTTGGGGTTTGCTCCCGCTCGGCCCGCTCCTGGGCCAGACGCTCGCGCTCCTGCCGCTCCCGTTCGGCTTTTTCCCGGGCGGCCTGCTCCCGTGCGGCCCTTTCCTGAGCCGCCTTGATTTGCTGTTCCAGCTGGTTGGCGGCCTGCTGCAGACTGGTCAGGCGCTGGTTGCCCTGCTGCAGGTTGGCGTTAAGCTGTTTGGCGGTGTCGTTGCGCTTGGCCTGCTGGGCCTCGAGCTGTTGCTGCTCGGTCTGCTGCCGGGCCAGCAACTGGTTGAGCTGGTTGCGGCTTTGTTCTGCCTGGCGGCGGTTGTCGGCCAGCCGTTCCCGGGTCTGGGACAGTTCCTTGAGGGCGTCGGCCCGCACCTGGTTGAGGTGGGCGTAATAGTGCAGCAGCCTGTCTATGTCGGTACTGTCCTGGCCGTTGAGCAATAGTTTGAGATAATCGTGGCGGCCGTTCTGGTAGGCGGCCCTGAGCTGTTCCGCCAGCAGCTGTTGCTGGCGTTGCGACTGGCGGTTCAGCTCTTCGTGTTCCCGCTCAAGGCGGGCGAGGGTGGTTTCCAGCTCGGTCAGCCGGTTGCGGGTCTGGTTCAGCTCACGGGCCTGGGCGGAAATCGCTTTTTCATCCCGGGCAAGCTGCTGTTGCAGCGCCTTCAGCTGTTTTTGCTGTTGCTGGACATCCTGCCGCTGGCTGGCGATTTGCCCCTGCACCTTCTTGAGCTCGGCACCGTCATCCGCCCATGCGAAAGCACCGGCCATCAGGCCGGTGCTCAGCAACATCGAAACAATCAGTCTGTGCAAGCCCATAGGGCCCTGATTATTTCAGAACCATCAGAGGCTTGCCAGTCATTTGCTCGGGGATTTGCATACCCATCAGGCTCAGCATGGTGGGGGCCAGATCCGACAGCTTGCCGCCTTCCACCGGGGTGGCATCGCGGCCGACGTAGATCAGCGGCACCGGCAGGTTGGTGTGGGCGGTGTGCGCCTGTCCGGTCTCGGGATTGACCATCTGCTCGGCGTTGCCGTGGTCGGCGGTGATCAGGCATTCGCCCCCCACCTTTTCCAGGGCGGCGACCACCCGGCCGATGGAGTGGTCGACCGCTTCGCAGGCCTTGACCGCCGCTTCGAACACCCCGGTGTGGCCGACCATGTCGCCGTTGGGGTAGTTACAGATGATAACGTCGAATTGCCGGCTTTCGATGGCCTCGACCAGCTTGTCGGTGAGCTGTGCGGAGTTCATCTCCGGCTGCAGGTCGTAGGTGGCGACCTTGGGGCTGGGGATAAGCGTGCGCTGCTCGCCCGGGAAGCAGTCCTCGATGCCGCCGTTGAAAAAGAAGGTCACGTGGGCGTACTTCTCGGTTTCGGAAATGCGCAGCTGGGTCTTGTCGTGCTTGGCCAGCCACTCGCCCAGGGTGTTTTCCAGCTGCTCGGGCGGATAGGCACAGCTGGTATGGATGTCGGCGGCGTATTCGGTGAGCATGACGAAGTCGCTTAAGCTCGGTCGAGCACTGCGCTCAAAGCCGGTGAAGTCCTCATCCACAAAGGCGCGGGTGATTTCACGGGCGCGGTCGGCGCGGAAGTTCATGAAGACGACAGCATCGCCGTCCTGCATGGCGACCGGCTCACCCACTACTGTGGCCTTGACGAACTCGTCGTTCTCTTCCCGGGCATAGGCGGCCTGCAGGGCGTCCACCCCGGAGTCGTACTGGAATTCGGCCTTGCCCTGGGTCAGCAGGTCGTAGGCGCTTTGCACTCGATCCCAGCGGTTGTCGCGGTCCATGGCGAAGTAGCGGCCGACGAGGGAGGCCAGGCGGCCCTTGCCCAGTTCGGCGAAGAGGGCCTCGAAGCGCTCGAGGGACGCCTGGGCGGAGCGGGGTGCCACGTCGCGGCCGTCGAGAAAGGCATGTAAGTAAATTTCATCGGCCCCGCGCTCGGCGGCCAGTTTGATCATGGCCGCGATCTGGTCTTCGTGACTGTGCACGCCGCCCGGTGACAGCAGGCCCATGATGTGCACCGCCCGGCTCCTGGCCTTGGCACCGTCCACCGCCTGGGTCAGCGCCGGGTTGGTGAAGAAGTCGCCGTCGGCGATGGCTTTGTCGATGCGGGTCAGATCCTGGTAGACGATACGGCCGGCGCCGATGTTGACGTGGCCCACTTCGGAGTTGCCCATCTGGCCGTCGGGCAGGCCGACGTCGTGGCCGGAGGTGGAGATCAGTACCGAGGGGCGGGTTTGCATCAGATGGTCGAGAACCGGGGTGCGGGCGGTGTGAATGGCGTTGTGCTCTGTCTTTTCGCTGTAACCCCAGCCGTCCATGATGATCAGAACCAGGGGTTTTTTGGTCGAGTTCATAGTGATAATCCTATGTTGTTATTTGAAGGTCGAAGTGAATAAAGCTGAAATTATTGTCATATTACTACAATCGTCGATTTCGTCGCCAGCGACTCAAGGCCGGTATTTCCGATGCCGATCACAGGCGGCGCCTATTGATGCTGGCCGTGGCTGCTGCTATTTAATGAGGCCCCATGTATACTCGGACCTTTCCGTATTGTGAGCCAAAAGAAGTAACATCATGCAAGAGTATCTCGATTTTGCCGCCAGTCATCCCTTGCTGACCATGGTCTGGCTGGGCCTGGCCTCGACGGTGATTTACATGACCATCATGTCCAAGCTGACCAAGGTGCAGATAGTGCCCGCCCAGCAGGCGGTACTGCTGATTAACAAGCAGGATGCGGCGGTGGTTGATATCCGTCCGGCGGAGGAGTTTCGCAAGGGACACGTGGCCGGCGCCATCAACCTGCCCAACAGTCAGCTCAAGGCCAATAATCTGAACCTTATCGAAAAGTTCAAGGACAAACCCCTGGTGCTGGTGTGCGAAACCGGCATGACCACCAGCAGCGCCGGCCGCCTGCTGACCAAGGCCGGCTTCAAGCAGGTGTTCGCCCTGCGCGGCGGCATGGCCGACTGGCGCAGCCAGAACCTGCCGGTGACCAAGCGATAATTTCTACCACCCATTCATTATAAGGATATCTTCATGGCTGAAGCAGCAAACGGTGCCGACACTCAGGCGCAACAACAGGTAGAGTTCCAGATCCAGCGTATCTATCTGAAGGATCTGTCCTTTGAAGCACCGGGCACCCCGCTGGTATTCCAGAAAGAGTGGAAGCCGGAAGTGAAGCTCGATTTGGACACCAAGAGCGCCCGCCTGGGCGACAACGTGTTCGAGGTGGTACTGACCCTGACCGTGACCTGCAAAATGGGTGAGGCGGAAACCGTCTACCTGTGCGAAATCCAGCAGGCCGGTGTGTTCACCATCGGCAACATGGCCGAGCCGCAGCTGGCCCATTGCCTGGGTTCCTTCTGCCCCAACATCCTGTTCCCCTATGCACGGGAAACAGTGTCCAGCCTGGTGAACAAGGGTTCCTTCCCGCAACTGAACCTGGCGCCGGTAAACTTCGACGCCCTGTTCGCCGCCCACGTCCAGCGGGCCGCCCAGCAGCAGGCGAATGCCTGATGAAACAGGACGCCGCCATCTCGGTTCTGGGTGCCGGCTCCTATGGTTCGGCCCTGGCCATTGCGCTGGCGCGTAATGGCCACCGTACCCTGCTCTGGAGCCACAGGCCCGAGCAGGTGGCGACTCTGGCCGCCGAACGCTGCAACAAGGTGTTCCTGCCCGATGCTCCCTTTCCCGCCAGCCTTGAGCCCGAGGCCAGCCTGGAGCGGGCGGTGCGGGCCAGCCGCGACCTGCTGATCGTGGTGCCGAGCCATGTGTTCGCGGACCTGCTCCGGCAGCTCAAGCCCTTCCTGCGGCCCGACAGCCGCATTGCCTGGGCCACCAAGGGCCTGGATCCGGCTACCGGCAACCTGTTGCAACAGGTGGCGAGGGACATACTGGGCGAACAGATCCCGCTGGCGGTGCTGTCCGGCCCCACCTTTGCCCGTGAGCTGGCCATGGGCCTGCCCACCGCCATCTCCCTCGGCTCCACCGATGCCGGTTTTGCCAGGGAACTGGCGGATCTGCTGCACTGCGGCCGTTCCTTCCGGGTCTACCTTAACGATGACATGGTGGGACTGCAGCTGGGCGGCGCGGTCAAGAACGTGATCGCCATCGGTGCCGGCCTGGCAGACGGCCTAGGCTTCGGTGCCAATGCCCGTACCGCGCTGATCACCCGTGGCCTGGTGGAGCTGCAGCGGCTGGGGGTGGCCCTGGGCGCCGAGCAGGATACGTTCATGGGTATGGCGGGGCTGGGAGATCTGGTGCTCACCTGTACCGACAACCAGTCCCGCAACCGCCGCTTCGGCCTGGCCCTGGGCCAGGGCAAGAGCGTGGACACCGCCATGGCCGAGATTGGCCAGGTGGTGGAAGGCTACCGCAACGCCGCCGAGGTACACCAGCTGGCCGCCCGTCACAGGGTGGAAATGCCCATCTGCGAGCAGGTCTACCAGGTGCTGTATGAAGGCAAGAACGCCAAGGAAGCCGCCCTGGCCCTGCTGAGCCGGGATCGCAAGGCGGAGTGACGCCGCTTGGGCCGGAAGCTTGATGCCTGACTCTTGGTCGCAAGTATACGGTGATTGTTGATAAGGCGTAGCACATCGGCCAAAGCGCACTACTCCTCCGGCACGCCGTAAACCCATCCATGGGGGCTCCGCCGCGCCCTCCCTGGCGCGGAGGGCCGGCGGAGGTAGCCCTGCTGCCTCTTCTCCGCATCAAGTCGGACAACCGGACTTGTGACTATAAAGTCCGGCTGGAAGCTTGAAGGCGTTGATGGAATGTAAACAAAAGGGGAGCCATCGAGGCTCCCCTTTGTATTGATTGCTGCCGGCGACTCAGTAGTAGGAGTGCTCGCCGCGCTGGTGTTCGGTGGCGTCGCGCACCCCGGTCAGTTCGCCCGGGAACAGCTCGAGCAGTTGCTTCTCGATGCCTTCCTTCAGGGTGATATCGACCATGGAACAACCGTTGCAGCCGCCGCCGAACTGCAGTATGGCCAGGCCGTCGGGGGTGATCTCGGTCAGCACCACCTTGCCGCCGTGGCTGGCCAGGCCCGGGTTGATCTGGGACTGCAGTACATACTCGACCCGGTCGGCCAGGGGGGCGTTGTCCGGCACCTTGGCCATTTTGGCATTGGGGGCCTTCAGGGTCAGTTGGGAGCCCATCTGGTCGCTGACGAAATCGATTTCGGCTGCTTCCAGAAAAGTAACACTCTGCTGGTCGACAATGGCTTTAAACCCGTCGAAGGGCAGATGCACATCGTCCTCGTCCACGGCGTCGGGAGGACAGTAGGAGACTCCGCACTCGGCATTGGGAGTACCGGGGTTGACCACAAAGACGCGAATATTAGTGCCTTCCGGCTGTTGTGACAGCAACTTGCGGAAGTGTCCCTGGGCGGTTTCGGAAATCGTAATCATTGCTATCCTCGTAAACCTGACTAAACAACTCAACTTTTATCATACTCCTGTTGCCGGGCCTTGAATAGCCGTCAGTGCTCAAGAGTCCGGCAGACGGCCCAGGCCTCGACGCAGGCGACGCCCTGGCGGTGCAGCAGTCGGGTCAGCTCGGACATGGTGGCACCGGTGGTGATGACATCGTCGAGCAGTGCAACATGCTGATAGGGGACGGGCTTGAGCCGGAAGGCGTCCTGCAGGTTGTGCCGCCGTTGGCGGCGGCTGAGTTGGGTCTGGGAGGCGGTGGCGCGGATCCGGCGCAGCAGACCGGTCTCGACCGGAATCGACAGGACCTGGGCTACTCCCAGGGCGATTTCCTCGGCTTGGTTGTAACCCCGTCGCCACTGGCGCCACCAGTGCAGCGGCACCGGCAGTATCGCCTGGGGCAGTGGCGGCGCTGCCCGCTCTGCCAGCAGTCTGCCCAGCAAGCGGCCGTTGAGGGGACGTTGATGATATTTGAGGTCGTGGATCAGGCGAGTATAGGGCGGCACGAAGTCGGCCAGCACCTGCATGCGCTGCCAGGGGGGCGGACGGCGCTGGCAATGGCCACAATGGGCGTCGGTGGCGGTCAGCGGCAGGGCGCAGCCGGGGCAGGGCGAGTCCAGTGCCGGCAACTCCTCCCGGCAGGGGTGGCAGAGCAGCGTCTGCCGATCGCAATCCTGCCGGCACAGCAGGCACTGGCCCCACCAGAGCGGACCGGATTGTAAGCGGGAGAGCAGGCGCTTTATCATGGCTTGGCATTCAACGGGGATCCTATGATGAGTTTATATGTAGAACGGCGCGGGCGAGGCCCGGATCTGGTGCTGTTGCACGGCTGGGGCATGAACGGGGCGGTGTGGCAGGGACTGGCGGAACTGCTGGAGGGCGAGTTTTGCCTGTATCTGGTGGATTTGCCCGGTTTCGGCCACAGCCCGGCCCTGCCGGGGGCTTCCCTGGCCGCCTGGGCCGACAACGTGCTGGCGGTGGCGCCGCAGCGCGCCGCCTGGCTGGGCTGGTCTCTGGGTGGACTGGTTGCCACCCAGGCGGCGTTGCAGGCACCCGGGCGGGTGGACAGCCTGATCACCCTGGCCAGCTCGCCGCGTTTTCTGGCCGGCGAGGACTGGCCCGGGATCAAGCCCCAGGTGTTGGCGGAATTTGAGCGGCAACTGGCGCAGGATCATCGGCAGGTGGTGAATCGCTTCCTGGCGCTGCAGGCGATGGGCAGCGAGCATGCCCGGGAGGATATCCGCCGTTTGCGCGACAGCCTGGCCAGCCGGCCGGCGCCGGATCCCGCCGCGCTGGCCGACGGCCTCGCCCTGCTGGCGGAAGTGGATCTGCGTGCCCGGCTGGCTGAGCTGAGCACGCCCTGGCTGCGTCTTTACGGCCGGCTCGATGGCCTGGTGCCGAGGCGAAGTGCCCGCCTGGCCGACGCATTGGCGCCCCACAGCCACAGTCATATAGAGGAAAAAGCTTCTCATGCCCCCTTTATTTCCCATCCCCAGGCCACGGCCGGTCATATCCGCCGCTTTCTGCACCGGCAGGGGCGACGGGAATAACGGGAGGAAAAACCATCGCCAGCGGTCATAATAAGCATGAGCCGGGCCCAAGGAGGAGAAGATGGCGATACCTGTAATACTGCCGAATGTCGCGCCTAACCTGGCGCAGCCCACCACGGAAGCGGCCCAGGCCGACAACATCCGCCGTCCTGTGATCCCGGTGATCAAGGCGGTGCAGCCCTATGTGGCAATCCGCCAGCGGGACAAGGACCGGGATCGCAGCCGACGCGAGGCGGCCTTCGAAGCCTGGCTCGGGGTGCACAACGGCGTCTGCTGGGTGGGGGCCAATCCCGCCATGAGCCGGCGGATGAACGTCATTGCCCGGCGCTATCATGCCCAGGCGGGCCAGGCCGGCGGTGAACTGGACGTGGAAGCCTGAATTCCGGGGTCCGTATTCGCCGGGCGGTCATGGATCTGCCGCCGCTGTGTGTGTAAAATTCGCGCTCTTTATGATGAGCAATTGAGACTATCCCATGGGCAGAGCCTATCAAAACCGCAAGGAATCCATCGCCAAAACGGCGAACGCCAAGAGCAAGGTCTACAGCAAATATGGCCGCGAGATCTACGTTACCGCCAAGTCAGGTGGAGCAGACCCTGACGGCAACCTGTCCCTGCGCGGCCTGATCGAGCGTGCCAAAAAGGACCAGGTGCCGGCTCATGTTATTGAAAAAGCGCTGGAAAAGGCCAAGGGCGGCGCCGGCGAGGATTTTTCTCCCGCCCGCTACGAAGGCTTTGGCCCGGGCAACTGCATGGTGATTGTGGACTGCCTGACCGATAACCCCAATCGGACCATTGGTGATGTGCGCCAGTGTTTCAACCGGGTCAAGGCCAAGCTGGGCACTTCCGGTACGGTCAGCCACATGTTCGATCACTGCGCCATTCTGGCCTTTGCGGGCGATGACGAGGATGCGGTGCTGGAAGCCCTGATGGCGGCCGACGTGGACGTGACCGATATCGAGAACGAAGACGGCCGCATCACCGTGTTCGCCCCTCATACCGAGTATTTCAAGGCCAAGCAGGCGCTGGCCGAGGCCTTCGAGGGCATTGATTTCGAGGTGGACGCCATCCAGTTCGTGCCCCAAACCACGACTCCGATCAGCGGCGACGATGTGGCTCAGCTGGAGAAATTCCTCGATATGCTCAACGACGTGGATGACGTGCAGAACGTCTACCACAACGCCGAATACTGATCCCCGGCCAACGGGGCCCGATGGCCCCTATGTCGACAGACCCTCCCGGTGGAGGGTTTTTTTATGCCTGAAGATCATTCCTGATCATTTCGATAACAATTTTCTTATTGTTGGTGCACCATAAAGTGGCGTTTTGATGTTCTTTTTGCATGCCGCCTGTGCAGTGAAGAGTGGCTGTTCAGTATGCATTAAAATAAAAATCCTTTAAATTCAATTTATTAGCTCTTTTATCTAGGGCTGATGTACCGGCGGTTATGCGCGACACCTTGTTTTTTACGATCTTTGTTAATTTGGATAACATATTTGAAAAATTAAAAATACAGATCTAGTATTTAATCGTTAACGATTTTTAGCTTTTAATGTGAACAAGGAAGGCGCCATGAGGATCAAGATCATCAATCCCAATACCACCCAGTCGTTTACCGATGCCCTGCAGCGGCTGGCCGATTCGGTAGCCAGGCCGGATACCGAAATTCTGGCGGTTAGCCCCGCCAGCGGACCTGATTCCATCGAGAGCTTCTATGACGAAGCCCTGGCGGTGCCGGGGCTTCTGGCAGAAATCGCCCGGGGCGACAGCGAGCAGCAAATCGACGCCTATGTGCTGGCCTGTTTCGGCGATCCCGGCCTTTATGCCGCCCGGGAGCTGACCGACAAGCCGGTGCTGGGCATTGCCGAAGCGGCTTTTCACCTGGCGACCATGATCGGTGCCTGCTTCAGCGTGGTGACCACGGCGCCCCGGGTCCGTTTTATGACCGAGCACCTGGTCGGCCGTTATGGCTTTGGCGAACAGTGTAAAAAGGTGCGTACCACCTCCATGGCGGTGCTGGATCTGGCTCATTCGCCTGAGGCGGCCATTGCCAAGGTGATCGCCGAGTGCCTGCGGGCACGGGAGGAGGACAAGGCCGAGGCCATAGTGCTGGGTTGTGCCGGCATGTCCCAGTACCGAGAGCGCATCGAGCGGGAAATCGGTATGCCAGTGATCGATGGCACCCTGGCCGCGGTCAAACTGTGCGAAGCCATGGTGGACATGAGGCTGGGGACCAGCAAGGTGCTGACCTTCGGCTGGCCCCGTTCCGGCGTGTTTGGCCCTGGCGGAGAGCGGCGTATCGCCTGAGCCCGGTACGGGCAGGGCATGCCGGCCCGGAGGGGGCCGGTGGAGGAGGGGGATAGCCTATCCCCAGTGATGGAATACCGAGGAAAAATCAATGGCAATTCAACCAATGAACACCGACAACGCCGTACTGATGGGCCATGCCGGCAATCCACCGGCCGCCGGTGCCCAGCCCGACAAGAAGGCGGGCGATGAATCCCTGGCCCCCCAGAAACACCGCATCATGGGCCGGATTTCCTACCTGCTGGCCTGGTTTGGCGGTTGCGTATCGATTGGCACCTTTACCATGGGCTCCAGCATAGTGGGCACCCTCAACCTGCTGCAGGCAACCCTGGCCATTGCCATCGGCTGCTTCGTGATCGGCATCGCCCTGGCCCTGAACGGCGCTGCCGGCTACAAGTACGGCATTCCCTTCATGGTGCAGGCGCGCGCCGCCTTCGGTTTTTCCGGCACCCGTTTTCCGGGGTTGGTGCGGGCGGTACCGGCCATTGTCTGGTACGGTTTTCAGAGCTGGATCGGGGCAGGCGCATTGAACGCGGTGTCGGCCACCCTGTTCGGATTCGACAGCCCGGTACTGTTCTTTATCCTGTTTCAGTTCCTGCAGATAGGGTTGTCCATTTTCGGCTTCCAGGGCATCAAGTGGCTGGAAAATGTGGGCAGCGGCTTCATTCTGGTGGCGCTGGTGTATATGTTCTGGAGTGTGATCAACCGCTACGGCGACGAGATCGCCACCAGTCTGGTGAATGTGGAAGGGACCTGGGGCCTGCCGTTCTGGGGCGCCACCATGCTGTTCCTCGGCATCTACAGCACCATGATGCTCAATGTCAGCGACTATTCCCGCGAACTGAAAAAAGGCACCGGGCCCGGCCTGCTTACCATCCTCTATGCCATGTCCATCCTGCCCTGCACCCTGTTCATGGGACTGATCGGCCTGATGGTGTCCGGTGCCACCGGGGTATCCGACCCCATCCTGGTCTTTGCCAACGCCGTCGACAATACCCCGCTGCTGGTGATCACCCTGCTGTTCATCGCCTTTGCCCAGGTCACCACCAATGTGCTCAACAATGTGGTGCCGCCCACCTATATCCTGATGGACGTGTTCAAGCTGAAGTTCCGCACCTCCACCATACTGGTGGGGCTGCTGGCCTTCTGCACCTTCCCCTGGGAGCTGGTGAAGGATGAATCCTCCGCCGGCCTGCAGCTGTTTGTGCAAATTTACTCCGCCTTCCTCGGCCCCATCTTCGCGGTGATGGTGGTGGACTATTTCATCCTCCGCCGGCGAACCCTGGATCTGGACAAGCTCTATGACGAAAACGGGCCCTACCGTGGCGTCAACTACGGCGCCGTGCTTGCCGCCCTGGCCGGTGCCGCCGTGGCCCTGACCTTCTCTTCCGTGTCCTGGTACGCCAGCCTGCTGCCCGCCGGCATCATCTACTACCTGCTGATGTGCCACTGGCAACTCTGCCGCCGTTTCCATCCTTGACCCGACCGGCCCCGCCTCTTGGCGGGGCCGGTGTTCGTTCTCCGCCCTACCGGCTACACTGGCGTTTTTATTTATCCGCCCGGCCGCCGGCCGGCCCACAGGAGACCGCCCATGCTTGCCCGGCCCGCCACCATAGCGCTGATCAACCCCAATTCGGACCATCGCCAGACCCGTGCCATGGCTGCCCTGGCACGGCGTGAGCTGGCCGGCCGGGGCCGGGTGCTGGGTCTGACCAATACTACGGCGCCGCCCCTGCTGACGACCACCGAAGATCTGCGCCTGGCCGAGGCCGGGGTGCTGGCCCTGGGCCTGGCCGCCGCCGCCCGGCCCGGGGTAACGGCGCTGGTGGTGGCCGCCTTTGGCGACCCCGGCCTGGCGGCCCTGCGCGCCCGGACCCGGCGTGCGGTATTCGGTATTGGAGAAGAAGCCTTTCACCAGGCTGCCTGCGGTGGGCGCCCTTTTAGTATCGTTACCATTACGCCGGCCGCGGATCTGCTGGCCGGCTTCGGCGACAAGGCCTCCGCCCTGGGTTATGGCCGGCTCTATCAGGGTGTGCGGGTGACACCGGGGGAGCCGCAGGCGCTGCTGGACTGCCCGCACCGGTTGGATCAGGCCCTGTACTCGGCCATAGCGGCGGCGGTGGTCGAGGATGGCGCCGGTGCGGTGATTATGGGAGGCGGTCCCTTGTCTGCGGCGGGCCAGCGTCTGCAGTCGTCATTTGAGGTGCCCTTGGTGGTGCCGGTGCAGGCGGCCATGGCAGCCGCCTTGCGGGCCAGCAGGGTCTGAGGGTATTTTTTAACAAGCTGTGGCTTTATTGTTGACAATATTCGGCTGTGCTAATCTGTGGGCAATTCGGGGAGGCCGGGACACAGGACAGACAGGATGAGCAATAAAAACAACGATCTCGACAGCGTCTATCAGCGTATCTGGGAAGCCATCGTGGCCCACAAGCTGCTGCCCGGTACCCGCCTGAAAGAGGAAGATCTGAGTGAAACCTTCGGCCTCAGTCGGGGCTTTGTGCGCAAGCTGTTGCTGCAGCTGTCCCACCACAAGCTGGTCAACCTGGTGCCCAACAGTGGAGCCTTCGTGGCCGAGCCCTCGCCCGAGGAGGCGCGGGAGATCTTCCAGGCCCGCCGGCTGATTGAGGCAGAACTGGTGCGGGAGCTGGCGAGTACATGCACGGCCCAGGACAAGCGGTTGCTGCAGGAGCATGTGGCGCGGGAGCACCAGGCCTTTGCCGAAGGGCAGCAGAGCCTGCGCATCCGGCTGTCCGGCGAATTCCACCTGCTGATTGGCAAGCTGGCCAACAAGCCGGTGCTGACCTCCTTTCTGCACGAGATTATTCCCCGCTCGTCGCTGATCATCGCCCTCTATCCGGGGCCGGGGCCGCTCAAGGGCAAGGCCCGTCATGCCGGTGTATCCTGCAGTGAACATGACGGCCTTATCGGCGCCATTGGTGCTCACCAGGTGGACAAGGCGGTACGGCTGATGATCGACCACCTCAACGAGATCGAAGCCCAGCTGCAGCTGGAGCCTGCCGGCGAAGAGGACGTGGACCTCAAGGCCATTTTTGCGCAGCCCTGACCGGCTCGAAGGTGTTATTGCAGGCCGCGATCAACCGCTCCGCCAGGATCCGGCTGTGGGCCGAGAGCTTGTCCTGGGCGTGCAGGGTCAGCTCCAGCGCCGGCACCGGCGGCAGGCCGCGGGTTTCGTCCAGGATCCGGTGGCGTTCGGTGACCAGGCGCCGGGGCAGCAGCGAGATGCCGAGGCCGGCCTCCACCGCGCAGCTGATGCCCGACAGGCTGGTGCTCACATAGGCCAGCCGCCAGCGCAGGCCCAGGCTGTCGAAGGTGTGGGCCATTTCGCTGCGGTAAAGGCCGCCGATGGGAAAGGTGACCAGGGGAATGGGGTGCTTGTCGAGGCTGTTGCCTTGCAGGCTGTCGATCCAGCACAGGGGTTCGGGCCAGCTGGCCAGGCCAGGGGCGCTCCCCTGGCGCTGTTTGACCAGGGCCAGATCCAGGTCGCCTTGCTGAAAGCCCCGCCAGATATCGCTGCACAGGCCGCTCCTGACCTCCAGCCGGGTGCCCGGATACTCACCGGCGAAGGCCGACAGGGTGGGCATAAAGGCGTGAGTGGCAAAATCTTCCGGTACCCCCAGGCGGATCTTCTGCTGCTCGGCGCTCAGGCTGGTCTGGGCCACCGCCTCGTTCATCAGGTGCAGGATACGGCGGGCATAGCTCAGCACCCGTTCTCCCTCCAGGGTGGCGGTGGCATAGCGCCCCTTGCGATGCAGCAGCTCGCAGCCAAGCTGGGATTCGAGTTTGCGTACCTGCTGGCTGACGGTGGACTGGGTGAGGTGGGTGCTGTCGGCGGCGCGGGTAAAGCTGCCGGTGTCGACCACGGCGACAAAGCTGCGCAGCAGCACGGGGTCCAGGGTGGTACTCAGATTCATGCCTTCCATTCAGTGACAAAGCCACTAGTTACCATTCAATTATTTAATTTATAAATCAAACGTCCCTGCTCTACAATCGGGGTGTTCAGGATTTAAACAGCAGCCCTCGTCAAGACCCCTGCTGAACCGTTGGCGCAGACCAACCACTTTGCATAATGAAAGGACAGATGTCATGGCCCGTAATACCTACTATGCCCCCACCGGCGGCTTGCCGCCCCAGACCCAGCTGATCAACGATCGCGCCGTCTTCACCGAAGCCTATGCCATCATTCCCAAGGGCGTGATGAGCGACATCGTGACCAGCTTCCTGCCGTTCTGGGACAACACCCGGCTGTGGGTTATCGCCCGGCCGATGAGCGGCTTTGCCGAGACCTTCTCCCACTACATCATGGAAGTCTCCCCCCAGGGCGGCAGCGACAGGCCCGAGCTGGACAGCGGCGCCGAAGGCGTACTGTTCGTGGTGGAAGGGGAAATGACCCTGACCCTGGAAGGCAAAGTGCACCAGATGCAGACCGGCGGCTATGCCTTCCTGCCGCCCGGCACCAACTGGAGCCTGAAGAACAACAGCGATGCGCCGGTACGTTTCCACTGGATCCGCAAGGCCTATGAATTCGTGGACGGCATCGAGGTGCCGGAAGCCTTTGTCACCAACGAGAACGACATAGCGCCGACCCCGATGCCGGACACCAACGACGCCTGGGCCACCACCCGCTTCGTGGACTCCGCCGACATGCGTCACGACATGCAGGTCAACATAGTGACCTTCCAGCCCGGCGGCGTCATCCCTTTCGACGAAACCCACGTCATGGAGCACGGCCTCTATGTGCTGGAAGGCAAGGCGGTGTACCACCTGAACCAGGACTGGGTGGAAGTGGAAGCCGGCGACTACATGTGGCTGCGCGCCTTCTGCCCCCAGGCCTGCTACGCCAGCGGCCCGACCCGCTTCCGCTACCTGCTGTACAAGGACATCAACCGTCATATGGTGCTGAACGCCTCGCCTGCCTATCGCGGCAACCGCAAGTAAACAGCATTATTGATGATAAAAGGGCAGCCCACGGGCTGCCCTTTGCTTTGATGGCCACGCCATCTGGATCTGCAGGTTGAGCTGGGCAAAGAGCCCACTTCGCCGACGCCAATATCAGGCTATAGCGGGGCTTGAGAGAGGCGGCCCTGTTGCCTCTTCTCAGGGGCGTAACAGACCAGCTTCATAAAGATCGTAAACAGGTTCTTATGCCAGCAGCAGCTTGTGCAGTTCGTGCAGTGAACTCACCTGGTAGTGGGGGCGGATGCCCTCGGGCGCCGCCTTGCCGGCGGGGTTCAGCCAGCAGGTGTGCAGTCCGGCGTTGAGGCCGCCGAGAATGTCGGAGTGGGGGTTGTCGCCCACCATCAGCACCTGCTCCCGGGGCGGCCGGCCCATCAGCGCCAGGGCGTGCTCGAAGATGCCCGGATCCGGCTTGGCCAGGCCCACCTGCTCCGAGATCACCAGGGTGGAGAAAGCGTCCCTGAAGCCGGTGCGTTCCAGCCGGATCTGCTGCAGCTCGGTGAAACCGTTGGTGATGATGCCCAACTGGGCCTTGCCGGAAAGAGCATCGATCAGCTCCCGAGCGCCGGGCAGGGGGGCGCAGATGTCCGCCATGGCGGCGAGGAAGGCGCTGTTCAGTTCACGGGTGCTGACCGCCAGCCGCTCTGCCCAGCCGGCAAAGCGCCGGTGCTGCAACTGCTCGGCGGTGATGTGGCCGTTCTGGTAGTCAACCCACAGGGGTTGATTAAGGGCCTGGTAGTGGTGAAACTCCGGTTCGCCGAAATCGACGCCAAAACCTGCGAACATGCGCCTGAGCCCCGCGTAGGCATCGAAGTGGAAAAGGGTTTCGTCGGCGTCGAACAGTATCCATGGGTAGTGCATTCTTTGTTTTCTCCGGCGTCTTTTGCGCGTTTTGCGAGGGCTTTGGGGCAGGAAGCGGGATTGTATGCCTTTGGGCCACAAAAACACAGGCCGGCACCGGATACTTAACTTCGGCACCGGTCGCGGCCTAACATAGGGCAAGCCCAGTCAAGGAGCCACAAGGTGCACCATCTCAACTACAACCTGCTGCCCACTCTCAGGGTCTTGCTGGAAACCCGCAACCTCAGCCAGGCGGCCGAGCGACTGCACCTGAGCCAGCCTTCCATCAGCAAGCAGCTGGCCCAGTTGCGCCGGGATTTCAGCGATGACCTGCTGGTACGCGAGGGCCAGCGCTGGCTGCTCACCCCCAGGGCCGAACAGCTGGCGCGGGAGCTGGCGGAGGCCCTTGACGGCCTGGAGCGGCTGTACGCCGAGCCGGTGTTCGAGCCTGCCCGTTGCGAACGGGTGTTCCGCCTGGCCTCGTCCGACTACGTGGCCCAGTACATGCTGCCGGAGATCGGTGCCGAACTGGCCCGGCAGGCGCCGGGGGCGGCGCTGGAATATGAGCTGTGGGACAAGCGGCAGTTGCCCCTGTTGTGGGAGTCGCCCCTGGATCTGGTCTCGACCATCACCGAGCAGGTACCGGAGCGGATCCACGGCCTGTGGCAGGGGGAAGATCGTCTGGTGGTGCTGATGAGTCGCCGGCATCCGCTGGCGGGCCGGGTACTCGGCCTGGAGGATTACCTGGCCTGGCCGCATCTGCAGGTGAGCGGCGGCGGTGACAAGGACAGCCCGGTGGAGCAGGTGCTGGCGCCTCTGGGGCTCGGCCGGCGCTGGTTTGCCCGGGTGCCCTTCTTCCAGGCGGCGGCGGAAGTGCTGTGCCGCACCCACTGCCTGCTGACCACGCCGGGCCATATCGCCTGGCAGCTGTCCCGGGAACACCCGCTCGCCTATACGGAATTGCCTTTCGCCAGCCGGCGCCAGCAATACCATCTGATGTGGCATCAGCGCCACCACCAGGATCCGGCCCACCGCTGGTTCCGGGAGCTGTGCTTTCCCTTCCTGCGGGATCACCTGCAGCGCACCATCCGGGAAAGCCATCAATAGCTATAGCCGCTGGTTATGATCCATATTCATAACTTTCACTATGGGCATGGTGGAAGGCGGTATTAAGCTGAAGACCAAAACCAGATCCCATCAAAGAGGAAGAGCATGGAACTGACCAGTTGGCTGGCCCTGGCGGCCATTTGTGTGATGGGCGCCGTCAGCCCGGGGCCCAGCCTGGCCCTGGTGATCCGCAATACGGTGCGGGGCGGCCAGGGACACGGGGTGGCCACAGCCCTGGGCCACGGCCTGGGAGTGGGCCTTTATGCCCTGATCACCGCCCTGGGGCTGGCGTTGCTGCTCACCAGAAACCCGCTGTTGTTCGATCTTGTCCGTTACGGCGGCGCCGCCTTTCTTGCCTGGCTGGGCTTGAAGGCGCTGCTGGCCAGGCCGGACGGCGGTGGAGAGGAGCGACAGGAACATCCGGTACGCGGCCGCCAGGGGGCCTTTGAAGGCTTTATGGTGGCTTTCCTCAACCCCCAGCTCGCCATCTTTTTCGTGGCCCTGTTCAGCCAGTTCGTGCGCGCCGATACCGGCTGGCAGCAGGGCGGCATCATGATGCTTACCGCCGGCGGTATCGATGCCCTCTGGTATGTGCTGGTGGCCCTGGCCCTGTCGCGGGGGCCCGTGCTGGCCTGCCTCAAGGCCAAGTCGGGGGTTATCGACAAGCTGAGCGGCCTGGTGCTGCTCGGCCTGGCGCTGAAGGTGGTGTTGTGATGGAGCCGCATACCCTGCTGATGTTTGCCGCGGCGACCCTGTCCCTCAACCTGATCCCGGGACCCGATGTGGCCTATGTGGTATCGAGTGCCATGCGCGGCCGGTTGCGGGCCGGGATCCGGGCCGCCCTGGGACTGGGGCTGGGTTACCTGGTGCACACCGCCGCCGCCGTGCTGGGGCTGTCGGCGCTGATCCTGAGCTCGGCTTTTCTGTTCGCCCTGGTGAAGTACCTGGGGGCGCTGTATCTGCTCTACCTCGGCCTGATGGCGTTGCGCAACTGCTGGCGCGGCGGCTCGCCGCTGACCCTGACGCAGGCCCCGGTACGGGGACTGTTTCGCCAGGGGGTGGTGGTGAGCGTGCTCAATCCCAAGGTGGCCATTTTCTTTCTGTCTTTCCTGCCCCAGTTCGTCAGCGTGAGTTCGGCCAACCCGGCCGGTGAACTGATGCTGCTCGGCCTACTGTTCAGCCTGCTGGCGACCCTGAGCAACAGCCTTTATGCCTGCCTGGGCGGCCTGGTGTTCGGCAACCCGGCCGGCGCCCGCTATACCCGGCTGCTGGAAGGGGGATCGGGTCTGCTGCTGCTTGGCCTGGGAGCGCGTATCGCCCTCAGCCGCCACTAGGCCGCCGCCGAGACGTTATCCGGGCCGAGTGTGCGGGCGTAACCGGACAACACGGCCGATACTGATCTTATTGCTGTCATCGGAGCGGCCCTCATGAAGATAACCCTGCTCGGCGGTGCCCAGACGGTCACCGGTTCCAAATTTCTGGTCCACAGCGGCGATACCCGCATCCTGGTGGACTGCGGCCTCTACCAGGGCTACAAATGGCTGCGCGAGCGCAACCGGCAGCCATTGCCCCTGGATATCGAGCGGCTCGACGCCATAGTGCTGACCCATGCCCACCTCGATCACTCCGGCTACCTGCCGGTGCTGTACCGCCAGGGTTACCGGGGGCCGGTATATTGCCATCCGGCCACCCGGGCGCTCTGTGAAGTCTTGCTGGCGGACAGCGGCCACCTGCAGGAGGAGGATGCCCGGTTTTTTGCCCGCCACCAACTCGGCAGGCACGAGCAGCCCGAACCCCTCTACGACAGGGCCACGGCAGAGCAGAGCCTGGCCTTGTTCCGGCCGCTTGAATTCGGCCAGGTGCTGGAGCTGGGCGGGATGCGGCTGCACCTGCAGCCCGCCGGCCATATCCTCGGGGCCGGCAGCCTGATCCTCGAGGCCGAGGGCAAGCGGGTGGGCTTTTCCGGCGATGTGGGCCGGCCGGGGGATCTTTTTATGTATCCTCCCAAGCCCTTGCCGGCGCTGGATTTGCTGCTGCTGGAGTCTACCTATGGCGATCGCCGCCATGACACCACGGATCCCTTTGAGCAGATGGCGGCGCTGGTCCGGGAGACTGTGGCCGGCGGCGGCGTCATGCTGATCCCCAGTTTCGCCGTGGGCCGGGCCCAGGCCGTGCAGTACCTGCTGACGACCCTGATGGAGCAGGACCGTATCCCCAGGATCAAGATTTTCCTCGACAGCCCCATGGCAATAGAGGTGGGCGAGATCTACCAGCGTTTTGCCGATCAGCACAAGCTGAGCCGGGCCGACTGCCGGCGGATGGGCCGGGCCATTACCCGGGTGCACAGCGTGGAGCAGTCCAAGGCGCTGGCGGAGGAAATCTATCCCCATATCATTATCGCCGGTAGCGGCATGGTGACCGGCGGCCGCATCCTGCACCATATGAAGCGGCTGCTGCCGGACCACCGTACCACCCTGGTGCTGACCGGTTTCCAGGCCGGCGGCACCCGGGGAGCCAAGTTGCAGCAGGGAGCCGAGAGCGTGCGTATCCACGGCGACTGGGTGCCCAATCGCGCCCGTATCCAGACCCTGCACGGGCTGTCGGGCCATGCCGACTATGTGGAGCTGCAGCAATGGCTGGCGGCCTCGGCGCTGAGTGCCGATACCCCCATCCAACTGGTGCACGGCGAACCGGAGGCGCTTGAGGCGATGCGCGATCACCTGCGCCGCTCCGGCTCCCGGCAGGTAGAGATAGGGGAGTACCAGCGCATCCTGACCGTCTAACCCGCCAGCCAGCGGCGGATGGCGGGCAGCAGTGCCGGGGTGAGGTCGATGGCATTGCTGGGGTGGGCGACGCCGTTGCCGGTAAGCAGTCGGCGCAGTCCGGACCGGGCCAGCTCGGCCTCTATGTCGTCGGCGAACAGGCCGTGCACGGCGGCGCAGTCTACCGGCTCCATGCCCTGGGCGCGCAGGGCCTGCAGGCAGCTCAGCAGGGTCCGGCCGCTGGCGATGACATCGTCCAGGATCAGGGCGCCGTGGCGCCGGTAAGCGCTCAGATCCGGCAGGCGCACGGCCACCTGCCGGTCGCCCCTGCGTACCTTTTCGCCCACCACATGGGGCAGTCCGCTGGCCTTGGCCAGCGCTGACACCCATTGTTCGCTTTCCGCATCCGGGCCTACCAGCAGCAACGGCTCCCGTCGGTCGCACAACCAGTCCGCCAGCAACGGGGCGGCGTGCACCACTGTGCTCGGCACCGAATAGATCTCGTCCAGGCGGTGGATACGGTGCAGGTGCGGATCCAGGGTGACCAGCCAGTCGATGCGGGGGGAGAGCAGGCGGGCGAAGCTGTGTGAGCTGAGTGCCTCGCCGGGGCGGAAGCGGGCGTCCTGGCGCAGGTAGCACAGATAGGGGGTCACCAGGCCGACCCGGGTGGCACCGAGTTCTCTCAGGGTATCGCACAAAAAGCACAGGGGCAGGAACTTGTCGTCCGGACGGGACAGATCCGCCAGTACCAGGCAGGGGCGGCCCGCCACCTCGCCCAGCAGGCGCAGGTAGCTTTCCCCGTCCGGAAAGCGGCGCCGCTCCAGCTGGCCAGGCTCGGCACCCAGCCCTTGGCAGAGCGGGCCGAGCAGCGGATGCCCGTCTTCCAGCGCGAACAGCAGTGGCCTCATGGCGTTTCTCCAATCATGAAAAAATCCTGGTTGCGGGCATAGTAGGCGGCGGCATAGTCCAGCTCGCCCCGGCTGTCGGCATACAGGGTCAGCAAGGGCTGGCCCCGGGCCAGGGCCTGGCCCAGCTTGGCATGCAGGCGCAGGCCGGCGGCCGGCGAGCTGGGCGCTCCCGCCAGCTTGGCCAGCCGGGCCAGGCGGCGGTTGTCCATGGCCAGCAGGGTGCCGCTGTGGGCAGCGCCCAACTCCCGTTGGAAGGCGGCGTCCGGGATTTCCTTGAGCCCGCCCTGGGCGTCGCAGATCCGGTGGAACTGCTGCCAGGCCTGGCCCGACAGCAGTATGTCCCTGGCCTGTACTTCGGTTTGTGCCAGGCTGCCGCGGCCGGCCATATTGAGCAGGTGGCTGGCCAGGAAGAGGGCGCGCTCGCGCAGATCGGCAGGGGCGTCGGCCTGGTTTTGCAGCACGGCCAGCACGTCCCTGGCCTCCTGGGCCGGACCCACGCCGAAGCCGACCGCCTGGTCGCCCCGGGTGATCAGGCAGCGCACCTTGAGCGCCAACGCCTGGCCCACGGTGTCGAACAGCCTGGCCATCTGCTCGGCCTGGGGCTGGCTGCGCACCTTGGCGGTGGGGCCTACGGGAATGTCAATCAGGGCGTGGGTGGAGCCGGCGGCAATTTTTTTGGACAGCACCGAGGCCACCATCTGGCCGGTGCCGTCGATGTCCAGGACGTGCTCAATGCGGATCAGCATGTCGTCCGCCGGGCTCAGGTTGACGGCGCCGCCCCAGGCCAGGCAGGCATTGACCTGACGCACCGTGGCCTGGATTTCTTCCAGCTCGAGGTGGACCCGGGTCAGCACTTCCATGGTGTCGGCGGTGCCCGAGGGGGAGGTAATGGCGCGGGACGAGGTTTTCGGCATGATCAGCCCGGCCGCGCTGGCGATGGCCACCACTATAGGGGTGGTGCGGTTGCCGGGGACGCCGCCGATGCAGTGTTTGTCCATGCGCTGCAGTCGGTCGGGCCAGTGCAGCCGCTTGCCACTGGCGACCATGGCCCGGGTCAGGGCAATGACCTCGGCGGTATCGAGCCGCTCGACGCAGGCGGTGAGAAAGCTGGCAATCTGCATGTCCGAGTAACGGTGCAGGCTGATATCGGTGATGATGTCGCCGATTTCCGTATCCGACAGCCGGTTGCCGTAGATTTTTTTGCGCACCGCGCTCATGGAATGCAGCACCGGGGCGTGGCTCAGGGTCACCGCCTCGCCACCCTTGAGCTCCAGGCGTTGCCAGGCGATGTGCGAAAACCCCACCCGGCCGGGCGGCAGTACCGCCTCGGTGACCACGTTGAGGGTGGCGATGATGGCGCGCTCGCCCAGGCTCAGCTGCAGGCGGGTGTTGGCATTGAAGCCTTCGGCGCGGCACACCTCGCAGTCGGCCCGCAGGAATACCACGGGCTCCTGGTGGGTATCTATTCCCATTTCGACGGCGATCAGGGCATGAGGTTCGGTCATGGCAAATACCTTCGGCTGGGCTGCCGGATCAGTAGGGGAGCAGTCTCTGCTACAAGCCTAGCGCGCCCACGGGGCTCGTGCCCGGCGGCCGCGGCAGGCGCCGTATTTTCCGGCCCCGCCGCCCGTCCGGATCATGGCGAAGGGGCGCAACAGCGCTTAGGCTCTTGTTCAATGGAGCCTTTTACGCGAGAGCCGCAACATGCCCCCATCTCCGGATCCCCGCCTGCCGATCTATCGTACCCAGGGCCTGACCAAGGTCTACGGCAGCGGACCCTCGGCGGTGCACGCCCTGCGCGGGGTGGAGCTGACGCTGCCCGCGGGGGAGCTGGTGGTGTTGCTGGGCCCCTCCGGCAGCGGCAAGTCCACCCTGCTGAACCTGCTCGGCGGACTCGACGCCCCCAGCGGCGGCCGGATCTGGTTTTTCGAGCGGGAACTGACCGCCATGGACGAGGCCCGCCTCACCCGCTACCGGCGGCGCCATGTGGGCTTTGTGTTCCAGCTCTACAACCTGATGCCCAGCCTGACCGCCCGGGAGAACGTCGAGCTGGTCACCGACATCGCCGAGCAGCCGCTGGACGCGGGCGAGGCCCTGCCCATGGTGGGGCTGGCGGCGCGGGCCGATCACTTTCCCGCTCAGCTCTCCGGCGGCGAGCAGCAGCGGGTGGCCATCGCCCGCGCTGTCGCCAAGCGGCCGACGGTGCTGTTCTGCGACGAGCCCACCGGCGCCCTCGACAGCCAGACCGGCCGCGCCGTGCTGCGGGTGTTGCAGCAGGTGAATCGCGAGCTCGGCACCACGGTGCTTATCGTGACCCACGCCGCCGCCACCGCCGCCATGGCCCACCGGGTGATCCACTTCTGGCGACCATGAGCCACACCCACCGGGAAATCTACAAGGCGGTGCAGGGGCTGGAGCGCCTGGCCGCGGCGCTCGAGGCGCCGGACCTGGCATCGTCCGCCCTGCCCGAGCTGCAGCGAGCCCTGTACGCCCTCGACACCATACTGCGCCTGCATTTTGCCCAGGAAGAAGAGCTGTATCACAACCTGGCCGGATAAGCCCGGTCATCTCGCCCGGCGTGTGGATACCGGGCCGGGTATTTCCCCGTTGGCGTGGCGGAGCGGCCGGGGATGCTAAGATGGAGGTTGTATCCCGGCAACCGCAGGACAGTCCCCTATGCTCCGTCCCCGTATCGCGCCCCACCAGCTCGGCCACCAGCACCAGCCTCTGGATGGCGACGAGCTGGGCGTGTTGTGCTGGAATACCCAGAAGCTGACCCTGACTCCCCGTTTTCATCTGTGCCTGGCAGGCCTGATGGCCCGTTTTCCCACTAACCTGCTGTTGTTGCAGGAGGCCAAGCTGGCCCTCAATGAACGCTTGCTGGAGGGCTGGTCCTATGCGGTGTCGCCCAATATCCAGACGCCGGCGCACCTGTTCGGGGTGCTTACCGCCGGTCGTTGTGCCTTCGACGGCATCCAGCCCCTGCTCAGCCGCAGCCGCGAGCTGCGTTTTGCCACCCATAAAAGCCAGATCCTGACCCGCCATCCCCTGGGCGGGAATGCCGAGCTGCTGGTCGCCAATATCCATGCCATCAACTTTGTTCCCCACGGCCGCTTCCATGGCGAGATGGAACAGCTCAAGCGGGAACTGCTGCGCCACCGGGGACCGCTGATCGTGGCCGGCGATTTCAATGTCTGGAGCCGGCAGCGCTGGCGCTACCTGCTGGAGTTTTGCCGGACCATGGGCCTGCGCCAGGCGGTGATGGCGGACGGCCACTACATCAAGCACTACCTGCGCCAGCCTCTCGACTTTATCTTCTACCGGGAATTGCAGCTGCGTTCGGCGACCGCCATCGATACCGATGTGGTCTCCGATCACAATCCTATCTACGCCCGTTTTTCCCTGTAACCGGCTTCAGTTTTCCTCCGTGGCCAACTGCTCCGCCAGCCGCCGGGCGAGCGCCAGCAAGGCATCGGCCTCGGCCAGCCCGTCGATAAAGCGCTGGGGGATGCCGGCCAGCCCCACCTGGGCTCCCACCAGGGTGCCGGTGAGCATGGCGCGGGCCTGGTTCTGGCCGCCGCCGTTGATGGCGTGCAGTACGGCGGCCTCGAAGTCGTCGTGGAAGCGGGCGGCCAGGTAGTAGGAGGCGGGCAGCAGGTGGTAGATGGCACAGGGCATGCCGTACACCAGCGAGACCTTCCAGGCCGGCTCGATGCGGATGGCGGGATCCTCGGCGGCCCTGGCCATGTAGGAGGGGGTGAGCAGGGCGTCCGGCGAGGCGAAGCGGCCGGCCCGGGGCGGCTCTGGTGCATGGGACGGCGGCGGTTGCAGCCGGTCGGCGGTGACGGCATGGAAGGGCAGCTCGCCGGTCCGGACCCGCGCCATCAGCTTGCCGGACAGGCCAGGGTCCAGCCTATGTCCCTGCACCAGCAGGCCGGTAACGGCGGCGAAGGCCACCGTCATCGCCACCAGGTTGTTGTCTATCTGGGTGAGCACCGTATTGGCCGCCACCGCCTCGGCCAGCCGGCGCGGCGAACGGGCGTGGCGCACGGCGATGGCCAGGGTGCGCTCTATCGCCTCTGTGGTGTCGGCGAAGCCGCCGCAGCGGCCCCAGGGATGGCCTTCTTCCACCCGCTTGTGCCAGGCATCGCGTATCGACTGGCTGGTGTAGCCGCCGGGGCCGGCGTGGGGCGTGCCGTCGAGCAGGGGAAAGAAGTCATGGTCCAGCCGCCAGCAGAAATCGGCCTCGTCGTAGTCGCCGCAGTCCACCAGGGAGGCCAGGGTCAGCTTGAGCAGCAGGCCGGCCTGGGAGAGTTCACCGGCCTTCAGGCCCTGGTGGTAGCGGCCGGGTTTGGGGGTGGTGTAGCCGTCGATCCAGTCGCCATGGTCTTGACGTAGCTCATCGAGGTCATAGTACCAGTGGGGGCCCACGCCCAATGCTTCGCCGATAAAGGCGCCCATGAGGGCGCCGGCGGCACGGTCGGTGAGGGAGGAAGAAAGGGTCATGGCGGAGCTCCGGTGGCCAGGGTCTCCTTAGTGTAGAAGCCCTGGCCATTTCCTGGCGCGCCGGCGGGATCAACCGGTGTTGCGCATGCCCGCTGCCACCCCGGCGATGGTCACCATCAGCGCCTGGTCCAGCACCGGGTGGATTTCGCCCTGCTGGCGGGAACGCTTGAGCAGTTCGGCCTGCAGCACGTTGAGCGGATCCGTGTAGGGGTTGCGCAGCTTGATGGATTCCTTGATCCAGGGCTGGTCGGAGAGCAGCTCGGCCTCTTCCTTCAGTTGCAGGATAAGCTCCATGCTTGCCTTCAGCTCTTCCCGCAGGCGCGTGCCCAGGGGCTTGAGCGCTTCCGGCACCAGCACGCTGTCGTAGTAGGCGGCCAGGCCCAGGTCGGCCTTGAGAAACACCATCTCCAGCATGTCCAGGCGGGCGCGGAAGAAGGGCCAGCGTTTGTTCATCGCCACCAGGGTGCTTTCGTGGCCGTCCTCGATGGCCCGCTCCAGCCCCTTGTGGGCGCCCAGCCAGGCGGGCAGCATCAGCCGGTTTTGGGTCCAGGCGAAGATCCAGGGGATGGCGCGCAGGCTTTCCACCCCGCCGTTGGGCTTGCGCTTGGCCGGACGCGAGCCCAGCGGCAGCTTGCCCAGCTCCAGCTCGGGGGTGGCGGCGCGGAAATAGGGCACGAAGTCGGGCTCGCCGCGGATCAGCGAGCGGTAATGATCGCAGGAGACCCGGGCCATGGTGTCCATCAGCTCGCGCCACTGGGGTTCGGGCTCCGGCGGCGGCAGCAGGTTGGCCTCGAGCACGGCGCTGGCGTAGAGCGCCAGGCTGTCGATGGCCACCTGGGGCAGGCCGAACTTGAAGCGGATCATCTCGCCCTGTTCGGTGACCCGCAGGCCGCCCAGGGTGGAGCCGGGCGGTTGCGCCAGGATCGCCTGGCGGGCGGGGCCGCCGCCCCGGCCCAGGCTGCCGCCCCGGCCGTGGAACAGGGTCAGCTTGACCTGCTCTTTCGCGCTCAGGTTCACCAGTTGTTCCATGGCGCTGTACTGGGCCCAGCCGGCGGCCAGCATGCCCGCGTCCTTGGCGGAGTCGGAATAACCGATCATCACGTACTGGTGGCCCTGCAGGTAGCCGCGGTACCAGGGCAGGGCATACAGCTGCTCGATCACCTCGGCGCCCCGGTTGAGGTCGTCCAGGGTTTCGAACAGCGGCGCCACCGGCAGCGGGAAGTCGACGCCGGCTTCCTTCAGCAGCAGCTGTACCGCCAGCACGTCGGAGGGGGCGCCGGCCATGGAGATGATGTAGATGCCGAAGGCATCGCGGGGGTGCTCGGCGATGACCCTGCAGGTGTCCAGCACTTCCCTGGTGTCATCCGAGGGCTGCCACTGGCGCGGCAGCAGCGGCCGGCGGGAATTGAGTTCGTTGAGCAGGAAGGCCTGCTTGTCGGATTCGCTCCATTCGGCGTAGTCGCCCAGGCCCAGGTAGCGGGTGATCTCGGCCAGGGCCTGGGTGTGGCGGTCGCCGTCCTGGCGGACGTCGAGCTTGAGCAGGTGGATGCCGAAGCAGGCGACCTTGCGGATCACGTCCAGCAGCAGGCCGTCGGCAATCAGCCCCAGGCCGCATTCGTGCAGGGAGCGGTAGCACAGCTCCAGGGGTTCACGCAGCTGTTCGGTGCTGGTGATCAGATCCCGGGCGTCGGTCTTCTGGCCCTGCACCCTGGCGTTGAGGTGCATCAGGGTCTCGCGCAGATCTTCCCGCAGCCGGCGCAGTATGGCCCGGTAGGGCTCGTCGCTCTCGCCGCTCTGGATGTAGAGTTCGCGGCTGGCTTCCGACATGGACAGCTCGGACACCAGTTCCTGAATGTCGGCGAGGAACAGGGAACTGGCCATCCAGCGGCCGAGCAGCAGCACTTCCCGGGTGACCTTGGCGGTGACAAAGGGGTTGCCGTCCCGATCGCCGCCCATCCAGGAAGCGAAGCGCACCGGCGCGGCGTCCAGCGGCAGGCGCACGCCCAGGTGGTCGTGCAACTGCCGGTCGAGCTGGCGGATGAATTTGGGCAGGGCCGGCCAGAGGCTGTTTTCGATCACCGCGAAGCCCCATTTTGCCTCGTCCACCGGGGTGGGCCGCTGGGAGCGAATTTCGTTGCTGTGCCAGGCCTGGGCGATCAACTGCTCGATCCGGGTCAGGATCTCCGCTTTTTCCGGCTCGGGCAGATCCAGCTCCAGGGCGGCCAGGCAGTCGTTGAGCTGCACGTGCTTGTGGATAAAGGTGCGGCGGGTGACTTCGGTGGGGTGGGCGGTGAGCACCAGCTCGATGTCCAGGGCGGCCACCGCCTCCTTGATGCGGTTGTCGTCGAGGTTGGCGCCCTTGAGCCGCTCGAACACCTGGTGCAGCGGGCTGGGGCCGGCGCTGCGCTGGTACTCCCGGGAAATGGTATGGAACTGCTCGGCCACGTTGGCCAGGTTGAGGAACTGGCTGAAGGCGCGGGCCACCGGCAGCAGCTCATCGTCACTCAGGTTTTTCAGGGTGCCGAGCAGCCGCTCCCGGTCGTCGGGATTGCCCTGGCGGGCCGATTTGGCCAATTGGCGGATGGTTTCTATCTTGTCGAGAAAAGCCTGGCCGTGGTGGGTCTTGATGGTGTCGCCGAGCAACTGGCCCAGCAGGCCGACGTTGGCCCTGAGTGCCGCATGATTATCCATATCTGCCTCTGATTTTTGTTAATTAATTACAAGAATTATGATTAACCAGAATTTATCTAGCCATTTTTCCCGGTTCCGGTCAATCCCGCTTCGGGATTGACCGAAAATTCTGTAATTTATTTACTTAAGCAGAAGCGTTTGACCAGATGTTGCAGCACCTGGACGGTAGGGGTGACGAAGGACAGATCCAGGTATTCGTCGGGCTGGTGGGCCTGGGCGATATGGCCGGGACCCAGCACTATGGTCTGGCAGCCCAGTTGCTGGATGAAGGGCGCCTCGGTGCAGTAGTTCACCGCTTCCGCCGGGTGGCCGGTGATCTCGGCGGCGGCCCGGACCAGCTCGGCGTCGGGGTCGGTGCCGTAGGCGGGAATGGGCTCGTGCAGGTGGCTCACCTCCACCGCATCCGGATACTGCTCCCTGATGGGCTCAAGGGCGTGGTGCAGCAGCCCCATCAGTTCGTCGGGGCCGACCCCGGGGATGGGCCTCATGTCGAAGTGCAGCTCGCAGCAGGCGCAAATGCGGTTAGGGCTATCGCCGCCATGGATATGGCCCAGGTTGAGGGTGGGCTGGGGCACCTTGAAATGGGGGTTGGCGTACTTCTCCTTGAGCTGGCGCTGCAGGTCGAGCAGCCGGCCCATCACCTGGTGCATGATTTCCAGGGCGTTGAGGCCGTTGGCCGGATCCGAGCTGTGGCCGCTCCTGCCGGTGATGCGGATGGCTTCCGACATATGGCCCTTGTGCATCATCACCGGCACCAGGCCGGTGGGCTCGCCGATCACCGCGTAATCGGGCTTGATGGCCAAGGCGCCAGCGATGGCCCGGGCGCCGGCCATGGTGGTTTCCTCGTCGGCGGTGGCGAGGATGCGGATGGGCTTGTCGAGCTGGCTCAGATCCAGGTCCTTCAGCGCTTCCACAATAAAGGCAAAGAAGCCCTTCATGTCGATGGTGCCCAGGCCATAGAGGCGGTTGCCTTCCTCGGTGAGCTTAAAGGGGTCCTTGTTCCAGCGGCCCGGGTCGAAGGGCACCGTATCGGTGTGGCCGGCCAGCAGCAGGCCGCCGTCACCGCTGCCCCTGGTGGCCAGCAGGTTGAACTTGCCGGGCAGATCGGGCAGTTCGGTCACTTCCACCTCGAAGCCGAGCTGGCTGAACCAGTCCGCCAGCAGGCGAATGACCTGTTCATTGCTCTGGTCCCAGCTGGGATCCGTGCTGCTGATGGAGGGCAGGGCGATGATGCTACGGTACATGTCCAGCAGATTGGGCGATTTCATGGGATCTCCGTCGGGATTTTATCTAATTTAAATTCAACACAATTGCATAAATATGTTTTTATTGCTAGGCTGCGGACTTGTCATTATCCGGGTAACTAGCGTAACAGATGGCCATGTATTTCCCCTCCTCACCACAGCGACGACGACGGCCTGTCAGAGCCTTTTCACTAGGGTGACACAAGCCCTGAAAACACGCTAGGCTGAAGCCTGCCTGTCCCCATACCAAGCTGAATCGATATTAACGGATACGACCATGTTGAAAGCTGCAATCATTGGTGCCAGCGGTTACACCGGAGCCGAACTGGCCGGTTTGATCCAGGACCACCCCCATCTGACCCTGGCCGGACTCTATGTGTCCAACGGCAGTCTGGATGCCCACAAACCCTTTTCCAGCCTGCATCCGCGCTGGCGCGGACAGATCGATCTGCCGTTGCTGCCCCTGGACGACGAAGCCATCAGTCGCATTCATACCGAGGCGGATCTGGTGCTGCTGGCCACCGCCCATGAGGTGAGTCACGACCTGGCCCCCGGCTTCCTGGCCAAGGGCCTGCCCGTCTTCGACCTCTCCGGTGCCTTCCGGGTGCCCGGTGAGGGTTTCTACGACCGTTTCTACGGTTTTTCCCATCAGCACGGCGACTGGCTGGCCAAGGCCGCTTACGGTCTGGCCGAGTGGAACCAGGAGGCGATCAAGGCGGCCCAACTGATAGCGGTGCCCGGTTGTTACCCCACTGCCTCGCTCAGCGCGCTCAAGCCGCTGCAGCAGGCAGGGCTTGTCGCCGAGGGTACCCGCCCCATCATCAGCGCCGTATCCGGCGTCAGCGGGGCCGGGCGCAAGGCCAGCATGAACAACAGCTTCTGCGAGGTCAGCCTCAAGCCTTACGGCGTGTTCAACCATCGCCACCAGCCGGAGATCAGCCACCACCTGGGCCAGCAGGTGGTGTTCCAGCCGCACCTGGGCAACTTTATCCGCGGCATCCTGGCCACCGTCTATGTGCAATTGAAGGACGGCGTGAGCGATGAACAGATCGCCGCCGCCTACCACCAGGCCTACGATGGCCAGAACATAGTGCGCCTGGCGGGCCAGTGGCCCCAGATCAACGACGTGGCCGGTACCCCCTTCTGCGATCTGCACTGGGGCCGGGACGGCAACCAGCTGATCGTGGTGTCGGCCATCGACAATTTGCTGAAAGGAGCGGCCAGCCAGGCCATCCAGTGCATCAACATTCATCAGGGATTCTCGCCGGTGGCGGGGCTGATCAAGGAGTAAGCTATGATGTCAACGCAACAACCGCTGGTGATCAAGCTGGGTGGCACCCTGCTGGAAAGCGACAAGGCCCTGGCGGCCCTGTTCACCACCCTGAAAACCTTTCTGGATGAGGTGAACCGGCCCCTGCTGCTGGTGCACGGCGGCGGCGTATTGGTGGACAACCAGCTCAAGGCGATGGGCCTGACCTCCACCAAGAAGAACGGCCTGCGGGTGACTCCCTTCGAGCAAATCCCGGTGATCGCCGGCGCCCTGGCCGGCACCGCCAACAAACTGCTGCTGGCCCAGGCCATCGCCCACGAAATTCCCTCGGTCGGCCTCTGCCTGGGTGACGGCGGCCTGTGCCGGGTCAGCCAGCTGGATCCCGAGCTGGGCGCCGTGGGCCAGATCGAGGGCGGCGATGCCACCCTGGTGAACAGCCTGCTGGCCGGCGGCTTCCTGCCCATCGTCAGCTCCATCGGCATCACCTTCGACGGCAAGCTGATGAACGTGAACGCGGACCAGGCGGCCACCGCCATCGCCGAAATCCTGGACGCGGACCTGGTGATGTTGTCGGACGTGAGCGGCATTCTCGACGGCAAGGGCCAGCGCATTGCCCACCTGACCGAGGCCGCCGCCCAGGAACTGATGGACAAAAACATCATCAAGGACGGCATGGCGGTCAAGGTGAAGGCGGCGCTCAAGGCCACCAAGACCCTGGGCAAGCCGGTGGCCGTGGGCAGCTGGCGCTATCCCGAGCAGCTGTTGTCGCTGCTGGCGGGCGAATCCGAGCACGGCACCCGGATTTCCCACTAAAGGAGGCGTTATGCAGCATTTACTGAGCCTCAAGGATTACAGCAAGGAACAGATAGAACAGTTGTTGGCCCTGGCCAAGGCGATGAAAGCCAACCCCGGCCAATACGCCGATGCTCTCAAGGGCAAGAGCGTGGTGACCCTGTTTGAAAAGCCGTCCCTGCGCACCCGGGTGACCTTTGACATCGGCATCAACAAGCTGGGTGGCCATGCGGTCTACCTGGACAGCCAGAACGGCGCCATGGGCAAGCGGGAAACGGTGCAGGACTTCGCCGCCAACCTGTCGCGCTGGTGCGACGCCATCGTGGCCCGGGTATTCGACCATCAGACCCTGGTGGAAATGACAAAATATGCTACCGTGCCGGTGATCAACTCCCTGTGCAACCTGTATCATCCCTGCCAGGCGCTGGCCGACTACATGACCATCGCCGAGCATCACGATGATCTGAGCAAGGTGCACCTGGCCTATGTGGGCGATGGCAACAACGTCACCAACTCCCTGTTGCTGACCGGCGCCATCCTGGGCACCACCGTCACTGCCGCCTGCCCGCGCGGGCACAACGTGGACGCCCAGATTTTGAAGGAGGCCGAGGCCCTGGCCGCGGTGAGCGGCGCCAAAATACGGGTGACCGACAGCCTGGACGATATCGAGGGCGCGGACGTGATCTATACGGACACCTGGGTTTCCATGGGCGATAATACCCCCCTGGATCAGGTGAAGGAGATCTTCATGCCGTACCAGGTCAACCAGGCCCTGCTTGACAAAACCGGAGCCAAACAGGTGCTGCATTGCCAGCCCGCCCACAGGGAGTGGGAAATAACTTCCGAGGTGATGGACGGCCCCGCCTCCCTGATCCTCGACCAAGCTGAAAATCGCATGCACGTCCAGAATGCCGTGCTGCTGACACTGATTAACAGGGATATTCATTAATGAGCCAATTCAAAAAAATCGTGCTGGCCTATTCCGGCGGTCTGGACACTTCGGCCATCATTCCGTGGCTGAAAGAGAACTACGAAGGCTGTGAAGTGGTGGCCTTCGTGGCCGATGTGGGCCAGGGCGCCGAAGACCTGGAAGGCGTCGAGCAGAAGGCCATCGCCTCCGGTGCCTCCAAGTGCATCGTGGCGGACCTGAAAGACGAATTCGTCAACGACTACGTCTACCCGACCCTGACCACCGGCGCCATCTACGAAGGCACCTACCTGCTGGGCACCTCCATGGCCCGCCCGGTGATCGCCAAGGCGATGGTGGAAGTGGCCCTGGCCGAAGGCGCCGATGCCATCTCCCACGGCTGCACCGGCAAGGGCAACGACCAGGTGCGTTTTGAAGGCGCCGTGGCCGCCCTGGCGCCCCAGCTGGCCATTATCGCCCCCTGGCGGATCTGGACCATGCGCAGCCGTGAAGATCTGCTGGCCTACCTGGCCGAGCGCAAGATCCCCACCACCGCCAGCGCCACCAAGATCTACTCCCGTGACGCCAACGCCTGGCACATTTCCACCGAGGGTGGCGAGCTGGAGAGCACCTGGAACGAGCCTTCCGAGCAGGCCTGGACCTGGACAGTGTCCCCCGAGCAGGCTCCGGACCAGGCCGAAACCCTGTCCCTGACCGTGGAAAAAGGCCGTGTGGTCGCTGTCGACGGCCAGACCATGAGCCCCTACCAGGTGCTGGTGACCCTGAACGAGCGTGCCGCCAGGCACGGTGTGGGCCGGGTCGACATCGTCGAGAACCGCCTGGTGGGCATGAAGTCCCGCGGCTGCTACGAAACCCCCGGCGGCACCGTGATGATGGCCGCCCTGCGCGCCGTCGAGGAGCTGGTGCTGGACAAGCCGACCCGCGCCTGGCGCGAGCGGGTGGGTGCCGAGTTCTCCCACCTGGTGTACGACGGCCGCTGGTTCACCCCGCTGTGCAAGGCGCTGCTGGCCTCTGCCGAAGCCATCGCCGAGGACGTGTCCGGTGAAGTAGTGCTGAAGATGTACAAGGGCCAGGTTACCGCCATCAAGAAGCGCTCGCCCAATAGCCTTTACTCCGAAGAATTCGCCACCTTCGGCGAGGACGAGGTGTACGATCAGAGCCACGCCGAAGGCTTTATCCGCCTGTACTCCCTGGCCAGCCGGATCAAGGCGCTGAAAAACCAGCAGAAATAAGGCAAAAATATTAAAAAAGGGGGGCCTTTGGCCCCCTTTTTTCGAGCTGTAAGCTATAAGCTGTCAGCGGTAAGAAAAAACTGCGTTATATTCACCATCTTGCAGATGTCGCTGGCCTGGCAGGTGAAATAACAGAACCACCAGCAACTCGGGCAGCTGATAGCTTACAGCTTAAAGCTTACGGCTTTGTTTTTAGAAAGGAGTAAAAAGGTTATGGCACTTTGGGGTGGGCGTTTCAGCCAGGCGGCAGATGCCAAGTTCAAGCAGTTCAATGATTCTTTGCGTTTCGACTATCGTCTGGCGGAGCAGGACATCGTCGGCTCCATCGCCTGGTCCCGGGCCCTGGCCAAGGTTGGCGTGCTGAGCGCTGAAGAGCAGCAAAAGATTGAGCTGGCGCTCAACGATCTCAAGCTCAAGGTGATGGAAGATCCCAGCCAGATCCTGCACTCCGACGCGGAAGATATCCACTCCTGGGTGGAAGGTCATCTGATCACCGCGGTCGGCGATCTGGGCAAGAAGCTGCACACCGGCCGCAGCCGCAACGACCAGGTGGCCACCGATCTCAAGCTGTGGTGCAAACAGCAGGTGCCGCCGCTGCTGGCCAAGCTGGACGCCATGCAGAAGCAACTGGTGACCGTGGCCCGCCAGCAGCACGCCACCGTCCTGCCCGGCTATACCCATTTGCAGCGGGCCCAGCCGGTCACTTTTGCCCACTGGTGCCTGGCCTATGTGGAAATGCTGGAGCGGGACTACACCCGGCTGCAGGATGCCTACAAGCGTATGGATACCTGCCCCCTGGGCTCCGGCGCCCTGGCCGGGACCGGCTTCCCCATCGACCGGCACGATCTGGCCCATTCCCTCGGTTTTTCCTCGCCCACCCGCAACAGTCTGGATTCGGTGTCCGACCGGGATCATGTGCTGGAACTGATGAACTGCGCCTGTAACTCCATGATGCACCTGTCGCGTTTTGCCGAGGATCTGATTTTCTACAACTCCGGCGAGTCCGGCTTCCTCGAGCTGTCCGACCGGGTCACCTCCGGCTCCTCGCTGATGCCCCAGAAGAAGAACCCGGATGCTCTGGAGCTTATTCGCGGCAAGAGCGGTCGGGTATTCGGCGCCTATGCGGGCATGATGATGACCCTGAAGGCGCTGCCCCTGGCCTACAACAAGGACATGCAGGAGGACAAGGAAGGGCTGTTCGATGCCCTGGATACCTGGTACGACTGCCTGGAAATGGCCGAGATGGTGCTGCACGACATCAAGGTCAACGAGGAAAAGACCCGGGAAGCGGCCCAGGGTGGCTATTCCAATGCCACCGAAATGGCCGACTACCTGGTATCCAAGGGTATTCCCTTCCGCGAAGCGCACCATATCGTCGGTGCCATCGTGGTGCACGCCATCGGCAAGAAGCTGCCGATGGAAGAGTTGCCGATGGAAGACTTCAAGCAGTTCAGCCCGCTGATTGAAGACGATGTCTATCCCCGCCTGTCGCTGGAATCCAGCCTGGCCAGCCGCTGCGCCCTGGGTGGCGCCTCGCCGGACCAGGTGGAATTCGCCCTTACCAGTGCCGAGCGCCGGCTGACCCAGCGGGATACCTCCGGTATTCATGTGCGCAGTGCCCGTCTTACCGATCTGGATGCCATCGAGCGCATGGTCAACTACTGGGCCAATATCGGCGAAAACCTGCCGCGCAGCCGCAAGGAGCTGGTGCAGTCCATCGGCGAGTTTGCCGTCACTGAAACCCAGGGCCAGATCAGTGGCTGTGCCTCCCTGTATGTGTACGACACCGGCCTGGCCGAAATCCGCTCCCTGGGCGTGGAGCCCGGCTTCCAGGGCCAGGGCCAGGGCAGGGCGCTGGTGGAGAAAATCCTCAAGAAAGCCGAGGACATGGCCATCGACCGGGTCATCGTGCTGACCCGGGTGCCGGAGTTCTTTATGAAGCTTGGCTTCAGCGCCACCAGCAAGACCCTGTTGCCCGAGAAGGTCATGAAGGACTGTGATCTCTGCCCCCGCCAGCATGCCTGTGATGAAGTGGCGCTGGAGATATTGCTCAAGGGCCGGTCCGGGCTGATTGGCAAAAGCAAGGTTGCTTAAAAATAACGCGGCCGGCTTGCAACCGCCGGCCAGATCCGTATAATGCCGCTCGCTTGGTTTATTACCAGGCGAGCCAAACAGGCTCACGTCAGGTAGCTCCTGGCTCTTTACAGGCCCCCGATATGGTGGGCACCGTTGTTAAATCACACCCCCTCCTTCCAAGTAAGGAGTCGGCGGTGTAGATTTTATGTTCTTTACCCAATTGGAGCTCTGGTAATGCAGAACCAAAGAATTCGTATCCGCCTGAAGGCGTTCGATCACCGTCTGATCGACCAGTCTACCGCGGAGATCGTAGAAACTGCCAAGCGCACTGGCGCCCAGGTTCGCGGCCCGATTCCGCTGCCGACGCGCAAAGAGCGTTACACCGTACTGATTTCTCCACACGTGAACAAAGATGCACGTGATCAGTATGAAATTCGCACTCACAAGCGTCTGGTCGACATCGTTGAGCCCACCGACAAGACTGTCGATGCGCTGATGCGTCTGGATCTGGCTGCTGGCGTCGACGTCCAGATCAGCCTGGGCTAATAACGGAAAGAGGTTTTATCAATGGCAATCGGTCTAGTAGGTCGTAAGCTGGGTATGACCCGTGTCTTCACCGAAGACGGCGTGTCCATCCCGGTCACCGTTATCGAAGTAGATGCCAACCGTGTTACCCAGGTGAAAACACTGGAAAAGGATGGCTATGCGGCCATTCAGGTGACCACTGGCACCAAGAAAGCGAACCGCATCACCAAACCGGAAGCGGGTCACTTCGCTAAAGCCGGTGTGGAAGCGGGCCGCGGTCTGTGGGAATTCCGCCTGGGTTCAGGCGAAGGCGACAGCATCGAAGTCGGTGCCGAGCTGAAAGTCGACATCTTTGCTGATGTCAAGAAAGTAGACGTTACCGGTACTTCCAAAGGTAAGGGTTTCGCTGGCGGCGTTAAGCGCTGGAACTTCCGTACCCAGGACATGACCCACGGTAACTCCTTGTCTCACCGCGCTCCGGGTTCCATCGGTCAGAACCAGACTCCGGGCCGCGTGTTCAAAGGCAAGAAAATGGCCGGTCACCTGGGCGCTGAGCGGGTAACCACTCAGAATCTGGAAGTGGTCCGCGTTGATGTTGATCGTAACCTGCTGCTCATCAAAGGTGCAGTCCCGGGTGCGACTAACGGCAACGTCATCGTTAAACCTGCCGTTAAAGCGTAACGTCTGAGGAGATAGTAATGGAATTGGTAATGAAAGACGCGCAAGGCGCTCTTGAAGTTTCCGAAACTACCTTCGGGCGTGAGTTCAACGAAGCCCTGGTGCATCAGGTTGTTGTGGCCTATGCCGCCGGTGCTCGTCAAGGTACTCGTGCTCAGAAGACCCGTTCCGAAGTGTCCGGCGGCGGCAAGAAGCCGTGGCGCCAGAAGGGCACTGGCCGGGCCCGTGCCGGTACCATCCGCTCTCCGCTGTGGCGTTCCGGTGGTGTGACCTTCGCGGCCAAGCCGCAGGATCACAGCCAGAAGGTCAACAAGAAGATGTACCGTGGTGCCATCAAGAGCATCCTCTCCGAGCTGGTACGTCAAGAGCGTCTGATCGTGGTCGAGAAGTTCGGTGTGGAAGCGCCGAAAACCAAAGAACTGGTTGCCAAACTGAAGCAGTGGGATCTGAACGACGTTCTGATCGTGACTGGCGAAGTGGACGAGAACCTGTTCCTGGCCGCCCGCAACCTGTACAAGGTTGACGTGCGTGACGTGGCCGGTATCGACCCGGTTTCTCTGATCGCGTTCGACAAGGTACTGGTAACTGCCGACGCAGTTAAGCAAATCGAGGAGATGCTGGCATGATCCGTGAAGAGCGTATTCTGAAAGTTCTGAAGGCGCCGCATATCTCTGAAAAAAGCACCATGGTAGCCGAAAAGACCAACACTATCGTGTTCAAGGTTGCCAAGGATGCTACCAAGGCTGAAGTGAAAGCCGCGGTCGAGAAGCTGTTCGAAGTTGAAGTAAAAGATGTTCGCACGTTGCTGGTCAAGGGTAAAACCAAGCGCACCGGTAACCGCATGGGCCAACGTTCCGACTGGAAAAAGGCCTACGTGACCCTGAAAGAAGGTCAGGACATCGACTTCATCGGCGGTGCCGAGTAAGAGAGGAGTAATTAACAATGGCAATCGTAAAATGTAAGCCTACTTCTCCGGGTCGCCGTCATGTAGTTCAGATCAGCAACCCGGAACTGTACAAAGGCAAGCCGTTTGCAGCCCTGCTGGACAAAAAGTCCAAGACTGGTGGCCGTAACAACGCTGGCCGTACCACTGTTCGTCATATCGGCGGTGGTCACAAGCAGCACTACCGTATCATCGACTTCAAGCGCAACAAGGACGGTATTCCGGCCAAGGTAGAGCGTTTGGAATATGATCCGAACCGCTCTGCCAACATCGCTCTGGTGCTGTACGCAGACGGTGAGCGTCGTTACATCCTGGCCCCGAAAGGCGTTCAGGCCGGCGACCAGCTGCTGTCTGGCGACGCGGCTCCGATCAAGGCCGGTAACTGCCTGCCGATGCGCAACATTCCCGTGGGCTCTACCGTTCACGCGATTGAAATGAAGCCTGGCAAAGGCGCGCAAATCGCCCGTTCCGCCGGTACTTACGCCCAGATCCTGGCGCGTGAAGGCAGCTATGTCACCCTGCGTCTGCGCTCCGGCGAAGTGCGCAAGGTGCTGGCCGAGTGCCGTGCCACCCTGGGTGAAGTAGGCAACGCTGAGCACATGCTGCGTCAGCTGGGTAAAGCCGGTGCACAGCGCTGGCGTGGTGTTCGCCCGACCGTACGTGGTGTGGCGATGAACCCGGTAGACCACCCGCACGGTGGTGGTGAAGGTCGTACCTCCGGTGGCCGTCACCCGGTTACTCCTTGGGGTAAACCGACCAAGGGCGCCAAGACCCGTAAAAACAAGCGTACCGACAAGTTCGTTGTACGTCACCGTAACAAGTAATAGTTTTTTAGAGGTATCACCATGCCACGTTCTCTCAAGAAAGGTCCGTTTATCGACCTGCACTTGCTGAAGAAGGTAGAGAAAGCGGTGGAAAGCGGGGATAAAAAGCCAATTAAAACTTGGTCCCGTCGTTCAATGATCATTCCGAACATGATCGGTTTGACCATCGCTGTCCATAATGGTCGTCAGCACGTACCTGTCTACGTTTCCGATGAAATGATCGGTCACAAGCTGGGTGAATTTGCACCGACTCGTACTTATCGCGGTCATGCCGCCGATAAGAAGGCCAAGAAGCGTTAAGGGGTAACAGATGGAAGCTATAGCTAAACACCGCTTTGCTCGTACTTCTGCCCAGAAGGCGCGCCTGGTAGCCGATCAAGTTCGCGGCCTGTCCGTAGACAAGGCACTGAATGTCCTGGCTTTCAGCCCGAAAAAGGCTGCCGTTCTGGTCAAAAAGGTTCTGGAATCTGCCATTGCCAATGCCGAGCACAATGAAGGTGCGGATATCGATGAGCTGAAAGTGGCCAAGATCTTCGTTGACGAGGGTCCCACCATGAAGCGTATTCGTCCTCGTGCCAAGGGCCGCGCGGACCGTATCATGAAGCGTACCAGCCACATCACTGTGGTTGTGTCCGACCGCTAAGAGGCTAGGAGATAAGCAATGGGCCAGAAAGTACACCCGAATGGTATTCGCTTAGGGATCACCAAGCCTTTTAACTCGACCTGGTTTGCGAATACCAAGGACTTCGCTGACAACCTGCACAGCGATTTTCAAGTGCGTCAGTACCTGAATAAGGAACTGAAAAACGCCTCCGTTTCTCGGATCGTGATCGAGCGTCCGGCCAAGAGCATCCGTGTGACCATTCACACTGCTCGTCCCGGCGTCGTGATCGGCAAGAAAGGCGAAGACGTGGAAAAACTGCGCAAGCACGTGGCCAACCTGGCCGGCGTACCTGCTCAGATCAACATTTCCGAAGTGCGTAAGCCTGAGCTGGACGGTCAGCTGGTTGCCGATTCTATCGCCTCCCAGCTGGAGCGCCGCGTGATGTTCCGTCGCGCCATGAAGCGCGCGGTTCAAAACGCCATGCGCATCGGCGCCAAAGGCATCAAGGTGGAAGTGAGCGGTCGTCTGGGCGGCGCTGAAATCGCGCGTACCGAATGGTACCGTGAAGGTCGTGTGCCCCTGCACACCCTGCGTGCCGACATCGACTATGCAACTTCTGAAGCATCTACCACTTACGGCATCATTGGCGTAAAGGTTTGGATCTTCAAGGGTGAGGTACTGGGTGGCCTGCAAGCCGTTGCCCAAGAGCCGCAAGCCCCGGCCAAACCCAAGCGCAAAGGCCGCGGTAAGTAAGGAGACTCGGACATGTTGCAACCGAAACGTACAAAATTCCGTAAAGTCCACAAAGGCCGTAACCGCGGTGTGGCGACCTCAGGCAACCTGATTTCCTTCGGTTCCTTTGGTCTGAAGGCGACCACGCGTGGACGCATCACTGCTCGCCAAATCGAAGCAGCGCGTCGTGCGATGACTCGTCACGTCAAGCGTCAAGGCAAGATCTGGATCCGTATTTTCCCGGACAAGCCCATTACCGAAAAGCCCCTCGAAGTTCGTATGGGTAAAGGTAAGGGTAACGTGGAGTACTGGGTCGCCCAGATCCAGCCGGGTCGTGTCCTGTACGAGATGGACGGTGTACCTGAGTCACTGGCTCGCGAAGCCTTTGCACTGGCGGCTGCCAAGCTGCCGGTTAGGACCACTTTCGTAACTCGGACGGTGATGTGATGAAAGCACAAGATCTGCGTGAAAAGAGTGTTGAAGAACTGAACCAGGAGCTGCTGGGCCTGCTGCGCGAGCAGTTCAACCTGCGCATGCAAGCGAGCACTGGCCAACTGGCTCAGACCCACAACCTCAAAAAGGTACGCCGCGACATCGCGCGTGTGAAGACTGTTCTGAACCAAAAGGCAGGTGCCTAAGATGAGCGAACAAACCATTCGTACTCTGCAGGGCCGTGTAGTCAGCGACAAGATGGACAAGTCCATCACTGTGGCTATCAACCGCTTCGTGAAACACCCGATCTACGGGAAGTACATCAAGCGTACTACCAAGCTGCACGTTCATGACGAGAACAATGAGTGCAAGACCGGCGACGTCGTGACCATCCGCGAGTGCCGCCCGATCTCCAAGACCAAGTCTTGGACCCTGGTAAAAATCATTGAGCGTCCGGTGAAAGCCTGACGATCTCTGGTATACTTACCCGGTCAAACGGCCCAGCGATGGGCCGTTTGTTTTTTACACTACCTTTTCTGGATTGGCGGTGCTATAATGCCGCGCCTTCTTTGGCAGCCAACATATCCCGAATAAGGGTTTTAAAGTAGTCACTTTAGCGGAGCACTAACATGATCCAAATGCAAAGTATGCTGGACGTGGCCGACAACTCCGGTGCGCGCAGCGTAATGTGTATTAAGGTCCTGGGTGGTTCGCACCGCCGCTACGCCGGCATCGGCGACATCATCAAAGTTACCGTCAAGGAAGCAATTCCGCGCGGTAAGGTTAAAAAAGGTGATGTAATGAACGCGGTGGTCGTACGCACTCGTAAAGGCGTTCGTCGTCCGGACGGCTCTGTCATCCGTTTCGACCGTAATGCGGCCGTGATTTTGAACAACAATCACCAGCCGATCGGTACTCGTATTTTTGGTCCGGTGACTCGTGAACTTCGCTCTGAGAAGTTCATGAAGATTGTTTCACTGGCACCTGAAGTACTGTAAGGAGTCAACGATGGCAGCAAAAATCCGTCGCGATGACGAAGTCATCATTCTTACCGGCAAGGACAAGGGCAAGCGTGGCACTGTCACCAAGGTCCTGACCCAGGAAGGTAAGGTTATCGTCTCAGGTATCAACCTGGTCAAGAAACACCAGAAGCCCGTGCCCCAACTGGGTCAGGCTGGCGGTATCATCGACCTGGAAGCACCGATTGACGTATCTAACGTTGCGCTGTTCAACTCTGCCTCCGGCAAAGCTGACCGCGTAGGTTTCCGGATTGAAGACGGCAAGAAAGTCCGCTTCTTCAAATCCACCGGCGAACTTGTGAAGTAATTGGAGTTTATACGATGGCGAAACTGCATGATTACTACAAAGAAACTGTAGTAAAAGAACTGATGAGCCAGTTCGGGTACAAGACTATCATGCAAGTCCCTCGGATTGAGAAAATCACCCTGAACATGGGTGTGGGTGAAGCCCTGGCTGATAAAAAGATCCTGGACAATGCCGCTGCCGATCTGGCCGCCATTTCCGGTCAAAAGCCGCTGGTCACCAAAGCTCGTAAATCCGTTGCTGGCTTCAAAATCCGTGAAGGCTACCCCATTGGTTGTAAAGTAACTCTGCGCGGCGAGCGCATGTGGGAATTCCTGGAGCGTCTGATTTGCATCTCTATCCCCCGGATCCGTGACTTCCGTGGCCTGAACCCTAAGTCGTTCGATGGTCGTGGTAACTACTCCATGGGTGTACGCGAGCAAATCATTTTCCCTGAAATCGATTATGACAAGGTAGATCGTGTGCGTGGTCTCGACATCACCATCACCACCACTGCCCAGTCAGACGAAGAAGGTCGTGCTCTGCTGGCTGCCTTTGACTTCCCATTCCGTAAGTAAGGTGTAGGGTTATGGCAAAACAATCAATGAAAGCTCGCGAAGTCAAGCGCGCAAAACTGGCTGAGAAGTATTCAGCCAAGCGTCAGGCACTGAAAGACATCATCTCCAACGTCAACACTTCTGACGAAGATCGTTGGGATGCGGTGCTGAAACTGCAGCAACTGCCCCGTGACGCAAGCCCCTCTCGTCAGCGTAACCGCTGCAACATCACCGGTCGTCCGCACGGTTTCCTGCGGAAGTTCGGTCTGAGCCGCATCAAGGTGCGCGAACTGATGATGAAGGGTGAAATTCCGGGCCTGAAGAAGGCTTCTTGGTAAGCGAACACGGGAGTAATACACAATGAGCATGCAAGATCCGATCGCGGATATGCTGACCCGCATCCGCAACGGTCAGGCAGCCAACAAAGTTGCTGTCACCATGCCCTCTTCCAAGGTCAAAGTGGCGATTGCCAAGGTCCTGAAGGAAGAAGGTTATATCACTGACTATAAAGTTGCTGGTGAAACCAAAGCCGAACTGGAAGTGACTCTGAAGTACTTCCAGGGTGAGCCGGTGGTTGAAATGATCCAGCGCGTCAGCCGCCCCGGTCTGCGCATCTATAAGAAGCGCGACGAACTGCCGAAAGTCATGGCAGGCATGGGTGTGGCTATCGTTTCCACGTCTAAAGGTGTGATGACCGACCGTGCCGCGCGTAAAGCCGGTATGGGTGGTGAGATCATCTGCTACGTTGCTTAAGGAGTAGATATGTCCCGCGTTGCTAAGGCACCTATCGAAATTCCTGCCGGCGTAGAAGTGGCGTTGAACGGCCAGGAAATTACCATCAAGGGTAGCAAAGGTACTCTGAATCGTACCCTCAATGCTGCTGTTGAAATCAGCCAGGAAGACAACCTGTTGAAGTTTGCCCCGCGTGAAAACGTGGCCAACGCCAATGCCCAGGCCGGTACTGCCCGTGCCCTGGTCAACAACATGGTTATCGGTGTTACCCAAGGCTTCGAACGCAAGCTGCAGCTGGTTGGTGTAGGTTATCGCGCTCAGATGAAAGGCAATGCTATCGCACTGTCTCTGGGTTTCTCTCATCCGGTTGAGCATGCACTGCCTGAAGGCGTGTCCGCTGAGTGTCCGTCCCAGACCGAGATCGTTCTCAAGTCTGCCGACAAACAGCTGATTGGTCAGGTTGCTGCCAATATTCGTGCGTACCGCAAGCCCGAGCCCTACAAAGGCAAAGGTGTTCGCTATTTCGGCGAACAGGTCCGCAGCAAAGAGGCTAAGAAGAAGTAAGGTAACACTATGGACAAAAAAGCAGCTCGTATCCGCCGTGCTACCAAAGCACGCAAAAAGATGCTGGAACTGGGTGCGACTCGCCTGGTGGTTCACCGTACTCCGCGCCACATCTATGCACAGGTTATTGCACCGAACAGTTCTGCCGTACTGGCTTCCGCGTCTACCGTGGAAAAGTCACTGCGCGAACAGGTGAAATACACCGGTAACATCGATGCCGCCGCGCTGGTCGGTAAAACCGTCGCCGAGCGTGCACTCGAAAAGGGCGTGACCAACGTCGCTTTCGACCGTTCCGGTTTCCAATATCACGGTCGTGTAGCCGCTCTGGCCGCTGCTGCTCGTGAAGCTGGTCTTCAGTTCTAAGGGTGGAGTCGAAAATGGCAAAAATCGAAGCTCAAGCCGGTGAACTGCAAGAGAAGCTCATTGCAGTCAACCGTGTATCAAAAGTCGTTAAAGGTGGTCGTATCTTCTCCTTCACCGCATTGACTGTGGTAGGTGACGGTAACGGTCGCATTGGTTTTGGTTACGGCAAAGCCCGTGAAGTTCCCGCCGCCATCCAGAAGGCGATGGAGCAGGCTCGCCGCAACATGCGTACCGTTGGTCTGAACAACGGCACCCTGTTCCATCCGGTCAAGGGTCGCCACTCTGGCTCCAACGTGTTCATGCAGCCCGCTTCCGAGGGTACCGGTATCATCGCCGGTGGTGCCATGCGCGCCGTCCTGGAAGTGGCTGGCGTGCACAACGTGCTGGCCAAGACCTACGGTTCCACCAACCCGAACAACGTAGTTCGCGCTACCATCGACGCTCTGACTCATATGAAGTCGCCCGAGCAAGTCGCTGCCAAGCGTGGTCTGAGCGTTGACGAAATACTGGGGTAATGCGCCATGGCTAACAAGACTGTAAAAGTAACTCAGACTCGTAGCTCCATCGGCCGTCTGCCTAAGCATAAGGCAACGCTGCGTGGCCTGGGTCTGCGTCGCATCGGTCACACCGTTGAGCTGGAAGATACAGCTTGTGTACGCGGTATGATCAACCAGGTTTACTACATGGTTAAGGTTGAGGAGTAATCGCATGCGTTTGAATACTCTGTCTCCTGCCGCCGGCTCCAAGCCTTCCGCCAAGCGCGTAGGTCGTGGTATCGGTTCCGGTTTGGGCAAGACCGGTGGCCGCGGCCACAAGGGTCAAAAATCCCGCTCCGGTGGCAAGGTTCGTAACGGTTTTGAGGGCGGTCAGATGCCGCTGAAACAGCGTCTGCCGAAGTTTGGTTTTACTTCGCGCAAGGCCCTGGTCAGCGCCGAAGTCCGCCTGAGTGAACTGGCGAAAGTTGAAGGTGAAGTGGTGGATCTGAACACCCTTAAGCAAGCTGGCTTGGTTACCAAGAACATCCAGTTTGCCAAGGTTGTACTGTCCGGTACCATTGACCGTCAAGTGACTGTGGTTGGTCTCGGTGTCACCAAGGGTGCCCGTGCCGCCATCGAAGCCGCCGGCGGGAAAATCGAGGAATAATAAGTACTATGGCCAAGAAACCAGGATTAGAAGCTAAAAACGCACAGGGCGGGCTGAGTGAACTGAAAAGCCGTCTGCTTTTCGTTCTGATCGCGATTATCGTGTTCCGTGCCGGCTCTTACGTGCCTATTCCTGGTATTGACGCCGCCGTACTTGCCGACTTGTTCCAGCAACAACAGGGCACCATCATTGAAATGTTCAACATGTTCAGTGGTGGCGCTCTGGAACGAGCGTCCATCCTGGCGCTGGGGATAATGCCGTATATTTCTGCGTCCATTATCATCCAGCTGCTGACTGTGGTTCACCCCGCCTTGGCCGAGCTTAAGAAGGAAGGTGAATCAGGCCGTCGCAAGATCAGTCAGTATACCCGGTATGGTACGTTGGTTCTGGGCACCATCCAGGCCATCGGTATCGCCACCGGTCTGCCGAACATGATGCCGGGGCTCGTGATCAATCCGGGTTTCGGTTTCTATTTTACGGCAGTGGTGAGCCTGGTCACCGGTACCATGTTTTTGATGTGGTTGGGTGAGCAGATTACCGAACGAGGCATTGGCAATGGTATCTCGTTGATTATCTTCGTGGGTATTGTTGCCGGTTTGCCTTCGGCCATCGGTGCCACGGCAGAGCAGGCGCGTCAGGGGGAATTGCACATTCTGTTGCTGTTGCTGCTGGCCGTGATTGTGTTTGCGGTAACCTACTTCGTGGTCTTTGTTGAGCGTGGCCAGCGCCGCATTGTGGTGAACTACGCCAAGCGCCAACAGGGTCGCCAGGTTTTTGCGGCACAGAGTACACACCTGCCCTTGAAAGTGAACATGGCGGGGGTTATTCCAGCGATTTTTGCATCCAGCATCATTCTCTTCCCGGGAACCGTAGCCTCCTGGTTCGGTCAGGGTGAAGGGTGGTTTGCCAACCTGCTGCAGGAGCTGTCGCTCACGCTGCAGCCCGGCCAGCCGTTGTATGTGATGTTGTATGCCGCTGCCATCATCTTCTTCTGCTTCTTCTACACCGCGCTGGTGTTCAACCCGCGCGAGACAGCAGACAATCTGAAGAAGAGTGGTGCCTTCATTCCGGGGATCCGCCCGGGTGAGCAGACAGCGCGCTATATCGATAAAGTGATGACTCGCCTGACCCTGGTCGGTGCCCTGTACATTACCTTTATCTGTCTGGTTCCACAGTTCCTGATGACAGCCTGGAACGTCCAGTTTTACTTTGGCGGAACCTCGCTGTTAATTATTGTGGTCGTCATCATGGATTTCATGGCTCAGGTGCAAACCCACATGATGTCTCATCAGTATGGCGATGTCCTGAGAAAAGCGAACCTGAAGGGCTACAACCGTTAAGGTTCGGTTATTTACGGAGTTAAGCAATGAAAGTCCGTGCTTCCGTTAAGGCTATTTGCCGTAACTGCAAGATCATCAAGCGTCACGGCGTTATCCGCGTGATCTGCACCTCTGACCCCAAGCACAAGCAGCGCCAGGGTTAAGGTTAAAAAAGTTACGATTTAGCTTGAAAATTGAAGGCAGGCTGGCTAAAGTGGCCAGCCACCTTTGTTGGGTGTATGTGTAGTCATTACGTATCCTAGACGGGCTTTGTAATGGCTTATTATTTTTAAGTATGTAGGAGTGCATAGTGGCCCGTATCGCTGGCATTAACATTCCTGACCATAAACATGCCGTCATTGCTTTGACTGCTATTTATGGCGTCGGCCGTACCCGCTCTAAAGCCATTTGTGCTGCAGCCGGTATCGCTGAGGATGTGAAAATTAAAGAATTGGATGAAGCTCAGGTAGAATCTCTGCGTGAGCAAGTGGCTAAGTTCACCGTAGAAGGTGACCTGCGTCGCGAAGTCTCCATGAACATCAAGCGTCTGATGGACCTGGGTTGTTACCGAGGTTTGCGTCATCGTCGCAGCCTACCCGTTCGCGGTCAGCGCACCAAGACCAACGCCCGTACGCGTAAAGGTCCTCGTAAACCGATCAAGAAATAACGGGAAGGTAGATCATGGCTAAAACTCCGGCTCGTAATGCACGTAAGCGCATCAAAAAGCAGGTGAGCGATGGCATTGCCCACGTTCATGCATCTTTCAACAACACCATAGTAACCATTACCGACCGTCAGGGTAATGCCCTGTCCTGGGCGACCGCCGGTGGTTCAGGTTTCCGTGGTTCCCGCAAGTCCACCCCGTTCGCTGCTCAGGTAGCCGCCGAACGCGCCGGTGAGATTGCCAAGGAATACGGTGTTAAAAACCTGGAAGTAATGGTGAAAGGTCCGGGTCCGGGCCGTGAGTCATCCATCCGTGCGTTGAATGCTGCGGGTTTCCGCATCACCAACATCACCGATGTGACTCCCATCCCGCACAACGGTTGTCGTCCTCCCAAGAAGCGTCGCGTATAACCCTTCTTGTAGGATAGTTGGAGAAAGAACATGGCAAGATATCTGGGTCCCAAGCTCAAGCTGAGCCGTCGCGAGGGCACTGACCTCTTCCTGAAGTCAGGCGTTCGCGCGATCGATTCAAAATGTAAAATTGATACCGCACCCGGTCAACATGGCGCCCGCAAGCCGCGCCTGTCCGACTACGGTGTACAGCTGCGTGAAAAGCAAAAAGTTCGTCGTATCTATGGCGTGCTGGAAAAGCAATTCCGCAACTACTATAAAGAAGCTGCCCGCCTGAAAGGCAACACTGGTGAGAACCTGCTGCAGCTGCTGGAAGGTCGTCTGGACAACGTCGTTTACCGCATGGGTTTTGGTGCCACTCGCGCCGAGTCTCGTCAGCTGGTCAGCCACAAGGCTATCCTGGTGAACGGTAAGGTTGTCAACATTCCTTCCTTCCAAGTTTCTCCCGAGGACGTCGTCAGCGTTCGTGAGAAGGCCAAGAAGCAAGCCCGGATCAAAGCCGCTCTGGAAGTGTCCGGTCAACGTGAAAAGCCGACTTGGGTAGAGGTTGATGCTACCAACATGCAAGGCACCTACAAGCGCCTGCCTGAGCGTAGCGACCTGTCTGCCGAGATTAACGAACAGCTGATCGTCGAGCTTTACTCCAAGTAAAGCCGGCTTCTAAGAGAGGACACAATGCAGGGTTCTGTAACAGATTTTCTTAAGCCGCGTCTGGTTGATATCGAACAGATCAGCCCGACTCATGCCAAAGTGACTCTCGAGCCGCTGGAGCGTGGCTTTGGTCATACATTGGGTAATGCGCTGCGTCGTATTCTGCTTTCTTCCATGCCGGGCTGTGCCATCACCGAAGTTGAACTCGACGGTGTATTGCATGAATACAGCAGCAAGGAAGGTATCCAGGAAGATATCCTGGAAATCCTGCTCAACCTCAAAGAGGTTGCCATCAAGCTGGAAGGCAAGGACGAAGTTACCCTGTCACTGACCAAAACTGGTGCAGGTCCCGTCACTGCAGGCGACATCACCCATGGTGATGACGTCGAGATCGTTAACCCAGACCATGTCATCTGTCATCTGACAGGGGATGAGGCCGAAATCAGCATGCGTCTCAAAGTGCAGCGCGGCCGCGGCTATATTCCTGCTGCTGCCCGTGCCCACACCGAAGACGACGAGCGTCCTATTGGACGCCTGTTGCTGGACGCGGCCTACAGCCCCGTGGTTCGTATCGCCTACAATGTAGAGGCGGCCCGTGTTGAACAGCGTACCGATCTGGACAAGCTGGTTATCGACATGGAGACCAACGGCACCCTGGATCCGGAAGAAGCCATCCGTCGTGCGGCCACCATCATGGCCGAGCAATTGGAAGCTTTTGTGGATCTGCGTGACGTCAGCGAGCCGGAAGAGAAGGAAGACAAGCCTGAGTTCGATCCCATACTGCTGCGTCCTGTCGACGATCTGGAACTGACTGTTCGTTCTGCGAACTGTCTGAAGGCAGAAGCGATCCATTACATTGGTGATCTGGTACAGCGTACCGAGGTGGAGCTGCTCAAGACTCCCAACCTGGGTAAAAAATCTCTTACCGAGATTAAGGACGTGTTGGCGTCTCGTGGTTTGTCTCTGGGCATGCGCCTGGAGAACTGGCCGCCTGCCAGCATCGCTGATGAATAAACCGGATCACGGGTTTTACCGATTTAGTTAGGAAGGATTAGGTCATGCGCCATCGTAAGAGTGGTCGTCAACTGAACCGGAACAGCAGCCACCGTCAGGCCATGTTCCGCAACATGGCCAGCTCCTTGGTTCGTCATGAAGTTATCAAGACGACTCTGCCCAAGGCTAAAGAGCTGCGTCGTGTGGTTGAACCTCTGATCACACTGGCCAAGAGCGACAGTGTTGCTAACCGTCGCCTGGCATTTGCCCGCACTCGCGACAGCGAAGTGGTTGGCAAGCTGTTCAACGAACTGGGACCCCGCTACCAGGAGCGTCCGGGTGGTTACACCCGCATCCTGAAGTGCGGTTTCCGTGCTGGCGACAACGCCCCTATGGCTTATATCGAGCTGGTAGGTCGCGACGTTGAAGCCACAGAAGCAGCCGCTTCTGAAGAATAAAAAATCAAAAGCCGGGTTCGCCCGGCTTTTTCTTTCCCGCATATTCCCACCCGAATCCCTCTTCTCTGCTATACCTCTTTACTGTACCTGATCTGGATCAAGCACCAACGGACTCTTTTGCAGCATTATTTTGCAATTAAAATGTAAGTTATAGGCAGCCTTATGTCAGTACTACGGAGCCTGGTTTTCCTGTTGTTTCTCGCCGCCACTGCCCTGGTGCAGGCTGCTGAAGGCCCTGATCCTGTCGAGCAGTTGGCCGACTGGTATCCCGGAGCCGAGATCGTCCCCGTTAGTCAACCCTTTGCCGGCTGGCATATCAACAGGGCCGGGCAGCCGGCCCGCTATGCCTTCCTGACCCGACAGTTCGCCGATATCCCCGCCTATTCGGGTAAACCGGTGGAGCTGCTGCTGGTAATGGATGAACAGGGCAGACTGGAACAAAGCCGCGTGGTTGAACACCATGAGCCGATATTGCTGATTGGCATTCCCGAGATCAAGCTGACCGAATTTGTCGATCAGTACCGGGGAATCGAGGCCAGTGAACGGGTACAGGTCGGTTTGTCCCGGCGTGACGATATTCATTCGGTGGATGGCGTTACCGGAGCTACGGTAACGGTTATGGTCATTAACCAGACCATCATGCGGGCGTTGCGCTCGGCTAAGGCGTCTCTGGCCCAGGGGGATATTCAGTCCGCTCCCGATCTTGCCGGTGAGGCCGTGACCCTGAACAACCAGTGGCAAGAGCGTGACTGGAATGAACTGAGAGACCGCCAACTGATCCGCCGCCTGCATCTCACCCAGGGCGAGGTGGAGCAGGCTTTTGCTGGTACTCGAGCGGCGTCGCGTACGCCGCCGGCCGAGCCGGAACAGGCGTTCATGGAGCTTTATTTCGCGCCCCTGGGCATGGCGGACGCCGGTATCAACCTGCTGGGCCAGCAGCAATACGATCGCCTGATGGCGAGCCTGGAGCCCGGTGATCAGCCGGTGCTGGTGGTGGCCAACAGTGATTACAGTTTCCGTGGTAACGGCTTTGTGCGCGGTGGTATTTTCGACCGTATCCGGCTGTGGCAGGATGCAGAGGAAATCGCCTTCCGTGATATGGATTACCAGCGCCTGGCGCCGTCGGATCTGCTGGCCGAAGATACGCCCGAATTTGGCGAGCTGGCCATTTTTATTGCCCGGGCCAACAGCCTGGACTTGACCCGCCCCTGGCAATTTGAACTGATGGTACGCCGTCAGGTTGGGGCGCTGGACAGCGAATTCACCAGCTTTTATGCCGACTACCAGCTGCCCGATGCCTACCTGAACCTGCCGGCACCACAACATACCGCTGCAACGGACTGGGAAGAAGACGAGACACCCTTGTGGGTCAGTGTCTGGCAGCACAAGGCCGTGCAGCTTGCGGTACTGGCTGTGGGCCTGGTGGTGCTGGTGATCATTTTATTTCTGCAGGATTGGCTGGTGCAGCATCCGACCCTGTTGCACCGGATCCGTATCGGCTATTTGTGCTACACGCTCTTCTTCATCGGCTGGTACAGCCTGGCCCAGTTGTCGGTGGTGAATGTATTTACCTTCCTGCACTCCCTCTTTACCGGCTTCCAGTGGTCCTCCTTCCTGCTTGATCCCATGATGTTCATCCTGTGGAGTTTCGTCGCCCTTACCCTGTTGCTATGGGGCAGGGGCATCTTCTGCGGCTGGCTCTGTCCCTTCGGTGCCCTGCAGGAGCTGGTCAACGAAGCTGCACGCAAGCTGAAAATAAAACAGTTCACGGTACCTTTTGCTCTGCATGAGCGGATGTGGGCGCTCAAGTATCTGATTTTATTGGGCCTGTTCGGACTGTCTTTACAGTCTCTGGCCCTGGCAGAGCAGGCGGCGGAAGTGGAGCCGTTCAAAACGGCCATGACGCTGCGCTTTATGCGCGAATGGGGCTATGTGGCCTATGCCCTGGGCTGGGTGGTGCTGTCACTGTTTGTACGCAAGGCCTACTGCCGCTATATCTGCCCCCTGGGTGCTGCGCTTGCCGTACCGGCCCGGCTGCGGCTGTTCGACTGGCTCAAGCGCCGGCAGGAATGTGGCACGCCTTGCCAATTGTGCGCCAAGGAGTGTGAAGTCCAGGCCATCCATCCGGACGGGCGTATCAACGCCAACGAATGCCATCATTGCCTGGATTGCCAAGTTACCTACTACAACCAACGCAAGTGTCCGCCACTGGTCATGAAAGCCAAGAAACGCCGCCAGCGCGAGCTGGAGCGGGAAGCGGCTCGCATCAAGATCACTAACGTGGATACCACAGGACTACAAGGAGAGTCTAATGAGCAAGCATGACCAACATGAAGAGCTGAGCGAGCATGTCAAACTGAGCCGGCGCCTGTTCCTGGGGGGCTCATCCGCCCTGCTGGCTACGGCCGCCGCTGGCGGTGGCCTGAGCCTGGCCTCGTCTCCCGCACTGGCGGCGGCGGCGGCGCAAAATGCCCATGTGGCTCCCGGTGAGCTGGATGAATACTACGGTTTCTGGAGCGGCGGCCACCAGGGAGAGGTGCGGGTACTGGGCGTTCCTTCCATGCGTGAGCTGATGCGCATCCCGGTGTTCAACGTGGACTCGGCTACCGGCTGGGGGCTAACCGACGAAAGCAAGCGGATCATGGGAGAGAGCAGCAAGTACCTCAACGGAGACTGCCACCATCCCCATATCTCCATGACCGATGGCCACTACGACGGTAAATATTTGTTTATCAATGATAAAGCTAACAGTCGAGTGGCGCGTATCCGGCTGGATATCATGAAATGCGACAAGATGGTCACCATCCCCAATGTGCAGGCCATCCATGGACTGCGTCTGCAGAAGGTGCCCCACACCCAGTACGTGTTCTGCAATGCCGAATTCATCATTCCCCATCCGAACGATGGCAGCAACCTGAAAAACCTGGATGCCGCCGAAAAATTCACCATGTTCAACGCCGTTGATGCCGAGACCATGGAGGTAGCTTTCCAGGTCATCGTCGACGGCAACCTGGATAATACCGATGCCTGCTACACCGGCAAGTATGCCGCCTCCACCTGCTACAACTCGGAAGGTGCCACTGATCTGGGCGGCATGATGCGCAACGAGCGGGACTGGGTAACAGTATTCAATATTCCCCGTATCGAAGCGGCGATCAAGGCCGGCAATTTCACCACCCTGGGGGACTCCAAGGTACCGGTGCTGGACGGCCGCAAGGGTTCGGCGCTGACCCGCTATATACCTGTGCCGAAAAATCCCCATGGTCTCAATACTTCGCCCGACGGCAAGTACTTTATCGCCAACGGCAAGCTGTCGCCGACCGTCTCCATGATCGAGATTGCCAAACTGGACGATCTGTTCGAAGACAAATTCGACGACCCCCGTGCCGTCATTGCCGCCGAGCCGGAATTGGGCCTGGGGCCGCTGCATACCACCTTCGATGGTCGCGGCAACGCCTACACCACTCTTTTTATCGACAGCCAGGTGGTGAAATGGAACATGGCCGATGCCGTGAAGGCCTACAATGGTGAGGATGTCAACTATATCCGCCAGAAGCTGGATGTACAGTACCAGCCCGGCCACAACCATGCCTCCCATACCGAGGCGAGGGATGCGGACGGTAAATGGCTGGTGGTATTGTGCAAGTTCTCCAAGGATCGCTTCCTGCCGGTGGGACCGCTGCATGCGGAAAACGATCAGTTGATCGACATCTCCGGCGAAGAGATGAAGCTGGTGCACGATGGTCCTACCTTTGCCGAGCCCCACGACTGTATCCTGATCAAGCGCAACATGCTCAATCCCAAGAAAATATGGGATCGTAACGACCCCTTCTTCGCTGATACCGTGGCCATGGCGGCCAAGGATGGCGTGACCCTGGAGCGGGACAACAAGGTGATCCGAGACGGCAATAAGGTGCGGGTCTACATGACCTCGGTGGCGCCGACCTACGGTATTCAGGAGTTCACTGTCAAGCAGGGTGATGAAGTCACCGTGGTGGTGACCAACCTGGACATGATCGAGGATGTGAGCCACGGCTTTTGCATGGTTAACCACGGCGTGAGCATGGAGATCAGCCCCCAGCAGACCTCTTCCATCACTTTTGTGGCAGATAAACCCGGGGTGCATTGGTACTACTGCAACTGGTTCTGTCATGCCCTGCACATGGAAATGGTTGGTCGCATGTTCGTCGAGCCGGCATAAGGCGTGGCATGAACAGGCTATGGCTATTGCTGTTATGGCTTGCCTGGCCGCTGGCGGCGGAGGTTCGGCTGACGCCGGCCTCCGTGGCCGGGCTGGAGCAACTGGCCGAAGGGGAAACCGTGGTGCTGGCCGCCGGCGTGTATCCGGCGTTGCGAATTGCTCGTCCGCTCATCCTGAAAGGGGAGAAGGGGGCGGTGATCGATGCCGGTGGCCAGGGTCACGGCCTTTATCTGGATGCCCCGGGCATCCGGGTATCCGATCTTGACGTGCGCAACTGGGGCCGGGATTTGGGCGCCCTGGATGCGGGCGTTTTTATCAGTGAACGGGCTCATGGCACGGCTGTTGTCCGGTTGCGCCTGCAAGGGCCGGGTTTTGGTATCTGGGCCGACCGAGCGAGCGGACTGCAGCTGCTCGACAATGACATCCGTGGTGATCAAACGTTGCGTTCCCAGGACAGGGGGAATGGTATTCACCTGTTCAACGTCAGTGACAGCGAGGTTGCCCGTAATCGTATTCGTCATACCCGTGACGGCATCTATATCGACTACAGCAACCATAACCGTTTGATTGATAATCGGCTGAGCGAGCTACGCTACGGCATCCACTATATGTATTCCAACCATAACGAGGTCAGCGGCAACCACAGCCGGCGGACCCGTACCGGCTATGCCCTGATGCAATCACGGCAATTAACGGTGGTCGACAATATTTCCGAGCAGGATGAGAACTACGGCATCCTGATGAATTACATTACTTATTCCCGTATCAGCGACAACCGGGTGAGTGGCGTCAAAGCCAACAGCCGCCTGCTCAACCCCAGGGGGGCGGAAGGCAAGGCTTTATTCGCCTATCACGCCGTGGGCAATGAAATCAGCGGTAACTGGCTGGGGCACAGTGATTTGGGCCTGCACATGACCGCCGGATCGGAACAAAACAGCATCTTCGACAATGCCTTGGTCGGCAACCGGACCCAGGTCCGCTATGTTTCCAATCGTCCCCAGGAATGGTCGCGCGATGGTCGAGGTAACTTCTGGAGCGACTATCAGGGTTGGGATCTGAACCAGGACGGCCTGGGCGACATTGCCCACGAGCCCAATGACGGCATGGATCGGGTGCTATGGCAATATCCGGCGGCCCGCTGGCTGATGAACGCACCTGTGGTCAGTCTGTTACGCTGGATTCAACAACAGTTTCCGGTATTCAAGGGGCCGGGAGTGCGGGATTCATTCCCGCTGATGGCATTGCCCGAAGGCATGTACGACAGGAGGAGCAATGAGCATTATCCGCTTACGGCAGGTCAGTAAGCAGTTCGCCGACAAAAAGGCGCTGCAGCAGGTATCGCTGGCGGTGTCGTCCGGTGAGGTGCTTGGGCTGCTCGGCCATAACGGCGCCGGCAAAACCACCAGTATCAAGCTGATCCTGGGACTGTTGCGACCCGATGCAGGGGAAGTGAGGGTGATGGATCAGGATCCTGCCTTGGACGCTTTCCGGGAGCTGCGTCGGCATATCGGATTTCTACAGGAAAATGTTAGTTTCTACGATCAATTAACCGGCGCCGAAGTCATCGGCTACCTGGCCCGACTCAAGGGCATGGTGCCCAAACAGGGCATGGTCTTGCTGGAACGCCTGGGGCTGGCAGAGGCAGCCGGGCGTCGGGTCAAAACCTATTCCAAGGGGATGCGGCAGCGGCTGGGACTGGCCCAGGCGCTGTTGGGTCAACCCAGAATATTGCTGCTGGATGAGCCGACCGTTGGCCTGGATCCCCTGGCGACCCGGGATTTTTACGAGCAGATTGACGAACTGCGCCGGCAGGGCTGCGCCATCATCCTCTGTTCCCATGTATTGGCAGGCGTTGAGCCCTACCTGGATCGCATCGCCGTGATGGGACAAGGACGCTTGCTGGCGTCCGGCAGTCTGGCTGAATTGCGCGCCGAGTCCCGCTTGCCGGTGACCCTTACACTTTACGGCGATAACCTGGAAACCCAGTTGCCAGAGTCCTGCCGAGATCTGGTTTACCAATCCAGTCCGGGGCAGTTGGCCTTACAGAGTCCTCCCGAGCAGCAAAAGCTGCTGGCTCAAGCCATCTGTAGTCTGCCCGGACTTCAGGATTTCCACTGGCAGCAGCCCAACCTGCCCGAGTTGTATCAACATATCTGTTACGGAGCCGCCGATGGCCATACTACTGATTATCGCCCGTAAGGAGTGGTTGGACGGATTGCGTAACCGCTGGATATTGGCGATTTCCCTGATGCTGTGGGGACTGGCTGTCGGCCTGGCTTATTTCGGCGGTGTCGCCTCCGGTTTGGTGGGATTTACCTCCATAGAATCCACCCTGGCGAGCCTGGCCAGCCTGGCGGTGGTGATATTGCCGCTGATTGCCCTGCTGCTCGGGCATGATGCCCTGATCGGAGAGGTTGAACGGGGCACCCTGTTATTGTTGCTGACCTATCCCATCACCCCCGGCCAACTGTTGGTGGGCAAGTTTATGGGGCAGGCGTTGATGCTGGCGGTCGCCACTGGACTGGGTTTTGGCAGTGCGGCCCTGACACTGCTGCTGCTGACCCCTGAACTGGACAGCGGCCTGGTTCTTAAGCTGTTCAGCGCCTTGGTATTATCGGCCATCCTGCTCGGCTGGATTTTTCTGGCCATGGCTTATGTGTTGAGCGCCTGGGTCAGTGAAAAGGGCAAGGCGGCGGGAGCCTCGTTGATTCTTTGGTTTTTCTTTGTGGTGGTATTTGACCTGTTGATGCTGGGCCTGCTGATCGGCTTGCCCGAACAGCTGGATTTCGCTTCGTTGCCCTATTTGATGTTGTTCAATCCGGCGGACATCTTCCGTATCTTTAATCTGGAGTTGCTTTCTTCCAGTGAGGTCAAAAGTGGGGTCATGGTGGCGGGCAGCGAACTTGCCTTGGGCTCGGGTGGCCTCCTTGGCTGCCTGCTGTTGTGGCTACTGCTGCTGATGTTATTAGCCCGTTTTCTTTTTCAACGTTCCTTGATAAGGATTTGAGTTATGCGTTTGTTTGCATTCGTGCTCCTGCTTCCCATCTTACTGCTGTCCGGTTGTGGAGATAGGATAGAGGAGCAGGCCAGGCGTGCCGTGGAGATAGAGCAGGGGGATGAATGCCATCTGTGTGGCATGGTCATCAGCCGTTTTCCCGGTCCCAAAGGCGAGGCATACGAGCAGGGCGAAGAGCAGGTCCGCAAGTTTTGCTCTACCCGCGATTTGATGAACTGGGCACTGGATCCGGAGAATCGCCATGCACGTCAGCAAATTTGGGTACATGATATGAGCGTTGTCCCTTGGGAAGAGCCGGATGATGAACAATTCATCGACGCAGAAGCTGCTTGGTATGTTGTAGGTTCTAGCCGAACCGGAGCCATGGGGCCGACATTGGCCAGCTTCGGCCAGCAGACTGTCGCCGAGCAGTTTGCCAGTCAATATGGCGGTCAGGTATTGGCATTCCGGGAGCTGACTTTGGAGAATATCAATCAGGATGGCCAGCACCAGATGCACTGATGCTGTGCATAACCCTGTGGCTAAGCTGTATGTTTGCTGGGTTAATCGGCATTCGGTGCTTGGGGCGACGTTTTTCACCAAAAAGCCCTTGCGCAAATCCGGCGGCTCCCTATAATGCGCCCTCACTGACACGGCACAACACGCCAACGTCAACAAGCAGTAAAAACTTCGGTTTAACCGCTTGACGAACACCAAGG